>NZ_RBAH01000010.1:0-195995 GCF_003626695.1 Paenibacillus ginsengarvi
TTTTCGCAGGGCTTCAGCCGCCGGATTTCGCCGACGTCTGCCTGCTAGCTACGGGGCGGCTTGGTCCCTACCCCGACTGAACTTTCATCAGTAAGTTGTACCTAGCTTGGCTAGGCGCGCACTGCCCGTTACTTCAATGAAGAAGGGAGCAGCTGCTGCTCTTTTCACTATGCTCTCTTCCTCCCACGGTGCCGGTCGTCCGAAACTACCTCCCTTCCCAAGTCGTCTAATTGTGTATATAAACTTTGACATTAGAGGGGAAAAAAGGATGATCAATAAACAGATGAAAGGCTCTCTGGCGACGGCCATAGCGGCCAGCCTGATCTGGACGCTCACGACAAGCTGCATCCAAACATCGCGGGGCAGCTGGGGCAACGGGGCCGGCTCCGCTCCCGTTTCCGCAGGTCCTGTGATCCAGCAGCCCGTCAAGCTCCGTCTGCTCGATGCGAGCCGGATGCCTGCCGATACGTTCAAGAGCGCCGTAACGGATCTGCTGCTAAAGCGCCAGCCAATGATTACGATCGAGCCGGTCGCCTATCCGGAAGGAACCGAGTGGAAAGCGCTTCTGGCCAGCGCATCTCCCGATCTCGCACTTGTTCCGCTGTCCGAGCTCGATTCGGGCCAAGCTGCGAACGAATGGCTCGATTTGTCCGGCATCATTCAGGAGATGACGAGTGAAGCGCGCAAGCTCGGCCAGCTTCCGAAGGACACCGATCCGCTCAACGGCGCAGAGAAAATTAGAAGCACCGAGGGGACCTACGGTCTGCTGCCTCCCGGCAAGGGCGCTTCCCTATATTTCAACAAAGACATCTTCGATAAATTCGGCATTCCTTACCCCGCGGAAGGACTAACCTGGGGCGAGACGAAAGAGCTGACGTCCCGATTGACGCGGGTAGACCGGGAGATCCGGTACGTCGGTTTTGCAGCAGACCGCTCCTTCCTGCTGAACGTCATGTCGAAGCAGGCTCCGCTGACCAACCCGCAATCCGAACGGACCCAATTTATGACGGAAACGTGGAATCCCTGGCTTGCGGCTCTGAAATCGGTATACGATGTACCCGGAATGGAGTTCGAAGGGGCTGACCGGGGATTTAGTAAAAACCGGTTCATTCAAAAACAGGATGTCGCGATGTGGGCCGGCAACTTCATTTACCCGCCTCTAGCGGAGCCGCACCAGCGAGTCGGCCGAATTCAGCTTCCTGGCTTCGTTAGCGAGCCCGTGAGCCGAGCGGGATTGCCGAGCGGATACTTCTTCGCGGTTCCGAAGACGTCCCGGCATCCGAAGGAAGCTTTGTATGTTGTCGCGAGCTTAGTCAACGCTTTAAACCGTTCCAAGCTTGAAGCTGTGGCGCTTGGCGAGCTGAGCAGCAAGTTCGGCGATGTTCTTGCCGGACAAAAAGATTTGAACACCGCCTTCCGGGAAGCGGAGGAACTTGTGGAAATCAGGCGCAAAGCCGGACAAATTCCTTAACGTGCAGGCTCAGACAGGGATACGGCGGTCACGAGACATCCACCGAATAGAAGATGCGTGCTTAGCTGCCCGACATGCTTGCAACGCATTACTTATTTTAGAATAAAAAGCAGCAGCCGGCCGGACCCGCCTGACGCGCATCCGATACGACTGCTGCTTGTTCAATTACGGGATTGCAAAATGCCCTTACGCTATGGCAGCTCGCGCATGTCTAAGTCATCCACCCAAGCCGGCCCATTTACACTTTGGTCCAATTTGAAATAGACGGCGACCCGCTTCGTTTGCGGCAGCGCAGTGAAGGTGACCTGCACCTTCGTCCAGTCGCCGCCCCTTGCCGCTTCCGCCCAATTGTACTGGACGGATGTGCCGCTTGCATCGATTTGCCGGATACCGAGGGCGACCGAGCCGGTTGTCGAACCGTTCTTCACCCAGCCGGATAACGTATACGAGCGGCCTGCCGTGACCGGGATTTCCTTCGTCTCCACCGTATTGATGACGTTCCACGTATTGGCGGCGTCCGGGTTCAGCTTGGCCGAAGCTATGCCGCTATGGGCCGTCGTTTTATCCCATACGCCCGTACGCAGCATCCATCCTTCGGGTGCGCTTGTGCCGGTCTCGAAGCCCCCATTGAAGACGAGGTTCGTATCGACCTTGACCGTGAGCGGCAGCGAGGCGTAGGCCACCCCGTTTACTTGCGGTACTACCGTGAGCGTATAAACGCCCTGCGTCACCGATTGCGGAACCGTGACAGTGCCCTGCACCGTTTTCGTCTCGCGCCCGGCAAGTGCAGCGTAAGCGGGCAGCTCCGCCGTGAGGCCGCCCTGGACGTTCCGGGACAGCTCGACGACAAGCGGCGTCGCCGAGCCGTTCGTCAGCTCGACGGCAAACGGGTATGTACCCGCCTTGGTCACGTCAATCGTTCCCGGCGTCAGTTTTGCTTGCAGCAGCGAGGTCACCTCAAGCTCGCGGGCGGACGTGACCTGAAACACCGAGCCTTTGTAGGAATAATACACTGATGCCGAGACGGTGTATTGGCCGGGCGGAACGGCGGACGGCACAGTGAAGCTCGCGGAATCGCTCACGCTCGCCCCGCTTTGGACCGGACCGAACTCGCGCTCGAGCGGCGGCAGTCCGAAGGCGTCAGGCAAGTCGACGCGCAGCCACGGATGGAGCGTTTTGTCGCCGGTGTTGCGGATTTGAACGCTAGCGGTCCCCTGCTCGCCGTTCGTCAGCCGGTCCGGGAACGGTTGAAAATCAAGCCGGATCGTCGAATGAACAATTGGTGCTACCCGGTTGTACACACCTTCCAGCAACGTAAGCAGCGTTTGCCTTTTGCCTTCGAGGGTGGTATCGCTCTGTCCATTTACCCAGGCGGTCAGTTTGTCGTTGTCATCGATTGCCTTGTCCGCCTTGTTCATGACGTTTTGGGCATCAGGCGCCGGGGCCGTCAAAGCCTGCCGCACGTCGTTCAGCTTCGCGGTCAGATCGCTAGCTTTTTGCTGCCAATGGTTGTTTTGCAGCAGCGCTGCGGCATTTTGCATCGAGGCGATCGCCGCCTCGACTTCCGAAGCAAATGGCGTAATGCGGTACACAAGCGCCTGCTCGGGACCCAGGCTCACCTCCAGCTGCGAATCCCAACTAGCCCACGAATGGGGCTCGTCGCCGAACAGCAGCTGTACTCGATTGCCCGCATTCGTCAGCGGAATGTCCGCCGTCTGCGCCGTTTGCGTTACATTGATCGCGATCGCATACTGCTCCTGCCCTTTGCTCCATACGCCCCACTGTACCGCGCCGGCGGTCTGCTCGGCCGTCTTGCTGCCTTGCTTCACCAAATCCCCGATCAGCTGCAGCTCGTCTTTGAAAGCGGTTAGTCCCGTCCACAGTACCGACTCGCGCAGCTTCCAGCCCGGGTCGTTGATCGAGTAGTAGGCAAGGCCCTTGCTTCCGGCCAGTATGGACTGGTATGCCATATTGCGCACCTGGCCGATCGTCGGCAAATAGTCCCACGCAGACGGGCCGGGAAACCGGAACGTTTGCAGCACGGTCCACACCGGCTTCACGCCGTCCGTATCCTGAACCGCCTTGCGCACGCCGCTGCCGACCGCCGAGATCGGCTGCATATTCGACCTGTTGTACGGGTAAACGTCCGTCACGAGAATATCCGTCGCCTGCCCGGTGGAGCGGTACGCGTGCGGTTCCGATTCGACCATATAGGTCGGGTGATCGGGATCGATCGTACGAATCCGTTTGTACGCTTCGAGAATTTCCGACTGGGCGATGCCGTTCAAGAACGGCTCATCCATAATCATCCAGCCGAGCAGGGCGGGATGGCTTTTGAACCTGGCCACTATCTGCTCCGTGAGCGCGAAGTTTTCCTTGACCTGCATGTTCGGATAAAGCGTCTGCAGCACCTTCAGCCCGTTCGCTTGCGCCGTATCGAGCAGTGTCTGCACCACGGCTTCGCTCGTCGTGTTGACGCCCTGAACTGTGTTGACCCCGATCTGGCTCAAATACGGATAGTCTTCCAAATTCGCATGGTAGGCGATCACCGGGAAGAACGGCTGGCCCTGAACCTGAACGGGACCGTTCTGGGGCAGCGCCGTCGGGCGGTTCCATCTGTAGATCGTTCTTTCCACACGCGAAACGACCTGCCCGGCTGCATCTTTCAATTCCACCGACAGCACATACGGCTGATCGATCTCCATAGCCGCCGGTTGAAATGGAACGTTCAGCTGCGCGGCGGCAGCCAGACCGGTTTGTGCAAACAGGGTCGTGCCTCCGGACTGTTTAACCAGCTTAATATCCGCCGTTTTCCCCGCGAGAACGCCATCTTGCGGCTTAAGCTCCACGCCAATGCTGCCGGTCGTTACATCCGGATAGTAGTAGATTTGATTCGGTGTAAGCACGATTTGCGGCGCATCCTTCGTTTTGACTACCGCAGCGTCGTCGAAATACACTTTGCCGGTTCCATACAGCCGCAAATACACCAGCATATATTTCGCCCCCACCGGGGCTTTTATTTCGTAGTTCAGTTCGTGCCATTGTCCGTCAAGACCGGATGCGGGACTGCGGTACGAGTAGCCGGTCAGAGCCGTCTGCGGCGATACGACCTGCGAGGTGTAAAACTCGACCTTGTAACCCGGCGCGCCGCTAACGCCGATGGCCTTGAACCAGGACGAGATGCTGTACGTCGCTTCCGCTTCCACAAGAATACCTTGCTGGACCCACGGATTATCGGCCGCCGTCGTTTGAATCGAGATGCCGTAGCTGCCGGTCCGGGCCGCTTCCGCTGCGACCCCCGCCGGCCCCGTCCACGTATTGCCGATCGCCTTCCATCCTGACGGAGCACCGCTTGTTACCGTTTCAAAGCCGGGATTGACGAGCATATTGGTTGCAGACGCGGGCGAATCCGCCGAAACGGAACTTCCTCCCGTCATCCAAACCTGGAACGCGAGGCAAACCGATACAAGCAAAGATAAGCCCGTTTTGTACTTGCGAACGGTCATCCGAAAACACTCTCCCTCATCCGATATCGATTCGAAAACAGGAATGTTGGAATGAAGTCTAGCTGGGGAGTTCATCTAGGGCGCGTTTGCAAACACGCCCGCAGTTGTCCGGCTGTTATGCGAGCCGCTTATTTTTTGGCGTTGATCTCGGCTTCGATCGCCTTGTTGGACGCCTCTTCCGCTTGGCGCAGCGCCGTATTGATGTCCATGCCGTTATCGAGGAAGTTTTTGGCCGCATCGTTCAAGGGCGTGTTCGTGAGAGCATCGTACGATGTCGGTTGATAGGGGGGCGCAAAGGAGCTTTTGAAGACGGCTTTGATGTTTTTGCCCTGCATGGACTTCATCTTCGCGCCGTATTTGTTCTTGATCGTCTCGTTGCTGAGCGCGGTAAAGCGGCCGCTCTCGGTCATGAGGCTCTGGATCGGTTCGCCCGTCAGCAACTCGATGACTTGAAACGCCTCGTTTTTGTTTTTGCCGAGCGCCGATACGGATAGGAAGTGGCCCGTCGACTGAAGGCTCGTATTCGGGCGGTCGGGATAGCTCGGGAACTGCGTCACGTCCCAGTTGAACTGCTCCGGCGTGCCCTGCAATTTCTCGAGCGCGGCAAATCTCGCGTCGTAGCTCGCGACCATCGCCAGCGTCTGGTTTTTGAGGAAGTGATCCAGAGTCGCGCCTTTATTGCCGGGGATCGCATTGATGTTTTTGATGACCTCGGCTGCCTTTTTCCAGCCGTCGTTGTTGATCGTTGCTTTGTTGGTCGCAGGGTCCACGCGCCCGAGCGACAGCTGCATCCCCATCTCCGCAAAGCTGGGCACAAACAATCCTCTGTACTCGGCGCCGTTCTCGTTTCTGGCAAATTTGGCCGACAGCTGAATGATATCCTGCCATGTCATGCCTTCCTTCGGATACGAGACGCCGAACCGGTCGAACAAATCTTTGTTGTAAAACGTGGCGAGGAAATTAAGCGAAAACGGAATGGCGTACACGCTCTCGCCGCCACCAAACGCCCGCGAAGTCTGCATCGCCCCGGGATCGAACTGAGCGAGATTCATGCCGGACTTCTTGATGTAGGGGTCCAGGTTTTCCGTTGTGCCGAGATCGCGGTGCGCCTTGATCTGGAGCATCGTAATAAACATCAGATCGGGGAAGCTCCCGGAGGAGATCAGCTCGCTCAGCCCGTTGTTGCCGTTTTTGTTGCGCACCATCTCGACGGTAATATGCGGATATTTCGCCTTTACCGGGGCTGCAATGAAGTTGGCGAATTCTTCATCGGAAATAGTCGCCCCGTCCTGCAGCATATACAGCGTGACCGGCTTGTTCGAAGGGGCCTCTTCCCCTTTAGCCGCGCTGCCTTCGGGCTCCTTCGTTCCCCCGCCGCATGCCGTTAGCAGAAGGGCCATCGCCCCCGCGGCTATAATCGCTTTTTGGTTCCATCTCATACCGACCGCTCCTTTTTCCTCTTTCTTTTCGGCTTACCGGAATCATTGAAACTATAGCGTTAGCAGATTACCGTTGTTTCGGTTCCTGTCGTAGTCGGGAATTCGCGCAGTGTGGCTAGTATCGGCAAAGCGAATTGAAATGAAAGCGTTGTCAATTTAGAGTTATGATCGACCGACGCCTCTTCCCTCCCTCCGAACGGCTATCGTGGCTTATGGCGTCATCTGTTCCGACTGCTCTCTGCCCTCCTTACGGGTAATGAGGAAAAGCCTGCCAAGAAAGCCCCATTCGCTTAGCGCTTTAGCGATACAGAACTTCCTTCGGCACAAACTTAACACACGTGTACTAATAAAAATAAAGTAATTACGTGATAATGATAGCACACGTGTTCAGGATATGTAAACCCGCCCGTAAAAATTTTACAGGACGGGACGAGCGACCGACTGTCTGACGACAAGTTGCGTCTTAATTTCTTCCTCCTGCCATCCGTTTTCTTCTTCCGAAGTTTTCGCGGTCAGCAGCGCTATGGCCCGTTCGGCTAGCGATCGGATCGGCGGGCCGATCGTCGTCAGCGGAACCTCGAACAACTGCAGCTCGGGGACATCGTCGTACACGATCAGCGACAAATCGTCGGGGACACGGATTTTGTGCCGTCTCAGCAGCTTGGTCAATTGGAAAAACACAACCTGGCTATCCAGCACCAGCGCCGTCGGCCTGCGCGCGCTTAGCAGGAGCTCGGTAACGGTCCCCTCGTCGAACGGCTCTTCGGCGGTATGCGCATGTCCGACGGATACGAGAAAATCGCTGCGAAAATCGAGCTTGCAGTCGACGATTCCTTGTGTAAACCCGACCAATTTGTCCGTCGTTTCCCCGATGAAGCCGATCCTCGTATGCCCCATAGCCGCCAGATGCTTCACCGCCTCGTAAATGCCGGTCTTCCGGTCGATCGTAAGACAGTGAGCTTCCGGAACCAAGCCGCCCCCCATGAGCAGCATATCGCCTTTGAATAATTCCTTCTCCTTCAAAAAAGCCGCGGGCGGCTTCCAACCCGGCCCAGCCCAGTAGATGACGTGGTCGACAAACTGCTGGTTCAGCGTGCGCATCGCTTCTACCGGCTCGTCCAGCGACAACAGCACGTTCATTCCTTTTTTGGCGGCTTCCCGCTGGATTTCCTTGCATAGATTATAAAAAAACATCGATTCGAACGCGGGCCATATCATGCCGATGCAGTTCGACTTCCGTTCGGCCAGCCGCTTGGCGGCCAAATTCGGTACGTAATTGAGCTGCTTGGCAATCCTGATAATTTTCCGCCGCGTCTCTTCGTTCACGCCGGGGTCGTCGTTTAGCGCTCTGGATACGGTCGGATGACTGACGCCGGCCAGCCTGGCTATGTCTTTGATCGTAACGGTCATCGGTTACGGCACGGCTCCTTCCCCCGGAAGCCCGGGAATGCACCTTCATTATATTACACGTGTGCAAAAGAAGTAAACATTCAGCCGGGCGTCCCGGGCTGGCGCACAAAAAAAAAAAAAGAAAGTCCGCACAGGCCATGCGCCGGGGTCGCGCTTTTCCCATGCGGACTTACCGTCTCGCCGCGGCTGCGGCCTCAAATCGTCCGAAGGTTCAATCCTCCGGCGTCCGGTCCACAAACAAACGGGTAACTTCCGTGTATTCTCCGCGCTCCACTTCTTCCTCGGACGCCTGTTCCTCGAGCGGATCGCTCATGTTCATCCCAGGCGCTATCGTCGGCTCCTGCTCCTGCTCCTGCTCCCGTTCCTGCTTGTTCAGTTCCACCTTTTCACCCCCCTGCTGCAAGATAGGCTGAACAGACACGCTCAGGTCCCTAACCGCCGAATGTCCGGTTCAACTTATATAGCATGCCGAATGTTGCGGGATTTATGTATATCGCCAATCACACATAATGACAAGTTAATCGCTTATTTCGCCATTCGTTTTCACTGCCGTGCATGATAGGTTTAGGGAGACCAATCAAACATAAGGATGTGGCCTAATATGGTAAAAGTCGGCGTACTAATCCCGCAAATGGCGTGCGCGGAGCTGTTTTCGGAGGAAAGACGGGCGAAGCTGGAGAGCATCGCTCAAGTGACATGGAACGATTCGGACAAACAGCTGGACGAAGACGAGGCGGCGGCATTTTTGCGGGATTGCGACGTGGCGATCGGCTCGTGGAAAACAGCAATTCCGACGAAGCGTATACTCGACAGCTGCGGGAATCTGAAGCTGTGGGAGCATGCGGCCGGCAGCGTAAAGCACTTTTTCACTGACGATTTGCGCGATCGTCAGCTTCAGATCGCCTCCTGCGCGCCGGCTATCGCCAAGACGGTAGCGGAGATGGTGCTCGGCGAGCTGATCGTGGGCTTGCGCAAAATCATCCCCAACTCGCAGCAAAACCGGACCGAGAAAGGCAAAAAACCGGCAAACAAGCTGTATCTGGCTAAAGCGACGGTCGGCATCGTCGGCGCTTCCTGGGTCGGCCGCCAAGTGGCAGGGCTGCTGCGTCCCTTCGGCACCCGCATCCTGCTGTACGATCCGTATATGCCTGCGGAGAACGCGGCGAAGCTCGGCATGACGAAGGTGGATTCGCTGCTTGAGCTTTGCGCCACTTCCGATGCGATTACGGTGCATACGCCGAAGACGAACGAAACGTATCATCTGCTGAAGGAAGCGGAGTTTGCGGCGATGAAGGACGATGCAATCTTCATCAATACGTCCCGCGGCGACTGCATCGACGAAAATGCGCTTATTCGCGAGCTGCAGAAGGGGCGGTTGTTCGCCTTCCTCGACGTCTCCGACCCGGAGCCGGCGCATCTGGACAATCCGATCCGCACGCTCCCGAACGTCGTCTACACGTCCCACCTCGCGGGGGGAACGAGCTACCATATCGGCGATCAGGCCGTCAGCGACATAGAAGCTTATGCTAGCGGGAAACGGCCGCTTATGGTCGTCGACTGGAGCATGCTGGCCACGATGGCCTAGGAGGTAAGCCGGATGAAACCTTTTTTCAGTTTGTTTCCCAAAATGCTGGGCCGCCTGACGATGGAGGGCTTAGCCGACACCATGCAGCAAATCGGGCTGGACGGCGTCGACCTTGTCGTTCGCGACGGCTATTGGGTCACCCCGGGCGGGTTCACCCGGGAAGCTCCCGCCTTCGTTCGGGGCATGCAATCCCGCGGCATTCGCGTCGAGCTGGCTACGACGTCTTACACGCCGGAGGCACTGGCGAAGGATGCTACGCCGCTGGCCGTTATGTCCGAGATCGGCATCAAGTCGTTTCGCACCGGCTATTTCGCCTACCGGGAATCGGTTCCGCTGCGCGAACAGCTGGAGCAGGCGAGCGGGGAGCTGGAGCAGCTCGCGGAGCTGTGCGCCAAGTACCGGATGAAGGCGATCTACCAGGTACACCACGGCTACTCGCAGCTGATTCAGCATTCGTTCGCGGCGCTTGCTGTCGCGCAGGGTCTTCCTCCCGAGCACATCGGCTTTATGCTCGATCCGGGCAACCAGTTCCACGAAGGCCGGGAGCATACGGGCAAAGCGATAGAGCTGCTCGGAGACTACTTCGCGGCCATCGGCGTAAAAGACGTCATGCCGTCACGAGACCCGAACCGCTCGCATATGCCGGACAAAGGCTGGTCCGCCGCCTGGACCCCGTGTGACGAAGGAATGCTGAACTGGCGCGATATCGGGGCGGCTGTAAGTAAGCTGGACCGGCCCGTGATCATCAATATGCAGCCATTCTACCATCCGCAAAACCAGGAGCAACACATCGCCGCTCTGAGCAAAGAATTCGCCTACATTCGGCAGGCGTTCGGGGAGGCTGTCAGCGAACATGAACGAGCATGATATTCGTCTCAAAGGGTTAAAGCTGCATTTCCTGCCGGTTGAAACGCGCATCCCGCTTAAGTTCGGCGCGGAAGTGCTGACTCACGTCACCTGCGCGAGAGTGCGCGTCGAAGCGGAAACCCGCAGCGGTTCGCGGGCGACCGGCTGGGGGGAAACGCCGCTGAGCGTCCAATGGGTGTGGCCCGGCGACCTGCCGTACGACGTACGGGAGCGGGCGCTGCGCGACTTCTGCTTGCAGATCGCAGCTAGCTTGTCCGACTGGGACGACG
The DNA here is from genome assembly GCF_003626695.1 of Paenibacillus ginsengarvi. Lineage (GTDB taxonomy): Bacteria > Bacillota > Bacilli > Paenibacillales > NBRC-103111 > Paenibacillus_AB > Paenibacillus_AB ginsengarvi. The sequence continues at coordinate 10,548 of NZ_RBAH01000010.1, forward strand.
AAGGGCATGCCTTCGAGCTCGGGTACCGGTTCCAGAAAAAGGTGCTGCCAGGGCTTGCGGAGCGGTTTCGCCAGTCGTCCGGACTGGATATGCCTTATCTCGCGGCGCTCGTCTGCTTTTCGCCGTTCGATATCGCGCTGCATGACGCCTACGGGCAGGCGAACCGGGTTCCGGTCTACGCCACGTATAACGAGCGGTATATGAACGCCGATCTGTCCGCCTACCTGACAGCGGCAGACGGGACGACAAGTCCGTTCGCCGGAAAATACCCGGAGCATTACTTTACTCGCCCGCAATCGTCCCGGCTTGTCGCCTGGCATCTGCTCGGGGGCAAAGACTATTTGTACCGTCACGAAGTTCCAGGCGATCAGAAGGACGACGGCTATCCGTATGCGCTGGAGGATTGGATACGAAAAGACGGGCTAACCTGCATCAAAATCAAGCTGACCGGAAACGACGCCGCCTGGGACTACAACCGCATGCGGCAAGCCGGACGTCTGGCGCTCGATAACGGGGTCGTGTGGCTGTCCGCCGACTTCAACTGCCAGGTGACCGACTGCGCCTACGTGACTGATCTGCTCGATGGGCTGATGCTGGAGCACCCTGATATTTACAAATCGATCCTGTATATCGAGCAGCCGTTTCCATACGATCTCGAGGCGAACCCGATCGACGTGAGCAGCGTCAGCGCCCGCAAGCCGCTGTTCATGGACGAGAGCGCCCACGATTGGGAGCTTGTGAAGCTCGGCCGCGAATTGGGCTGGAGCTCCGTCGCCTTGAAGACGTGCAAGACGCAGACGGGCGCCCTTCTCAGCCTTTGCTGGGCGAAGGAGCACGGAATGACGCTGATGGTGCAGGATTTGACGAACCCGATGCTGGCGCAAATCCCCCATGTGCTGCTCGCCCAACACGCCGGAACGATTATGGGCGTGGAGACGAACAGCATGCAGTTTTACCCCGAGGCGTCCCGCTGCGAGGCCGCCGTCCATCCCGGCTTGTACGCCCGCACGGGCGGAAGCATCGACCTGAGCAGCCTGATCGGCGGCTTCGGCTTTGGCTATAACGTGGAAGCGATCGGCAGACCGCTGCCCGAGCCTGCGGCTGAGTACGGAGCTGGCTGAAGCTGACTCACATTTGAGGAGAAAGCAAGAAACCCATACGGGCGAAAAGCCCGTATGGGTTACATTAATACGACAGGCCTATTGCCCCGTTATGGTGTACACATTGGAGGAGCCTACGCCCGCCGCGTTGAAATAAGCGCTGCCGCTTACCGCTCCCGGGAACTTGACGGCGTATGTAATCCCGCCTCCGCCATCCTTCACCCCGACAATTTCCACAGTACTCGGAATCGGAATGTCCAAAACGAACGGCTTGTGGAAAATCGTAACATTTTCGGCAATGACGCTGCCGTTTACCTTCACCGTCACGACATCGCCATCCTCCGCCGCAAAGTCCCAAAGAAGGGCGCGGCTTGTTTGCATCCCCGGCTTCATCGCAACCTCGAAATCCCGAGGCTCGAGTCCGGCGTCATCGTCCGATGCAAGCAGCACGGCGCCGGCTTTGGCCGCGCCGGTTCCGTTCGCCCTAACATCTTTTATGGAGGCTGAGCTCGCGTTTCCGAACGTGATCGATGCCCCGATTAGAGCGAGTGCGCTGATGCCGAACCAGAACCGGTGCACATTTTTCTTGGATGCTTTGCGTTTGACGTTATCCTCGTAAACGGCGGCCTCGTACTCGGGTCCTGCCGATTCACCGTTCCATCCGCTGCCTCCGGCCTCTTGCCGTCCGGATTCCTCCGAACGTCTCTGGCCAGGTCGATTCGTAAAGCGGCGATTGTCTTCCGACATACTGTACCTCCCTTAATTTCCTATCTCCCATCCGATTTGCGGACTAGCGGATATTTCCAGTACAGCAGCGACATGAGCAGGCGAACTGCGATGACACCCGCTATCGTAAGAACAATAGCCACCCATTTGGAATAAGCGCCATCCTCCGCCCATTTGTTCAAAAGCATAAGCCCGACGTTCAAAGCGATTGCCGTATACACCAACATTTGCAGCAAAGGCAGGAAGATCGTAATCTTCCGGTACGGCTTTCCGAGAAATTCGCTTTTCATCGCAATGTAGATCCATAACATGAAGAAGCTGATTACGAAGAAGGGAGTAGCACTTTGCGGCACCTCGTACTTCAGCGCCTCCTTCATATAGTCAAAAAGCATAAAGGGATGGAACAGCGAAAATAAAATAACGGCGAACATCATCATGTGGTAAAAAAACGCAAAAATCCATTTCAACTGAATCCCCCCTTACCCGGCGAAATCTTCCGGAAGCAGTGTCGACAAATCGTCCTCGGTCGCATCCGCCTTGCCGCTTACGCGCAGCGCATGGCTCCGGATCGCCTTCTCGCACATGTTCCGAACGAGCCTCCCGTTGCCTGCGGACAACTCGCCGACGTACGGCCCGACCGCTTCAATAAACCGCACTTCCGTCCGTTCGGTCATCCGGTAGCCTTGAGCACCGAGAATACGGCCGGCAATTTGCAGCATTTCGTCCGCCGTATAGTCGGGAAACGTAATAATATTCGGAAATCTGGAGCGCAATCCGGCATTCCGGTCAAGAAACCGCTCCATATCCTGATCGTAGCCAGCCAGCACGACAACGAGTCGGTCCCGGTAATCGTCCATCGCCTTCACCAGCGTATCGATCGCTTCCTGGCCGAATTGATCGCCCTCCGCCAGCGCATACGCCTCGTCCACGAACAGTACGCCTCCAAGCGCCCTTTCGATCACGTCGCGCGTTTTTAGCGCCGTCTGGCCGACATAACCCGCCACGAGCCCGGAACGGTCGGTTTCGACCAGCGTATCCGCCTTGATGGCGCCCAGTTCCTTCAATCTGCGGGCCAAAATGCGGGCGATCGTCGTTTTGCCCGTGCCCGGGTTCCCCTTGAACACCATATGCAGCGTCTGCGCGGAAGCGGCAGGCAGTCCCATTTCCTTGCGGCGCGCCGCTACCTCGATCTGAGCCGACAAGCTTCTGACGAACTCCTTCACCGAGCTGAGTCCGACGACCGCATCCAGCTCGCTCAGCGCATTCGCGGCTTGACCAGCCGCTTCCCGATCCGCGTCAAGGCCGAAGTCGGCCAGCGTCAGCTCGTTCAAGCGCTCCACCGGTACCTGCGGACCGTCGGCCAGCCGCTCCGCCTGCCGGCGTATCGCTTCCTCCAGCACGTTGCGGACGAGACGGCCGTTGCCGCCGTCCTTCTTGCCGGGAATTTGCTTGCGCTCGAAATAGGCGCGCAGCGGCACCGGTACGTCGTCCGCCCACGAAAAGCCGCGGCCTTTCACCATAATCCCGGCGATCCTCTCCATCTCCGCCGCCGTATAATCGGGAAATTCGATCTGCAGCGGAAAGCGGGAGGACATGCCCGGGTTGACGCGGACGAACCGCGTCATTTCATCCGTATATCCGGCGAGTATAACGACCAGATTGTTCTTGTGCATCTCGATCAAGCGAACGAGCGTGTCGATCGCTTCCTTGCCGAAGCCGCCGCCCTGCACGCCTTCCTCGGCCAGCGCATATGCTTCGTCGATAAACAGCACCCCGCCGAGCGCCGAATCGACGACCTGCTTCGTTTTGACCGCCGTCTGGCCCACGTATTCGGCAACGAGATTCGAACGGTCGACCTCGACCAGATGCCCCTTTTTCAAATACCCCATCGATTTAAGCATCCCCGCGAGCAGTCGCGCCATCGTCGTTTTGCCCGTTCCCGGGTTGCCGGAGAAAATCATATTGATCGTCTGTCCCGTATCGACCTGAACGCCGGCTTCCTTCCTTCTGCGATCCACGATCAGCTGCTTCTCCAGCGTGCGGACAAACGCCTTCACTTTATCGAGGCCGACGATGGCCGCCAGCTCGCTCTCGATATCGAACGCCTTCCTCTCGCCGATGCCGAAGTCGGCTCCGGTTAACAGCTGCATATCGGTCTCCGCTCCCGGCGCCTGACCGCCGAGGCGAGTCGCTTGCTTTCGCACCGCTTCCTCAAACAGATTGCGCACGAGACGGCCGTTGCCGCTATCGTTGCGACCGGGGATCTGCCGCTGCGCAAACAGTTCCGTGAGCCCGTCATAGGCGCCCGGTTCGATGCGGAAGCCGCTGCTCTTCGCCATCCGTTGTAAAATGTCGAGCATATCGGCAGGCGTATAATCGGGAAATTCCACAATAAACGGGAACCGCGAGCGAAGCCCCGGATTGGTTCTTAGGAAATCCTCCATCTCCTGCGTGTAGCCGGCCAGCACAACGACCAGATTGCCGCGGTGGTCTTCCATCGCCTTGACGATCGTATCGATCGCTTCAAGGCCGAACGTATCGTGATCGTGACGGGCAAGCGCGTACGCTTCGTCGATGAACAGCACGCCGCCGAGCGCTTCTTCGATTTTGGCCATCGTTTTCGGAGCGGTGGAGCCTACGTATTGCCCGACCAGATCCTGCCTGGCCGTCTCGACCAGCTGCCCTTGGGCGAGCAGGCCCATCGCTTTCAGAATGCGGGCAATCAGCCGGGCTACGGTCGTTTTGCCTGTTCCGGGGTTGCCGGTAAACACCATATGAAGCGCCATCGAAACGGCTCCGCCGCCTTCAAGCGCCCTGCGTTTATTGAGCTTCACCGTCTCCATCAATTCGTTCACGAACGACTTGACCGACGCGAGCCCGGTCAAATTCGTCAGTTCCTTCAGCACGTCATCGATTGATTCCTCGCGTACGAAGGTTCGCACTTTAATCGGATGATCGATTCGCCGCGATCGGACATAAAACGTATCGTTCTCGAAAACGATACGCACCTTCTCGCCCGGCTCCACTTCGTTCCGGGCCCGCATGTCGGACACGACGGGAATGAGCTCGTTCTCGATCCATTGCTGGATCGATTCGCCGTATGTACGGTCCGCCGCTGCCATTCCCGCCAAGGCGTCATATACGGCGTCGCTAACCGACATATTCACCTGCATCGTCCCCTTAAGACGCCGCAGCTCTTTCTCCAGCAGTTCCTCGGCTATACGCACAAGCGCTGCGGTATCCAGAGTGACCGTTATAGCGACTGCTTTGATGCCGCGCAGCACCGGTACCGGGATGGCGCTTGCCAGCTCGGGAGGAATCTGCCCGCGTTCTGCCCCATCCTTCGCCGGATAGTCGACATAAAATACGATAATATAGCCGGCGGCGTCCACACGAACGCCTTCTTTGGTCCGAAAGCTGCCTTCCGCCGCAAGCGACGCGACATAAGAGGCTATTGCCGGATCGGCCTCCTTTATGCCAGTGAACGCCACCGTACCGGTCCCGTCCTGAAAAGCCGCCGCCATATCGGCAATAAAGTTCCCGGATATTTCATCCGCGTCGTACCTGTTCAAGTGGATCTCCGTAAATCGCGGAGAGAGCGTCAGCTTATAGCGGTGGAGCTGTTCGTTCAGGATGCCGAGCGCCGTTTTCTTCCCGGTACCGGCTGCTCCCGCCAGCAAGATCGTTTGCCGCGCCGCATCCGTACGATCATCCAGATAGCCTCGCTTGTAAGCGGCGATTAAATCCGCTACGAAAGATTGCTGGCCAATCACACGCCGGTTGAGGTACGCTGCCACCTCTTCGAAAATATCGTCCAGTTCCCTCGTAGATAACTTGCGTGTTCTGCTTTCCGTTTCGCCGTAGGCCGCCGATTGTTGCCGCTGTTGGGGGGAGGATTGGGAAGTGCCTGCAAACGCAGCCTGTCCGGAGGCGTTCGGAACGAAATTCCCGCCCCCTGTCTGATACGTCGGCATGGGAGCAGACTGCTGATTTCCCTCGTAGTAGGACGTCTCCTCCCTGTACGCCTCTGGAGCGCGTCTGCTCCGGGCAATAAATCCTTCCTGCCTCACCAAATCGATTAACTGGATTTCCGGCAGCAGAAATTTTATAGTTTTCAGGATAACACTCATCTTCATGCCTTCAGCTACCCTTTCTATGTATCGTTGCTCCGCCATTTTCCTGCGACGTGCGCACGCCCGCACCGTAAGGTTTCCATCTATTCCTTACATTGTACCAGCTTCCGACAGCAATTTCCCTCTAATCTTGCAAATCTCGACAAGAAGGGAGCCGTGCGGCATAGTTCCCACCCCTACCTTTACATGGTAAAATAATGATAGCCTTCAAGATTAGGAGGAATCCCGGTGCCAGATATCCCTGTTTCGGGTGAATTGTCGAGAAGACGGCGCACGCCGGTCAAACCGAAGCTCACGAGCATAAGCCGTCCTATCGCCGGCCAAGGCGACGTCATCCTGTTCGGCATCGCCATCAGCTATTTGCTGCTCGGCATTTTGAAATCTGCCGATGTCATAGCCATCGATTCCCCCGTCATCGCCAGCTTCTCGCTGGCCGGCATGTTTTTTGCCCTATCCGATCTTACGAAGCTGGGAACCGGCGCGGACCCGCTCGCTTTTCGCCTGTTTTGCCGTTTCTTTTATTTCGCTTCGCTGTTTATAAGCGCTTTGTGCCTGGTGGTCGTTCCGCTATCGTATGCGTATATCGGCTGGATAGGCAGCATCCTGATCCCTCTCGGCGACATGTCGGCTTTGAGCGGAATGGGCGTCATTATCGGCATTATCGTGATCAACAATGTGCTGCGGCGGCGAAAAGCTTCATCCGATCCAAAATCGGCTCTCCCGGAATCGGGCCTTGCCGAGCAGAAGTCGACGATGTAGTAGCGTTCCTTGTCGGCGATTCGTTCGGCGGTATAACTAGCTGCCGCTCTATGATGGGCTTTTGGAAATAGCAGACGTTACGGACTCTTATTTCGCTTTCAAATCCTCTTTTCGGAAAATTAGAATGCTTTTGGGCCTCTTATCCCTGGCACAACAGCCATGAAGGACGATTTCGATACAAATTAAGAGTCCCCAAAGGCTGTTATCTCAGAATCACCCTGCAAGCAAATGAAAATAACGGTCCTCTAAGACTCTTATTTTCGTTTAGCCAGGCGCAAAAAAAGAAGACGCAAGCGCGCCTCCCATTTGCGATAAGCGGTTCATCGTATTGACCCACTCACCCTCATATTCGCCGCTTCTCCGCGGCTTCCAGGCTCTCGCAGCCTGGCCTCGCATAACCCGCCGCTTCGGCTTCCCGCGCTGCCGCTCACACCTTGGCGCCCTCGCGCACGAACAAGCCCTCCTCCTGCTCGAACAGCAGCTGCTCGAGCCGCTTCACCGCCGCCTCCTCTGTCTCCAGACCGGACCAGAACAGCTTCGCCTCCCGGTAAAACCGGTACAGCTCCGACGTTGACATATTCATCGCCGTGAAGGGGCGGAACGTCGGGATAATATCCCGGTACATTGAGAAGCGCGACGGCCGGTATAGGCTCTCCTTCCCGGACCACTCCGCCGCCGGCTTGACGCTCGGGATGCTGAGCGTCTTCTGGCGAATGAGCAGCTGCGCCTCGTACGACACGAGAAAATCCACGAACTTCCGCGCACTTTCTTTCACGGCGGAATCAGCCCTGATGGACAATCCGATCATGAGCAGCAGCGTCTTCGGATCGTTCTTCAAATAAGGAAGCGGAGCGATGTCGTATTCAAACTCCGAACGCCGCTCGTGATGGTTCAGAGCCAAATACGTCGTCATAATCATCGATACTTTCTCGCTGAAGAACAGCTCCTCCGCATCCCCATCCTTCTCCGACAAAAAGAGCGGAAACCGTTTCTGCAAATAAATCAGCTCCCGGCAAGCGCGCAGCCCGTCCGCGAGTTGTTCGGGGCTGGCGAACCGGCCCGAAGGATCGCGTTCGAAGGAAATGCCGCTTTGGAGGAGAAATACCGGCCAGCGGTTGCTGGAAGGGAAATGGAAGTAGAAGCCGAGCCGCTCGTTCTCGGAAGCAAGCTTCGACGCCTGCTCGAACAAAACGTTCCAGCGCCAGCTGCTGTCCGGCTCCATGACGTCCTTCTCGCGAAAATGCTCCTTGTTGTAACACAGGATCAGTGGAGAAAACACGAAAGGCTGCATTTTCAGTTCGCCTCCGAACGTGGCCGATTCGGTCAAAAACGGGTAAACGGCGGGATTCGGCTCAAGCGTTTCCAATTCGTCCAAAGCGCCGTTTCGGCGAAAATCGTCCATACTGTTGTAATTCATCGAGAAGACGTCGATGCCTTCCTGTTCGATTTTCGTTTTCACGGATTGGTACGTATGCATCCCGGAGGGAAATGTGCTGACTTCGACGCGGATGCCGGGAAACCGCTTATGGAATTCCGCTATTAGCGTTTTCATCTGCGCTTCCGGGAACAGCGTCGTGTGACAGCCAAACTTCAGAACAACTGTATCGGAGCGGGACAAGCGGGCGACCTTGTTGCCGACGCGCGGAATTTTCTCGATCAGCCGCTCGGCTACCAGCACCTCGAGCCCTTGGCGCACCGTTTTGTTGCTAAGATGATACTCCTTGGCGTAAGCCTTCTCCGAAGGCAAGTAATCGCCTTCGCGATAAGTTCCGTTCCCGATTTCACTGCGGATCGTATCGATCATCCGTTCGAGCCGCGCTTGAGACGTTTTGCGGCTCGGTTTTTCCGATTCATGCATCGTATGCGCCACCATTTACCAAATATAGTATGTACACTAGCATACTAGAAGTTGCGGGCGGCTTCAAGGAACTATCATAAACCGACGCGCGCCATTGTCGCGCGCGTCGGCCTAATCATGTGGAATCCTTAGCGACGGTAGCGGTACACGTCGCCATTCTCCAGTACAACCCAGGGCCGGGCTTGCGTCTCGCCCGACTTCAAAGCGGCGATCGGGCCGGCAAAGCGGGTTTTGCGCTCCACCTCCCCTTGGTCGTTCAACTTGACGAGCAGGCCGTGGTCGGCGGCAGCCCAATACGACGCTACTCCGTCCTTATTCGAGCCGTCCACCTGAAGCACCCTGTCGGGCAATGCCGCCCGGAACCGCACCGATCCGTCCGGGTTCAGCGCATAAAACTGGAAGCCGTCGGAGCCCGCCAGCAGCTCCGGAACACCATCCCCGTTATAGTCGCCGTAGCGGATATCATTCACTTCCCCGCCCATGTTCCGCTTCCACAGCTCCCGCAGCTTGGTGTCGTAACCGACCAGCCGAACCTCGTTTTGCTTCGTGCCGAATGCGAGGACCGGAGCCGCGCCGAAGCTCGGGTGACTGATCACAGTCGCTACTTTCCAGCCGGGGCCGCCGCCGCTTCCCCCTCGGGTGATCTGCTTCTCGTTCCAATAAGCGTAATACGCGTACTCCAGGCCAATCATGCCTTCATCCTTGCCATCGCCGTCGAAGTCGGCAAATTCCATGTCCTCGATGCCGTAGTAGTACAGCAGTTCCTCGTACTTCAATGCACCGGCGGCATCCAGACCGTAAATGTAACGGTACTGTGTGCCTACCATCACCCACGGCGGCTGATCCGCCCCGTTTACATAGGCGACTCTGACATTCGTGATGCCGAGCAGATTGCCCCTGCTTCCTCTGTGCGTCGAATCGCTTGGGAATACATAACGCCACAGTTCCTGACCCTGCGCATTCAGCGCATATACGTACCAGTTTTCGGTAGCGACGAATACGACCGGGCTGCCGTTTAATGTCTGCACCGTCACTTCATTGACGCGGCCGGCGGCCGCGAATGTCCAGCGGACGCCGCCTTGCTCGTCTACGGCCTGCACTTTGCCGTTTACTCCGCCCAGAACGAGTTCTTCCTGGCCATCGCCGTCCAGATCGCCCCAGACGCTGTCCGTCGTTTGCTCGGCGAAGCGGTATACCCGCTCCCAGTCGCGCGGCTTCCCGGAACGATTCTCGTGATCCTGACGATCGTCGTCACGGCTCGCAAGAAGCCCCCCATCCGCAACGTCATCTTCTCCGGAAGCCCGTTGCGGCTTCGACCACGGATGCGGGTGTTCCTTGGCCTTGATCGCCCGCTCCAGCCGCTGCTCCATTTGCCGATTCCATGGAGCCGTTGCAGATTCGAGCGCCCCTTCGCGGACCTGCTCGCCACTTGCGGCATAGCGAATCCGGTCTTTGCGCAGCGAGTAAGCCTCCCACTGTCCGCTCGCCGTATTCATCGCGAACATAACAGGCTCCGCGAATTGCAGCGTCTGCGAGCCGATGCGCACCTGGGTGGCTTCTGCTGCGAGCAGCCGCCCTTCGCCCAGCAGGTGGAACTTGCCGTTCGAGCTGAAGTCGCTCGTATCCAGTGGCGCTTCGGAAGCATACCACGTCTTGCCCTGCCGCTTGATTTCAAGCGTCGTCTCGTTCATGCGGCGCACATTCAGTTTAGGATCGCCATCTTTACGGCTCGACAGCACGTTTACGAAGCCGATCTGCTCTCCCGCAGCATAACCGCTCTCTTCCAGCACTTCGCTCAGCACTGTTTCCTGGTCCGCATACGGATACGGGTAATCCGCCTTCCAATGTTTGCGGAAATGCCCGTACCTGTTTTGCGTCAGCAGCTCGGTATCGTCGAAGCTTTCGATCGTCATCGTCACGCCCTGCTGCTCGACTTCGAATTTGTCGTTTAGCTGCATAGGCGCTCCGAGCGTCTGCCAATTGTTTTTGAGTACATAACTTCCGGCTTCCTTTACTTTGACACTGTCATAGATCAGGTAAAACGAACCGTCTGGGCTGACGATCGAGCGCTCCCAATCGGTGCCGTTATAATTCGGGACGGTGCTGCGGCTCAGCGCAGTTCCCCCGATATCCGCCGACCAGTCCAGTCTCGCGAGCGGCGGCTTCTTCGATTGCTGACCGTCCTTGACCACGACAAGCCCGTTATGATGCTCCGGCGTATTCTCCATATAGTCGCGGTCGGTCAGGAACACTCTGCCGTTCGCGCTGTAGCCGATAATCGCATTGCCGTCCTGATGTCCGTGCGTACCGGCCGAGAAGCCGTCCACGCTCAAAAAGCTGTCGTCCGCTCCGAACCCTTCGCGGAACGTCATTTTGTGGAACGCATCCGGCAGCGCTACATCCAGCACCGTCTGCTCCGTATCCTTCAAGTCGTCATACACGCCCTGCTCGACCGGAAACGCCTGAAGCTTCGGATATTGCTCCTCCTGCAGCTCCGTAGCTTCGTCCAGCTTCACGGACGTATACATATGAATCGGGTAGTTCAAATCCGACATCCGCTGGCCTGGGAACGGGCCCGTTCTCGTCCGCTGAAGCAAATAGCGGTAAAGCGGATCGCCGTAAAACAGCGTCGCCGCGTTCATCACCTGCGAATGTCCCCACGAGTAGGCGTTGCTGTAGCCGAAGGGATACGTGTCTCCGCCGCCCGCCATCGTGCCGAGATTGTCGATCATGAGCGCATTCAGATCGGCGCTCGGGCGAAGACTTTGCGTAATGAAATCAAGATTGCCGGTTGCCATGCCGTAGTCGATGTTCGTCATCGGTACGTGCATCAAATAATCGGGGCCTTCGTCCAGGCTGATATGCGACGTGTTGCCGATAAAAATGCGCTCCCCGAGCTGTCTCCAAGCCTGCGTCTCCGGCAAGCTGTAATATTTCCCGAAGTAGTCGCTTCCGGCGATAAGCGACAGAGCCGGGAAGATTTGATGGTTCCAGCGCGGCCCGGTCGCCGAGGCGCCCGTCAAATAGCCGTCGTTCGCATTTGCTTCGTACGTCAGCTTCAGTGCGGATACGATCTGCTTGCGGTCGGTCTCTGTAAATATAGGCGATGCCTCCAGAACCGCCCAGTTCTGAATGATCGTATCGCCATCCGTCCACATGTTCTGTCTCTCGTTGAGCTGCGTTTTGGCCGCAGCAGGGTACCGGTTCACATAACCCGCGTAGCCGAGCAGCAGCTTTTGGTAAGCTTGCGCAAAGCCCGGCTCTCCGGTCAGCAGCAGGTTTTCGCCGAATATTTTAATCCGGGACAGGACGTAATGGAGCGAAGCCGCGTCCGTTTCGCTGCTCGCGTTCGGCTGAAGCTTCGACAGCCAAGTATCCGCCGACCTAAGCATCGTCTGAATGTTGGCCGCGGTCGGCTTGCCGCCGTACTGCAAATACGACGACGCTTGCGCGGACAGCTTCGCCTCCGACTGCCACGGAATCGTCGGCGAGCTTAGCGCCCCGCTGATTTGCAGCAGCCGGTCTACGCCAAGTCCGGCTCCGGCCAGATCGCTGGCGCCGACAACGATCGTATTGCCGCCAAGCCCGAACGGGTCGATCACCGTTTGCAGCTGGTACCCGCCGTCCCCGGGATAGATTGCGTCGGCATACGACAAACGCAGGCCGTAGAGGCGCATCAGTTGATCGTTGTTGCCAAGCGAGCCGAGCACGATCGTATTTCCCGACCAACCATCGCGGAATTTGTCGCGAGACGGCTCGACAACCTGAACCTGGACGTTCCAGCGGCTTTGCAGCCCGTCTGCAAGCCGCTGGCCGAGCGCTTGCCACAACGGGTCTGCCGGCGCCGCGATTTGCAGGCCCTGAATGCTCGTATCCCCGTCAAGCGAACGTAATGGTAAATTGTAGTACGGCGGAATGTCGCCGGCTCCGAACACGCTCACGTCCAGCCTAGCCTGAATACTTCCGTAAGTAGCCGTTACTACGGTGGAACCGGACGTTATACCGCTTACTTCCCCGTTTGCCGCTACGGAAGCCACTCCCGGCTGCTGGGAGCTATAGCCTATCACACCGTCATTCATGATCCGCACATCTCCGTTCGAGTAATAGCCGAGCACCGTTGTCGGCTTCGTCTGGCCGACGTTTAAAGTCAGCTCGTCGGGATAAAAATCCATCCTCTGCAAAACACCCGGTTCGGCCAGCAGCCCGTCGCGAACGCGGACATTGTCCATGTAGAAGGTCCCCAGGCTCGTCGATATCGTGGCGATGCGGAACAGGTTGACCGAGGTGGCCGAAGCATCCCGGAACGCCGTATTTTTGCGCAGCAGCAGCACGTCGTCGCCGTCGAAAATCGCGATCGACTTTTTCCCCGCCGCCGCATCGAAATCGACCCGGAACCGGTACCATTTGCCCGTCTCATACAACTCGCTCGAGCTGACGCGGGTAGTCCCGTCGTAATATTCGAACGTCCGGTTCGCCTGGAAGCCGATCCATTCCACCGGCTTGCTGCCTTGCGGACTCGTGCTTTCCAGCAGCATGACGAAACGGTCCGCCGTATCCGCTCTCGCCCACCATTCCACACTGCCCTTCACGATCGGCGCAAACGGCAGCCTCGCCCCCGCTGCGGTCGTTTTGTCGTTATCGACGATTTTGACCGCTTTGACGCCTCCGACCGCATACACCTGATCGGTCACCGTGACACCCTGCGTGCCGTTCGTCCAGCCGTTCTGTCCGTTCAGCAAACCGAGATTGAAATTTTCGAAATCGTAAAACAACTCTCCTGCCGCGGCATCCGCCCTCTCTGTAGATAGTCCGCCGCCCAAACCGGCGAACACGACCGCAAAGGCCAGCAGCAGGGCCAGGATGGTGAGCGGCTTGCGTCGAACGCTGCTCCGTTCGTCCCTGAGCTTCATACAATTCATCCCTCCTTAATAAGATTCGAGTATGATCCATCACCCGTCAAGTCGCACAAGCTGCCGAATTCTCCTTCACCTCCCTCCCGAAATCGATACTTCCGAATACGCGGACAAAAAAGAAGAAGACTGCCGCGGTTCTTATGTAAGCTCATGCGGAAGTCTTCTTATGAATTTAGGCCAAAACGGCAAGCTGCTCTTCCTTCACTTCGCCTTCGAGGCTGCCGCCGGACAGCATCCGGCTCAGCTCATCGATCGCAAACTGGCCCAAGCGGCGAACGCCGTTATTGACGGCTCCGGCAATATGCGGCGTCAGGATGCAGTTCGGCAGGCTGCGCAGCGGGGAGTCGGCCGCCGGCGGCTCCGGGTCGGTGACGTCCAGACAGGCGAACAGCCTTCCCTGCTGCAGCTCCTTGATCAGAGCTTCCTCGTCCACGATCGATCCTCGCGCCGTATTGATCAGGATCGCGTCGTCCTTCATGAGCGCGAACTTTGCGGCATTCAGCATTTTATACGTTTCCGGAATGGACGGAGCATGGATGGAAACGACGTCGCTTAGGCGGAGCAGCTCATCCAGCTCCAGCTTCGTCACACCTAGCGCTTTCGCCTGCTCAGTCGTAAGAACCGGATCGTAGACGACGATCGACACTTCAAAGCAACGCAGCAGCTCCATATAATGCCGGCCCGCCTTGCCTGCTCCGATCACACCGATCGTAATCTGATACAGCTCGCTAATCCGCTCCTTGCCCGCGTTCCAGCCGCCTTCGCGCGTCGTCTGCGTCAGCCGCCACATATTTTTGAGCGAGGCGATCGTGAGCCCCAGAGCCGTCTCGGCAACTCCTCTGCCGAGCGGCCCGTTGCCGCTCGACACTCGAATGCCGCGCTGCCACAGCTCCGGCGTGACGATTCCTTTCACCGTCCCCGCCGCATGAAAAACCGCCTTCAAATTGGGAGCCTGCTGCAAAATGTCCGTAGTCAATTTGGAGCAGCCCCAAGACGTGATCGCATAATCGGCGCCGCGGATGAAGCGCGCCAGTGTTTCCGGCGTCGGATAACCGTCCAGGTCGTTACGCACAACTGTACCGATGGCCTCCAATTGCTTCCACTGCATTTCTCCGAAAATCCGTTTCTGTGTGACGGGGTCCGGCAGTACGGCTATTGTAATTCCCATGATGTTCCCCAGCTCCTATCCGCTTTTTCTTGCCTGTTTATTTGGCTTTCGCTTTTTCCTCTTCAAGGGCGGCCTTCAGTTTCTCGTCGATCTCGCGAAGCGCCGTGTTAATATCCTTTTTGCCTTGCGCGACCTCTACAAACGTGTTGCCGATCAGGCCTTGCTGCGTGGCTCCCGGTACGGTGACCTCGCCCATTTTGCGCTTCGGCGTATAGTTCGCAGGCTTGTAATAGTTGATGGCGTTCATGTTCTTCTTGCTGTAGATCGGGTCGGACTGGCCAAGCACCTTCGCGATCTCCGGATTGTTCAGCGTCGTCGGAATGCCCCGCTTCGAGTCGGCCAGCTGCGATTCGTCGGACAGCATCGCCATAATCATCTCGAACGCTTCGTCCTTGTGCTTGCTCGTGTTCGTAATCGACCAGTACGCCGGTCCGCGCTGCGGCATCAGATCGGGACCGTCCTTGAACTTCGGATAAGAAACGAGATCCCAGTTCACTTCCGGCGGAATGACAAGATAAATGTTATGCTGGTTCGTCATCAGCCCTACGTTGCCTTTGTTGAACGCTTTGTCCTCGAGGCTCGGGTTGGCTTCGATCGTATTATTCGGAATTTGGTAAAAGCGCAGCAGGTTTTGGTACAGCGTGCTCCATTTGGCCGAATCGGCGAGTCCGGTTCCTTTCGGATCTAGGATCGGCAGCGACAGCACGTTATCCCGCAGCGTATTGGTCGGATTGGCGCTGAAGCCGCGGTATACCGTTCCGCCGTCCGTGCGCGTCATTTTTTTGGCCAACTCGTAGAGTTCATCCCAAGTCATGCCGTTCTTCGGATAAGCGACTCCGAATTTATCGAACAAGTCCTTATTGTAATAAGTCGCCTGCGGGAAGTACGGAGGCACCGGCAAACCGTACAGCGCGCCCGTTCCGCCGGCATCGATGATTTCATCAAGGAATACTTTGGTGAAGCGGTTCGTGTCATACTTGTATTTTTTGACGAGTTCGGACATATCGTAATGGATCTTGTAGTCCATATACCCGGTTTGCAGGGTCGGGACGTCGGTTCTGATAATGTCCGGAATTTTGTTCGCCGCAACCAGATCGGCAATCGTCTGCCCCTTGCCGCTCATAATGTACTCGATCGTCACGTGCGGGAATTTCGTCTTCAGCGTTTCGCTGAAACGATCGTTGAATTCCTTCTCCGATACGCCCGCAGTAAAGATGACCATCGTGTACGGGTCCTTCGGCTTCTCTTCCTTCTTCGTATCCGTGCTTCCGCTTGCCGAGCCTCCTCCCTGGCCGCCGCCGCATGCGGTAACCAGCACCGAAAATGTAAGCGCCACCAAACCTGCTTTTACCTTCATCGCGTTTCCCCCCATGTCCAACACTTGTTTTCATACCGATAGTCCAATGAAAATGATTGCGCTTTCAAAACGTGCCGGTGCGTGTTTCCGGCCCGCTCACCTCCCTTGCCAGCGCCAGTACTCGGGGTCGTGCATGAGACGCCAACTGGTTCCGTCTGGTTCCTCACACTTTTCATCTCCATTGTAGAAAGCGCTTTTATTTTTGTCAACTGGTTTATTTCCAAAATCCAACAAAATTTTTGCCATCATCTGAAAAACCCTTATTATACAAGCTTTTATTCGCATCACACCTTGTTAAGTCGCGAAACATTATGTTATTACTGGTTCCTTTATAAAATCATTATGGAACCACAAAAAAGAAGAGTCCTCTTCGGTGAAGAGGGCTCTTCTCTTAAGCGCGGCTTGTATGAACGGTACCCCAGCGGTAGTCGGCTTTAAGCGCGTTTCATCGCTCCAAGCAGCTCGATCAAATAAATGACGTTGCGGATAATATGATAAGGGTCTTTGACCGGGAGGGCGACAACCTTCTGGATCGGCTCGCCGTTTCTCATCCGGATCTGAATCCACTCCCCGACGGTTTCGTCCGGATTCGGAAACGTGCGGAACGTATACTCGTGAATGCGCCTGTAATCGTCCAGAAACGCCTCGTCCTTCGTAATCCCGTAACAGAGCATCGTCGTGTAAAGCGCCTCGGAGTGCGGCCACCACAGCTTGTTGTCCCAATTGTCGCGGATTTGCCGCACCATGCCTGTTTGCTCGGTTCCGGCCGTATCGCCGTGCGGCTTGCCGCCGTCGCGGTCGACGAACAGAAGCAGCCCGCCGTATTCGGCGTCCCAGCCGATCTCGACCATTTTCCGGGTCGTGCGTGCGGCCTTCCCGACATACCGCTCAAGCCCCAGCTTCCGGGCGGCATGAATAATAAACCACATATCCTCGATCGAGTGTCCCGGATTGCAGTACCGCCCCAGCAAGGAATCGACCCGCACTAGATCGGTCCCGATCATTTCGTTTAGAACCCCGCTGTCGTCGATAAACCGCTCCGTAATCTCGTCCATAAACCGCAGCATGTTGACGCGCAAGGCGGCGGCTTCGGACGGATCGCCGCACGGCGCTTCCTCGACTTCCAGCAGCTCCTGGGTCACATTCAGCAAAATCATCGGAATGTTGTGCGACTTGTACCCTTCCGGCGTCGGATACGGCGCCATCTGGTAGCTGCCGCTGTCGATCCGGCCCATAATCGAGCGGTACAGCTTGCGGGCGAAGCCGACGCTCTCCTTGTCGCCGGACACGGCGCCGTATTTGGCAAGACCCGCCACCACGAAGCAATCGGCGAAAATGCTCGAATCGAACCGGTCCGCCGGATCGTTCCGCTTCGGCCGCCCCTGCTTGTCCATAATAAAGGTGCAGTTGCCGTTTTCCAGCAGGGCGTGATCGATCAAAAAGCGCACGCCGTGCGCGGCCAGCTCGAGAAACTCCCGCTTCTCGGCTTCGCCGAACGTATCCGTATCCATGGCGGCCAGCTTCGCGTACATCCAGACGAACCGGCCCTGCGACCACGTATATTTGTCCGTGGATACGAGCGTCGCTCCCGTATTGTCGTAACAGTTGAAGTAGCCGCCGTCCTCCCGGTCGGTCGATCGCAGCCAGAACGTCAACAGCACCCGTTTCAGATGATCCTCATAAAAGCCAAGCAGCTCGCCTGCATCGAATGGTTGCTTCATGCTTCTTCTCGTCTCCTTCATGGAAGCTGTGGTTGCCTTCTGATTCCCAAATACTTATCTGTAATTCGCCGGACCGGCTCCATTCCCTGCAAAAAAAAGGCGAATATGCGGCGGCTCCGTGCAAAAGACACGCACAGTCGGATTGGCATCGCCTCACTGGGAAAGCACAGGACAGGATTGTAAACAAGGCGCTCGCGGGGAACGGCAGGGGTGACATAGGAAGCAGGAATTTCGGATCGGTTCGTCGAATGAAAGGGGATACATTCGGAGTTTACGGGGGATGAAGCCAGGTGGGAGCGGTATACCCTATATCGGTCAGCTATCAAGCGTATTGGAAAGAAAAGCCGCATTTCATCAAGAATTCCGCCAACGAACCGCGCTGGCTCATGTTCGCCGTCGAGGAAGGGCGCTTCTCGTACGAAATCGACGGCCACGCGGGCGAAGCCGAAGGCGGCGACATCGTCGTTTGCCCTCCGAACCTGCCGTTTCGCCGCGAAATGATTTCGCCGCTGTCGTTTCACTATTTCATTTTCAGCTATGACAAGAACGACACGGAGGCGGAGCGGCGCACGATCGATTTGCTCCGCCGTCTGTATGCGTTCAAGTATACCGCAAGCGAACAGGAAAGATTGTACAATACGTACCGGCAGCTGCACCGCCTTATGCGCCTTCAGGATGAGCAGAGCAAGACGTGGCTGCAGCATTTCGCCAACGATATTTGGCTGCTGTTCCGCATCGAAGCGGAAAGCCTCGCTCAGTACGACAATCTCGCCGAGGACAAGCTGATGAAGGAAGCGAGGGCGATGATCGACCATCATGCGTTCCGCGACATCCGCCTGCAGGACGTGGCCGCCTTTCTGCATATTCACCCCGTTCAGCTCAGCCGGCGGTTCCAGCACGTATTCGGCATGTCGCCCTCCCGCTATCTCGTCTCGCTGCGGATGGAGAAGGCGAAAAATTTGCTCGTGCAGTCCGAGTACACGATCGATCATATCGCCAGACTGTGCGGGTACGAGAACGGCTTCTACTTCAGCCGCGTCTTTACTGCGTACAGCAAGATGAACCCGTCCCAGTACCGCAAAAAGCACAGCCTCGCTTCGTTATGACCCAGCTGCCCGCCGCCCGGCAGCCGCCGCTACTCTGCCGCAAGCTCCGCCAGCATCTCCTCCGGCACGGCGGCCAAATACACATTCGGCATCCCGGTGCGGTCCGAGTTGAACGCGACCCATCGTCCGTCCGGGCTGAACGACGGATGCGGGTGACTCCACTGCGGATGTCCCGACGAGCTGTCGGAGCGGCACAGCATTTTGTACTTTTTCGTCGCCACGTTCATCAGTTGGATGCCGTGATCGGGCCAGTTTGTATCCGATACGATCCATTTACCGTCCATGCTGCACGAGCCGTGCCAAAAATGCTCCCCGGTGTACAGTTCCGTCTTCTCTTCGCCCTCGGCCGTAATCGCGATACCGCGATGCTCGCTCGACAGGTTGGACATGATCCGCTTCGTCGAACCGAGCCACATCCAGTGCCCGTTGCCGTGAGGCAGCTCCAGCGGACGCAGGTTGCTGCCGTCCGCGTTCAGCAGCCAGATGTTCCGCTGCAGCCCGTCCGCCTTGCGCTGGAAGGCGATCGTGCCTCCTGCCGACGGCTCCACCTGCGTATGGCTGATCGAATCCGACTGCCTGTACACGATATCCGCTTCCCTGCCGTCCGTGGAAATCCGCACGATGCCTTTGCCGCCGCCGCGAAGCTCGACTTCCGCCACATAGTACCGGTCGTCGAACGTCAAGCTGCCGAGGCCCGCCGAGGCAACCTCGTCCATGGGGGCGATGACTTCCTCCTCGAACGTGGCGAGCGACACCCGCCGGAACGCTCCTTCCGCAATAAAATACAGCCATTTGCCGCAGTACGATAAAATATCGCCGCCGATTCCCGGCCGGTCGGTCACCTGGATCAAATTCATGCCGTCCGTATCGACCCGGAAAATATCGATTTGGGAATCGCGGTGCGAGGCCTTGTACGAGTGGAACACGAGCGTTTTGGAATCGGGCGTAAACGCATTAACATGAAAGTAAAGCTTCATGTTGACGGTCGGAAAAGCAGTCAGCTTCGTAATGCTCACGCCGGTTTCGCTGTCGGTCAAAAATTTACGCTCCGGGGAATACAGCTGTCCTCTGGCCATACGAACACCTCCTGGTATCGTGGCATGCGCGCGGCATGCGGTATTTACTGCTGCGGCTCGGCGATCAGGTTATAATAGCGGGCGAGCCAGTACGGGTGCAGAAACATCGTGCCGTCCTCGGCCCATTTGTCGCTGCCCCCGTCGAGCCGGTACGGCGATTTGTCCGACTTGAGCAGCGGCCGCTCGTTCACCGGAAGCGGCGAATCGGCCAGGCCGCGGGACAAGTCCCTTCCACCGCGCAGATCGGCGCGGCTGCTGTTGACGACCTTATAGCAGATCAGATCGAGCGGCAGCTCCGCAAGGCTTCGAACCGCCGCCTCGATGTCGCACATGCGCCCGGTCAGTGCTCCATATACGGCGTTCCAGAGCGGGGATCGCTCGGGACGCTCCATCTGCCAATGCCGCTCCAGACTTATCGTATAGATCGAGCGCAGCTCGGGATCGTTTTCGTACAGGAGCAGCGGTATATACGCGTGAAAGGCGAGATTGTCGTCGATGCTGCCTGAGCTCGGATGTTTGGCAATTTTCTCGTCCAGCACGTTGAGCGCATAATGATGCCGGACGATGAGGTCGCGGTACGCGGCCTCGTAGCGTTCGTCGCCGGTTACGTGGGCGGCCGTCTTGAGGAAGGATAACAGCTCGAGCGAGTTGATGCCGCGCTGCTCCCACCATTTGGCGTCGTGATTCAGTCTGTGCGGTGACCAGACTCCCCATGTCGTCGGCAAGCCGTCGATATCCGTCAAGCAGAAGTCATGCTCCAGAATATGATCCGCTATCGCCCGGACGCCGGAGCGGATTCGCTCCTTATCGTCGTCATCCGCAGCTAGATCGTAAAATACCGCATAGGCGTAAAAATGACCCACGGCCTCGTCGCTGGACGCATCGCCCTTCCACTCCCACTCGCCGTCCGCCGACAAGCGCCATTCGTGGCGAGGTCCTTTCACGCCGAATTCCGGCTCCGAGCGATGAATGATCGAACGGGCTATAAAGCCGGGGCGGCCCGTAACCGCGAGCAGGTCCAGCATCGCGTGAACCGTCCGCTTGGCGCGCTCCCGCGCCTCGGCATCCCCGGTGACGGCGTATTTGTACGTTTGGGCGGCTGCGTAGTCCCCCGCCCACAAGCCGTCGTTATCGGATATTTCCACCTCGATGCTGTCCAGCTTGCAAGGCTCCTTCAGCCGGCCGCCGTTCACGTAGCCGAACCGCTTGTGATATTTCTCGATCAGACCGTCGTAGTAATCGGCTTTCTCCTGCAGCGACATCGGCCGCACCGTAAGCCTTGCGATTCCGTCCTCCGTGCCGATCCATACGTTATCGTCCGATTCGAGCGCGATCGCCCTCACGTTGTCATCGGGAAGCCACCGCTTCGAGGCGAAGTAGGACCAGACTCCGTCCTGTAGGCGGATGGCCCCGGCCGGCGTTCCGAACCAGCGACCTCCGGCCGATCCCGCCGCCATAACCCGGATGTCTTCCTGCGGCAGCCCCTTCGAGCCGTCGAGACGGTAAAAAAAGTCGGTATCGTCGTGGATGCAGACGCCCCGGTCCGTGCCGATCCAAACATGCCCCCATCGATCGGCCAGCAGGCAGGATGTACAGTCGCTGATCATCCCCGTCTCGCCCGCCGGGATATCGTACCAGCGCGGCCGTTTGCCAAGCAGCGCATACAGCCCCCGATCGGTTGCGAGATACACCCTGCGGCTGCCGAAGGCGGTCATGCCTCGCACCCCGGCTTCCCCGTATGCGCGCTCCTCCGTCCAGCCGCCGGATGTCAGGCTGTACAGCATCCCTCCGGAGGCGGCGAATAATGTGCCGTCCTCGTCCTGCGCCAGCGCCTGCACCGGTGCGCCGAACGGCTCTTGGTGGCGCCAGCGCCCGCTTTCCAGGCGGTAGAGCTCGCCGCCAACAGCAGCCCAAACGCCTTCCTGCCGGTCCGCAAACAGCATCGAGACCGGCTCTGCCGGAGGGCCGTGTGCGGCTGCCTCCCACCGCTCTCCGTCAAAACGCGCCAATCCGGCCGGAGTTCCGGCCCATACCTCGCCTTTCGCCGAGACGATCAGATGGGTTACGCGATCGGACGGCAGCCCGTCGGATGAGGTATAAAACCGCTTCTCCCACTGCGGATAACGGTCCAGCGTATAAGCCGGGCTTCGTTTCGTCATCGTGTTCGTGCTTGTTAGCGTCTTCATTTGCGGTATCCTTCCTTTGCTGCGGAATATGCAAATAAGTGAACCGATGTTTGGCAAGTCCGTTCCATGATGATCCGTGGTTCAACTTATCCAGTTGCCCGCCCGAATTAATTTAATCATAAAGAAATTAAATCGTTTTGTAAATCATGGAATTCGATATACACTTGCCCGTTGTGGGGAAAAATAGCAATTTGTAAGTAACGCGAGGGTAATCCTTGTTGTACAATCAGCTTGTACCTAACAAAAACGTCTATCGACGTAATTCAAAGATGAACGACCGCGTTTTAGCGAAGTTAACTTTCTGTATCGTTAACAAATGACGAATCGAAGGGATGAGTTTCATGACGGGAACGCTGAAGCCTTTTATCCGCTCGGAAGATGCAAGGAGTCAGGCCGATTTTTACGTACAGTGTTTCGGCGGGGAGATTGTTTCCGTGCTTACTCACGAACAAGCGATGGGCGCCCAGCATAACTTGAAGGACAAAGTGATGCATATGTGCTTGTCGGTGGCCGGCAGCAATTATATCTTTATGGCCGATTCGTTCGAGCCGGCGCCTCCCGGGCCCGGCATAGCCCTCAATATGGCATTCCAGACAGAGTCCGCTGCGAGAGAAGCGTTCGCGGGCCTTGCGGTAGGCGGCCGTGTGATCGCTCCGCTGGACATGCAGCCTTTCGGTATGTACTATGGGGAACTTACCGACAAATACGGAGTGACCTGGATGATAACAGCCGAGCGGGGAGCATCGCCCAAAGCGTAAAGTGAAAATATGGATATGGACCGCAGCCTGTTGCCTTGCAGCCATAATAGGGCTCGCCTTAACGTTCGGCACTTCATACCCTCTAACGGTACCGCGCGCGTTACTTGCCATAGAAGCCGGGCAAGCGCGGGTGGTGCCGCTTACGCCCGACGCCGTCAAGCTGGTAGCCAGAAGAGGGCCGTCCGAGCAGCAGTTGACCTCTTTTCTGGGGCAGCGCGGCTGGACGTATAAGGAGACGCTGGAGGGCCGGATCGTGTACGAAAAGGAAGGTATCACCCTTAGTGCCGCTTCCCGGTTCCGGCGCGGGTACTGGTGGTACGACCTGGACAAGGCCCCCTGACGGGTGGAGGAGCCCCTATTCATCTTTGCGACGGAAAAACCGCCCGAAGTCACCTTCGGACGAAGCCCCCGTCCGACTAAAAAAGCCTTCCGCTCACGGAAAGGCTTTTTGCTTCACCTGCGCCGGTATGTCGATCGGAGGGTCCCTGCATGACCAGCAGCAAGTTAGCCGGTGGAAAAGCAAAATATAGCGGAGCCGATTTTCCGCTATTTGCTCGTCCTTGCGGCATTTTGACGGATAACGGAACTCGTTTTCCGCTATCCCCTCCCAAGTACGCAGATTTCTGCGGGATCCGGCGCCTTTTCCCAAAATAACGGAAAAGGTGTTCCGTTATCTCACCGGTTTCGCGTTTTCCCTTGTTTTAACGGAACTTTTACTTCCGTTATCGCCCTGTCGGCGCCGCTTCGCCAGCTATAGCGGAACTTTCACTTCCGCTTCCGCTCCCCTGCCCCTGAATCCCGGCAGGATATATACTTTCTTATCTTTGCACGAAAACCGCCCGAAGTCGCGCTTCGGACGGTTTTCTCTGCCTTTTGACGGCCACCAGCCCGCCGTATTTTCGCCCAGACCGGCTTATTTCTTGTTCTGGTTCAAATATTCCTCGATTTTTTTCTTCGATTCCTCTTCCGCCTGCCGCATGGCCGTATTGATATCGACCGCGCCCTGCCAGATTTGTGTGCCGTATTTGGCATAAATATTGACAAGCTCGGCGTCGTACAGCGCCTTTGGCGGAATCGGGGCCGGGGCGTTTTGGAGAATCGCCTTGAAGTTTTTGGCCTTGAATTCGGATTCCTGACCGATTGCGTTTCGCACGGCGTCGCTTTTCAGCACCGGCATGATGCCTTTCTTGGCCAAGCTCGTTTGGAATTCGTCGCTCGTCATATACGCGAGCACTTCCATCGCCGCTTCCTTGTTTTTGGCGATGCTCGTAATGCCGAAGTTGATCGAATTGATCTGCGAGCCGACGCCAGGCTTGTCGCTAAAGCTCGGCAGCGGCACCAGATCCCAGTCGACCTGCCTGAACTGGTCGCCCGAAATCGAGATGGCGCTTGAGATATACGCCATCATCGCGACATTTTTCTCTTTCAGGAACGTATTGCTGTCAGGGATCGTCTTGAGCGAGCCGGGCGACGACTGCGGATCGAGGAAGAACGTTTGGAAAAATTGCTTCCACAGATCGTTTTTGTTGATCGTCGGCGAGTTGCTGGCCAGATCGGCGTTCGGAATCGACAGCGGATTCATCCGCGTCACGAGCTGCGGGTTCATGCCGAAGCCGTAATATTGCACGCCACCGTCTTCGCGGGTCAGCTTTTTCGCCGTCTCGGACATTTGGTTCCAGGTCATATTGCTGGTCGGGTAAGCTACGCCGAACTTATCGAAGATCGACTTGTTGTAATATAACACGAGGTTGTTGCCGTATACGGGCAAGCTGTACATTTTGCCGCCGGACAGCTGTTTGATCGCATCGATCGTCGTCGATTCGAAACGGCTCACATCGACCTTCTGCGCCTTCATCAGATCGGTCATATCATAGAGCAGCCCGAGCGGGGTCAAAAAGTTCTCATAAAAGCCGACCGCGTGATACGTAATGTCGAAGCGGGTTCCCGACGTGACCAGATCCTGAAGCGTCATGCCCTTCTGGTTGAAAATGTACTTGATCGTGTAGTCCGGGAACTTCTTGCGGATCATGTCCCCGAAGCGGAAATTAAAGCTTTCCTCGGAATCGCCGTTGATCGCGTAAAATACGAGCTCTACCGGCTCCTTCGGTGCTGCTGGAGGCTTCGCTTGCCCCGGCTGGCCTGCGCTCTCTGTAGTTTCGGAGCCTTTGGAACAGGCCGCAAGCGATGCGGCCGTGAGGCAAAGGGCAAGCGTAAGCGATCCTGCCTTGATTATTGTTTTGCGCATATAGACACCCCTAATCGTTAATAGTATCGCCTCGTCAAACCGTCAAAGCTTGACCGTCCTGCAATAGCCGCTGCCGCAATACGGCGTAATCGACATCCTGCACCGCGCGCCCTTCCGCCAGCGCGATCGCGGCAGCCGTGGCGGCGGATTGACCGAGCACCATAAACACCGGCTCCATCCGGATCGAGCCGTAGGCGATATGCGACGAGGACAAGCATACGGGGACCAGCAGGTTCGTGCATTCGTCCCCCTTCGGTACGATCGCCCGATACGAGACCGGATACGGACCCGGTACCCCGATCTCCACATCGCCCTCGTTCACACAGCGGCCGTCCATGACAAGCCTGCGGCAGTTATGCGAATCCATCCCGTACGAAGCGAGCCCGATCGAATCATCCGCGACGTGATAGCCGAGACAGTGGTTCTGATTCATCACCACGTCGCCGATCATCCGTCTCCCTTCCCGCACGTACAAGTAATGCGGCCAGTTTGCCGTGCTCGTGAATTCATCCGCCGGCAGCCCCCACTTGCGAGCCTCGTCGCGAATATGACGGGGAACGCTTTCATCGTTCGCTAAAAAATACAGCAGCCCAAGATTGTGGTGGACATGCTCCTGGAAGATGCGTTCGCGCGTCGAATAGTCGCCTTCCGGCCATTCGTGGTTCATGCCGATATGGTCGGTGCTGACCCCGCCGAAGTTGTTTAGGTCCGTCTTCGCATTCGGCATCGGCTTGTGCAGCGTCAGGGCGTCCCAGACGCCGGCGCGCAAATAACGCGACAAAAGCGTGAATTTGGCCGGATCGTAGTTGGGCGGCGCGGGAAATGCGACCTTGTTGTCTTCGCGGTCGGTCAGGCAGATGCGGAAATTGTACGCCTGAATGGACCGGTCTCCCTGTCCCTGCACGCCCGGCGCTTCGGCCGAAATCCCGTGCAGCAGTCCGCTGTCGGGCTTCCCTTCCAAGACGAACGGATCAACCCAAGCCCGGAACGTATGGTGCGGCGAACCGAACTGGATGCCGTTCCACGTTTCCCGGTAAACGGTGTTCGCTTCGCGGCCGACATGGTACGAGACGCCTGCGCGAGCGAACAAATCCCCTTCGTAGGTAGCGTCGATAAAAGCTCCGGCGCGGAACACGTTGCCGTTTTCCATCGTAATCTGCTCGATCCGTCCGTCCCGCTTCTCCACCTGCGCGAGATGCTGCCCGAAGTAAACCGGAACGCCCGCCTTCTCCATCCACCCGTTAAAAATCGCTTCCGCCACATGCGGCTCCATGAACCAGGCGGTCCCGTCTTCCTCGTCGGTTCCGTAATGGCGTCCGAGCTCCTGGTAAAACTCGCGGGCGATGCCCCCGATCGAATATTTGCGGCCGAAATCGGTCCGGCCGAGTCCGCTTGCCGTCAGTCCGCCCAGATGGCGGCCGAATTCGGCGATTACGACGGAAAGTCCCATGCGGCTCGCTTGTACGGCGGCGGCAATGCCTGCCGGCGTCCCGCCGTATATACACAAATCTGCGCTCACCAGCTCAGGCCGCTCCAGCTTCTCAGCCGGCGTGTAATAACGCAAATTGGTAAAATCGGTCAACGTAAGTCCCCCCTGATAGTCAGTATCGATTAGATGAAGATGCCGTTTCCTTACTCCATCAGCTTAACGGAACGTTCCGCCCGGCGAACATGCACAATCTGAATTCGTTTTGTACAATTTTACACGCCGCTTCGTTGACACGGAACAACCCGTTCCCTGGGCGCTCTTGTAAACTCAATTGCTCATTGCGCATAGGGCGCGGAGTTCTCTATAATCGTAAATGACAAGAGGTGATCGTTATGGTTCGCGCCATCTTGATCGACGATGAAGAGAACGCGCTGGACTTACTGGATATTTTGCTGCGCCAGATCGGAGGCGTCGATGTGGTCGGTCGGTATACGGACCCCTGCCGGGCGCTGGAAGACGCCTGCGGCCTGCAGCCGGACGCCGTTTTCCTAGATATCCACATGCCGGGCATGCTCGGTACGGACACCGCCAGATGCTTCAGCTCGGCCCTGCCCCGCGCTCACATTGTGTTTACGACGGCTTTTGCCAAATACGCCGTGGAAGCGTTCGACATCAAGTCGATCGACTATTTGGTAAAGCCGATTACAGCCGAGCGGCTGCGGCTTACGGTTGCCCGGCTGGTCGCGGCGGACAAGCGTTACTTACCGGGAGCCTGCTCGCAGCCTGAGCATGGCGGACAAGCGCGATGAGAGTGAAACACTTGCAACCGCCGGGGCTCCCGTCCGAACATACAAAACGAAACGGCCGTTCAGCCGGCAGGCCAGCCAAACATAGATGAGGGAGACCGATGAAGAAAAAAATTGCGGCGGCGCTCGTGACGCTTGCCATTATGGTTGCAACGTACGGACTATTTTTCCTGTACGTGTCCGCGAACACGGAACGGTCCCCGGAAGCGTCGGGCGGCCTGCTCGATTTGACGCAGTGGAGCTTTGACCGCAAAGGCGTCGTCGCCCTGGACGGGGAGTGGGATTTTTATCCGAACCGGCTTGTTTCCGGGTATGACGTTTCCGCCTTTGCTCCGCCTGCCGACCAAACGATCAAGGTCCCCGGGTCCTGGTCCGATCAGATGGATATATACGGGATGGGCTCCTACCGCCTGCGCCTGAAGGTGGACGACGACGCACCTATCTTCGGACTCAAAACGTCGACGATACAAATCGCCAACCGGATTTTCGTGAACGGGGAAGAGATCGGGGCGAGCGGCAGCCCCGCTGCGGACAAGTCGCAGTACACGGCGAAAAACGCGGCGTATGTCAGTTATTTTCGGCTGGAGCCGGGCTGGAACGACATTATCGTGCACGTCGCCAACTACGAATTAAAAGCGGGAAGCGGCATCACCGAATCGATCTTTCTCGGGCATGCCGATCAAATCTCCGCTCTCCGCGAGAAGGCGCTTGCACACGACTGGATTACGGTCTCGATCTTTCTTATTATCGGTCTTTACTTTATCGGCTTCTTCGCACTGCGCAAAAACGACTATTCCCTGCTTGCCTTCGGTTTGCTGTGCGTGCTCATTGCGGTCTTTTCCAGCACGCGGGGCGAACGGATTTTGTTCTCCTTATTCGGCCCGGTCCCGTTCTGGCTTTTTCTTCGTATCCAGATTTTCTCTGCGCAGAGCATCGGCCTCGGTTTTTTGCTGTACGTGTATACGGCGTTTCGCCCTTACTGCTCCAAACGGCTGATCCGGTTTGGCGTTGTTCTCGGCGTCATTCTGATCGTCCTGTCGCTCGGGTTCGTCGTCGAGTTGAATAACGGGCTGTACCGCCAGTTGACCACGGTTTATGCGACGCTCCCCCTTTTATACGCGACCTATATTTTTGTGCTGGCGTCGTTTCATAAGGTTGAAGGAAGCCTTTATCTGGTCATCGGGGCGATCGCCCTGCACGTCCATTCGCTCGTGCAAAACATGAATGTGTATTTTGCGGTGCCGATCTACATGTCCGCTCCACTCGAGTCGTTCCTCTTCCTGCTGATGCTCTCTCTGCTCATGTCGCTCCGGTTCTCGAACGCCTTCCGCAAAGTTGAAGAGCTTTCCGTGCAGCTGCTGAAGGCGGATAAGCTGAAGGATGAGTTTCTCGCCCGAACGTCCCACGAATTCAAGACGCCGCTGCACGGCGTTATGAACATTTCCAAGGCGATGCTGGCCGATCCGGTTCACCGGCTGGACGCGCAGCAGGAAGAGCGGCTGCGGCTGATTACGAACATTACGGAAAGGCTGTCCCAGCTCGTCTACGATATTTTGGACTTGTCCAAGCTGAAGCAGGGCGAGCTCGTGATCCATCCCGTGCCGGTAGATACCCGCTCTGTCGTCGACGTGCAGATGAGGATGTACGCCTATTTGTCCGCCGACCGGAGCATCGGTATCGAGAACCTCGTTCCCGAGCAGCTCCCTTACGCCCTTGCCGATGAAAGCCGTCTCAGCCAGATTATAGGCAATTTGCTGGACAACGCGGTCAAGTACACGAGGCAGGGGAATGTTACGGTGACGGCGGCCGAACGGGGCGGGACGATCGAGGTGACCGTACGGGATACGGGTCAGGGCATGGATGAGCTGCAACTCCCGCATATCTTCGAGCCGTTCCGAACGTTCGAAACGAATACGGGGCAGCATGGCTTCGGTCTCGGCTTGCCTATCGTCAAGCAGCTCGTCGAGCTTCAGAACGGCACCATCTCGGTCCAATCGACTCCCGGCGCGGGCACCTCGTTTACCTTCACGCTCCCGGCCGCCGAACGGGGCAGCAAGCGGGCCCTGACGGACGATCGCGGAAGCCGTTTGCCGGTCAAGACGGCGGAATACACCTTTCCGACACCGTACTATTCGGAGCGGAAGGGCAACTATACGGTGCTGATCGCCGACGATCAGTTTTCCAATCTGAAGGTGCTGATCGACGCGCTGCAGCCGCTCGATTGCAGCGTCATCGCCGTCAAAAACGGCTACGAAGCGATCGAGCAGATCGAGCAGCCGAACACGATCCGTCTGGCGATTCTCGATCTGATGATGCCGGGCCTGTCCGGGTATGAGGTATGCCAGCGCATCCGCCGCAAATATTCGATGCTCGAGCTTCCCGTTCTGATGGTGACCGCGGCGATTCAGCCGCAGGACAAGGTTGCCGCCTTCGAGGCGGGGGCAAACGACTTTTTGCCGAAGCCGTTCGATCTGTCGGAGCTGCGGGCGCGGGTAAGCAGTTTGCTTACGCTGAAGGAGCTGCTCGGCAAAGCGGTCGATCTCGAGGTTGCGTTTCTGCAATCGCAGATCAAGCCTCATTTTTTATATAACGTCCTTAACAGTATCGTCGCCTTGAGCCACACGAATATGGAACGGTCGAGAACGCTGACTACCGATCTGGCAAGCTACTTGCGCGGCAGCTTCCGCTTCAGCAATCTGGACATATCCGTCCTGTTCCGGGAAGAGCTTCACTTGATCGAGACATATCTCCATATCGAACAGGCACGGTTTAAAGACCGCATCCGGTTCGAATCCGATATAGCGCCCGATATGCTGGACGCCGCGATCCCTCCGCTGCTGCTTCAGCCGCTAATCGAAAATGCGGTCCGCCACGGCATCGGCCAAAAACCAGAGGGCGGGACGGTCAAACTGTCGGCGTATACCGCCGAGGGACATCACCTCTTTAGGATCGAGGACGATGGAGTCGGCATGGATCGCGAACAGCTCGGCAGACTGTTCGACTACGAGTCGCAGGAGCAGAATGGCGTTGGCCTACTCAACATCAACAAGCGGCTGAAATACAAGTACGGAACGAAGCTGGAGCTGGAAAGCGCGCCCGGCCGCGGTACGAAAGTGACCGTGCGGATTCCCGCCGAGTAGGGCCGAAGCGGGACAAGCTGAGGGCTTCGGCAGGCAGTTGGTGCCTGCTTGGAAACATTCCTTGAAATACCGTTACTATGAAACAGATAGTCGATACAATTAATTCCAAGGGGGATAGATACTGGATGAAGATGAAACCTATCAAACTGGGGATGATCGGAAGCGGACATGTGAGCAGCCGCTACTTCGAGCAGGTAGCCAAACTGGAGAATGTCGAATTTGTCGCTACCTGCGCGAGACATCTGGAGCATGCGGAGCAAAAGGCGGCTGCCTACGGCGTGCCCCGGTGGTATGACGATTATCACGTCATGCTGGAGAAGGAAGAACTGGATGCCGTTGTCGTCACGACGCCTCATTCCGCGCACGCGGAGCCGGTGATGGCGGCGCTCGAGCATGGGCTTCACGTCATGAACGAAAAACCGATGGCTACCTCGTTCGACGATTGCAAACGGATGGTCACGCTGGCGGAACAGAAAGGCGCGATCTTCATGAGCCTGCCTTTCGACCTTCATCCCATCCTCCTCGCCGCAGCCGAATATGTGAATGAACAATATATCGGCAAAATTACGGGAGCCGAGGCGCAGCTTTCGCTACCCGGACCGTGGCGGGACAACTGGTACTACAACAAAACGGTCGCTCATGGCGGAGCCGTGCTCGATTGTCTCGTCTACCCGGTCAGCCGGCTCGTTGCGCTGCTCGGTCCAGCCGTCAGCGTTATGGCCGAAGTCGGCACGCTTATTCCGAAACGGATCGTCGGCGACGGCAAAAAAGTGAACAGCGACGTAGACGACAACGTGACCGTCATCGTCCGGTTCGCAGGCGGACAACATGCTGTCATCCGCACGCTCTGGGGCATGTCGTTCAAGCAAAACCATACGTTGATCTATGGCCGCAGCGGTACGATCGCGCTGAACGACAGCGGGTATCCGTTAGTGATCCATTCCCCGAAGCAAGCTTTGCCGGATGCCGAACCGGTGAGCTGGCGCGGTCTCCCCGACTGCTATGTACCGAGGCAGGCCATCGCTTCGTTCCAAGCAAAGGACGCAATGACCTACTTCACAGACTGTATCCGCAGCGGCAAACAGCCCGTTCAATCCGGCAGACAGCAGCTGCACGTTCACGAAATCATGTTCGGCGCATACCGCTCGGCCGAGTCGGGCAGACGCTACGACCTGTCAACGACGTTTACGCCGTGGGATAAGCTGGACGCTGCCATTTTCGATACGCGCAGCGACTATATTTGATCGACTGGTCGAAGAACACTTCCGGTACGCCAGTGTTCTTCAGTCATTTTTTATATTCCAGAACGAGGAGCGTATTGCCACTCGGATCTTTGAACTTGAGTCCTTTGGCAAACCCTTCGTCCGTAAACTTAACAATCTCCGTACCGGTTCTCTTCAGATCCTCGTGGAGCCTGTCGATATGCTCGGTCACCATGACGAAAGCCGGCATCGGCTCTCCGTCTATGTGAAAATTGATGTTCGTCTCTTCGTCAGTCTGCCATAAATTCACGTAGCTATTCTGATTTAATTCGAGAAAAGCAAGCCGTTCGTCCCCGCGTCCCTTTAACCGCCACCCCAGGTTGGCTTCATACCATGCTATGGATTGCTCCAGGTTGCCAACGGGGATCTGCACATTCTCAATGTACTTGACTCTTTGGTATTCCACAGGCAGTCTCCCCCTCGGCTATTTATATTGAATAAGGGATAAAATATTTCCTTCAGGGTCCGCAATGTCGAACTGCCGCTGCCCGTTGCCATGAGTGACGATTTCGCTTACCGCGACACCCGCGTCGCTCATAATTTCATAAGCTGCGTCGATATTTTTGGCGAGAATCGCAAAATTGCACTCTTTCGGCTTGGACGAGCTCCGGTCATTCTGTACGAGGAGAATCCCTGTCCCCTGCATGTCGAAGAAGCCGATACATTTGCCGTTCCCCCATGCTAGCGGCAGTCCGAGAAAATCTTTGTAGAAAGGCTCCACCTTCGGATAGTCTCTCACCTCGATGCATATTTCGGCGATTCGGTTTTCAATTACAGATTGAACGGTCTGCATGTTGTTCCTCCTCCAATAGGGTGAGCATTCGTTCCATGACTTCAATCCCCCGTATTTCTTCCGCCTGAGCCGCACGTATGAGATCGATCGCCCTTTCAGCCTGATCGCGTTGATTCGGTTCGCCGCCATGCGGAAAAGGAAACATCGATCTCATCTCGCCAAGCGCATCCGCAACTTTCCCGTATTGCAAAGCCGCTTGGTGGGCCAGCGGAAGCAATCGTCGTACAAGCGCGGATTGTCCCGTCCATTTCTCCCGAAAACTATCGAAAAATCGGACCGCGAACTCTCTTGCGTCAGCGATGACGGCCAGGTTGTAAGCGTTCCCCGGTATATTAATGTTGCCGCCCTCAAAAGCTTCGATCCAAGCATCGTATCCATCCAAACCGTTTCGGAACGGTTCATGATCGGGCTTCTGGTACTTTCCTTTACTGAACGAGATCGCTCGCTCCAAAGACTGTCCGAGAACGGTAAGAAGATCGATTGGCCGAGAATCGGAGATCGCCGTGGCATGAAGAAAGTTATACTTCCGGTTGTTCAAATCGCTGTACTTGATCACGCCGTCCTTTTCCGTATCGCGGGCATATATCTCCTGCCGCTCATGATCATAACCGTAGATGATCCCGAATTCGGGTACGAACAAGTCCCACCCGGCTACCGGAATCCCTGCGTCAATACTCGTTTGGATGAACGTAATAAACTGCCCCAATTGCTCCGGGGAGGCCGGCGTAGGAATCCCGATTTTTTCGACATGAAATCCAAACCATTCGAACGTTCTGCCCATTAAATCATAAGGCGAATATACCGTAGGCGCTGCAGGACTTACCGTTTCCCGGTGAATCGTGATTCGGAAGGCGTGCCCGGAGTATCCCATAACGTCGGCCATACTGAACACGTCCTTCTTGTCCGTGTAGCGCAAAATCCCATAAACGGTTTGAGCCGCTTGAGTCCAAGTCAGCCGCACGGGTCCCGGTTCGTTCGGAGCCATGTCTTTCTCCCCCCCTTTTTCCTTTATTTTTCTCAAAGCTCGAACGGAGTAGCCAGCACGTTTCGGGCAGGAAGCTTCCGCCGCGTAATAGTGGCGGCAAAGTCGGTAAAGTAAATACGGATACGCTCCTTCTGCACCTTTTTGCGGGAACGGGAGAGGAAGTTATATACGCCGGCTTTAGGCATACCGAGGAGATCGGCGATCTCCGGAATGGACAAATGACGGAAAAAATGCGCCTCGAAAATAGCCCGTTCCCTTGAACTGAGACAGTTTAGCAGCACGCGTATACTATCCACGATCTCCTTGCGCACCATGACCTCGGACGGATCCTGCTCACGTCTCCGTTCCGACACCGACTTACTCAAATGCAGCAAGATGCTGTCGATGTTCCGCCAATCCACCTCCTCCCAACAATCGGGGGAAACGGATGACGCCTCCAAATGGGTAAATGGCTGTTCCTTGCCGTACGGTCCGCCGCGTCTGAGACGCAAATTGGCTTGGTTGCGAACAATCCGCTTCAGCCACGGCACGAATCGGTCCGTATTTAGCAGCGTCCCCATATGGAGGAACGCACGGATCAGAGCATCCTGTACGATGTCCTCAGCCAGGCTTGCATCGTGGGTCAGAGAGGCGGCCCATCCGAGCGCCTGCGCCCGGTGCCGGCGAACCAATTCGCCGAAGGCTTCCCGGTCGCCGGAACGGGCCCGCTCCGCCAACTCATGCTGGGAAACGTCCTCATCCGCCTGGATACTATCTTGTTTGTCCGACCGGCTTAGCTGCACGATTGCACCCCATCCCGTTGTTCGCTTACTACTGATACCATCGGAAGCGAAATTCTATCATCGCTAAATAGTTTTTTTCATAAATATTTTTGAGGCTAGGCGAAGCGCCGCCAAACATTTGCCATTAGCAATTGTTGAGTATTCTGCGCTACTGCCACTTCATTTCGCTTTTGCGATGCTCGTTCCATACGCCGAAGCCTTCCGAGTACGCCTTGTCCAGAAACATCGGCAGGCGGCCCTTCAAACCTTCCGCAAGCGGGAGCGACGGCAGCTCGCTCTTGTCCACCCAGAGCAGGCGGCCTTCCTCGGTTTGCTCCAGCAATTGCCCGGAAAACGTTTCGGTCCGGTAGCTGAACACGAGATACTTGTCCCCGGTTACATCATTGTACCAGTTCACGATACCGCACAGTTCGAGATCGGCTATCGTCAGTCCGGTCTCCTCCTTGATTTCCCGGATCGTGGAATCGATTATACTTTCCCCGTCCTCGACATGGCCTCCCGGAAAAGAAAGTCCTTTCCAAGATTTGATTCGATCCTGCATTAATACTTTGCCGGTCGAACGGTCATGAATCATGCACATATTCGTCATTTCCACTTTAGACAAACGGATCAGCTCCAACTTCTGGATATGTATCACCATGATTATACTAGCTCTCATATCCTTGGGGCCATTTTCCCAGAAAAAGAACAGGCCGCTGCGGGCCTGCACTCTTGCGACGGTGAAGTTATTTCCTCTCAAACCGCTCTAGGCGGCTACTAGCGAATAACCATCCGCACAGACACGATCCAGATCAGCCACCCTCCCGAATGCGGTGCATAAAATCGTTCAAAACGCGCCGCACCTCGTCCGGCTTACTCAGCATCGGCAAATGCCCGGTTGCCAACTGCTCTATGTAATGCGCGTCAAGATTTGCAGCCATCCTCTCTTGCATGGCTAGCGACAGCTCCCGGTCCTGCCCCAGCTTGACATACAGCTTGGGCACCTCCGGTGCGGGAGCTTCGATCCGATCCGTATACACCCGAACCGATTCCGCCACAAACTCGCGTATGACGGCCTCCGTTTGCTCGGGCGTCAGATCGCTGCACAAGCTTTGGCGGATCGCCGCTTCCGGCGGCTTCGTTCCCGCCAGGCGGAGTACGGCACCCAGCAGCAGCCGCTTCGGAAACGGCATGGCCGACAGAAACGAACCGCCTTTGGCCGGAATAACCGCCCCGATCGCCGCGAAGCCGACGATCCGATCCTTCCACGCCTCCGCCGTCTGAAGGGCAAGCAGCCCGCCAAGCGAATGGGCAACGAGTATAAATCGGCGAACGGGCCACGCCTCGATCTGCTTGTTCAATCAGGCAGTATAATCTTGAAGGGTGGAACCTTGCCTCGACTGATGGCCGTCATGATGCTGCGGATAATTGACGAGCAAGCACGGGTGCCCCATCCCCTCCGCCACTTGCTTCCATATCCCGCTGTTCAAGCCCGCACCGTGAATAAAAACGAATCCGACCTGCTCTCCCGCTTTCTCCTGCATTTTAGCGTCCCCCCCTGGCTTCCCTCGATAAGCTTTGATAGAGCCATTATAGGGTCGCTCCCCTGACATTTGCGGTCAGCGGAAACGAGGCTGTCCGATTCTATTATTTTTTCCCCTAATGGATAAGGATCGCCGTGCCCAATCGGGTTTTACTTCGCATAGGAAAGCCTTTCGCGGTACGGCCCTCCGAGCTTCCACTCCGTTCGATAGCGCAACTGTCTCCCGCCCCCCATCTCCGCCTATCGGTACCACTGCGACTGTGCACTCAGCAGCTTGGCGTACTCGCCGCCATGAGCGAGCAAGCTTTCGTGCGTGCCGGATTCGATCAGCTCCCCGTCCTTCATGACCAGGATGCGGTCGGCCAGCCGGGCGAAGCCGATCCGGTGGGAGACGAGCAGCGCCGTACGGTCTCCCGCCATGTCCCGAAACCGTCGGTATACGTCCGCCTCGGCTTCCGGGTCAAGCGCCGCCGTCGGCTCGTCGAGTGCGAGAAAGAGCGGTTCACGCATAAAACCTCTGGATGAAGCCACCTTCTGCCACTGTCCGCCCGACAAGTCTCGCCCGCCGAACGTCGGCCCGAGATACGTCTCGTACTCTTGCTCCCACCGCTCGACGAATACCGCCGCTCCGCCCCCTCTCGCCGCCTTGCGCAGCAACGCCCGATCGTTCATCGCCCCGACCAGCCCGAAGCCGATATTGTCCCGCACGGTCAAATGGTACTGCGCATAGTCCTGAAACACCGCCGATACCCGCCCCCAAACCGCAGAGCGCTCCACTTCCGCGATGTTTTGGGAGCCATAGCGGATCGCCCCCTCACTCGGCTCGTACAGTCCGAGCAGCAGCTTGACGAGCGTGCTTTTACCGGCTCCGTTCTCGCCCAGCAAAGCTACCTTCTCACCGGGCTTCAAACGAAGCTTAATCCCTTTAACAGCCTGCTCCGACGAACCGGGATAAGTAAACGATACGTTATCGACCGTTATGTCGCAACCGCCGGGCTCGAACGATTCGAGCAATTGCCGTCCCTCCTCCTCCCGCTCCGGCATATCGAGAAAGCCGAGCAAGTCTTTGACAAACCGCAAAAACAGCTCGTGAATATAGCCGGCCGTGCGGATACACGTTTCCCAATTGCTCTGCATCGACAGCACGGCCGCGATAACAGAGACCGCTGCCCCTAAAGTAAGCCGCCCGGAAACGATGGAACCAAGCAAAAGCGCAAGCGATACGCCAAACGATATAACCGGCAGCGTTTGCGCGAGGGCCATCCGGGTTCTTTGCCTTACGGCTTGGCGGAACGTCCGCTTTCTCACCTCCTCGAAGATGGAGTACCAGCGCTCAGTCAAATACGGACCTAGGCCGAACAAACGGACTTCCTTCGCGCTGGAGCGATCGGTCAGCAGTCTGAGGACGTAGCTTTTCATCCGGTTTCGCAGAGTGTTCCCGTGCACAAGCGCATACCGCTGGTCGTTCATCTTGTTCTGCAAGCGCAGAACCGGCAGCCCTGCGGCCAGGATCAGGACAGGGATGAGCCAGTGGCCCCGGGTTGCAATGACAACAAGACCGGCCAGCGTTACGATCGAACGCAAAAGCATAAACGTCATCACAAACAAATTGGCAAAATTCAGCCCCATTCCAGACTTGGCCCGGGACAGCTTGTCGTGGAATTCGGGAAGCTCGTAATCGCGGAGCGGAACCGCAGCCGCTTTGGACGAAATCTCGCTGTGAATGACGAGCGTCATCGTTTCTTGCATGATAGTTCCCGCGTAACTGTTCAGATGCGCGAGAGCACGAGCCGCAAGTCGCGAGAAAACGATCAACGCTACCCAGGGAAGAACTTCTCGCAGCCCGGACAGGATGCCGCCAGAGTACGCACCGCCTGTTTCGCTGATGAACGCGGATAACCGGTCGACCAACCGGCCGAGCGCCCACAGCTCGACAACCGGAGCCAAGCCTTGCAGGATGGCCGTCCCGATTACGACTAGGGCGGCAAGACGGCCCGAGCGCCAAAAATAGGAGGCGAGCCGAATAAGCCTTCCCAGGCCCTCGTAAATCGAGGCCGCTGCCTTGTTCAAGCTTTTTCGCATTGATCCGTTCCTACTCATTTCGGTTCGCTCCCTTCTCTTCACCGTAGCGGTACCATTGCGCCTGCAAGTTGAACAGCTCGCCGTATTCCCCGCCCGTCTTCACAAGCTCGTCGTGACTTCCTTGCTCCATAATCCGGCCGTCCTTCAGCACGAGGATGACATCAGATACACGGGCGGTTCCGATCCGGTGCGAGATCAGAAACGTCGTTCTCCCTGCCGCGAGCTGCCTGAACTGCTCGAATACGGCCACCTCCGCGCGGGGATCGAGCGCCGCCGTCGGTTCGTCGAGCACCATAACCGGCGCTTCCCGCATCAGCGCTCTCGCCAGCGCCACCTTCTGCCACTGTCCGCCCGACAAGTCGCAACCGCCGAACGATTTGCTGAGCAGCTGTTCGTACCCTTGCTCCAGCCTTTCCGCGATACGGCTCGCGCCGCTCCTCTCGGCCGCCTCCCGAATCCGGCTTTCGTCGCCGATCCGCGCCACATCCCCGAACCCGATGCTTTCGCGCAGCGTCAGCCGGAATTGACAGTAGTCCTGAAACACCGCGGTCATCCGGCTGCGAAGCTCCTCCTCCCGAAACTGCTCCAGCGGAACGCCGTCCACCCGGATGCACCCGCGCACCGGCTTGTACAGGCCGAGCAGCAGCTTGACGAGCGTTGTTTTACCCGCCCCGTTTCGTCCTACTAGGGATACGGTTTGCCCGGCTTTCGCATGGAACGTCACCCCTTGCAGCACCCAATCGTTTTGCCCCGGGTAGCGGAACCATACGTCCTCGAACGAGATGCCCTGCTTCAGCAACGCCGGAAAAGGCTCGGACCCGGATGCGACGGGGTTTACCGGCCTGTCGATGAAATCGAATAAGTTTTGCGCGAACAGCCCGTCCTGGTACACACCCCGCAGTCCTTTCATGATCGCTTCGATCTGGTCTTGAAGCCGGGACGCGGCTTGCAGCAGCATCACGTAGACGCCTATACTGAGCGCTCCTTCCGTAATTTGATACGCCAAAAATAAAGCGGCCCCGGCATACACGACGTTGAGCACCATGTCGCATACAGCGGAGCCTTTGATTTCACGCCTTACGGCGGCGGACGATTCCTTCATCCACAAGCGCTGATAAAACTCCCAGCGCCCGAGCAGATGCCCGTTCAGTCCGAACAGGCGCACTTCTTTGGCAAATGCTTGATCTGTTAGGATGCGGTCGAAATAAGCAAGCCGGCGGCGCGTCGGCGTAAGCGTGTTGTAGTCGTGAATGTAGCCTTGCCTCGCGGTTTTGATCTTTACGTATAAGGAAGGAACCGCCGCAGTAAGAACGATGAGGCCGAGCGCCCAATGGGCGGACGAAAGCGCAAGCGTAAAGCCGATCACCGTGATCGCCTGCTGGAACAATAACGATGAGGCCATCAGCAGATTGACGAGCCGAATGCCGAGCCCGGCGTTCGCCCTTTGCAGTTGGTCGTAGCTATCCTCATTCTCAAAAAAAGCAAGCTCCAGACCGTACGCCTTCTCGGCGATTTGCCGCTGCAGGCTGCCGGCGACTCGGTCCCGAAGGTAATCGTGCAGACCGTCGTTCAGCAGCGTAAGCCAGCTGCGGCAGGCCGCCAACCCAACAAACAGCAGCAGCCACCCGTAGAGCGGCGTTAAAGCGCCCCCCTCGGTGAGCAGCCGCGCCATCCGATTCACCAAAAGCCCGGTTACGGCAAGCTCGGCGGCTGGAATCAGCCCGAGTGCGATCGTCACGACCGCCATCGCCGCGGAAAGCCCCCTGTGCTCCTTGCCCAGCAGCGCGATCAGACGCCACGCGTTTCGGTACGCGCGAATGTCCCCGACTCGAAAAGCAGCTTCGTTGTTGTACGATGTTTTTGCCAATTTGTTTGCCTCCTTCATTTTTTTGGTGAAAAAACAAAACAAGCCGCCGAACCAAGTTCGGCAGCCTGCTATTAAAACCAATCTATTCATTTGTTTAGGAAAAAAATGTATCCATAGTTAAGTATATCAAAGCAAGTGCCCGTTGTCTATAACGCGCCGTACGATCGCAATGTTTTTAACCTGTCGACCGTCAGGCTGCCGCGCCACTCCAATTCGCCGGCCGGACTGGCCGCCGGGAAACTGATCGCCCAGCCGCCGTCCTCCCGCTGCTGCGCGATCAGCGCCTGCACATGCTGCTCTACAAGCTCCCCCGCGATGATGCGGCGGGCATAGCTATCCTTGGACGGCGCCCAATCCAGCACCTTGTGCACGTATCCGGCAGCATCCGGGTCGCGCTCGATCGTACCCGGGGAACGCAGCCATTCGTCGACGGCCGGCCATATCGCCTGCGCCCGTTCGCGTTCCGGCGTATGCTGCAAAAACGATATCCAATGAACCCCGTCGTGAAAGCCGTCCGGCTTCTCCCGCTCGACGAAACTCCATACGTATTGGACCGAGCGCACAAAATGCTCCTCCCGGACTATGTCCGGCAGCGCCTGCTGCTTATACAGCAGCCCGACGATTCCGCCTGTCGGATTTATCGAAGGCTGGCGGTCTTCATCGGCCGCCCACCAAGGCGCATGGGGGTACTCGCTCGCGTTCCGCATCACGAGCGGAACCCCGCCTTGCGGGAGCGTTACGCTCCGCAAATACCGGTTGATGCCTTCCAAAATGCGCGAATCGAACAGCCCCACCTCGTCCATAATCGCCAGCGCCATCTCCGTCGGTACGGGCTGGCTGTACGGGCAGCGAATATCCGGCTCCAGCGTATTGCCGAAGCCGCCGTCGGCGTTTTGGTAGGCGCGCAGCGCTTCTATGACTTCCTCCCGCGAGCCGCCTTCGAAATGGTACTCGTACCGCTTTCTGTCGAGCAAGCGGGCATTGCCGTAAATGAACCGTCTTGCGCGTTCCAATATCGATTTGCTTTCCATGCCGGCGTACTCCTCTCGTTTGTTCCTGCTTCCAGCGCGTCAAACAGGGGATTCGCCCGGGCCGTAACGGCTCGACATTTCTTCCGCCTTTCGCCGCAGCTCCACGCGAAGCGACGGCGGCGACAACACTTCCGCATCCATCCCGAGCGTATAGAAAAAGCGGACCGCCCACGCCCATTCCGACGACGGGCAAGCAAAATCCAGCTCCCACTCGTCCTCGCCCGTCATCTTGACGATCTCGCCGATATGCTCGTCCTGCTCGGCCAGCAGCGCTCCCCGGTACGTGAGCCGGGCTACGATCCGGACAGGCGGCTTCGCCTCATCCGCCCGTTTTTTCTTCGGAGCCTCCAGCCCTTCCGCCGCGGCGCTATCCCCAGGCTCGGATTGTTCGAGCGCCTCGAACCGGTCGACGCGAAACGTCCGTTCCTCGCCGTGGGTGTCCGAATAGGCGGAGACGTACCAGAAGCCGCGGGACGTTTGCACTTTGAGCGGCTTCAGCGTTAGCCAGCGGCGGTGCCGCTCGGACCGGTAAAGCGCCCGGATCGTCGCCCCCTTGGCGGCATAAGCAAGCAGCGGAGACAAAAACGGCGTCTTCACCTGCCGCTCGGGCACCTCCAGCTCGACATAGTCCAGCATCGGCTCGATTTGCTGCAGCGTTTGCTGCGGCAGCACCGCCTTGATCTTGTCGATCGCCGTCCACCGCGCCTGATTAAACGGGGTATCGGACAAACGGGTCATCGCCCGAAGCGCAAACAGCACGGTTAGCGCCTCTTCGGGATCGAGCTGGAGCGGCGGCAAACGGAACCCTTCCATCAGCCGGTAACCCCCTGCCGGTCCGGATACGGAGTAGACGGGAACCCCAATCTCCGCCAGCGACTGCATGTCGCGGATGATCGTCCGCCTCGACACCTCGAGCTTGTCGGCCAGCATTTGTGCCGTTTCCGTTCTTTGCTGCAAGGCGATCATAATCGCCATAAGCCTGTCCATTCTTTTCAAATGACGCATCCCCTGTTCGCAGCGTCTTGTCTAGCAGTATACCAGCCTATTCGTGACAACTGGATGTCACTATTAGAACGGAGTTTTGGAGAAATTTATATAAGGACGGCAACGCCTCAATCCGCACCGCGGCGCATGTTTCGCCACAGTACAATCGAAACCGCCGCAAGCGCCAGCAATACGATCACCGCACCTGCGACGACGACTCCCATAGACTGCGTGCCGGTACGCTCCACGCTTTTCGCAATAACCGGCGCTGAACCCGGACTGAATACGGTGGATTGAAGATTCTCTTTCTTCATCGCGTCCTCGCGCGCCTGATCCCACAGTCCCGAGCGTCCGCACAGGTTCGTTCGCAGGCCGCCGTCGCGCTCGCCGCCAAACACCAAATATTCGTTGCCCGGCGTATAAGGGTCCCAGCCGTTGTCGTATAGCTCTACTACCGTGCTTTTGACCCCTTTCCACGCCTCCTCGACCTGAAACACGGTTAGCCCGCCCTTTTTGACCTCCGTCGCCTTGCCTTTGAACACGATCGAGCTGCTCTCCAGCTCCTGCTTGACCGGCTGCGGCGGGGCGCACGATGAAGCGTTCGCTTGGGATGACACGCCAACAAAACAGCCGATCGATACGAGCAGCGCAAGCCAAATCCGTTTAAACACAAACTTCCCTCCCCCAATTGCGGTCATCCTTAAAACGGATTAGGCGGGCCAGAGGTTGCAACTGCCCTCCCTCATATAAGCAGCACCTTACCTCCCGACTGCTCCGCCGCCCGGACCGCTTGCGCCGCTTCGCTCAAGGTGAAGCTCGCCGCCGGCTTTCCGAGATCCAGCTGCTTTTGGCGATACAGCGCGAATAGCTGCGTAAAGGCGCTCTGCCAAGCGTCGTCGGAAGCGGATGCGACCCAATGCCGCAGATGAAACAGCTTTCCCTCCACCCCAAGCTTCGTACCGATGCGCTGCCAATCTACTTGTATCCCCGACAACAGCCCGATCGACAAAAAAAGACCGCAGCGCCGCACAGCCTGCGCCAGCCGGTAGCCGTCACTGCCGCCAATGGAATCGATCGCAGCGTCGGCCCCGCGCCCGTTCGTCAGATCGAGCACCGCCTCCCGCAGATCCGTCTGCGAGCTGTCGACCACCTGCCACGCCCCCAATCGCAGCAGCTCCTGCCGATGCTCCGCCTTCCGTATTACGGCAATGAGCCTGTAGCCGAATACGGCGGCCCATTGCGCAAATATACGCCCGATCGCAGAGCTGCACGCATTGACGAGCAAATAGTAACGGTCAGGCCGGCCATTCCCAAGCAGCATTTTACAGACGACCCATGCCGTCAGCGGATTG
Source organism: Paenibacillus ginsengarvi (assembly GCF_003626695.1). Lineage (GTDB taxonomy): Bacteria > Bacillota > Bacilli > Paenibacillales > NBRC-103111 > Paenibacillus_AB > Paenibacillus_AB ginsengarvi. The sequence continues at coordinate 53,689 of NZ_RBAH01000010.1, forward strand.
ATATATAAGCGACTGGCGTCGCTGTCGGGGACAAAATCCGGCACAGGCACGGCCAAGGAGGCGGATGTTTTCACATATTGCTGCCACGTCCCTTCGCCCCGAAGCGGCAGTACGCGCTTGCCGAGCATGTCAGGCGGCACGTCCGGTCCGACCCGGACTACCGTTCCGACTCCCTCGTAGCCGGGAATGCCGGGCAAGCTCGTCCGGTGCCGGTAAGCGCCCCGAATCGGGATCCAATCGGACGGATTGATCGGCCGGCAGGCCATCTCCGCCACAATCTCCCCGGGCCCGGGCTCCGCAACCTCCCGACGTTCCACGGTCAGCACCTCATGAGGCTCTCCATACTCGCGATAATATACCGTTTGTCCATACATCGGTTTGCCTCCCTTTACTTGCGCGCTGCGAAACGCTTCGTTTGTTCGATATACCCCGCCACCTGCTCATATCGGCTGGCGTATCCTTTTATATAACGGACCAGCTTGTTATCGTATTCATACGCTACATTCGCAATAAAGTCAAAAACTTTCACCGGGTCGGAGGTATCCAGCAAGGTCAGATCCATTGCAGCCGGTAGCCGTTCGCCATAACCGTGCCTGTGGATCGTAGTCCCTCGTTCTGCATCCCTTTCGATCATTACGACCACTAAATATTCACGAACCAAATCCAAAAGCAAATGCAGCCCGATCAAATAATCATGTCTAGCCAATCTCTTGATCGCGATGAAATACTTGAACCATACGGCCTCATACTCATACGAAGCAAAGGGATCATGCCCGGTGGCGTCACCCTGCTGCACGGCTTCGCCAAGCTCGAGCTCCCCGTATAGAACAGTAAACGGACCCTCTTGATGGGCTATCCATTCGGTATAGGCACTGAGCTGCATGTCGAGCAAATAAATTTGCGATTCGTATTCGATAGCCGTTCGGTACAAAAAAGCATGCTCGCCATGTCTGTAAATCTCGCTCCCGACAACAAGTCCAATCCGATCGGCGGCCCGAAGCGCCTCCTGTTCGCAAACCGCCGCCCCCGGTTTCAGCACAACCTCCAGATCGTAGTCCGACCATATGTCGACCAGAGCCTCTGTCTGCCTTGAGCCCTTCAGCACAATCCCCTTAACGTCCTTTACACTTTCCGTTATCGCTTTAACCACAAAACTCAGGAATCGATCCACCGCTCATCCCCCCATTTTCAAAAAACAAATAAAAAAGCCGCCATCACAGCGGCACCAACTACGGATTCCAGTTTGAAATATGTCGCCTGAAATACGTCCCGACCTTTTCCAGCTCGGACATGACCAGATGGATTTTGCGTTCGTCCAGACACCAGTTGAGCTTCGTCGTTCCCGATCGGTCGATAACCGGGCTTACGTAAAACACGGTTTCGCGCGAAAAAAAAAGCTGATAGGTCAAAAGCGCCCTTCGGGCATGGTAGTTTTTGCAGACAAGCACCGCCTTCTTCGGGTGCATGTGCTTGCTCTGCAAAACTTCCCAAGAAAGGCGCGCGTTCTCAAACGTGTTGGTTGCCGTATCTTCGCGAAGGATCGCTTCCGCAGGAACGCCCAGCGATACCCCGACATTCCGCAAAAACTCCCATTCCGTCGTTTCCACATAAGGCGTGGACCCGCCCGAGGGCAAAATGAACGGCGCAATGCCTTGATGGTACAACCGCGCAGCTTGTTCCATCAGTTGAGGCTGGCTCGCCCCCGGAATCAAAATGACATCCGCCGGCTCCACTTCCGTTTCAAAAAACATAAAATCGCTGATGCAGTCAAAAGGAGAAGACATCCGTTCGGCAAGCCCCCTTAGCCAAGATAATCCGAATATACCATCAAATCGCCTCCACAGACGGTGATGTTATGCTGATAAAATCATGATAACGGGCCCTTCATCGGCAGAGGCTTTATCCCCGAACGAGACTCAGCAGCGAATTGCGCAAATATTCGTAGGAGCTTCGGCGCCCCATTTTGGCATAAAACCGCAGCGCGTCTGCGCCCTTGAAAGAAGTAGCCCGATTAGGCGCTCCTTGAAATGCGGTCCGCTTCCGGCTTGCGGTAAGTCATACGTTCTCCCCCTTCGGGATCGGTTGCTTGCGGGTTATCCGGTTAACGCGGCAAGCTGTAGAACGCTTCGAATTCGGCTACCGAATCGAATCGGTTCAGAGGCACGCCCTCCGACGACAAATGCTTCTCCAGCCGTTCTATCAAGCGAAGAACCGCTAACCTAAGCGGCTCGAAATCGTTCGGGTCCAGCAGCGAGACGAGATCCGGGTACCCGAACTTCGTATAATAGTCCCGGTATTCCCCCGTACCCAAGAAGCCGGGGCCATATCCCCTCTCAGCGGCATACAGCATCCGGCTCAAGTCGTCCTGAACGCCGACGGCCACGAAAAAGGCGGTTTCGTACTGTCCGGTCTCGCAAGCGGTCAATAGCTTGTTCAGCATGCCCCGTTCTTCTTCGTAGTACCCTTTCAAACGGTCCGCATAAGAGCGGCGGCCTTCCAAGCCTTCTCTTCGTTCCGAGATCAGCCTGTGCGTATCGAGCGTCACCCGCTCGCAAGCGGACCGGATTTCGTCCGCGGAACGGCTGAACATGATCGTATCGAGGCAGGATTCGAGGGTATCCGGACTCAGCGGCAGCTTCCGGACCTGCTCCCGGTAATGGCCCCAGCTTCGTGTATAATACGTTTGGTTCAAATAGCCGAGACATCGGAACAGATGTCCGGCGATGTCCTGTCCAATGGTCCGGCAATAGGACAGATCTAATCGAAGCCCGGCAAGCCGGAATCGGTCCAGGCCGGCAAAACATTCACGCAGCGCGAGCTCGGCTTTATTCATCATGGCCGGCATCTTGGACGGGTGCTTCATGTCCGCTATCGTGTCACGAAGCCGCATGAATCTTGTGCGATCTTCCTCCGAGCGAACATACAACAGCTCGCAATCCGCTATGATCGTCGTGTTCCAATCCTCGAAGCGCGCCATCCGTTCGGCCCGCTCCCAACTGATGGGATAAAAATCAAAGCTGATGCCGCCGATTAGAAATTGCAGCTCCGCCTGCCTTCCTCTCTCCGTAGACGGTATAAAGAAAAAATCCAAATCTGAGCGTTCGGTCGCTCTCCCTTGCAAGTACGAGCCGTAATAACCGACAATGGCGATATCCTCCGGGTAACGGACTTCAATCTGCTTGACGATCACACCGGCAACGGCAAACACGTCTACCATCGCTTTTCCTCCTGCCGCAGTATTTATTTCCATCAGTATCTCATGATAACCCGGCTAGAAGTATGTAAAAAACGTTTAAGGCAAAATTGTCGCCCAAAGCCGTCTGCCGAGCGAGCGTAGCGATCGCGGTAACTCGAAAAAAGGACCTCGGCCCCCACTGAAGCGGAAGCTCAAGGTCCTTTCGTTTTGCGGTTGCAAGCCGGAAGGAGCCGTGTGTCTCAATGCCCCGGCCAGTTCATGCGGTGCTTCAAATAAAACTTGATCGCGGCACAGTCGATGTTAATAAACTGCAGCGGATCTTCCAGGATCCGTTTGGACAATTCGTCCACGTTAATCCAGTGGGGGTTTTGCGTGCGGTCGCCCTCTTGCACAAGTTCGCCTTCCGCCCGGCAAACGAAATAGTAGCCGACCGAATCGATTCCTCCCAATATCGTCTGATAGGCGGCGAAAGGCCGGATGCATTCGACCGCGAAATTCGGATTGATTCCCGTCGTATCGATCCGCGTCTCTTCCCCTTCGATCCAGGTCACCTCAAGACCGGTTTCTTCCTTCACCTCGCGGCGCAGTGCGGCCGTAAGCGACTCGAACAGCTCTACGCCCCCTCCGGGCAGCTCGAACTGCTTCGGCTGGTTCGGCTTTTTCCGCGTTTGAATAATAATTTCCGTTATTCCGTCCCGTTCGCGCTCTACGATGGCGCGGGCATTGACATAGAACAAACGACTTCACTCCCTGCTGGAAAATGAGAAGGATGAGATTAGGAACTATGCTAGCTGTTACCATTATACCTGTTTGTATACAAGCATGGCGAATAAGTGAGCAACATTTCCAAAGCTGCCCCGTGATATAACTAAACCTGAAAACGGACAAAGGAGATGAAACCAAATGAACAAATTGGAAGGAAAAATAGCGCTCGTCACCGGAGCAAGTCGCGGCATCGGCCGCAGCATCGCCTTGCGGCTGGCGAAGGAGGGCGCATTCGTCGTCGTCCACTACGCCAGAAGACGAGAGGAGGCGGAGGAAGTCGTCCGCACGATCGGACAAAACGGCGGAAACGCTTGTGCAATCGGCGCAGATCTGAGCACGCTGGACGGCATCGGAGCGTTGATGGCCGGGCTGGATGAGGCCATTATGAAGCACACCGGCGCAAACCGGCTCGATATCCTCGTCAACAACGCCGGAATCGGTCAAATCGTCAGTCTGGAGGAGACGACGGAGCAGTCTTTCGATGAGGTGATGCGCATTAACGTGAAAGCTCCGCTTTTTGTGACCCAGCAGACTTTACCGCGTCTGCAGGACGGCGGCCGGATCATTAACATTTCCTCCTTTGTGACGCGTGCCGCCTCCCCCAGCGTGTTCGCCTACAGCATGACGAAAGGCGCCATCGATACGTTCACGCTCCTCCTCGCCAAACAACTGGGGAGCCGCCGTATTACCGTTAACGCCATTCAGCCCGGCATCATCGACACGGAGATGAACGCCGCCACTTTGCAGGACCCAGGCGGTCAAAAGTACGCCGCGGGGTTATCCATCTTCGAGCGATGGGGACAACCTGCGGACGTGGCGGACATAGCCGCCTTCCTCGCTTCGCCGGACAGCCGCTGGGTCACCGGCCAGTGTATCGATGCTAGCGGCGGCTCCCATCTGTAACGATAAGCGGTGATGACCGCCCACACTCTTTTGGAACAGGCAAACAGTCGCATTCGATGATGCGACACGCCTGTTCCTTATTTTTTTGCTTGACCTTAGGCCGGACCCAAGGTGTATCGTTGATACAAAGCTGTACCGATCAGGGGGAAATCCGGTGAAAAACGAAATCACGATAAGCGAATTGGCCAGGCTGATGCATGTATCCGTCCATCAGATTCGGTACTTCGAGGAAAAAGGGGCGCTTACGCCGGCTTACACGGACAGCAATCAATACCGCATGTACGGCATTGACGAAATATACCGGCTCGCGCATATTTTGCTGCTGCGCAGGTTAGGCATACCCGTCAACGCCATACAAGGCTGCACGGCCTCATCTTCCCCGGAGCAAGGACAACATCTGGTTCAGCAGGCATTACTGGATGTACGCTTCGAAATCCGGCGTCTGCAGGAGCTCGAACAGTTGATGACGAACATCCTGAACGAGCGGCAAAACGCCGATCACTCGTCCAATCCGTACAATCTTCAGCGGCGGAGGGCCACCTATTTGACGCGCTGGATGAGACTGGAGCCGCTTGCCAAGCTTACGGCCAGACAACTGGTCGATCAAGGCGGAAGCGTTCCGAATTTGTTCGAAGCGGACATCCACTATATCGAGGATGGGCCCGGCGCCATGAATCTGTACACGGAGGCGGAAGCACCCGGCGATTACAGCTTGCCGGAAGGCGAGTATCTCTCCGCCCGGATGTTAATTCGCGAGGAGTCCGAGCTGGAACCGGCGATTACGCAGTTTTACGATTACGCCGCGACGCATGATTACCGGATAACAGCACCTCTGATCGTTATCGAGCGATCGTATTTATCCCTGTTTAGCCCGGACAAGCTGCACTACGAGCTGCTCGCCCAACTCGATCCGGCCGCTCCCGCCGAAAGGAGAGATCATGATGACGACCGCGCCGATCACGATTGAACCGATGCAGGTCCAGCATAGCGCTCAGGTTGCCCAGCTGCTCGTACACGGGTTCCGCGGGAAGTTTCAAGCCTTGACGAGTGCCAGCGACGAAACGCTTAGTCTTTTTTTCGAGAGGCTGCTGGCTGGCGCCCCAGCGTCACCGACAAGCCGGAGACTGGTTGCGCTGCATGGCGGAGAAGTAGTCGCTACGGTATCTCTCAAACGGAAAGCCGGGTTCGACACGACGCAGCAGCCCCGGAATGGGACCCTTCAGTGGAGCGATTTACGTATGCTCGGCAAGTGGAACTTGATCAAAATGCTGATCGGCTTCTATGCTCTCGACCACGAGCCGAGAGACGGGGAATGTTACATTTCGGATCTTGCCGTCCGTCCCGATCAGCGGGGCAATGGGATCGGAGGGCAACTGCTGCAATGGGCGCGCGATTATGTGCATAACGAGCCGAGCCTGAGCATGCTCAGCCTGCACGTTGCGGCCAGCAACGAAAGCGCCAGACAGCTGTATGAGCGGCAATCGTTCCGTACTCACGCCGAGCTGAACAGCTTCCTGCTTCGACTGTTGTTCCATGAACCGAAATGGCTCTATATGGTACTGCCTTTGAAATCGTAAGAGGGTGGCGGACAAAAGGGCCGAGCGTAACGGAACCGAAACTTCCGCTAAACGCTGCATTCCCCTGCATGCCTCCCCTATAACGGAACTCACTGTTCCGCTATGTCCCCAAGAAGAGCCGGATTCGGCTCCATTTGCCTGGCTTAACGGAACTTACGCTTCCGTTATCGAGCTGTTTTCCCCCCTCCTCATCTGCATAGCGGAACAAACGGTTCCGCCAACGCTATGCTATGCCGGCCGGCAAGCCTTTCCCAGCCTGAAACAAACGGAAAAGGATCTCCCCGCTGCAAATCGCAGAAGGAGATCCTTTCGTTTCACTTGAAACTTGATCAGTCGATAAGTCCCGACCGGTGCAGCAATCTTTGCACGATGGTCGCCACTTCGGCGCGAGTCATCGGGTCGGCCGGGGCGAATGTATTTTCGCCTTTTCCCGACACGAGTCCCGCCTTGACGCCTTCGGCAATTCCGTCCCTAGCGTAGCCCGCAATTCGCTCCGCATCTGTGAAGCTTGCAAGCAGCCGCTGGGTTTCCTCGTCCGTTACATGCATCCGGAGTCCGGTTAAGTCCATCGCCCTGCCGATAATCGTAATTGCCTGCTCCCGGCTGATCGTACGCTGCGGACCGAAGCTGCCGTCTTCATGTCCCGAGATCAGGCCGTACTCGTAAGCCGTTTGGATATATGGGGTATACCAGGCGGCGACGTCCACATCCGAGAAACGGCCCCCGGCCTCACGCTCCCGGCCCGGCAAGCCCAGCGCCTTGACTGCGATCGCTGCGAATTCCGCCCGCGTCATGCTGCGGTCCGGCTCGAAAACGCCTTCGCCCGTGCCGCTGATCATCCCGCGGGAGCCGAGATCGCGTATAGCTTCCAGAGCCCAATGCCGATCCGTGTCGGCAAACGTCGCAGCGGAAGCGTTCACGACCGCAAAGATACCGCTTCCGGCCATGCTGCGGATGACTACAGCCTTTTTCCCGCCGATCGCACTCATCCGGGCAGGAACCGGGCTGATGCTCCCGTCCGCCGCAATCGCAAGGCCCGCTACTTTGCCGGACTCAGTTGCACTGTCCGGAAGCAGTATCGTCCTTTCCACATAGGTGCCGAACCGCTCCAGCTCCCCGTTACGGTCGCCCGCCGAATACAACGTGCGGAACGACACCGGAGGGATGACGAACGTGTATCCGCCCTTCGCCGCCGTTTGCTTGATCTGTTCGGTCTTGGCCCCGTCGGGCAGCCCGATCTCGAGCCGTATCTTTACTTTGCCCGCACCCGCCAGCTCACTCAAGCTTTGCAGCTCGGCGTTCTCGGCTAGCTGCGCAGCAGGAACGAGGTAGGACGCGCCGCCGGCTTCCATCCGGAGAGCCGCCTTCCGGCTCGCCATCTCCCGGATCAGCGTGTCGTTCAACTCGACCGTCCATACGTCCGCCTTCTTCTCGAAGACGATGGCGATCTCCGCCCCCTCGCCCTTCTCCTGGGCGAGCAACGGCTTCAGCAATTCCTCTTGCATAGTAATAACGGTATGGACTTGTCCGTTAATCGTTTCGGACGTTTCCGTACCGGCCTTGGCCGCCTTGCCGTTCACCAGAACAGTCGCTTTGGAATCGGCCGGCATAAAGCCTCCGCCGCCCCCTCCAAAGCCGCCGCCGGCGGTTGCAGGTTTCTCCTTCGTATACAGCGCCTGAACGGGCTCGCTGTCGTTTTTGCCTTCAGCGGCAACTATCGCTTGGACGGCTGCGGTTTGGGTCAATACGATAGGTCCGGCATACTGCTGGGACAACTCCGTAGGACGGCTGCCGTCCAGCGTATAGTAGATTGTTCCGTTTGGCTCGTTCGTGGACAAGCGGATGCTAACTGTCTCCTTGAAAGTTCCGGTCGACAGCCCTTCCGGCTTCTGCGCCGTGTCGACGTAGAGGATCGCTTGCTTGTTCACGGCGATTGTTTTGCTTTCCTTGCCTAAGGAAGCCGTCAATTGCACAGTCCCGTCATGGCTTGCCGTCTTCCATACGATGGACGGATCGTCCGTCAACGTATAGCCGGACTTCACCCGGTACGCCGTATCCTGTTCGTGCAGGACGACCGCCGCCGCCGCAAGCTTCGCTGCTTCCACGCCGCCAAATGCGGCGAGATGCGGATAAAACCCTGCGGAGGCTTTCCAGATCGCTCCGTCCAAGCCTTCGTACAGCTTGCTTTGGATAAGAGCGCCCGTTTTCACAGTCTCGGCCTTCCCTGCCACCGATCGGACAAAACGGCCGCTGCCGTCGTTATAAGCGATGTTTTCCGCCAGCATCTGACTGTCCCCGATCGTATTCTTCAAGACGGCCGCCTCCGCAGCCTGACCGGCTACCGCCCCATAGAACGTTCTTCCATACACCTTTAATCCGTTAATCGTGCCTTCCACTTGTCCATAGCTCAGGGCGTTGTCGATATGCCCCGCCGCCGCATAACCGGCTATCCCGCCGGCCCGCGTCAGGCTTTGTCCCATAATGCGGATATTCCCGGCGTTCAGCACGCCGTACAGTGTGCCTTCATTCTCTCCCGTTACACCGCCCGCGCTGACGCTGTCCGCCTCCGCACGAAGCTCAGCGGTCGAAAAGCTTCTTTCGATAACGGCGGACGGACTGTTCGTGCCGGATAAACCGCCGATCTTCAAAGCGCCCTCGTTCTTGGACTCGACTGTGCCCGAAGCATAGGACGTCTGAATCCGGCCTACATTGTCGCCGGCTACGCCTCCTACGGCATAACCGCCGCCGGATACGCGTCCCTTGAAACGGGAATCCTCAACGCTGCCTTCGTTCCTGCCGGCTATTCCACCCGCAACGCCTTCCCGAATCGACAGTTCCCCTTCGACGGAAGCGCGGGCTATTGCCGCCGTCGTTTTGCCGACTATACCGCCGACAAAACCGGAGCCCTTAATGGCTACGCCGCTTAGCTGCACATTTTCGATAAGATGGCCCGTTTCCGGCACGATGCCCGCCGCCGTACCTGCCACAGCCTCGACAGCCACGCCCTCAGCCCGGATGTCACGGACAGGACCCGATACGCTGCCCGCAATACCGCCGAGCGAGCTTCCGCCCTTCACCGCGAGCTTGCCCGCGATTACGTTCGAGACAGCCGCCGCTTCGCCGGTAATGCCCCCGGCAACCTTTGCAGCGGTAACGGAAATGTCGTCCGCCTTGATATTCGCCAGTTCCTTCGCCGAACCGGCAGCGCCTCCGGCAAAACTTCCCGTCGCCGTAATTCGGGTGCTTCCCTTCAAAATGATGTCCTGGATCACCGCCGTCGTCTTGCCGGCTATTCCGCCGACATAAGCAGAACCTTTAACGTCCGCGCCGCTCAGCTCCACATCCTTGATCATAAAGCCAGTTTCGGCCACGATACCTGCCGCCGTTCCGTCTGCAGCCTCAACCGTTACATCCGCGGCGCGGATGCCGCTTACCGGCCCCGTCACGCTGCCTGCTACGCCGCCGAGAGAGCCTTCGCCCTTCACCGTCAGCTTGCCCGCGGTCACGTTCGAGACGGCTGCCGCTTCGCCGGTTATGCCGCCGGCAGCGGTTGCAGCGACAACGGAAACGTCATCCGCCTTGATATTCGCCAGCTCCTTAGCCGACCCGGCTACACCGCCGGCAAAGCTTCCCGTCGCCGTAATCCGGGTACCTCCGTTCAAAGTGATGTCCCGGATCGCCGCCGTCGTTATGCCGGCAATGCCGCCGACATATTGGCGGCCGGTTACATCCAGCTGGCCTGCCTTAACGGCGCCGATTGCTCCAGTGCTTGTCCCGGCAACGCCGCCTATGTAATCGCCGCTTCCCGTCACCTTTCCGCTTACCGTGACGCCGGTGATGACGCCGTCCGCCCCGTTCGTTCCCGCGACGATCCCAACGTTTGATCCAGCGCCGATGCGAGCGTCGGCGAACACCGTATTTTGAATCGTGCCCCGATTCGTCCTCACGAAGCCATAGTTATCGAAGCTCTTGCCGGCATAGCGGAGACCGGCCACCTTCTTCCCTCCGCCGTCCCATACGATCGCAAACTCCTCGAACGGAATCCACAGGGCGCCTGACAACTCCATGTCTCGTCCCAGCGTCAGCTTCGCAAACGCCGGCTTTACCACCACATTTTTATGGAACTGGCGATAGAAACTTAGATCGGTGTCATTCTGCAGCGCTACCGCAGCGGCAAGCTGCCGCTCGCTGGAGATGACGAGGTCGCCGGCAGACGCGCCTTCCATCAGGAAGGACAAGTCCGGAGCAAACGTCCAGCCCGAAACGTTCCGCAGAACAGGCTTGCCGCCGCCGCTCCCTTCCAAGTAAGCCCAAACCGGGCTGCCGGAATCGAAATCCCAGCCGGTCAGCTGGTCCGCAGCGGTGAGATCGGCCCGGGCGAGGCCTTGTGCGGCCGTACCGTGCCCGATCCCGGTATCTCCTTCGTAGTAGGAGCCGCTGACGCTGCCGTCCCGGAAATTATAGCCGATAAACGAGCCGACATAGGAGTTGGAGCCGTTTGCCAGCGAGACGGTGCGTCCTACCGCTGCGTAGGTCTCCGTCAGGCTGCCGTTGTTATACCCGGCAAATCCTCCCGCATACGCCCGCGTCGCCCCATGTGCGCCGATCGCCTCCACGCTGCTTTGGGCCGCATAAGCCTTCGCAATGACGGCGCCTTGGTCGATCATGCCCGCGAAGCCTCCGCTTCTCGCGTCAAACGCGGTATTGGAAACCGGCGCCGACGAATAAGCTTCGGAGATCGTATGCCGATCGATGTCCCCGGCAAAGCCGCCTGCGTACGAGCCCGCCTTCCCGCTTACGGTGACGGAGCCCTTCGCATAAGCCCGCTCCACCGAGCCGCTGCCGGACGTTCCGGCTTCCAGCAGTCCGGCGAAACCTCCCGTGTACAGCGTCGCGTAAGGATTATCGCTCGTAACGTTTACGATCGAATCGGAAGAAGTATTCCGGATGGCCGTATCCGCCGATCTGCCTACGGCGCCTCCCGCATGAGCAGCCGGCGTGACTCCGCTATTGGCTGCCACGCTGCCGATCCGGACGCTGCCGCCTGCACTCGCCTGCGAATAAACGATCCTTCCGCCGGTCGAGAGACCCGCGATTCCTCCGGCATTATACATGCTGGAGGAGGAAGCCGTAATGACGGATGCCGATTCGCCGCCGACGATTTCTCCCGTATTCCAGCCGGCAATCCCTCCGAGATTGGCCGTTTTTACGCCTGTTGCTTCCACTCCCGCAGAAGCGCTAACGCTGTACAGAGAAGCGGATTTGTTCGCCCCCACGGCGCCCCCGGCCGATATATCCGCGACATTGCCCGTTCCGGCGATCCGGATGGAGCCGCCTTCCGTCTTGGACAGCGAGATCCCCCTGTATAGAGGAAGCGCGCTGCCGAAATCGAAAGCCGTATCCGCCGTCGACTCGACAGTCCCCGCTATGCCTCCCGCATAGCTTGTGCCCGATGACACGGACAAGACGATGTCCGGCACCGAAACCGCCTTGTAAATAACCGAATCCAGGCTGCTGCCCACGATACCCCCTACGTTCACGCCATCGGCGCTAAGCAGGAGAGAGCCTTTGAACACGCCGCCACGTATTGCCGCTTTCTCAAGTTTGCCGACGATGCCCCCCGCGTGGCTGCCTGCGCCGGCGGAAATGACCGCTTGCTCGACGGCCATATCGGCGATATCCCATGAAGCGGCTTCCTTGCCCGTTTTCGTGCCGATAATGCCTCCCACGAAGCCGTTACCGGTAATGTTTACCGTATTTGCGCCCGCTTCGTTAAGGGCGGCAAGGCGAATACCGCTCAGCAAATGGTTCGCGCCAGAGCTGCCGATGGCTCCTCCCGTACTGCTGCCGGTTCCTGTACCTTTAACCGTTCCACCGTTCAAAGTGATGGTCGCATTGGTAAGACTGCCTGAGGAAGCGTAACCGACCGCGCCGCCTACGGCTGCACCGTTAGCAGCGGAGCGAATTTCACCCGCCGCCCCCACGGTTACGGACGATTGCCGCACGTCTCCCGCGCTTTCTCCGGCAATGCCGCCCGTATGCATGCCGCCGGCCACATAACCGCCGGCCGGGACGTTGATTTCCGCATTCGCGATTTGGCCCTTGTTCCACGCGACCAGCGCGCCTACGCGGCCTCCTCCGGTTACCGAAACCGGCTCCAGCTTGACAAAACTGAGTACCGCTTTGCTGCCCGTAACGCCGAACAAACCGGCATAATCGGGTTTATCGGCTCTCAGACCGCTGATCAGATAGCTTTTGCCGTTAAAGCTTCCCTCGAAGGCATTAAGCTCACTGTTTCCGATCGGTGTCCACTGCGCGGACTGAATCCGGATCGGGGCGGTAAGCTCCACAACTCTTCCGGCAAAATCGAATCTCGGAAGCCCCGTCACGCTGCCGTTTACGATGGCGGCAAGTCCCGCCAGCTCCGCTTCCGTGCCGATATAAAACTTCGGCTCGTCCTTATGCTGCGTGTACCAGCTAATATTTACGTTCACCTCGGGCTGGGACGGTCCTCCGCCGCTGCCCGACTCCAGGACGAGCTCGGGATACGGGTACTCCGCAAGCAGCGAACCATACGTCCAACGTTTGCTCGGGCTGCTGAAATCCCAGCCGGACAAGACTTTGAAAGCTTCCCGGTCGGCCAAACTGCCGGACAAAATCGGGGATAACCGGTGGTACAGCTTCAGCTCGTAATAGCTGCCTGCGGCAAAGTCCAGCAAGCCGCTGTTCAGCCCCAGCGCTTCATCCTTCAAATAATAGTTGTTTTCCAGCAGCTCTTTGTTCGCCGTATCGTACCGGCCGGCAAACGCTCCCGCATATGCGCCGCCGCTTCCGGTGATTTGCCCGGCCGAGTAGCTATCCTTGACGGATCCGCCGGTTATTCTTCCGAAGAAACCGCCCGCGAACGAATTCGCGCCGCTTGCTGCCACCGGCTTCGCCGCGTAGCTGCTATCTACGCTGCCGCCAACATGCCAGCCGATCAGACCGCCTGCGTTCGCATAGGCTCCATTGACGGCAACGGCGGAGGACGTGTAGGAACGATCGACGGTACCGCTGTTTTTGCCGATCAATCCGCCAACATATCCATATCCGTTCTCGGTACCGCTAATGTCGGCCGATATATCCTTATGCATATAGGAGGCGGCGACGAGCCCGGTATTCTCGCCGACCAGACCGCCTGCGGCAGTTTGGCTGCCCGCCAGAGATAACCCCGCGTTCGAAAATGAATAGTATACCGTCTTCGTATTCAGGCCGACCAGGCCGCCTACCGTATTCTGGCTGCCCCAGGAAGCGACCCGGAAGCCGTCGGAAATACTCGTGCTCGCGATCAAGGAACGATTCTCCCCGACCAGACCGCCCACCTTGGACTCCGATGAATGAACGGTCAGGCTGCCCAGACTCCGGTTAAGGACAAGCGGGCTTGCCGTCGCTTTCGGATCGCCGTCATCTATGGCCCCGTCCCTTGTGTCGTTCAGTCCGATAAGACCGCCGAGCACGGAATGGGCGGATGTTGCGTTCGCGGTGATGTGAATGTCCGACATATAGTTGTCGGCAAAAACTGCGGTTGCGGAGCCTTTGTGGTAACCGGCCAGACCGCCCGCCGTGGACCTTGGAGCATTGTCGGTCATTTTCACGTTTGCGGCGACCAAGCTGCGGATCGGCGTCGTTTCATTCCGGCCGACGATCCCTCCCGCCGTCGCTCCGTCCGCAGCCTCAAGAACATGGATTAGCACGTTCTCCAGATTGCTGGCCTGGCCATTTCCTGTGATGGAGGCGCCTGTCGCCTTCCCCGCTATCCCCCCGACAACGGAATTGCCGCCGCCGAGCACCAGAATCGCGTAATCCCCGTCATAAGCGGCTACGGCAGGGTTCACGATCTCCTGTTCCGTATACCCGGCGATGCCGCCCGCTATGGAATCGGCGCCGCTGGCGGTAATCTGCGGCTTATGGACGGCGCTGTTCCGAATATGCCCGGCTCCCGTCGCTTCCCCGGCGATACCGCCCGCCGCGGAGCCGGTGCCGGTCGCGGTGATCACAGGGCTATCGCTGACGACGGACTCCACGCCGGAGGCAACGCTCTTGCCAACGATGCCGCCCGCAATATTGCTGGCTCCGGTAGCGGTAATAACCGCATTCGCCACCGCCGCGTCGATACCGTTCCCGGTGAGAGTCGCGTTTTCCAGCACTCCGACGACGCCTCCGGCGACGGACGACTGCCCTCCGACGGCAAGTTTCACATTCGCGCCGCTCTCGCCGATTACTTTCGGCAAGCTGATGCCGCCGCTGCTGCGGCCGGCCAGAAGCCCCGCGACGCTGCCTTCGCCTTGGGCCGACACATCGGGGCTCACAATCGTCAGGCCGTCAAGCGCCCCGGCACTCCACCCTACGATCCCGCCCGCTTCCGCTCGCGCTCCGGTGGAGACGATCTTGATATGGCGAATGTCCGGTACATTCGCAGCCGCAATAGGAGCGCTGTTCCGGCCGAAGACGCCGCCTACGACGGAGTCGTCGCCGCTCGATTGCAGCGTCAGCTCGCCCGCTTCCGTCAGAGGCATCGTGATAAATACATCGCTCGAGCGGTTATCTCCAACCGCGCCGCCGAGACTCGTCTTGTCCCCGGTCGAGACTACGCTCACATGCTTCACCACGATCGGCGAAGACCCGCTGCCGATGACCGTGCCCGAGACCGTCTCGCCCGCTATGCCTCCGGCTTTCCCGGCAAGCCCGTCCTGTCCATGGGCGCGAACGCTTATATACTCGGGGACGGACGACTGGATGCTCCCGGCCGCGTAGCCGGCGATGCCTCCCGCATCTCCCGTCGACTCGATCGTCGCATAGGCTGCAGCCGTATTCCCCGCTTTCGCGCCGGTAATCGTGCCAACGCCCATATAACCGACAATGCCGCCCGTATACGTATACTGCCCGCCCGTCACGTCCAGATTCCCGGTAAAGGAGGTGCCGTCTATGACCCCGCCTTGCCCGTACAATCCGACTAGACCGCCGGTAAAAATGCCCGAGGCCAAGTCCGTATTTTGCGCGGCTGCTCCGCTTACGTGAATCGTTTTCGCATACTGCTCGCCCGTAAGACCGGCCCCGGCCGCCGACAGCTTGCCGATGTACCCGCCGGTATACAGTGACTTGTCGCCCGTTACCGTAATATCGCCCGCACTCGAAACGTTAGCCGCCATCTTCGTGTACGCCTGCGCGGCAACGATCCCTCCCGTGTACAGCTCCGCCTTCCCGGTAACGGCAATAGCTCCGCTCGTGGCATAAGCGCCCGGCAGCGTGCTGCGGAAGGCGACCTGTCCGCCGGCCGCACCGAAGAAGCCGCCCGTATACACCTGGGATGCGCTGCCGGTAACCGTCACTTTTCCTTCGTTCTGAAGCCGGAAACCGGAAGCGGCGGTAATATCCCCATCCGCATATCCCGCCACGGAGCCGGTATACACGTTCGCCCCCGTAGCTGCCGCCCCGATATCCGCCGTATTCGTGAAGCTGCCGTTCAAACTGAGGTTCCCCTTGATTCGTCCCGCAAGTCCCCCGGTATAGACGCGGTCTTTACCCTGATTCTGGACGGAACCGGTATTCGTATAAGAAAAGCCTAAGGTCAAGTCCTTCTCGAACAAGCCGACCAGCGAGCCCGCATACGCCTCCGACGATTGGCCGGCGTTCACCTGCACGCTGCCCGCGTTGACCGTCTGGTCGGAGATGGACACCGCAGCCGCGGATGCCACCCGGCCCATGATGCCTCCGCTATAAGCGGCTGTTCCTTCGGCTTTTACGCCGCCGCTGTTGGAAATAACCGTATGGCTCTCGGCCATGAGCAGATTGGCGTTAACCTCGCCGACGATCCCGCCAGCTGACGCCGTTCCGGCTGCGGATGCGTTGACGGTTGCCGTATTCGACACCGACTTCAGCGCGAGGCTCCCGTCTATCCCCCCAGCTATGCCTCCGGCGCTCGTCTGATACGTAACGCCCGTCACGGTTACGTTAGCGCCGTTCGAGGCATTATAAATTTTCCCGCCGGCCAGTCCCGCTATGCCCCCCGCATAAGCCGCGTACGTGTTGCCGGTCACCGTCATATTCAAGCTTACATTCGAGGCTACATCGTACATATAGCTTTCGCGGCCGCCACTGCTCTTGACGAGCCCGGCCAAACCTCCCGCATACGCTTCCCCGGACGACGCTACGGTGATACTGCCGGACACGGTGAGTCCCCCCACCGTTGCATTTTCCATGCTGCCGATGAAGCCCGCATGGGTGTATGGGCCGGTCACGACGATCCCGGATATCGTGTAGGGCCCGCCGCTGCCTGCGATGAGCGTGCCCCGGAACGGCCGGTCCTTCGTGCCGATCGGAACCCAGCCATGACCGGCCATACTCAGAGGCCCGCTAACCTCCAAAATTTTCCCCTGGAAATCCGTCGTTCCCTGATTCACCAGCTTGGCGATTCCGGCCAGCTTCTTCGGAGAATCGATCGTAAACGTAGTATAGTTCGTATAGTTCAAATACCAGTCTTCTTCAAAGTTACCCGTATCCGTCCAATTGCCCGCATCCGCCCGCACATGCAGCGCGCCCCATATGAGCAGCAGCGGCAGTATGATCAGCAGAACCAGGCTAAAGCTTTTTCTCGAAAAAGCTTTACTCATGAAATGTCCTCCCTTGCTTCTCCATTCTCCATTCTCCATCCTCCATTCCATAACCAGCCCGAAACCGGATCGGCTTCGGGCTGGATGATGGAACCTCGCTTTATTTCGGTGTCAAAAGCTTCTCCAGCCGGATCGCAATGGCCGCCGCCTGCGCTCTAGTGAGCTCGCCTTCGGCATCCAGTCCTGCGTTCGTTCCTTCGATGACCCCGTACTTGACGCTGAGCGCCGCATCCGCGACACCCCATTCCGGCAACGCCGCACGATCGGCAAACGAAGCCAGCGTATTCTCGGCCTCTTCGCTGCCAAGAGCGGCTCCGATGCCCGCATAGTTCAACAATCTTCCGGCCATTACCATAGCCTGAAGCCGGGTAAGCCGCAAATCCGGTCGGAACGTGCCGTCTTCGAAGCCTTGAACCATTCCTTTCGCGGAAGCGATAGCCGCACTCCGCCAGAACCAGTCGTCACTCGCTACATCGCTGAACGGCGCCGAACCGGTCTTATTCATCAGCCCTGCCGCGCGGAGCAGCACGGTAGCAAATTCCGCTCGCGTCACTTGGCTGTCCGGATCGAACTTGCCCTCTTCACGGCCGACCATAAGGAGCTTGGCCGCCGCTTCATCGATGCCGTTTTTGCCCCAGAAGCTGTCCGCCACATCGGAGAATGCAGACTGGCTGCCGCCGATAAAGGCAAGCTTGCCGCTTCCGGCCAGATTCGCTTCCACATAAGCCTGGTCCCCGGATACGACGAGCTTCCACGGGACCGTCGTCCAGCTGCCGTCGTCATCCTGCAGGATGACGGCTGTAAGCTCCTCTGCCGTCACACCGTCCACCGGGATGCGGACTGCCGCATAGCGGTCTTCCTTCATCGGCAGCTCGAACGTCAGCCCGTCTCCCAGCATCCGGGCGCCGAGCTCGTCCGCTACGGTCCGAAGACCCTGTACGTCCAACTCGCCGTTTTTCGCGATTCTCACTCGCGAGCCGTCGGTTCCTTGCAGCAGCGAGCCTGCGCTAAGCATGACGGAGGCGAGCGTCGTATCGATGCGGATGGCCTGATCGCCGCGCACATGCTGGTCCAGATTAACAATGAACGTATGAGCGGACTTATCGTTCAAGACTACGTGCAGTTCTCCGCTCAATCCTTTGCCCGATACGGGGAGCGTGAGCACACCGTCTCGCAGCTGTCCGGCAACCGCTTTGCCGTTTATGCTTGCGGATGCCTCGGCGTTCATTCCCCCCATGCCGCCTCCCCCGCCTACGGCGAGAGGTTTCCATACTTGAGCGGCGATCCTCGGACTTGCACCGAGTGCCCGCTTGTCTTCGGAGCTTCGTTTGGCGATAACGACGTAGTTCCCGTCCGAAGCCGGAATGATCCGGTCGGCCGGCAGCGCCGCCCACAGCGACAAATCGTCGTTCAGCTTCGGCGCGGCTGCCCCGACGCTGTACACGAGCTCGGCTTCATCCATAGCTCCCGCGCCCGCCACGCTGATCTTTGTTTTGCCGCCCGTATTGTCGATTTTGCTCGAGGTCGCCGATATAACCTCCAGCTTGTTCGGTACCTTGACGACGGTCATGGAGCTTAACGACACGTCCTCGGTTACTTGGTAGCTGGCGCTTACGATGCTGGAGCCGGACCGGATCGCTTGCAGCGTTCCGTCTTCCGCCACCTGAACGGCCGATCCCATATAGCTCGCGAAGCTCAGCCTTGCCAAATCTTCGCCCGCGACAGGAACCTCCAGGTAGCTGATTTTGCCGGCAGCATCTTTTCCATTCGCATATTTCAGATAAGCTTCTACCCGTTTCTGTTCCCCGACGCCCATATCGGGCAATGTTCTCAAAATGAGCGCGACCGGCGCCTTGAAGCCGTCATTCGTCACATCGACATCCGCTTCGTTGCGATTTCCCGCTCCGTCCACGGCCACGAAGTGCAGCTTCATTCTGGCCTCGCTGCCGGATACCGGCACAGTCCCGGAGAAAGCGCCGTTCGCCTGCACCTCGACGCGGGTGCCGTTCACCGTAAGCCCGGCGTCGCTAGAGGTCATCCCGGATACGGTAACCGCGCCCCTCGAGGTGCGGTCCCCCGTTTTCGGCGAAGCGATGTACAGAACCGGAGCGGTCGTATCTACGGTCAAATACAGCATCGTGATCGAGTAATCGCCCGTATGCTTGTTTCTTGCCTTCAGCTCGATGCCGTACGTCCCGTCGGTTGGGAAGCTGTTCAGGTTAAGCGTGCCCGAGCTCCCGCCTCCCTGATTGGCAAGCTGGACGGACGCGATCGTTTTATCCGAGTAGATGGCTTCCACTTCGACATCCGTCTGATCGGATACGAGCGCGATCGACTGCGTCGTACTAGGCGTCAGCAGCTTGATCGACTTGCCCGAAGCGTCCGTCACGCCGGCCTGCGAGATCAGCTTCGGCTTCTGCGGCGCCGGCAGCAGCGTCCGGACGGAATCCGCCCTGACCGCCGAATGCCAGTTCTCGCGAGGGTCCACGTTCTTCGGAGGCTGGACCGTCGCCGTGACGCCGACCACGTATTCGTTGCCGACTTCAAGCCCCGTATACTTGAGACCTTCCGCGGAGCTTCCCGCAAGCGTCGAATGGTCCACCTGCTTCGAGGTCGAGAACGCGGACCATCCTCCGAGCCGGATATGCTCGTACTCGCCCGAAGACGGGTTCCAATAGTCCCGAAGCCCCTCCTCGTCGAGCGTAATCGTGCCGAAAGGAGAATAAGCCGAAAGCTTGCCTCCCGCTCCTTCCCGGAACGCGTCGATACGATAGCTGCGGGGATAACCCGCCTGCCCCGGCTTTTCCGCGCCGGGTTTAAACGAAAGCTCGAAATACCCGTTGCCCGCCGGCGTAAGCTTCATTTGGCTGACCGGATCCGGCGCCAGCGGATCGGCGATCCGGAATTTCTCAGCCGACGTTCGCGTCGAGAAGCTTGCAACGGAGTGCAGCTCCGCTCGCAAGTAGTAATCTCCCTGCTCGAGCAGTCCCCGTATATCTTCGATTCCGCCAAGCAGCGGCACCCTGCTCACATCGATGGTCGTGCTGCCTCTTCCGGCGCCGCCGACTTGCAAATCTTTGGCAATCAGAATACCCGGGTCTCCGACAGCAGGCACTTCGACGCTTTTGCCGCCGCCCCCCTTGGCTGTTTCCGATGCACCGGTGACGGCATCCTTGGTCAAATAAAGACTGATCGTATCTCCGCTGCCTGCGTTGCTCGCCTTCCAGGAAGCCTGGAACAGCTTGGAATCGCTGCTGTCCGGAGTCAGCTTGACCTCATCCAGCTTCGGAGGAAGCGGGATGTTCAGCAGCTTCGATTGCACGGACTGGTCGGCGTACAGCGTCCAGCTTCCGCCCTGGATGACTTCCTTCGGAATCGCCACATACGCTTTTCTCCGGTCGATCGTGCCTTGCGACGGATCGCCCTTGATCAGCTGCGTATAAGCCGGCAAATGCCCTTTCTCCGCTACGGTTCCCTGCGTCACGGCAGCGCCCGCCTCGTAGAAGACGATCGGATACTGGGTACCGCGGGCGTTATCCTGCATAATCAGCGCGGGAGGCTGGTTCGCGTAATATTCCACCTCAAGCAGGCCGTTCCCGGTTACGCTGCCCATCGGAAGCACGTGGCGCTTGCCGTCGTTCGATACCGTAATACCGCCGATGCCAACGTCCATCGAGCCGTTATCCAGCAGCGTGACGCCGTTTCCTGCGCTCCGGTACTGAATCTCGTGCAGCCCGGCTTCGGCCGCCGTCCACGAAGTCGCCACCGGCTCTATGCCCTCTCCAACGACGACCAGTTTCGGCCTGCTCTCGCCGTTTTGCAATTGCATGTAGGCAAGCCCTTCCGGCAGCCCTTCTCCCGAGGTGCCGAATTCCAGATCGCCGCTCCAGTAATAGGTGATGCCGACCTCGATCACGAGGAAACCGATGCCGATTCCGACGCCGCCCCATATTTTGTCGTTGTTCAGTCCCATGAACACACTGCCGATCGGAATGCCCCCGATGATCGGGATGTCGGAAGGGATCTGCACCTTCGCTCCGACAAAGCCTTCGAAGTCGATCCGGTTTTTCTCCAAATTTTGACCAACGAAAATTCTCGCATTGCCGATGATCACATCCCAGCCGAATACGTCCAGCTCGGCCTCGGCTCTGACGAACCAGGGCGTGAACCACTGCGCTTCGATCAGCGCCATCGTCAGCATCTCGACCCGCTCCGACGTCGGGCTCGGCGAATAATCCAGCTTGCCTTCGAGCCGGATGCCCGACATCTTCAGCAGCAAATCGATGGAGCCGTAGAAGGTGGCCGGCGGAATGCCGAACTTGATATCTACTCCGGCTCCCACGGTCAAAGGCACGGCGCCGTCGCCGCCGGCGATCGTGTCCGCCAGCTCGCGGATCGCCCCTCTCACGCCCGTCAAATACGTAGCTCCAGTAATGAGAATCCCCGGGTCCATATCCTCGGCGCCAAAAGCGATCACATCGGGCAACACCCGGCCGTCGGCCACCTGCTTGAAGCCGAGCTCGGCGCTTATGGTCGCGATATTTTTCAGCTCCGCCTGAAATTTCATCCCGTATTTGTTCGAAATGCCCGGCATCTTCTGCACATAGTGGGTTACGTTCACTTCCCCGGACACGTCCCCGGTAGTGCCTTCGCCCTTGATGACCTTGTCTTTCCCGTTAGCGTCTTTCTCTCCTGTTTTCTTGTTCTGGGACCCCAGCAGGCCCATATCCTTGTCCAGATTAAACTTCAGGGCCGCATCGACGCCGACAAAGCCTTTGTCGTTAAACAACACGTCCTTGATTTCCGGCTCCACCACCTTCAGGTTCAAGGTGCCGGCAAACGATACCCCGTCCTCGCGCAGCAGGAAGTCGCTGAGAGCCAGAGATAGTCCGCTAATCGAAAATCCCGGCGTGGCGTACATGCTGTATTTGTTAAAGTACACCTTGTCCAGCACCACTTGGCGCAGCGGATTCATCCGCTCCCTGGCCGCCCCGGCCGCCCATTTCAGCGCGCCGTTCAAGGTGCTGTCCTCGGGATTTTCCTTGGCCTTCTTCGCTTTCTCCTCGGCTATTTTTTGTCGAGCCGCTTCATCCTTCGCCGCCTGCTCCTCTTCGCTCAGCCTGAACGTTTTGTTGAAGCTGTTGAAGAAGTCCAGCGTCCACTCGCCGCGGTAAAACAGGAAGCCGCTGTTGTAGATTGTCAGATCGCCGTCGCCCTTGACGAACAACGTGCTCAGAAACGGCAGGCTTGTGCTCATGCCCAGCGCTTCAAGCTGACCTTTGACGAAAACGATGTCCTTGCCCTTGTAAGCAACGGTTTTGTTAATAATGGCCGGCTCCGTCTTCGTGTCGACCACATATTCCGCCTTGTCGCCGCTTCCGATCTGCTTGATCATGCCTCTGATCTCGACCAGCATCTCGTCGCCGCCGCTCTTGCTGCGTTTCAGTTCCTCTTCGCTCTGGAACGTTTCGATCCGGTAGGCGGACACATGCTCGAAGTCGAGCAGCCCCTTCTCGTCGAAGGTCGGATCAATTCCTTTGCTTGCCGCCACCAGCGCCGTTTTGAACGTCGCGAATTGCGTGACGTCCGCCGCAAGCTTGCCGACATCCGGCACCCGGTAGCCCGGATACGCCCGGTTCACCTCGGCCAGCTTGGCGGCCGGATTGACCAGATCCTTTACGGCGTTAACCCTTAAGTCCAACGTCGTTTTCGTAACGGTCAAAATTTTTGCTTCGCGAATTCGCGCCTTTTCGTTATCGGTGACTAGAAACGTCTGCGGCGTCACGACGCTATACATCGCCGACATTTCCTCGTCGTTTCCGCCTTTATAACGGATCTCCGCCCGATATTGTCCGAGCGGCAGCTCCGGACCGAGGCCGGCCGTTTGCACCTTCCCGTATTCGTCCACTAGATCGCCGCCGCGGTACGTAATCCGCATATCTCCCGTAAGTCCTTCGTCCGTCGGCTGGATGAGCACCGAATCCTTGACCGGCACCTTGTACCGTTTGCCGGTGATCGTTTCCTTAAAGAACAGATCGAAGTTCGGAGCCACCTGCTCGCTCCCTACGTTATACGCTTCGATATTCGACATATTCAGGGTGATATATTTCTCGTCCTTGCTGTAAGCCTCTTCCGGCGACATCGCATACACGTAAGTGGGGCTC
Organism: Paenibacillus ginsengarvi; assembly: GCF_003626695.1. Taxonomy (GTDB): domain Bacteria; phylum Bacillota; class Bacilli; order Paenibacillales; family NBRC-103111; genus Paenibacillus_AB; species Paenibacillus_AB ginsengarvi. The sequence goes on from NZ_RBAH01000010.1 coordinate 76,943, forward strand.
GCCGTTCCAACCGGGGGAAGGAAAATGAAGCCGCCCTTCGAGGACGTATACTCCGCTTTAATGCCTTCGTCCTGAACCGATTCTACCTTCCGGCTTGTTTCCGGGCTTTTGGCCGTCAGCAAATATTCCTTTACCGACGGCCAGGCTCTGCCCTTCGCCTTCACCTTAAACGATACGGTAATCGTATCGCCCGGCTTGTACTTCGGCTGGATGCCATTGTTCGCCTCTTCCGGCGTCGCCTCCTTGCGGAACGTGAGACCGGCTGACCTGTATGGGGTCGTTAGGGCGTTGCCGCTGGCATCCCTGACGATCTGGCCTTTCTCGTCTAGCTGCAAAAAGTCCAGACCGCCCTCAAGCGTAAGCTCCAGATCGACGTACGAATGCTCCATCTGGAACGACTGAATATTTTCCACTTCGGCTATAATGTTGAAAATGCCTTCGTCCTTATAGGCGCTTCCGTCGTCCAGCGTGGCTAACTGCTCCACGGTATCCATGTAGCGGATCGAGAACACCTTGTCTGGCTGGATCATTTCGCCGAGACCGTATACGGTCTCGAAGCTTTTCATCGCTCCTGTGGGGATGCGGTCGGGATTCCAGTAGAAGGCGACCGCGGAATCGGCGGTGCCGTAGTCGTTCGTATCCCTCGTAAAGTCCAGATTCGGATCTACGGTGTAATCCCATTTCGTATTCGCCAGTCTGTTCCAATGGCCGACGATCATTTCGTCCACGATGTTGATGTTACCCTCGGAAAAGTTGTTAAGCCCGTAAGCGATAACGTTCGTGGCGAGCGGGTTCGTCAGATCGAGCCGGTCCCGCATGACCCAGTAAGGAGGCAGCTTGTACAGCGGCCTCTCTCTTTCTGCGATGCCGGGGTCGTCCTCGGGATTATGCACCAGCTTCCTCTCGACCATAAGGGGCGTTTTGTACGATGTGCCGATCTGGAAGGCCGGACCATCGTTGCCGGCCACCATCGTATCGAGCAGCACCCTGCTGCCGACCTCTACATCGGCTCCGGTCGTATTCGCGACCTCGTAGCGCACATTGACGTTGCCGGCATTTTGTTTGTCCGCCGAGTCCGTGTACAGCTTCAAAATCTGCTTGATCGCGATGCCCTTGATCGACCATACCGTTTCGATCTGCCGCGTTCCGTCTGTGTTGTTCACTATCCGGGGCAGGGTCACCTCGGAGAAGAAGTCTGCGGCAAATTTATACGGATTGCCGAAAATGTAATCCGTTCCGTCGATCCGGAAGGTGGTGAACGACGTCTGCGGATCGTCTCCGCCGAACAACATGTTCACGTTCTGGTCTTTCTTGCGGATCGGCTGCCCCTCCACCGTACGGATACCGAAACGCCCCGTGGCATTGTTGACGGTCACCTTGATGAAATCGTTCGAGATAACCGTCACGCCTGAATGTTGAACCTGATCGGCCAGTGCGGACACGGGTGCGATACCGACGAATAACGTTAGGAGCAGCATATATACCACGCATGCCGCGAGCCTTGATTTCAAGCTTTTCATACCGCCCTCTTGCCTCCTTAAGCTGTCTCGGAATTACTTGTTCGTGTTTCCTACGAAGAATGTAGCAAACTCCCGTTCCCTCTCCTGCGTTCGGACTACGAGCGTATACCAGCCCTTCTGCGGAAACTGTACCGTATACGACATCTTCAGAAGCTCTTCCAGAGACAAGCCTTGCGCCATATATTTCATCTGGCCTTCCCGGTAAATGCCGCTTTGGTAAAATACATCGTACGTTCCCCACTCGTTCACGAGAGACTCCCCGCCTACATCCATCAGGTTGTATTTGGAAATTTGGAACGTCACTACATTCGTGTCGAACAGTACCTTCTCGGGCTGAGCCGCTGAAACGAGAATACCGTTGCCGATTATGGTGAGACCGTCGTCCGGAAGCACGTATACGCGCTGTTCGGCGGTCGCCGTATTGCCCGCTTCGTCCGTCGCCGTATACGTCGCCGTTTGTCCGCCGATGCGGGACAAATCGAGGCCGCTTACTTGAACGGAAATGTTCTCCGGCTTCGACCAATCGTCGGATACCGTAAAACCTCCCAAGCCGGTTAACGGGTTAAAATCGGGCTGATTCCGCTGGACGAACGCCACCGCCTCTTTCAACGCGATGACCGGCACCTTATTGTCTAGTCCCTGGACCGTAACGGGCACCTTGTTCACGTGACCGAGCAGATCGCTGATGGCCATGGTCGTCCGGCCGTCGGCCGCATAAATTCGGGAATAGCTGTAGGTGCCGTCCCCGCCGCTGATCCGGTTCGTGTAGCCGCCGTTTCCGTCACTTGCCGGAACCGTGCCGAGAAATACTTCGTTCGGCGCTTGCACATGGCCGGATACCGTCACCTTCATCCTGCCCCGGGCCACCTTGACGCCGCCGATCTGGGCGATACGATCGCTCGGCAGCAAATTCCCGTCCTCATCGACAAACTCGTACTGGATGCTATCCGGATCGGGCAAGTACGGAACGATCGTCGTAATCGTATCGCTCAGCACGGATGTATTGCCCGCCGTATCGGCTATAGTAAATTCCGCTTCCCCGTTATACCGGAGAACGGTTCCGTTCGCGCCTCTGACGATCTGGAAGTCCTCGGCCTGAGGGCCCGGCTTCTCCACATACAGAACAACTCCTTCGGCCCAAACGACACGGCCGTCTCCGTCGCGAATCGTCTTGAACGTCTGGCTGCCGTTATCCCCGTATGCATAAGCGCGTACGATCGCCGCTTCCGGCGGGGTTCTGTCGATGTTGTATACGTCCGCCGTCACGGAAGCGCGGTTGCCCGCTTCGTCCTCGACATGGAACGTGAAGCTGCCGTTTTCGGTAAAGGTGTAAGTCGATCTTCCGTCATTGTTCATAATTCTTACGGGCTCGGAAGCCTCCAGCCTCGCGAGCACATGGCCTGCGGTACTGGCGGTCATCGAATAGTCGATGCTGCCTTCGGGAGACACGTCGTCCAGGTTGTCCACCACGACCAAGAGCGTATCCGTTCTGGAGCTGTCCGCCACATCCGTCAAGTCGAAGGAGTAAACGCCGTTTTGGCCTATACCGAATTTGTTGCCCTTGATCCGTGTCGGCTCGGCCGGATTGCGGCTTGCGGACGGTACGGCACGGATGCCGGCCGGAACTTTCAGCTCCAGCACAAACTCGGCCGATTTGACAGGCTGCAAAGTGCTGTGAGCTGCTGTCGCGTATACCGGCTCGGCTTGGGACGCAGAGCCCGTCTTCAGCCTTGCCGCCGCGCTAACCGCGCCGCCCGGCGCCATATACCGGACCTGAATGGAACCTTGATCCGGACTACGGCCCGCAAGTCCCTTCACCTCGATAAAGTTCGAGTAAGGAAGCCACCTGCTCCAGCTGCTTCCGCCGTCCGTAGAGACGGCATATTTGTAGCCTTCCTTCACGACGCTTTCCAGGTTCAGCCGGACGACGGCCGTATAGCCGTTTCCAACCTCCTCGTATAGATATAGCAGATCGGAGTCGGCGGCGACGGGAATCCCGCCTTCCTGCTTGCGCATAACCTTGAATGTATCCGTATGGGCAACGGCGCTGTTCAGAACGGCATCCTCGCCCAGTACGTAGAGCACATAATCCGCGCTTTCCCCCGGAGACAAGCCTGCGGAACCGATCGTCACAGCGCCGTCCGCCGGAAGCTCCAGCCAGCCTGCAGCGTCTTTATCCGGCGCGGGAACACCCGAACGAAGCCACTGGTATTTCCTCAGCATTACTCCGCTTAACCGATCGTTTACAGTTACGATGACTTTTTGCTGCTCAAGCGGATAAGAGACGCCGGTTTTGCTGAACGAAACGACCGGGACCTCGTTATCCGTCCGGTACAGCTTCGAATACGTGTAATACATGTCCTTACCGGCTTCTTTGACTTTCACGTGGACGGCGTACGTCCCGTTCACATTCGGATCGGCGGTAATTTTGTATATTCCTCCGCCGGTGCCGTAAACCGCTCCGCCAACGGTGCCGTATACGAACTGGTACACGGATTGGGAGACGGACGGATAGTCGGCGGGAGCCGCCGCCGTACCGGTCAGCGCGTACTTGACGCTCTCCACCTGGATTCCGCGAATGGTGAAGGTCACATCAGGGCTTCTCATGTAGCTGCCATCCGTATCCGGAGCGAAGGAAGCGCTGATCCTCACGGCCGAGTCCACGGTTACGGGAGTTCCCATCCGCTCCACGGTCACGTTGCCGGCCTTGTCCGCCGCCTTCGCGATCAATTGGTACGTTCCGTCCTCCTGCACATGGTTCAGCGTTGTAATTTCCCGGCTGGCCGGCACGTTCTGCCACTCGATCTCGCGCGGCTCTTCTCCGGGCTTGACCCACTGGAACTGCTCCGTTCCGGGACCGCTATGCTCGTCGGCAACGGTTAGCTGCACCTTGACCTCCGGCGTGTGATCGCCGCTGACCGTGCCGAAGCCGACGCTCGGCTTTTTGTTGTCCAGCAGCAGGGCCGCCATAGCGTACGTCCAGTTGGAATCATCCTTTCGGAAATCGTCCAGCGGCCACTCCGCATAGTTGCCCACTTGCGTCATCGCTTTGTTATCTGCGTATTTTTCTGCATCCGTATCGGAGGCACCGCCGTTAGCAGCTTTGTATTCGCTGACCCAGCCTTGCCAGAGAGCTGCGTTGGCGGTCTTGAACGCCTTCATTTTGCCGTACTGCGTAAGCTCCCTAGCCGAGTCCCACGACATGTCGGCCGTCCAGGAATGAAGATACCAAGCTCCGCTGTTCTCCGGCTCCAAAGCGCCCGCCGGAGGCTCGATCATATTCGTCTTGTTGTTCGCCACCATCAGCGATACCGTATTTCCGGGATAAAGCGCCTCCCCGGGCTGTTCCGCCGTCAAGGAGTAGCGTTTAATAGCGGCAAAATGATCCCCTTCCTTGCCCAGGAACGGATCGAGGGGGCTTCGGCTCCACGTGTAGTAGACAAGCCCGACCTCGGGCGTGTCCCCCGGCGTGGTCCCGGTCATGTTGATCGGGCGGTAAATGCCCTTGCTTGGCCGCGTCGCCGAGCTTTGATCCGGGTCGAGAGCGGGAACGTTAATGGCCGGGTCGTTCGCATCGATCGCGATTTTGCCTGCTTTGGCGTATACGCTGCCGGTTACCCCGGCCGGAGAATAGCGGAAGCCGATCTCGGGCGGCGTGTTGTCGACGGTGAGCTGCGACCGGTCGATTTTCGTATAAGGCACGGCTTGGGACGGGTTCGATGATTCCGTCCGGTCTTTGTTGGCCTCATCCATCAGCAGATTGCCGGAGTAATCCTGAATGACTCCCGTATCCGTCCCCTTCGCTTCATGAGTCAGCGCAATTACTTTCAACAGCGGCGTATTGACGGCCTCGCCTGCCGGGATCGCCATTTTGAATTTCCACAGCTTCGTATTCGGCCCTGTGTTCGGTTCGGCGACGTATTTTGCCTTCATGCCGTTGCTCAGCAGCAGATACAGACCTTCGGCCGACCAGCCTTCCTTGACGATCGTGTCCTCCGTAAGCTGTACGGTGAATTCGATCTCGTCCCCATCGTTCAGAACGAGGCCGGTCAAAATTTCCGGCGTTATGCCGTTGCCGGTGAGCGTGTACTGGGGGGGAACGGCGTCCACAATGATCCGGTAGCCGCCGTGATCATAATCGAACGGATTGACGGTCCGATTGCTTATATAAGGCAGACTGTCCGCGCTAGCCTTGCCGAAGTTCGCGATCGTCAGCGGATTGCCCGCCGCGTCGTGGAAATCGGCCTCCACAAGCCTCTCCTTCATGCTGTGCGTCGTATTCTGAGCTTTCGTCTCCAGTTCTCCGCCGTTGCCGATCGGATTATTGCCGGTGTGATGGTAGTCCGAAGCCTTGTACACATAAGGAAGAGCCTTGATGTATTTATAAGTGCTCGATTTAGCCGGGTTGTCCTGAATGCTTGTGCTCAGGAAGCCGTCGGGCAGACTCATACCCTGTGTCGTGGCATCGGTCTCCAAACCGTTGCCGTCAGGAACCGTATAGAGCAGATGCTTGTCGAATACTTGCGCCGTTTGGTTCGAGGCGCGTACCGGTTCGCTGAAGTTGTACTGCAGCTGAATCGATTCGTTCTTTTTCAAAAACAGCTGCTCTTGACCGGCCGCGTTCACTCTGAGCTTGCCGTCGGAAGTGAACGTATAATCCCTGATGACCGGAGCGTCGAAATCGCCGAAGCTGAGCACGATGTCCTCTACTTGGGTTCCTGCGTCGTGCGTCTCCGTCTGGATGACGATGTAATCGTCGACGCCAAAGGACAACCAGCCGGAATCAACCGTCTTATCCTCCGAGTCGCTGGCTAGGGAATAACCTTCGAATTTCGATGTGGCACTGTTGTAGTTGGCACTGTATGTATTTCCCTTATCAAATTCCGTGTAATCATAATCTTTGCTCGCATAGGCCCATATGTAAGCGCCGTTGCTCGTTGTCGAATTCAGATGGGCCTTGACCCGGTATTTGGCGCTTCCGCCTTCGGCGAGAGCTTTAAGCTGGGGGACGTCCTTCACTTGGATAACGCCCCAGAAATGCCCGTCCACGGTGTATACCCCGGCAGGGTTCGCGTAGTCGTCGTCGTACTCCCCTTCCTCATAGTCGCCGTCGCCGGATTTCCCCCATATACCGGGATAATCGGAAGGGCTTTTGGCCTGATTGTAAAAGACGGGCCACATGTTGTAGCTGCCAAGGCCCGAGGCGTAATTGGAATCGCCGCCCCACGATACGCCGCTGGTGCTATTGTTCATGATTTTGGCCCCTACGTACACGAGCCTGTCCTCATACCCCCCGGCTGCCTGCGCCTCCTTCAGCGATAATACAGGCAGCATCGGAGCAAGCAGGAGAGCGGCTGCCAGCAGCTTCGCCAGTTTCCCCGTGCCTTTACCCGATTTGTTCATTACGTGATCTCCTCTCTGTTCATGCCTCCGTTGTGACGCAGTTATTAGGCGGCTTTTCGCAATCCACGGCCTCTTGGCGCGCACAATGATCATCTGCTGCGGGACCTAATTCGCCAAAAAAGGCGTTTCGGAAAACGTCCTTACTTCTCCTGTATCTGCTCCAGCACCTGCAGCGCCTGTTGTGCGTCCACGGCCAGATGAATGCCGTTCATCGTGCGCAGAGAGCCAGATAGCACACCGGCCGCGTAGCCGTGCGAATCGAGCAATGGTCCGCCGGACATGCCGCTCGCCAGCTGCGAAGACACGAGCATGCGATCCCTGCCGTTGATCTCGGCGCGGGGCGAATTCACGATGCCTTCCGTGATGATCGCGGTATTTTTCATCGGATAGCCGATGGCATATATGCGCTCCCCGATCTTCACGGCGCGGGTACGGAGCGGAATATACGAAAACGGCTTCCCGGCTCCCGAATCGTCCGATGGAGGAAACAGCTTCAGCACCGCTGTATCCGCCGAAGCGTCCTGCACCTCGACTCGGCAAGGGACAGCGGATGTGTCGTTCAGCACGCATTCGATCGCATCCGCCTCATTCACCACATGGCTGGCGGTCAACGCGGTGCCGTCCGGGCGGACGACAAAACCGGTGCCCGTATCCTTCAAGCTGCCGTCGGCGCGCAAAGCCCGCACGTAGAAGACCGCCCGCTCTACCGCAGCGTATAAGCTATCCCCCTCGTAGGTATTCGGCGGATCCGCTTGCGTCACGGTAAAAGTCCCCGTGAACAGTAGCAGCACCAGGACCGCGAGCACGGTCGTTTTGCCGGTTCGACTCATAGTGACAACTCCTTCGCGACTTTCACCCGCGGAACTTCTGTAACGTCTCATCTATTATAGAAAGGCTTTCTCTCAAAATTCTCTCAAACTCCGAAACGGTGATCATAGGAGGGGATCGGCATGCGCTGGGAGAGTGGAATCAGCGCGGTAGCGGTTGAGGTTATTTAGAGGAGGTACGGTTTATGATGCTGATCTTTCACCTGGTTAAGTGCTCAAAAAAGGACCTCAGTCCCGCTTTGCAGCGGAAGCTTAAGGTCCTTTCGTTTGGAAATCGGCCATGTTTACATGACGGCTTGAGGAGCTTTATGACGGATGCGCTTGGCTTTGCCAACTCCACAGGGATGCCCTCTCAGCACATAAGGGAGGGAGACGCGCCGAATACCATTTTGGATACCTGGCTTAATGCCCCAAACTTCTCTCCATGGCGTTCGCCTTCGACCGCTGAGCTAGCAGCAGCGATGCTGCCAGAACAAGCAGCAGCACGGCGACAAGGCCATACGGCAAATGCTTGTCAACACGGTACAAGCCGGTGCTCAGCAGCGGAGCGACAACGGCCGCGATCCCTTGCACCGTGCCGACAAGTCCGGCGATGCCTCCTTGCTGGTCGGACGAGACGGCCAGCGACGCTCCGGTCATGAAGCCCGGCATCATCAGGCCGGCACCCATGCCGAATAACAAGTACGCCGCATAATACACGTAAAGCTGCGCAAACAGGAGCATAATCGCCAGGCTGCCGATAAGCAGCAGCGCTCCCCACAGCAGCTGCCGCCGGGGGGCGAGCTTCGACCGCTTCATGAGCAGACCCTGCGTTCCGATCATCGAGAAGCCGCTTATCATCAGCCCGAACGAGACGAAACGGGCGGTTTCCTTGGTCGTCAGCCCGAGCTGGTCCTGGAAGTAAAAGCCGCCGACGACCTGGAGCGATACGATGCACAGCATCACGGTCAGCCCGGACAGCAGATAAAGCCGTAACCCCCGCTGAAGGGGATCGATCCGCGGCGGACGGGCATGAACGACGGCTTTGCGTTTCGGCACGACGAGCAGGACGACCGCGAAAGCGACGACGGGCAGCAGCGCCCCGATGTAGAGCGGCCAGATGAGCCCGATCAGAATAAAACCTCCGGCGATCGCCGGCCCGAGCACAAGCCCGAGACCGTTAGCCGCCCCGATCAGCGCCATGCCGGCAGACCGGCCCTGCGCATCCGTCACATCGGCCATATACGCCTGTGCGGACGAAGGGACAGCCGGAATAAAGGCACCGATCAGAGCTCGTGTCGCAACTAGCGCTGTGATGAGCAGACTGCCGCTCCATAAGCCATGCAGCCCTGCATACATAACGGCGGTAAAAAGCGCGTAACAAACGAACATCCCCGCAAAACCCGCGAGAATCACCGGCCTTCTGCCAAACTTGTCGCTCCATCGTCCCCAAAACGGCGACATAACGGCCATAGCCACAGAGCCGAGTGATATGATGAGGCCCGAATGCATCTCGCCGAGGCCTAGCTCCCTTACGAGCGGCGGCATAACCGGGGCGATAATCATCAGCCCGACCATAGCCACGAATACACTGAAAAACATGCCAAACCGAATAGTTCCCATCCGTTTCCCCTCCGGTATCCCGGCTCAAGCGGCGTTTGATCGGATACTGGAAAAACTCCGTTTCTCCCTCCCCTCACACTATCGATGATGATTATCATTCTCATTTTGTGAACGGATAGCGCCGCTTGTGCCGCTGTATACATTCATTGTACGGATGGAAAAACGGTTTCGCCGCCCCTTTACGGAGCTTTATGACCGCCGGACGGATTTATGGAAGTTCGCTGATGCCAGTCTGCCGGTCTCTATTGAGCTGCAAACATTCGCTTGGGTTATAGCCGAACGTCTTGCGGTAAGCGGCCGAGAAATGGCTGAGATTCACGTAGCCGACACTGCTTGCCGCCTGGCTCACATTCGCTTCGCCGCCCTCCAGCAAACGGCGCGCCTCGTTCATCCGCAAATGCCGGATATAGCCGAATACCGTTGTGCCGAACAGCTCCTTGAAGCCGAGCTTCAGCTTGAAATCGTTAATGCCGGCGAGCCGCGCCAATTCGAGCAGTCCGGGCGGGGTCCGCCAGCGGGCCGACAGCAGATCGCGAGCCTGGTGCAAGCAGCGGATGTCGTGCGCGGACAGCTTGGAGCGAGCCCGGTCCGACGAATGGGCCGCATCCGCCTGACCGAGATGGCAGGCGAGCAGCTCGTAGCATTTGCCCTCCATATACAGCTGCCGCAGCAAACCGTCGTATGGGCAGTCTCTGAGCTGCTCGAACAGCTTGGCGACTTGCGGATGACCGGCCACTTGCCTGCTGTAAAATCCGCCTGATGCGAGCCTCCGCACTTCCGCTCCCAATTGTTCGAAGCAGCGCAGATCGATGCGGATCTCCATATGAGACAGGCGATCGTCCGGACTCAGCTCGGCGTGCACCGGGCTGCCCTCCATGTATACGAGCGTCGAGATGCCTGGAGCCATCTCGCAGCCGCGCGCTCTGCCTTCACCCGACCAGTTTCCATAACCGGATGTCGTGTAGGAAATTTCCAGATGCGGATACTTCGTTTCAAAGCGAAGCGACAGCGGCTTCATCAGAACGCCTTCATATTCGCCGATCTCCAAGCCGCTGCGCAGATGGGTCCTCGTTGCCGTAGCCGAGCCGAAAGGAATCGGCAGCGCATATGAGCGCCGGCTATTCGCCCGATCGGCGGCAAGCTGCCGAATGCTCGGGTGTTCGTACATCGAAGCCAGATGAAAAGTGGTCACTTGAAGGTTCAACCGCATGCCCCTCCTTCTCGCCGATCGTCCTGGTCTTGATTTAAGTCAATGCCGTTTGGTTCTTCCCCTCTTATTATAATACGTGAAACAACTATCGACGCATTTCAACTCAAATACCGGGGGTTACGTTAATGAAAAAGACAGCGGAAAAACTTTTGCTAAAGCGGCGTTACGCCGCTCGGATCGCCGGCATTGGCCTGATCATTATGACGCTCGTCTCGTTTTTCGCCTACGGATATGCGCACGGGAAGCTTGTGGTGCAAGGAGACGCCGCCGCGACCTTCCACAATATCGCGTCTTCCGCCGCTCTCTTCAAAGCCGAAATTTTCGGCTGGGTACTCATCCTTGCAGCCGATGTGATGGTCGCCTGGGCATTTTACTTATTTCTGGAGCCCATCCATCGCGAGCTTTCGCTGCTCGGCTTCCTGCTCCGCCTAATCTATACGGCGATACTGGCGGTCGCCCTGCTTCCGTTAGTCCTCGCGCTGCTTCTGTCGAGCCGTGCCAGCACTTTGACAGCCGTTCCGACCGAGTATGTTCAGCCGCTTGTCCTGATGTTCGCCGACGCCTTCGAATCCGTTTGGTCGATCGGGCTGATTCTGTTCGGCGCGCATCTCTTGGTGATCGGCTGGCTGGCTATGCGCTCGGACCGCATCCCTCGTCTCCTCGGCATCCTCCTGCTGCTTGCCGCAGCCGGTTATATGATCGTTCATACGGGCAAAGCGTTTTTTCCGCAATATAAAGAAGCCATAAACGTCCTCAATCTAATTTTTATGGCGCCGATGATAGCCGGAGAACTCGGCTTCGGGTTATGGCTGCTGTTCCGGGGAGGCAAACGCCCCGCCGACCCGCTTCTTGATGCGGCTCAGTGATTCGGGCGTCATGCCGAGGTAGCTGGCGAGCTGATGCTGCGGGACGCGATCGATCAGCTCCGGCCGGTTTCGCAGCACAGCCTTGTAGCGCTCTTCGGGCGTCGAGGCGATAAAAGAGGACCACTCCTCCTGCGCCTCGCCCATGCTTTGCTCGACCATTTTGCGTATTAACGTTTCGAGTTGCGAATATTTCCGAAGCATCCCGTTTTCGGCCGCCAGCTCGCCGACAACTAGATTACAATCTTCCAGACATACGAGCGAATATGGCGAAGCCGCATTGGAACTGCCGCTATGGAAAACCGTTGCGGCCTGCTCTTCCGTATAGAAGCGCGAAGTCGTTTCTTTACCCATGCTGTCTACGGAGTACTGCCTGACGCATCCCCTCAGGACAAAATAACACTTATCGGGCACGTCGCCTTGTCTGAGGAGCACCGCTGCTTTCGGATAAGAACGAACTTGCAGCTCATCGAGGATCGCCTGCTGTTCCTTCGGATCCAACGTCGTATACTTCGTTAAATATTTCAGCAATATCTTTTTCATTCGCTGGCCTTCCTTTCCGTATGGGACGGTTACGAAAGCGCGTATACAAGCACAGCTAAGCGGCCTCTGGCCCCGTTGAATCCGGGACGAAGGCCGCTTCGTCGCTGTTGATGCTCCGTCTACTTGGCAGGCTGCAGTTCGCTGTTCAGACCGAGCGTACGCGCCGTGGACGTATGAATTTCGCGGATCAGCTCCGGTTTTTTTAGCAGGGAAACGCCGTAAGAGGGAATCATCGCTTTGAGTTTCGGTTCCCATGCTTTCCGATGCTGCGGGAAGCACTTCTCGATGACCTCCAGCATGACAGAAACGGCAGTGGAAGCGCCCGGCGAAGCGCCAAGCAAGGCGGCAACCGAGCCGTCGGCGGCGCTTACGACTTCCGTACCGAATTGCAGCGTCCCTTTGCCCGCATCCGTATCCTTGATCACCTGCACGCGCTGGCCGGCTACGAGTAATTCCCAATCCTCGCTTTTCGCGTTCGGAATGAATTCGCGCAGCTCTTCCATCCGTTGTTCCTTGGACAGCATGACCTGCTGGATTAAGTATTTGGTCAGCGACAAGTTTTTAGCCCCTGCTGCCAGCATCGTCAGTACATTGTTCGGCTTAACCGAACCGATCAGATCGAACATCGAGCCCGTTTTCAGGAACTTCGGCGAGAAGCCGGCGAACGGTCCGAACAGCAGCGACTTCTTATTGTCGATAAACCGGGTATCCAGATGCGGAACGGACATCGGAGGCGCGCCAACCTTCGCCTTGCCGTACACTTTGGCGTGGTGCTGGGCGACCACCTCCGGATTGTTACACACCATAAACAGGCCGCTGATCGGGAACCCGCCGATATGCTTGCTTTCCGGAATGCCGCATTTTTGCAATAGCGGCAAGCTTCCGCCGCCGCCGCCGATGAAGACGAATTTGGCGGTATGGCGCTCGACTGCGCCGTTGTCGACATTGCGCACCTTCAGCTCCCACAAGCCGCCGTCCGTACGCTTAATATGGTCGACGCTGTGCTTGTAGCGGATGTCGACGCTTTTCCCCTTTAAATAGTCAAACAGCATTCGCGTTAAAGCGCCAAAGTTAACATCCGTGCCGGATTCGATTCTCGTGGCCGCGATGGGCTCGTTCGAGGGACGATCGTTCATAATGAGCGGAATCCACTTTTTTAAAGTTTGCGGATTATCGGAAAATTCCATACCTTGAAACAGCGGATTGGCGGTCATCGCTTCAAAACGTTTTTTGAGATACGCTACGTTTTGCGCCCCTTGCACCATACTCATGTGGGGAATCGGCATAATAAAGTTTTGCGGATTGCGGATCAGGTTGCTGTTGACGAGATACGACCAAAACTGCATGGATACCTGGAACTGCTCGTTTACTTTGATAGCTTTGCTAATATCTATCGATCCGTCCGGTTTCTCGGACGTGTAGTTTAGCTCGCACAGAGCGGCATGCCCCGTTCCCGCGTTATTCCATTCGTTGGAGCTTTCCTCTCCCGCGCTCGCCAGCTTCTCGAACACCTTGATGTTCCAGTCCGGCGCCAACTGCTTCAGCAGCGCCCCCAGAGTCGCGCTCATGACTCCGGCACCTATTAAAATCACGTCTGTTTTCATTTGGCTGTCACTCATTTTAACCGTCCTTACACGCTGATATTGGAAGAAAAGAGAGCAGAACCTGCTCGAACCCCATAACCAAGCAAGGGTGCGACCCGGTCACACACCTTTTCTATAATCATTATAACCTCACTCTAGTGTACCACTATTATTAATAGTTTAAAATATTAGATATGAGAGTTATATGCGATTTCATAGACGGTAATATTCAGTAGTGCAGTCAAGAAGTGAGAAACGATCCACAAAAACGTGAAATGCCGAGCCGCCTATGCAAAAATCGCCTTCCCAAATACAATATGCTCCGCCGACTCCAACCGTTCGTTTTGAAACGTCAATAAGACGGCGTGCAAGCTCTCGCCTCTTCCCGGGTTGATGCAGATCGTATCGCCGATCCGATCTGCCCATTCCCCTGTCTTATAAGGCGATTCGTGGATATGCCCATGCAGCGTCAGCATCGGTTGAAGCTCCTCGATGCACCGCCGGATCGCCCGGCTGCCCGCGTGTCCGCCGCTATCCAGCATATCCAGCTTCGTTCCGTATGGAGGCGCATGCATTACCCATATGCCGCCTGCCGTAAGACTTGCCAGATCGTCCTCGATGCTTGGAAGCCGGTTCAAATACGCCCGGTCCTGCTCCGCAAGTATGCCGGATTCGTCCGATAGCAGCACGGACGCCGCATGTTCGTACGAATCGCTTGCCCGGTCTCTCCGCTCAAAGTCTTTGCGCCGAAACGGAGTCGGGTTGCAAAACGGGTACCCGCTAATCGGGAACTGCCGAAACGTTAACGGAGTTAAGGACAAAATAGATATAGGCAAACTTCGTGCCAGCTCCTCATAATACCGTGCGGTTGCGGTCCATTCGATATTTCCGGGAATCAGCATAACGGGGATGGAAATCGAGCGCACAAAATCGGCGAACGCGTTCTCGGCAAAGCGGATCTGCTCCTGCGCCTCCCGGCTAAAAGCCGCCAAATCTCCGCCAAGAAGCAGCAGTTCGATGTCGTGCCGGCGAATCAATCGGGCCAACTCCCCGTACTGCTTCAAATCGCCGTGCAAATCCGTGGCAAAAATCGTTTTCACGTCCATCGCCTCCTTTTGGGCTTGGTTTGTAATAGAGTAACAAATACTTTGCGTGATTAGGAGTCGTTGCAGGAAAAACGTCTGTCGACGTAGTTCAAGGAGGAGCGACCGCGACCCAACCCCGCAAAACCAGCGGGAGTTATTTTGGTTTCACTTCCTCTTCACCCGGTCAGCCCCGCCCCGCCAGCAATAGCGGAACTTTCACTTCCGTTACCGCTGTCCCAGCGGGAACCGCCAGTTCCGTTATCGCCGCTTCGCGAGCCTTCTAGGCAACATAGCGGAAGCCGTACTTCCTTTATTGCTCTATTTGCCCAGCTCCACTCGAGCTATTGGCGGCTTTAACGGAACTTTTTCTTCCGTTATCGTTCAGTCAGCAGCACTCCGCCAGCAATAGCGGAACTTTCGCTTCCGCTTCCCTGCCACTCGTCTGCTCCGATCCTGAATGGACAAGAAAAAACCGTCAGGGATAATCACCCCGACGGTCCTTTGACATACAATCTCCCTGCGGCAGCACGCCCAAGCAGGATGCCCGTCCAGCCTAAGCTAACGGCCAGCTTCGACGAGTTCTCCCAGCTTCATAATCGGGACATCGTCGATATAAACGTCCGGCTTCGATACGACGCAGTCGATATGGACCCCGGCCGATACCGTGCC
This sequence comes from Paenibacillus ginsengarvi, assembly GCF_003626695.1. GTDB lineage: Bacteria > Bacillota > Bacilli > Paenibacillales > NBRC-103111 > Paenibacillus_AB > Paenibacillus_AB ginsengarvi. The sequence continues at coordinate 92,248 of NZ_RBAH01000010.1, forward strand.
GCCGAACGTATTGTTGCTGCCGAAGGCGACGTGAATCGTTCCGTACACCTTCTCGTCCTCCAGCACGACGCCGGTAATCCGCGCCTTTTTGTTCGTGCCGATGCCGAATTCGCCGAGCAACCGGCCGTCGCCGTCGCCGAGAACGCTGAGCAGCCGTTCAGCCGCCTCCCCGCCCTCGGCCTGAACGATTCGCCCTTGCTTGATCGTAAGCAGCACCGGCGAGCTTAAGGTACCGATGCCGGCAATCGATCCGTCGATCTGAATTTGCCCTTCTGCGCTTCCTTCGACCGGAGCAATGTACGCTTCGCCGGACGGCAAATTCCCGGATTCGCCGGGATTGACATAAACGCCCGTACTCGGCACGCCGTCCCGCTGAGCGATAGAGAACGATAACGCATAGTCGTCTTTCTCGATCCGTACGGAGCTGCCTTTCGTAAGCAGTTCCGTCACCTGTCCGGTCAGCTCCCGCACCTCGGCATAGTCGGCGGCGATAGCTCCTTCCAGGAACATGTCCTCGGTAATGCCAGGCATCGTCGCCAGACGCGCTTCCGCTTTTGCGGCGTTTTTGCGCGCCTGCGTATGCGTAAGCGAATGGCGGGTAATGCAGAGCACGACATCCGCCTTCTCCATGGCCGCAGCGATGGCGGCCGGCGGCTCCTCGCCGGATTTGGAGCGCTCCTTCATGACCGCCAGCATCGCCTCCGCGCCAAGCTGTTTGCCCGCCTCGCAAACCGCTTCGGCGATATGCTTTTTGGCCTCGTCGGTCACGACGAGAAACGATTCGTTTGCTTTCAGGGCCAGGCAATTCAGCAGCACATTTTTGCTGACCTCGGTAATTTGCGAATTCACCTTCGTCACACCTCTTCGGTTAGGAGCTTTAGCACAGCTCCTTAAATCATTTCCGACACAAGCTTCGCCATCAGCGAGTTGGACAACACGACAGGCAAACCCGTCGCCTCCGCCATCCAACTTCTCGCTTCCTCCGTGTAGCCCATGCAGTCCATCAGCACGAGATCGGCCTGCCTCTTCAGCTCCTCGGCCGCCTGCCGATACTCGGACTCACTCTTATTATACGGCGAAGCGACGGCAAATACAGGATCGAGCCCATGAGGCTCGTATTTGGCTCTGAGCGTTTCGGTCTGCTCGGCCAACGGAACGAGCACCCCGAGCCGCCGCCCGCCGACCATCGCCTTGATCGCAGGAGGAATAATATGATCCGGCTCGATCAAATAAGCGGTGCGGGTAACAAGCCCGGGGAACACGCCCGTGCAAAGCAGCAAAATTTGCTCGATGCCCTGCTCCTCGAGATGGTCGATTTTGCTTTGCAGCAGCGGCTGCATTTTGTGCCGGGCCATCACGACCGATTCGCCGGTTGTCAGCCGTGAGGTGAGCACGTAGTCGCCTTCTCCCGGATACAACTGCCCTTCGATGTAAGCCTTGGATAACCCGTCAAGGGCTCCGGCCTGCACAAGCTCGGCGCGGTCCTCGATATATTTGCTAACGATAGGAGCCACGTCGCTCCGAGGCGCCTGTCCGATCGTAATCATGCCTAATCGTTTCATGGACACTACCGTCTCCCCCATTCGAGAAAAGTAAATGTTCCGGCCAGTCTTACCCGCGAACGGTGTTTTCGCCGCCGGTTTGCAATATTTTCATCGAGCCGTACAGCTTCGTCATGCGGGAGAACTCCGCTTGATCATAAAACTGGCACGTTCCGTTCGTAAACTCCTTCGCCACCTCTATGGAAAAACGGACGGCTGTCGCAATGTCGACTTCATGGCTCGCGCCTGTTCCGCAGCCGGGTACGATCGACTGAGCCGTCACGGCGACGCCGACAACCGGAACATCGGTGGCGACGCTCGGCTGCAAAATGGAATTGATATGATACAGATCGTTGCCGTAAGGGGTGATATCCTGCATCGTGATCGGGAACGTGACGGCAAATTGTCCTGTCGCCATCTCCATAATCCGCACCAAATCTTCGCTGATGCGAAGAATATAGCCTTCCTTCACGGTCGGCGATATCGCGATCCCCTTATGGTTGATGACGCGGTTTCCTTTCGTCGTGTCGATCGAGAGGATCGCATCCATATCCGGCGTTACCTCGTGCTGGTTCATCGTCAAAATGTCGACCGGCGAATCCATAAAGTCGACCGGCTCGTGCGGACGGGTCGGGGCGTCCGGACAAATGTGAGTGCTAACGATAACGTCGCCCTTCAGCGCATCCCCCTTCGTCTGCATATCCGCCAGCTTGAGCGCGGAGGCGACAGCCGCTACCGCTCCGTCCGCATCCGAGACGAGTCCGATCCGGCTAGGCCGTGCGCCGATGCCGCCGAGGCGGCCGATAATGCCGAGTGTCGGGGCGTCTCCGCCTTTCAGTTTTCCGTTTGTGCCGGGAATAACGATTTTAATAAAGTCCGTGCTGCCTTTCTGGCCGGTTACTTTCGATACGGTTATGCTCACGCCGGGATAGGCAGCGAACAGAGCCTTAACTTTTTCCCCGTTTACGAATCCGTCGTCCATCGCGTCCAAAGCGACTAGCGTTTGTTTCAGTGCCATGATGGTCCACTCCTGTCTTCTCTAGTTGTACTAACGTATTTCATTAAGACCGCTTCGCCGGAATGGCGAAAGGAATAATCGACTTCTGGATAATGTCCTCGACCGGCTTCAGCAACCTCTCGTTGCTCATCGTGCTGGACAAAAGCAGCTTCTCCTTCGGCACGGTTATGACGGCCAGCCGCTGGCCTTTCTCGACGGCTGCAGTCACGATCGGCTTGGCCGTCTTCGCATCCAGCGTCATGATCAGGTCGGGAAATGTGGCGAACCGTTCGCCGTCTTTTTCGAGCGTCATATATTCGTTCCAGAACGTCATCTCGTACGCGTCGTCGATCCGCACCGTGCCGACGTCGAAGCCGCCCTTCGTTTCAAGCTGGAAGTCGGTTACCGTACCGGATGTCACCCACTTGCCCCCGAGTTTCGAAACGACCGAATCGATCGCCGCTTCGCCTTGATGGGCCAGCAGGGCCCGCCCGGTTTCGATCGCCTGGGATATGGCGCCTGCCGCGCCGTGCTGCTTCGCATAGGAGACCGTTACCGGATTTCTGGCTACGGCCACGAGCCCGCCTGCCTCGACGGAAGCTTTGCGGATCATCCCTGCCGCCTTTTCCAGCGTGCCGGATACGCTCAGCTCCATGTAGCGCTCGTCCTTTCCGCCGGCAGCGGCTTGATGGGACACGTAACCGTCCAGCTCGGTCAAGTTTAGGGAGCCCATAGCCCCCGTAGGATGCGCCCGCCCGTTGCACGCCAGATCGATGAGAGGAATGCCCGTTACGGCCGATTGGAACCAGCCGTTTACGGTCGTTCCCGCACCGTTCTCGTTCGTGTTGAGCCCCTTGACCGGCCTGCCGAGTTTTTGCATCAAAAGCTCCAGCGCTTTAGCGTAATGAATCGGCAGCACGAACTGCTCCTTGGCCGCCGGCGCTCCGACCATCGATACGGTTACGAGCAGATCGTCGTCCGCAAACTCGTCGACGGTTAACAGCTTCGGCTGCCCGATCTCCAGCGCGAGCCGGCCGATCTTCAGCCCTTCCTCGATCCAGCCGCCACCGCCGCCGCCTAAGACGGCACCGCCGTAGACGGCGTATTCCACCATTTGCTCGTCCAACTTTAGTATAGCCATGAACGCCTGCCTCACTTTCTGAACTTGAATATCGAGTTGAAGAAGCTGTACAGCGCATCCCCGGCAATGAACCCCGCCGCCATAATCGTCATCGGCGTCTCCGCTTCTTTCTTCCACAGCTTCATCACGATCAGACGGATGGCGATACCGGAGAGAACGGCCCAGCAAGCGTTCGGCGTCAAGATGAGCAAACCGGTAGCGAACAAAACTCCGATCTGGCGGCTCGGCCCCCCGATAAATTGCAGGATCGCCCCCGGAATCGCCCAAAGCAGCAGCTCCAGCATAATATCCGGAGAAGCGCCGGCCTGAATCGTAGAAACGTATACTTTATCGATCGGCGGAACGAGGTTTTGTGCGAAATAGCCGTTGTATGAAAAAACGACGACCAGCAGGGCGACGCCAAACGCGATCATCCCCGTGACGTACTGCTGCTTTCTGCCTTGCAGCTCCAGCTCCTTGTTCTCGCCGTTGCCGCGCAAAATGTAGCCCGTCTTCAAATCGTAGCCCATATCCGCGAATGCGGGACCGGTTGCTGCGCTGAATCCGGCAAGCAGAGCGAGCGCTACCGGTGGAAAACCGATCAGAATGCCGAATAGCAGCGTAATAAACGCGACCGCAAAGGCCGGAAACCAGCCGGAGTGCATCGCCGCGATCCCGACGATCAGCTCGTGGACGAAGGCGGCGAAGGCGGCGAACAGCATGAACCCGATCAGCATGCCGAACGACATATGCGAAATGATGCCGCCAAGCAGGGCGATCAGCAGCGCGATGATCAGGTAGGCGACAAAGCCGAAGCCGAGCGTCCGTTTTGCCTCGTTGATCGGCCGGGTCAGCTTTTCGTCGGAGGCGATCTCCGCCTTGCCCGCATTTTTTTTGCGTCCACTGAAGATGAGCATCGTAACCTGAACGAGCGCTACAAGCCCTGCGCCGATCATAACCCCGTGCGCGATGTACAGCTTGTTGACGTCGACATTAAACCACGGAATGGAATATTGGCGGATCATAAGACCGATGCCGAACATCGTCAGCGCCCAGATGTTGCCGATAAACGCTACGCCGAAGGCGGACATCGAAATGTGGAAGTACGAGCCGATCAGACCCAGCACCGTGCCGATACCGAGGAAGCCCGCACGTTTGCCGCCCTTGTCTCCGGCGAGAATCGATTCGGCGGTGGCCACGCCCGGCGCCCATGTACCCGATGCGGGGAACAGCTTGGAGTCGAAAATTTTATACAAAATGGTGGCGTCCACAAACATCGCCAGCGCAGCGCCGATCAGCATCGGCACGATCAGCTCCGGCGTGCCCATTGCAAACGGAATCCCGATCGGAATAAGCAGGCTGTTCGCCGCACCGAACGTAGCGGAGGAGATCGACGTTTGCACCAGGTTTTGCCGATGGACGGACCGGTACTTTTTGAAAATAGCAACCGGAATCCGGGCGATGAGCATCGCCACGAGCGCTCCGATAATCGCCGTATTGGGGGTTACCCCGAGCGTCGTTACAATCTGCATCCCGATAATGGCGCCTATGGCCGCCGTTACCACATTGAGGATGAGGGCAAACGGCTCGAATATGCTAGGATGCTTTTTTTCGTTGTCCATGAGTAATCCCCCGTATCGTAATGATTCGTTTCCTTTCATTCGCTCTGCGAGCTGTTCCGCTTGATCGATCGCGGAAACAAACGACTTCATAACCAAACATTAGTTTGAGCAGCAAAAGGATGTCTTATCCAACCGCTGGCTTAAACGCCGCCAAGCTGCTTGTACACTGCCGACGCAAACAGTCCTTCCGCTTCGACTGCGTCGATAACCGGGATGCGCAGCTCCTTCCGCAGCACGCTAGCGAGGCCGATCGTGGAAAAACCGGTACAGGCGAACACGATCACTTCCGTCCCTTGCTCCATCAGTGTCCGGGCTGCCGCAATCGCCCGCTCCCGTCCGGCCGGCGTCAGCAAATCGGTTGTGTTCGACACGCCTTCCGGCTGAATATAACGGACGAACGCTTCGCCCAAAATCGCTTTCATAATGTCTGGAAGCGTTTCCGTAATGCCCATCACCCCGACACGTTTGCCGAGCGCACGCGCCATGTAAGAGGCTGCGCTGCCGGCGCCGATCACCGGAACGGACACCTGCCCGCGAAGCTGCTCTACTGCGGGATCGGCCGCACAGCTGACGATGAGCGCTTGGCTGCCTTCCTGCTCAAGCTTCCGGCCCAGCGCGACAATTTTCGGATTCGCGAGCTGCTCCGTCTCGTTATTGTAGATGCCGAGCGGCTGATCGGGGATGCATTCGTTTCGTACCGGAACCGCATACATTTTGGAGATGAGTCTGCCGTGCTCGTTCAGTACTTGCTCGTCGTTCGTCGTCAACACCCGAATTAATCCAATCATGGACTGTCAACCCCTTTTCCATTTCATTTGTAAAAAGAATATGAATTTTATTACTAAATTGTATCGGTTTCTAAAAGCAGCGGGCAATGTACCGTCCCGCCAAAACTAAAGAGACCTCTTTGTGCTGAACGCACAAGAGGCCTCGAATCAATCCACATGTTTCAACAAATGAAACGCCGTACACAGGTAGTAGACGAACCGGGTCAACGGGTTGTCCAAATCTAGCCCCGTTATTTCCTTAATCCGGTCCATGCGGTACTTTACGGAATTGCGGTGTACGTATAGCCGGTTGGCCGTGTCGAGCAGGCTGCCCCCGGTTGTCAAATAATAGTACAACGTAGTCAGCAGATCGGTGCCGTTTTGTTTGTCGTATTGAAACAACTTGCCGATCTTTTTCTCAGTCAAAGCATCGAACGGGACGTGCTCGGAAGCATCCAGCAGCAGTTGGAACATCTCGATATCGTCGTACGCAAACACCGTTTTGCTGCGGTCCAGCCGGGGCCCGATGAATAGCGCCTTCTTTGCTTCCAGATAGCTCCGGTGCATGTCCCATAACGCCCCTCTGCTTCCGAAGCCCATGCGTATTCCGCTCCAGTCTGCCACTAGCTGCATGATCGCACCGTACCATTCCGTCTCGGTCTCCGCCTTCGCCTGCACGCCGCTAGGCGCCTTCTTCGGAACTCCCGGCTGCGGCGTGGCCAGCAGCAAAATAAGACGGTCGCCCTGCCTATGTAAGATAGAGCGGGTTCGCACACTCTTGCCTTCCGTTTCACGTTGGATGAGAGCATTTAGCTCCGTCCTAAACGGGGACGACGACTCCAGCAGCGCCGCGTCTCCTTCAATCAGGCCGACCTCCCAGCTCCACTCGGCCAACAGGCCAAGCTGCCGGCCTTTGTCCTCCACCTCCTGCCTGGATAAGGACGGCCCCAGCAGAAGCTCTTCGAGGAAGCTGCCCCGGAGACGGGCTTCCGTATCGAAGGCGATTTTCCGCCGCATTAGCTCCAGCGAGAAGACGAGCCTAGCCTGTTCGATGCATACCTGCTCGAACTCGTCCAGATGCTCTTTGCCGACAACAAGCTTTCCTACATACTGCTTATCGACCTTCACGTCCCAATGGCGAGTTTTGGAAGCTGGCACATAGGGCAAGCCTGCCGGAGACGAGACGATGATCTCCCCCGTCGCGCCGATCACCCAGAGGGGGCACTTAATCAGCTCGGCCACTTCGTCGGCCATGACCTGGATACCGCTATTGTTCAGCACGAGATTCGTCAGAGCGATGTACACTTCTTCCGATCTGCGCAGCAAAGCCGCCTGCCTGTCCAATATATGCTCCATCACCGTGTACTATCGATATGCGGAATGTTCGCCGGAATTTCGATAATCGGGATGTGGTGATCATTGCTTTTGGCGATCACATCTTTGGGGATTTCCGTCAAAAAACGCTCCGGCTTGATAGCCAGTCCCGCGGCGTTCGCCTGAGCGAGCTGCTCGATCACATCCTCCAGCAGCGCAGGGTCGTGTCTGACCGAATAGCCGGTCGTCAGTATAAGCTCCCCTTCGCGCAACCAGCCTTTGACGTCGGGAATTTCCGTGACGACTCCACACGGCTTAAGCCGTGGGCTTCTCGAATCATCGAGACTCGTAACCTCGTCCCTCCCCGAAGGCTCCGTCCGAGCCTAGTCTACCTTTGTGCGGTTACGAGACTTGCCTCTTCGCGCGCGCCAGGATGTTGATCGCCGCATTCACATCCCGATCTAACGTTGTACCGCATTGCTTACAGCGATGGATACGTTCGGCCAGCGTTTTCTTCACGATGTGATGGCATGTGGAGCAACACTGCGATGTATAGCGCGGATCGACACGCACCACTTGACGACCGGCGCTTTCAGCCTTGTACGTCACGAATTGTACGAGTCCGCTCCACCCTGCATCCGCAATGGTTTTGGCAAGATGATGGTTTTTCACCATCCCTCGCACGTTCAGTTCTTCGAAAGCGATCAGGTCGTAGCGGTTCACCAGCGTCCGGCTGACTTGGTGCGCGTAATCTTTGCGCTGGTTCGCCACACGTTCATGCTGCCGCGCAAGCGTCAGGACCGCTTTGCGTCTGCGGTTCGAACCGCGCTGTTTTCTGGACACCGCCTTTTGTTGCCGTTTCAGCTTCGCCTCGCTTTTGCGCAGAGGCTTCGGCGCTTCAAAAATAGATCCGTCCGAGGTTGCCGCGAGCTGCCTGACGCCAAGGTCTACGCCTACTTGACGGTTGGTTAGGGGGAGTGGCTCCGCTTCGAATTCGCAAGACAGACAAGCGTAATATCGACCGTTTTTTTCTGTAATCGTACAGGTTTTGATCGTCCCTCGCAGCTGCCGATGCAATTGGATTCGTACAAGGCCGATCTTGGAGAGTTCGAGACGCGTTCCCTCCAGAGCAAATCCGCTTTGCGGATAGGTGAACGAATCGTAGCGACTTTGCGGCTTAAAGCGTGGGAATCCCGCCTTTTCGCCGTTCTTGACGCGGCGATAGAAGGCTTGGTAGGCCTTGTCGAGCCGCCTGGCGACATCTTGTAGCACCTGGGAGTGTACTTCTTTCAACGCCGGAATATACTGTTTGCGCTCTCGGAATGTATTCGCTTGCTGGCTGTAGGTCAACGCCTTACCTTCCGTTTTGTAAGCGTGGATTCGTTCAGCGAGCAAACGATTGTACAGCAAGCGGCAGCGTTCGAGTGTGCAGCGAATCTTTTCTTGTTGCTCGCTTGTAGGATACAATCGGAACTTGTACGTTCTTAACAAGACATTCACCTCCTGTATATAGAATACCACAGAAACGGGAACAAACGTTCTTTTTTTTATCGGATGCTTGAGGCGGCTATAGCCGCCCCACATCCAAAGGCCTTATATCCCAACGCCTGAAGGCGTGGGTTTTACGGCCTGTTCTATAATATCGATGAACCGCACGAAACGGCCCAGCCCCAACTCGCCCCCGACCACCTTCGCGTCCTTCAGAATCGGCAGTTCGAGCAGCTCCTTCACGGTCAGGCCTTGAAAATTCATCCGTGTCACCTCATGGCTGTCTATTTGTGGACGCTTGGAGTTACCCCTCTATCCATACCGGCGTCTGAAAGCTCTCGCGATTGGAAATCCATTGCGCTAGTGCGCGCCTCGACGGGGCACCCATAATGAAATTCAGATCATGCTCCGGGTGCTTGTTGTAATCGGTGATCTCGCATAGCGGAATCCAGGCGATTCCCACTTGATGGACATCGGGGACTGGTCCGACCTTTGCTTCGTGCGGGGAAGTGATCGAACACAAAAAACTAAAATCGATTTGATGCACGTCCGGCTCCAGTTCCGGAAACTTCGAATCTCGTTTGGCAATGAACTCATTAATGAAGAGCATTTGTTCAATCTTAACCTCTACACTAACTTCCTCCAATACTTCGCGGATCAATGTATCTTGAATGCTTTCGCCGTGATGCTGACCACCTCCGGGAAGCACGAAAAATTCGCCTTGAACTCCCGTTCTCCTCAGCACAAGAAGCTCCTCGTCTTTTACAATTACCGCTCTTGCCGCCGTTCTGATTCTCACTAGAACTTCCCCTTCTCGTTGGATTTTAGCTGGTAAACACCGACGGTGTATTACCGAAATTCAGAAGCTTTATGGGAGCCGAGCCAATCGACCATGTAATCAAACAATTCGATGGAATACGTATGGTCCCTTCTGCCTGGCGGGATCGTATTCATAATAAGCTCGGCATTCGTTTCTACGGAAACCGATTCTATGAAATGTACGAGATCGGGGACAAAAGCATTTAACGCTCGAAAGTAACTTTTCTGCGGCTCGACGAACTGCAGGTTCATTTCAAATCCTCCGCGCCGTCTCGTCGTATCCTCGACCTTGCGCTTCCTTAACTCCACTTCAGTTGCGGACAGAACATAGTATTTATCGGGGAATCCTATCTGCTGCTGCAGGATTAGCTTGCGGTAATAATGACTCACAAATTCCAGAGATTGACGATCGAACAGCGTAAAATCAAACGCCCAATTGTACCAGAACGGCTGGAACAAATCGATATCGATCACGGCGAAGCGATGGGTAGCCAGATGCTCTTGCGTGATTCTCCATCGGTCTGCCTGGCGCTCAAACCACCATTCGCGGTATTCGGGCACCGGGCGCTGTTTCCACCACGTATTGACCTCGGGGATGTGGAAACCGCCGTAGCTTGCGGCCAACTGGGCCGATGTCGTTGTTTTCCCGACGGCACTTGCACCTTCTATGCTGATTACCGTCATAATCGGCCTCCTTATGTTCTGGTCACGCCAAAAAACAAACCCGGTCTCGAATAGCGATTCCGGGTTTGTTTTTTTGGCGGTCCTTAGTCTTTTTTCGCTCTTGGAGCGCTTTCGAAGCCGATCGTCTTGTGTGTGCCGTCACAGAACGGCTTGTTGCCCGAAGCTCCGCATCGGCATAGCGAAAACGAATCTTTGTGCTCGAACGGATTGCCCTCCGCGTCCACCAACTCAACCGGCCCGGTAATCCGGAGCGATCCGTTGTCGTTCACTTTAATCGTTACTTTGACTGGTTCTGTCATCCGTTTGCCTCCTCTTTCGTTTCGTTACGTACCAGTATATCCTACTCGGACTCAAGCAAAACGACGATCGCTCGCTTGCGGCGTTCTTCATCAGGTTCGTATAAATGGCGCCTCTACGCGTTTGCTCGTGAGCAGCTCATAGGCATTCACTTTTCGGAACGTATTCCCCATCATTTCGCGTTCGCGGTAGTGTCTCAATTCATCTATATCGAATGTCGCTATAAAGATGCCCTCCGTCTTCTCATCCGCCAATATAATCGTATTGTCGACCGATCGGCCGTGGCGATCCCAGGCTATCGGGCTAAAAGCGCAGGAGCAGCCCGCATTGTCGCCGGGCGTGTTTGCCATCGCGATACCAATCATGTTTTCGTACGCTCGGGTAGAGAGCGCCTGCAATCGGATCTTCATGGTCCCGCAATCGTTGGGAACCAGCACGATTTCCGCGCCTTTCAGCATGAGCATTCTGGCGCTCTCGGGATATTCCCTGTCATAGCAAATCATGATGCCAAGCTTTATGCCGTCAAACTCGCACACCTTAAACTCGGTACCGCTCTCCAGCAAACGTTCGGCGGCAAAATCGCAAGTATGGACTTTGCTGTATTTCAGTATGATCTCGCCGTTCCGGTCGATGACGAATGCGGAATTTTGCGGACGTTTTTCCCCTTTGGTAAAACCGGTTATTACGATACCGATGGACAACTCTTTCGCGATTTGCCGGAATTGTTGCAGCGGTACGCTATTCTCGTCTAACGCCGTCTCGTACCATGCCTGGAAATCCGGGTGACGTTCAATCTCGCTGACCGGCAAATCCGATTCGGCAATATCGGGAAAGGCGTAAGCCGTAATCCAGCATTCTGGGAACAGGACGATATCCGCGCCGAGACTTTTCGCTTCATTCACATACCGCAGGCCGATTTCGGTATTCAAGCTCGGGTCGGGGATGCTGCAATTGTACTGCACGATTCCTACCTTTAGCATAGTCATGGACTGCTCCTCCTTTTCAAACTCGAAAGGGCTGTATCCGCCACTTTCCAGAACGATGGCTTCGGCTTGTGCTAATTCGTAAGCCGCCATTCATTTAACCGCATAAATCGATAACCACTGAGGAAGCGCCGCCAGCGGATTATGCTCCCATCGATACAGCCGGTCCAGCTCCTCTTGAGACAAACGCTCCCTATCACCGCTTACTTCGAACCAATATGTATTGTACTCCGCGTACATCTCTTCCACATGCTTCACGATCAAGCCGGAAGAAGCCATTGCGTTCAAAATATCCTGCATTCGCCATGTGTAGGTCGGGATCTCTCCGAAAGGACCTGTTGCGTCGTAAGGTTTTCGTATCGTTAGCTGCTGGGTATTGTCTGTAAAGGGACGGGTAAACGGATGAACATCGTACATAATGATGGCACCGCCGCCAGTAAGAATTCTACGAATGCTTCGGTACATCGCCCGCAGGTCATGAATCCATACATGAACACCGTTAGAGGTGTAAACGAAGTCATAGGCATCGCTCGATATACGGCTGAGCTCCATCGTATCGTCGCATACGAATTCAATGTCCCACCCATGACGCTTCGCTATAGCCGCGCCATGCTCCAGCTGCCGCTCCGAGATGTCGACCGAGGTAACGGAAGCGCCCATCAAATGAAAAGCAAAAACGGCATGATTATCGCCGCTGGACGGCACGCATACTCGCTTCCCCATTAGATCGGGCAAAGCTTTTTTGATCATGGAATAGGTAGTCGGATGGAAAGCCGACTCCGGAGATGAAACGAGCTTGGCCATTCGTTCATCGGAACGATATTTGGCAAAGTCCGTATCGGACCATTCGTTCCAGGCCGCCTTTACCCGGTGTAGAGGCTCCATATCCATTCTCCTTACATATAGGGCTGCATCGCCCTCTTAATCCCATGTTATAACTTTCCAGTCCGGCATTCACGGTATGGTTTGATTATATTCAAATCAGCCCTCCGTTCCCGCGAGATCGCCTAGTAGAACGGGAAAAGACCGCTGCCCCGACAGGAGTAAACGGCCTTAGATTCATCTGCCATCATTTACTTTTAATCACGCTAATCGCCTGATTGGCGTCTTCCTCAATCTTCTGCATCAGTACGTTAACGTCGATCGAACCGCTGCTGTAGTCTTTATAAAATTTATCGATGCTTTTTTGCACCGCGAGGTCCTCGTTCGCGAAGACGACATTCGGTGCCGGCTGCGTAGCAAAGAAGGAGGTGACGTTTTTCCCTTTGATCAGCGGCATTTCGGCGCCCAGCTCCTGCTCGATCTTCTTGTTCGCCAGGGGCGAAGCGCGACCGGTGCGACGGGCGCTTATGAGCTGCACTTCCTCGGACGTCAGCAAATCGACGACGAGCATCGCTTCCTCGGGGTGCTTCGTGCTGTTCGAGATGGTAACCTGGTGCAAATCGACCGGCGGGGCGATGTTCGGCTTTTCCTTGAAGCTCGGATAACCGGCGACGTCCCAGCGCAGCGTCTGATATTTGTCCTGCTTGAGCGTCGGCACGAGGTTGTAGGCGCCGACCATAGCGAGGATGCGCTTGTCGTAAAAGTCCGCGACCGGGCTGCCCCGTTCGTTGCCGGGGATCGTATCGATCGCTTTCATCATCTGGAACACCCGGCTCCATCCGTCCGAGTTGATCGCCGACTTCTTTTTCACTGCGTCGGTGAACGGCAGCGACAACTGGTAGCCGACCCAGTAGCTGTTCAGATACATAAAGCCTTTGTACGCCGTGCCATTGTCCGTCCGGCTAAGCCGTTTCGTCAGCTCGATAATGTCGTCCCAGGATAGGCCGTCCTTCGGATACGCGACGCCAAACTTGTCGAACAGGTCGAGATTGTAGTAAATCGCATTTGTATTCATCGCATACGGCAAACTGTACAGCTTGCCGTCAACCTTGATATTGTCGAGCACCCACGGTTTGAACCGGTTTGTGTCTATTTTCATTTTCGTCAGCATTGGGGTAATGTCAGTCAAAATACCGAGATCGCGATATTGCGTATAGTTGCCGATCCCGTACAACAGGATGTCCGGCACCGACTTCGCCGCCACCAGCTCGTCGATCATCGTGCCTTTCGCGGGCGTGACGTACTCGACCGTAATGTGCGGGTACTTTTTCTTAAGCGGCTCGGCGACCATCATCTGAAAATCTTCCTCGTACAAGTAACCGGCCCCAACCGGCTGCAGCGTCAGCTTGACCGGTTCCGGGTTCGCTTTGGCCGCGGGCCCGTCCTGTTTGTCCGACTGCCCGTTCGTACCCGCCGATTGCCCGCCGGAGCAGCCGGCCGCAAGCACCATCAGGGCCGCGACTGCCGTACATGCCAGCGTATAACTCGTTTTCATTCTCATCACTCCCCTATTCATCATACATAAGCGTAACCGACGGCGTTGTGTCCGTCCGAACGAGAGTATGCATCGATAAGAGCGATAAACGTACAGTTCCTGCTGCTGCCGCATTCCATCCGCTTAGACTGCACATCCATCATAAACCAACAGGCCAGATTCGATCTTTGCCCTATCGGTCCGATGTTTTGCACTTTTTAAACGCTTACATAACAAGGCACAAAGAAACAGAGCTGTCTAGAAAGTCAGTGAAATGACTTCTAGACCGCCCCGAAACCGTTCCTCAGATCAAATTCAACTCTTCCCGGCTGCATATCCCTTCATCAAGCGCCTGCTGACGAAGCACGATATACAGCTCCGCTTTGGTCGCGTTCGTATAAGGCAGAACGAACAGAACACCGACCAGGAGGGCAAGCGTGCCGAGCAGGTACCAGCCGATAAAGCTCAGGTCGAGCACGAACATCTCCCACTTCTGGGCTCTGGTCATCCGGTTGCTCAGCTCTACCGCGCGCTTCGAGCCGATTCCCGGGTTATCTGCCAGGATGTAGGGTACCATGCTGTATGCGTACGATTTGACGATGCCCGGTATGAATAGCAGCAAATACCACAGGAAGTTTAGCAATCTTGTGTAAAACATCCCTTTAACGATAGGTACATATTTCCCTTTGCCGAAAGAATAACCCAAATAATTCAGGTTCACGTCATCCAACGCGGATTGTTTGAAATACTGCATGACGCCGACTTCCAGCGGAAACCTCACCAAGATGGTGAACACAATCGCCGCCAAGAAAATCACAATTCCCACCAGCAAAATGATCGCTATAATGGCTGCTACAATCCCGTTCCATTCGAAGTCGATGCCACCTCCGAAATCGTCCGATGCAAACGGGTTCCAATCGCGGCTGCTTCCGGTGCCCGTATTATAATTACAGCTCGGAAGTCCGCCGCTTACGACCGCCAGCAGCAGGCTGGCCAGAAATGCCTTCCAATAAGACGTCCTCAGAACACCTTTGGCTCTCGTTTTTAACTGTTCGCGTGTCCACACAGCTTATCCTTGTCCCTTCTGTTCCGCGATGTTCATTCCCGACCTATCTGGGACGCCGCATGAGCTCCCGTTTCACCCCTCTTAGCGTGATCCCGATCCATAGGAGCAGTACCGCAATAACGGGAATGCCAAAATAAAGAAGCCAGGCTATCGTGTTCAGCTTCTTCGGCCGAAATCTGGTTCATCGTCGTCCCTCCCCTGTTATAATAGGCGAGCTTCGCGCTTTATGTCCTCCTTCATCTTACTTAATATTTCCATGTTTGTCATGGATTTTTGCGCCAAACAAATGCAGCAGCAAGCTTTTCTGCACATGCATCCTGTTTTCCGCCTGCTCATAGATGATCGAACGCTCGGATTCGACCAGTTCCTCCTCGATCTCGTACCCGGGGTGAATCGGCATGTCGTGCATCAAATACGGACGATATCCGCCCAAGTTGGCACTGTTCACCTGAAACGGCATCATCCGCTCCATTCTCCGAAGCTTCTCCTGCTCGTAATCCGGATTGCGGAAAAACTCCATATCCACCCACGTGTCGGTATAGAGGAAATCGGTCCGTCTGACGGCATCCGCCAAGTCGCTCACCGTCTCCACATGCCCGCTCCGGTACGCCTTGTCCATAAGCGCCTCATCCCAGGAAGCCTCGTTCACGATTGGGGTTACCAGCAGCAGCCGAACACCAAGCGTGATGCAGCCTGCGATGAGCGAATTGGCCACATTATTGTGAACCCCTACGTATGTGACAGTTACACCCTCGAAGCTTCCCGCGACTTCGTAAATGGTCATCAAATCGGCGAGCGCCTGGCAAGGGTGGTATTTGTCGCAGCAGCCGTTAATGACAGGAACGGCGGAATACTCGGCCAATTCCAGCAGATCGGCGTGTTTCTTGAGCCGGGCCATCATGGCATCGCAGTTTCTCGATGCGTAACGAGCCTCGTAGCGGATTGGCGAAATGCTGAAATTGCTGGAATCCCAGTCCATCGCGGCGGCATAACCGCCCATCCGGTGGATGCCCGACTGAAAGGACAAATACGTCCGGGTTGACGTCTTCTGGAACAGCATGAGAAGCCCTTTGCCTTCGCATGCCTTGGCGTAGTTTTCGGGATTCCGTTTGATCGCGATCCCGGTTTGAATGATCGAATACAGCGTCTCCTTGTCGAACTCTTGCAGCGATAACAAATGTGGAGGCAACTTCCTCACCGCTTTCGGATTAATATTCGTAAAGATGAATATATATGCAAAACTAAGCAGTGTCAACCCTCACCAAAAGCCGCAGGCGAATTTGCGTTCGACCTGCGGCTTTTGACTTTGCCGATTGCGGTACTTGCATACACTGCTGCGCCGTTTGTTGCCCGCTTGCCTGTTTACTTTTTAACTGCCTTAATCTACAAGTTCTTCTTCGTTATTTTCCCGCTGCTTTCGCCTCGGCAATTTGTTTATTCGCCTGTTCCGTCGCCTCGCGAGTCGCCGTATTGATATCCTTTTGCTCTTTCAGCACCTTCGTAAAGATGGTGTACAAATTAGTTTGAGTGATCGCCGTATACTTGGAGAACGGCTCATCCGGCACCGGCGCAAATTGCTTCGGCAGCAGCGCGCCGACATTTTTGCCTTTATAAAACGGATTTTCCTGGCCGAACGATTGAACGATGCTTCTGTCCTTCAGAACCGGAAGCAATACGCCCTTCTTGGTGGATATTTCCTGGAATTCCTTCGATGTTAAATAAGCCATCGCTTCAAACGCTTCTTGCTTATGCTTGGAGGTATTGAACATGGAAATAATGAACGGGTAGGACTGGTAGCCTACGCCTGGTTTGTCTTTCATGGAAGGGTAGGAAGTGAAGTCCCATTGGTTTTTCAGTTCCGCGAGCAGGTCCTCTCCCAGCAGCGTACCGCCCGGCTCCAGCATCGCAAGCGTCTGATCCTTCACGAAGGTCGGCACAAAATTCAAATTGCTGGCGCTCAAATCATAGCCGGGAAGCTGAAAATTGCGGAACACATCCGTCAGGTAGTTTTTAAACGTGCTCGTATCAAATGCGACCTTCTCGCCCGTTGAATCAAACAACTTTTGCGAAACCTGGTTCAACCGCATCAAGTGAACATGGGAAAGCATAAAGCCGAGATACTGGACATTGCCGTCGAGCCGCGTCAGCCTTTTGTTCAATTCGTACATCTCATCCCAATTCATGCCGTCCTTCGGATAGGCGACGCCGAATTTATCGAAAATATTTTTGTTGTAATACAGCGTATTAGGAGCCATGTAGATCGGCAGACTGTACAGCTCGTTCTTCGGAGCGAGGCTGCGCACGACGCCTAAAGCCGACGAATCCAGCTGGTTGAGATCGTACTTGTTTTGTGTAATAAGCGGGGTTAAATCAAATTGCCCTTTAAAGGCACCGATTGTCGTCTCAAAGCCAGGTCCCGGCGTACTGATGATCAGGTCGGGAACCGTTCCCGCAACGACCAATTCCTCAAGCTGCTTTCCGCTTTTATAGGTAATGGCGTTAACTTTGATATACGGATATTTTTTCATGATCGGCTCCGCGAAAACCTTTTCATTTTGTTCCTGAGTCCATGTTCCGTTGTAATGGAAAATGGAAATTTCGACAGTCTCTCTCGGTTTCGGCGCTTCGGCTTCTTTCGGACCGCTGCTGTTCGCCCCGCTGTTTGAGTTACCGCCGCACCCCGCCAGCGTTGTAACCGCTATCATACTTGCAAGCCATACACGATACTGCTTGAACATACTGTTGAACCCTCCTGTTATATAGATATATATAATCTCCTATTCTACCTCCCCCAACTGGCCCCCCTTATGACCGTCGGACCCGGTTGCGAATAGTGAATAGAAACGAGATTGCAAGTAATATGGCTGATCGGCGTTGGATGGAGATAAGCAATGCGTTGTCGGTTAAGAAGATTTTCTTTTTTTGAAAATGGCGATCGATCGGGCTTGTCTTGCTTCGAGGAATAACGATTGTCTGACGATGTAATTCAAGGAAAGCGTTATCAAAAAAGGTGATTGTGACAGGAAAGCTTTTATCGGCTTCGGTTGGACGAGGCTGTGAACGATCTTAGCTGAGTTTAGTCCAATGAGGTTTTTGGTAGTATGGTCCGACCAATATTTGGTGCGAAGTGAATGTATGATTTATGGTATGTTATGGTCATACCATATTATTTAATTACTTGCTATGATAAACGTTTCCGCTCCGCTCGTCAATACACATCTGCAAAATTAACCTCCATAAATGTAAAGCTCTTTAATGTTTTATACAAAAAAGAGACCGCCCGTAGGCAGTCTCCCCGTTACCGTTACCGTATCCGAATCGTTCGACCATGTCGGCCCGTTGCTTACTGAGCCGGCTTCACTTCATTCGTAATCATCCACAATACGCCGAACTTGTCTTCGAGCTGTCCGAACAAAGCGCCCCAGAACGCCCGCTCGAGCGGATGGTTCACCTTGCCCCCTTCGGAAAGCTTGGCGAAAGCGGCATGCGCGTCTTCTTCGGTCGGGAATTCGAGGGACAAGTTGAGCGAATTGCCGGGAACGCTCGGCTCCATGACCGAATCGGTGAAGAAGAAAGGCACCCCGGCCGCAACTATGCTCAGGTGCAGCACCTTATCCTTGTGCGCCTCGCTGGCTTCTTCGCCCAATGCCTGCCCTTGCGTCACGACGGATACAATCTCTCCTCCGAGCGCCTGCACGTAAAACTCGGCCTGGGCTCTCGCATCCTCGGATATGATATACGGTGTAAGTTTGGCATTTGCCATCACGATCTCCATCCTCTCTCCATCAACATGGACTTATTGTAGCATGTCCCTGTCGCCGAAGTTTCTTACAGATTGCTATTTTTACTCGCTCTGCTATTTCAGCCGGGCCCCCAGTTTCTGTATGGCGCTGAGCCACTTGGCCCGTTTCTCCGGCGCCGAGGACTTGACCGGACCGATCTCCGTGATGCGGACCGGGTTCACGCCGCAATATTGCAGCGTCGCGCGCTTCATCGCCACATGGCCGGCTCGTTTGTAAACAAACCGGTTATACCAGGCCGGAGCGTCCATCGTCACGATAAGACGGGCGGATTTGCCGCTCAGCAGCTTGTCCCAGCGCAGCGAATTCTTGCGATACTTGTAGGCGAAGCCGGGCAGAAATACCCGGTCGATGAAGCCTTTGAGCAGCGCCGGCATCGTCCCCCACCACATCGGGTACACGAATACGAGGTGGTCCGCCCAGCGGATCGTCTCCTGCGCCATCTGAAGGTCATCCTCCAGTTCCATCCGTTTCCGGTATCCGTATTTCAAATTCGGGTCAAAGGTCATCCCGCTCAAACTCAGCACTCGCACATCCGCCCCGCTCCCCCCAGCCCCTTTCGCGTATGCGGCCGATAAAGCGCTGCAAAAGCTGTCCGCATGGGGATGCCCGTTAATAACCGCCACCTTCGGCTTCATTGCCGTTCCTCCCGTTGTGCTTTTTCGTGGTACAATTAAGCCATTGCCATAAGCATAACGATTCGGGAACGGGACGGAAATGAGGATACGCGCCAAAATGGTGCGAAAAGATGCAGATGAGGGAGGGGAGCGTTCATGAGCGGAAACGACGTTCCGGTTTCCATGTTGCTGCCCGTATGGAAGACGCTGGTGCTCCGGGGATACGATGTCTCCACCTTTTGCCGGTACGCGTCTATCGATCCGGAACTGCCGCATGACGCGGAAGCTCGCATCGAGACCGCCATGCTGGAGCGGGCGATGGAGGCGGCGGCCGCTTTTACCGGCGATGCTGCGTTCGGCTTGCATCAGGGAAAAAGCGCGGAGCTGGCGGACTTCGGCATACTGGGATATGCGATGATGCACTCGGGCACTATCCGTGACGCGCTGGAGGCGTACCGGCGGTACAATGTCATCGTGTGCAGCGAGTACCTGTTCGAATGGGACATTCAAGGGGAGGACGCCTGGATTATGCTGCGGATGCGGGGGCCTGCGCGGCCTTCGTCCCGGCATTGCGCCGAGGAAGCGATGAGCTCGCTGTATCATGTGATGCTGAAGCTGAGCTGCCGGCCTGTTCCGGTCAAGAACATCCGTTTCGCCCACCCCGCTTTGCCCGGCGCCTTATCTGAGCACAAGGAGGTATGGGGGATCGAGCCGCAGTTCGGCTGCGACAGCACCGCCATTCGTATCGGACGGGAAGTGCTCGAGTACTCCGTCGTATGGTCGGATGCCCGGCTGCGGGCCGTTTTCGAAAGTATGGCGGAGGAAGCCCGCGCGAAGCTCGTTCAAGGCCAGCCGTTCTCGGACAAGCTGTACGAATGGATGCTCCGCAGCATGCCTTCGTTTCTCCCCTCGCTGCACGAGGCGGCCGGGGCGTTCCGGATGAGCGCGAGAACGCTGCAGGCGAAGCTGAGCCGGGAAGGAACCTCATTCAACCGGCTCGTGGGCCGGGTGCGCCAGGAGCTGGCCGCCCTGTACCTCAGCAAGCCGGAGTACACCGTCGGCGAGATCGCCTATCTGCTGCATTATTCGGAGCCAAGCGCCTTCCAGAACGCCTTCAAAAAATGGACCGGCCTGTCGCCGGGGCAGTACCGGACCGAAGCGGCCCATTCATGAGCGGCGTTATTCGCTACCCGAACCTGTATACGGGGTCGCCGAGCCGGACCTGACCCGTCTTGACGACGGAGGCGTACACGCCGAAGTTCAGCTCCATTTTCTCATTTACGGTTCGCAAAATGCCGGGATCGCGCTTCAGGCTGTCCGGTTCGATCGTAATCATCGAGCAGCGCTCGCAAGGCATATCGACTGACAGCTCCGCCTCGCCTATGGCAAGCCGCCGCCCGATCCACTCCTGCTCCCCGTCCGCATCATCCGTCAGCGTTACGACGAAATTCGCCCGGAACCGGCGCGGGTCTACGCGCTGCCCCCACATTTGCTCGAGCTGGCGCAGCGACCTGTCCGTGACGATCAGGATGCTGCCCGAATCGACGGCCATCTGGCCGTCATTTTCCGGAATGGACGTCCGGTCCGGGTCATAATGCAGCATCGAGAGGCGGACTCTGGCATGAGGCTGCAGCTCATCCCGCAGACCTTCCTCCCAGCCCCATACGCGGCCATCCGGCGACGTTACGTGTAATTGCGCGCTCTCCCCGGTCAGCTTCGCCTTGTAGCCAAGCATGGCCGGAATTTGTCTGGCCGTCACATAGCGGTCCCAGCCTTCCTTCGACTCGTCGATGAAAGCGAAGCTGCGGTCTCCGTACAACCCGTATGATGTGACGCTGCACGCCTCCAGGCTTTCGCCGGCGAACGACTTGACGGGGTACCGATTCATTTGGCTAATGACGCCTGCCTGCCGTTTATTCAATAGGACTCCTCCATCCAAAACGATCCTGACGTTGCAAAAATAAAAAAAGGCGGCCGCAGAAGTTATCCCTGGCCGCCTGCGGACTAATCGTTCCGCTCGGCTGGCTATGCGGCCGCTATTTACATATAGGTTCGGCAAAATCAGCCGGTTTCCTTCCCGGACTGCGGACGGCGAATCAGGCGTTACCGGACGCTGATGCGCAGTCCCGGATGAGACGCCTCCAGCTCGGCTGCGCGAGCTGCAAGAATATCCGCGTCGAAGCCGCCGTGGAACAGCTCCGGATCGGGCTGGAACGTGATGCTTGTGCCCGTTTCGTTCGTTTCACCGATGCTCAGAAGGCCGGATTGCGGGATGCCGTACCGGTACTCCTGGCGGAAAATGCCGCCGTCCCGGCGCACTTCCACGCCGAGTCTGCGGGAAAGCGCATTGACAACGGCGATGCTGATCCCTTTGGCCGCTCCGGGAGCGAGGAACGTTTTGCCGCCTTGACCGGCCAGCCGCTCCAGCTCCGTCAGCACCGACTGTACAGCCGGCTTGCCGGTCTGCGGCAGAAGCCGCACCGGTATGCCCCGCCCGTTGTCCGTTACCGTCGCGCTGCCATCGTCGTGCACGTAGATGCGTACCTCGCTGCAATAGCCCGCTTCGTGCTCCAGCACCGAATTGTCCACAACCGCCAATAGCAGTTGATGAATATCGTGACCGCCTTGAGCCGCGGCGCCCAAATAGGCGTGCGCCTCGCCGCGGGCTTCCGTCATATCGATGAAGTTGCTCGTCTCGATCAGATCCGAAACCGCCGCAAGCAGCAGCAGCAGTTGAAAGCGGCGGTGGGACGGAATCGTATACCGCCCTCCCCGTTCCTCCTGAACGAGCAGATCCGCACCCGTCAGCGCCTTCAAATGGTGATACAGCTGACCGGTCGTTCCCATCCCCAGCTTCTCCACCAGCTCCACCCCGGTGAGCGGCTCCTCCCATACCGCGAGCAGCAGGTCAAGCCGCTGCTTATGTCCGATCGCCGCAAGCACCTTGGCTGCTTTCTCGCCGTGAATGCCGAGCAGTTCGTCCACCTTCCGCTCCTGCGCATCGAATCGGACTGTCTGCCCTCCGGCCGGGTAATGGCCGGAGAAGTATACGACACCCCTGTCCGTTACTTCGCCGGACAGCTCCGTCTCCGCAGCCGGACGTTCCCTTCCTCCCGCCGCAAGCGGCATCCGCTGCGCGTCCGCCAAACTCCGTACCGCCCGCTCGAGCTCCTCCATTTGCTTCTTGAGCATATCCAGCTCCGCACCGTAATCCCGATTCATAAGTACGCGATCACTCCTGTCGTTTGATCCAACATCATAATTATTAAATTACGTAATTACGTGTTTACATAAATTATATCGTACTTTACGCTGTATGTGAATAGGTTTAGCACGATTTTGGAAAAAAAACGTCTTTTTGTACTTGGATCCCGGATGACCGCGGCTTAGCGGCAGTTTTATTGATGTGAAGTCAGTCGCATTTGGCTCATCTATATAACCCATGAAAAGTACGACCTGCCTTACCAGCAGTGGCATTGAGGAGAGTCTGGCGTCTGAAGATAACGGAACCAAAACTTCCGCTAAACGCTGCATTCCCCGGAATATCCCCCTATAATGGAACAAGAAGTTCCGCTATATCCTCGGGAAGAGCCGGGTTCGCACCTTTTTCCCGGTTTAACGGAACAGGAACTTCCGTTAACAATCGTTTTCACCCCACCCCCTGTACAATAACGGAACAAATACTTCCGTTGTATAACTGGCCGGAGGAAGGCTGATCCCTACAGGCACGAGGGAAGCTCCTTCTTCGTATGACCTTAGCGGCATTGTGGAACACCAAAAAAACCGTTCGCGGCCAGCTTTGCGCTGAATCAACGACGGCACGGTTCGGGGACGATGCAGCTTTATTGTCAAAATCACCAACCCGCTAAGCAGCGGCTAGTTACGGCTCGCGCCCAAGCTTGACCCAAATGACGGCGCCGCTCGGATGTTTGTAGGGCCGGGGCTCGGGCCAGCGCACCGGATCGCGCAGCACCCAGGCGTGCGTATTTGTATACGGAAGCGTCTGACACTTGTGCGGGGGAACGTGGTGCAATTCTCCGCTCTCGCGGTACGTGTCCAGATCCAGCTTCAGGCTGTCCACAAGCTGCACCGTGCCCAGAATCAATCCGCTCCCGCTGCGGATAAGAGCAATCTCCCCGCGAATGGACGTGTTCGATCCGCGTATTTCCCAGCTCTTGTGCCCGTCCAGAATCAAGTCGATCCAAGGCTCCCGGATCAGTAAACCGTTCATATAATACTCCTCCTTATCGGCTATAACGATAGTTTCCCTACCGCAACGAGCCGTACCATAGTTTAATAAACTTATGAAGTCAGCGGAAACAACAATTCGAGAGGGGGCAAATGGTATGAATGAGCAAGCGGTTATTCGGCCTATGACGAGCTCCGACGTGAAGCTCGTATACGAGGCGCTGGAACGAGAGCAAATAAGCAAGCCAAGAGCCTATGTAGAGCGATGCGGTGAAGAAAACGAAGCGGGAGCGCGCGTTACGCTGCTTGCTTTGTACAAGGGACGGTTTGCCGGCTGGCTTCATTTGCTGCCGGTCTCGAAATACCCGCCGTTCGCCGCTGAGGGCATCCCCGAAATCAACAACTTTGACGTGGTCCCGTCGCTGCGGCGGATCGGGATCGGTAGCGCGCTTATGGATGCGGTGGAGAAGCTTGCCTTCGGGCGCGGCGATATCGTCGGGATCGGCGTAGGCTTGTACGCGAGCTATGGAAGCGCCCAGCGTATGTATGCGAGGCGAGGCTATATCCCCGACGGCAAAGGCGTGATGTATGCCAACACGCCTGTCGTGCCTGGTGAAGCCGTTCGAGTCGATGACGAGTTGGTGCTGTACATGACAAAAAGAAAGCAAGCGGACAAGGACTGACCGGTTCGTCAGGTCCTTCTATTCGCTTGCCTTCTCTTCTCCTTACGCAGATGCGGATACGGCCGATTTTTTCGAAATCGGTACAAGCAGATTCATCACAAATGCCAAAAACTCCACCAGCAAGATCGCTCCGGCAATGTCGAGCACGACATGCTGCTTGACGAACACCGTCGATACGATAATCGACCAGCTGATCAGCCGGATGGCCCAACGCATCAGGGATTTCATCGGGATGTGCCGCAGCGCGGCGATCAGGATCAAGTAAGTGCTCAGCACGTGAATGCTCGGGAAACAGTTGTAAGGCCTATCGTTGTCGTATACAAAATTAACGAACCCATGCAGCGGCACCTGGTTTGTGATTTCGGGCCGAACGACTACCGTTTGGAAAAAGTAATAAGTGATATAACAGGCCACAAGTCCGGTGCACAGCAAAAAGAGCGTGCGGTAGTAAACCGTCCGGTTTTTGACGAACAAATAGACAAACATGCCGAGAATGAATGGATACCAGATCAAGTACGGAATAACGAAATACGAAATAAACGGAGTATGCACGTCAACGACGGTCATCAGACTGCGGACTCGCGGTCCTTCGCGATTCAGAATGCCGTAAAATACGTTCAATATTGGAATGGATAACAACCACAGCAGCGGCACATAATAGGAAAGCTTGGCTTTCATTGTAAACGAACCCCTTTTCGTCTCCCGTCTTCATCTCTTTCACATATCTATACAACGATGATTGTACCGATTGGTTGCAGCTTTTGTAAAATATTATTTATTGCCATCGTCCAAAATGGCTCATCTTCAGCATATGCAGATGGGCTTCACAGCGTAAAAAACGGCCGACGAGACGATTCCCCCTTACAAGCCAGACGAAAAAACGCAGCTCTTCCGGCAGGAAAGAGTCTGCGTTTTCTTCCGACAGGACGGCAGGGCCGCTACAACATCGTTTCGAACAAAAGCGCAGTTTGCACCGTCTCCTCGCAACCCGGCGTATTATCCTCAATATCCCACCAGGCCGACAGCATCGTATGGCAGAACGCCCACGCCACAACCCGCTCGCGGTTTAAGCCGAGCTCGGCTGTGAACTGGTCGATCCGCCTGGTCAGTATGTCCACACGGCCGTGTTCCGGCAAGTGGTTCAGCAAAAACTGGATGACGCCGTATTCGGCCTCGCCGATGAGCCCTTTCGGGTCGATGGCGAGCCACAGCTCCCGCTCCGCCTGCAAAATATTCCCGTGGTGCAGGTCGCCGTGAAGCAGCAGCGGGCGCATGATCGTCCGGTTCAGCTCCGCAAACAACTTCTCCGCGCGACCAACAGCCCGCTCTGGCAGCGGTCCGGTGCTTCCGCCAAAATGGGCGCGAAGCTTCGCCAGCCCTTGCGCCCAATCCTGCGTCGACGGAAACGAACCGCCCTCCGGTACGGGACGGACGATTCGGCGCATGACGCCCGCCGCAATCCGCACCGCTTCCTCGTCATCCTTGATGCTGTGCAGCGTCTTCCCCGGCTTCAACCTCTCGAGCAGCAGCGCTCCCCGCTCCAGATCGGCATCCAGCAGCCGTACCGCCCCTTCTCCCGCATACGTACGAAGCGTGAGCGCTTCGGAGGCCATTTCTTTACCGGGCACCCCAAGCTTCAGTGCCGCCTCGGTGCCGTCCGCACAAACAACCGGGGCTACGAAATGATAGGATGGCGGATACGGCTCCAGCACGCGAAGCTGCCATTTCTGTTCGCAAAACCGCACCAATTCGGCAAAGCCGTCTATCCATGTCCGTCCCCGATCACCGTGAACGCCGACGATCGTTTGTTTCAGCGGCTCCGTGAGTAGCGTTTCGATGCGTCTCTCCCCCTCATGTGTCTCCCATGCTTGACCCGCATTCCGTCATCTCTGGTGAACCTAATGGAGATTTCTGTATAATTGTACACTTGCCCTATGAAAAATTCAAAGTTGAACAAGAAAAGAGGCTCCTGCCTGTATTCGCCTTCTTTCCGCGCAGATAAGGAGTCTTGACGAATAGGCTTGACGGGGAATATCGCGGGATCGAGAAGGGTTACGCCTGCTTCCGTAGAAGTGTTTGTCTACCATGAACCGGAAACGAGGGATGACGGCATGCACGCCCATTTAGCCGAAGAGACAGTATTGGAGGACTTGCTGGAGCGGTGCCGAAGCTTATTCGGTCTAGACGTCCGGCAGGCAGAGCCGATCCGCCGCGGGTGGCTCCATTTGAAGTGGAAGCTAGATACGTCATCCGGTCCTTTTTTGCTCAAAATGTACAACCCGGAGCGGCTGCGCAAACATAACCATACCGATCTGCTTCAAGCTCTATCGCTGCAAAACCGGCTGCAAACGGCCGGACTGCCCTGCCCGGAGCTGCTTGCCGCAGGGGACGATATGATTCATACGTCGAGCGGCGGGGAGAAGTTTATCGTCATGTCGTTTTGCGAAGGCTCGCTCGTGACCCCGGGGCAAGGCAGCTCGGACCAGCTCTACGATCTGGGCCGCGTCACAGGGAGGATGCACCGCTTGCTTGACGTTTACGCGCCGTCTGCCGCCGGAGCGGAATCCGTTCCCCAGTTCATCCCTCCCGGCCGCGAGGAACGGCTTGCCTATTGGAGCGACCTCCTGCGGCAAGTGCAGCAGAGCGGCTCGGCCGAATCGATCCCGTTCATTGTAAGGCAGATCGAAACGAGCCGGATGATCGACCTGGGGCCGCTGAGCGCCTGCGAGAGGGGATACGCCCACCGCGATTTGTGGGCGGACAATTTGCTGTTCGGGGCGGACCGGGTAGGCGCCGTGCTCGATTTCGACCGGATGAAATCGGACTATCCCGAGCTGGACATCTCCCGGGCGCTGATGTCGCTTGCCCTGGACGAGAACGGTCTGGACCCGGATCGCGCCGCCGCGTTTCTGGAGGGCTACCGCAACGAGCGGCACTATCCCCGCGGAGCGCTGGTCCGTTCGCTGCGCATGAGCGGCTGGATGGAGAGCGTTTGGTGGATTCGCGGCGGCCCGCCTCCGGACGACGGACCTTCCGCCCGGTTTGCCGCAGAGGTGGACTGGCTGGCCGTACACGACCGTGAGCTGTCCGACCGGTTTGGGCATTTGTAGGGCAAGCTGCAGCAGCGTGGAGCTACTTTCGGCCAGCCGAAAAATAGCATTTTCCCCTGACTGATGTTGTCAGGAATAGGCAATTATAATAAAGTTGTAGAAGAATGAACTATTTAAGAGGAGGCAAATGACATGTTATATACCAGCGTTCAAAGCTTTATCGAAGATTACCGCAACGAGGCGGCAGGCACGCAAAAACTGCTGGACGCCCTGACCGACGCTTCGCTTGCGCAAGAGATCGCTCCCGGCTACCGCACGCTCGGCTTTCTGGCGTGGCATCTCGTTACCGCCGGCGGCATGCTGCTGCAAACCGGCCTGAAATTTGCCCCTCCTTCTGAGGACAGCAACCCGAATACCGCCGCCGGCATCGCGCAAGGATACCGGGACAGCGTGGAGGCGGTGATCGACGCGGTTCAATCGCAATTTACGGATGAAACGCTGCAGCAAACGGCCAATATGTTCGGCAGCGAATGGAAAATCGGTCTGGCGCTCGGCGCGTTCATCAACCACGAAATTCACCACCGCGGTCAGCTTACGATTTTGATGCGTCAAGCCGGCGTTCCGGTGGCCGGGGTTTACGGTCCTTCCAAGGACGAATGGGCGGCAATGGGAGTACCGGCTCCCAACTAAAATTAGAATGGTAAAAGTGCAAAGCGCGTCCTCTCATTCGGGAGGGCGCGTTTGTCGTTTAGATTTTTGATTCGCTAAGACCAAATTACTCTCATTCATGGTTAATCGCATTTACCTTCCGCTACCTTTACAGTTCATCCGGCAAACGATTCAAATACATAACGAGACAGTCCGTATTCACGCGAAGAACATCCATCGTTTTCGAGTTCGGATTCGCATAGATTGCGGGATAATCGACTTCTCCAAGGTGAGGACGCACCGGAAACGCAAGCTTTTCCTCCGCCAGCGAAAATTCGGCCGACACGCCGGGTTTATTGCCCCGCGCATCGATCCGGACCCATTTTCCCGCGCTCGCCACATAGACGGCGTTTAAGGCATGCAAGCAGTACCCGGTATCCGGCGTATCCCCGAGCGTCAGCCGCTGGTAGCAAAAGCCCGTCGGGATGCCCCCGGCTCTAAGCAAGGCGGCCAGCAAGTTCGACTTCGCATAACAGATGCCTTCTACGCCGAGCAGCACTTCCGATGCCGATCGGGTTACTTTCCGGCTCTGAATATCCCAGGAATGCGAGATGCAATCCCGTACAAATGTGTACGCCGCCCGAATCGTATCGACATCCGTCCCCGCCCTCTCGTACAGGCGCTCAGCTTCCCGCCGAATCGCCGGATGGCTGTAGTCGACCTCCGGTGTTTCCTGCAAATATGCGTCCACGTCCAAGCATTCGGGGACGAGCGATAGCTGCATCGCCTTCACCTCTTTTTGTTTTGTCTTGTAGTGAATAATTATGCATCAATACTAATTATTTTTCAATAAAAACGGACTTGATGCCGGACGCAAGAAAAACAAGAGTCTTACGGGCATCTTATACCAGCTCGATTTGGCGATTACTCAGGGATAGCAGTCTTTCGA
Organism: Paenibacillus ginsengarvi; assembly: GCF_003626695.1. Lineage (GTDB taxonomy): Bacteria > Bacillota > Bacilli > Paenibacillales > NBRC-103111 > Paenibacillus_AB > Paenibacillus_AB ginsengarvi. The sequence continues at coordinate 121,237 of NZ_RBAH01000010.1, forward strand.
GACTCGTATTTGTGCCAACATCGTTCTTCATAGCTGATGCGGCGGGAATAAGAGTCTGGAAAACACTCTATTTTTAAAAAAAGCTGCTTCTCAACCAAATAAGAAGCCCAAAAGACTGCTAAATGCAGCAGCCTTTTCGTCACGCTTCGGGTTCGCCGAGCTTGGCCAGCTCCGCCAGATGCCTGCCGATTTCCTCGGGCGTAAACCTGCTTGCGACCGCCGCCGCGATCGCAGACATTTTCGTTCCGCGCATATGCTCGAACATTTTCTGCTCGGCCTCCCACATCGCCGCGTGAATTTCGCACATGCCCGGCGACGGCTGGTAGCCGAGCGACAAGGCGCGGACGTTCGAGCATTGAAACATATGCTCGCGGCCGTTGATGGCGAGATAAACGTCGAAGAAGCTGATGTCGTCCGGCGCTTTGGCCAGACTAATCCCGCCCTTACTTCCGACACTGGAGGTTACAATCCCTGCTTTAGCGAGCTGGGTAAAAATTTTCGCGAGATACGTCGTCGAAATGCCGAGCTGCCGCGACAGCTGCTTGAGCGAAACGCTTTTGCGGGCGGGCAGGGCGGATAAGAGCAGCGCACCGTGAAGGGCATATTCGAGAGCCAAAGAATTTTTCATATCCAATCCTTTCACAAGTCGTCGAAGTTTAGGGTTGACAAACGTAGTGGAATTGATACAATTGCGATAGATGTTATCTTAATTACTTTACCACAACACGCGATCATTTGCGATAGCCGGGACGACAGCTGAAGCAGTCTCGGTTTTTATTACACACGAACAACGACAATATCTATCGTAATTATCGCAAAAAAAAAGGAGCGGACAAACATGGACAAAAAGAACATTGTAATCGTCGGCGGAGGTTATGCAGGCTTGCATGCCGTCAACCATATCCGGAAGCAGCTTCCCGGCGAGGAGGCGGACGGCTATCGAATTCTGCTGATCGACAAGGAGTCGTACCATTTCCGCAAGGTGCTTCTGTTCAAAGCCGCCGTGACAGACCGCAGTCACCTTAAAGTCCCCTTCTCCATGCTCCTGAAGAAAGGAATCGAGTTTGTCCAAGCTGGGTTGAATGCGATCGATCCTCACGCCCGGACCATAAATGTAACTTATCCGGACGGAAGCGGCGGCAGCATTCCCTACGAACGGCTGGTGCTCGCGCTCGGCAGTGTCATTAACCGCGTCCCGGAGGAAATGGGCGGCATTTCGCTATCCGATCCGGCAAACGCCGAGCAGGTGCGCCAGCAAATTCTGCATCACCTTCAGCTCGCCCGCACGGAAACGCGCCCTGACGTTCAGCGCGAGCTTCTAAGCGCAGCCGTGGTTGGCGCCGGCATTACGGGAATCGAGACGGCAGCCGAGCTTGGCTTCTGGATGAAAGCGGAAGCGGAGAAGGCAGGGCTCGATCCGAGGCTGGTGGAGGTCAAGCTGATCAACAACCGGCCGCGGCTGTTCGAAGCAGGTTCGGTCCGCACGGGCGAACAGCTCGAAGCGATGCTGCGGGAGCGGGGGGTGAACGTCTATCACGGCATCAAAGCCCGTCACTTCGCGGACGGCAGGCTGCAGCTGGATAACGGCTCCGCCCTCCCAGCCGCAGTGTGCGTCTGGACGCTCGGCCTGAAGCCGAATCCGCTGCTTGGACGGCTGGGTTTACCGCTGGAGCCGAACGGAAAGCTGAGCGTCGACCCCTGGTACCGCGTACAAGGCCATCCCCGCATCTACGCAATCGGCGACTGCGCCAACATCGTCGATCCGGTTACGGGTAAGACGGACGGCATGACCTGCAAGGAAGCCGTTCCGCAAGCCAAGCGGCTCGGGCAGATCGTGAAGGCCGAGCTTCAAGGCAAGACCGGACCGCAGCACAAACCGTTCGGGATCCCGCTGTACTGCATCGGCCTCGGTCCGGGCAACGGCTTTGTTTGGGCGCGCGGATGGGGCCGGGATATCGTGCTGAAGCGCTCGCTGGGCTGGAAATTCCGCGTAATGGCATGGAATTCGGCCAGCTTTATCGACGGCAAAGTACAGAAGCGGCTGCAAGCCGAGCAATAACACATCGCGCCAAGCCGCACCCGCAGCAGCTCTTACGCTACGCGGGCGCGGCTTCTTCTGTGTACCACGACTGCTGATTGCGATACATCTCGGCATAGATACCGCCCTTGCCCAGCAGCTCGCGATGCGTGCCTTCCTCGGCCAAAAAAAGTCCCAACCGTATAACGGACAACCTGCTGCGATGGAATAAGAGTCTTTCGGGCGCGCTATATCCGTTTGATTTGGTATTCGCTTAAGGGATAGCGGCCTTCCGGGGCTCTTATTTTGTGCCGAAACCGCTCTTCCTTGCTATTATCGCGGAAATAAGAGTCCCAAGAGCGCTTTATTTCTCCAACTTACTGTTATCGAGAAAATTAAGAGTCTCGAAAGACCGTTATATCGAACACCGCTTAAACAATTTCGTTAAGTTCGTCGCAAGGCTCGGACTTTCCTACCGGGCCGCTAACGCAAAAAGAGGCTGCCCAAGGCAACCCCTTCTGTCAGGTACTAGCACCATTCGCGTATATCGGGCATTCGCCGTCCTCCATAAACCGGAGCAGCTCTTCGAACAAAATGTAGTGTCCTTCCAACATATCCTCGTAGCTGTACCTCACCCCGGGAGCGTCCAGCGCCATGTTCGACTCGAATGTCATCGACAGCCCGCCGCTTGCATGATGTAGCGCCGAAGTAAGATTGAACGAAGGCGGAAAGCCGTGCTGCTCATCGGTCCCTCTGCCGTGCAACGGCCGAAATGGGATTCCCTTCGCCTGATACCCGGCATGGACCCGGTCGACCAATCGATTCAGCTTATCCGCGACGGAAGGCGGAACATACTGTGTTGGCAAAATATGATTCACCGAATTGGAGCCGCCATGGAGAAGCACCGTGGCATCAGCCGATTCACGGTCGATCAGCTCCATGAGTCCCCTCGTCTCTTTCGCCATAGGCGCAAAGAAGTTGTCATGCATCAGATTGATGCCATCGTCGTTAAAATAACCTCCGAGATGCGCCGCCGCGCCGTCGATCGGATGAACGGCCTTACAGCCCGGCCAGCCGCACAACGTGCCGTCCTTCCACGTACCCTGAACGTAGTATCGCATTTCCGCCAAAGGCATCCCTACGAGCGTATCAAACGGAATGCGCGCCCGGCCGTCGGAGTTCATGCACGGGATAAGCACTAGCCGGAACCGCTCCGCGCAGTCGTGCAAAAATCGATCCGCTCTCCCGCCGTAATCGGCGCCCGTTTCAAGCGTGCGAATCAGGTTGAGGACGGCGGCTACTCCTTCCAGCTCGCCTCCGTGAATGCCTCCAACGATCGCGATCACTGGCTTCGTCGCTTTCGTTTTATGTGCATACGCCGTCAGATCCCCGGCGCCGCAAGCCGAATTGTAGTTGGCCTTCCTGCCGAAATCCTGCTTGTCCCCGTAATAGACGGCATAAATGTCCCGGCCGCCCGCAGAACGGGCGAATACGTCCGCCTGCCCCCGTTTCACGCTGGAAACCGTTTGTTCGATATGCTCCAGACTGCTTCTCCAATATGCCGGTACCGCTTGCGATTCACCCATTCTTGAGCCTCCACCGTAGGTGTTATTTTTTCTTCGCCGCTTCCGCTTCGGCTATCGCCTTGTCCGCAGCCTCCTGCGCTTCCCGCAGCAGCGTGTTAATATCCTTCGTGCCTTTGGCGAGGTCGGCGGCGGTGGCGTTGAAGAAGTTGTCGATCGTTGCGTTGTATGCGTGCGGAGGAATCATTTTTGCCGGCTTCACCTTCAGCGCACCCTGCACATTTTTGCCTTTGAGCACATCCACACCAGCGGCGAAATCTTTGCGGATATTTTCGTCGGCCAGCGCGGTGAGCCTTCCGCCGCGGTTGATTTGGCTTTGTACAGCCGGCGAAGTAAAAAACTGAATCGCGAGATAAGCGTCTTCCTTATGCTTGCTCGTTTTCGAGATGCCCATCATTTTCGCCCCGGGATGAATCGTTACGCCCGGCAAGTCCTGGAACGACGGCATGCCGACCAGGTCGAAGTTCATTTGAATGTTGTTCGTTTGCATGCTGCTCGCCGTATCGGTAATCCAGTTGCCCATCATCGCCACGGTCCGGTCCTGCAGGAAATCGGCGCCTTTGATCGGAAATTCGCCGCTTACGACCATCCCGGGAATTTCGTAGAACGGCTTGATCAGCTCCAGAATCGATTTGTAGCCGGCGTTGTTCAGCAGCGCTTTCTTCGTCGTCTGGTCGTATACGGGCATCGTTTTCGTCCCTGAGAATACATTCGGATTGGGCGGTAAAAAGCCGCGGTATTGCACACCTCCGTCAACGAACGTGAGCTTTCTCGACAGCTCCAGCATGTCGGCCCACGTCATGCCGTCCTTCGGGTAAGGGACGCCCCGTTTATCGAACAGATCTTTGTTGTAAAACAGCGCATAATGGTTCAGATCGAACGGAAGACCGTAAATTTCCCCATTCGAGCCTAGCTCGGTGATCCAGTCGATGTTCGGCTTCGCAAAGGAGCTCAAGTCAATCGGATTCGCTTTGTTTTTGACCATTGCGCTCATATCGTACGGAATATCCAGGTCCTTGAACGTGCTGTACCGGACGTTGGCGACGTAATAAATATCCGGGAACTCCCCTGCGGCTGCCAATTTGACCGGGTCCGTCCGGTCGACCTTTATCGTAATATGCGGGTATTTCGCCTTCAAAGGCCGGAACAGCAGTTCCTCGAATTCCTGATCGCTCATCGCGAGCCAGTACGGCACGATTTTGAGTTCAACCGGCTCTTTAGGCTTATTCTCGGCCGTTTTCGGATTCGCCGCGCCATCGGCGTCTCCTGCCTTGCCTTCCCCGCAGCCTGCCACCATCGCCGAGGCAACTAGGACGGCGCTGAGCACGCCTATCTGCTTTTTAAAAACCATACTTCGACCTCCTCTGTGTAGCTTCATTGACATTGCCGGTTTGGATGGAGCCTGGTGCTGAAAGACGAATAAAATGGAAATAAAATCTTATTTTATAAATGTATGCGATTTCATAGACATAACCATTCCCGCCCCGCTCGCGGATTGCCGGCATCCGCGAAGCCGTTCCGGCCGCTCTTGCTCCTTGCTCCTGCTCCTTAAGCATACAACAACTCCAATTGCAGAAACCCGTAAAAAAATTGCACGATTCCGCCCTCACTCGGGCATGACATACGTTTTGGACGCATTCAGCCTGTACTGGTGAGGGGGCGTCCCGTACCGGTTTTTGAACGTGCGGATGAAATAAGACGGCGAATTGAATCCCGTTTCCTCGCTGATTTCCTCCACGGACAACTGCCCGGCGAGCAGCAGCATCCTCGCCTGCTCCAGTCTTTTTGCGGTTATATATTCGGAGATGCTCTTCCCGGTCTGCCGGCGGAACAATTTGGACATGTAGTTGACCGAAAAATGCAGGTCTTCCGCCAGCTTATCGAGCGAATACGGTTCCTTGTAATGAGCGTCGATCCATTTCAGCACCTCGCCGATTCGCTGCGTTCTGAGCAGCGGCTTCACCGGCTGTCCGGCAGCCGCGTTCGGCATAATCGTCGTCGTCAAATCGACGAAAAAGCTGAGAAAAAAGAGAATGACCGCCTCCTCATGCACCTGATGGGCGTCCGCCACAAGCGTTTCATTCAGGCTGCGGAACCGTTCGTGAAGCGCGGTATGCTGCCGCTCGTTCAGCTCGAATAACTGCGGGCAGTCGCTATCGCTTAAAAAGCCCGTAATAAGATCATGGCAGCGAGGCAGAATAGACGCGCACGAATCTATAAACGTCGGCTTCACTTTAATCAGCGAGCACGTGTACTGAGGCGGTATGTCCATATGGAGGTAATGAACCTGGAACGGTTTGAAAATCATCAGCGTACGGGGGCGGACGGCGTAGAAGCGATCCTCCACAATGACGTGCCCGCTTCCCTCGTATACGTACAAAATTTCGATCCCTTGATGGGTATGAAAGTAGTGGACCGGTTCGGAATATTCATCCCGCGTCGACAAATAGCGGAAAAAGTAAAAGTCGTTTTCTAGCGCCTTCACTGCAATCATACTGTCTCCCCCTCGCCTGCGTGGATGGCCCTCTCGTACCTGGATAATTTGATATATAACAGACAATGAGGGTTATCCGCAACCTGAATACCGATTCTCAAAAAAATAACCCTAGCCCGATCAAAATCGGACTAAGGTTATATAGTAGGAAAAAACGTACCGCTATTCCGCCCGGGCGATTACTTCTTGAAGCGAACGCCCTGCTCGAGCAGCTTCCCATGCACCTCGGCCGCGTCCACATCGCGGCACGGACGGCCGCTTTCGATAGCCAGAGAAGACGCGATGCCGGCCGCCTGGCCGAGCGCGTAACAGGTCGGCTGTACGCGCATGGAGGACATCGCCACGTGCGTAGCCGAAATCGCCCTGCCCGCCACAAGCAGATTGTCGAAGCTCTCCGGCACCATGCAGCGGTAAGGGATATCGTACCCGCTCACCTTGCGCTCGTCCGTCGTTTTTTTGCCGTCCGGGCTGTGAATGTCGATCTCGTAGTTCGTCTGGGCGACGACATCCTCGAACCGTCTGCCGCCGACTACGTCGTCCTCGGTCAGCGTGTACAGCCCGGCGATCTGGTTCGTCTCCCGCACGCCGACCTGGCCCGCTATGTGGGACAATACGTACGTTTCGAAGCCGTTGCGCTGCAAATAGTTGGCGACCGAGAACACCTGCCGGAGTGCCTCCGTCTCTGCGTAATTGATATCCTCGATGCGGGCGCCGTTCCCTTTCACCCGGGTCATGTTGACGAGCAGCGTGCCGTCGTTGTTCCGCTCCCAATACAAGCGGCGGCCTTGCGGCAGCTCGGAGACGTCGTTATATTCGTAGCAGCCTTCCGGCAGCACCGGGGTTACCGGCTTGCCCGTATTTTGCATCATAAACATGAGCGTCATAGGCTGGGTCAGTCCATCCTCATCGCGCCCCGATACATAAGGTACTCCGGCATCGATCGCCACACGCGCGTCTCCCGTACAATCGATAAACTGGCTGCCCTCGAACGCGCGCAGTCCTTCCCGCGTCGAAACGACGACCGCGCTCACGCGTCTGCCCTCATGGAGCGTGCCGACGAAATCGGCGTGGTAGTACACGCTCACGCCTTCCTTCTTCATTTTCTCATTCAAGTAATGGCGCAGCAGAAACGGCGAATATTGCGGAGCAATCGATTTATCGTGATCCTCGGGCAAATATTGCGCCAGCGTTTCGGCGATAATTTCCCGGTAAATGCCCGTCACGTTGCCGATCGGCATAAAAATGCTCACATTGCCAAGTGTCCCCATGCCGCCGAGCTGCCCCGATTTCTCCAGCAAAATAACGCGTTTGCCGCAGCGTGCCGCACTAATCGCCGCCGCCGTTCCGGCCGGACCGCCGCCGATGACGACGACGTCCGCCGACGCATGTACCGGTACCTCTCGTTGAAATGCATAACCTATCCGTTGATCGCTCATAATTTTTCTCCCTCTCTCGTTTCTGTTATGAGCCAAGTATAAAGGATCGGCGATCCGGCTTTTAGTTTCACTTTTGTTTCGTTTTTGAGCTTCAGCTATACTATCCATAACATGAATTTCCATTCATCTATCGAAGGGAAGGTAGCGGGGGATGCAGCTAACCGACAGGTTTGTTGAAGCATTATGGGAAAAAGCAGGGCCGTTCGGGATCCTCGGTGCTGCAGGCGCCGTGCTCACTGCGCTAATTGTACTGGTTATACTCCTTGCGGCTGTGCGTCGCGGAAACAATAACGGCCACCTTGAACACCCGGACGATAAGCAGCAGCGCATTAAGCGAGAGGAATAGGCTGGTAAAACAAAGGCCGCCAAAAGCAAACAAGCCAGCCGGAAGCTTCCGGTTGGCCTAGTTAATATGCGCGCGCCTCAAAGATAGCTATGTTCCCGGAACGCCGCAGCTTGTCCGCGGAACGTCCCGCTCTCGTCCGCCAAATTCCAGACGGTCGTCTCTATAATGTAAAATTTGCGGCCCGTTCTGGATATGCGAACGCCGGTATAACCATCGATATATCCCTTAGCGCCGACCGCCTCCAAAAACTTGGCTCGATCCTCGCGCACCATCGGCTCTGCGGTCAGTCTCGACGGCGTGCGGGTAAACGTATCCCAGTCCATCTCCCACAGCGTCAGCGCCTTGCCGCTGCCGAAATTCAGGATCGGATCGGCTTCCGTGCCGTGAGACAGCACAACGAGCGGAGCGGCAAACAACCGTTCGAATTCTTCTCCAGCAGCAGGCATTTCCTCGAGCAGAGACTTGCCGGTCAATCTTATGTAGCTGTCCATAATCAGTTTGGCATGTTCGTTCGTTGCGCCAGGGCCGCTGTACATCTCGTTCAGGCCTCCTTCGAATAAAGCGGGGCCGTTGCCGGACCCGACCTCATTATACGTTATTAACGGCGCAGCAGGAAGGAGGGACGAAGTCGGCCAGCCATACTTCATTACCGGCAAAATAAAACCGGACTCCCTCCTCCCTCGCTTTCGCCGTATCTACTGTTACGATCGATAGCGTCCCCTTGCGGCTGCCCGCGAGCGATGCAAAATGCAGCCCCTCCGACAAATGAACGTACTGTCTGCCCATCCGAACGATGCCTTCCTGCAAAATGCTCGGAACGGCGCCGCTGCTCGTGCCGTGGTACAATACCGCCGGAGGAATGCCTTCCTCGTAGGCGACCCGCTCGTAGCTGTGCCCGTAACGGGCGCGAATGCGGCCGTCCGCCAGTTCGAATCGCTGCTTGTCGGAACGGCGGACGACCGTCTCGATCTGCTCCAGCGTCAGCTCCCGCCAGCCGTCTTTGCCGCGAATCGCCTGGAGCAGCCGCTCCACGGGAACGGAGCCGTCCTGCGGGTCCAGCGTAAGGCCGAACGCTCCGGGAGCGTGACGCAATAGTTTCGTCATCATTTTGCTTAGTTTCGTTTCTTTCTCTTTGCTTAACATGTTTAAATCCTTTCTTTCCTTCCCGGGCTGCCCGCCCGTCAATCTTTATACGGGTCGAATTCGTCCGCTCCGGCCATGCACACCCCGATCGGCTTCAGCACGTGCAACACCTCGATCGTTTCGGCGTGAGCGTCCAGCACCTCCTGCAGCTTCCGGTACACGAACGGGCTTTCGTCCGTTCCGGCACCGCGAAGCTCGACGCCGAAGTCGCGGACCGCGCGTTTCATTTGCTCCGGTGTAATAGCGCCTCCGATGCGCGTGCGCGTCTTCCAGTTCATTTTACCCGCCGCTTGGGTGCGGCTCATGATGCGTCCGGCTCCGTGGACGGTGCTGTAGCACGCCTCCCGGTTCTCGTTCGTATCCTTGCCGCGCACGATGACGGATATATCGCCCATGCTGCCGCCGATGAAACCGAGCTGCCCGGGAGCGGAAGGCGTTGCTCCTTTGCGCACTACGATGCACGAGCGCCCCTCGTGCTCTTCCCGCCATGCGTAGTTATGATGGTTATGCACCTCAAAATCCGCTTCCGTGCCCAGCAGCGCGAGCACCTGCCCGATCACGTACTCTCTTCCTGCATAAGCGTACCGGCCGGCCAGCCGCATCGCCCGTTCGTACATATCGCCGAGCTCGCTGTCCAGCTCCAGCAGCACGGGCGGCTGGTCCATTTTCTCCCCCGGCGCACTGCCGAGAAACTCCCGTCCCGCAGCCAGGTTGATGAATCCGCTCGCCGTCTTGTGCCCGAAGCCCCGGCTGCCGAAATGGTTCGCCACCCAAAGCGCGCCGGTCGCCGGCTCCTCGAACAAATCGACAAAATGGTTGCCGCTGCCGACCGTGCCGAGCTGATCGCGGGCAAGCGCCTTCAGCTTGTCGTGTTCCTGCGTGCCGACCGCGCGGTAGACCGCCCAGTCCGGATCGTCGAACAGCTCGTGATCGACCTTCTCGCTGTTAACGCGGCCGACGCCGAACGAAATGCGCCGGGCGATGCCGTCCATAATCCGCGGCAAATGCGGCATAACGTCCCGCGCCGACAGCTTTGTGCGGACCGCCTTGTTGCCGCAGGCGATATCGTAGCCGACGCCGGACGGGGATATTTGCCCGTCGTAAACGACGACGCCTCCGATCGGCTGGCTGTAGCCTTTATGGTGGTCCGCCATCAGCAGCGTCCGAACGACGTTGCCGGTCGCGGCGCAAGTTTTGGCCTGGGACAGCGCCCCATCATCCGGGTTGCCCCAGACGCGAACGCCGTCTATATGCTGGTATGCCATTTCTCTCATCTCCTTAGTAGCAAATTGATCCGCTCCATCACGCGCCGATAAAGCCGACACGCCCGTCGGACGGTTCCTTGATCCACGTATTCGTGCGCCCTTTCGTCAAATCCGCCTTCATGCCGCGAATGAGCGCCTCGATCCGGACTTCCCGCTCGTAGTGCCACTGAAGCGCCGCCGATACATACAGCTCGTTTAACTGGGCGAGCGTAAACGAATCCGTCAGCTTCGCCGCCAAGGGCAGCGCCTCCTCCCCGAGCAGGGCGGCCAGCCCTCTTTGCCGCAAATAACGGGCGCGCATAGACTCATCCGGCAGCGCGATCTCGTACGCCCGGTCGAAACGGCCCGCGCGGTTCATAAGCGCCGGATCGATTTTATCCGGATAGTTCGTCGTGCCGATTAGGAATATCCCCTCTTTGGACGTCGCGCCGTCCAGCGTGTTCAGGAAAAACGAGCGGACCATCTCCGGCATCGAGTCGATGTCTTCGATGATGAGCACCATCGGCGCCATTTTCACCGCCGACTCGAACACCTCCTGAATCGAATCGCTGCTCGTATGCTCCGTAATTTGCCAATAAGCCGCAGGCGCACAGACGCTTCCCGCGATCGACTTCACGAGCGTCGTTTTGCCGTTGCCCGGTTTGCCGTACAGTAAGATCCCCCGTTTGTAAGGAATATCGTACTCGCGGAAAAAGCCCCGGTCCTCGGCAAAAAACTGATCGATCGAGCGGAAAATGTCCGTCTTCACCGCTTCGTCCAGCAGCACCTCGTCGCGCCCGATTCGCCGCGTTATCGGCTCCTGCGCCGAATCGATACCGTGGCGCGTATCGCTGAAGACGATCACCCGATTGCGATCGCCGCCATGACGCCGGCGCTGCATATAAGCGAGGAAGCCGTGCAGCGCTTCGTCGTTTGCCGCGAAAATAAAGTCTTCGCAATAAATGCCGTGCTCGCGGAATGCCGGGACGCGCGCAAGCGCCACGCCATGCTGCGGGTATGCGAATACGTTGTTGCGCAAGGACGGGTACACCCGGTAGCCAGGTTGCTCCGGCTCGGCCCGGAACGAGAAAGCGCGCGATTCGATCAGATCGAAGATGCGGGTTACATACTCTACTTCACCGCTCCCGTCGCGGACATCCTCCTCCAGCAGCTCCCAGAAGTCTCCCCTGCCGTGGTCTTCGTCCACATACAGATGAAACTCGGTCCGGTATTTGTCGTTCAGACAGCTGCGAATCCGGTGAATAACATGGGCATAACCCGTATATTCGGAAAGCTCCGTTCCGTTTCCTTCTCCATAGGCAATGAGGCTGATCTCGCTTCTGCAACTGCCGCTGTCCATAGGCCGCTGCTGCGCTCCGCTGACCGTTTGCTTTCTATCGTTAACCTTTTGGTTCCTATCGTTAAAAGTCATAGCGTTACCTTTGATCTCCGTATCGGGAATGGTTTGCTTCATAGCGTAAATCTCCTTAAGCTCCTTTGATCGTCGCGAGCGGGGTGCACTTGGCTACCACGGAGGCAAGTCCCGCCCCTACGACGCTTTCGATAATTTGGTCGACGTCCTTGTACGCTTGCGGCGACTCGTCCACGATCGACTCCAGCGTGCGCTGATTGACCACGATTTCCGACTCCGTGCCGACCCGCAGCGCCGAGCGGAATTCGTCGACCGTGACGAGCCGCTTCGTCGCGCTGCGCGAACGCGCCCGGCCCGCTCCGTGGCAGATCGAATAATAATTCGCCAGGCCGCCGGCCGCGCCGACCATCAAGTAGGACGACGTGCCCATCGAGCCGGGAATGAGCGCCGGATGGCCCGTTTCCATGTACGGCTGCGGATTGTCCGGATGCCCGGCGGGCAGCGCCCGGGTTGCGCCTTTGCGATGAACGAAGCGGGCGACGCCGTCATGCTCTTCCTCCCAAGCGTAATTGTGCATCAGGTCGTACAGCGTCGACAGCTCCGTTTTCGGGCCGAACATGTCGCGGAACGCCTCCCGGATGCCGTAGGCGATCAGATGCCGGTTCACGACCGCATAGTTGAGCGCCGAGTACAGCAAGTGCATGTACGTTTGCCCGGCCTCCGTGTCCAACGGGGCGAAGAAGAGCTTCGGATCGGCCGTGCCGAGGCCATAAGCGCGCATCGTTGCGGCAATCTCCGTAGAGCACAGCTGATTGACCGCCCCACCCCACGAACGGGAGCCGGAATGGATCATCACGATGACTTGGCCGTCGAACAGCCCCCATGCCTCCGCGACGGCGCAGTTGCCGTCGTCGATGCGGATTTGCTGAATTTCGGCAAAATGATTGCCGCCCCCTAGCGTGCCGAGCTGCCGGTGCGAGCGATGCCAGACCGGGTCCGCGAACCGGTCCAGATACGCCTCATCGAAGCCGAATTTGGCGCTTTCGACATGCGTCAGCGCCGTCGCTTTGCGCGGCGTGTAGCTGTCCGGCACGTATTTTTTGGGCAGTCCGTGCAGCCCTTTGCGGATAATATGCTCAAGCCGGATATCCGAGAAATGCCCGCGCCGGTGCTCCTCGATCGGTAAGTAAGCCTCAATCGCCTTCACCAGCTTGCGGCGCAGTCTGACGTCGCGCAGCTCATCTCCGTGCAGATTCGTCAGGTGAACGCGCATCCCGCAGCCGATGTCGCTGCCGACGATCGAAGGCGACACGTATCCGCCTTCCGCGTTCCAGACCGCCGTCGTGCCGATGCACGTACCGACTCCCACATGGACGTCCGGGGTATAGCTCATATAAACCGATCCCGGTATTTGCAGATTATTGTTAGCCATATGAAACACTTTGTAATCCAAGGCACCGAACAGCGCCTCCGAGGCATAGACGTGCAACTGCCCCGCCGGCAGCTCCACCTGCCGGTAGTAATCATGATTCGTATCGTTAGTTATCATAAACATAAAATAAATGAACCTCTCTTTACACTTAAAAATAAGAACAACAAAAAACCACGGACGTCGAACGTCCGTGGCAGGATTTCTTCTAGCGATAAGGCCGGCATGCATACAGCAAACACGGCCGTTACGTAGGCGAACACCCGGCGTGGCCGATGAACGACGAACGGACAGAAACGGTTTGGGAAGCGAAAAGGGAGCTGTCTTGCGTCAATAAACGAATCGCGCGAATCATCTTCATCGACCTCCTTCCAAAATATAGTTCTCATCATACCGGGCATTCCCGCCCGCTGTCAATAGGTTTAATAAATAAAATATTTCAGTACCATAAAACTTTTTTATCGCATTAAAGCGTCGCTCCGGCAACGCCAAACTGTCCGTCACGAAGCAGCAGGCCGCGGCGTTTCCGCCACGGCCCGTCTGTTTCGGTTAAACCGAAATCACCTTGGTTGTCATTTTTTGCATCACTCCTTTCGTAAGGCTGTCTTTATCATAACGGATCGGAAAGCGCCCCCGCTATGGAACGTTTCGTTAAAACAAAATTCACTCCCGGCGGTGCCGCGCAAAGTACTTATTGAGCATGGACAAGGCTCGGGCTATACTGGGGTGGGAAGAAAATACTGGATGCAGGGGGAATGGCAATGGGAAACAATGGAGTCATCGGCGGCGGCGGTTTTCATCATGTCGCGATTCGCGTATTCGATTTTGAAGCGACGCTTCGCTTCTACACCGAGGTGCTCGGCTTCCGCGAGCGGACGCGCTGGGGAGAGGGAGACCGCCGGGGGGCGCTGCTCGATACGGGGGACGGCAACTATCTGGAGGTGTTTGCCGGGGGAACGGAAGGCGCAAAGCCTGAAGGAGCCTTTTTGCACGTAGCTCTGCGCTGCGGGAATGTCGACGAGACGACCGAACGCGTCCGGGCGGCCGGACAGGAAGTAACCGTTGAACCGAAGACGGTGCAGATCGGCGATTTTACGGTTCGGCTCTCTTTCTTCAAAGGACCGGACGGAGAACTGATCGAGCTGTTCAACACGATCGGCGAACATAAACTGTAATCGCGGCGACGACGACAAAACGTCGGTCTTGCGCGCTATTTTGGACGCACGCAGGACCGACGTTTGTTCGTTTTCCTATGATGCATTGGACAGATACCCCGCTCTACTCCCGCAAAGCATCCTTCAGCCGGCTCGACATGATGCCGGCCTGGGCGGCCCGCAGCTTGACGAGTTCCCGCTTCAGCCGTTCGTTTTCGGCGGCGAGCCGCTCTGTATAAGCCCGGTCGCCCGCTTCCCGGCTTTCCAGCTCGTCGATCCATTGCAGCAGTTCGCCGCACCCGTCGCCCGCATGTTCGGACAACTGTTGAATGACGGTACGCGCCGATTCGTAATTGTACTCCTTCTTTTCGCTCACAGCGACCCCTCCCGGCAATCCGCAGTACGTCTGCATTTCGCCTTTCTCTTGTATCCCGTCACGTCTTCGCCGGAGCGCCGGATTCGACCGGCTCTTCTCCGCACCCGCACTTGTTTTGGTTTTGCATACAGCCAGTAAGCAGCAAAACAACTGCGGCCCATGCAACGACAAAAATAAGCTTGCGCTTGTCGGACACAGCTATTCACTTCCCTCCCGATTCGTTTTCCTAAGAGAAAGAACGAAGATGTAGGCGGGAATGTTGCACTCTAAAAAGCCCGGGCATACGGCTTCGGCGATGGAGCCGCTTCCTTGCCAGCGATAGCCCGGATCGCATGAATCGCCCAATACGGGTCGCGCAGCATGCCGCGCCCTACCGCGACCAGATCGGCATCGCCGTTAGCGACGGCGGAATCGGCCAAAGCTGGTTCGTCCAGGATGCCGACCGCTATGACAGGCACGCCGAGCTCCTGCTTGAACGCCCGCGCAAACGGCACCTGGTAACCGGGATAGTTGCCGGGCTTGCGCTGGCCGGCAGGCCCTTCCCCGCCGGTCGATACATGGAACAGATCGACACCGGCGTCGCGGTAGCTGCGGGCGATGTCGAGCCCATGCCCAATACCGTACCCGCCGTCGATATATTCGATCGCGGATATACGCAGCGCAAGCGGCATTCCGGCCGGCATCACGCTTTTAACCGCGCGAATGACCTGGACGCCGAATAAGGACAAGTCTTTGCCGTAAACATCGTCCCTCCGGTTAAGCGCCGGGGAATGAAATTGGTGAATGAGGTAGCCGTGCGCCCCGTGCAGTTCGATCGTATCCACCCCTGCGGCTATCGCCCGTACGGCGGCGGCGCGGAACTTGTCCACCATAGCCTCCGTCTCTGCCGTTGTAAGCGCCCGAGGCGTCTTGGAGCCGGCGTCTACGGGGATAACCGACGGAGCGACCGGCACTTCCGCGTCCTGCGCTTTCCGCCCGGCATGGGCGATCTGGATGCCGACCTTCGCGCCGTGACTGTGAACGGCCGAGATCACCCGGGCAAACGCCGGTATTTGCTCGTCGGACCAGAGGCCGAGGTCGTAATCGGTGATGCGGCCGTCCGGCTCCACATCGGTCATTTCCATAATGACGAGGCCCGCGCCCCCGACCGCCCGCGACGCGTAGTGCACATAGTGCCAGTCGTTCGGCTTGCCGTCCTTCGCCTGTACGGAATATTGGCACATCGGGGGCATAACGATGCGGTTTCGCAGCTCCAGATTGAGCAGGGAAAACGGGGTAAACAAACGATTCATCGTAAAAATCCTCCCTCGGGTTGGTGAAAGGTTTCATAGAAGTTGAACTGCCAATCTTCAAGGAACATGCGAGTGCAGCGGAGAAACGGAACAGGCTTTCACAACCTGAGTTCAACTTATATAGTGTGCTATGTACCCGAAACTATCATACATAGACCAGCCTTTGCAACCTTGCGAGCGAGAGCAACCATCCCCAGTTCCTTTAAGAACCGGCAAAAAGCCGCCTGCAACAAGCAGCCGGCAAGAAAAGGCCTGCAAAACAAGAACAGGCGCGTTACTAACCGAAAAGCCCGCGGCCCTGTTCCTGTCTGATTCTTTTGGCTCTGAGCCACAGACCGATGCCGAGGAACAGCGCCGCTGCAACCGCTCCTGTGAGCGGATTCAGCCAAAAGCCGCCAAGCCCGGTAAAGGTTATGGCCCCGCCAGGCCCCATCAAAGCCGCAGGAACTCCGGCATGAACGGAGTGCATAACTACACACGGCCAAACGGATCCGGTCAGCCGGTACATTTCGACGTACATAATGGCAGAGGCGATCAAAAACAAGCAGCCCGACAGCAGCATCCCCGATCTCGAAACCGATTCGAAATAAACATCCGGCAAAAATACGAGGTAGTACGCCGCGTGCCATAACGCCCAAACGAGCCCGGACAGGACGTAAACGAGCCAGTCGGCAAGCCCCCGCTCGATCAGCCTCGGCGTCAAATAGCCGCGCCAGGCGAACTCTTCGAATATATTTTTCACCATGCTGCCCGCCATCGCATAAACGGCAAGCTGTGCAAACGCATTCAGTTCAAAGTCCGCCAGATTGGCAGAATGAGTCAGCAAAGCGAGGCCAACCGTTAGGAGCGTCACAATCGGATAAATCGCAAGAGAAACCAGATACCATTTTAGATTTCGTATAAAAAAAGGTTTGATGCCCATGCCCGCCCAATCGCGATCGACCGTTCGCAGCACGAGCATCGTCAGCACCGGCAGCACGAGCCATAGCGCCATGCCCAGCGTGCCGCCTTCCGGCTGATCGGTCAACAGCGAGTCCAGCCCAACGCCAAGCCAGCCGCACGCCAAGGCGACGATGATGAATAGGACGAGGCTGACCATCCGTCCGGCCCCTTTTGCAACCGCCATGATCTCACCCGTTTCCGCTTGGGTTCCATACGTTTCCAGCCGCCGGTTTCCCTACATAAGACGAAGGACCTCGCCCGAGGCCCTTCGATTGAACTTCACATCCGCTGCGCCGCCGCTGGCGGATACAACGATTTACGCATCGGACAAGCCGTTCAAATACTCGCGCACTTGATCCGGCGTCTTCGCGAATTTGCTGTGCAGATGGCCGATCTTCCGGCCGCCCCGGTAGGCGAGCAGGCTCGGGATGCCGCGGACTTCGTTCTCCTCGGCGATTTCCTGAAACTGCTCCGCATCCATCTCGACCCACGTTTTGTCGGCATGGTCGCCGATGACTCCGCCGATAAACCGGTCCAGATTTTTGCAATCCGGGCACCACGACGTGTAATATTTGACGATTGTAACTTGATCCCGGCCGATCAATTCGCGGAATTGCTCGGTGCTCGTAATGTTCTCCATGGTTAACACCTCAGTATCAGATCGGATTCGTAAAAATCAAGCAGCCGCGCCGCTTCTTCCTCCACCTTCGCCCGCGTTTGCGACCGGACTTTGGACGCCTCGAACCAGTTCACCTGCAGCTCGGTTTGATTCTTTTTCGCTTCCAGCGTCCAGATGCCTTCTACGCGACCGTCCACGAGAACGGCCGGGGCCACAATCCCGTCGCCGCGGTACAAAAGCGGACGGTACGGCTCCTTCATGAAGGACGAGCTGGCGTGCGCCATCGACACCGTATACGGATCGAAGTGGGGCAGCAGCCGAACCGTTCCTTCCGGCATCGATGCGGCATGCAGCTCCTCCACATCCGAGCGGAGTATCCAGCCTTCGCGGCCGTCCACGATGACGGCGGCGATATCGCCCTCCAGAGAGCGCATCAGCCTTTTGGCCGCAGACGTGTCGATATTCCACCACCGGGCGAACTCTTCGAACGTGGCCGGACCGTAAACGGCCAAGTAACGCTTCGCCGCTTCGCGCATAATCGCCTCCGGCGATTCGGACGGCGCGCTCCACCGTTTGATCCATTGATCGGGGCGAACGAACGTATCCTGCTCGCCTTCTTTCGGGCCGAACGCGAGCAGCCCTTCCCGCGCAGCGGGACGCAGCAAATCGGCGGAGCCTTCCAGCAGCAGCGCTCGCAGCTCCTCCTGCCCTTTGCTCGCGGCTACCGCTCCCGCCAAGCTTTCCAGCGTTTTCGGCTCCTGTCCGAGCACTGCGCCGATTGCCTCCAGCAGATCGTCCGTCTGCCGCTGGGAAACCAGGCGTCCGTTCACCCGCTGTGACTTGCGCGCGGTGTCCGCCGTGTATTCCCGCAGGGCGGACAGTACGCGGGGAAGCTCGACCGACGTCAGCACATAACGTTCTCCCCGCATCGCCCAGCACTCCACAAGCGTTCTGTCTTCCCGCAGCGCTTGCCGGATATCGGCCGGCTTGACCCCATCCGCTCTCGCCCATACCGCTAATTCAACCGCCTGCATCATCCGGGACGGAATGCCGCCGATACGGTGTACCGTATCGAGCCAGCCCTCCTTGCCGGTGCGTCGTAGCAGATTTTGGCGCGTCAGCCGCCAAGCGGCGACCTGCTGCATGCTTAATCGTTTTGCGGGCATATCGTCTATTCCTCCGTTGTCTTGGAGCCGCCCGTTTCAGATGCCGGAGCATACGGCAGCTTCCTTACTGTATCGGTTGCAAGTATACCACGGCCGCCCCGCCACTCACAAATAGGAGGTTTTAGGGCAGCCGGCGCCCGGCAAACGATTAGCCGCCCGCCGTGTGCAGATCGTCCAGATTCATCAGCTTCCAATCCGGTGTGCCGTCCCGGGTCAGAAACCATGTATCGATAAAGCTATCGTTCGGCTTGCGAATGTGGTCTCGCGCCGCCCAAATTTCCGATAAGCGAAACGTCGGAGAAGCGTTGCGAATGAGGAGCGAGATCGGATACGCCGGATCGTATGCCATTTTCTTCGATTCCTTGCGCTTGATCAGCTCGTTGAGCTGCGCAATGAGATGGGCTAGCGTAACCGGTCCGCTCAAGCTCCCGTCCGGGCGTCCGAGCAGCGCCTTCGCTTCGGCCGCGTCGTAGAACAGATGAGTGATTTCCACGCCGAGTTTATCTCCCCGCGAGGTTTGCAGGACGGCGTCCGGCCGGTCGTGCTGGTAAAGCAAGCGCAGCTTGACGGAATGACGCGAGTTGAACAGCCTGATAAATTCGCGAATCGCAGCTCTCTCCAATGCTAGCTTCTCGGTATCGTGCCGTGGCTTCATAAATGCCCCACCTCCGGATCTGAGCAAATGCGGTTCTATACCTATATTACCACATCCGGCGAAAAACGCCCCGCGATTGCGATGTGAAAAGCCTTAGGGCTGACTGCCCGCTCCGTCTTACTGCCGAACCATTCGTCCGTCTTTCTCCTAAATGGAAAAACTCCCGTTTCTATCGGCGGTATGCCGGTTACCGGGAGGTAGATGGAAAAACTCCAGTTCATATACTGCTGCAGCTACTCTCCCCGCAGCATCGCCGTCTCGCCCGTGCGCGTAAGCTCCAGTATGCCGTACGCCTCAAGCAGTTGAAGCAGCGCGTCGTTTTTCTCCGGCTCTCCCGCAACCTGAATGATGACCGAGCGGGGGCCGACATCGACCGTCTGGCAGCGGAATGTTTCCGCGACGGCGAATATTTCCGGCCGCTTTGCAGGCTCGGCAGCCAGCTTCACGAGCATCAGCTCGCGGGCGATCACCGCCCTGTGGCGCAGAATTGCGACCTCGACGACGTCGATCAGCTTGCCGAGCTGGCGGACGATCTGCTCCGCTTCCCGCTCGTCCCCGGCCACCGTGATCGTAATTCGGGACAGCCCCGCCCGCTCGGAGCTGCCGACCGTGATGCTCTCCATGTTATAGCCTCTGCGGCCGAACAGGCCGGCGATGCGCTGCAGCACGCCTGGGTGATCTTGCGCGAGTATGGCGATTTTATGCTTGGCCACGGGTCTCGCCCCCTTCCCCCACGATCATGTCGGCGAGCCGTTTGCCTTGCGGCACCATCGGGTAGACAAGCTCCTCCTTCGCTACGACGAAGTCGATGAGCACCGGCCCCGGCGTAGCGAGCGCCTCCTGCCACACCCGAGCGGCTTCGCTTCTGCTGGCCGCCCGAAGCCCCTTCACGCCGTACGCCTCCGCCAGCTTGACGAAGTCCGGACTGCCGGACAAGTCGATATGACTGTACCGGCGGTCGTAGATCAGCTCCTGCCACTGCTTGATCATGCCGAGCGTACCGTTGTTGATGACGACGATTTTGACCGGTATGCGGGAAATGGCACAGATCGCCAGCTCCTGGGCGCACATCTGCATGCCGCCGTCCCCGTTGATCGATACGACCAGCCGGTCCGGGCTGCCGATCTGCGCGCCGATCGCCGCCGGAAAGCCGAAGCCCATCGTCCCGAGGCCGCCCGACGTCAGCAGCGATCGCGGACGGGTAAACCGGTAAAATTGCGCCGTCCACATCTGATGCTGACCGACGTCGGTCGTCACGATCGCCTCCCCCTTCGTCGTGTCGGAGATCATCTCGATCACGGCCTGCGGCTTGAGCGGATACTCGCTGTCCGTGTAGCGGAGCAGATAGTCCCGCTTGATGCTTTGCAGCTCCCGCAGCCATGCCGCCTTTTCGGCGGATGGGGTTCCGCTCCCGCGTCGCCCGGCAAGACGAGCGTTCGCAGCGCCAAGCGCATCGCGAACGTCGGCATGGACGGCTATGGCCGTAGGCACCAGCTTGCCGATCTCCGCCGCGTCGATGTCGATATGGGCGATCACCGCTTTCGCGGCGAAGCCGTCCAGACGCATCGTCACCCGGTCGTCGAAGCGGGCCCCGGCCGAGAGAAGCAGATCGCATTCGATCAGCGCCCGGTTCGCCGCGACCGTGCCGTGCATCCCGGGCATGCCGAGCCACTGCTCATGTTCGCCCGGGAATCCACCTAGCCCGAGCAGCGTCGTCGTGACGGGAATGCCCGTCCGCTCGGCGAAGGCGAGCAGCTCGTCGCTCGCCTCCGCCGCAACGACGCCTCCCCCCGCGAGCAGCACAGGCCGCTGTGCCGTTTCTAGCGCATCCAGCAGCCGCTCTACCTGACGGTTCAGCTCCGTCCGGTCTGCGGAAAGCGGCGAATAGCCTTGGATAAGAAGCTGCTCCGGATAGCGGAATTCCGTAAACTCCGCGGATACGTCCTTCGGAATATCGACGAGCACGGGCCCTTTTCGCCCCGTTCCCGCGATATAGAAAGCTTCCCGGATCGTACGGGCGAGATCCTCCACCCGCCGCACCATATAGCTGTGCTTCGTGATCGGCAACGTCATGCCGACGATGTCCGCCTCCTGAAACGAATCGGTGCCGATAAGCGACGTCGGGACGTTGCCCGTTATGACGACGAGCGGCACCGAATCCATATGCGCCGTCGCGATGCCGGTGACGAGATTCGTCGCTCCCGGGCCCGATGTGGCGAGGCATACGCCGATCCGGCCCGTCGATCTGGCGTAGCCGTCGGCGGCGTGGATCGCCCCCTGCTCGTGGCGCGTCAGCAGGTGGCGGAACTGCGGATTGCCGTGCATCGCATCGTAAATGTACAGCACGGCCCCTCCGGGGTAACCGAATACGCACTCCACCCCTTCCAGCAGCAAAGAGCGCAGCAAAATGTCCGACCCGGTCACCCGATCCGGCTGCAACAATCGTTCGCGTTCGTTGTTGTTCATACCGTCATCCTCTTTTCATCCAGATTACCGTTACGGTAACATGCGGGGAAACGGTTTGGTATTAGCCATAGGGTGACATCCGGCGTATCCTTTCGGCTACAAAACAAGCTTCTCCCGGCGCGGCTAAAAAGGGACTGGACCGATACCGCCTCGACCGTTTACCATGAGAACAACAATAATGCTGCCGGCCTTGATAAGCCTTTATCCATCAGCCATAACGCCGCAGAAAGGAGCTGCCGACTATGGAACGCGAAGAAGACAAGGGACTACACCCGGATATGACGCTCGGCGCACGGATCGAGCGGCTTCGCGAGGACGAATTCGTCGGCCGTTCCTTCGAACTGCGGTTTTTTACGGATTATTTGACCCGTCTGCCGGAGCGGAACGAACGGATTCTGAGCGTGTACGGAACCGGCGGCATGGGCAAAACGGTGCTGCTCGAACGGTTCCGCGCCATCGCCGCCGGAAGGGGCGCGCTGTACGTTCAGGTCGATCTGCGCCAAGTGCGGCGGGGGCCCGAGCAGATAGCCGCGCTAACATTCGCGCAGCTGCCGCCGGATACGGGGGCGACATTGGGAGGATCGGGCGCAGGCGTACGCGACGGAGCTTCGACCGGTGGCGAAGCAACCCTGGAGCCGGCCTACGCCGAGGACACCGCTTCCGACGCCGCGCTGGCGAACCGGTTCGCCGCGCGGCTGAATCGGCTTGCCGCTTCGCGAAGAATGGTGCTCGCCTTCGACCATTACGAGGAAATCGGGAGCTTGGACGACTGGCTGCGGGAGACGGTCCTTCCGAAACTTCATGCCAATATGCTCGTCGTTATTGCAGGGAGGTTTTCGTTGGAAGGACCTTGGCGACTCCCGCCCTGGCGGAAGCTGGCCGTCGCCCTGTCCGTGTCCGAATGGAGCTATGACGAGGCCATGGACTACTTGGCGCGATGCGGCGTGACTGAGGAGGCGGCTTGCGACCGCCTGTGGCTGCGAACGCTCGGGCATCCGTTGTCGCTCGCGATGGCGACGGCGACCTATTTGGATAACCGCGCCGGATATGGCAGCCTGTATCCGCCTGCCGCGCTGCCGGACCGGCTCGATACGCAAGTCGAGGAGCTTGTCCGCCACTGGCTGCAAGAGGCGCAGGACGACGAGCTGCGCGAGTTGGTTATGGCTGCCTCCATCGCCCGCACGTTCCAGCAGGAAAGCTTGATCTTGTTGATTGGACGCGACGTACCTTCGTCCTTGTTCGATCGTCTCGTCCGGCTCTCGTTCGTCGAGCGCGGCGCGGGCGGATGGCGGATGCACGAGCTGGTTCGGGAAACCGTGCGCCACTCGTTCCGCGAACGGTTCCCGGAGCGATTCCGCCAGTATGTGCGCAGCGCGGTCCGTTCGCTTCGCGGTAGGATCGCCGCCGGGCTGCGGCAAGGCCGGGACATTTCCGAAGAAGCGGCCGAGCTGCTCGGGCAGATCGGCAATCCAATTTTGAGGGCGCACTTCCGTCACTCGCGCGCCTCCCGCAACTACTGGGAAACGATCGGCCCGCACAATGCCGCCGATGCCGAAACGTATATCCGGCGCCGAATAGATAGCGCTAGAGACAGCGTTGTCCGCTGCTCGGACCCGGAAACGGGAAAGTTGTTCCGCTTCTCGCTTTCCGCCGTCCAAAGCCTGCTCCCGCTCCATCATATCGACGTGCGGGAGCTAATCCGCCTCGGCGACGGCCGCGCCCTTCGCTTACTGCGTTGTCCCCGCGGCGAAACGGTCGGCTTGGCGGCGGCGGTGCCGATCCGCAGCAGCACTCTGCCTTATTTGAAGCAGGCCCCGCTGTCCCGCGCCTATTTCGCCGCAGTTTCCGCGACCGCTAACGACGCACTGCATGATGGAGGCTTCTTCCTATACGCCACCGACGTTATCGACTACGAGAACGAGGAGCTGCGGTCCGACATCGTCCGCCTGAAGCTTTCGCAGATGATGTCAGGCACGGTTCTGCTCGCTTCGCCGCCGCACGTTCCTTATTTCGCGGAAGCGTACCGGAGCCTCGGCTTCGCGCCTGTCCCGGGCGCCGAGCACGCCGATTACGACGCAGCGACGCTCACGCCGACGTACCGGCTTGATACGCGGGGCGCTGCCATGCTGGCCTTCCTCGACCGGGTATGCGACTACCCGGATCTGATCTCCGGTGACAGAAGCGACGAAGACGAGTCTGCCGCTTTTGCGGCCGCTGCCGGAGACGATACCAAGGCGCATTGGACAGGCGAGAGGGCCCGGTCGGATACCGGGTTCGGCACGACTGTAGGCGGCTCGGCAGCGGTCTCGCTCACTCCTAGGGAACAGGAAGTCGCCGACCTGCTGACGGAAGGTCATACGAATGCCGAAATCGCCGCCGAGCTGTACATGAGCGTGGCCGCAGTCAAAAAACACGTCAACTCGATGCTGCACAAGCACGGGCTGCGCAACCGCACCCAGCTCGCCAAAGCGCTGACGGCTGCCCGTCCCCTCCGCAAGCCGCCCGACTGAAGCGGCTTCCCCCTTTTCACCACGCGATTGAAAAGGTACAATGCAAGAGGAGCTTATGCCCGGGTGCCAACACGCCCATACGAAAGGAGTCCACGCCGTTATGTTATACGTCGCCAATCTCACGATCATCGATGCCGACCTGAATGCCCAATTCCGTCCCGCCCATCTCGAATATCTCGACAAGCTGTTCAAGGAAAACAAAGTCGTTATGGCCGGACCTTTCGCCGACAAAAAAGGCGGCATGGTCATTTACCGCGCCGACTCCGCCGAAGAAGCGAAGGCGCTTGCCGAAGCCGACCCGGTTGTGGTCGAAGGCGCGCGCACGCTCGAGCTGCGCGAGTGGAACGCGCTGCAATTCCCGCTGAGCTGATCAAAGCATAAACGCGAAAGAACCTCTGAGCCCGCTTTCTCTTGCGGCGTCAGAGGTTCTTTTGCATAACCCGGCATCGCGCATACCGTTTCGGTTTTCGTATCCGTTTGCCGTCCGTCACGACAGCGTCTCCCATTTGGCCCACAATTCGCGCGGGTTCAGCTCGTAAATCTGGTTGTCGCGGTACATGTACTGGTGCATGATGAACTCCCGGCGAATCGTCGCGAAGTCCTCGTGAAACTGGCTTATAAAAGCGTTGATTTCCTTTTCCGTATAACTTCGCCCCGCTTCCAGCTTCAATACTAGGTGCTCCAGCACGATCAGCTTCTTCTTCAGCTGCGCCGGAATATGCTTCAGCTTGCCGCTCTCGGTAAAAAAGTTTTTGAGCACCGACAACCGCAGCCTTTTGTGCGTGTCCTCCACAGGCACCCCCTCCTCTCCCTTGTTTTTCTCAATCAGATCAAGCATGGCCGTGCTGTAGGCGTTCATAAAGTAACGGTTCAGTTTAAAATAAATCGTATTTTTATCGCGGCGTTCGCCGATCAGACTGACTTCGCGAAGTTTGGCCGCATGATGGGTGACGGTTGCCGGCGAGATGCACAGCTTCTCCGCCAGCTCCAGCCCGCTCAGCTCGCCGCCCGCCAGCAGGACGAGCATGCGCACCCGCGTCGGATCGGCTACCGCTTTGTGGTACCGGACGATTTTTTCCAATTGCATGCCGCGCCGCCTCCTTGCGATGTTATTTGACGATTATCTAATTAGATATTATTCGAATTAATTTTCAATGTCAATGATGCAGCGCACAAAAAGGGCCGCTGTGTTGTTACCAGGTAGATAATCATAAAAGGAAAATGTCCCGTTGTTTAGTGCTCATCAGCGGGATGAGAAGTGTATAGCTGGATTTTCTCCCGTTAAATGCTGCAAAAATCCCGATTTTCCCAGAGCAGCAGCAAATGTACCGGATGTTTTCCATCTAAACTCGGGTAAGCAGGTCTACCACGGCTATTTAACGGGAGTGTTTCCATTTACGGCGCCTCTCTTCGCTCCTTTACTCGATCGGGATACGCAGCTCAAGCTCGTTTTCCTGCGTTTCTTTATCCAGTACATTCGTACGAGGACCCTTCAATTCCAGCACGTATGCTTTGCGGTTATGAACGTATCCTTCGGAAGCGATGAAGGCGTTCACTTTTGCATAGGCGGTGTAAAACTGTTTAATCGGTCCCCTGTACACGCAGGAAACGTATTTTTGAGGTGGAATATCGATCCGAACCATGCCTTCCGGAACAGGCTGCTCGGCATGAACTTCCGCGCAGATGTAATAATAGCATTGGCCCGGATCGGGGTTATCGCTTTCTTGCGGGTACATGCCGTACAAAATACCGTCGTTTACCAGGCCGTTCAGTTCGCGGATGCGGTTTTTCATCGCGAGCCAAGCCTTCGGTATTTCCGTCTCCATCTCTTGGAACGGACAGACGATTTCGATGCCAATCAGCTTCCGCTCTCCGCATTCCAGCACTTTGCATTCCAAGTGAAATCCCTCCTCCTGCCTAGTCATCATAGCTCTTTCTGACAACGAGATGAGCAACGGCGCCGGCCACTTTCTCCGTCAAAAAGTCCAATATTCCTTCAGGGTACACCGGCTTCTTCCGCAGTTGCTCCATCGTGCGCCACACCAGTTGAATGTCCGGACGCTCGCTGTGCTGCAAACCATCTTGAGTCCGGGAATCGTCAACCGTGCCCCAGTGCAGGACGGTGCAGTCGTGCCGCTGTTTCCCGTCGTACTGGGTGATGCTTTCGTTCAAGCACGCCAGCGGTCCGATGTCCGCCCGCAGCTCAAACTCCTCGATCAGCTCCCTGTTTATCGCCTCCGCGGCGGTTTCGCCGAATTCGACCGAGCCTCCCGGAAACCGGTAAAACGTCTCATCGCGATCGCATTGGACGAGTACGGCCGCCCCGTCCCGGCGGACAATAATGGCTTCGGCTCGCAACAGCGGCTTGCTCATGGTTTCCCCTCCTTCCAGTTCGGATAAGTCACTTTTACCATAGACGTCCTCGTGCTGGCTGTAAAGGAAATTTTTAACTAAAGCCAATATAGACAAAAAAAGCGCCGCCCCTACTTGCGGAGCAGCACTTTGCGAATTTCGTGATTGGAGCCTTTTTGCAGCAGCAGGCGGGCACGCCCTTTGGACGGTAAAATGTTCTCGCGCAAGTTAACGGCGTTAATCTCGTTCCAGATTTGCGTCGCCGTCTGCACCGATTGCTCCTCGGTCAGCGTCGCGTACCGGTGAAAATACGACTGCGGATCGCGGAACGCCGAATCCCTCAGCATCCGGAACCGCTCAATATACCACCGCTCGATATCCCGCTCGTCGGCGTCGAGATAGATGGAGAAATCGAAGAAGTCGCTGACGAACACGCGCGCCTCCTTGTTCACCTGAAGCACGTTGATGCCTTCGACGATCAAAATATCCGGGTTGCGGACGATCTGCTGCTGGTCGGGAATGACGTCATAGACAAGATGGGAGTACACCGGTGCGCTTACCTCCGGCTTGCCGGCCTTGACCTCCGTCAAAAATTGCAGCAGCCGCTTGATGTCGTAGCTCTCGGGAAACCCTTTCTTCTTCATCAAGTCCCGCTCCTGCAAAATCCGGTTCGGATGCAGAAATCCGTCCGTCGTGACGAGATCGACGTTGCGATGATTCGTCCACCTGGACAGCAGCAGCTGGAGCAGACGCGCCGCCGTGCTTTTGCCGACCGCCACGCTGCCCGCTATGCCGATAATAAACGGCGTCTTCGCCTCGCGGCTGCCCGTAAAAGCGGCCGACGTGCGGTACAGCTGCTGGGAAGCGGCCACGTACAAGTTAATAAGCCGGGTAATCGGATGATAAATTTGCTCCGCTTCTTGAAACGGAATTTGGTCGTTTAACCCTTTTAAGCTTTCGAACTCTTCCCGCGTCAGCGGAAGAGGCGTATGATCGCGGAGCGCAGCCCATTCCTCGCGACTGAATTCCGTATAGAGCGAATGCCGGTTCATCTTGGTCTCCACCGTTCCTGTTGTAACTGAAAGTCAGTATGCACGAGGGAGGGCCTCGCGTCAAGCAAAACATTGCCGCATGTCCATTCGACAGGCGAAGGCGGACTGGCCCCCGATACGCGTACCGGAGGCGGTTACTATTATAGGGAACGGTTAATTGATCCAGTATTCGCGAATGTTTACGTGCTTAACAAGTACCGCTCGCGGCTCATGACAAAACGAAGCGGCTCGCCGTTCAGATGGCGGCGAATATTCTCAAGACATATTTCCTCGCGGCGCAGCAGACGCGGCAAGTTCCAGTTAATGATGTCTAGCGAATGCGCCGTCATCGATACATTGCTCCAATCGCGAGCAGGATGTCCAGGCTCGAGCGAATCGCTGCCGGCCAGCACGTCCAATCCGGCACGCAGACGGCCGCTCTCCAGCTCCGCGAACAAGGCGTCCTGATCGATGATCGCCCCGCGCGCCGTATTGATGACGATCGCATGGTCGGGCAGGCGGGCGAGCAAATCGGCCGTTACCGTCCCCCTCGTCTGCGCCGTCAGCCCGGCATGAATAACGATCGCCAGCGAACGGTCGAACAGCGCTTCCAGCGAATCGGCGCGCTCGCACCCTTCCGGCAGCTCGGTAACGAACGGATCGTACACAAGCAGCTCCGCCCCGAACGGGCGAATCAGCTCGACGAACCGGCGTCCGATCGCGCCCATTCCGTATATGCCGATCGGCAGCCCTTTGACGAGCCCGCGGTTCACGCCCTCCACCAGCCTCCAGCCGCCCTGCTCCATATGCTTGTTTTGCGGCCGCACGTCCTTAACCGCCTGAAGCAGCAGCGTCATCGCCGCTTCTGCGACCGCGTCGGCCGGCGCATCGCCCCAGTTCGTGACCGGAACGCCCGAATCGATCAGATCCAGCGAAATCCAGCGGGTCATCTCCCCGGTAATGTTGCAGATGTACTCCAGCTTTCCCCTGTCCCGGGCGATCGCGTCCGGAACCGGCGCCGAGCCCCACATCGTCAGTAAAATATGGCAGTCGCGAATCAGCTCCGCGCGTTCGTCGCCCGATAGCTGCTCCCCGTTCCGTATAATCGTGAAATCGCCCAGCTTCTTCAGCTCATCGATAAAAGGGCCGCTTTCCGGCAGTTTGGAATTGGAAGTACCCAGATGCAGTATTTTTTTGTTCATGGTGTTCCTCCGTTCGCTCAAGTGGTTCTACACGTAGGTGCCTACTTTGTATCCTAAGCGATTTTGTCCGAAAACGGTACCGTTTTCTTTTTGGGCATCCAAATTTCAGCCTGTGAAATAGTACCGCGAGCCGCCTGTACATCGGCGAGGTAGACTAGAGACCAAAGTTCGGCACTTGAAATCGGACCTTAATCATGATACATTAAATAACCAATAAGCCAATCATCCTACGTTTAAATAAGGAGCAACCCATATGCTGAAAAAAACGAACAGGCTGACGCTCGTGGAGCAGGTCGCCTTGCAAATCGAAGAGTTAATCGAATCGGGCCGCTGGCCTATCGGCTTCCGCATCCCGGCCGAGCCGGAGCTGATGGCCGAACTGAACGTAAGCCGCAACACGCTGCGCGAAGCGATCCGGGCGCTCACCCATGCCGGGCTGCTGCGAACGAGACAAGGAGACGGCACCTACGTCGCTTCTTCCAGTGCGCTCGGAGCCGTGCTGCACCGCCGGATCGGACGTGAACATTTACTGAGGACGTTGGAGGTTCGTCACGCGCTGGAACGCGAAGCGGCGACGTTAGCAGCCCTCCGCCGCAGCGAGGAAGACGTTGCGACGCTGCGCGGCCATATGCGAGCGTGTGAACAGGCGGCCGGACGGGAAGACCGGGAAGCGTTCATCGCCGCGGATATCGAGCTCCATTTTGCGGTAGCCGCCGCAGCCCGCAACGAGCTGCTGCAGGAGCTGTACGCCCATGTAGCGGACGCCATGCGGGACTCGATAACGGGAATCGTCAGGCCCAGCGGCTCCTGCTGGCATCAAGAGGCGCATAGCGAGCTTGTCGAAGCGATTGCGGAGCAAAGCCCCGAGCGGGCGGCACTGGCCGTTGGGCGCTACATCGAACAAGCCAAGCAAGAAATCGACTTGGACTAACTAACGGAGGCAAGAGTAATCATGAAAACACATCAAAAGTTTCATATCGAACCAAACACGCGGCAAGCGGGGCAGGCAGGACGAACCGGAAACGCCGCATCGCCGTCCCGTTCAGCCGCGGCAGGCTGGGCGCTCGTGATCGGCATTATCGTCATCGCCGCCAATTTGCGGGCGCCGCTTACGTCCGTCGGCTCGCTGATCGGAACGATTCGCGAATCGCTGCAATTATCCGGCGCGTGGGCAGGCGTTATCACTACCCTGCCGCTGCTGGCCTTCGCCCTGCTATCGCCTTTCGCCTCCAGACTCGCGAGAAGATTCGGCATGGAGACCGTCATCCTCGTGTCGCTTGCCGTGCTGGCGGCAGGCATCGTCATCCGTTCCGCGGCCGGAGCGGGGGCGCTGTTTGCCGGCACGATGCTGCTGGGCTTATCCATTGCCGTTTGCAACGTGCTTATACCCGCTTTAGTGAAACGCGACTTCCCGGCGAAAGTCGGCATCATGACCGGCGTTTATTCCGTTTCGATGAATTTGTGCGGAGCGATCGCATCCGGCATCAGCGTTCCGCTGGCCCATGGCCTCGGACTCGGCTGGAGGGGCGCGCTCGGCTGCTGGGCCATTCTCGCCCTGGCTGCGGCTTTGCTTTGGGCGCCGCAGGCACGCCGCCGTCCGAAGCCAGCCGGGCAAGCTCAGCCCTCCGCTGCCGGAGCACCCCGAACAAGCTTGCGTCGATCTGCTCTTGCGTGGCATGTCACGCTGTTCATGGGTTTGCAATCACTTGTGTTTTATGTATCGGTAGCCTGGCTGCCGGAAATGTTGAGCGAGAGAGGCATGAGCACCGCAGCCGCCGGCTGGATGCTGTCGCTGCTGCAATTCGCGGTGCTTCCTTTTACGTTTATCGTTCCCATTATTGCCGCAAAAATGAAAAACCAGCGTCCGCTGGTTGTTTTGACTGTTCTTTTGTACGTAACGAGCATCGCCGGACTGTTGTTCGGTGGAAATGCACTCATTCCGTTCTGGATGATTCTGTTCGGCATCGCGATCGCCTTCGCCTTCAGTCTGGCCATGATGTTCTTCACGCTGCGCACCCGCAGCGCCCACGAGGCGGCCGAGCTGTCGGGCATGGCCCAGTCGGCCGGATACTTGCTCGCCGCGGTCGGTCCGACGCTGTTCGGCTTGCTTCACGACGCGACGCAGAGCTGGACTTTACCGCTTATGCTGCTTCTTGCAGCCAGCCTGCTCATCCTCGTGTTCGGCTGGTTCGCGGGCAAGGATCGGTACGTAAACGACAGCCGGTAACGGCGCTCCGTCGGCTTTTAGGCAAGGTGGCGACTATTGGAGCATAGCCTTATGCCCCTCGCACAAGCTTTTCGGCCGCGGACTAAGGCTGCTAAGCTAATCCTTATGTACGAGCGGCGTCCGCCGGGTATACAAGACCGATCTGCCTGCGCGCTTCGTCCATAATTTCCATCGTCCAAAGCGAATGCCGATGCGAGTTCACCTCCGACTCCAGCCGGCCTTCGCGAATGAGACGGATAAACTCATCAACCTCGTACACCATCGTATTCGCCGCCTGCTCCCGCGTAACCGATTGTTCGCGGCCGTCGCGGAAACGAATGTCTACCGACTCCATCTGGCTGATTTTGGCGATCGAGATGAGACCGTCCTCCCCTTGAATTTCCGAAGGCAGCGACGAGTTGGCAATCTTTGAATATTGAATCACGGCTTCCATGCCCGGATAACTGAGCAGAAGGCTGCCTTCCCCGTCGACGCCGGATTCGAGCATGACCGCATTCGCCTGCACCCGGTCGGGCTTGCCGAACAGGACGACAAGCGGGTAGATGCAGTAAATGCCCAGATCGACCAGAGAGCCGTTCGAGTAGATCGGGTTGAACGCATTCAGCACCGTCCCCTGCTTGTAAGCGTCATAGCGGGACGAATATTGGCAGTAGCTGGAGAAATACCGCCGCACGGGTCCAATGTGGTGCAGATGATCCCGAATCGCGAAAAAGTTCGGCTGCAGCGTCGACTTCATCGCTTCCATCAGCACGACGCCATGCTCACGGGCGGCATCCGCCATCTGCCGAAACTCCGCGGCGTTGGACGCCACCGGTTTTTCGCACAGCACATGAATGCCGCTCTTCATACACGCTATCGCCTGAGCCGCATGGAACGAATTCGGGCTGGCGATGTACACGGCATCGATATGCCCGCTGCCGGCCATTTCCTCGATGCTTGTAAAAATATGCGCCGCGCCATGCTTGTCCGCGAACTCCTTCGCCTTCTCCTCGGTCCGCGAATAAACGGCGGTCAGTTCAAACCCGTCCGCCTCCTTGGCCGCTTGCAGAAACAATTTTGTAATCCAATTTGTGCCGATGATGCCGAAACGTGTCATGATTCTCTTGTTCTCCTTGAATTTATGTTTTCGCCAGATCGGGGCGTCGTCACTGTGCCTTCATCATACCAGCTATTCGGCCATTTCAAAACCCGACTCGAACGATCGACAAAAAAACAAACCCGCCGGCGCCATGCCAACGGGGTTGCTTGCGAGCTATTCGCTTGTTTCGCCGCGTTTCTTGCCGATCGCCTCGTCCGTAGCCGTACGGGCAATCCAGGTAGCCATCAGCCCGTCGCGGGCCGTCGGCATCATGCCGGGATCGCCGGTTTGCAGCGCGTCGGCAAAGGCATCGTACATGCCGGCAAAATTTTTCTCGCCCGCAAACGGAAACCGGGTCGTTCCCTTCGAATTGCGCATCTCAAAAACTTGCTCTCGCCGGTCATAGCGGATAATCCCTTCCGTTCCGATGAGGTCGTAAGTAAAATGGGCCAGTGGCTCCTTCGCCGTGTGGCCGTACGAAAAGCTCATCTCCACCATCGTCTTGGCGCCGCTCGCATGATCGAGCCGCACGTACATATGGTCGGGAGCCTCATACAAACTGTCGTCGATCCACACCCCGTCCCCTTCATACCGGGTCACTTCGGAACCAAGCCACCACCTGGCCAGATCGATCTGATGGACGCCGCAATCGACCAGCGGTCCCCCTTCCTCCATCCGTCCCTCCCGGCGCTGATTCAGGATTTGGCGGCCTAACTCGTCCGTTCCGTATTTGCCGTGCAAATTCCATATATAGACCAGTCTCAGCAGACGCACCTCGCCGATCTCCCCGCTTTGCACGAGTTGTTTGATCTGCAGCGATACCGGGCTGAAGCGATAGTCGAAAGCGGTGTATAGAGCGACTCCCGCCTCATCCGCCAGCCGGATCATTTCCTTCGCCTCGGCTTCATCCATCGCCAGCGGCTTCTCGCACAGCACAGGCTTGCCGTAGCGGGCCGCATCGACTACATTTTGCAGATGGAACGGGGCCGGGGACGTAATGACCACCGCATCGATGCCGCTTTGCATGAATCGGTCCACATCGGTATAAGCAAAAGGCACGTCAAATTTGCGCTGCATGTCGCACAAGCGCCCCTCGTCAGGATCGTAAATGGCGAACACATCGAGCTTCGCCGATTTGGCGATTGCCGGCAAATGCCCGTATCCGGCTACTTTGCCGCAGCCCATCAGGCCGATTTTTAACATCTTGCTGCCCCCCCTAGTGTCAATTAGCTCCATCATAGAAGACGGCGCGGCGGCTTGGGAAGCTGTTATTATGGCCTGTTTGCAGGCGATTTTGGCATGATGGGCGTTTCGGTACCAAGTTATCCGCGAAGAGGCTATAATCGACTCAGAGTGGATCAAGCGGCAAGGGGGCTGTCATGCAACTTCAACATAGTACGATCATTAACGAACAAGTCGACTACGAGCATCCTCTACTCTGCTTAAAAATATGGGAGATTCGCCACCCCAGGACGGAACGGCTTCAGTTCGGCCCGTGGCATTACCATAAAGAGATTGAGTTTCTGGCTATTCTGGAAGGCTCCATAACCGTCGAGACGAGGGAGCGGCAC
The DNA here is from genome assembly GCF_003626695.1 of Paenibacillus ginsengarvi. Taxonomy (GTDB): domain Bacteria; phylum Bacillota; class Bacilli; order Paenibacillales; family NBRC-103111; genus Paenibacillus_AB; species Paenibacillus_AB ginsengarvi. Next base: position 154,942 of record NZ_RBAH01000010.1, read on the forward strand.
GATAGGCTGCGGCAAGGCGACGTGCTCCTGCTCGGATCGAACGAGCTGCACCGGACGATCAAGGCCGCGGATACCGCCATCACCTACATCGTGTTTCAGGTCGATCCGCTGCCGTTTTTCGCTCCGTCCATGATGATGTACCGGAGTCTGTTCGCCGACAATCTGGAGAGCCTCGCCCAGCTCAACTATATATTCGCAGACCATCCACCCGTCCGGGAGCAGGTATTCGCGCACATCCACGCCATATACGAAGAAATCCGGCAGACGTCCAAAGGCTACGAAATGTCCGTGGGCATCCGTACGAACCAGGTCCTGTACGAGCTGCTGAGACACGACACCCGGCAGACGCTGCAGTGGAATAAGGCACCTGGGCTGATCCGGCTTCAGCCCGTTTTGACTTATATCGACGAGCATTTGGCGGACAAAATCCAGGCAGCCGATCTAAGCCGTCTGCTGAACCTCAATTATTATTCGTTCATCAAGCTGTTTAAAAAGACGATGGGCGTCTCTCTCGTAGACCACATTCATTACAAGCGGGTTAAAACCGCCGAGCGCTACCTGCTGAGCAAGGACGTCAGCATCGGGGAGGCCGGGCAGTTAAGCGGCTTCGAGGACCGGGCGCAGTTCAATAAAATTTTCAAACGATACAATCGCTGTACGCCCAAGCAATTCCGGGATCGGCTTAGAGAAAACGGCCCGACTGCCTGAGCTTTCGACGCCAAAAAGCCCTCTGCGTCAGCCTGGTCAATCCCGTAAGGAAGTTTTTTGGCGAATAGGCGTACTCTTGCCTTCACGCCCCGCCCCATATGCCCAGAACAATAACACCGGCCGTTATGAGCAGCGATGTCCAGATGCGCCTCCTGCCCTGGCTCTCGCGCAGCACCCATACGCCGAGCACCGCGCCGAAGACAGTGCCGATCTCTCGCATCGGCGCCAGCAGAGCAACTGGCGCAAGCGTCAGCGCGAACAAGAACAGCAGGTAGCCGGCGGGAGCCAAAATGCCGCCCAGCACAATCACATTCCTGTTGGCGGACCATTCCGCCCGCATGTCGCCGGAGCGCAGCGCCACTGTGCTAAGCGCCAGCAGATTGCCGATGTTCGAAGCCTCGTTCAGCACGATGGCGGGGATGTACTCCAGCGCCTTTTTGTCGACTATGATATAGCCGGCTATGCACACGCCAACGGCCAGAGCCAGCAGCGGAGCGCGGGACGAACTGCCCCCGCTTCGCCCGGGACGGATATCGCTCACCAGTACAATGCCGAGCACGATCAGCGCGACTCCCGCCCAGCCGATCGAAGACAGCGTTTCTCCTAGGACGAACACACCGAGCAGCGGCACCAGCAGCGGACTCGTTCCCCTCATGATCGGGTACACCTGGGACAAGTCGCCGATCGAATAAACCGCGGCGAGCAGCAGCACATACAGCCCGTGCAGCACCATCGAAGCAGCCAGCAGTGCCGCCGCCGAGCCGGTCCAGCGAACCGCATCCAGCTCCAGGATTGTCCACGGCAGGAAGGCGAATACCGCTATGAGCTGGCAGTACCATAAAAATACGTTTTTGTTGCGGCTTCGCTTGGTGTACAGATTCCATACGGAATGAATGAAGCCGGAACCCAGAACGAGCAGCATCGCGATGCCGAGCATGATCGAACTTCACCTCGCGCGAGAACTTATGATGAGGCCGCTTGACTGAGAATAAGAGCAGCTAGCGTACAAAAAAAAGACGTCCCGGGATCAAGACATCCTCTATTTCTCGGTTTCCATATTGTAGCACAAACGAGACCTCACTGAGGTCCCGTTTGGAAAGTGGTTCCGCTCGGACGATCCCGGCGCTTTAAGGAAGCACGTTGCCGGCCGCGCGATAAATAGCATACCAATCCTCGCGGGAGAGCGTTACTTCGCTCGCTTTGCAGCAATCCTTCAGGCGGTCGATATTCATCGTGCCGGTGACCGGCTGCATCCGGGCGGGATGGCGCAGCAGCCAGGCGATGGCGATGGTCGTGTTGCTGACCCCGTGCTTTGCCGCGATCTCGTCGATTTGCTTATTTAATTCGGGGAATTTGTCGTTGCCGAGGAAAACGCCTTCGAAAAATCCGTATTGGAACGGCGACCAAGGCTGGATGGTAATATCGTGCAGCCGGCAAAAATCGAGCACGCCGCCGTCCCGGTTTACGGCCGAGCCGTTTTGCATATTTACGTTGATTCCGCTGGAGATCATCGTGGCATTCGTAATGCTCAGCTGCAGCTGGTTGGCGACGATGGGCTGTGTGACGTATTTTTGCAGCAGTTGAATTTGCATCGGATTTTGATTGGAGACGCCGAAATGACGCACTTTGCCCGAGCTGGCCAGCCTATCGAACGCGTCGGCCACCTCTTCCGGCTCTACCAGCGTATCCGGGCGGTGCAAAAGCAATACGTCCAAATAGTCGGTTCTCAGGCGCTTCAAAATGCCGTCTACCGAAGACAGGATATGTTCTTTGGAAAAATCGAACATGCCTTTGCGAATGCCGCATTTGGATTGCAGAATCATCGATTCGCGAACGGATGCATTCATCTGGATGGCATCTGCGAATATTTCCTCGCATATCCCTCCGCCGTAAATATCCGCATGGTCGAAGAAATTCGCGCCTTCCTCCAGCGCGGCCTGTACAAAACGCTCGGCTTCGCGTTTATCCAGCGATTTGATCCGCATGCAGCCGACTGCGACGACCGGTACCTCCAATGTGCTGGTTCCAAGCTTGATCTTTCTCATTATCGTTACCTCCTTGTATTCGGTATTAAGTTTTGTTTATACCGTGCCCGTCTTACTTTATTCTTTTTCATTTTATGAAATCGCAGCGTCAAAAAAAAGAAGTGAAATCGTTTTGACTAGGTAAACTCCAGTTAAGTACCGGCCGGGAAACCGCGATGCAAAGGGCTTTTCCGGGCTATGGAACGGAGCGGCTCAACAAAAAAAGACGTCCCGGGGGGCGAGACATCCTCTTTTGCTCCGTTTCCATATTGCAGCCATTCGGGGCGGCGCCGCAGTTACTCCTTGGCCCCTCGTTCCCGCAAAAAAGCGGCAACGTTCCCATTGTCCCGTTTCACGGCGATGGACAGCGCCGTTTCTCCTCCTTCGGCGGCGGCGTTCACATCCGCTCCGTACTTAAGCAGCATTGCGATCAACTGTACGTTATCGTCGTGAAAAGCAGCGGTATGCAGACAGGTATGTCCGTTGCTGTCAAATAGTCGGGTGTCTGCGCCGCGCTCCAGCAGCAGCCCGATCGTTTCGAGGCAGCGCTCGCCTGCAATCGCCGCATGAAGCGCGGTGTTCGACGGAATGTAAGATACTTTCGAGCTCGACACGGCATTAACAACCGCTCCTGCATCCAGCAGAACCCGCACCGCATCCGAGTTGCCGAAATGAGCCGCATAGCCTAGCGGCGTAAGACCGTCCCCGTTCGCTTCGTTCGCGAGGCCCGGGTGCGCCTCAAGCAGCTCCGCCAGTTTGACTGCATCTCCCCCCTGCGCCGCCCGAAATAGTTCCCCGATTCGCGATTGTTGGTCCATAATAAACGATCCCTCGCTTTCGTTGTTCAATATGAAAAAGCTTGTACAACCGCTTCTCAACTGCCGAAGCACCCCCAATCATTCATGCCTTGGCAAGTCCGAGCATAAAAATCTAATAGCGGTTCTGATCCCGCTTCTCGTTTATATAGATGTCGAGCGCCTTAATCCCTCTATGGGCAAGGCGGATGAACAATACCAAGCAATAAACCGAAAGCCCGATCAAAACCAAATAAAACAAAATGCCGAACGAGCTCATCAAGCTGATCATGTCAAATGACATGTTCGCATTCCCTCCCTGCTGGTTTTAGGTTTTAGATTAGTACGCGCGGGGTCAGGAAAAAGTTTCAAACATTATTATTTATAATAATTATAAAATAATATTGATATTTTAGTAGTACATGCTATCATATTGTTTAGAGAAGCATCATATTTATTCGAAAAGGAGATGATCGCAGGTGAGTTCAAATACAAATCAACCTTTGACGACCAGTTGGGGTGCCCCGGTCGGCGACAATCAAAATTCGATGACTGCCGGCTCGCGCGGACCGACCCTGATCCAGGACGTCCATTTGCTGGAGAAGCTCGCGCATTTCAACCGGGAGCGTGTGCCCGAGCGCGTCGTCCACGCCAAAGGCGCCGGAGCGCACGGTTATTTCGAAGTGACGAATGACTTGTCGAAGTACACGAAAGCCGCCTTTTTATCGGAAGCAGGCAAGCGCACGCCTATGTTCATCCGGTTCTCCACGGTTGCGGGCGAGCTTGGCTCAGCCGATACGGTGCGCGATCCGCGCGGGTTTGCCGTCAAGTTTTATACGGAAGAAGGCAATTACGATCTGGTTGGCAACAATACGCCCGTTTTCTTTATTCGCGATGCGATCAAATTTCCGGACTTCATTCATACACAGAAACGCCATCCGCAAACGCATCTGAAAAATCCGAACGCCGTCTGGGATTTCTGGTCGTTGTCCCCCGAATCGCTGCATCAGGTAACGATTCTGATGTCGGACCGCGGCATTCCGGCGACGCTGCGGCATATGCACGGCTTCGGCAGCCATACGTTCAAATGGGTGAACGCGGGCGGGGAGGCCGTTTGGGTCAAGTACCATTTTAAAACCGAGCAGGGCATCCAAAATCTCGATGTCGATCTGGCCGCAAAGCTGGCGGGCGAGAATCCCGACTACCATACGGAGGAGCTGTTCAATGCGATCGCCGGCGGCGACTTCCCGTCCTGGAAACTTTGTGTGCAAATTATGCCGCTCCAGGATGCGGACACGTACCGGTTCGATCCGTTCGACGTGACGAAGGTGTGGTCGCAGAAAGATTATCCTTTGATCGAGGTGGGCCGGATGGTGCTGGACCGCAATCCGGAAAACTACTTCGCCGAAGTTGAGCAGGCTACGTTCTCGCCGGGTTCGTTCGTTCCGGGCATCGAGGCTTCTCCGGACAAAATGCTGCAAGGCCGCCTGTTCGCCTATTCGGACGCCCATCGTTACCGCGTCGGCGCCAACCACAACGCCCTGCCGATCAACCGGCCGAAGGCGGACGTGAACAACTATCAGCGCGACGGGCAAATGCGCTTCGACGGCAACGGCGGCGGCTCCGTCTACTACGAGCCGAACAGCTACGGCGGTCCGTCCCAGGCTCCCGAGCACAAGACGTCGGCCTATCCGGTGTCCGGGACGGCGGATAGCGTGGCGTACGATCATCATGACCACTACACCCAGCCGGGCGACCTGTACCGCCTCATGAACGAAGACGAGCGCGCTCGCCTCGTCCGCAACATCGTGGCCGCCATGAAGCCGGTCGAGAGGGACGAGATCAAGCTGCGCCAGATCGGCCACTTCTACAAAGCCGATCCGGAGTACGGCAGACGCGTCGCCGAGGGACTCGGCTTGCCGGTGCCGCAGGACGGCGAATAAGACAGAAAGGTTGGGCCTTAGTGCGCCCAACCTTTTTTTTGTGCGGCACGGCCTCGCTTGCCTAGAGCGCTCCATAGTGCTCTTTCGAGCACTACCCGCTCGCCTCTCGCCCCGTTAGTGCTCCTTCGAACACTAACGGCACGGCCTCGCTAGCGCAGGGCGCTCCATAGTGCTCTTTTGGGCACTAACCGCTTGCCTCTCGCCCCGTTAGTGCTCCTTCGAACACTACAGCTCTCCCTCCACGGCCTGCGTCCTCACGCCATCACCGCGCCGCTTGCGTCCGGATCGCTTCGACCGCTAGGCTGAATGTCCCTGCGGCGTCCGGGTCCTGAAACAGCGATGCCCCGGCAAACAGCTGGATGCCGTGCGACGGAACGGCGGACAGGGCCGTTTCCGTCAAGCTGTCCGGGAAGTCGAGCGCATCTAGGATGAGCTGTACGCTGCTGCCGGCGGGAACGAATTCGCCCGACCGTTCCAGCCATTCGCGTCCCCAGCCCGCCTCTCTGCCGCTCTTGCGGCAATAGATAAGCGGCGTGAACACGTCGATCGCCTCCGCCAGCATCCCGTAATCCTGCGCAAATATGCGGGTGAGCGCCCCGTCAAACTGCTCCTGCGTCCAGGGGCACATGTACGCCCCGACCACGCATTCCGGAAGCTTGCGCTTGATCATGGCCGCATAGCGCAGCGCGTAACCGGCTACTTTGCGGCATTTATGCGCCTTCCACTCCGATGCATACTCGGACAAAATGCGCGCCGGAGAGGTCGCGTCGATATTCGCGGTACGGCAAAAATCGTCGACGCAGCGCGGGCAAAAGCAGCTCTCCTGCAAATCCGGCTCCGGCGTTTCGAACCAGCCCGCATAAGTCAAATAATCGAGCCAAATGCCGCGCGGCCGAAACTTGCTCAAACCGGCGGCTAACTGCTCCTCGATCTCCGCCAAATAGTCGGCTTGCGACAAGCAAACGCCCTGCACGAGCCGTCCATACCGAATCGGCTGACCGTCCGCGCCGATCGGAATCAGCTCCGGCCGTTTCGCAAAATCGGCGCGGAACGTCTTCAGCTCCACGCAAGCCTCCAGCTCCAGCTTCGCGCAGTCGGCAAACGCCTCCTCTTGAAAGCCGTGAAACCATACGGCGTTGACTCCATACTCCTTCACATGCCCGGGCAGCTTCGCGCTCCCGTAAGGTCCGAATAACAACGGTATCGCCATGCGATCGCTCCTCGCCTCGCCATCTTGGGAAACTCCAATCCGCCGCTCACACCGGCACCGGTCAGCAGTAGGGAGCCGCCGCTGCCGGCCTTCCAACTCTACACTGCGATTCCAGCCGCCGAAACAGCGCAACTCTTCGCGCTAGCGCAACAACCTAAGCTTTCGCTAAACGCTCAAACCGCTTCACGATCTCGACAATGACGTTAGTCGCCTTCACCATCGTGTCAACCGACACGTATTCGTAACGGCCGTGGTAGTTTTCGCCGCCCGTAAACAGGTTCGGCGTCGGCATTCCCATATAAGACAGCTGGGAACCGTCGGTTCCGCCGCGAATCGGCTGCACGACCGGCTCGATGCCGAGACCCGTCATCGCCTCCCGGGCGATATCGACGATTTCCATGACCGGCTCGATTTTCTCGCGCATGTTGTAATATTGATCCTTCATGTCAAGCAGGATGCGCTCCTCGCCGTACTTCGCCCGCAGCTCCGTCACAATGCGCTCAAGCTCCGCCTTGCGCCCCTCGAACCGCGCGCGGTCGAAATCGCGGATGATGTAGTGCAGCTTCGTTTCCTCCACGTCGCCGTGGATCGAGATCAGGTGATAAAACCCTTCGTACCCTTCCGTATATTCCGGCGCCTCTTCGGCAGGCAGACGGCCGTGCAGCTCCATCGCGATTTTCGCCGCGTTTACCATTTTGCCTTTCGCCGTACCCGGATGAACGACTTTCCCTTTGCACGTAATCCGTGCGGCGGCGGCGTTGAAGCTCTCGTACTGCAGCTCGCCGAGCGGCCCTCCGTCCATCGTATAGGCGATCTTCGCGCCAAAGGCGGCCACGTCAAACCGGTGTGGCCCCCTGCCGATCTCTTCATCCGGCGTAAAAGCGACACGCACTTTCCCGCGCTTGATCTCCGGATGCCGGATCAAGTACGCCATAGCGGTCATGATTTCCGTCATCCCGGCTTTGTCGTCGGCGCCGAGCAGCGTCGTCCCGTCCGTCGTAATGAGCGTATGACCGGCGTAACCGGCCAGCTCGGGAAAATCGCGCGGAGACAGCACGATGCGCAACCCCTCGTTCAGCACGATATCGCCTCCGTCGTACCGCTCAACGACCTTCGGCTTGACGCCCGCGCCGGTAAAGTCGGTCGCCGTATCGAGATGGGCGAGAAAGCCGATCGTATCCACTGGCTTGTCCGTATTGGCCGGCAGCGTAGCCATCACGTAGCCGTTCTCGTCCATTGTCACTTCCTCCATGCCGATCTCCCGCAGCTCCTGAACGAGCATGCGGCCCAGCGTCAATTGCCCGGGCGTGGAAGGACATGTCTCGCTTCCGTCATCCGATTGGGTGTCCACCTGCACATAAGCGGTAAAACGGGCTATAATCTCATCCTTCAACTGGTTCAAATCGTTCACGTACTTAATCATCTCCTTACGGCTATTTTACGGCAAAAATACACCGGCTCACTACCCATTGCAACATACGATCATTGTACCATACTCCCCCCAAGGCACACAGACAGACCTTCGCCGCCACTAGCAGCGGAAGTCCCCCGCACCCCGAACCGGTAGCGTTACTCCACATCGTGCTTCTCTCCCGCACGCCCAGGATAACCGGCGGCGTCATACTCCGGTATGCCAAGCGACACGTTGATTCGGAAGCGCAAATCGATCGCCGCTTCGCAGAAATGTATCGCGTACGTGACCCGATAAGGGGTCTCGATATAATAGATCACGAGCTGAAGCGTACTGTCGTCCAGCCACGAAGCGTAGGTGACAACCTCCTGCTCATGCAGAAGCAAATCTTTGTAGAACACCTGCCGGCCACGAACCGGCTCCGCAAAGTCGAGCTGCAAGCTCCCGTCCCGCTCGTCCCCATACGCAAGCCGCAGCTCCAGCCTCCCTCCTTTCATGTGGAAGGCCACCGTTTGAAGCCCTTGCGGGTTCGCATCCATCCGGTACATCGCCCGGTCCGTAAAAGGGAGGCTTGCCGGAACAGGCCGAACGGCAGGAACGGGACAGCTCAGACCGGCCAAACGCCCCCGCAGTTCCCCAGCAGCCTCCAAACTATCGGAGGCCGTTTCGCCACCACCCGTCGGGCTTAGCAGATGCTCATAGACGAGGTCAAGCAGCGTCTGCAGCCGGTCCATCTTGGGGAAGCTCGCGGTAGCCGCAAGGACGATACGATGCTCCGGCGCCACGAACAGCAGCTGGCCGAACGAGCCTCCGCCCCGGTAGCAGCCTTCGCGGCAGCGGAACCATTGATAGCCGTAGCCCTGGGCGGAATCGGCCCGATGCTCCCCGGCACGGTTATCGCTCTGTTCTGCCGTAGCGGCCTCGATATAGGCTTCGGAAACGATGCGTTTTCCTTCATACATCCCATTCCCGAGCATCATAAGGCCGAACTTGGCGATGCTGCCGGTCGTGAGGCTTAGCCCCATACCACCTGCCGTAACCCCCATCGGGCATGTTTCCCACGAAGGCTGCGGAATGCCTAGCGGCTTCCATAGGACCGGGACGAGAAAATCCGCCATCGTTTGCCCGGTCACCCGCTGGACAATCGCCGAAAGCATGTACGTGGCAGGCGTGCTGTACCGGTAAAAGCTGCCCGGCCTGGCATCCACCTCCTGAGCGAGAAACGCCCGAACCCAGTCCCGCTCTTTCACCACTTGGGCATATATGTTATCCCGATGGCCTGCATTCATGCTCAGCAGATGGTGAACGGTCATCCGGGTCAGATTCGGCGACACCGTGTTTGGCAGCTTGTCCGGGAAAAAGGAAACGACCGGATCATCCAACCGGAGCAGCCCGCGATCCCAGGCGATGCCTACGGCGATCGACGTAAAGCTTTTGCTTAGCGAGTAGAGCTGCTGCGGGCAATCCTGCCGATACGGCGTCCGCCAAAACTCCATGACGGTTTGTCCGTTCTGAAGCAGGATCAAGCTGTTCACTTCCAGCTCCAGTTGCTCCAGCCCATCGAGAAAAGCGAGCAGCGATGCCGGGGATACCCGGACACGCCCCTCCACATCCGATTTCAGTTCCATCGGCGAAACCTCCTCCTACTCCGGCATTTGTTTCGTTCCAGCCGCCGATACCGATCTACTTGGAATCATCTACGTCCAGCAAAAAAAGTCGTTCCTCGAAGCCGCCCCGGGCTTCGGCCTTCCGGAACCGGATCGACTCCAGCCGCTCCCAGCCCGCTCCGTGCACGGCGCTCAAAGCACGGATCACCTCCAGCATGTCCGCCAGCTCCTCCAGCGCTTCCAAATCGTCCCGCGCCCGGGCATATTCGTCCGCTTCTTCTCGAAGCTTCGTCTTCAGCGCTTGCGCGTACTCCGCTTCGCTCAGGCGGCGAGTGCGAAACGACTTGCCGTTCGCCGCGATCGCAGATGGAACATGATCGCGAACTAGCTTGTTATACACCGGCATGCTCATCAGCTCCCTTGTCCATTTCAGCCGTGCGCCCCGCTGCCGCCGCGCGTTTTCGGCCGCAACCTGCGGGTTGTTTCCTCTCGATTTTTGCATATACGCGGCAAAGGGGCAAGGGAGAAACTGTCACGCAAAAGGATGCGGAAACGGATTCAGCTCCGACCTGCGAAGCGGCCGTTTCCTGTACCCGAGCCGGACCGGAACGTGATACACACGCCCCAGTCCGGCCAGCCGGGTCATGCGGTGACCGAACGTCATCGGCAGCATGCCCGGCACGAGCACCTTGACGCAGTGCAGCCCGCAGCGCGCCAGCTCGGGCGAAGTCTGGTCGATGACAATGACGTCGAGCTTCAGCCGGTGAAACCGTTCCAATACGTCGCGCAGGTCGTCGGTCAGATCGGCGCTGGAAGAGGCAATCGTGCCGCCGAATGCGTCGCCGAACGTGCGCGCCGGACGTCCCGGCCGCAGCAGAAACCGCAGCCGCTTCTCCGCTTGGGGCAGCCCGTACAGCAGCACGTGATCCTCCATCCGCTCAACCCGTTCCGGCTCCTCATACAGGCGCTCCGTCTCCTCACGGTTCTCTTCGAACATTCGGCGGACGAAGGGAAGCATGCCCGCAAGCTCGTGAACGGCGCTTTTCGCCGCCCGCAGCGGGTCCAGATGGGCTCCGGCCGCACAAAGCAGATTCAACGTCCCGGGTCTGAGGCTCCTCGCTAGCGCCCAGATGGCCGGTATGCCGTTTTCCATCGTCATGTTAAACAGCTGCACCTCGCAGCCGTCCGTCGCCCGCAGCCGGTCCAGCATAAGCGACAACTCCGGGTCGCCAGCGGAGTCCGGGTCCAGACGCGGGAGCGGTAAGCGTGCATACCACGCGATCAGGAACGCGTCGCGTTCGGCAACCTCGAATAGGCCGTGCAGGATCGCCTCCTCCAGGCTTCCGCCGAGCGCGCAACCGTTCGACCCCTCCATGGCGAAGCCGCCACCCAAGTACCCGCTGTAATACGCCAAGTACAGCGGTACCAGAATCGGACGCTGCCGCATAAACGAATAGCCCCATACCCAATCAAGCTCGGCGTCCGGGTCGAACGGCTCGAACGGAAAGTCGGGCAGCTCATATTGCTTCCTGTCATACAGTCCTGCCTGCACCGGGTCGAGCGCGTGCTCCGCCAAGCTGCGGTAGCTGCCGCTGCAGACCGTCTTTTTGCCCCGCGGCTCCTGCCCGCAGTAACGCTCCAGTCCTTCCAGCATGGCGGTCAGATCGCTATGCGCGTACGAATGGCTGCGGCCGGCCGTCACCTCGCTCCCGGACGCGAAGGAGAGCAGGCTCGCCGAGGCTGCGGCGAACGATGCGGCTGGGTCGTGCCAGATCCGGTTCATCATCCCCGTCCGCGCACTCGTAAAACCGCCGCGCGTCAAGGCCGCCTTCACCTCAGCCGAGCGTCGGTACCGGTAGCTGCCCGCCTCAGCCTTCGCTCTCGGCTGGATCGTCAAACGAGCTGTCTCCGGCGAATCGTCCGGCAACCGGCCGCACACCGGACATAGCGGGTCGGGCTCGTAAATATGGAGCGTGCTTTCCAGCGTACTCAGCCGGATGAAACATACACGGCCCTGCAGCCGGCTTTCGCGGCCTTGCAGCACCCTCCTTGCCTCCGCTGCGATCAGCTTCGCCGTATGCCCGATTCCGTAATCGCACAAGCTACGCTCGCGGCTCGCCTCTTCGGCAGCCGCCGTCCAGCCGGCGTCAAGCAGCTCCTGCTTTTCCCCGGGAGGATTACCCGCCAGCCGGCGGCGAAGGTCGGAGCATACCGAGCAGCCCGGGGCGCCGGGGTGCACGAGCGGACCCGCGATGCTTTCATCCGGCCCGGCGAAGCAGCGCAGCCAGGGGACGACGCCGCCCCACAGTCGTTCCTCTGTCTCCCCGTATTCGTAAGGGGGCTCCTCGTCGAACGCGATAATGACGAGCTGGGCTGCCTCCGGTACGCCTTCGGTTATATCCGGCAAGCTCGCAACCGCGCATTCGTCCGAGCCGCTTAGCTCCTTGCGCACCCTGTCGGCGAGCCTTCCTGTGCCGACAACCGCGATTGTTTTTTTCACGACAGCACCTCCAGCGTTATGAAGCCCGGGCGGCGAATATGGGCGATTTATGCAAGCGATAGGAGTCATTGGTCCAATCCTATACGGATTCACGTTCATACAATGTGTTTGTAAGTTATCTTGAAGGGCAAAGGGGTGACCAACATGTCCGGTATCGGCGGTTTCAGCTGTGGAGGTTTTACCAGCACGGGAGTCATTCTCGTTCTGTTCATCCTTCTCGTAATCGTGTCGCGGGCGTTTGTATTCTAATCTCTTTGCGGTAAAGCGAGGAGCAAACGAGTCGGCGCCTGGCGCCGGCTTGTTTGCTTTGTTCCGCCGCTAGCGCCGACCGTCAGCCGTGAAGCGCTCCCTGCAGCCGGGTCACCGGGTGGCATGACCCGACCGGAATTTGGATCAGACTCGTTCCGCCTTGCGGCCGGATCGCATACATAACATCGCAGACGCCGGCATCGAAGCCGAGCAGCGGCCGCCCCGCCATTCCGACAGCGGACGCGGCCAGCAGCAGACGCTGGACGACAACCCCCGCCTCCATCTGCTGGATGCGGTATCCTCTATAGCCCCACTCCGGCTTGCCAAAATCGGCTCGGCCCGTTACATGGAAACAAAGCGGGACCTGAAACAAGTTTATGTTGTGTAAAAACATGCCGTATTGCAGCCTGCTCCGGTGATCCCCCGGTAGCAGGCTTCTTAGCGCATGCGAGACCGGTTCGTACCGATAGGCCCCGTCCGGTATGCCTTCCACCGAGTATAGGCACACATGCAGCGAAACGCGCGACAGCGGGTGCTCGGAGGCGCCGCCCAGATCGCTGCGATACCGGCAAGAGAAGGCGGCTCCGCGCAGTAGGGCGGATACCTGCTCGCCAGTAACCGGGCGAAGCGAAAACTCGGTCTCCGGCGAATATCTGGCTCGGCATATCGCCGCAAAATCTTGTTCCGCCGCTTCCGCACAGGGCAAGTAGGACGCCCGCAGCCCGCTGTCGGCATGGAGCGTCGGAGCGGACTCGCGGAACGATTCTGCGGACTCCTGCATGGACGCCTCGTTCATGCGGAGCAGCAGCGGATACGGCTTGATCCGTTTCGAACGCTCGTAAAAACGGTGGCGAACTGTCTCCAGTTCCCGGCACAGCTCGCGGGAGCCTTCACCCCCGTCTGCTGTCCTGTCCCCCCCGGCGGCAAACCACGTATCCGGGGACTTCACAGAAAGCGGAATGATCGCATACACGCTCTCCTCGCGTTCGGACAGCCCGAGCAAATGGTTGACAGCCCGGTCCAGATACTGATAATACACGCCGGCCGAAAATCCGAACCGCGCAGCCGACTCGAGCGTTTGCCCGATCAGAGCGCCGGTATCGAGACCTTGCAGCCGATAGGAAAAATCGCCGTATTTGAAGAAATTGCGCCAAAATACGGCCGATACGAACAAAACGGCGAAGCAGTCCGGTATGCGGCAGCGGCCGCCGAGAACGCCGGACACATATTCATCGAACTCGCCTGCACGAATCAGGAGCAGCCGATGGTGCGCCGCGTCGTAATGATACACGCCCGCAGGCGCATCTGCCGTTCGCACATACACATAGATTTCGTTCGGGTACAGCCCGCCTCCCGAGGGAACATAGCGGCGGGGCGTCTGCATGAGTTCTGCCGACTGCCGGATCGGATCGGCCCTATACGTCTGACTCCACATCGTGAGGCCGTACGTATACCACAGCATATGCCCCAGCGCCTTCAGTCCGGGCTCCGGAGCGGCGCTCCGGCCCGGCAGCGCGAGCGGCACCTCCGGACAAAGCGGGATCGCGGGCAAGCCCCGGTACAGCTTATATTTCAGCGGAGCGTCGTCCCAGTCGACCGGCGCTTCCGGCTGCGGCGACTTGCGAGGGTCGCCATGCAGCTCACGCACAAAATCGTCCAGACTCATCGATCTTCCTCCTCGTCCGGGCTACGGAAACGGGTGCGGATGCGGATTGAGCTGCTCCCGGCGCAAGGGCCGCTTCGTAAACCCAAGCGCCATCGGCACGTTCAGCACCCGGTCCAGCCCTTCCAGACGGACGAGATGATGGCCGAACGTCATCGGCAGCATCCCCGGAATGAGCACCTTGACGCAGTGCAGTCCGCTTCGCTCCAGCTCCGGGGTCGTCTGGTCGACGACGATGACATCGAGCCCGAGACGGTCGAACCGGCCAAGCAGCTCCAACAGATCGTCGGTCAAATCCGCATGGGCCGAAGGCCGCCCAAACTGCTCGGCAAAGGTGTGCAAGGGAGCGTTCTGCCCGAGCAGAAACGCGAGCCTGTCTTCCGCCTGCGGCAGGCCGTACAGCATGGAATGGTGCTCCATCCCCGTAACTCTCCACGGATCCTCCAGCATCCGCTCGTACTCCGTGCGGTTCGCTTCAATCTTGCCGTCAAGCGTCAGCGTCATTCCGGATATTTCGTGCAGCACCCCCTTCGTCGCCCGTACCGGGTCGGGATGCGCCCCGGCCGCGCAGACGAGATGAATGCCCTTTGCCTTCGTATTTTTGGCAATGGCCCAAACGGCGGGAACCCCGTTCTCCATCGTCGCGTCGTACAGATGCAGCTCGAACCCGGCGACGGCGTGCAAACGGTCCAGCATCAGATCGAGCTCCGCGTCGTCTGCCGAGCGTGGGTCGAGGCGCGGGAGCGGAAGCCTGGCATACCAAGCGAGCAGAAACGAATCCCTCTCGATCACTTCCAGCATGCCGTACCATATCGCTTCTTCCAGACTGCCGCCGAGCGCACAGCCGTTGGAGGTTTCGTAAACGAAGCCTTTGCCGCCGCAGCCCGAGCTGTAGTAGGCGAGCTGCTGCGGCACCAGAATCGGGCGCTGGCGCCCAAACGAGTAGCCCCACACCCAGTCCAGCGGTTCGTCAGGGTGGAAGGGGGAGAACGGAAAGCCGGGCCGCTCGTACTGCTCCTTCGCATACAGCCCTACCGACGCCGGGTCCAGCGCTTCCCGGGCCGCCTCGCGGTAGCTGGCGCGGACAACGGGCCGCCTGCCGCGCGGCGCCATGCCGCAGTACCGCTCCAAGCCTTCCATGATCGCGGTAAGTTCGCTGTCCGCATAGCGATGTGTGCGGCCCGCCGTCATCTCGTCATACCCGAGAAGCGGGAGATTAACGCTCGCATCGGCGAAGGGAGAGGCGAGATCCAGCATTTTGCCGTTCAGAAAACCGGCCCGGTAATCCACGTACAGCTCCGGCAAAACACCCTTCAGCTCACTCAAAGAGCGGCTGCGGTAACCGCCGCCGACTTTCGGGCTGGGCTTCGGCGCAAGCGCCGCAAGCTCCGGCGAATCGTCCGGCAGCGAGCCGCAGACGGGACACGACGGGTCCGGCAGGAAAAAGTGGCTCGTGCAGGCCAGTGTCTTTAGCTCAAAAATATACATGCTTTCGCGGAGCCGGGACCGGACGCCGCGCAGCTCTTTTCGCGTCTCCACGGCAAGCAGCTGCGCCATATGCCGCAAGCCGGCGGGAGACGCCCACACATCGCGCGGCCTGGTCTCGCCCTCGGCCAGATGCTGCCGCAGCTGCCAAGTTTCCCGCCGGTCGCGGCCCGCCATCAGCATGCGGGTATCCGCACATTGGGAGCAGCCCGGCTGTCCGGGGGAGACTAGCGGGCCGGCGATGCCTTCGCCGAACGCGATAAAGCCGCGCAGCCACGGAACGCCTGCCTGCCGTAAGTAAGCTTCCGCCCGGCCGTGGTCGCGAGGCTGCCACGAATCGTGCAGCACGAGCGCCAAAGCGACAGATAGCGGTATGTCTTGGCCAATATCGGGCAGACGGACGATTTCGACCGTCTCCGCCAGCTCTCCATGGACGGCATCCGCTAACATCCCTTCTCCGAAAATCGCCACGACGCCGCTTTGTTTGCCATTATCGATGCTGTTCACTTCGCTCCCTCCTCCCGCAGCCTGACGCCGACTATCGCTCCCGGCCATTCCTTCAGGGCCGGCTCCGCCGCCATATCGGCGGCTTCAAGCCGCAGGCCGCGGGCAGCAAGCACGTTCAGTGCGGCCCGCAAGGTATCCGGCCGGGCGACAGGCTCGCAGGCGGGAGCCTCCAGACGCAGCGGCTCCCTCCGGCCCACCAGCGCTGCCCCCGCCTCCACCGTATGCGGCGACTCATACCGCGACTCGTTTTGCACTCGCAGCAGCGCCCCTTGCAGCGCTCCTCTGAGCGCCAGCGTCCCGTTCAGCCCGGCGCTGCCGTACCAGCGGCCCCCGGTTCCGACCCATACGACCGGGAAACCGGCCAGCTCCTCGCCCGCGCCTATCACAGGCGTCCCCCGCAGTCTAGTGAGCGCCTGCAAATAAAACTTGCACCGGTCGTCCTCAGGCTCGCCGAGCTGCACCGGCGCGAGGACCGGCGCTCCGGCCGCATGCCGCCGCCTCAGCCGCTCCGACAGACACGCCTGCAAGCCGCGGGCGACGGCTTCTGCCGTGCTCCCTCCGGCGCCGATCCCGGCGCCGCCCTCGCGGAAGCCCGCAAGTCCGGCCGTTTGTCGCGACACATACGCTTCAAGGCCGCCAAGCCCCGCCTCCCTCCGCGCCTCCTCGTGGGTGAAGCCGCTCGCCACAAGCTCCGGCAGCAGCTCGGCAGGCCCGGGACTCAGCGGATCCGCCGCGATCGCGCGGCACTGGGAAAGCGGAAGCTGCAATAATTCCCCTTCCTCCCACAGATGGAGAATGCCCGTACTCTTCGACGTAATCCGGTTTAGGTAAGCGAACAACGCCCCCACATCATGCCCCACGGTACCCTCATCCAGCCTTGCCTCCCAATCCTCGAGCCACGCAGTCTCCTCCCGCCCGCGGCCGTCCGCTTGAACGAGCGGATGCGGAAGCAGCTTGTGCCAGCTCCCTTCGAACGTTTCCAGATCGAGCGTATAGACGGCGTCGCTCAGTTCCGGGCGAACGGCTCCGGTCACCGTCTTGAAATGCTCGAACGCGGCGACATTGGCCAGTATCGCTCCCGCTGCAGGAGAGAAGGCGTGCTGCAGCGGATCTTTCTCTAGCGCCGTGAGATGCAGACGGCGGTACGCCGTTTCCCAGATTAGGCCGCTGCCCGGCTGTACGAGCGGACCCGCCAAACCCGTATGCCGTACGACCGTAGCCGGAATGAACAGCTTCCCCTCCGCGATGCAGGCCGATTGTATAAGACGCAGCTCATCGGCATCGCCGTCCGCAGAAACATACAGGACGGACGAGAAAGGACGAACCCTCTCTCTCCAGGCTTCCTCCGTTCTCTCCGGCAAAACCGTCTCCTTAACTTCCACCTCGGGATCACTTACCCGCGCGTGACGTTCCAGCTCCGCAAGCCGCTTCCGGTTCGTGCCGGCGGGGTCCGTGATCGCTACATGGAGCTTCGGGAGCCCGGATTCCAGCAGAGCGGAAACGAGTGCTAGCAGGAAAGGACCCGAGCCCGCCGCGAGCACACTGCTTTCGCGATAACACTGGAAGCGGTAGGCGCCGGAATCGGCGAAGCTGTCCAGAAAAGCAATCTGCGAGCCGTGACGCTCCAGCACGTCAGGCGGCAGCCGGCAGGGCCGATCCCGGCTCACATCCCGTACGAAGCCGTTTTGCAGCAGCGTTTGCGCTATGCCGTACACCTGCTCCCGGTATGGGGCAGACAGGCCGTCCGTAAGCTGCTTCATCGTGTTCTCGCCATTAAACATCGGGAGCAGACGCTCGATCCACCGGTCGATCGTGTCCCCCGTCATCCGAAACGTGCCCACATTATTGCGGAAATAGACGCCTTCGCCCGGAACCGGCATAAAGAACGTATCTCCCTTTACTTTCAAACGCGCATCGGGTGTCAATATTTCCATATCCCTCCTCCTTCCGTTACCACCGACCGAAAGCAAACCGTTCTCCGTAATCATATGTAGCTGGATTTGTCCGTCATGTCACCTCGCAAGCGGCGAATGGAAAAAACCCCGTCGGACGGAAGTCCGAACGGGGGGTGACGACCGGCGTTTAGACCGGGCGAATGCTGATGGCCGCGTTTTACCGGCAGCGATGGCCGAAGCCTCCGCAGTTATGGCAGAAGCCTCCGCAATTGCTGCAAAAACCTCCGCAGAAACCGCCGCAAAAGCCGCTGCAAAACACTCCGCAAAAGCCGGCGCAGAAACCTGCACAGAAACCGGAGCAACGGCCGAACCCGACACAAAGCCGGGAAGGATCGACCGGAACTTGCCCTGTCCCGTATACGTCAGTCGGATACTGGCCTTGTTGATTCCAGGAAGTCATCGGGGCCGCCTGATAGCCGGAAACCTGCAGTTGTTCAAGTCCATTTTGAAATTCAGTCATGGTTGAAACCTCCATTTATTCTCGAATTCGCATGAAGGGTCTACTTGGAACCGTAGACGCCTGCTTCGATTGATAATCCAATTTATGGGGATCCCTCCGCTCTTGTTCCTGATGAAAAAGCCCATTTTTAGGGCAGATGTCCGGGGCAAATTGCTACTGGACTCTCAGCCTCCCGGTTTGGTACGATACAGTCAAACATACGTTCGTGGAAATGCCGATACAAGACGGCAAAACGAAAGGAGGGCGATCGCCCTGAAACCGAAAATCGAAGCGCCGAAAATACCAGACGGCCTGACAGCCCTGTCACACGAAATGGAGACGCTTCGCCCCAAAGACGACTACCGTCTCGTCTCCGTCCGCGATATTTTCATCGAACAGCAGGAGGCGAGTAAGGTTTCGTTCGAAAAGGCCGTTTTTACGAATGTGACCGTGACCGAATCGACGCTTGAAGGCATCGAGCTGACGGATGTGCTGTTTGACAAATGCGATCTGTCGAACATTTATTTGAACGACTCGTTCCTGCATCGCGTAGAGTTCCGCCATTGCAAGCTGATCGGCACGGATTGGACAAGAAGCCGTCTCCAGCACGTTCGTTTCGAAGGCTGCGTCGGCGACTACTCCGCCTTCCGCTTCGCTTCGTTCAAGCACGCCGCGTTCGGAGACTGCTCGCTGCTAGGCGCCCATTTTTTCCATTCCGTCTTGCAGCATACGTTCTTTACGTCATGCCGGATCGACAAAGCCAATATGACGGGCACAAAGCTGGAAGGGATCGATCTGAGCGACTGCGAATTCGACGGCCTGCTCGTAGACATCGAGGATTTGCGCGGCTGCATCGTTTCGCCGCAGCACGTTTCCTCTTTCGCCGCGCTGCTCGGCCTGATCGTCAAACCTTGACGCGACCACATTCGGGAGGTATACCATGTATCAGCATATCGACCAGCATTTTGAGGCAGTGAGCTTCAGCGGGCGGGATTTGAGAGAAGGCGAGCTTACGCGCTGCACATTTGAGCGGTGCAGCTTTGCCCATGCTTCTATGGAAGAGGTCCTTACGAGCTTTTGCCGGTTCGTGCAGTGCGATTTTCGCGGCGCGACGCTTAACGCCTCCCTCCACACCGGGTCGGCCTTCGAGAACTGCCTGTTCGCGGAAGCAAACCTCTTTATCGCGACCTTTACCGACTGCAAAATGATGGGGTCGGATTTCTCTGCGGCCAAGCTGGACGGCATCACCCTAACAAGAGGAGACTGGTCGTACACGAACCTGCGGCAGGCGAGGCTGGCCAAGCAGGATTTACGGGACATCCGCTTTTTGGAAGCGGATCTGTACGAGGCCAATCTGGAGAAGTGCAATTTGCGCGGTTGCGACCTGACCCGGGCCAATCTGGCCAAAGCGAAGCTGCAGGGCGCAGACCTGCGCGGCGCGGTACTGGACGGTGTCGACTTCAAGGCGTTCGAGGTGAAGGGCGCCCGAATGGATGCCGGTCAGGCGATCGCCTTCCTGCGTTCTTACGGGGCGAAGGTCGAATGAGACGACAACGACGGACAAGCGCCGGGCCTGTCCGGTACGATGCCGTTTCAGGAAAGCCGCGTTCGCCGGAGGCGGGCGCGAATGCTGCTTTGTAAAGCCGGAGGGGCCACACAATTCGCGCCCCTCAATTTTTCGTCCTCCTTTATTGATGCTGGAAACCATTGCCCCTATAATTAACTTAGAATGTCAGCTTTTCGCTCTCGGCGATCTGTTGCAAAACTCCGCTCCACGCCGTAACGATCAACGAACCAAGGACAGGAGGCAGCTATGTCGAATAACAAGGGCACTTCCACTTACGGCAATCGTTCGGCAAGCGATAGAACTTCGATCGAACGAGAATGGGAAAAGTTTATGTCCGGAAGTTCCACCCCGCTTCGCGTTAGAGAATATATGCACCATTCCTGGAAGCGCTGCATGGAGCAAGGCATCGATCCGTTTCTGGTGAAAGTTCCCTATAACCTCGGCGCGGACCAAATTCAAGAATACGTGTCGTCCGATCCGCAGTTCCGGATGATCGAACCGATATTGCAACAACTGAAGCAGCTTGCCGCCCATACCGGCTATCTCGTCACCTACTGCAACGCGGCCGGCGAAATGATCTATTACGACGGCGATAAGCCGCTTATGCTCAAAGCGGAAGATATCCATTTCACGCCGGGCTCGGACTGGAGCGAGAGCAGCGCGGGCACGAATGCGATCGGGACCGCTCTTATCACCGGCATGCCGATCCAGGTGTATGCGAGCGAACATTTTTGCCAGCAAATTCATAGCTGGACCTGCTCCGCCGCCCCGATCCGCGATCCGGCTACGGGCCGTATATGCGGCGTTCTCGATTTGACCGGATTCTGGACCGTTAACGATCCGAGAACGCTTGACGTCGTTACCGATGCCGGCCGCAGCATCGAAAAGCTGCTGTACCGCAAGTGGATGATGGAGCGTTCCCGGCTCGCCGTTCATTATGCCGAGGTCGCCAAAAGAACGGTCGTACCGATCGCCGTGTTGGATCGCGGAGGGCACGTCGTCCAAGCTTCCCGGCTCTTCTATAATAACGGCTGGGTCAAGTCGGGAAGGCTGCTGGGGCAGCCTTCGTCCGTCAGACCGTCGCCCGCCGCCGTACAAACCTGGGAAATCGAGCATAGGCATAAACGGTGGCAGTTGGAGATCACGCCGTACTATTACGGCGGAACCCCGATCGGATCGATCGTAACCGTCCTTCCTTCCGACATTGCCGCCTTTGCCGATTTACCCGCTATCCGCCTGGTCGAGACATGCGGATTGACGTCCGCCGCGGCCGATTCGGCCGAGCGCGATACGATACCGCCGCCGCGCGATCCGCTCTACAAGTCGCTGTTTGAGCATCATCCGGACGCCATTTTCGCGTACGATTTGCGCGGCAATCTGATCGATGCCAACCCGGCCGCGGAAAGAATGCTCGGCTACGCGACGGGCGAACTCGCCGGAATGCGAAACCTTGTGCTCCCCGAATACCGGGACTCCCGGCTAAGAGCTTTTGTAGGCGCTGCTGCAGGCACGCAGATGAAATACGAAGCCGCCTTCCTGCACAAGTTGGGGCATAGCGTCAAAGTGCCGCTCAAGGCTTTTCCGATCATAGCGGACAATAAAATCGTCGGTATTTACGAAACCGTACGGGACATGCCGTCCGAGGACGTTCATATTCAGGAAGAGCTGAAAACGACGAAGGAACAGCTCGAGTTTTATTTCCGCAATACCGAGGATGCGATTCTCGTTCTGGATACGAACTTCCATATCGTCAAGGCGAACCAGTCGTTCGAGCGAATATACGGCTGGACGGAGCGCGAGCTGCTTAGCAAAAGAAACCCCACCGTTCCCGCCCACCTGCATCATGAAATCGAGGAAATCCACAACAAAATAATAACTTCCCGGCATGTCCTTCCCTATGAAACGCTCAGACAACGAAAGGACGGCACGCTCATCCATGTAAGCAACTTCATTTCCCCCCTGTTTGACAGCAAAGGCAGCGTCATCGCCTATGTGCTCATTTCGCGGGATATTACGCAGTGGAAACGAATCTCCGAAGAGCTGATCGAAAGCGAGAAGCGGCTGCGCACACTCATTAACGCCATGCCCGACCTGGTCATCTTCAAGGACAGTTTTGGGCAATGGATCGAGGCGAACGATTATGCGCTTGCGCTGCTGCAGCTCGAAGACGCGGAGTACAAAGGAAAAACCGATCGCGAGCTCGGAGAGCTGCGGCCGTTTTTCCGGGACATGTACGCGCAGTGCGAAGTGTCCGACCAGATGGCCTGGGACAAAGGCGCTCTCATTCGCGTTCAGGAGACGCTTCCGAATCCGGACGGCTCCGTGGTCGTCTGCGATTTGATCAAAGTGCCGATCTATCATTCCGACGGCAGCCGAAAAGGAATTGTCGCTATCGGACGCGACATTACCGAGCTGAAGCAAACCGAGCAATTGCTGCGCAAATCGGAGAAACTCGTCATCGTCGGCCAGCTCGCGGCCGGTGTCGCCCACGAAATCCGCAATCCGCTAACAACGCTCAAAGGCTTCCTCAGCCTGCTTCGCTTGCCGAGCAGCGATAAGGACAAATGGTATGTGGACATCATGCAGTCCGAGATCGAGAAGATGGAATGGGTGGCCAACCAGTTTCTGACCGTAGCCCAACCGCAATCCGTGCTGTTCAAAAACAGAAATTTGGAAACGATTATCCGGCACGTCTCCACTTTCCTGTATCCGCTTGCAAAGATGCACAATGTCGAAATCGTAGTCGAGGCCGGGTCCGGCAATCCGCATGTGGAATGCGACGAGAGTCAACTGAAACAGGCATTTATTAACCTGGTTAAAAATTCCATAGAAGCCATGCCGCAAGGCGGACAAGTCGTCATCCGGCTCGAACACGAAGCCAGCTCGATAGCCGTGCGCGTGATCGATCACGGGCACGGGATCGCCAAAGAACGCCTCCCCCATTTGGGAGAGCCGTTCTACAGCCTGAAGGAAAAAGGAACCGGGCTCGGTCTGATGATCTGCTTCAAAATCGTGAAGGAGCATCGCGGGACCGTTCGCATCGCAAGCGTTGTCGGCTCGGGAACGACCGTCGAGGTCCGTTTGCCTCTGAACCCCGAATACGAATGATACAGAAAGCTTCGCCGGCCCAAAGCCGACGCCAAAAAGGTTCAACCGATCAGGCTGAACCTCCCCTCCATCAAGGCGATTTTCATTTTATCAGCTGAATGTAAACGCAGCTCTTATTAATGCGCTAATTTGCAGCTCACCCGGCTGGATTGGCGTTACTTCCATCTGAGCATACATCGCTGCCACAGGATACGGCGCCGGTTCTTTCGTACGGGACATTTCTTGAACAAGGGTAGGAATGGGATGAAGCGTCACGCCTAATGTACTGGCTATGGTATTTGCCTTGAACTGCCCATTTTGTATAGCTAATGATAACGCATGGCTATAGGCGATTTCGGGGTTCGCTAGTGTGAATTGAATACTCGACACCGTGTTAGCGCCGCTCTTGACCGCGGTGTCGACAACAAGCCCGGTCTTATCGATCTTATCGACCGTTACTTGAAGCATATGGGTCACCTTATATCCGCGAAACGTTTGTTTGCCATCTTCATAGTTATACTGGATGTCGATGCTGTACTGCGTCGTTTGAATATGCTCCTTCGGTATGGACAGTCTTAATAATGCTTCAACGATATTGGTAACGGTGCGTGCATTTTCATTCTGTGCCGCTGTCAAGCTCACATTTTCCGTTACTGCGCCAAGGACGATAATGGCTTTGTCGGGAGCTGCCGATATCGTGCCTTCGCCGGTGACTTCGATCGTGTTCGGGCTTGTTGGAATGGAAGGCGAAGGTATTGGAGGAGTAGGAGACCACGGTTTACGATACATGAGACGCCTCGCTTTCATGCGTACTCCTACTACTGTATGGATCAGACTGCGCCAAAATTCCAGTTGCGCGTAACGTTGCTTTAGGGTTTAAAAAAGCGATGGATCGGCTCCATCGCTCTCCTCCCTGCTGCTTCCATATGGCGCTTACGAGACAGGCTGCTTGCCTCCTAAAGCGTCTTCGACCTTCACGTAAGCGTACCCGAGATCTCTGGCTACCGCCTCATACGTGATCTCGCCCCCCGCCGTGTTGACCCCTCGCCTCAGCGCCTCGTTGTCGGCGATCGCCCACATGACGCCTTTGTTTGCGATTTGCAGCGCATACGGGATCGTCACATTCGTCAGCGCGATCGTCGACGTTCGCGGAACGGCGCCGGGCATGTTGGCGACCGCGTAATGGACGACGCCGTGCTTCACGTATGTCGGACTGTCGTGTGTCGTGATACGATCGATCGTTTCCACGATGCCGCCCTGGTCGATCGCAACGTCGACGATTACAGAACCGGCCTTCATCGTCTTCACCATCTCCTCCGTCACGAGTTTGGGCGCTTTGGCCCCCGGGATGAGAACCGCCCCGATCAGCAGATCGGCTTCGGCAACCGCCTCCGCAATATTCAGCGGACCCGACATTAGCGTCTGAAGCGCATTGCCGAATATATCGTCGAGCTCGCGCAGCCGGTCGGCGCTCACGTCGACAATCGTCACATCGGCGCCGAGACCGATCGCCATTTTGGCCGCGTTCGTGCCGACGACCCCGCCGCCGATAATGGTCACCTTGCCGCGGGCGACACCCGGGACGCCGGAGAGGAGAATGCCTTTTCCGCCGTTCGACTTTTGCAACAATGACGCCCCGATCTGGGCCGCCATCCGGCCGGCCACCTCGCTCATCGGCGTCAGCAGCGGAAGCGTGCGGCCTTGCATAACGGTTTCATAAGCGATGGCGAGCACTCCCGCTTGCCTCAAGGCGCGGGTCAGCTCCGGTTCTGCGGCCAGATGCAGGTAGGCGAACAAAATGAGCCCTTCGCGAAAGTGGCCGTACTCTCCCGGAAGCGGCTCCTTCACCTTCATAATCATATCCGCCTGCTTCCATAACAAGTTCACGTCGTTAACGATTTCCGCCCCGGTCCTCACATAATCCGCATCCGCAAATCCGCTGCCCGCCCCCGCATTCGTTTCGACCCGTACGGTGTGCCCGGCCTTGACGAGCGCCAGAACCCCCGCCGGCGTAACGGCGACGCGGTTTTCGTTGTTTTTCAATTCCTTGGGAACTCCGACGATCATAGCGTTCTCCCTCCGTTTATATGCTTCAGCTTTTGCGGCATGACCCCCGACAGGCTTCCATTCGGAAGTTTCCTCCTATTTTGTCCCATCGCCTATTCGTTCCATTCATAGGAAAAAGACCGCCGGCTAGAAAGCAAGCGTCTTGGAGGTTTCCTTCAGCCATAACGCAAACCGCTCGTTCTCTTCGAACTGCGGATAGTGAGCCGATCGCTCGAATACGACAAACTGTTTGTCCGGCGCCTGCAAGTCATCGAAGTAACGCTTGGCCGCACGCGTGGATGTCATATAATCGTACTGCCCCATGACAAAATAAAGCGGAATATCGATCCGGCTCACGACCGTCGGCATAGGAGCCTTCGACTCTTCCTTGAGCAGGACGCTTTGCGATAGCTTAACTCCCTTGACATAACGGATCACGTCGAGCAAGTTGTATTCCGTGCCGAACAGAAAGCCGTTATAGTAATCCATGTTATCGTCGATCAATCTCGCGGCTCCGCCATACTTGCGGATCACGTCTCGCGGCGTGAACGCTTCTCCCCACCGGATCGGGTCCCTCAGAAGCTCGAGCCGCTCCGCTTCTTGCAGCGATCCCGCCCGCTTCGCCTGCTCGATCGAATAGTCGAGGCTGTCCAATTCGCTGGCCGCCTGGTCGGCTACTTGTCCGATGCCAATATACGCGGCGTATCGGCCCGGAGCCTTAGCCGCAGCTTTCAATCCGATATACGTGCCGAAGGAGTGCCCGATCAGCAGCACTTTCCGCTGCCCCAGCTCCTTCGCGACATAATCGGTCAGCTCCAGCAAATCGTCCACGAGCAGATCGGAAGACAAATTCGAATAGTCCTCGCCGAAATGATACGACTTTCCGCTCCCCCGCTGATCGTAGTGGACGACCGTAAATTGCCGCTCGAGCCGCTGCTGATATTTCCTCACATAGGGGATCTCGGAACAGCCGGGACCGCCGTGCACAAAAATAACAATCGGATTGCGGCGATCCGCTCCCCGAATCATGATTTCATGGCCGGTGCCGCCGATATCTACCTGCTTCATCATGCTTATGCTGTTAGCGCCGGCGATGCGCGGCGTCCAGGTCGGAAACAGCAAACCAAGACCAACAAGCAAAATTAGGGATATTATGCCATATTTCATGATTTTCGCGCTTTTTTTCTTCATTTTCTTCCCCTTGCTCACAATGTTGTAACGCCTTGCCGGGAAATCGCCTTGAACGCCCGTAGCCGCGATACGAGGTGCACGCCCGTGCTCGGAACCTTTCTATCGCTGCGTACGAAGCTGACAGTGACGATCGCGCTATTTACCGTTATCGTGGTATTCATCATCTCCGCCTTCGACTACTACCAGCTCAAGCAAAATATTGTTTCGGAGAAAGCGCTCCAATACCAGTTGATCGACGACCAAATCCTCCATTCGCTCAAAAACGTAGACTTGGTATACAGCGTCTTCGAGCAGGATATGGAAAACCAAATGCGCAATGCGCTGGAGGAAATGGCCAAGAGGTACAGGGGCAATCCCGACCTAAGCCGATGGAACTTCGCCGCCTTGAAACAAAGCTTCAACAGCATGGACATATTCGTCATCGACCGCAGCATCAAAGTCGCTTATTCGAACATAGACAAGGAAGTCGGGCTCGACTTCAGCAATGCGGGCGATTTTACGGCGCTGCTGAAAAAGCGGATCGACGGCAGCGAGTTCACGGCCGACGGCATGGAAGTGTCCGTCAATACCGGGGCGATCAAAAAATTCGCGTACTTGCCGACATACGATCATAAGTATTTGCTGGAAGTCGGCATCAATTTGCAGGACAGCAGCTTGTTCGACACGTTCAACTTCCTGGACGAGTCGGCAACGATTCTGCAAAAGTATAACATCGTGAAAGACATTACGATATATTCGCATGACGGTTACGCTCTCGGCAAACAGGGAGAAGACGGCAAGGCGCTGAAAATCGCAGAGCGTTTGAAGCCCGCTTTTACCGAGGCGTTTCAATCGCAGCAAATCAGGGGGTACACAGAAACGGCGGAGGGCAAGGAACTTGTGCATCGCTTCTCGCCTTATCGGCTCGACGACAAGTCCACCGACCTGAGCCGGTCTCGCGTGATCGAGATCGTGTTTGACAATACGAGCTTGAATCAGATGCTGGCAGGCAGGCTGAAGGACGCACTGCTGAAAATCGTCATCGCCGTCGCGGCGGCGCTCATCATCTCGTTCATCATCAGCCGCCTCATTACTAGGCCGATCGCCCGTATGAAGCAGCTTAGTTCAGCCCGATTATGTGACGCTCGTCGATATATCGGAGCAGTACAACGAGGACGCCCGCTATTTCGGCACCCTGCTGGCCGAGTTCAGCGCAGCCTTCGAGCAGCTCAGCATGTCGATCGGCCATACCGTCGACGCGGTTGAGCATATTACGGCTTCAGTCGGCGTCAACGCCCTGCAGATCGAGACGATCTCCGATCAGTCGGGCACGATCGCGGATAACAACGATCAGGTCGCTGCCATCTCCCGGCAAAATGCCGAATATGCCGCCGTTCTGCGGGAGATTGTAGACCGGTTCAAGCTCTGATCGGAAGCGGCTCGCTGGCCGTCGGGGC
Organism: Paenibacillus ginsengarvi; assembly: GCF_003626695.1. Lineage (GTDB taxonomy): Bacteria > Bacillota > Bacilli > Paenibacillales > NBRC-103111 > Paenibacillus_AB > Paenibacillus_AB ginsengarvi. Next base: position 182,764 of record NZ_RBAH01000010.1, read on the forward strand.
CAGCTACGTACCAGGTACGTACGTGCTGCCCGCCGTCTTGAGCGGATTCTCGCAGCGTTATCCGCACCTCTCGCTCACGCTGACGATCCGGCCGGCTCCGGTCATTCAGGAGATGCTGCTCGCGCATGAGATCGATATCGGCGTCCTGTCGGCAGAGCCGTTTTCGTGGGCGCCCTTGATCGGGGAGACGCTGTGCGAGGACGAGCTGGTGTGCATCTTCTCCCCGCAGCACCGGCTGGCGAGCAGCGAGCTGCTATACCCGGAGCAGTTGCAAGGAGTGCCGTTTATTTTGCACGGCCAAGCTTCCAGCACGCGCAGTATGACGCTCAAATGGGCGAAAGATTTGGGGATCGCGCTACAACGGGCATGGAGATGGATTCGCTGGAGGCGATCAAAAAAGCGGTTTTGTCGGGCGAAAGCATCTCGTTCATTTCGCGCGCGGCGATTATGCAGGAGGTGGAGCGAGGCGAGCTGCTGAGCCGCCCGATTCCGCAAAATCCGTATAAACGGTATATGTATGTGGCGTTCAATGAAGATCGCATCCGCTCCACGCTTTTTGACCGTTTCCGCGATTATTTGCGGGAAGGCGTGCGGATGCTGTAGAAGCAAAAAAAGAAGACCGGTTCGGCAGTTCCGCCGCCCCCCGTCTTCGTGGACTTCAAACCGTATTAGCTTAAGCGAAACGAGGAACGTACGTTTTCATGGTCGGTTCATCGACCTGCTCGCTGCTGAATTGAGAAGAACCAAAGCTATCGACTCCCGTAATGGGAGCAGACCGCTTTGGTTCCGATTCCTGTAAGTATTCCATTAGGGCCAATCATGGCCGCCTCCATGAGAATTACAACGTTTCAGTCGCAGTACTCCCTTACGTATGCCCTTAAACGTACCGTATTGGGATATCGCCAGAATCATGTATTCGGAACAAGAAGGTTCGAATCTACAACGGTTCCGTATGTAGTCGGGTGCGAAATGCTGATACAGGCGCACGGTACAAAGGGTAATTCGTTTGAGACGTATAACGCAATAGCTTAACGTAAAAATCGCCGTAATCAACACGGCTACCCAATAAGCAGCCCCGAAGTATCTTGCCAGGTAAAACACACTTGCAGATACCAGCAGCATCACCAGGATATTGAGGGACAGCGATCCCCACCGAATTACAGGTCTAACAAGCGTCCGTTGGTAATTGACGCTTCTAGGATCACTCGCATCCGCCTCAGGGAAGAGAGATTGAACGAGCAGGTTCTTGTCAGGGATATCCCCGCAGAGGATCTCCGTTTCTATGAGTTCCGATGGCTGAATACGGTCATTATGCATCTGGTTATCCTTCATATATCATCTCTCACAGAGCTTGAACTAGATTCGTCTTGTCTATGGAAAAGCACTTACTCCTGGACAAAAATGAGCATGTAATAGTTTTGGGGGATCGCTTGCTGAAAACAGCCCGGCTTCTCCGTTACCGTAATCGTCTCCATGGAATGGTATTCCCAGCCTTGCTTAGCTTCTCTGTTAATGATATCGGCAAATAAATCAAAGGCCGCCTGAGAATCGCCTTTTCCGACGTGTACATTTTTAGGACCAGCCACTGCTTTATACTTTTTCATTGAAAATACCTCCTGTGGGCATCAGCTCTAACCGCTGTAATGCGATGTTCGTATATAGTTCGGTGGTCGGGGGAAAATCGACCTATTCGACTATACATTATTTTACATTGAACCGGCACTATTTCAAGCGAAATCGTAAAAATAATGTCGACTCAACAAGAAATACGTCATTGGGGGTTCCGTTCCATAACTGAGAGTAAATCAATAAAAGCCCCCGCCAATAATCAGCGAGAGCCATGAATTCAATATGCCTATCTTTTTACACACCATCCAGAAACCGTTCCAGCATCGCCAGCCGTTCCTCTGTAAGGGGCTCGGAGTTGTCCATGTACAGGATCGAGTCGGCCCCCAGCTGCCAACGAATCTCTCTTCGCACCAGGCTTGTCTTAAACTGCTCCCAATGCTCGAGCTTCCAGCGGTCCAGCTCCGAGCTGCGCGCCTCAAAACGCGCCCGGTACGTCTCCTCATCCCCCAGGTAGACGCAAATAACTTTAACGTCCACATCGGCATGCGACAAACGCGCCCTCGCCAATTCGTCCTCCAGCCATTGCGGCTGTTCCGTTTCCTTGGTAAAAGGACCGATGACAAGCGCATCCGTTCCAACGTTCACATTTTCCAAGGCGGCATCCATTGTAATCCGGTACCCCAGGTCCCGGCACAGCCGTTTGTATTCCGCCGAATCGCGGTCATTCGGGTCAAGTCCTTGCTGCGTCATCAAGGACACGGCCGCAGGACGCAGCAGCGTATCCATATCCAAAAACGCCAGCTTTCGTTTCCGTGCCAAAGCTTTAGCTATCGTCGTTTTCCCCGCTCCGGCTCCGCCCACGACAAAAATGAGTTGCGGCATCGCTTTGCTCCCCCCAATGAGACAAACTTCTTCCCCGTCCATCATACCTTACCGGGGGAAAATCGGGAACGGCCTGCGCCCCGTGCGACATGCCTCTCAGCCGATATAGACGACACGATGCCCGTACTCCAGAGCTCGGGGCAGCCCGGTTTCCAGAAGCTCAATCCGGCTTAGCATTTGTTCGCGCTGCTCGCTCGGCGCCTGCTGTTGTCCCCATTGCTTCAGGCGGCCAAGCTCCTCCAGCACATCGGGAAGATCGACCAGTTCGATGTCCACTCCGGTAGAAAACAAGGGAATCCATTGCAGCTTCAACTGCTCGGCAGCAGGCTGCCAGTATGAGGCGAAAAACGTTTCGGTCGCCACCGGCACATGAAACCGGCGCTCCTCTTCCGTCCGTGCACCGGGAATATAAGCAATAATCGACATGTTACGGCTTCCCTCCAAACAAAATGTTGAATGTATAATCCGGATATTCCTGCCGCAGCCGGTTCAGGCTATTCTCCGCCGCTGCGCGCAGCTCCGGGGTATCGCCATCCAGGCGGAAAGTAAACTCCCGGATCGATCGAATTTCATCCAGGGACGGCACTTCCTTCGAGCCGTTTGCCGTTGCCCGTGTGGCAGCTGCTTCCTTCAGATTTTCGATGCGGTTGCGCGTTTTTTCATACAGCTGCTTGTCGGTAAACTGCTGCGGCGTTTGGGTCGGCCGCCCCGTTCGCGGATTGACCCGGTCCAGCCCCTTCGCGGTTTTATCTTCATAAAAGATTTTGCGCTCCAAATCAATCTCGTCGAACTCGCCGACCGGTTTGCCGGCCTTATCCACAATTTCGACCTCCTGGTACGATTTCTTGGGCGGAACCGGCCCGTTCCCGTCATTCGGCTTGTTCGGTTCCGGCTCGGGACCTTCGCCGCGCGTATGCGGCGGCTTCGGCTGTGAACCGTGAGGTCGCGGCACATCCGGCTTCGGCATGCGGCGGAACAGCCTTTGGAATAGGCGGCCTGCATAAGCTCCAGCTTTACGCGCCATCCAGCCCACTGCCCTGCCGAACGGAATCCGGCTCAGCACCACACCGACCGCGACGGAGAGAGCGTTCGCCGGCGTCAGCAGCTTGCGCGGATCACGGATATATGCGGCAATCTCATGTCCGCTCCCCGCAATGCTGGCCAGCGTCATCGCAATCCCAAGAGCCGGCCAAAACCCGACAAACAGCATGGCAAGCGCAAGTGCGCCGAGAACCAGCCCGAGCTGCTCATACCAGGCCAATCGATCCCACCAATTTTGCAGCGAATCGAACATGCAGGAGAAGCACGAGCCCTCTACGGGAGGTGAAGCGGCAGGAAGCAGCGCTGCCCCGGCGACCAGCAGCAGCAGCAATAGCGCAGCACCGGTTACCGCACGAAGAATCTCGTTTACCCGGCTGTGAACCTCTTCCTCACGGCTTTTCGCCTCCTCATTCCCGTACAGAAACAGAAACCCGAGCTTCCGCCGTTCCCGGTAAAAATCCATCCAATACACGAAACGGCCCCGGTCCGTCAGCAAAGCGTCCGTTATCCGCCACCATTCGCTCAAAGGATTAAGAAAGCCTTCCTTCGGAATAGCCGGCAGTTTGCCACGAACGCGATTCAGTCCCCAATAATCGTACACAAGCGCAATAACCAGCAGCAACAAGAAAAACGGTTTCGTCCAGTAGCCGCTGCCGGTCCAGCCGTGAATCGTAAACACCCAATCCGGCAATCGCCCTTGCCCGTTCCAGGCCATATGGTTCAGAATCGCCCACAGCAGCAGCACAAGCGGGACTGCCCAGGCGGCATAGCGCACTTTGCGCAAACGCATCGCAAATCCGCAGCCGAGCGCGATAAGCGCCGTATGGACCGGATGGCCGACCATCAAGAGCGTCGGATTGTAGCTCTCCTCAAACTGTCCGGTGAACAAGCTCCAGATATCCCAATGAATGACCTTGCCGCCCAGTAGGGTCTGCCCATACATGGAACTGGATGTAATCCAGCGGCGAGTCATCTCCTCCATCAACTGGAAACCGGCGCCGGATGCGGCCCCGATCAGCGCATAATCGCTCAAACTAAGCGCAGAGCCGCGGCGCGAAAAGAGCAAAAACGCGCCAAGCGGCAGCAGCTTCCACAGCTCCTCCAAAATCGGCGTAAGCACGGCGACAGACCACGTGCTGTCCGGCGTGCCGCCAAAAACGGTATGAAAGGAATTGACAGTAAACGCGGTAAACGGAACAACCCCCACAATGCCCGCGAGGACAAACAAGGAATACGCTCTCCATGTAATCGTCTTGCTGCGGCATAACACCCAAAACTGGAGCAGCACGTAGGTCGACCACGCGTATTGGAGCAGCATCGTGCGCGACTCTTGGATTGCAAACAGGCTGTACAGCAGCATCAAAAACGAAAGCCAGGCAAAAACCGCATACAAATAGCCGATCCATCGGTATTTTTCCAACAAGGAACGAACGGATAGGTACAAGCTCTCTGTACCGTCCCGGATTGCGCTACGTAAGTGCCATATCATCTGCGAAACGGTTACCTCCTCTTATCTAGAAGCGTCTGCCATATCGCTGTTTTGGGTTTGTTTCGTTCCACCTCCTGGAGGCAGCGAGCTTCCATGTATTCTCATCAAATTGGTGTGTCTTACCATGATTATACAGGCAGCCGGCGGTACTTTTGACGTGCCAATACTCCTAATCGGAGAAGGAAAGAAGGAGCAGCAAGCGACGATTAACCGAAAAAAGCTTGGCTGTACGGGACTGCGAAACATTTTTGAAGCGTTTTCGAAACACTTCTTCTGATATATTCGAAAGCGATAGCGCATGAGCATTTTCTGTGAATTCATTTCTTCAAACCAATTTCATGGAGGTGTTTCTTATTTTCAGAAGAAGCAACAAGTATTTGATCTGGACATCGATTTTCCTGATGTTGTACGGCCTATTCGCTCCGTATCTGGCTATTGCTGCTGAGAGCAGTAACGATGGCGGGGCGCAGTCTGCCCAGTTCCAGGATATTCAGTCTCATTGGGCGAACAAAGAAATTATGGAGCTTTTCGCAGCGAACATCGTGGCCGGTTTTGAGGACGGATCGTTCCGGCCTGATGGTCAAGTAACACGGGAGCAGTTTCTGAAGATGCTCGTAGAGCTAATCAAACTTCCGCAAGATTCCAGGTATGTTCCGTTCGAAGACGTTGAAGAGGAGCGTTGGTCGGTACCCTACATCGCTGCGGGACTCATGAACGGAATCCTGCTTCTCACCGATTATCCAGACGGCTTTAAGCCGAATCAGCCCATTACGCGTTATGAAATGGCCGTTTGGATCGTAAGAGCGCTGCAGCTCCCGCCGCAAAAGGAAGAGAAATTACTTGGAAATGTGAACGATCAAGCGGATATCAAGATGAATCGCGATTTGATCGAAGCAGCGCTGATGACGGGAATCATTCAAGGGTATCCGGACGGTACGTTTAAAGGCGGCAATAATTCCACCCGAGCGGAAGCAGCCGTTATGGCCGTGCGCGCCCTTCATTATTCACCGGGGCAATTGCCGTCACCGGAGCCGGAAGCTATTCGCAAAATTGTCGAGTACAGACCCGAAGTGAAACAAAGCAAGAGTAAAAAATATTCGAAAAAAGATGACGATACATGGATCATTTATGATGCGGATTTGAAAATAGATGTCGGCGATGTGTTTATCTTGCCTCCGAATGAGGAATATTTTGGCGGCGTTGCGAAAAAAGCAGAATCCGTTAGTCATGAGAATGGCGCTCTTGTTGTGAAAACATCCGTTCCTAAAATCAGAGAAGTATTTTCCAAGCTTGACGTTCATACGATCGAGCCGATTAACCCAAAGATGCTCACCCCGGCTGATCCTTCGATCCAGATAACAACGAGCGACGTATCGATACAGGACGTATCCGTGAAGCTGCCATGCTTCAATATCGGTATGAATAATGCAAGCTACCAGGGAATCATTCTTGATGCTCGCATGAATTTCTGCAACGTGGGGGCTGTTGCCGATATTGGCCTGGATATTGATGTCGATTGGTTCGATGTGGACCTTGATTTTTATGCCAAACTGGTGCTTACCGGCGATATTAAAACAAATGTGACCGTGAAGGCAAGCAGAGCCATGAACGAGTCCAAATTTATCCCTTTGACAACGCCGTTTTATGTGCCTGTTTTTACCGGCGTATTTATTAAAGGGCAGCTTTATTTGAGAATCGATCCTGACTTTAAAGCCTCCTTGGAGATCAAATTCGAGGATAAATTCCATCTTGAACAAGGCTTCAGCTATTCGCTCAGCAATGGCTTCCGACCGATTAATAAGACAACGAACACAGCAACATTGGAAGTGAACTCCAATGTCAATGCGAGTCTTGCTGCCGGTCCGGATTTTCAGTTGACGCTGAGCTTACTCGATATTGCCTATGCGGGCGTTGATATTTATCCCGGAATCCGGGCTGGCTACTATCGGTATTACGAGCAGGGACGGTGCGATAATATCCGCGTTGACGCTTTTCTCAAGCTGGATGTGATCGCGGGCTATGATGTATGGGTAGCTAAAGGGAAAGTGAAGAAGACGCTGCTTGACTTGAATGCTCCGCTATATACGCACGAATTCCATTGTCCGCCACCGCCGCCGCCCGGCAACTTGAAAGCCGATTTGGACCGGGTGATGTTTGTAACGGGAAGGTTCGGTGAACAAATTATTGACCGAACCGATGTAAAACTGAGCTGGGGAAAGGTTGGCCCTGCAACGAGCTATAACGTGTACCGCGCGGAAAATCCGGCTGGCCCGTTTACGACATTGCGATCCAACGTTACAGCTAACACGTTTACGGATACATCAGCTAAAGTAGGCAATACGTACTACTATCGAGTCCGATCCGTCAATCAGCATGGCGAAAGCACAGCACCTCCTAATTTACAGGTCTATATCGCGAAGCTGCCGCCGCCGCCGCCAAAAAATTTGAAAGCAGCAAGGGATCGGTCAGGAGTCGTTCTGAACTGGGATCAAGTGGGCTTCACCGTCTATAACGTGAAACGATCTCACGCTACTTCCAAAGGCTTGGAAACGATAGCTACTAAAGTTACCGGCTCTACGTTCACCGATACGACGGCTTCTGCCCTCTCCTCCTACCTGTACGTCGTCACGGCAGAGGATCAAAATGGCGAAAGCGGACTTAGCAACTGGGCGTTCGTTGACAAAGGGTTGGACCTGATCGAGGTTATTCCGGTAAATCCGGATATTCTGCAGCGCGATCCTTTAATCCAGTTGGTCATCCCGCCTGCTCCCGACAATTTCATCGCCAAGCCGTCCAGCGGAGAGGTCGCCCTCAGTTGGAACCAAGTTGCCGATGCAACAAGCTACAATGTGAAGCGTTCGAATGCTGTGGATGGTCCTTACGAAACAATCGCTTCCAAAGTTAGCAATACGTCCTACACCGATACGACAGTGGAAAACGGCAAAACCTACTATTACAAGATCACAGCGATGAATAACCTCGGTTTTGAAAGCAAAGACTCGCTTGTTCAAGAGGCTAAGCCGGTGCCCGCTATTGATTTGAAAGACATCCGGGTTACGCCAATCAATCCTGGAATAGTAATACCAATAAACCCTGGCCTTTTACAGCTTTCGACTCCCGGGAATTTTACAGCCGAGACTGACGTGAGTAGCGGGAAAGTGACGCTCAGCTGGAAGGCGGTTGAACGCGCAACAGGCTATAACGTAATGCGCTCGGACACTGCGAACGGCCCCTTTCAGACGATAGGCGATAAGGTTAGCGGTACGACTTACACCGATACAACGGCCGCTATCGGCAAAGCGCACTACTACAAGGTCACAGCAGTAGATAGCAGCGGTACTGAAAGCCCTCCTACTTCTGTAAAATCGGCCACACCGAGCTATGGTATAAGGTAACGACGGATCTGAAGAAACGAGAATAACCCGCTCAGGTTGCGACGTTGCGACCTGCGGGTTATTTTCGTTTTTACCATGCACTCCAAATCACCTCCCTTGAAAGGCCGTAAAGAGGGTTTTGGAAAGTTTTACCGAATAGTTCAATATACCTACAAACATTCATTCTTCAGGAGGGAGTTCAAGAGTGCAACGTAATACTAGAACTACATTCAATCAGCCCAATAAGTCAACGCCCGCCCAAGCTAACAGGACTACAAGCGTTCAATCTAGGGCGGTTAGTTCCCAAGTAAACAGTACTCCTGTCAGCCAAGCAGGAAGGGTGGGGAATCAATCGAGCGGTACAAGCAATGTCAATCCCGTTGTTTGCCGCAAATGCAAGTCACCGCAGATTGTAGCCAACAAGAGAGGTTACAACTTCGCTAGTATGTTCAAAACACTAGGGTGGATGGCCTTACTTCCTATCCTATTATTATTAGTCGGTATGGTTGGAGCTTATCTTTATATAATGAATATGAAAATCGGAAGTGGTGGAAGTAGCATAGATAGTGTAGTGATGGATGGTCTGATAGCGGTTATTGGCGTCATTTGTTGGATTTCAATTAGTTTGTCCTTACCCGTTAGTATCCTCGTCGGGTTCGTTGGGAGAAGTGAAATTGTCAACGGTTGTATGAACTGTGGCTTTAAGTGGACACCTGCTAGGAGGAAGTAAATTTTGGTATTATCCCCTCACGGTAAATAGTGAAAAAAGACCTCATGGTATGATGGAGGTTAAGACACTGTCGAACCGGAGGGGATATTGCTTGAGTTGATTTCACGTCTATCCATCTGAAAGTGTCGACCAGCAATCAGGGAGCGAAGACTTCAGGATTATCGTCTCGCCAGGCGCCTATACAGCCAATTAAACAGACCGTGTAGCTTCTCATCACGCTATCGATCTCACTGTCCGCATATTCAATTACGATATTTATACCCGGCTTGCGCCATGCCAGAATTCGGCCGGAAAATCCTGGCCAGTCACATTCTTCATCCAGTTCAGGTTGACCATATGCCATTATCGACTCATCTGGTGTTGAGCTCATCGTGATTCCCTTGAGAAGGTATCCGGGAAACGGAGCTTTTATTCTATCATCCGACCCGGGTGCAAGAAAATGTATGGCTCCTATGATCCATTCATCTTGATTTGTATACTTGAGTCCAGTTATATCATTTATTTTTGATGGGCGATAAATATCGATGCGTATCGATGATTTCACAGACCAGATGATATCGTCGTTGAAATAGCTGTTCGGGGTTGGCATTCGCTTGACGCCGAATGATTGCAGCAAAGCTTGAACATTCCTGGGACTATACGGATGACCAAGCATTTCAATGAGCTGTTCAGATGGTAACTCCATTAAATAAATCCTCCTGCTATATTCATATCTTAGTCCAAGCATACCATATCTGAAGTTTACTTAAGCGGTTGTCCATCATGTGTTCCGAAATTTTTGTATAAGCCGGACTTCGATATGTTCTCACCATGCACCCTATTCTTATAGGAAAATAAGGCTATCCTGCACGCCGATAAGACGTGCGGGATAACCTCATGTTAGCGAATATCAGATCAGATCGGAAAGCTTAAGCAGGCGTTGCATGATGGTTGCCGCTTCGGCTCTCGTCAAAAAGTCTTGTGGTGCAAGCTTTCCGCCGCTTTTCCCCTGCATGACTCCTGCTTGAATACTATCCGCAATTCCGTCCAGCGCCCAATTGGAAACAGCTACCGCATCCGTATACGGAAGAAGCGCTTTGTCTGCCGATAGGCCGGGCAGCTTAGCTTTCAGTCCGGTGAGCGTCATCGCCCTAGACAGCATGATCATCGCTTGCTCACGAGTGATCGGATCAGCCGGGTGAAACGCTCCGTCTTCAAAGCCGGTAAGCAAGCGATAGGTATACGCTGTATACACGACATTGTTGAACCAAGCCGCCGGGGAAATATCTGAGAATGGAGCGGCCCCCCTCTCCAGGGGCAGTCCTAGCCCGCGAACGAGTATAGCAGCAAACTCCGCACGTGTAACCTTCCGATCCGGCTCAAACGCGTTGTCTCCCGTACCCATAACGATCATCCGCGCTCCCATGTCGTTAATGGCTTGTTCGGCCCAATGGCTCCCCACATCATTGAATTCCGCAGAATGAGATACGATGGCGAATATACCGCTTGTCAGGCTGCTGGCTTTCGCATAGTGCCGGTTCTCCTCCAGAATGACTTGGAGCGGTACATTACGGAGGTTACCATCCGATTCAACGACCACAGCCGTCGTCACTGCAGATGGGTTCACGTTGTCTGGAACCGCGATCCAATGTTCCATGAAGGTATCGAACTTCGAAACCTGGATTGCTGCATCGCCGTAGGTCGCCTGGATAATAAATTCAACCGGTGGCGCCAAAAGGGTGAACATGCCTTTGGATACGGCTTCATTGATCGTGTTAACCGCGGCTCGTGTGTGGATCTCTATTTTCAGTTTCAAGTCCTGCAAAGCGATGGATTCGCCAAACTGCCTGGCTAGAGCTTCGATGTTGATTTGCTGAGCTGGCAATACATACGTGGCTTGATCGGTTTTGAGAGTAATGACAGCTTGCTTTTTTGCCATGCTTTTGACCCATTGGCCGTCCATTTCAGCTATAACCCTATCAAAGCTTGAGTTCGCCTGATAGGTGATGATCGTGCCTTGTTCTTCCTCCGCAAGTCGATTCTCAAGCTTGGCCCGGTCGCCAATTATCCTCAGAATCGCATTATCGCGATCCACTGTTGTTCTCGCTCCAGCCTCGACCACTCGATGATTAAGGAGGATGTCGGCCATTGAAGCGATAGGCTTCTTGTTATTATCATCATCATTGCTACTGTTGTTCTCGCTATTATCGCTGCTGCCGTTGGTGCCACCGCCGTCTGAGGAAGTTGGGGTGACTGCGTTGGAAGCAGCGGAAGCCGGACTGCTTCCGACTTGATTGATCGCTTTTACGGTAAAGGTATAACTTACGCCATTAGTCAAGCCGGTGACTGTGATTGGACTGGAGGCTCCGTTTTGTACGATACCTCCTGATGATGCTGTCACTTCATATTGGGTGATGGCATAACCGCCGTTATCGGTTGGCGGCATAAAGGAAATAGTTGCCTGCCCGTTCCCGGCAATAGCTGTCACGTGTGTAGGTGCGCTAGGAGCGGCGGCAGGTGTGGCTATGGCTTCATTCGATGCCGCACTCAAACCTCCTGAATTGCCGGCTTTTACGATAAAATAATACGTCGTGCCGTTCGTTAGCCCGCTCATATTGTACGTCGCACCCGTTACTGTTGCAGATGCCGGTTCGGTAAACATGCCTTGAACGACGGATAGGTACACGCTGTAATAGGTTGCGCCTGTCACCGTGTCCCAGTTTAAAACGACCTGGCCGTCCGCTCTATCCGCGGTCAGATGCTGCGGAGTTGCAGGAGCCGGATTGGCAGCGGCTGTCACTGTCACCACGTAATTCTGCGTGGTGTTGTCCGCAGCAGTGACTGTATAGGTCACCGGGCTGGAGAAGTTCTGCGCCACGCCGCTATTCGGCGAGAGGCTCGCACCCGTAAACGCAATCGTCGGCGTCAGCGATGTGACGTCGGTGCCGTAGGGCACGTTAATGGCAATGGTATAGGTCGCCTCGTTCACCGTACCGACAACAGCTGGTGCAGCGAAGCTGAATGCTGTGATCGCCTTCGCTGGGTTCGATGCCACATTCACCGTTACGCTGTAACTCTTCGTGGAGTTATCCACTGCGGTCACCGTGTAGGTCACCGGATTGGTGAAGTCACGCGCCACTCCACTGTTCGGCGAGATGCTCGCGCCCGTATGCGTAATTGTTGGCGTCAACGAGGTGACGTTCGTGCCATGCGGTACGTTGACGGTGATCGTACCGCTTCCCTCGTCCACCGTACCGACAACAGCTGGTGTAGCGAAGCTGAACGCTGTGATCGCCTTCGCCGGGTTTGCTGCCGCATTTACCGTTACGGTGTAATCCTTTGTGGAGTTGTCCGCAGCGGTCACCGTATAGATCACCGGACTGGTGAAGTCACGCGCCACGCCGCTGCCTGGCGAGATGCTCGCGCCCGTAAACGCAATCGTCGGCTTCAGCGATGTGACGTCGGTGCCGTAAGGCACGTTAATGGCAATGGTATAGGTCGCCTCATTCACCGTGCCCGTAGCAGCCGGAGAAGCGAAGCTGAACGCCGTGATCGCCTTCGCCGGGTTTGCTGCCACATTTACCGTTACGATGTAATCCTTCGTGGAGTTGTCGGCAGCGGTTACCGTATACGTCACCGGATTGGTAAAGTCCCTCACCACTCCGCTTCCTGGCGAGACGCTAGCACCTGTATGCGTAATGGTCGGCGTCAGCGACGTGACATTCGTGCCATACGGTACGTTTACGGTGATCGTACCGCTTCCCTCGTCCACCATACCGACAACAGCCGGTGTAGCAAAGCTGAATGCTGTGATCGCCTTCGCCGGGTTCGCTGCTACATTCACGGTTACACTGTAACTCTTCGTAGAGTTATCCGCTGCGGTCACCGTGTAGGTCACCGGATTGGTGAAGTCCCTCGCCACTCCGCTTCCTGGCGAGACGCTAGCACCTGTATGCGTAATGGTCGGCGTCAACGAGGTGACATTCGTGCCATACGGTACGTTTACGGTGATCGTACCGCTTCCCTCGTCCACCATACCGACAACAGCCGGTGTAGCAAAGCTGAATGCTGTGATCGCCTTCGCCGGGTTCGCTGCTACATTCACGGTTACACTGTAACTCTTCGTAGAGTTATCCGCTGCGGTCACCGTGTAGGTCACCGGATTGGT
>NZ_RBAH01000010.1:196004-243428 GCF_003626695.1 Paenibacillus ginsengarvi
ACAACAGCCGGTGTAGCAAAGCTGAATGCTGTGATCGCCTTCGCCGGGTTCGCTGCTACATTCACGGTTACACTGTAACTCTTCGTAGAGTTATCCGCTGCGGTCACCGTGTAGGTCACCGGATTGGTAAAGTCCCTCGCCACTCCGCTTCCTGGCGAGACGCTAGCACCTGTATGCGTAATGGTCGGCGTCAACGAGGTGACATTCGTGCCATACGGTACGTTTACGGTGATCGTACCGCTTCCCTCGTCCACCGTACCCGTAGCAGCCGGTGTAGCGAAGCTGAACGCCGTGATCGCCTTCGCCGGGTTTGCTGCCACATTTACCGTTACGCTGTAACTCTTCGTGGAGTTATCCGCTGCGGTTACCGTATACGTCACCGGATTGGTGAAATCCCGTGCAACTCCACTGTTCGGCGAGATGCTAGCACCTGTATGCGTAATTGTCGGCGTCAACGAGGTGACATTCGTGCCATACGGTACGTTTACGGTGATCGTACCGCTTCCCTCGTTCACCATACCGACAACAGCCGGTGTAGCAAAGCTGAATGCTGTGATCGCCTTCGCCGGGTTCGCTGCCACATTCACGGTTACACTGTAACTCTTCGTAGAGTTATCCGCTGCGGTCACCGTGTAGGTCACCGGATTGGTGAAGTCCCGCGCCACTCCGCTGTTCGGCGAAATACTTGCTCCTGTATGCGTAATCGTCGGCGTCAGCGACGTGACATTCGTGCCATACGGTACGTTGACAGTAATCGTACCGCTTCCCTCGTCCACCGTACCGACAACAGCCGGTGTAGCAAAGCTGAATGCTGTGATTTCCTTCGTCGGGCTTGCGGCCACGTTCACCGTTACGGTGTAGCTCTTCGTGCTTCCATCCGCCGCACTCACCGTATACATCACCGGGTTGGTAAAATTCCGCGACACTCCACTGTTCGGCGAGATGCTCGCACCCGTATGCGTAATTGTTGGCGTCAGCGACGTGACGTCCGTTCCATAGGGAACCGTGACGCTTATCGTACGACTCGCCTCGTTCACTGTTCCCGTCACTGCCGGGCTTACGAAGCTGAATCCCGTGATTTCCTTCATCGGGCTAGCTGCCACATTCACTGTTACGGTGTAGCTCTTCGTGCTTCCATCCGCCGCACTCACCGTATACATCACCGGGTTGGTGAAATTGCGCGACACGCCGCTGTTCGGCCAAATGCTCGCTCCCGTGTGCGCAATCGTCGGCGTCAGCGACGTGACGTCCGTTCCATAGGGAACCGTGACGCTTATCGTACGACTCGCCTCGTTCACCGTTCCCGTCACTGCCGGGTTTGCGAAGCTGAAGCCGGTGATTTCCTTCGTCGGGCTTGCGGCCACGTTCACCGTTACGGTGTAGCTCTTCGTGCTTCCATCCGCCGCACTCACCGTATACATCACCGGGTTGGTAAAATTCCGCGACACTCCACTGTTCGGCGAGATGCTCGCACCCGTATGCGTAATTGTTGGCGTCAGCGACGTGACGTCCGTTCCATAGGGAACCGTGACGCTTATCGTACGACTCGCCTCGTTCACTGTTCCCGTTACTGCCGGGCTTACGAAGCTGAATCCCGTGATTTCCTTCATCGGGCTAGCTGCCACATTCACTGTTACGGCGTAGCTCTTCGTGCTTCCATCCGCCGCACTCACCGTATACATCACCGGGTTGGTGAAATTGCGCGACACGCCGCTGTTCGGCGAAATGCTCGCTCCCGTGTGCGCAATCGTCGGCGTCAGCGACGTGACGTCCGTTCCATAGGGAACCGTGACGCTTATCGTACGACTCGCCTCGTTCACCGTTCCCGTCACTGCCGGGCTAGCGAAGCTGAAGCCGGTGATTTCCTTCGTCGAGCTAGCGGCCACATTCACCGTTACCGTGTAGCTCTTCGTGCTTCCATCCGCTGCGCTCACCGTGTACATCACCGGGTTGGTAAAATTCCGCGCCACGCCGCTGTTCGGCGAAATACTTGCCCCCGTATGCGTAATCGTTGGTGTTAATGCAGTAACGTCTGTTCCGTAAGGCACATTAACCGTGATTGTACCGGCTGCTTCGTTTATTGTTCCAGCAGCAGACGGCGCCGTGAAGCTGAAGCCGGTAATTTCCTTCGCCGCACTTACTGCCAAACCGAGCTTTACGGGCTTTAATATTCCGTCTCCCCAGTGCCACAGCTTTCCATCTTGATCCAGGGCATACGATTTGCCAAATCCCCCCTCCAAAAATGTGAAGGCTATCAAACGAAGAATACCTCCCTCGAAAGAAGAGACACTATATGTCTTTGCATAAGACGTACTCGTGGTTGAACCGTCGCCCAGTTGTCCCTTGTCATTTACTCCCCAAACCCACATTTTCCCGTTAACATCTATCCCCAGCGAGTGAGTATACCCTGCGGAAATTTGAGCAAATTTAATCGGATTGCTGCCGTCCTTAATCGGAATCGGGACTTGATTATATTTGAAATCTGGAGAAAGCCCGTGTCCAAGTTGCCCTTTGTCATTGGCTCCAAAGCCCCATACGTTACCGTATATATCGAGAACCAAACCAAAAGGCCCCCCTTCACTTGATCCGGAGCCAATAGAAACAGATTTGTAACCGACGCCTGCTATCGGCGGATATCTTTTAGGATCAAATTCTGTTTCATTGATGTACCATAACTGATCCTCTGAATCAATCGCCATAATGATTTGAATATGCCCATAAATGGATTTGAATGTATAAGTAGTTCCATCCTTCTCCACATTCTGTAGGGTTGGTACTTGGGGCGTTGATGTTGTATTAGCCCCCCATGCCCATAGGAAACCATTGCTGTCCAAAGCGTAAGAAGCATCGCTTTTTACTGCTATATCTATAAAGGTTTTACCTGGGACAGATATTCTTCCCCATGTAAGAGAACTGCCTGAAGGCCCGTTGCCTAATTGTCCGTGTTCATCGTCTCCAGTCGTCCAGATATTCCCGTTTACGTCCAATGCAACGGAGTGATTAGTCCCCGGCTTTACTTTTTTAAATTTAACCAGGGTACTGCCGTTCATCACTTGAACTTGTTTGGGGAGTACGGAAGGTACTGTTGTTCCGTCACCATATTGGCCAAATTGGTTGCTATACTCCCCCCATGCCCAAATCTGACCCTCCTGATCCAACGCAAATGAAGTCGGATCTTCGGAAGTAACAGAAACAAATACGGGGTCATCTGGTGCGGCACGAGCGTTCCCCGGAATAAATAACGGACTTGCGATAAGGATAACCGCTAGTAGACCAAGCATTAATTTTTTTACGATTAAAGTTGATTCTCTCATCTTGTTCTCCCTTCCTTCCCTATAGCCCAATGCAAAATCATCCCAGCTTTTTGGCAAAAACCAGTATAACAAACGGCTATAAAAGAACTGCGAAAGAACTATAAAAGAACTATGAAAGAACCAATGTCGGCCAGTTATAGTGAAAGATTTTTACATATAGGATATGATCAGTAGTAGAGGGGAGATTGCTGAAGGAGAATTTCGCAGCTATGAGTGTAACGTTATCCAATGTGGTCATGCTGGTTTCCATTTTTTTAATGGTCGCGTTTTTATACTACGCCTTTCTGTATAGGCAGGAACGGGGCATCCGATATTTTGCCTGGGTGATGGTTTGCCGTGTGATTTACGCCGGAAGTGTCATTATGGAAATCAACAGCGAAAGTTTATCGTCTAAAATGCTGTTTCGAAATATGGAACAAACCAGCTTGTTGTTTGTCGTACCTACGGTCATTTTCTTTGTACTGGCCCTGTTCGGGAAAGACGAATACTTGCGTCCGCTTCGGATGATGCAGATCCTTTCGGTCTTCGCGCTTTGGTCCTTGCTTCTATGGACGAATCCGTATCACCATCTGCTGTTCTGGAATATAGAGCTGGACCAAGGACATTTGGAAGTAAGCAAAACGGTCTATTCGATCGCGTTCAATATTATCTGTTATCTGATGATTGCGGTCTGCGTTTTTTATTTGTTCGTTTATCTGCGGCGCGTTCGTCCCGAGCTTCGCAAGCCCGGCATCTGGTTGGTGCTGTGCGGCTGTATCCCCGCAGCGACGGAAGTGGCCAAGTCCTTCTATTCCGGCTTCACGCCGTGGCTGCTCCCTATCTCGGTGTATTGCGGATTTCTGGGAATGACCATGCTGTGGGTTGTGATCCGTTACCGGATGTTCTCGGTCGTGCCGCTTGCCAGAAATATTGTGGTGGAGACGATGGAGGAAGGGATACTCATTGTCAATCACAGAGGAAGCGTTATCGATAGCAATGCTTATGTTGACCCCTTATTTGCGCGGTCAGAAGCAGGTCCGATTGCCGGGCAGCCAATCGGCAAATTGTTGGCCAAGTGGCCGGGATGGCAACGCGCCTGCGAGCGAATGGAAGCGTGCGATATGGAGATCGATGCACGAGTGAACGGGGAAACCCGAGTTTATTCGGTTAAAGTGTATCCGCTGGCTTCCCGGGAAAGGGTTGGACAAGGAACCGTATCCGTATTGTTCGACATTACAGAAAAGCAAAAGCAGATGGAGCAGATCGTGAAGCTCAATCAGCTAAAAGACCATTTGTTTGCGATCGTTTCCCATGATATCCGGAATCCGTTAGCCGTCCAGGCTAGCTTGATTGAAGTGCTCGAAGCGGATAAAACGATGTTTAAAAGCAATCATCAGGAAGTGATCGATGCCTTAAGCGGGCAAATTCAAAATACGTTCGGGATGATCGAAAATTTGCTGGAATGGTTTCGCAGCCAAAAGGAAGGCATGCTGCTGCAGCCCCAGCGGTTAAGACTGGTAGATGTGGTTGAGGAAGTTTGCTACACACTGCGGATTAAAAGCGAAGCGAAGCAAATCGCTATACATATAGAAATCGACAGCGGCATTGCAGTATACGCGGATAGAGAAGCGGTCAATTTGATCGTTCGGAATCTGATGACGAATGCGGTCAAATTTTCCGAGCGAGGCGGGACCGTTCTGGTTAGCGCTGAAACGAAGGCCGGGCAGGTGATCGTATCGGTTTGCGACCATGGTGTGGGTATGGGAGAAGATCGGGTGCGGGAATTGTTCGATCCGCTGAGACTCGTATCCACAACAGGGACTGCCGGAGAGAGAGGCACCGGACTGGGACTGCAAGTCTGCCAACAATTCGTACGGATGAGCGGCGGACAGATTTGGGTGGAGAGTGTGCCGCGCCAGAAAACTGTTTTTTACTTTACGCTTGGCACTGCAAGCTCGGAAAGGGACAACGATGAAAGTATTGCTAATTGATGACGAACGGGCGATGTTGACGGCACTCAGCCAGCTGCTGTCGCGAATAGAGGGCGTGGTCGTCGTTGGGATGGTACGCAGCAGTGCAGAGGCGGTTGCGTTTGTCGCACAGCATGACGTGGATCTTGCCTTTATCGATATCAAGATCGCGGAAGACAGCGGGTTGACATTAGCCCTTGAACTGCGGAAGAATCATGCCGATTTGGATATTGTGTTCGTGACTTCCCATAAGGAGTTTGCGCTTGATGCTTTTGGTGCTTATCCATTGGACTATATTGTAAAGCCTATTTCTATGAAGCGTTTGGAAGAAACCGTTGCAAGAGCGGTGAGAGGGCGAGCGGAAAAGCTCAGTTCCAGTATCGTGGACAGTCCAAAACGATTGTCGGTTGCAAGCTTGGGAGGATTGCAAATTAGCAGCGAGCAAGGAGACTCCTTGAAATGGATGTCCCGCAAAAGTCAGGAGTTGTTCGCATATTTATTGCTCTGTCGCGGGAATCGTGCGGCCAAGACCCGTATTCTGGAAGATATCTTCCATGACAGAGAAGGGAAAAATTCCGAGCTGTATCTCAATACTGCGCTATACCAGCTGCGTAAGACGTTGTCTACACACGGAATGAAGGCGATACTTGTCTCCGATCGTGAACAATATCAGATGAGCCTGGAGCAAATCCAGGTCGATTTTATACAATTCGAAGAGCGATTGTCCGGTTTCCCCACCATTGATGAAAGCAATGAAGAGGCCGCGCTTGCCGCCGAGAGCATGTATACAGGCGATTTGTTCGAAGACAAACCTTACGGGTGGTCGCTTGCCGAGCGCGAGCGGCTCAGCGATTTGTACGAGTCGTTTGCCAAACGTCTGGTAAAGTGGCTGTTCGAAAATAATCGGATTCATCAGGCCGTTCAAATTGCCAAAAAGCTGGTGCGGCGCAATGAATTGGATGAAGAAGCGAATAGGCTGCTTATGCACGGGTTTGCCGCTTTGAAAGACTGGCGGGCCCTCCACTTGCAATATAAGCAATATGAAGCACTGTTGAAGCAAGAACTCCATATTCAACCTTCGGCAGAGCTAGCCGAGTGGTACGGTCAGTACACCTTTACAGAGCCATCACCGAAGACTTAATCGCAATATAAACGTAGAACCCTAGCCGACAAAGTCTAGGGTTCTACAAGTAAAACGTGACTTAACGTTCCAGAAGAGAATTCATGATGGTAACTTTTTTTGTTTACTGACTGGTTCGGCATGTCCTACTACGCAAGTATCAAAATCAAATCCTTCGATCGCCGTAAGTAAAGAACGCAATTGATCTTTATCCAAGTAGCAATTATTATAATAATCCACCCCAACCGCATCGCTAATAAATAATACCCTTTCTTGAGGTACGAATATGCAAACCGAATCGTCACTATGCGGCGAGGCTACGTGATGCAATTCGGCAACAAGGCCTCCTAAATCGATTTCCATAGAGCCGCTGAAGGAGATATCGGATGTCACTACTCGTATTTCCGATAGCAAAGGATACTCTTGACGAATACAAGTATCTGCAAATTCAATCTCAACCTCTTCTGCCAGTCTCTTTTTCATTTCAGAATCTGTCCATTCCCACTTAGCGATTTCCGCTAACTTGTCATTCGTTTTTTTGTGGGTTACGGTTACTCCTTCCACTGCATGCATCCCAAAAGTATGATCCCAGTGCCAATGCGTAATCGCAATGACGTCCGGCTTTCGGAATCCTTCCTTGCGCACAGCTTCGTTAAACATTTCAACATGATTTTTAGAATTGCCCGAATCCACCATTATAGAACGCTTTTGCCCCTGTATATACCCAAGAACTGGCCGATCGGACTCTTTACTGAACATCGTATAAAAAACACGGTCTGTTAGCCGCCTCAACTCCATGAAATAAATCCTCCTGCTATATTCATATCTTAGCCTAAGCATACTTTATCGGAAGTTTACATAAGCAGTTGACCATTATTCTATTTGTTTTTTATTAGAAGAATGGCTGTTTCGCCCTGTCATAACGTGCTGCGCCGCAGTTCATAAAAATACTGCACAGCCGGATGCTTTACCTTCATCTTCTCGGATATGGTTAGAATCCGCTTTTTTCCGATTCGTCTGTCCACCAATGCCAAAATATTCAATAAGATATCATCGCTCTCCAAGCTTTCCTCTATAGAAATAGTTAAAAACTTAGCAGCCACAACGGTAAAATTGGATTTACTTAATGCTGACTGTGCCGCCAAAAGCTCCTTTGCGTGCACCGTTATTTTTCTATTTCTCACAATTACTTTTAGACGATCCTCGGGAACGTTCCCCTTGGTCTCTTTTCTGACTGCTTCAATCTCTTCATGGCTGATAGGGATTTGAATATCCGGATCATTCTTAATTTCCAGCTCCGTCTGATACCATCTGATGAAGTTAGCTGTATCACTCATCTGGAGTACGTTCTTTTTATCTACTGTAATATAACAAATCCCCGCTTTATCAGGTACATAACGGTAGCTGGTTGCACTGTATTCGACCCTTCCCTCTAACGCAGGACAAAGAAAGCTATGCAGATTTTGTTTCAATTTGCTCCAGGACATGTGCTCCTCCTTGTTATTGTGTTTTTGATCTTTTTAAATTTTATCCATTCAGTCCGTATATAAGGAATTATGATTCCTACCCAAATGACGAACTAAATGCTCCTTATCCGGCTCATCTAATAACGATGGGGACGCGAATCGCTCGCATCCCCATTTCGTCCTCAACTCCCCTAACCACTCACTTAAAACCCTTATAAATCAACAAACGCTCTCTATAGGACTTGAGTATCGGGTCCCTTGCAATATCCTTGCTTTGATAGCGGCTTCTCGGCTACAGAGCAAGTATCTTGTCATCCTTATCATTGCCATGAATGAACAAAGAGCAGCCTCTGGGGTCAATGGATACTTTCCCGGGCTGCACTTTTATCGTCTCATTATGCCGTCCAGATGATAGGAGACGAAAGCTTAATTTGAATCTATATTTAATCGTGGGATATCCAATTAACGTTACTCTCATTAGTAAGAATCGCAATCGCAATATTCGTGTCCAGGAGATACCCTTTACTCATGCATTCCATTCCCTACGTGATTTGTTGACTTCTTCAAGAAGCTCTTTCCCTCGTTCAGGCGTTAAAGTACCGGCCGCTTCCAAAAGATCATCAACGGAATAGTCGTCTTCTTGAGCTTCCACCGTTTGCTTTTCAAGGTCAATGAATACACGAGGGTTATTTATGTTGAGTTTTTGAAGGATGGATTTTATCGCACTCGCGGCTTGCGGATCCATTTTTTTGGAGATCATCATTATCCCTCCATTGTCACTTGATAACTCATTATAACATAGGAGAGGCTGTTTCAAATTACCAATTCCCTCATTTATGTGGAACTTCAACCCGTATTCCACCGTTGCCCGTATAAATAAAATCCTGCTACAAAACAGCCATTTCCCCAATTTTTCTTCAACTTTTTTTGTCGCGACTTTAATATAATCTGAATAATCTTGATAGAAAAACAGGGGAAAGGCTTGATGGATCTCGGTTTTCACCGTTCTCCATTCGTCCCTTCCCCGATTTTATCACGGCTTGGATTTTTAGCACGGGTTTATTGGGGGGTTACACCCTTATAAATCAAGGAACATACCGCTTCCATGAGTCGAAATAAACAGAGTCAACACATAGAGTTAAACATAATAATGGGATACCTAAGCCCTTTGTTGTGTTTTGTCAAATTTTTAGACAACTCTAACTACGTAAGTGTTGTTCGGCATTGGATATGAAGCTTAGGTCAATGAACCCCTGACCTCTTCGTCTCATACGATGAGCTCTTCTAGTTAACTTGCTCAAGAACTCTTGTGATTAATTTTTTATTGAATGCGTTTAACTTATTATCGTCAAATGTACTGCCCTTAAATGTATCATCACAAATTTGTGTTAACTCACAAAAGTCATTATACGGCATTTGATTTTCGATTTTTTTTAGCAAGCTAATTATCTTTTCCTTTAAATCACTCTCAATAGATGACAGATATTTTGAATCGGAGTCAGCAGTCAATTCTTTTCTAGATCTAGAATATGCCCATAGTAATTCTAAGATGCTGTCCACTCCTTCGTACTCAGAGCGAGCGGGAATGAATAATTCATATTTCTGTTCAAAGCAGTCTAAAAATTGTTTTGCTATTTCTTCAGGAAATGGCGGTGATAAACTCTGTATCAATTCTTCGTCTTCTGTGTCAACAGCAACTTTAAGGTCTTTCAAAAACTGAATTGGAACCCTGAATCCGTTGTGAATAATTTGGCTTTGTTTATTTTTGTTAGCTATAACTAAATAACTGTAGTCCATAGAAGCAATGGGGGTGCATAGGTATAAAAAATTCATAAGCACTTCAGGATTTGTTATATCTAGATTGTCAACAATTATAGGGTAAAATTTTAATATGCCATCATTATAATATTTTACTGGGTAAGTAAGCAAAAAGTCCTCTGACAAACCATTCAGTGCTGTTTTAGAATCAATCATCAAATCGTTATATTTTTTGCTATACCAAGACTTTATCGCATATTTATTGAAATATTTGCTGGGCATGTGCTCTTTAAAGTATTCACATGTAATGATAAGGAACTGCAGACTTCGTTCTTCGATCACACATAATTCGTTATGTTCATGTAATAACATTCCATGCTCATCAACAATGGCTCCAAAGTATTTTTGCATGCTATGCAATGAACTGTGTGCTATTGTCAAATTGATCATAGCTAACCTACTTTGCTCTGGATCGCGTAGTAAGAATTTGACTAGCTGATTACAAAAATTTTGTATACCTCCAAAATAATCCGCTTTGACTTTACTGAACCCCTTAGGGAGAACAGCTTTTTCTTCAAAAGGTCTGTCTTGATGAGGGTAACTATACTCTCTAATGAGTTCTTTGTTTATTTCTGTTCGTAGGTTATCTATTTCAGTTGCGAGATTACCCAATGGTTTACCTTCAAGTAGTTTACAGATACTCGCTGTACACTCTTCAGATAATGTTGCAATATTCCTTCGAACAGTAAACCAACGATTTAGCCATTCCAATATACTGTCGCACTCATAATTGCTCATTATTGTTTTATCCCATAATGATGCGAATTCTTGATGAAACACTATTATTATGTTTCGAAGTGGCATAGCCTTATGTGCATCATCAGGGATATTATATCCAGAAATAATATCAAGTGTAGGCTTGATTGCATCAGCACAGTATACTTCAAATATAGGAAGGGTTTTGCAGATTACCATTAATCTAGAAACGCTTTCCTCGTTCCCTTTTCGAGTTTCACTCGGCAAAAGTATATATTCAACATGGATTTTATTCCCATCTTCACTTAAAAACAGGTTCAAAGATGTAGTAACCTTCTTCAGGTAAGTCATTATCTTCTGCAAATTGTCTTTCACAAATGAAGTATACGTCTCCTTGTCGCCGCAAAAGCAAGTATACATAATGCTAGATATATCGTTGATTGTGTAGTTCTCTTTAGCTGCCCATATAGCTTCCAATGAAATGTTTTTTGATAGATTAAATTTCCGATCAATATTAAGTAACCAGTACGCAATACTTGCATAAGAAGGAATGTCATCAATAAGTTCATTAAGATTTATAGTTTTTAGCTTAGTAAATAATTCCTCGCAAAAATAGTAAAGATCTGTTTCCGACAATACGATTTTCGGAACGGAATCCCTAAGGTCACATAAATATTTAATGTTTGCGTTATCAGGAGTTATTTTTATTAATTCGCTCAGGGTTTGCACTGAGAATTCAAACTCTTCAAATTGTGTAAATGGATTTAGATCCGTAGACAAAAGGTAAAGTCCACCATGGTTATTAGCATCATCAAATGCGGATTGATTTTGCACATAGTATTGCGTGACACCTCCAGAAAGCAAGCCTTTTAGTGCCAATACATATGGTGACATATTATTTGCATCCCAAAGAATCTCAATAATATTAGAGTAAAAATTCTTCTTGTTTGTAATTAGGTGAGGGAGGTTTGAAAATAGCTTTGGTAAGTATGTAACATCTGTTATTTTAACTACTTGAAGAGCTGTATCACTTATTTCTGCATATTCGTGCAACTTATCAACAATGTGTTGGGAACGTACGGGGTGTAATCCTTCTACATATTTTTCTGTTGTATTAACGCGGATTAAAAATTCATTTTCAACACTTTTTAATAGATCACCATAATCGCGATTTGTTGTTTCTAGTATACTTCCGACTAGCTTACTAACAGGAACTTTTATTCCGCAAATATCTGCAAAGCAAACTTTTCGAAGAATTTCGCATTTTATTCTTCCGTAATCCGTTTTGTTAATTTGAGAGATTTGATGAGCAATCCTCTCCGAAATCATTTCACCATGTGTAAGAAGATACACATATTCAATTAAAAGTTTTTTATCGGAAACTTTTGTCCAGGAACTTCTCCAGTCTGTTATAGCTTGATGAAGTTTTTGGGATTTTTGCAGCACCTCAAAAATACTTTTTGCTTCTTGCTCGTTAAGTACCAGTTTAACAATTTGCAAAGATCTTACATTACTTAAATTGCCACTGTAGTTATACCAATCATCTTCTCGTGTAGTAAGCAGAAGTTTGTAGTGATATGAAACTTCTTCCTGTAAAAGTTGGGCTAATCTATTCCACTCACCTGTTTGTGAATCTAAATTGTCAATAACAATTAATGGTTTTTCCCCTAGTTTCACTCTTGATTTAAAATACTGGACGATATTGTCTAATTCTTTTGAATCATTACACCACACAAGCTGATAAATTGCATACTCACTACACAAATTAAAAGCAACTTGTAGAGCCATGGTAGTTTTACCTTGTCCGCTAGATGCTTTAATAACTGTAACTCTATTATTTTGAATAGATTCTTCAATTTCCTTTTCTGTATTTATGCGTCTAACAGGCAATTGCATTACGATATCTTGTGGTGTAGCCTTCTTTCCTTCATAGTAGCTGAAATCATTTTCACAGCTCGAAATATTAAAATCTAACTTCTTAATCCAGCTATGAGCACGATTCTCAGAGCCTTTACTTATATCATCTTTAATGCTCTGAATTATTGTATTTAATTGTTGTTGATTGATACTTTCTCTTCGTTCCATTTTCTCGAGGCAGCATAATTTTATACCATTAGCAAACAAAGCAATATTTCCAGTTGTAATATCGTATTTTTCAATTAACAACTTCTCAATTTTTTCAGAGAGATCATTTTTATTTTGTTTTTCAAAACTAAGTTTTTTTATAAAGCTATCAAAGGAATATCCCATCCAATTCCAATTGGAGTTTTCAGTTTTAATATCTTGGACTATTCCTTTCCAGTACTTAGTAGAACTTTCATCTAAACTGTTGTCAAAGATTTTACTTAAGTTTCCTTTAGCTATAGAAAAATCATAAACTAGCTTAAAATTATGACTGGCATCAAACAAATAAGCTTCTAAAAAATTTTTCAAAACATCTTTTAGGAAACTCGCATCTTGCTTTTGGGTGGAATATTTTAGTTGAATATGAGTGCTACCTTTAGAAGAAACCTCACATTTGTAGTGATCGATATCCTCTATTCCTTCAAGGTGAAAAGTTGTGTTTTCATTAGATTCCGACAAAATTAAGTAGCAAGAATACAAAAATTGATAGCTAAAACCTGAAAGAGCAATTTGTCCACCAGTACGAGATTGTTCTAATTGCTCGATAGAAGCTCTAATTGGTTTTATGACTTCTTTTTTCTTTTTTGACGTTTTCTTTTTCCCCATAAATTATCCCTCATTTAAATGACAATTTCACAGGCTTTAAAATTTGTTCTGATATTCGGTGTTCTTAAAGCGGTTCAAAAAAAGCTCAAATATAACTCCAAAATTAGAACAAAAAAATGGTACACTTATACCTCTTTACTCTCCCGCAGGTGCCGCCATGTCGTGGGCATCTTGGAGCGTTAGAAGCACACTAATTGCCCCAAGCCAAGTTTCAACTTCCTTACATGCATCCATCTCGCATAGCCTTTCATAGGTCATCCTTGAAGCGACTTCTGTATTTAGTCTGGCTTTTGCTCTTGAAACTTTCTTTTTCCTTTTCTCTTCAGAAAGTTCTTCCCATGGCTGCTCTGAACCTCGATCTTGCAGGGCTCTTGCTATTAAAGTAGGAACATCGTCCATTTCGGAGAAAGAAATATCTAATTCATACACTTCCTTTATAGCGGCAGGATGAAGGTAATTCTCCATCTCTCTTTTTTCGGTAATAAAAGCTTTCGAACGATTACGCCTACGATTGACAATATTACATTGTTCTAAATATTTTGGCTGTGTACCCTCATCCCGATCATAAATGTGGATCTCTGGTATCCCAAGCCCACTTAAATAATTTGATGATACCCAATCCTTTAGTGTGCTGCCGCCCAAATGAAACATCGCTATTCTAGGATCATTCTCAATATCCGGAAAAAGTGGATTAACTTTGTGCAGAATTTTACTAATAATATTTAAAAACCGAACATCGTGTGGCCCTTCAACACAAATAAATACTTTAATCCGGCTATCCGGCAAAACTCCTAATTGATCAGCAATCCTTTTATATACACCGACATCTTCATATGTGATTTTTCTATTTCCATCTGTAAGAGCTTCTATGAATCGTAGTTGTTCTACATTAAGTAATCCAGCAAGACCAGGTACATGAGTTGTAACAATGACTTGACAATTATCAGTTTGCGAAAGTTGAGTCAGCGCCTCTACCAACATTTTTTGATTATTCGGGTGTTGAGCTGTTTCAGGTTCCTCAATGGCGTATATGATCCCAGAAGAACTTAACCCTAGCTGCTTGCGTTCGACTTCAGCACGAAAAAAGTTTAGTAAGATAAGTCTTCGAACACCACTCCCCCGTTTATTTATGGGTATCTGATCATCACTTGTCAACGACAATTTGAATAATCCTTCCCATTTCGGTTCTGATTTAAAACGAGGGGCTAGCTCATTCGCCAAAGCTGGATCCATTTGTCTCAACTTATCAAGTGTTCTTGATGCGACGGCAAGCACCTGACTATGTACAGTTTCTTTTATCCGCAGTAGGTCTGCTTCAACTGTCTTAATGGCCTCACTTATTGCATATTTCATAGGATCCTGGACTTCAGAATCTTCATCATTACTCGGACGATCAGCCTGAAATAGTGCATATTGTGGCAGGAACTTCACAATACTTTCCCATACAGCTTTAGCATTCTCTTCATTTAAGGGAACCATCTGTTCTTCTAACTGCAAATTACCCACATGATTTCTAATTGCTTGACGAAGTGTTGGGTTAGAACGCTGATCAATATTCCCTAGATCTATTCCAAGCGCTTGTGCACGGCTTTTGAGTTCAGCATTTTTTAACTTTATCAGATCTTTTGTTTCATTCGATGAAGGGTGAAAAGCGAAAGAAAACACCATTTCTTTAGGAGTTTTCAAATTACAATTGTACACCTTATGGATTTCAAGCTCTCCATTTTGATTAAGCAAGTTTTCCTGAGCAAAATCAGTTGGGGTCTGCGAATCCAAGACAACCTGACTAGGCAAATCTGAAAAGATGCAACCTATAACAACCTCTTTAGTAGTGCTGTAGACACATGCATCAGATTGCTCAATCTTGACAGTGCTGTTGTTAAAGAATATTTCTAGGGCTTCTAAAATTGTTGATTTACCTACATCATTTCTTCCTATAAACGTTGTAAAATTATCAAAAGGAATTTGAATTTCCTCTTTATATGATCTAAAATTTTTTATAATGACTCTCTTTAATTTCACGTTGGA
The DNA here is from genome assembly GCF_003626695.1 of Paenibacillus ginsengarvi. GTDB lineage: Bacteria > Bacillota > Bacilli > Paenibacillales > NBRC-103111 > Paenibacillus_AB > Paenibacillus_AB ginsengarvi. Next base: position 211,126 of record NZ_RBAH01000010.1, read on the forward strand.
CACCTCCAAATGGGACATTCATGTAAATATTCGCCAAAATATGACCTGTTCCCTCCTTCCAGAGTAGTAATAAATACCCATCTTCACGTATGAAGAGCTATAAAAAAAATTTGTACGCTAAAAAAATAAAAACACAAGCGACAAAGCGCTTGTGTTTATCGAATTGGTAAATGTGGCTCTACATCACTTCGTTCTCACGAGCAACACACAGCACTCTACATGCCCAGTCCAAGGAAACATATCCACCGGCTGCACCTCTACGGTGCGGAAGCCACCGTCCTCGAGCACGCGCAGATCGCGGGCCAGCGTCGACGGGTTGCACGAGACGTAGACGACGCGCTGCGGACGCATCGCGACGATCGTCTCGAGCAGGGTGGCGTCGCAGCCTTTGCGCGGCGGGTCGACGACGATAACGTCGGCGCGGATGCCCTCCTCCCGCCAGCGCGGGATGACGGTCTCCGCCGGCCCCGCCTCGAACGTGGCGTTCGCGATGCCGTTCAGCTCCGCGTTGCGGCGGGCGTCCTCGATCGCTTCGGGGACGAGCTCGACGCCGTAGACGCGCTTCGCTCGCTGCGCGAGGAAAAGCGAGATCGTGCCGACGCCGCAATAGGCGTCGATGACCGTTTCGCCGCCGGTTAGTCCGGCATACTCCAGCGCTTTGCCGTACAGCGCTTCGGTCTGAACTGGATTCACCTGGTAAAACGAATTCGCGGAGATGGCAAACCGCACATCGCCGATCGTATCGTAAATCCGGTCGCTTCCCCACAGCACGGACGTTCGCGGTCCCATAACCGTTCCGGGCGGGCCGTCGTTCACGTTATGGCAGATGCTCTTCACGCCAGGGACGGCTTCCGCGATGCGCTTCGCGAGCTGCTCCGCTCCCGGCAGCCGTGCATTATCGGTGACGAGCACGACCATCGTCTCGCCGGTGTGAAATCCGGTTTTGATGATGACATGCCGCAGGCCATTTTGCCGCTTCTCCGCATCGTAGGCGGGAATGCCTGCTTCGGCGGCCATTTGTTTAATGAGGCTAACGAGCTCGTCTGCCGTTTCGCTGCGGATCAGACATTGTTCGCTGTCCACAATACGGTGGCTGCCCGTCGCATAAAACCCGAAGGCGAGGCCGCCCTCCTGCTCCCCTATCGGTACCTGCACTTTGTTGCGGTACCGCCACGGGTCCGGCATCCCGATGGTCGGATGCACGATTACGCCTTCTGCTTCCCCTTCGCCGGTTTGCGTCCCTGCGGCTACCCGGAGCTTCCCGATCCGCTCCATGTTGTCCGCCACCAGTTGCCGCTTCAGCCGCAGCTGCGCCTCGTAGCCGAGATGCTGAAGCTGGCAGCCGCCGCATTCGTCGTACACCGGGCATGGCGGCTCCACGCGATCCGGACTCGGCTCCAGCACCTCGAGCAGCTCGGCAAAGCCGTACTGCTTCTTGAGGCCGGTCACTCTTGCCCGCACCCGTTCGCCCGGCAAGGCGCCGCGAATAAAAAGGGTAAAGCCGTTAACCCGGCCTACCCCTTCGCCCTCATGCCCAATGCCGACCACATCGGCAACTACCAACTCCTCCCGCGCTACAGGCGCGGAAATCGCTGCTGCCGTCGTACCGCCCATACCGCCCGTACGTCCTCCACGGGAAGCGCCGCCAGACGAGCCTTTTTGTTTCGTTCGGCCGCTGCGGCCGTATCGGTTTGCCACGAATTACACACTCCGTTACCTAGGAGCTTTACGAGGTTAACTTACAGCCTTGTTAACGACCACTCCCCAAATTCCACAGGCCTTGGTCGTCGGTTAAGACGGTAAATCCCATCCATAAAAGCTCTTTATTTATAAGTCGACGTTCCCGACTCGTCCACAAAAATACGCAAATGATCCGGCAGCACGGATATCGTACACGGCAGCGTACCGCCGAATTCGCCGTCCAAATTGAGCTGCACGTAATCCGGAGACGTCACTTGAATATGCCGCGTTTTGAAATGGATCACATGCGGGTCGTTCATATGCTCGCCGCGCAGCGCCGAGGAGACGATGCGGATAAATTCGGGCAAATTGCATTTGCGCAAAATAAACACATCGAGCAGTCCGTCGCTCAGACTCGCATCCGGCGCCAGCCTCTCGAAGCCGCCTACCGAGTTGCTGTTGCAGATGAGGAACATCATCACTTCCTCATGGACGAGCATTTCCTCCGACTGGAAAACGAGCTCCGTCGGCCGCAGCCTCGGCAGTTTCTCCAGCCCTTTCATATAATAAGCCAGCTGCCCCAGCACCGTCTTGAGCTTACTCGGCACCTCGTATGTAAGCTCCGTCATCGAGCCGCCGCCGGCAATATTAATGAAGTAACGCTGGTTGACTTTGCCAACGTCGATATACCGCGTATGCTTCTGCAAGATAAGGTCGATTGCGTACTCCCAATGCTTCGGAATGCCAAGCGCCCGGGCAAAATCGTTCGTCGTCCCGAGCGGCAGGATGCCGAGCGGAGGACGGTCCGGCTTCTCCGCCATGCCGTTGATGACTTCGTACAGCGTGCCGTCGCCGCCTGCCGCGATAATGGCGTCGAAACCCCGGTCCACCGCATCCGCGGCAGCTAGGGCGGCATCTCCCTCCCCAATCGTCGCGTGGGTTGATGTCTCGAAGCCCCCATGCTCCAGCCGCTGCAATATTTCCGGCAATCTCCGCTTCATCTCTTCCCGACCTGAGGTCGGATTGTAGATCAATCTGGCGCGTTTCGCCATCGCCCTACTCCCCCATCTGGCATCGTTTCTCTGCGGTATGGCTTTTGCTCCATCTTCTCCAGGTTCCTCAGCTTTTCCGCCGCCTGCCGCTCGATCCACCGGGAGACGGACGGATGGGGCAGCAGCGCTTTGCCGTTATATAGGTAGCGAAGTCCGGCCAGCCGCTGCGGAATGACCGTATTCGTAAAATAGCCCGAGCTCAAAAAAAGCGGCGCGATCACAATATCGCGATCCGGTTCTTCCTCCTGCCATAGGGCGACAACGTTTCGCGCTTCGTCCGGGAGCAGCAGCGCCGTTCGTACCCCGGCATACCCGCCCAGCCGCTGAAGGCGTTCGGCAACGCGTCCCATGCCGCTTTTCCATCTGGCATAAAACTGCGGAAGCTCGCTGCCGTGACCGATAAGCACTACGTTTTGCCGCTGTGGACTGCCGGTTACGCCGCACAAATGATCGTACACCATATCCGCCACGACAGGGTCGTCATCCAGCGGCGGGCACATATGCACGGCCCCCTGCAGACGAAACGGCTTCAGATCCGAGTCGAACGACGGCTCCGGTAAATCGCCCAACGCGTAGCGGATTTCGTCCACATGCGTACTCCCGTACGAGACGAACAGCGGCACTACAACGATGTCCGTGACTCCCTGCGCCTCCAGAGCATCAATCCCGTCCTGAATCAGCCGTCCCTCCACAAGCTCCAGAAACGAAGAGACGACAGGAACCGGCCCGTCCCAGGCCGGCGGAACGGCGACAGCGGCGACAGCCCGGTCGATCAGACGAATCCACTCCGCGCTGCGGGAGCCATGGCTAATGATCAGCACGCCTGCTTTGCTCATCCGGGACACCCTTTCTGCCAACATTCATTCTCATGCTATCGAAACCGCTCCCGAAAGTCAATTCGGTCCATTAAGCCCGCGTGGACAAGCACAAAAATCCCGCTCCCATGCAGGAGCAGGATTCCCGTAAGCCGCCTCTCGCCGGGCGGCCAGAATACGACGCTGCCTAGCGCCCGAGCCGGTCCAATGCCATTTTATAACCGTCGTTGCCGTAGTTCAAACAGCGCTTCACGCGGGAGATCGTCGCCGTGCTGGCTCCCGTTTCCGCCTCGATCTGGTTGTAGGTGCTGCCTTTGCCGAGCATGCGGGCTACTTCAAGCCGCTGGGACAAAGACTGAATTTCGTTGACCGTGCACAGATCGTCGAAAAAAATATAACACTCTTCCACCGATTTCAGCGTCAAAACCGCCTCGAAAAGCTGGTCAATCGATTTATCGTTTAACTTCTTTAATTGCACGTAAACTCAACCCCTATTTCACTGACTTAGGATGCTTATCGAAATAAAGTAACTTCTTTTTCTGGAAGCCAGGTGATTATTTCGTTAAGCATACTTACTTACCTGTTTCGACATAAGAAGCCGCATTCCTTCCTTTACAATTGCGAAACGTTAAAATTTCTATGCATTACAGGACTAAAAGGTTTCCTTCCGCTTTTGCCGGCGCCCATTTTGCAGCCTGGCAGGGCGAATCCCCGAACTGGACGCGGGTATACCGGGCATTCGTCCAATCCAATCATTCGCCTACCACATACAGTATCGTATATTCCCAAAAAGAAGGAATGTGAGCCCTCGTGAATCCCTATCAATGGCCAGCTCGGCGGGATGGACAAAACCAGCGGAGTCCGCACTATCCATATGCTCGGAACGCTTCGGATTACCGGGAATTCGGCGCACAGCCCGGGGCCGGACAAAGCGGATTTCCTGCGGAATACTCCTACATCCCCCCGCAATACGGACAAAATTTGCCCAGCGCTCCCTCCACTTCGCTGTTTGGCGGCGGTGGGGCGGCGGGTGGCGGCAGTAGTGGCGGTGGCGCCGGCGGACTGCTCAGCAACTTCAACCTGAAGGATATCAAGTCGTTCGTCGACCGGATGGGCGGCATTGACGGCATTGTGTCCGCCGTCGGCAAGGTGCAGAAAATCGTCAGCAACATCCAGCAGATGCAGCCGATGATCAAACTGCTGATGACGATGCTGCCCGGCAAAAAAGCCGCGGACGACGAAGCAGACGAAGAGAAGTGGAGCCGCCCGCGCAGACGCAGGCGGAGACGGCGGCGTAGAGGCAAGGCCCGGAGAAAGGCCCGGACCCGTTCTACGATCTATATCCACCAGCCCCAAAAAGCGAAACGCCGAGACCCTTACTGGTAATCGTTCCGATCGCCACACAAGCAGTAAGCCCGCCTCACAGAGAGGCGGGCCGTTTTGTCATGGAGCCGCAGCAGGGCCGGTATGGGCGTTCAGCGCGGCCGCCAGATCGCCCGCATCGTAAACGAAGCCGTACAGCAGTGCAACCTGCCACAGGGCAATTTCTTTGGCGGTCTCCGCACGGGCCGTCTCCTTGTTCTCGATCGCCGTCACCGCCTGGCGGATCGCCGAGCACATATAGCCTTCGCGCTGCATATCGACCATACCTCCCGGCGACGTCTGCAGACAACCGTTAATCGCGAATCCGGCGTAGACGAGATGGTTAATCCCATCCGCTCTACACAAAGCATGGAGCTGCGCCGAAGATTCGGCGATGCCCTCATCCTTGGCAGGCCGGGCCGCAGCGGGAAAATCCATCCGGCTTTGGCCGGCGGCGATATCCGCGCGGTTGTGGTCGCCCGGGAATACGGACGCCGCGCGAAACGCCGACAACCGGCGGAACGTCTCGTCATACTCGACCCGGCGTGTCTTCGGCTGCTCCGGACCGGCCAGACGCACGGCTCGCTCATAGCCCGGATAGTCGCGGAAATAGCCGCTCCCCGGCCGAACCACATGGTAAACCGTCATTCCGGCCGACCTGGCGGCGGTAAGCAGCCCGGGCATCACCCGATCGCATATGTCGTACGAGCGCGGAATGTATTCCACAACCCGATGCCACCCGGCATACTGCTCCCTTGTACCGCAATCCCACGCATGCATAACGATCAGTGCCGTTGTATCCAGAGACATCGGAAGCACACTCGTCCTCCATCCCCCGAATCCTTCCGCCGGCACGTCAAGCGCAAAGTCCGCATCGTACTGCTGGTAATACCAAGTTGGAACGTGCATCTCTCCCATATCCCCGCCCCCTCGATTCCGCTCCGTGCAGCCGCAGATGAAGCCTGCCCCGCTGTCGCAAAAAGAGCATCGCAAGCAGGCAATCTGCTGATGCGATGCTCCCGATGACTGTCTACCGACAAACTTATTTATTAAACCCAGCCTCTCAGCCTGCTGGCCTCGGCATATTTTTGCACGCCGACCATGTAAGCGGCAAGGCGCGGCGTAACTCCGCGGCTTTTCGCCAGTCCGAGCACCTTTTGCACCGAATCGACCATTTTCGTTTCCAGACGGCTATTGACTTCCTCTTCCGTCCAGTAATAGCCCTGGTTGTTCTGCACCCATTCGAAGTACGACACCGTAACGCCTCCGGCATTGGCAAGCACGTCCGGCAGCACTAGCACGCCGCGCTCGTGCAGCTTGTCTGACGCTTCGAGCGACGTCGGACCGTTGGCCGCCTCGATGACCAGCTTCGCTTGCACCGAATCGACATTGTCCATCGTGATCTGGTTCTCCAGCGCAGCCGGTACGAGCACATCGCAAGGAAGCGCGAGGAATTCGGCGGTCGTCAGCCGTTTGCTGAACAGGTTCGTTACGCTGCCGAACGAGTCCCGGCGATCGAGCAAATACTGAACGTCAAGCCCCTTCTCGTCGTAGATGCCGCCGTGCACGTCGCTGATGCCGACGACGATCGCGCCCCATTGATCGAGAATTTCCGCCAAATGGCTGCCTACGTTGCCAAAACCCTGGATGCACACCTTCAGCCCCTTGAGCGCCATGCCCTGCTGAGCCGCCGTTTCGCGAAGCGCGATCGCCACGCCGAGCGAGGTCGCCTTGTCGCGTCCTTGCGAGCCGCCGATCACAAGCGGCTTGCCCGTAATGAAGCCGGGCGAATCGTACTCGCGGATACGGCTGTATTCGTCGAGCATCCAGGCCATAATTTGAGCGTTTGTATACACATCGGGAGCCGGGATGTCTTTGTTCGGGCCGACGATCTGGCTGATCGCCCGCACATAACCGCGCGCGAGACGCTCCACCTCGCCGAGCGACATCGTCCGCGGATCGCAGATGATACCGCCTTTGCCCCCGCCGTACGGCAGATCGAAAATGCCGCATTTCAGCGTCATCCAGAGCGACAGCGCCGATACTTCCTCCGCCGTAACGCTCGGGTGAAAACGAATGCCGCCCTTCGTCGGTCCTACGGCATCCGTATGCTGGGCGCGGTATCCGGTAAACACCTTCACTTGGCCGTCGTCCATCCGTACCGGAATACGAACCGTCAGCAGCCGCAGCGGCTCCTTCAACAGTTCGAAGTAGCTTTCGCCGTAGCCGAGACGCTCGAGCGCTTCATGTATGACCTTCTGGGTCGAGGCCAGCACGCCCTCGCTTAAAGGAGCCGTTCCCGCCCCCACCAAAATCCGTTTGTTCCCACTCATCTGCTTCACCTGGCTTCCAGTTAATGTATGCAACCTGTATTTCCGCTAGACCTTACTCCAGTTAACAATACCTTACACGGGGTGTCAAGGTGCATAAACCGCCAATTTAGGACAAGTTCCGGGTATAAATAGCTTGCAGCGCTTTATCCACGGTCGGATAGCGGAATGCGAAGCCGCTCTCCAGCGCTTTGACAGGCACGGCGTTTTGCCCGGTCAGCAGCATATCCGCCATCTCTCCCAGCACGAGACGCAGCGCAAATGCCGGTGCCGGGATTAGAAAAGGTCTGCGGAGCGTCTGGGCAAGCGCTCTCCCAAACGTCTCGTTCGTAACCGGATTCGGCGCGGTCGCATTGACCGGCCCTTGCACCTCCGCGTTTTCGATACAGTGGCGGATCAGACGCACGATATCGTCCGCATGAATCCAGCTCATCCACTGCCGTCCGCTGCCTACCTTGCCTCCAGCGCCCAGCTTGAACGGAAGCGCCATAAGCGGAAGCGCGCCGCCGTCACCCGCCAGCACAACACCGGTTCGAAGCAGCACCAGACGCCCACACCTTATGCTTTGTGCCGCCCGCTCCCATTCCAGCACGATACCGGACAAAAAATCGACGGCGCTTAACTGGCCTGTCGTCTCGTCATATACGGCCGTCTCGGACGGGGCGTAGACGCCCACCGCGGACCCGTTCACGACCGCCTTCGGCGGTTCGTCCAGCGCTTCCGTAAGTTCGGCCAGACGCGCTGCCGCCTCCAGCCGCGATTCGAGCACGCGCCGTTTTGCCGCCGCGCTCCAGCGCTGGTTGATGGTCTCCCCCGTCAAGTTGACGATGCCGTCCAATCCCTCGAACGATCCCTTCTTCTCCATGAGCTGATCCCAGCTCACGGTCCGCACCCGATCAAGTGTACCGCCGGATGACTTCCGGGATACGAGTATCAGCTCGTCGCCGCACGATTGCAAATACCGGATCAGTTTGCTTCCGATGAACCCGGTTCCCCCGCATACCGCGATTTTCACCCGGCCTCTCACCGTCCTTCGCCCGTTTCCCTCATTTTACCATAGAGTGACGGGCGACGAAAAAAAAGAAAAGCCCCACAAGGAGCCTATATACATTCGATTGAATAGAGGGGATGACTTTCCGGTCGGACAGCCGCCCTCAGATAATTGCTTGGTTACAGATTAAAGCAGCCATTGCAGAAGATCGATCAAGGCCGATAAACCTCCGCCGATCGCAGCGCCGATAATGGGATGCATCCGGTGTGCTCCTTCCTTTTTCGAATATGCTGGTTATTATGTCCTTTTTGGTGCCAGAATAGTCTATGGACCAGCGCCCCCGTTTGTCCGCCGGAACGCCAAAAAGCCCGCCGCCGCAGGTGACGAGCTTTTAAGCTTTGCATCCATTTGGCAGCACACAGTACTTAGGTGAACCGCAGGACGATCGATCTGGTCGCTAAGTACATACAGCATGTAGCAGTACAAAATTTGTATTCGGAGCGTATCTATGAAGTTGAAATGGTTACAGAAGCGGATTACATTCCTGGTCATCCCTGACGCGGCCAGCCGTGTCGTCCGATTTAAACTGTCGGGCTGGGCGTTGTCGCTTATGACGTTCGGCGCCGCCCTGCTGGCATCACTGGCGATCACCTTCTGCATCGGCCAATTGCTGCTCGGCATTACATCCCGGTTCGAGCAAACCGTGCATGAGAAAAATACGACGATCGGGCAGCTTCAAAACGATCTGGTTCGTTTATCCCGGCAGGCCGATGAAATCCAATTCAAAATGGACGAGCTAAAAAAGCTCGAAAACGAAATGAAGTCGCTAACCGCCAGCATAACGGGCGGCCAATCGGTGCCGGCATCTTCGGCAGCGGGGAGCGATACGACCAGCTCCAGCATGGGCGGGGATTCCAGTCCTGTAACCGGGGGCGACATCCGCAAGCTAGTCGCCAGCACCGGCCAGCAATTCGCTGCGCTCGGCACCGAGATCGACAGCTTGTCCGGCGCACTCGCCGAGACGAACAAGCAGGCTCAGGAGCTGCAGCATACACTAACGGTTACCCCGAGCATATGGCCGGTTGACTCGCGGACCGTTTCCTCGAACTTCGGCGTGCGAATCGATCCGTTTACGAAGACGGCCAGCTTTCACAGCGGCTTGGATATAGCCGGACGTACGAACGACCCGATTTATGCTGCCGCCGATGGAGTCGTCCTCTCTTCGGGCTGGAACAAATCCGAAGGCAATTCCGTACTGATCGATCACGGGAATGGGCTGCGCACGTTATATATGCACCTGAACGAACTGGTAGTGGCAAAGGGGGATCGCGTGAAAAAAGGCGAGTTAATCGGCAAAATGGGCTCCACCGGCCGAAGTACAGGCCCGCATCTGCATTACGGGATCTTTAAAAACGGCGCCGCCGTCGATCCCCGGCCCTACCTCCAAGATTCGAAAAAAGGAACAAAAACAAAACCCCCGTCGGCCGATTAGGCCGTACAGGGGTTCTTTCAACGCCTATCGCCATCAGTCGTCGGATGAGAAAATCCCGAGCAGCCGAAGCAAATAAAGGAACAGGTTGATGAAGCTCAAATACAGATTAAGCACGGCGAGCGGGATGTCTGCATCGGCCAAGCCGTCCTTGTACTGGGATATATCGTACAGGATGAAGCCTGAGAAAACAAGCACGCCGAAGGCCGCGATAATAAGCCCCAGTGTCCCGCCAAGACCGCCCGTGAACAGTCCAATCAGACTAAATCCGATCAATACGAGAATGCCAACGGTCAAAAATCCACCCAAAAAGCTGAAATCCCGCTTGGAGTAGTACGCATAAGCCGTCAAGCCGCTGAAAATGATGCCCGTCATCAGAAACGCCGTTGTTACGAGCGAAGGGCCGCCGACCGATGTGTAGTAGGCAATGCTCGGAAATATGGTGATCCCGCTGATTAAACAAAACGCGTATACGAAGCCGTATCCGATCCCCTTGCCCTTGCGCCGGATGAAGAAGGCGGCTACGAGCATGACCAGCTCCAAAATAATTAGCGGAATAAACAGCGCCGGCGGAATGAACATGCCGATGAACGAGCCGATGAACGAGACCAGTATCGACAGCGTAAACATGCGCAGCAGCTTGTGAAACGGCGCATTGTACGTCGATTGGTGTTCACCGGTATAGGATTGCTGTCGTTCCATATCCATGAAAAAACCTCCCTATTACGGTTGTACCTATATTTGGTATTAGTATATCATAGGATTCCGAATTCATACCATCCATGTTGGACATCCTAGGGGAAATGATTCGATAAATCGCAATCCGCGAGGTGATACCGCGATGCAATGGTTTGTCTGGCTGGTAACGACTCACTGGCTGTCGCTTCTGCTTCTGCTCGGAGCACTTGTCGCTGTCTGGTTTGCGCTCAAGCATTGGAAGAAATACGAAAACAACGAGTTTGAGTAGCTCACGTCTTGGGCGACTCCTGCCGTTCCCCTTTCAGAAAACGCACCGCTTCCGCGTCCAGGCGAAACGTTCCGGCGTCGCAGCTTTCGATGAGCTGCTCGGCATTACGCGCCCCGATAATCGGAAAGACGGGGAACGGATGCGCGATCAAGTAGGCCAGCGCAAGCGCAGCCGGCGTTTTGCCGGTTTGCTCGGCAAGCTCCAGCACACGGTCCAGCCGGCCGAAATTCGTTTCGTGCCAGTGCTGCTTCACAAACTCCCGCTTGCGCTCAGGAGCGGGCTGTTCGCGGCGGTAACGCCCGCTGAAGAAACCGCCGGCCTGTGAAGAGAACGGAATAGCCGCGAGCTGCTCCGCCTCGTGATACGCCCCCAGCGCCTCATCCATGAGCACGATCGTCTCATCGGAAATGTTCTCCTTGGCAATGCTCGATAAGCTCCACATCATCTGATTGGCGCAGAACGACTGCAAGCCCTTCGATTCCGCGTAACGTTTCGCCTCCTGTAAACGCTCCAGCGTCCAGTTCGAGCAGCCAAAAAAACGGATATGCCCTGCCCGAACCAGCTCGTTAAGCGTTTCCACTATTTCCTCCACGGGACGGGTCGGATCGTCGCGATGCAGCCAGTACAAGCCGATGCAGTCGGTTTGTAGATTCGTCAAGCTTTCCTGCAGATCTGCGGCGATCTCCTCGGCGGACAGCCGGAAGAAACGCTCCGGCTTCGGACAAGCCCCCTTCGTCGCGACAATGATCCGGTCGCGGTCCGGCCTCGTACGCAGCCACTTGCCAATCGTTTTCTCGCTGATCGACGGGATCGGGCAGCTCCAGTTCGCATAGTTCAAAGCGGTGTCGAAAAAGTTGCCTCCCTGGTCGATAAACGCATCCATGAGCCGGAACGAGTCGCTTTCGTTAATCGAGCTGCCGATCGAGGCCGCCCCAAAGCAGATCGTCGATGCATGTAAATCGGTTCCCGGTATCGTTTGTTGAATCATCCTATTCCCATCTCCCTTACCCCTGCCTACAATGGAGTGAACTTGAACTGCTCCTATTGGAGCATGTCCCCCCATATATTGTCAACGTAAAAAAACGGCATACAGCAAAAACGCCCGCCATTGGGCGGACGTCCGGGATGATAGCTTATGGATCTTAAAGCAAAGCCTTTAGCGCGATATCTTTGCGGTACTGCATTCCTTCGAAGCGAATCCGCTCCGCGTCGGCATACGCCTTGGCCCGGGCTTCCTCGATGGTGGCGCCTCTCGCGGTCACGCCGAGCACGCGGCCGCCGTCGGTAACGACCTGGCCGTCCTTCAGCGCCGTTCCGGCGTGGAACACAACCGATTCTTGAACCTCATCAAGGCCGTGGATCGGAATGCCTTTCGGGTAGCTGCCCGGATATCCCCCGGAGGCGAGAATGACGCACACGGCCGATTCGTCGCTCCACCGAATATCCATGTCTTTCAGACGGCCGTTGATCGTGGCCAGGAAAATGTCGATCAGATCGGTTTCGAGCAGCGACAGGACGACCTGCGTCTCCGGATCGCCGAAGCGGGCGTTGAATTCGATCGTCTTCGGTCCATCCTTCGTGATCATCAGTCCCGCGAACAGGACGCCGCGGAACGGGCGGCCTTCCTTGACCATCGCTTCGGCCGTCGGCTTAATGATCGTCTCGATCGCTTCGTCGATAACGGACTGTGCGATATGCGGCAGCGGGCTGTACGTGCCCATTCCGCCCGTATTCGGTCCTTTGTCGCCGTCGAACACCTGCTTGTGGTCTTGGGACGGGACCATCGGACGGACGACGTCGCCGTCGACGAATGACAAAATCGACATTTCCTGTCCTTGTAAAAATTCCTCGATAACGACCTGACTGCCCGATTTGCCGAACACCTTGTCGACCATAATTTCCTTCAGCGCCTGCTCCGCCTCTTCGAGCGTCTGGGCGACGATCACGCCTTTGCCCGCGGCCAGACCGTCCGCTTTAATGACGATCGGAGCGCCCTGACGGCGAACATAAGCGATAGCCGCGTCATAGTCCTCGAACGATTCGTAGGCTGCGGTCGGAATGTTGTATTTTTTCAGCAAATCTTTCGTGAACACTTTGGAGCCTTCGATAATCGCCGCGTTTTTCCGCGGTCCGAAGACGGGTACGCCCCGCTCCTCCAGCACGTCAACGATACCGTCCGCGAGCGGATCGTCCGGACCGACGACGACCAGATCGATCGCATAGTCGAGCGCGAACTGGGCGATCTGCTGAAATTCGCTTTCCTTAATCGGCACACACTCCGCCAGCTCGGCGATGCCTGCATTTCCCGGCGCGCAATAGATGTGTGCAATGCTGGCGCTTTTTTTCAGCGCCCAGATGATCGCGTGTTCTCTTCCGCCTTTGCCAATGACCAAAATACGCAAACGTCAGCCCTCCCGGAATGTGAAATAGTTTACAGCTTGTTTATTACGTGCATCTCCGCCTGGCCGGATACTTTGTCGATCGTTTTGACCAGCAGCGAGATGCGGTTGTCCGCATTCAGCCGATCCCAGTAAAAAGCGGCTGTTTGCTTGATGTCGTCGAACAGGGGCATAAGCTGCGGCTCGCCCTGGAATGAAGGCAGCGGGTTGCCGTCGCCGGCATAGGTCGAGATGAAGTGACCGAATCCTGCGATGGCTTGCTCGTAATGGAAATAGTGGCGCATTGTCTGCGACTCGTCGTTCTGATTCGTCTTCAGAATCGACAACTTGTAGGCGCACGTTTCGTCGGACAGATCGACAAGACCGGAAATGCGCGGCGTGCAGTTCGGCTGGTCCGGCTCCCACGTCCGCGTTGCGAGCGCCTGCTCGAACGTGCGGCCGTTTTGCAGCGCTTCATAGATCGTGTCCGTCTGATCGCCGTTCGTCACGATATGAGCGGCGCCGATGTGACGAACCGGGTAATAGATCACGAGTGAAGGATCGGTCAGCTTAGCCGGATCTTTCGCCTCCGTACGGAGGAAGCCGTTCGCTTCTTCGATAAAAACGCGGTTGCGGCTGTTCTCGCTGCGTCCCATAATCCAGTATACCTGCGCATACCGCGTGCCGTCCGGCGTCAACCCGATTACGATGCCGCGGCCGGGATACGGATTCGATTGAAGGCGGCTGACGTTCAGCTCCGCCGTTTGGCTCCATTTTGCTGTCACTAGGGCAGGTCTCCTTTGCCGTCAGGAGCTTTTAAGCTCCTTAATCATTAATGATGGAACAATCTAACGCCGGAATACGCCATAACCATGCCATAGTCGTTCGCGGCTTGCACGACTTCCTCGTCGCGCATCGAGCTGCCTGCTTGAATCACGTAACGTACGCCGCTGCGGCTTGCACGGTCGATATTGTCGCGGAACGGGAGGAACGCGTCGGAACCGTACGAAACGCCGGTCAAACCTTTCAGCCATTCGCGCTTCTCGGCCGGGGTCAGGCGCTTCGGCACTTCCGCGAAGCACGCTTCCCAGCTCGCCTGCTCGACCGGCGTCAGCTCGTCTTCGAGCCACAGGTCGATCGCGTTGTTTTGCTCCGGACGGGTAAGCCCTTCGCGGAACTTCATGCTAAGTGCGGTCGGATGCTGACGCAGATACCAGCGGTCCGCCTTGTCTCCGGCAAGCCGCGTACAGTGAATGCGCGACTGCTGGCCGGCGCCGATACCGATCGTTTGACCGTCAAGCGCGTAGCAGATCGAGTTCGATTGCGTATATTTGAGCGTGATCAGCGAGACGAGCATGTCGCGCTTTGCGCCTTCGGTCAGTTCCTTGTTGTTCGTTACGATATGATCGAATACGGAGGCGTCGATGACGCCATTGTTGCGCTCCTGCTGCATCTTCAGGCCGAACAGCGTGCGGGTTTCGATCGTCTCCGGAACGTAGTCCGGATCGATTTGCAGAATGAGGAACTTGCCGCCCTTCTTCGCCTTCAAAATGTCCAGCGCTTCCTCGTCATAGCCCGGAGCTACGATCAAGTCCGACACCTCGCGCTTCAAGAGCTTCGCCGTCGATGCGTCCACGACGTCGCTGAGCGCCGCCGCATCGCCGAACGACGACATCCGGTCCGCGCCGCGGGCGCGGGCGTAGGCGGTCGCAAGCTCGGACAGCTCCAGACCTTCCACGAAGTAAGCCTTTTTCAGCGTGTCGTTCAAAGGGGCGTATACGGCCGCTCCGGCCGGGCTCACGTGCTTGAACGAAGCGGCGGCCGGCAGGCCTGTCGCTTGGCGCAGCTCGCGCACGAGCTGGAACGCGTTCAGCGCGTCCAGCAGATTAATGAAGCCGGGATCGCCGTTCAGCACGCGGATCGGCAGCTCGCCCTCACCTTCCAGGAACAGCTTCGCTTCTTTCTGGTGCGGGTTCATCCCGTAACGCAAAGAAATTTCGTTTGGCATGATGGACCTTCCTTCATTAGATTTCGGCAAACCGGGTTCCTCCTAGTGACAGTCCGACCGCAGATCGGTGTCGCCGCCGTGGCTTACCTTCGAGCTTCTATCATGTAACGGAACTAAGTTCCGTTATTTACCCACTTATCGGCGATTATCCAGCAATAGCGGAACTCAGTTCCGTTATTGGCAGCATTTTATCGCAAATCCGGTCGAATCCGCCTATATAGCGGAAATACGTTCCTCTATTTACTGCTTACCCGGCGTTTCTTCCGCAATAACGGAAATTTGTTCCGTAATTATAAATTCGGCACACATGGCGCGATTGCGAACCGCTGCCTCGCTCAGCTCCATAGCACGCGCCGGCCGTCGTCGCCAAGAGCCGCTTTCCCGCTCGCGATGGCGCCGATCACGTACGGGTACAGCACGTGCTCGACATGGTGTATGCTCGCCGCCAGCGAATCGGCCGTATCGCCTTCCGCCACTTCTACGGCGCGCTGGGCGATAATCGGGCCCGTATCCATGCCGCCGTCGACGAAGTGGACCGTCACACCGGTCATCTTCACGCCATGCGCCAAAGCTTGGCCGATGGCGTCGAGCCCCGGAAACGAAGGAAGCAGCGACGGGTGAATATTGATGATCCGTCCCTCGTACGGCTTCAGCAGCGTATCGGAGACGATCCGCATGTAGCCGGCCAGCACGACGAGGTCGATCTGCTTCCGCTCCAGACGTTCCACGATCTCCGCTTCGTACGCCGCCTTCGAAACAAACTCCTTCGGCCGGAACGCGAACGTTTCGACGCCCGCCGCCTCCGCCCGCTCCACGACTTTGGCGGAAGGCTTATCGCAAACGAGAAGCCCGACTTCGACATCGAGCTTCCCGGCTTGCACCGCGTCCACGATCGCCTGGAAGTTAGAGCCGCTTCCCGAGGCGAACACCGCAATGCGAAATGGCTTCATTACACATCCGCTCCGGTAAACGTTACGATCTGCTCGCCTTCGGTAACCGTTCCAAGCAGGTATGCCTGCTCCCCGTTCTCTTCGGCGAGGCGAAGCGCATGCTCCGCTTGCTCGGCAGGTACGACCAGCACCATGCCGATCCCCATGTTGAACGTGCGGAACATATCGTTATTGGAAACGGAGCCGGCTTCCTGAAGCAGCTTGAAGATCGGCAAAATCGGCCACGAGCCGTATTCGATCTGAACGTTTACGTTTTGCGGCAGCACGCGCGGAATATTTTCCAAGAAACCGCCGCCCGTAATATGTGCCATTCCTTTAATATTCACTTGTTCCAGCATGGCCAAAATCGACTTCACATAGATCTTCGTCGGCGCGAGCAGCGTATCTCCCAGCTTGCCGCCGAGCTCGGCGACTTCATCGTGCAGGCTGTAGCCTTTGTCCTGAAGCAGCAGCTTGCGGACGAGCGAGAAGCCGTTCGAGTGCACGCCGCTGGAGGCAAGACCGATGACCGCATCGCCCGGGGCGATCGAGCGGCCGTCGATTATTTTTTTCTTGTCGACGATACCGACCGTAAATCCGGCGATATCGTACTCGCCTTCGCCGTACATGCCCGGCATTTCCGCCGTTTCGCCGCCGATCAGGGAGCAGCCGGACTGCAAGCAGCCGTCGGCGATTCCTTTTACGATCGCTTCGATTTTTTCCGGGACGACCTTGTCGCAAGCCAAGTAATCGAGGAAGAAGAGCGGTTCTGCTCCTTGCACGACGACATCGTTGACGCACATGGCGACCGCGTCGATGCCGATCGTATCGTGCTTGTCCATCGCGAAAGCGATCTTCAGCTTCGTGCCGACTCCGTCCGTTCCGGACACGAGCACCGGTTCCTCGTATTTGTCTTTATTCAATCCGAACAAAGCGCCGAAACCGCCGAGCTCGGTGAGCACCTCCGGTCGAAACGTCTTCTGCACATGCTTCTTCATCCGGACGACCGCTTCGTTGCCCGCCGCGATGTCCACTCCCGCTTGCTTATAAGCTTCCGACAAACTCGTTCACTCCTTGAAAAATGGTAGGGGGCGATTACACGAATCGCCCGTATAGATCCGAATCCCGCCGATTGGCGGCGAGATGTATTTCAGTCGATTCAGTCGCAGCCGCAAGCCGCCGTTTCCTCATCCGGCACCTGCGTCGGATACATGTTGTCGAAGCAGGCGGTGCAATGTCCGCCCTGCGTTTCGCCATGCAGATGGCCGATCGATTCGACCAGGCCTTCCTTGGACAAAAAATGCAGCGAGTCGGCGTTAATCGCCTTGCGGATTTCCTCAATCGTTTTTTGCGCGCCGATCAGCTCTTTGCGGCTCGGCGTATCGATGCCGTAGAAGCAAGGATTTTTGAACGGCGGCGAACTGATGCGCACATGCACTTCCTTCGCCCCCGCTTCGCGCAGTAGGTTGACGATTCGAAGCGAGGTCGTGCCGCGCACGATCGAATCGTCGATCATGACGACGCGTTTGCCTTCGACGACGCCGCGGACGGCGCTCAGCTTCATCTTGACGCCCTGTTCGCGCAGCTCCTGGCTCGGCTGGATAAACGTCCGGCCCGTGTAGCGGTTTTTGATTAAGCCAAGCTCATACGGAATGCCCGTCTGCTCGGCATAACCGATCGCCGCCGATATGCTCGAATCCGGCACGCCGGTAACGATGTCCGCATCGACGAACGACTCGATAGCGAGCCGCCTGCCCATGCGCTTGCGCGCGCTGTGCACGTTGACCGCATCGATATCGCTATCGGGGCGGGAAAAATAAATGTATTCCATCGCGCAAACCGCGCGTTTCGTCTTCTCGGTAAACCGATCTTCCTTCAAGCCGCTGCCGTCCAAAATAAGCAGCTCGCCCGGTTCGATATCGCGGACATATTCGGCGCCGACCGCGTCGAAGGCGCACGTCTCGGACGCGAATACATACGCATCGCCCAGCTTGCCGAGGACGAACGGGCGCAGTCCGTGCGGATCGCGCGCCGCGATCAGCTTGCCGTTGGTCATAAACAGGAACGCGTACGCCCCGTTCAGCTTCACGAGCGCTTCGCGCGCCGCCTCCACGATGTCGTCATGCTTAGAGCGGGCGATCAGATGGGCAACGACCTCGGTATCGCTGGACGTTTGGAAAATCGAGCCCTGCCGCTCCAAATCTTTGCGGATTTCCGGCGCGTTGACGATATTGCCGTTCGTCGCTACGGCCAGATCGCCTTCGCGGTATTTGAACACGAGCGGCTGGGCGTTCGCCAGCTTGCTCTCTCCAGCAGTCGAATAGCGAACGTGCGCAATGGCGATGGAGCCTTTGAGCGAAGCGAGCTTGTCGTTATCGAACACTTCCTTGACGAGCCCCATGCCGCGGTGATAATGGAACTGGCTGCCGTCGGTCGTGCAGATGCCGCCGCTCTCCTGGCCGCGATGCTGGAGCGCGTGCAACCCGTAGTAACAGAGATGCGAAGCCTCGGGGTGACCGAACACCCCGAACACCCCGCATTCTTCCTTCAATTTATCGAACAAGATTTCACCGGTAACGCCTTCGTTGTAGAAGTCCCCGCCCCAAAGCTTAACCGCGGGAAGCTTTACTTCATGAGGCATGGGATCGCATCCTTCCAAACCTTTTCTAGCTGAGTGACAGGCGACTGGATGGCTGGTTTCGCGTTAACTTGGATTGTTAAAGTTTGGCCTTGCACGGTACCGATGTTTACGGCCGGTACGCCGTTTTGGGAGAGCCACGCTTCGAGCTCGGCCGCTTGTTCCGGCGAAGCGCTAAGCAGGATGCGGGACTGGCTTTCGCTGAACAGGGCGAAGTCTGGACGCAGCTCGGTGGAGATGTTTACGCTGGCGCCGAGACGGCCGCTGATGCACGATTCGGCCAGAGCCGCCGCAATGCCGCCTTCCGACAAGTCGTGCGCGGAAGCGACGAGACCTTTTTGAATCGCGCCGAGCACGCTATCCAGCAGCTTCTTCTCGGTGTCGAGATCGATTTGCGGCGGACGGCCTTCGGTAACGCCGTGCAGCACTTTCTGGAATTCGCTGCCGCCGAGCTCCGCTTTCGTTTCACCGAGCAGGAAGATGACGTCGCCTTCCTTCTTGAAGCCTTGCGTCGTAATATGATCCAGATCGTGCACGAGTCCGACCATGCCGATAACCGGCGTCGGGTAAATCGCGCCCTTCGAATTCTCGTTGTACAAGCTGACGTTGCCGCCGATAACCGGCGCATTCAGCTTCCGGCACGCTTCGGACATGCCGTCCGCCGCTTTTTCGAGCTGCCAGAAAATTTCCGGCTTCTCCGGATTGCCGAAGTTGAGGTTATCCGTAATCGCCAGCGGCTCCGCGCCCGTACAGACGATATTGCGCGCCGCTTCGGCAACCGCAATCGCGCCGCCGACTTCCGGATCGAGGTACACATAACGCCCGTTGCAGTCGGTCGTCATCGCCAGCGCCTTGCGCGTGCCGTCAACGCCTACTACCGCAGCGTCCGAGCCCGGACGTACGTAAGTGCTCGTCCGTACCATGTGATCGTATTGATTGTAGACCCATTCCTTGCTGGCAACCGTCGGGGAGGCGAGCACTTGCTTCAGCGCGTCCGTCAAATCGGTCACTTCCGCATAACGGGTCGTGTCGACCGATGCCTGCTGCTCGTAATAAGCCGGAACTTTGGACGGTTTGTTGTATACCGGACACTCGTCGACAAGCGCCTTGACCGGCAGCACGCCCACGATCTCGCCCTTGTGGAACAGCTTCAAGTTGCCGTCGTCGGTTACTTTGCCGACCTTTGCACAGATCAGGCCCCAGCGCTCGAAAATCTCCTTCGCCTGCGCCTCGTGCTCCGGCTTCACAACGAACAGCATCCGTTCTTGCGACTCGGACAGCATCATCTCGTAAGGCGTCATGCCTTCCTCGCGCTGCGGTACCTCGTCGAGGTAAAGCTCCATGCCGTTGCCCGCCTTGCTCGCCATTTCGGAGCTGGAGCACGTAAGACCTGCGGCGCCCATATCCTGAATGCCGACGACGATGCCGGAGTTGATCAGCTCAAGAGTCGCTTCGAGTACGAGCTTCTCCATGAACGGATCGCCTACTTGTACCGCAGGACGCTTCGCTTCCGATTCTGCCGTCAGCTCCTCGGAGGCGAATGTCGCGCCGTGAATGCCGTCGCGGCCGGTTGCCGGGCCTACGTAGAAGACCGGGTTGCCGACGCCTTGCGCGACGCCCTTCTGAATTTTATCGTGATCGATGAGGCCTACGCACATCGCATTTACGAGCGGATTGCCTTCGTAGCTTTCGTCGAACATGACTTCGCCCGCAACCGTCGGAATGCCGATACAGTTGCCGTAGCCGGCGATGCCCGATACGACGTGTTCGAACAAATATTTAACCCGGTCGTTCGTCAGCGAGCCGAACCGGAGCGAGTTGAGCAGCGCAACCGGACGCGCACCCATCGAGAAAATGTCGCGGATAATGCCGCCGACGCCTGTCGCCGCGCCTTGGTAAGGCTCGATAGCGGACGGGTGGTTGTGGCTTTCGATTTTGAACACGACCGCTTGCTTGTCGCCGATGTCGACGATGCCAGCGCCTTCGCCCGGTCCCATCAGGACGCGCGGTCCGGTAATCGGGAATCGCTTCAGAATCGGCTTGGAGTTTTTGTACGAGCAGTGCTCCGACCACATAACGCTGAATACGCCGATTTCCACATAATTCGGCTGCCGTCCGAGAAATCCGCAGATGAGGTCGTACTCGCTGTCGGTTACGCCCATTTGCTTGTAAATTTTTTGCTCCGCGATTTGTTCCGCCGTTGGTTCCTTAAGCGTGAGCTGCTGCGCCATGTTTTTCCCTCCATGCGTTCAAAATCGACGTAAACATCCGTTTGCCGTCCTCCGAGCCGAGCAGCTGATCGACAGCCCGCTCCGGGTGCGGCATCATGCCGACCACATTGCCCGCCTTGTTGCTGATGCCGGCGATATCGTCCACCGAGCCGTTCGGATTTTCGCCGTGATAACGGAATACGATCTGGTTGTTCGCCTTCAGCTCCGCGAGTGTCGCGTCGTCGCAGTAGTAGTTGCCTTCGCCGTGCGCGATCGGAATATTGATCAGTTCTCCGGCCGCATATTGCGTCGTGAACGGATTCTCATTGTTGTCCACGCGCAGCGTCGCCGGATGGCAGCGGAACTTGAGCGACCGGTTGCGCAGCATGGCGCCCGGAAGCAGTCCCGATTCGAGCAAAATTTGGAATCCGTTGCAAATGCCGAGCACGAACTTCCCTTGCTCCGCCGCCTTTACAACCTCGTTCATAACCGGAGCAAAACGGGAAATCGCGCCGCAGCGCAAGTAGTCGCCGTACGAGAAGCCGCCTGGGACAAGAATGCCGTCATATTGGGACAGATCGGTAGCGGTATGCCATACGTATTCGACCGGCTGGCCGATCGTTTGCTCGACCGCCTTGAAGCAGTCGATGTCGCAGTTCGATCCGGGAAACACGAGAACCGCAAATTTCATGGGTCGAAGCCCTCCTTCATATTCTGTAACCTATCGTCGCCGTTCGAAAACTTAAAAAATCGGATAGCAGGCCGTAGCCCGCTTCGCTCACTTGGAGGAAAGCTCGAACCGGTAATCCTCGATAACCGTATTGGCCAGCAGCTTTTCGCACATCGCTTTGACGCGGGCTTCCGCCTCTGCAGCGTCGCTCGTATCCAGCTCCAGCTCCATATATTTGCCGATGCGCACTTTGCCCACTTCCGCGAAGCCCATCGAGTGCAGGGCGCCTTGCACGGCGCTTCCTTGCGGGTCGAGTACGTTTTGCTTGATCGTTACGTAGACGGTTGCTTTCAACATGGGAAGTTCCTCCTCATTATCGGTAGATCGATGTCTCTATCGGGTCAAGCTGTAATCGGAATCGTTCAACCGCCGGTCAAACGATGCAAAATGTCGCGGTACCGGCGCGACGTTTCCTCCACGACCGCGGCCGGCAGCGGATCGGGCTCGCTGTTTTTGTCCCAGCCGGTGCCGGAGAGGTACGTGCGTACCGGTTCCTTGTCCATGCCATCGATTTCGATGTCGTAGGCATAGTTTTCTTTCGCCCAGAAGCGCGAGGAATCCGGGGTGAAAATTTCGTCAATCAATATAACCTTGCCATCAATGAGTCCGAACTCGAACTTTGTATCGGCTAAAATGATGCCGCGTTCGGCGCAAAACTGATGCGCGAACTCATACAGCCTGAAGCTTTTCTCGCGAAGCTCGGCGGCCAGCTCCTTGCCGACCAGCTCTTCCATCCGCTCGTACGAAATATCCTCGTCGTGGCCGGCGTCGTTTTTCGCCGCCGGGGTGAACAGCGGCTGCGGGAACTTCTCGTTTTTGCGCATGCCTTCGGGAAGCTTAATGCCGTTAATCTCGCCCGTTTTCTGGTATTGTCTCCACCCGCCCCCGGTTATATAGCCACGAACGACGCACTCGATATCGATGCGCTGCGCCTTCTTCGACACCGTGAAGCGGTGTTTCATCACATCCGCGTCCTTGATCAGGCCGGCCGGAAGCTTCTCCAGATCGGTATGGACGACGTGGTTCGGCATCAACGACGCCGTTTGCTTGAACCAGAACGCGCTCAATTGGTTAAGCACGTTGCCTTTGTCCGGCACGGCCGGGCTCAGCACGTAGTCGAAGGCGGAGATGCGGTCGGTCGTGACCATCAGAAAATGCTCCCCCAGATCGTACATTTCGCGCACTTTCCCTTTATAAAAGAGCGGTGCGTTCACATACTCTGCAGCGCTTGAAATCGCCGTCGTTGCACTCAAGGCAAAAACCTCCTTCGATTTATTCGGATGGATTCGGGTAAGTATCATTCCGTTTGTATGGTATGAAAGCGGAAGAAAGGACGCTGGCGGAGGTTCGTTCATCTCGGCTGGCGGATTAGCAGAAATTCGTTCCGTTAATGATGTATTTCCCGAATATTTCCCCTGGATAAAGGAACGGTTTTCCGCTATCCGCGTTTTTTCCAAGCCTATAAGCCGTTTCTCGCTCGTATAACGGAACTCAGTTCCGTTACCGCCCGCTTGCTCCGCGTATTTTCAACTATTAACGTACTTTAGTTCCGTTATGGCTTACCTACTCGTTCAAGCCAAGACGGGCGAAAATCGTATCCACATGCTTCAAATGCCAGCTCGGATTGAAGCAATCGGCGATCTCCTCGGCCGACAGCTGCTCGCGGATGACCGGATCGTTCTCGACGATGTCGCGGAACGAGCGCTGCTCCTCCCAAGCTTGCATCGCCTTCGGCTGCACCGTATCATACGCCTGCTCGCGGCTGAAGCCTTTGTCGATCAGCTTCGTCATGACGCGGCCGGAGAACGGCACGTCGTACGTGCTTCTCATGTTGCGCAGCATGTTGTTCGGGAACACGGTCAAGTTTTTGATAATGTTGCCGAGACGGTTCAGCATGTAGTTGATCAGGATCGTCGAGTCCGGCAGGATGATGCGCTCCACGGACGAGTGAGAAATGTCGCGCTCGTGCCACAGCGGCACGTTCTCGTACGCTGAGATCATATGGCCGCGGATGACGCGCGCAAGGCCGGAGATGCTCTCGCAGCCGATCGGGTTGCGCTTGTGCGGCATTGCCGACGAGCCTTTTTGCCCTTTCGCGAACGGCTCTTCGACTTCGCGGAATTCGCTCTTTTGCAGGGCGCGAATTTCGGTGGCGAACTTGTCGAGCGAAGTCGCGATGAGCGCCAGCGTGCTGAGGTAATCGGCATGGCGGTCGCGCTGCAGCGTTTGCGTCGAGATCGGAGCCGGCTTCGTGCCGAGCTTCTCGCATACGTACTGCTCCAGGAACGGATCGGCGTTCGCGTACGTGCCGACGGCGCCGGAAATTTTACCGAACTGCACACCGTCCGCAGCTGTGCGGAAACGTTCTAGATTCCGTTTCATTTCTTCGTGCCACAGCGCCATTTTCAGGCCGAACGTAGTCGGCTCGGCGTGAACGCCGTGCGTGCGTCCCATCATCGGCGTGTTTTTGTACTGGATCGCTTTCTCCCGCAAAATATCGATGAACCGGAGCAAATCTTTCTCGATAATCTCGTTCGCCTGACGCAGCAAATAGCCGAGCGCCGTGTCGACGACGTCAGTGGAGGTCAGTCCGTAATGAACCCATTTGCGCTCGCCGCCCAGCGTTTCGGATACGGCCCGCGTGAAGGCGATGACGTCGTGGCGGGTTTCTTCCTCGATCTCGTAAATGCGGTCGATGTTAAAGCTGGCATTGTCGCGGATGGCCTTGACGTCTTCCTTAGGAATGACGCCAAGCTCCGACCAAGCTTCGCAGGAAAGAATTTCCACCTCGAGCCAGGCTTTGAATTTATTTTCTTCGGTCCAGATGGCGGCCATCTCGGGCCGGCTGTAACGCTGCAGCATGTTCGTACCTCCGTTTGTATAGTTAACGTTATCGTATCGTGTGTAAGGTGAATCTTCCGCTTAGTTAGCTTGCCAGATCGCGGAGCTTTCGGTCCAGCGGATCGCTTTGTCCACATCGTCCGTCAGCAGATTGACATGGCCCATCTTGCGCTTCGTCTTCGCCTCGTGCTTGCCGTACAGATGCACCTTGGCGGCAACGCCTTCGGGCAGCCCCGCTTCCTCGCCCATCCATTCCAGCAGGGGCGCTACATGCTCGCCCAAAATGTTAACCATGACGACCGGGGTGAGCAGCTCGACCGGACCAAGCGGCAAATTGCAGATCGCCCGTACATGCTGCTCGAACTGGGACGTCCGGCACGCTTCCATCGTGTAATGGCCGGAGTTATGCGGCCGCGGCGCCAGCTCGTTAACGAACAGCTCGCCGTCCCGGGTAAGAAACATTTCCACCGCCAGCAGCCCGATCGCCTGCATCGATTCGGCGATGCGAATCGCCATCCGCTCCGCTTCCGCCAGCACCTCGGCCGGCGCCCGGGCCGGCACGATCGACAGATGCAAAATATTGTCCACGTGCACATTTTCCGCCACCGGGAATGCCCTTACTTCGCCCCGCGGGCTTCTCGCTGCGATCACGGATATTTCTTTCTCAAACGGTATAAACTTCTCGAGAACGAGCTCCGTCTTGGCGCGAGCCAGCGTGTCGTACGCTTCCTGAATCTCGCCCTCCGAGCGGATCACCCATTGTCCTTTGCCGTCGTAGCCGCCGGTTGCCGTCTTGAGCACGCTCGGGATGCCGAACTCGCGAACCGCTTCGGCGAGCTCCTCCGCGCTGCGGATTTCCCGGTACGGCGCCACCTTGACGCCCGCCGCCTCGATCGCCCGCTTCTCACGCAGCCGGTGCTGCGTCGTATACAGCAGCTCGCTGCCCTGAGGCACATACGACTCGCTCATGAGCATGCCGGCAACGGCCGCGTCCACGTTCTCGAACTCGTACGTGATGACGTCCGATCCCGCAGCCAGCTTCCTCGCCGCCTCGGCATCGTGGTACGCCGCGACGATCTGCTCGTCGGCGACCTGCCCAAGCGGCGAATCCGGCGTCGGATCGAGCGTCGTGAACCGGTAGCCCATCGCCCGTCCCGCCAGCGCCAGCATCCGCCCGAGCTGGCCTCCGCCCAGCACGCCGATCGTGCTGCCGGGCAATATCGTTTTGTCCGGATGAACCATCACTGTTCCGCCCCCAACGTTTCGCTCATCTGCATGACGTGCTCGCGCAGCTTCTCGCGTCTGTCGCGAAGCTTCTCCGTCAGCTCGGGATCGCTCGTGCCGAGTATTTGCGCAGCCAGCAGTCCCGCATTCGTTGCGCCCGCGTTGCCGATCGCTACGGTTGCGACCGGAATACCGCCCGGCATCTGTACGATCGACAGCAGCGAATCGAGTCCGTTCAAGTTCGAGGACTTGACCGGCACGCCGATGACCGGAAGTTCGGTCTTCGAAGCGACCATGCCCGGCAAATGCGCAGCGCCGCCCGCTCCCGCGATAATGACCTTAAGCCCGCGCCCGTGCGCCGATGCTGCATATTCGAACATCAGATCCGGAGTCCGGTGGGCCGATACGACCTTCTTCTCGTAAGATACGCCCAGCTCGTCCAGAATGTCGCACGCATGCTTCATCGTCGGCCAGTCGGAATTGCTTCCCATAATAACGCCTACCTGCACCGCCATATTCAACCATCCTTCGCCTGTAGGATAACCGGCAAACCCGGCCGCTAACAAAAGAAAAAGTCCAGCGGCAAAACGCTAAGTTCGCGCCTGCCCGATGGACGTAAGCTCCTCTAAACGCACCTGCTTTCGCGAAAGCGAAAAAGGGGAATGCCAGACCGCCGTTTACGGCGTCCCATTCCACCAACAGGTTAGCTCGTAGTCCAAAAATTTAAGGTTCTTGGGTAGATACTTCCGGGCCATATTCCCGGCGTTATACGAGAAAACACAAAGTATGATCCGATTGATTTGCTGCATGTTTAGTTTATCAATGTTAACATAGCCGTGTCAACTTAAAAAGGCGAACATTATTGTGTCCATTTTGTTCAAAAGTTCGTATTTCGCGCGTAATATCGATCGGGTTTTGTCGAATGAACGGTTATCGGCCCTCTGTTCGCCCTAACGAAGCTTAAAAAAGGCTGCACAGAGCGTTATTTCCGAACTGCAAACGCATTCAATTCCGGAACATTCGCGTGCCGAACAATCCGAGCTTCGCAAAACAAAAATAAACCGCCTCTTCCCTCAAGAAGAGACGGTCCGTTATGGATGATTGCCTATTCAAGCCTCCGGCCCGGTATTATACGGCCGCGGCGGACGCCTCGCGCAGCGGAATGCTCGTTACTCCCTGCGGTACGTCCAGGATGAGCTGCCGAAGCGGCATACCGCAGCGGTTCACCATCCGTTCGCTTCGGATGACGGCCGCTCCGCCGCCCTCCGGCAGTGCGGCATCGGGCGGCAGCAGCACGGTCAGCCCTTTGCATACGCGTTCCGCGGTAATGCGCAAATACCCGTCTTCGACAGTGGCCTGCACCGTTCTGCGCAGCTCCAGCCAGTTATACAGCTCGAGCGCCGTCCACCAGACGAGGCCTTGTTCCTCCCCGTACCGCAGCAATTCCAGAAAACCGCTGCCCACATTGTCGTGCGCCGCCATCGTAGCCGGATGGTAAAGGAAATGGGCGACGCCGTACACTTCTTTGCTGCGGTCCAGCAGCACCTTCGCTTCCGGCATTGTGCAGCGAATCGGGACCGGAGGGTCCCAGGCTAGCGTCGGATTGCTGTACACCTTCATGATCCGGTTGCGGTCCGCGCTGTCCGACATCGGCAAATACGGATGGCAAGTACCGGCGAGGAAGCCTTTATTGCCTTGCTTCGTCCCGCCCTTGCTTTGCTCGAAGACGATGCCGGCCCGCTCGCACCATTTGTAAAACTGTACGTCGCCTTCCCAGCGCAAATAATGGTTTTTATTCGTCTTTATATGCGCCGGCCCGCCGATCGCCGCCATTTGACTCTGAAGCGCGGCAAGCTGCTCGTTAAACAGCTCCTCGTCCCAGTAACAGCCTTCGGATTCCAGCGCGTTGTAATGAAGCGCCATTTCATGGCCTTCGGCAACAATACGTTTGTATAGGGCTTCCGGATAACCCGGCATAATGATGCACCAGCTCGACTTGATCCCGGCTTCCTTCAGCCGGTCGAGCATGACCTCCGCCGCTTCCGGCGCATTGCCGTCCGTGTCGTGCGAAATATGCCCGACCGCTTCGAGCCCCTCGGGCCAAAACCACACCTGCGCCATCGTCCGGGAAACCGTTTTACTCAAACGGTGCAGCAGCCGGATGAACAGCAGGCGGAATTCGTCCACGATCGGATGCATATAAAACGGAATGCCGCCCGCCTCCAAGGCGTTTCGGTCCCGTACCCAGTCCAGAACGCTGCCGTCGTCCGCCTTCCATATATCATCGTTTATAAGACCGGAACCGTCCGGGGACGGTACGCCGTCCTTTACGACCGAGATTCCTTGCTGGATGAGGCAGAACGTACGGGCAAGATCGACGGACAGCAGCGCCGCCGCTCCTCCGGGATAAGCTTTGAACGTCACTGCCGGATGCGACGTTGGCGAACCGTTACTTAGGGTGACGGCGCCTTCCGTTTCTACGCCTTCCTCCGCCTTGACGAGCGTTCCGCCGAAAAAATGGAACGAGCTTCGCAATCCGTCTGCAAGCGCCGAGCCGCTCCAATCGATCCAGCCTTCCTTTATCGACCGTACCCGCTTGACGCCAAGCGCGGCATCGAGCGAATGCGTGTCCCCGATCGTCAGCAGTGCGTTGCCGCTTCGGCAGTAGTCCTCGAATATGCCCGACCAATCCGCTCTTGGATCCAATCCGGCGACGATCGAAACGCCCTGCGGCCTGCTGTTCAGCCAAGCCTCCGGCGACCATACGGTATAAGCGAAACCCGATTGCTTCAATATTTCAAATAAATACGGTGTGTATTCGTCCCGGCCCTGGTTCCATCTATGCACGGCCTGCTTCTCGTTCCATATCACATGGATCATCGAAAAATCACCTGTCTCATACATGTTTTTATTTGCTTAGTAACATCATAATCGCTGCACCCCGAGCCGTCAATCGCCGAAAATAAGAATAACGTCTGCCGAAGCACTCCAGAGAGCAGTTCCGTTTGTTTCGAACATTCTTCGTGTTCGATTCAAAAATACAGTATTGAACTTTGAACACACGATTGTTATATTCATCCATGAATACGAGTGAATTGTTACAAGTTATGGAAGTTTCGGAGAGGAGAACGAGCATGACCACGGTTTATTTGGCTGGGGATTCCACTGTGTCCAGCTATGGCGCGAGTGCGGCGCCGATGGCTGGTTGGGGGCAGATGATTGGGGAGCTGTTCCAGGACGGTGTCCAGGTCCGCAACGAGGCGCGCGGGGGACGCAGCTCCAAAAGCTTCATCGGCGAAGGAAGGCTGGCTCCGATCGCGGAGGCGATAACCCCGGGCGATTATTTGTTCATCCAGTTCGGGCATAACGACCAAAAAAACGACGAAGCCCGCTATACGTCTCCGAACGAGACTTATCCGCACTATTTACGGCAATATATCGAAGCCGCGCGGACGAAGGGAGCGACGCCTGTGCTGTTCACTCCTGTCGAGCGCAGACTGTTCGGCGAGGACGGGCGGCTGAAAGATTCGCACGGCGCTTACCCCGCCGCGGTGTTGAAGCTCGCGGATGAGGAAAACGTGACGGTGATCGATCTGCGGCAAAAAAGCCGCAGCCTGCTTGAATCGCTCGGTGACGAAGCCTCGAAGAAGCTGTTCACCTGGCTGGAGCCCGGCGAGAGTCCCAATTACCCGAGCGGCACGCAGGACAATACGCATTTCAACGAGACCGGCGCCCGCGAGATCGCCCGCCTTGTCGCCGAAGGCATCCGCGAATCCGGCTTGGCGCTTGCCAACCGGTTGTTGATCTAAACCTCAGGTTCCCTCATAACGCCGACAAGCGCCCTGATAGCGGGCGCTGTTCGCTTTTATTCGACGGATATAATCGGTTCGTTTGCGTTTTGTTGAAGCGTTTTGTGTGGAACTTCAGGAAAAAAGAAAAAGCCGCAGCGGCGCGGCTTTCCATACTAACCTTGTTATGTACCTTCTTTTCCGGACATCTCGCGTTCGAAAAAAAGCAGCGCATCGGCTAAATGCTGCGTCCAGTATTCCCAATTATGCGTGCCTTCGAACTCGGCAAATTCGTGAGCGTAACCCGTCTCGTCCAAATGCCGTTTAAACGCGATGTTTAGCGGGAACAATGAATCGTCCTTGCCGCAATCGAAATAAAGCGCCGGCCGGCCCTCTACGCTTGCACGCGCTTGGCTCAATAGCGCCAAGTCGTACTTTTTCGCATGGTCGCCTTGCTGCGGTCCGGTCATCCGGGCCCAGCCGGATCGGGTAAACTCAGTATACGGCAGCTGTCCAACGGAGCCTAACGCACCGGACAAGCTGACCGCTGCACCGAACGTATCCGGATGGCGCAGAGCCAGCATGAAGGCGCCGAAGCCGCCCATCGACAATCCGCCGATGCAGCGGTACGATTTGTCCGCCATCGTCCGGTAATTGGCGTCGATGTACGGCACCAGATCGTACATCATGTACTGCTCGTAATTGCCGGTACCGTCATACCAGTCGATATAAAACGTTCCGTGACCGTAACCGCCATCGCTCGGCAAAACGACAATACTTTCGCGCAGCTCGCCCGCAGCGATCATCCGCTCGATCGTTTGCTCCGCGCCGCCTTTCGTCAGCCAGCTGCTCTCGCAGCCATACATGCCGTGAAGCAAATAAATGACCGGATACGCCCGCTCGGACTGCTCATACGAAGGGGGCAAATAAACGAAGCAAGACATTCTCGCAAACAGCGCCCCCGAGAAAAAAGAAACGGGATGAACGGCCATGCGATCACCTCCATCAACGATCTCATTTTTTAGGTTAACATCCGCCTACGTTATTATAACCTTACTCTCCAGCCCCGACCTTATTCCTGTCGCCGATCAGATCCAGCAAGGCGGCAGGCAGCTTGAACTGCTGGTTATTGATGATAATATCCGACAGATTCCATTCGTCCGCCGACTGTTCCTCTTTGATTTGCTCGATTTCTTTATGCAGCCTCTCCATTTTGCGATCGAGAGCGGTAGCCGAATCGGCAGCTTCCTTAAGCTCCTTGAGCAAATGCGCCGGCACCGCCTGCTTGTACTTATAGTAAATTTTGTGCTCCAGGCTTGCCCAAAAGTCCATCGCAATTGTGCGAATCTGCACTTCGACGCATACGGTCTCCTGCCTGTCGGACATAAACACCGGCACCTGTACAAGCAGATGAAGGCTTCGGTACCCGTTCGGCTTCGGGTGGCTGATATAATCTTTTTCGTCGGTCAAAGTCAGGTCGCTCTGGCTGCACAACATATCGCGAATCCGATAAATGTCGGAGATAAACGAACACGTAATGCGGATACCCGCTATATCCTTAATATGCTCCCTCATGCTCGGGAACGAGAAATCGCAGCCCTTGCGCATCATTTTATTCATAATGCTCTCCGGCGATTTCAGCCGCGATTTCGTATGCTCGATCGGATTGTATTCGTGCAGCAGGTGAAATTCCTCCTGCAAAATATCGATCTTCGTCTCCAATTCCTGCAAGGCGAACTTGTACATCATCATAAACCGCGTAATTTCGTTCCGGATCAGCTTGAATTGCTCGATCGGATGCCCGTTCATCTGCAAACCCCTTTCTGCTTCCGTACTTTCATAGCGTACCCATTTTGGCTTGTCAGCGGAACCGTCTGCAGACCGATTTTACCGGTGACCGTTCCAAACAACCCCACAAAGTGGAGCCCCCAGCTTCGAAGCTGGGGGCTCCCCCGAAAGTAATAGGATTATTCTACAGAGGCTCACGTCACTTTCGGGGGAATCGATTATTCCAAATACTTTGTGGGGAGCCCCGAAACTTATAAATTCTAAAAAAGCCCTTCTCGCATTTCTGCGAAAAGGGCGGTTATGTCGCTTGGCAACGTCCTACTCTCCCAGGACCCTGCGGTCCAAGTACCATCGGCGCTGGAGGGCTTAACGGTCGTGTTCGGGATGGGAACGCGTGGATCCCCTCCGCCGTCATCACCAAACGGATTGAATTGAAAGAAATAATCGGGTTTCCCCTCTTACTCCTTCAAAACTGAGCAACGAGCGCTGCAAGTGATTGTGAAGCTTGCGCTTCTTGTACCGAACCGTGACAGGTTCGAAGTACTCCATAGAAAGGAGGTGATCCAGCCGCACCTTCCGATACGGCTACCTTGTTACGACTTCACCCCAATCATCTACCCCACCTTCGGCGGCTGGCTCCTTGCGGTTACCTCACCGACTTCGGGTGTTGTAAACTCTCGTGGTGTGACGGGCGGTGTGTACAAGACCCGGGAACGTATTCACCGCGGCATGCTGATCCGCGATTACTAGCAATTCCGACTTCATGCAGGCGAGTTGCAGCCTGCAATCCGAACTGAGACCGGCTTTTTAGGATTGGCTCCACCTCGCGGCTTCGCGGCCCGTTGTACCGGCCATTGTAGTACGTGTGTAGCCCAGGTCATAAGGGGCATGATGATTTGACGTCATCCCCGCCTTCCTCCGGTTTGTCACCGGCAGTCATTCTAGAGTGCCCACCCGAAGTGCTGGCAACTAAAATCAAGGGTTGCGCTCGTTGCGGGACTTAACCCAACATCTCACGACACGAGCTGACGACAACCATGCACCACCTGTCTCCCCTGTCCCGAAGGCCTACCCTATCTCTAG
>NZ_RBAH01000011.1 GCF_003626695.1 Paenibacillus ginsengarvi
GGTGTCGGATGAGGAGTTGGCGACAGCTCTTCGTCTTATCAACCTTCGCCCTCGTAAATGTCTCGGCTGGAAATCGGCTCACGAAGCATTCATGGACGAATTGTCGCACTTAGCTTGACAATCCGTCTTATCAAAAAATCACGAATTCCATCAATGACTGCACTTTTCCCACCGTTCACCACAGCCAACTTCTCTCAATACAAACCTTTGATGGACAATGTTTTTTTGGAAGCCAGCCGATGGTTGTGAGATACAGCAAAGCAAAAACGGTAACATCCCAGTTCTAGCATACGAAAATAGTTCATCCAGTTTTCTATAATGATAGGCCCTACTATGAAATCAAACTGTTTGCCAATGGTAACGATAAGTGGCCTAACAATCCATGCATTCTCTTTAGCTACAAGTACAGCTTGGCACCTCCCCTCGATTTGGACTTTCATCAAATGATCACCCATGATTGTTCTTTATATAGAACATTCTAATCGTGACAATCTGGAGAATAACAAGCGGATAGCAGTCAATATCGTTTTTGGCATTTAAAAAAGCTTGTATTTAGTGAAAATATTTTTTTGCTATGTTCTTTAATAAGAACATCACTCCGAATGTTGTATTGAATTCCAAATTATAACAAAGCGGAGGCGTACATGTTTAAACTCGGACGATGGACAAAAAGTTTGCTCGTTAGCGTGCTTTTATTCGGCTTATTGCCGGGATGGAACGCCGGAGTGGCGGAAGCTGAAGGGCAAGCTCCCGGGATAGAATGGGAGAGGCAGATCGAAGGAAGCGTGCGCGTAATCGATGTGCAGCCATTGAGTAACGGCGGATATACAACAATGGGAGCCGTGAAGGAGGGCGAATTATATTTGGACCGAACCGATGCGCAAGGAAACAAGCAATGGTCCAAGACGGTTACTCTCACCGAGAACGATAAAAACGTAACGGTCGAATCGGTACAACATACCCGCGATGGCGGCTATATTGTTGGCGGGACGATTACTTTCTTCCACTGGCGTTATCGCGACTATTATATCGCGAAACTCGACGGCAACGGCGACATACAGTGGAAAATCGTTGATAGTGCGGGAGCCTATGGTTCTTTCCAAATGATTCGGGAAACAAATGATGGCGGGTTTATCTATGTCGAATATACCGAAAGCATGAACGCGGGATTTTTCAGCACCTCGGCCATAAAAATAGATTCAAGCGGAAACAAGGAATGGACCAAAGTTCTGGGTGGGGGCAGATGGGTTGATCCGGACGTTGCCGCCCAATCTGTCCGGCAAACGGCGGATGACGGATATATGGTAGGCGGCTTCAAAGCAGGTAGCTTCTCGATTTGGAAACTTGACGCTGCCGGAACGATCGAGTGGAATCGGTTATACCCGGTACGCGGGGGTTATGTCGTTCCAGCTTCCAATGGAGGTTATGCAATCGCCGGAACCGGCGCAAGTGGAGAGAACGTTATCATTATGACGGATAGCTCCGGTGCTCAGCAGTGGACAAAAACGTGGAACGGCGGACAAACCGTGTCACTCGACACAACGAAAGACGGAGGCTACTTGGTCGGCACGAACCAAAACGCGGTCAAAACCGATGGCAACGCCTCGACACTATGGACTTATTCCGTATCCGATCTATCCAAGGCCATATCGACAGACGACGGAGGCACCATACTAGTGCGGTCACCGAAC
Source organism: Paenibacillus ginsengarvi (assembly GCF_003626695.1). Lineage (GTDB taxonomy): Bacteria > Bacillota > Bacilli > Paenibacillales > NBRC-103111 > Paenibacillus_AB > Paenibacillus_AB ginsengarvi. The sequence goes on from NZ_RBAH01000011.1 coordinate 1,692, forward strand.
ACGATCGTGAAGCTGGCCGGTCCATCGGCGCCGCCTCAAGGCCGACTGAAGCTGGATTCCATGAACTACAGCTTGGCGCCCGGTCAAACGATCGATACGGTTCTGAAGTTCGTCTACAGCGGCGGGCAAACCAATGTTACCCGGTTCGGAGCATATTCGGTCGCAGAACCGGCGATAGCGTCTGTCGACGCCTCCGGCAATATTAAGGGTCTCATGCCCGGGCAAACCGTGCTGACAGCCACTTACAACGGCTTACAGACCAAAGCGAACGTGTATATTTATGGCGGAGGAACCCAGAACAGCTTGAAATTCGATTCCTCGGAGTACAGCCTCAGCGTCGGACAATCGCTGGATACGGTTGTCTCAGCCGTTTACGCGGGGCAGACTTCGATTGTAACAGGACAAACCGTCTATTCAGTCGGAGATCCGTCGGTTGCATCGATCGATACAGCGGGAGTCATCACCGGGTTGAAGCGGGGCATGACCGCTTTGACGGCAACGTATAACGGTATGAAGGCAACGGCGAAAGCATACGTATACTAAGCAGTTACTTCAATGAAAAAAGGGAGCAGTTGCCGCGGCGATCTGCTCCCGTCTAATTCCACTAACGTACCCGTTAGCCACCCATGCCCCTCTTGGGGCACCACAGATTAATGAAAATTTTAATGCGGCGTTTTATACTATTCTTACGGCTGGTGAGGAAGGTCGTTAAGCTATGGTGTCGCGAACCCATCCGTTAGTCTGACTACGACGATCACGGTGCACCACGGTATGTCGCTCCTTTTGGGAAGCACGTGGGGTAGAGTAATCCTTTTCTGGTTGTTGCACCAGTCCTCCATTTCAATTGCCGTAGAAAGGTGAGTTATATGGATATCCTGATCGAACGCGCTTGCGGTTTGGATGTTCACAAGAAGTCCATTACCGCTTGCGTCATGACTTCTGAAGGAAAGGAGATTAAGACGTTTCGTACGCACACGGTTTTCCTGCTCGACTTGATCGACTGGATCAAGCAGCATGGCTGTACGCATGTGGCTATGGAAAGTACAGGTGTTTTCTGGAAACCGATCGTTAACCTGCTTGAAGCCGAGGACATTCAGTTCCTTGTCGTCAACGCACAGCACATCAAAGCTGTCCCCGGCAGGAAGACAGACGTGAAAGATGCCGAGTGGATTTGTAATCTCCTGCGCCATGGGCTGCTTAAGCCCAGCTATATTCCAGATCGTAACCAACGCGAACTTCGTGAATTAGTCCGTTACCGCCGCAGCCTCATTCAGGAACGCTCCCGCGAACATAACCGGGTTCAGAAGGTCCTGGAAGGCGCCAATATTAAACTCGCTGCTGTTGTCTCCGACATTATGGGCGTGAGCAGCCGCGATATGATGGGGGCCATGATCGACGGCGAAGAAGATCCACAAAAGCTGGCAGCCTTTGCACGGCGGACACTCAAGAAAAAGAAAGAAGAGCTGGAACTGGCCTTACGCGGCAACATGAGTGCCCACCAGCGAATCATGCTGAAAACCATGCTCACGCACGTCGATTTTTTGAATGAGCAGATTCTCGAACTGGATACGGAGGTAGCCAAACGGCTCGACCCTTTTCAGCAAGACATTGAACGGCTAGATACAATTCCAGGGATCGGTCGACGTACCGCCGAACAAATCTTAGCCGAAGTTGGGACTGATGTCGCTTCACGCTTCCCATCTGCCGCTCATCTTTGTTCATGGGCTGGCCTCGTTCCAGGGCAAAATGAAAGTGCCGGAAAACGTAAATCCTCGAAAACTCGCAAAGGCAACAAATATCTCCGAGCGGCACTGATCGAAGTCGCCCACTCCGTATGCCGATCCGACAACTACCTGGGAGCCCAGTACCGGCGCATCGCCGCCCGAAAAGGGAGACACCGAGCAGCCGTAGCTGTTGCACACTCGATCATGATCATTGCCTGCCATCTCCTTGCGCGCAAAGAGGATTACAAAGATTTAGGCAGTCATTACTTTGAACTGCGACAGCAAGAAGCGATTGTTAAACAAGCCGTGCGAAAGCTTGAGAATCTTGGTTTTCAAGTCGCTCTTTCTAATTCGGAGGCCTCTTAACCTTTTAATGGTTCATAATTCCTAAGAAGCACAGTTTTTAAAAACCATTAAAGCTGGGCTTAGTTTTGTGCTGCCATTTTTGGGGCTGAGCTAATATTAATTTTCGGGGTAGTTCAATGAATTACCAGTTGCCACGTGCGAAATTAACCATTTTTGCGCAGTACTTTATAAAGGATCGATGGTGAAAACAACGTGCTAACCGGGCGTAATAAGTTCATGACATAGATAAAAGCATTATAGATATCGGTATTTTGAGAAGACCGATGAAAGATCCGCCTGGTATACCATTGAAGAAGAGCGAGTCCTAGAGGCTTCCTCCCCACCACATGATGATAACGAAAATCCTCTATAAGAATCATATTCCATACGGGGTCAATAACCTTAGAAATTTTTCTATAGAACCGCTTGGTCAATCGGGTTGAAATCCCCTTCGTTTCTTTCCAATCTCGTTGGAGACAATCATCTAACACCAAAGCTTCCATAGCAGCTACTGACATGCCTTGTCCAAAAACCGGGTCAAATCGACAGAAAGCATCACCGATAAATAAAAATCGTTGCGGAAGATTTTTGACCTTCTCATAATGGTGACGTACGATATAAGGAACCTTATGTAGTTTGACTTCCGAGAGAGGTTTTGCATCCTGAAGCTCATTGTAAATCATCGTATGTGGCAACTTCTTCGTTAACTCGATAAAGTTTTGGGCTTCATCAAGATCGGAGTGAGCCAATTCACTATCGTATCCAAATAACGTGAAAATATGGCGATTTCCCTCAATACGACAAACAGCTCCTCCGATTTTTTCTATCGGCGCAGATGGATACACCAGGAGAGTTGACCAATCCCTTTGCATAGCATTTAATTGGTAGATTTGACTAACATAACAAAGGTCAATTTTAACTTTTTCTTCGCGATCACGATAATTATTCATTTGAAACCATTGATGAAATCTTGATCCATACCCACTTGCATCGATGACCAAATCAGCGTAAAGATCCGTTGGCCGTGACGAAACTGCATCTTTTGCCTGTACACCAAGAATGATGTTCTGATTCTCATCAAATATGGGTCGTAAAGCCATCATGTTATAATGGATACGCAGGTTTGAATTTTTTTCCACCAGAAGTCGAATATGTTTTTCCAAAAAAGGGCGACTTTGAAGATGAACAAATATTTCACCTTCAAACCTCTTTTTCCATACGCCGTGATGGAACCATTTGAGCTCCTTTGAACCATTGATACGAGTTGAACCATCCTGCGTCATAGCTTGGACGATACCGGGGAATAGCTGTTCCAATGCTTGTTCCCCTCCCTTGAGTAAAGCATGGAGATGATATCCTTGCGGAACTTCCTTTCTGGGTTGTTTATCCTGCGGATCTCCACCTCTTTCAAGTAAGGTTACGTCATCAAAGTAACGACATAACACTTGAGCTGTACAAAGTCCGGCTATGCCGGAACCTATAACAATTGCATGTGCTCCTAACCTTCGTTTAATCATCTCTTTGTCCCCTTCCAGAGAAATCAACATCTTGCTGCGCTGCCCGTGGCGAAGCTGCTCCGTATAGTTGAACTGATCGAGTTGCGCCGAAAGACCGTTCGTTTCATTGGGCCAGTCCTAATCTGAAACTACGATGTGACCATTCTCGAATATGAGCGCATTCTTTGAACGTCTCCGTTAGCGCAGTTATTAAGGTTTGGTTTTATAAGTCAAAGTACAAATGATAATGGGCCCGGCAACCTGCATTGAAATTGGCATTACAAGCGGAACATGCAGATTTATGGGTCAGATATTCATGAATGGTTAATTGGTGACCGCAGGCACCACAAAGAATGGCCTTCTCGTCGGTCTGATCTTTGCTCCATCGGGCTACAGGATGATCAGCAACTTCTTTATGACATTCATAACAAGGATGATAGGCATCACAGCAAGGAAACCGAATCGCTATGATATCGACATTAGAATGATAATGTTTGCAACGAGTCTGGTGATCTACTTCGACCCCATAGACTTTTATACCATGCACGCTAATGTAATTTTGTCTTCGAGCATTCGACATCTGAAAGTAACCTCCATCGAAAATTGTAATATGTACCACCGAGCTGTGTAACCACCGGTCGCTGAACACCGCGCGCCGCAGGGGGGCACCACCCTCAATGCCCATTTTATTGTAGGCAAGCTTCCTGATAAATCCTTTGTTCATAAGATAGCCGTATACATTGTAGGAAGGGGGTGTTTCATTATGGCTTACAACCCTTACCACCCTTACGGTTATTACCAACACCACCATCATTACATGCACCCGTACCATCATCATTACCACCCGCATTATTATCATCCTTATGGGGGCGGGCACCATTTCCATCACCAACCCGCACATCACTATGGTCATCATTCTGGAATGCATAGCCAGTGGAGCGGTGATTATGATGGATACAGGAAAAAATAGTTTTCTTAAAGGAGAGGCCTCGCTCACCTCTTAAACAAAAACTCTCTTTTTGGAAATAACCAAAAGGAGAGTTTTGTTTCATTTACTTCACTAACAAAGTCATAGTTAGTGCAAGTCTATCATCGTATTGCCGGCCGGAACCGTAAACGAGGCGCTCTCCTTCACCGGGTTTTGCACCGTATCGTCGGAAAAGCAATCGGCGAAGTAGTAATCGGTTCCCGGTCTGACGATCCAGACGAACGTATTCGTGGCCGTAATATTGTTGTTCCGGTTATAAAAGACGCATCCTTTGAAAAGGGTCTTTGGTTTCAGCGTATCAAACCCCCTATCCGTATTGTTCTCGGCTACACACTGAGCGTAGGTGACAGTCTCCGCATTTTCCGCCCAGAACCCGGCATTTAACTATAGCTTGTGACGGTACCTTATCTTAGGTTCTGCTTCCTTCGTTTACATCGCCACCGCTTTCAAAACTCATCCATTTTATTCCCCAAATAACGTTTATTATCCTTCTTGTTAGCTCGAGAAAGGCAGCCGATGTAAAAGCCAGCTGCCTACCTTTCTCGAGCTATCGTCTCCAGTTAGTTGAACGCTGTCCCTTCTAATATCGATTCAAAATTTTCATACAAATCTCAACTTCGCTTGGGTGATCCTGGTCATATACTTCTATAATAAATGCCTTCGGCCAATCTTTTTGAAGCTTATTATTTTGTATCCATCCATCAAGAAATCCATAAAGTTCACCCATACGAGACTCTTCGCCAGCTACAGATGCATACTGACCTGATAGATGAAAATATTCCATCCCTTCAGGGATGTCTGCAACCGATTCCGTCACTAAATACCCTGTATAAAAATACCCCTCGATATGGTCGTCGCCGCGCTTAGGCTCGTAGAGGATAGTCTCGGTATCGGTTCGCCCGAATATTTCATCCTTACGAGCTTGAAGTGATTGCATAGCTTGAGGAACGATCTTCCCGTATTCCGAAAACAATCCGCAATGCCTTATCCCGATCACTGTAAACTCCCTGTTTTCGACTTTGGCCTTTGTAACATTCTCCACCTTGAGCTCGTTAGCTTGTTCCAAGTATGCATCCGAAGTACTTGCGTATCCGTTTTCTGTATAGAGGGCCGTTATTTCTTGATCCGTAAGGACCCTATTGTACAAACGAATATCATCAATAACGCCATGAAATAAAAATCGCTTTTCATTTGTGTTCTTTTTACCGATAAAAATTGGTTCCTCTGGGTGAGGTTTAAGTGTTCCAGCTTGGGTATCGTGAAGTTCCCCATTGATATATAATTTATGAAACGCTCCATCGAATGCAGCAGTAATATGGTACCAAACACCGCGTTTTAGATGACTTTTCGACACCGCGTCGGCAGTTTCTTTCATTCGATGCCAAGTAGTGGTTGGGCCTAACGTACTTAGTTGAAAAACACGGCGGAGGTTGTCCTTATTCTTGTTTTTCCCGCCGTCATCTTGGGAAATTATGGCGTTATTCCACCAAGCCAAAGATGCTTTCTCATCATATCGGGCCCAAACGGAGAGAGAAAACGCCTCACTGCTTAATAACGGCGGAGGGGAAATCTCAATAAAGGCTTGCTCGCCATCAAATGCATATGCGCGATACGGTTGCCCAAACCGATCTGAAGTTAATACCGCGCCTTCAACGCGTCCGTGAAATCCGTTTCCGCTGGAATCGTCAGCATTGCCATGAAATAAATACTCCGCTACTAATCCATTATGTATGCTCATTTATACTTTTTCCTTTCCCCGTTATTGAGTATAACTTTATAATAAATGATGCCAAAACCCATTGATATCTATCTTTTTTGCAACTATGCTGCCCGTTAGCATTCCTGTAAAAGAGATGGAATTTGAATGAGAAAGACCACCCTTAGCGGATGGCCTTTCTTAGGTATAGCTACCTTTTCGTGTTTACCGTGTTTGCCGCACCATGATCCCGTTGCCATACGGGTCATGGAACGTGAAGCATGCCGCGCCCATCCGTACCTCGATACCGGTGACGTCCAATGCCTCTTTCGCGGACACGTGGGCTCTCGCCGCTTCGACATCCGGCGAATCGATCACCAAAGCCGGGGCGACGTGCAGATTAAGCTGCAACTTCTCGTAATATACCTTGCCGGACTGCGACAGCCGGTTGTCGTCGACCAGCAGATCCGCGCCCTTGTCCATCGCAATGCCGTTCAACCCTTGCACCACTGGATCAGGCCTGACGTCTTTCTGCAAAAAACCGGCGTACCAGTTCTCCGTCTCGGCCGCATTGTCTCCATGCGCAATCACGCGGCTGATTTTCGTGAGCAGCGGGTGTGCATCGCCCGCAGGCTCCTGCGGCTGCTCGTGCGATATAGCCCAACAGACCATGTTCCCGCCCACGTTGAAATGGGCGACATCGGAAAAACGGTACAGTTCTCCGATATGCGAGTAGTCCATGCCTTTGCAGAATTCGTACGATGCGTCGATATCTCGGACCGACTCGAACATGATCATCGGCGGGAAGCCCCACATATTGCTATCGAGAATGATTCCGGTGCCATCGAACGATACACCCCAGTAAATGCCACCTCCCGTCTTGTCCGGCCGAATCGGCTGTTCGAACAGGTTCGCATACCATTCGATGGACGCTTTCAGATCGGTTACGGGAAAAAATACGGTGCTGATAACAGGCTTGATCGGATGTGTCAAAGCTTGCACTTCCTCCCTAATAAGTTAACTTCAATACAAAGACACATCGAACCTCAAATCTCTATCAATCTGCCTAAAAAAATTATAGCCGCTTCAGCGCGGCCTCCAGGCAGCCCGCTGCTTCCGCCTCTGCCTCCATCGCAGCCTTGAGCCCTGCCGCCATGTGTTCCCGGTTCGACGTTACGCCGCCCATGCCGAACGGGAAGGCAGGATACAACTGCAGCATAGTCCGATAGATCTGCTCGTACAATTTACTTGCTGCCGCCACCAGAGACCGCGCTTCGCCGCGAATGCTCCGGTCCCGGGAGAGCTGCTCCAGATAACGGCAGGCATGCTCGCGGGCTTCCGACAGGAGAGCCACCTGATAGGCGTGACCAAGTGGATCCAGACGGTTTTCCAGGACGGCGTTTCGCCATTCCCGGTAAGCGGCCTGCCCGAACGAAAAGCCGGGCACACGGGGCTCATCCCCTCGGATCTGCTTCACGATGCCGGCGAGGACGGTGCGGACGGAAGAGGGCGCACCCGTCCGCCTGTCCAGAACGGCCGCAAACAGCCCCGGACTTTCAGGGCTTCTGCCTAAGCTCTCATAGGTATAGCGATGCACGCCGGGCCGGTGGCTTCGACCGAGCAGTACCCGTTCCGAATCGTCGTACCCGTAGACCAGGTCGAACTCGTTGATCGTTAGATTCCATACGATGGCCGGCCTGCCGGCCTCCACGGCGCCATGGATCAGCCGCAGTACGCCGACTTGCTGCTCCGGCAGGATCTGCTGTCGGCCGGGACGCCCGAAGCATCGGGCGCTCCACCCGATTCGCTCCGCGGCACCGTAGAAGGCGAAACTCCAGTCGAACGTCGACAACCCCCGCCAGTCGCATCCGGAGGAAATGCCGATCCGGAACGCGTCGCCCGTCATCCCCATAATCGTCGTAAGCGGCCGCTCCGTTTCACCGTCGTACCGCAGCACTTCGAGCAGCGCCACGGACAGGAGCGCATACGGACGCGAAAAACGAGGTTCCTCGAGGACGATGCGACCCGGGTTGCCTTCGCGGCGGCGACTGGCGAGATAACGGTCCACTTCCATGCGAAAACGCTCCTCGTTCAGCTTCGAACGGGAACGGGAAATCAGGTTATAGACGTTGCTTCGCGCAATGCCGAGCGACGCCGCGGCTTCATCCGGCTGCAACCCCTCCTCCATCGCGTCCATGACGCGTTTCGCGTTACCGCGCAAAGCGGCAAAATGGTTCATCGCTTCACGGCGTGATTCGCGACCGAGTATCTCCTGCAGCGGTTCATCTGGACGGCTGACCAAGTGCGGATCGTCCGATTCGGCCAGTTCGCCGAACGGCTTCGTCCGGTTCTCCGCGCCGCGCAGCATATTGATCGCCATACGGCGAACGAGCCTCTTCAGCCATGGGCGGAAGCGCTCCGGATCCCGAAGTCCGGGAAGCTTGGCCGCCAGCCGCAGTAACGACTCCTGGACCGCGTCCTCGGCAAGATGGCTGTCCCGCAAAATATCGCGGGCCCACAACGTCGCCTCCTGCCTGTACACCTCGATCAACTGCGCCAGCGCATCTTGGTCGCCCGCGGCCGCGCGCGTAATCATATCCGTTTGGTGCATGTTGTCCGACCTCTCCTCCGTCCCGCCAGTTTACGGCATTGAATGTTCAAGCTGCTGATCGCAAAGTTCATGCCGATGCCGATAAATATACTGGCAAGGCGTGCCGACGCCGATACTGCCCTTCATGAGTTCGTCGGAAATGGTCAAGACGGACGTAGCTCTGTTTCCAAGTGAGTGTAACGATCAAGCATTTTTTTAGCTTTGATCCTGCAACATTTTAACTTCATGTTCCCTAATCAAATCCTCAATTAATATGCCGTTGATCTTTAGACCGGAAATATTGCAATTCGTAATTTCGATATCCGACAAGTCACAGTTTGTCATTATGCTTCTGTTGAAGTCGCATCGATCAAATCGTACCGGTTCCATCCTGGCGTTTGGGTTATAGGCGGGATGATCGATAGGTGCCATTTTAGGACCGATATTGTGGATGTAAGCCCCGCCAAGGTTCGCCCCATCAATCTCTAATCCGCTTAAGTTGGCATCGGTAATCTTGGTTCCTGCAAGAGTTACTTCTTGAAAATAGAGAGGCTCTCCCTTAACGGTTACAAATCGTGAACCGGAGAGGTCGGCACAATTTACCAATATCTTCTTTTGTCGATCTAAACAATCGTTGATTTCCGTTATCTCCGGTATTGAAGTTCCTTCATCGGTTAGTGTTCCTGCGATGGAGAGCGATCTCACATTTACAGTTGATCCCATAGCAGAGCCAATCCCAATTTGTCCTGCCACCTTACTGAAATCTCCTATTACACGGTAACGTTCTATCCCGTCAACACTTACGGACGCATTGTCGACTTCAATGTTCCATATTAAGTTAATCCAAGTGTTCTTCGGCACTTTTCCCGCACCTGCAATACTTCTTGCCTTCCCCGTTCCGGGGTCGCACCAACGCAATTCTTCCTCATTGCGCTCCCAATTAAAAATGAGTTGCCCCCCATCGTATAGCAATCGGATATTCGTGGAATCAGTCATAACTTCGGCTCGAATGACGACGGGGCTTTTATATTTTTGTGGAGAAACCGCATAACCTTTATCATAGGAACACCATATTTTAATTTCTTCATCCGTTTTTTCAATGCTGCAATTTTCCGCAGTAAGTTCATGGAGGTTTATTTTTGACAATATAACCACCTCTTCCCATTGATATTACTACTTTAAATCAACATGCAATCCGCTGTAAATATTCTCTTATGATTAAAGGTTGTGTAACCTACGAGTTTCAAGAATTTGCTCAATATGGTGCGTAGCATGTTGAACGTCGTGTTCAAGGGCAGCATGCACTGTTGCCTTTCCATGCTCATGCATCAGAACTCTGTCCAAAGAATTTGGAAGGGTAGTACACAAGTATGCGATGTACTCTCTCATCATGGTGAATAATCTCATTTCCAATTCAATTGAACGATTTTTATAATCCATTTTGGAATTCCAAACATCCCCATTAAATTCGTTGAAAAAAAACGTTGATCCTGTGTCCGCCAAAGCGTATCGGTTAATCTGAAAGTAGTTCATATCACAGTCAATGATATGATGGACAATCTCTCTCATTGACCATTTGCCAGGTGCTCTTGTCTTATCCATCTCAGCATCATTTAAACCTGCAATCGCCTGCAGAAGTTCACTGGGTCCTCTTTTGTATTTCTCTATGAGCTCATGGTTGTCGTTATCAGTTAACCGTAATGACATCCCTACTCCCCCATTTGTAGTTTTCCTTACCATTAACAGCTAATTCTCTATGCTCGTTCAACTATCCTGCCCTTTACTAGAGTGAAAGCCCGGGCGGAGCCCAGCCTCTCCTCATCAAACCGTACGTGAGGTTTTCCCTCATACGGCTTTCCGATGTTCGTCATTCATGCGCATGCGACTTACAATAGCGTCTTAAGTCCATGTAGCTGGCATTGAAGCTTCACAACCGGTCCCGAACTGCGCCAAGCGATTTCGCTGGCGTTACTTTGCATACCATTTGGTCAACCGTATACGGATGTGCCAGTCTAACTTGGCCATCCACCTTGCGCCGTATGGTGTCGCATAGTAGTTCTTCCACCCTTGGATTTTCGAGTTCAGCCATCTCGCGTGTTCCTCGAACGAAACGTGCCGCATGTTTGGCGGCGCCAGTCGTTCCTTTACCACTTCCCGGATGTGCTTCTCCGCTTTCGTGCAGAGCCATTGTTGGGTCGCGTAGTAGACTTAGCTTCGTCCTGTTTCCGCTTTCGTTTTCCGGTGGTGCATGCCGAGGAAGCCGAATCCTTCTTCTCCCGTCCACAACCCTACTATCCGCGTCTTCTCTGGGTGCAGCGTCAATTTCAGACGCTCCATGATCGCCCGAATGAGTTTATGGGCATGCATCGCGTCCTTCTTTGTCTTGCATACCACGACGAGTCATCGGCGTATCGCATTAATTCTCCTACTTCTTTACCGTGCTTTTCCCACAACCGTTCGAAGTAATTCAGGTAGATGTTCGCAAGCAAGGGCGAGATCACGCCGCCCTGCGGCGTACCTAGCTTGAGAACGCGTCTGTCGCTGATTCGCATTTCGACGCGGCAGGATTCACTTTATGTTACAGCCTGGCAGGTTGCTCGCCCTGTCTCTGACTTGACTTTTGTCGATGCGCTTCTACACACAGATTTCGCTACACGCAGGCATCCCAGCTACACGGGGGCTTGGCCCCTCCCGCGACCGGACTTTCACCGGCTAGAAGATGCGTGCTTCTCTGGGCACGCCTTCAATGACAAAGCAGACTCTTTGCAGCAGCCTGCTCAATTTCACTATCGTCTCCTTTAGCGTAATGGCTTGCAATGAGAAACATTAAAGCGGTTTCCGTCGATGTCGTAGAAATGGAAAAGGACTCTTCCATTTTCCAAATGTCCCCCAGTCTCTCCGCATTCGACAGCGTTGTCTCTTAGGAATTGGTGATATGCAAAGAAATCCTCACGTTTCTTGACTAGCGTCAACGGACGAATAGTCCCATCGATTTTACCTGTATAAGTATCGCTCGGGAGCTGTTCCAATATCCAAATGGACCGTCTTGCATCCGTGTAGTTATCGCCCAAAGACATGACAAGGTAACCGTCTTCGGTATGATCTTCTTGCACCTTCATTCCGACAAATTCCTGATACCACTTACCGGCTAGCCGTACATCGCGAACGCCGATTCGTGTGCAAGACGGCTTGAATCCTTTGCTCTTTATGGAAACATCTTCTTCTGCTGTGAGCCGCGTACCTTCAGTGGTAGCCCAGAAATCAAAGTAACGTCTACCATCGGGGCCAACGTATATATCAGTGGTTCGAATTCCGGTTTCGATAAAATGGTTTTGTACTTTTTGCAAATGCTTTGTTCGCCAGCACCACCGAATGTTCGGATCGACAGTTCCTCTTTCCGCGTGATGAAATGGAAGCTTTTTCGAGGTCAGAACGGAATTGAGCCAGGTGCCATATCCGAGATGAGTCATTCTCCCTTTTTTTATTCGTTGATCGGGCCACCACGATTCTTTTCGTCTTACTTCCCAACCCATAAACGTGACATACCAAGCAATAGCCGGATCGTGGTTATCCCACAGTACATCAATTTCTCCACCGTCGTAAAACAGTTCTGGCACCAGGCTAGTTTTTACGGTTTGAATCAATGTCATAACCCATCTCCTTTTTTGGTTATATATCCCTCATGATTTTCCTCAGTTACTAGATGCCAGAATTAAACGAAATCTAACAAACGTATATCAACCGGCCCACTTCAAGATGCCGGCACCTCCACCTGTCACATGGTAATTTCGCAATCGTCTCCCGTTCATCCCGGCGTATAATCAACACACATATCTGCCCGTTACTTCAATAAACATCAAGAGGAGCTGTCCTTGCGGCAGCTCCACGCTATCGTTTCCGTTAGTTTAATCATTCAAATACATAAGGAGATAGTATAGAGAATTTTTAACCTCAAATAAGAATTCAAATTGACAAGCCCCAAAATTAGTATCACTACTTACTTTCCATACTTTGATGCTATATGTTCCGAATCATGAAAACCTTGGATAACTGCTTTATTCCAGTTTTCAATCGGGGTTAATGATATATGGGGTGGTTCAGTTCTGGTGACGTAATGATCGCATAATATATGTTGTTTTAGACTATCCACCAAATTATTATCAACAAAATTCACGGTCTCGAAGAAAAAATCATATTTAGTTGAATGAAAAATTTCTTATTGTGAATAGCTTTTGACTTTTTTTAGGCTTCTCGTTGTTTAATATCTTTTCTTGTTCTAGATCGCCTATCCTATTCAGCAAAAATTTTCCTCCTTAGTTCCTTTATGGAGGGATTGTATTCCCCTGAAGTGTCAATATAGAATTTAGGGACGTCGATCTGGGGTTCCTCGTAAGGGCCCACGCTCAGTTCAATTCCTTTTCTGAACATGTCGACTCCCTTATCGCCATGGAAGTATTCCCGAAGCGGGTTGTCCAGCCCCCGCCGAACAAACCTGTCGAGCGCGAGCTTTTCGTCAACCTTGCAAATCAACAGATAGACCCGCGCCTTTTCCATGAACTGCTCAAGCATGGTCGACCATATCCTGTGCTGGAATGCTGCTTCAGCAATCACTGACACATTGTTTGTTATCAGCCCCATGAGCGTATCAAAGAAGATTTCCGTTGCCGTTTTATTGGCTTCCTCCGGAAGCTCGTTATGTCTTTTGCCGAAAGTATGCACATACCCTTCCTTAATCTGATCCCGGCTGATTACTGGCATAAAAATCTCATTACCAAGCTCCTTAGAAAATGTTGTTTTCCCTGCACCTGGTCTACCAGTGACAACTATTAAATACGGCTTTGACAAGTGTTTCACTCCTTAATCGGATTTGTGAATAAAGAAAAATCACCCTTTTGGCGATATCTTTTAATAATTGATTAACAAGGTGGAGTTTCTGTATAATCCAATTTTGTAATCCATCATATTGTCGGTTAGTTCAACAGGCAGCCCAAAATGCCGACTGCCTGACGTAATGCTCAACCGCGCACCTAAAACTTCCTCCCAGCTTCACCCGCAAAATAGTCGATCGTATACTCACGGAATGCCCGCGCCGCCTTGGACAGAAACCGGTTGTCCATCCAAGCCAGATGCAGCGTACGCGTGCAGACCGGTTCGGTAATCTCCAGCAGGTCGAAAGCGTCCTGCTTCGGGTCCACATTCTGCGGAGGCAGAAAAGCTACGCCCACCCCCGCGCTGACAAGCGACCCGATGGCTGCCGGCTCGTCCATCTCGCATACCAGTCTAGGCATAAACCCGGCCTCTCGACAGAAACCATCCTGCATTTCTCGGGCGCTAACTGGAGCGTATCGTCTATACGCGTGCCTTCTCGAATGAAGCCGGACAATTGTTCGAGGGATTTCCCAACCATGTGATTCGCATGACGTTTGAGGAGAGAAGCGGTCAAACGCAGGCGTCCCTCCGGATCGCATGCCCCACTGAAGAAGATATGATTGCCACTGTGGAAATGGGTATCGTGATGAGGTATGCGGAAAGTTGGCACAAGCTTGCTAATCTGATTGAGCATTTAGCGCAATGACGGCTGCCCTGCGGCAGCCGTCCCCCCATGCCGCGCTTCCCGGCACCACAGATGATGAAAAACTAATTTTTCCAGGGTATTTGAGAAACGGCAGTCTAGCTGGCCGGCTGCCGTTGTCTTTTCATTCCACTATCGTCTCCGTTAGGTTAATGACTTAAGACGAGAGCTTTACAATTGTTTAATGCCTACATACTTGCCATTCAACCTGAAAAACCAGAAAATACCGTACCCCAGCAGGCCTCCAGAGGTATTCAGGATCAGATCATCCACATCGAAATTTCCGATGGAGAAAAAGACCTGCAAGCATTCCAGAAGTAAGCTGATTCCCAGTGATCGGATAAATACTCCACTAAGCGAAATCATTTTGCTTTTAGACAATATTACAATAAAAATTCCATACGGTATGAATGCCAAGATATTCCCAAACAAATTGATTACTTCATGGCTTGACGGACTTAGAACGGTATCGGAAATTGTTTTAAACGGTATAAAATTACCATACAGCATCCGGTGCATACTATACTCAGGTTTTTCCAGATTTTTCTGCAGTCGATACCACAGAAAATCCATATCAATCGAGCCGTACTTAAATAAAATGATTCTAAATAAGGTGAACATATACAAGGCAAACAGTCCTGGCACCACAATGCGATTCAGTAGTTTCGTTAGTTTCATTTTTCTCGTCCTCGTTTTGAGTCATGAAGGATCGTGCTATTATCGAGGCTATCGTTTGCAAGCTCCGGCTTCTGATGGTGGGCTTCATAACTGAGCAGCAAATGGAGAATACTCCAAAAAACACTTCTTCATTTCAGTTTCATTCTTACCTCTTCCAATAAGGATAAGGAAAACTGTTTAATAAAAAGTCGGGTATTTATAAAATTTTTTCTTAAATTTCATGAATGTTTGTGCAGGTAATCGCACTTCAAAGACCGTTCGAATCAAACAAATCGAGCCTGTGCCACCGCAGCTGCTGAATCAAGATTGCAGTTGATATCTAAAAATGGGCCGTCCTATCCATAACTTGAAGTTGGTTTTGAATCGGAAATACAAGCACGGGATTTTAGAATTTTTATTGCGCTAAGCTGCCCGTTACTTCAATGAACATCAATGGGGAGCTGTCCTTTTGGCAGCTCTACGCTATCGTCTTCGTTAGCGCAACGCAGCCTTGGTTATCCTAAACAAAAAAAAGCAACCGTTTCCAGTCGCCATATTATTACACAGGTTTACATTTTATTTAAGCTGTACCTCATCGCCGGGCTCACCTGTCTACCGTATGGGGAGCATATTAACTGACATATTCAGTTATCGTCTCCGTTAACGGAATGCCCTTATCGTCCTTGGCCCCAATTACCGCCGTTTGCTTACTTCTTAAAACAGATCATCCAGAATTTCCGAGATCTGCAACTACACATACGACCGGCAACGGGACCATATCCCCAATCACGTTCGGTTTGACATTGAAGCCGGCGCTAAGCAAATTATAGACAGTTCGTTCCACTACTTCTCCGACTTTTTCTTTAGTTGGCGGTTGATTAAGTGACGACTCCTCACGGCTTAAGCCGTGGGCTTCTCGAATCATCGAGACTCGTAACCTCGTCCCTCCCCGAAGGCTCCGTCCGAGCCTAGTCTTCCTTTGTGCGGTTACGAGACTTGCCGCTTCGCGCGCGCCAGGATATTGATCGCCGCATTCACATCCCGATCTAACGTTGTACCGCATTGCTTACAGCGATGGATACGTTCGGCCAGCGTTTTCTTCACGATGTGATGGCATGTGGAGCAACACTGCGATGTATAGCGCGGATCGACACGCACCACTTGACGACCGGCGCTTTCAGCCTTGTACGTCACGAATTGTACGAGTCCGCTCCACCCTGTATCCGCAATGCTTTTGGCAAGCTTATGGTTTCTCACCATCCCTTGCACGTTCAGTTCTTCGAAAGCGATCAGGTCGTAGCGGTTCACTAGCGTCCTGCTGACTTGGTGCGCGTAATCTTTGCGCTGGTTCGCCACACGTTCATGCTGCCGCGCAAGCGTCAGGACCGCTTTGCGTCTGCGGCTCGAACCGCGCTGTTTTCTGGACACCGCCTTTTGTTGCCGCTTCAGCTTCGCCTCGCTTTTGCGCAGAGGCTTCGGCGCTTCAAAAATAGATCCGTCTGAGGTTGCCGCGAGCTGCCTGACGCCAAGATCTACGCCTGCTTGACGGTTGGTTTGGGGAAGCGGCTCCGCTTCGATTTCGCAAGACAGACAAGCGTAATATCGACCGTTTTTACCTGTAATCGTACAGGTTTTGATCGCCCCTCGCGGCTGCCGATGCAATTGGATTCGTACAGGGCCGATCTTGGAGAGTTCGAGACGCGTTCCCTCCAAAGCAAATCCGCTTTGCGGATAGGTGAACGAATCGTAGCGGCTTTGCGGCTTGAAGCGTGGGAACCCCGCCTTTTCGCCGCTCTTGACGCGGCGATAGAAGGCTTGGTACGCCTTGTCGAGCCGCCTGGCGACATCTTGCAGCACCTGGGCGTGTACGTCTTTCAACGCCGGAATATGCTGTTTGCGCTCTCGGAACGTATTCGCTTGCTGGCCGTAGGTTGGCGCCTTACCTTCAGTTTTGTAAGCGTGAATTCGTTCAGCGAGCAAACGATTATACAGCAAGCGGCAGCGTTCGAGTATGCAGCGAATCTTTTCTTGTTGCTCGCTTGTAGGATACAATCGGAACTTGTACGTTCTTAACAAGACCTTCACCTCCTGTATACAGGATACCACAGGTGAAGGAACTAATGTTCGTATTTTTTGTCGAATGCTTGAGGCGGCTATAGCCGCCCCACATCCGAAGGCCTTATATCCCAACGCCTGAAGGTGTGGGTTTTACGGCCTGTTCTATAAATAATAAAACAGATCTTTTTTATCGCAAATTACTTCTGGCTAGCTAGGTAGTCAGCGAGTTGATCGAATGTACCTTCGAGGCCTTGTTGAAGCATTGGTGCCATGCCCTCATAGACCGCTTGCTCCTCAGCGGATGCGTTCAAAGGGCCGCCTTTGAGCGTCAGGGTAGTTATCCCTTCTTTTTCTTCGAGCGTTATGATATTTATAATTTCAAGCGGCCAACCTGCGTTAAAAGATGCTCGGAGCGTGTTGCCTTGCTCATCAGAAAAAGATTGGATAAAAACCACTTTCTCCGGTGCAACAACCTCTTGATATGCAAATTTCCCCCACATGACATGACTCCCGTCAGGAGACGTCTGACATCCTAAAAACATACCTCCTGGTCGAGCCTCCATTTTGGCGACTTCGAGGGAGAAACCTTTAGGCCCCCACCATTTCGCAAAATGTTTGGATTCCGTCCATACTTTAAAAACAAGTTCACGAGGAGCATCGAATACGCGTGTGATTGCCACTTTAAACGGGTACGGAATGTTGTTCATGAGTATCCTCCTTATTTTGAAGGGGTGTTCATACCCCGAAAGTGTTAGCTTAGTTGCTATAGCGTGCTTGAAGCTTGAATCACCAGTTTTGCCAACAGCTCATAGTCAGGCGTATCCCCTTCCCGAATCTTTAGCCATTTTCGCTCGGCGGGCCCTTCGAATCCTCGAGGGAATGCAAGACCGGTTGCATTCATGATCATAAATGCAATGGCATCTTTTGATGGCGAAATAACAGCTGCATAATGTCCATCCTTTAGAAAATGGGGTTTCTTGTACTGTATACGTTCTTCGACTTCTGGAATAGATTGATGCACCATTTGGCGCAGCCGGTTACTAACCTCGATTTGCCAAGGCTGATTAAGATTTTCGATAAATGCCGATACTTCCTCGTTCATCATCCTTTTACAGCTCCTTTTCTATAGTTAGGGACCTGACGAAAATGTTCACGTTCTCTTGTATGAATTGTTCTAGCTCGATACCCGGATAGTTCCCCCCGGCTTCCAAATCGTTAATAAATGCACCGTATTGAGCCATCATGAACGTGAAAGCCTGCATGGTGGGGTTCGAACAAGTTATTTTTCCTTTCTCGCTCATCGTAATGAAGTAATCCGTCAAAAACGTCAGCAGTTGTCGAGGATGCTGTAGTCGACGTTCTTTAAAGCCGGGAATATGGACCTCATCCTTTATGGCGATCTGAATAAGCTTTCGGTCGCGGTTCATGATGTCATGATATTTTCTGCTAATGGCTAGTAGGTCAGTTTCTACCTCCCACACAAGCTGTTCGTTGAAGAGCATTCGCATCTCTTCGGCATATTGAAATCGTTCAAGGGCGGATTCGAGCAAATTTTGCTTGCTTCCGAAATGCCGAAAAAGCGTCTTTTCGCTTAAGTCGGCGGCTGAGGCGATTTCTTCCGTCGTGACACCGTTGTATCCTTTCACAGAAATCAGGTCAATCGCAGCCCGTAATAATTTTTCCGCACTCCCTTGCTTAGTTTGACGCATGATCAGCTCCCTTTCTATAAGATACAGATAATGTCTGTCAGTGGTGACTGACATTATCTTAATCCAAAATTATCCTACAGTCAAGAGACCTTCTCGATAAAATAAGTTTAACCAAAGGGCAACGGACTATGGAAAGATATGGGGGTCCTCCCCCTGTTGTTTCCTTGTTGTCCAGGTCTTCTACGGGCCCCTTTTAATATCTTTCATTATTTACATTGACTGAACATTCAGTCATAAAATATAATAGGGATGCAAGCTATAATTTTGCCATTTGGAGGAGGAGATTGGCATGGATCTTTTTTACGAAGTTCAAGGAGAAGGCTCGCCGATTGTCATGATTCACAGCCCCGGCGTCGATTCGAGAGAGTGGAAGTATGTCGCGCCGATTTTGTCACAATCGAACAAAGTCATTACCTTCGACGGCCGGGGGACCGGACGCTCACCTGCTCCGCAAGAACCGACCAGCCTTGTGAACGATTTGCGGAAACTTCTCGAACATGTGGGTATCGATCGAGTCACACTAGTCGGCCATTCCATGGGCGGGCAGGCGGCGACGGATTTTACGCTATCGCATCCTTCGATGGTTGATCGGCTTGTATTAATTGCGCCTTCGTTAACGGGCTTCCCCTTTTCCAAGGAATTTACCGACTGGATGACGTCCGTTAATGCGGCCGCCCCCGATATCGTGAAACTGGTGGAATTGTCCTTGGCCGGGCCGAATTATCGCCTCACAATGGCCGGCCCGCACCGAGATTTCCTGCGTGAAATGGCTGAACTCTATATGACCCGAGTGTTTACCGAATGGCGAAGCTTCGAACTCCGTTGGCCCGAACCGCCGGCGATGACAAGATTGGAGGAGATCGCCGTGAAGACGTTGTTCGTTCATGGTACAATCGAATGGCCGGATATGTTCAAGATCGCCGAGCAATTCAAGCGGGTCCCTTCGATCCGATTTGTAGAAATCGAAGGGGCGGATCACATGCTGACTTTGACCCACGCGGTAGAGCTCGCCGAACATATCCGGAAATTTGTGCAGGGAGAACTCGACTATGCCTCGAACCCGGGAAGAAAATGAACGAATTCGTCAAGCCGCCAAGGAAAATATTCGCACGTCGGCGATGGAGATGTTTATCGAACGTGGGTACCACGATGCTTCGATCGACGATGTAGCGAAACAGGCCGGCGTCTCCAAAGGCTTGATGTACAATTATTACAAAGGAAAAGAAGAGCTTCTTGCGGAGATGGTACAGTTCCGGATCGACGAAATTAGCCGGGTGATGGAGGCGGCTTCCGCGCTCGATTCGCCGGCCGATCAACTGAAACATATTGTCGAAGGCGCGCTCGATAACGTCAAGAAGCGTCCTCAGGTATATCGTTTTTATCTGCATTTGCAAACCCAGCCGGAACAAGACAAGGTACTGTCCAAATACAGTCAAATGCTCAACGAGGCGATGGCCAAGCAATTCAAAGTACAGTGCGGGATGTTCGCCGGACTTGGGGCCGCAGACGAGCAATTAAGGTCTCTATACTTCTCTTCTACGCTTCATGGAGCCATGCTGATGATATCCACTTACCCTGACGGTTACCCGGTCGACGAAATAAAAGAGCAGATCATCAAACAATTTTGTACTTGATCGTTATGCTAGGCTCGGGAATTCCGCAGTCGACAAAATGAGATACATATGACTCCAACTGCCGCGCAAGCGTCAGGACCGCTTTGCGTCTGCGGCTCGAACCGCGCTGTTTTCTGGACACCACCTTTTGTTGCCCTTTCAGCTTCGCCTCGCTTTTGCGCGGATGCTTCGGCGCTTCAAACATAGATCCGTCCGAGGTTGCCTCGAAAACTATTAGCTGGTTTTAGTTGATGGAATCACCGCTGTAAATAATGCCTCGCTTATTTCCTTTGAGAGGCATAGAGAAACCGACAGTAACCAATTTCAGCAGCATTCTTCATCAGTTCAATATTTAGCCATGCTGCAAGCTCATGAAATGGCCTATCGATGAAAGGCCATTTCGTTCGTTCGCTAGAAAGAAATTCATCGTCCGATAACTCAGCCACTGCTGCTTCCCATTTATCGCGCAAATGGATTATTGTTTTCCTCGTTTCTTCTATGTTGCCAGGACAGCTAACATTTTCACGAGTTAGAGTTCCATCACCAAAAGAATGGTCAAGAACCATTGACCACCAGAACGTAATATGCCATGTTAACCACGCTATATTGGCTGGTCCAATATCGTATTCCTCTGATTCTGGCCAATCCGCACGCCATACTCCCGATTCATCAAAAACATGAAGTCCTTTTAAAGCAGGTCGCCAGTGGTACTCATCGTCTTTAAGGCCTGTAAAATGCAACTCAAGTAATTGCCATGAGATTTGTAACTGGAAGTTTATTGTATCACGGATGTTGCTTGCTGAGTTTTGAATACTATCATTCATTTTCACTTTCCTCCAAAGGCTAGTTAATAATAAAACATCTATCTATTATGTTTGCTTATTAACTAACACTTTACTATAACATCTACCAGTAAACAACGTTTTGTCCTAAACAAACATTAGTTTAATTTGTCACTATTTCGAAGCGGCCTTCCAAGCAAAGAAATGATTAGCGATCTAGCCCTTCATTTAACTTTGCTATCTTTACTAATCATAGTCGCGCTCCTCTCATCCAACTTGATCCAATCCTCTTCTGGAACGGCAAAAGAGGAGAGGAAGCAGACCGCTGCCTGCCCCCTTCTTTCATCCTTTCGATCAACGATTCGCAGCCTTATTGGGATCTTGCCACACATGAAACCTGTTGCGAAATGAAATAAAATAAGGATCGTCCGATTCATTTCATCCAGCTTGTTTAATACTTCCTATACGTCTGTCTGAATTTCACTTGCTTCCACTTTTTCTATCGGTGTTTGTTGAACGGAGAAGTCCAGTTTGCTTGGCGTCATTTTTTCCTTATTTACTTTTCTGATGTAATCAATGCTTTTCCTCTTGGCAATAGAGTACAGCCAACTACCAAACTTCTCAGGCTGCTGAAGCTTAGAGATTTGATTAGACGCTTTCAAAAAAGTTTCCTGTGCTATATCCTGCGCGGCGTGAAAATCTTTTGTGACACCATAAGCTACGGAGCAAACGGCTTTTGAGTATTTATTCACCAGCTCCGCGAAAGCAAGTATATCGCCATTGCGGGCTTTATCTACGTATTCAAAATCCTGCCGATCCGACCTGCGCTTTTCTTATAAGCGAAAAAGCCTGATTCCAGTTAAGATATCAGGTCTTCCCGTTTTTCTCGGTTATGGTGCAACTCGCTTTATCTCGACATATAAGTATCGACTAGCTTCTCAAGTGCCGGTCGAACCGCGCCCTCGTAGAGACCACCGTGATAGCAGTAGAGTCTCTTGATGTCGTATGCCAAAAGACGGCGAACGGATTGAACCGCCGCTTCCAGGTCCAAGGTGAATTGGGGATTGGCTATGTCCAACACGCCGTTCTCGATAACGACGGCATCACCGGCTACCAGCGTTTTACTGTGGGGGAGGTACATTGAGATGTGCCCCGGTGTATGTCCCGGCGTGTGAATGATCTCAATGCCACCGCACAACGGTAGCAGCTCCTTGTCACTCACCAATTGATCGACAGGAACGCGCTCGATCGTTTGTAGGAAGTGAACAAATTGTTCCGCCTGAGCCAATTCGTGCACCGGTAACGACGCAAGCGTGCTTTCGGCTTGAGCCAGCCGCAAAGATTTCTTTGTTCCGCCAATGTACGGGGCCTCAATTTCATGTGAAATGACTTCGATATGCGGATAGGACCGCTTCAATGCGGCCAACGATCCGATATGGTCCATATCGTCATGTGTCACGATTATAGTCGTGATTGTATCGAGATCAACGTTCGAGCGGCTCGCGGCTTCACGAATGCGATCTATAAAATCTGGATACCCGCAATCAATGAGAATGGTATGCTTCTCGTCCTTGAGAAGCACCGGCATAATCGTCTGAAGCTGTCCGTTAAATTGGAACTCGATATCCAAAGCATGAATCATGTCGTAAGTCCTCCTCCTAGCCATTCATCTTGAGCCAGCGGGATCTTATGAAATAAAAAAGAGACCAGTATGACGGCTAGTCCCCTCCTTATGTCCACCCCCAGAAAAAACCGTCCCGATCCCAAGCGGCTTTTCCGCTGTGGAGCTTTTTGAAAATTTTCTTTACATTCTTATCAATAGACGCATTCCCGTTCTCATTCACGTAAATAAACTGCTGTCCGAAATGTGTACGAATGTAGTTCACGGCCTCCTCCTGGTACAGAATTCCCGCAAACCTCACCTTCTCCAGCATCCATTCGGCCACCTGCTCGGCTGTTGCGTTCATGGTCATCTCATCATCCTACCGATCGAAAAAGTTGTCTATCTTGATCTGCTTCATCTTTAATTATAACAACAAATAGTACCAAAGCCATAACGGCATTCACTCTAGAGCTGGGAAGCCTCGCTATATTTGAATTTGATATTTCCGTGGATCTCTCCAAATTCTTCGATTTCTTTCGCCGTTTGCGCCCCGATCAGCATATCGGCCATCATGCCGTTGGAACGGAACCAACCTAGTCTGCGTTCCCGCTCGTTATAGAACAGAGCGCAAAACGGATGATAATACGTATCCAGTGCCTGGAATGTACTGCTAAATTGTTGTTCCGCAAGCGTTCTTGCTTGCAACGAAGAAACCAACTCGCCCTTTAATCGGCCTTTGGCAGAATGCTTCATGTGACTGATGGCAAATATCGCCGCTGTAATCATGACGTTTTCACAAATAGATTCCATATTGGGTTCCCAGTACCATGCTTCATCGTCCATGAACATAATTTGTCTCTTGACCGCTGATAACGCAAAAGGTTCTTTTTTTCTCATCCGATAGACGATATTTCCGTCCGAAACATGAATTTCGTCAATCGGCAAGTAGCGGTCTTTCTTTTTCGAATTACCGTCGGTCGTCAGCCGTGGATCGTTGCCGGCAGTGCGATAATAGACGCGCAATTCGGTCGGCAATGAAATTCCTAACCTTTTTTCCGCCTCCTCGATTTGTTCTTCCGTGCAGCCAAGAGAAACATTGCCGCCATGAACGATGCAGCTTAAGTTTTTCAGCCATTGTCCATATTTCGGATTTCTTCGTCGGATGCACCGTGATTTTGAACCAATTGCGGAGCTTTGCCGCCTTTGGCTTCATTTAATACTTCGGATGAATAGTAGGTGCCGTAAAACTCCTTTTTCCCGCAATTATCTACCGTATAGGTACCGGTTAGCTTAACAGCTTCCACGCACATTCCTCCTCGCTATAGCTTTGATTCCAATACTCCATTTTTCGCTATCACACGGTCCAGCTTAACGGACCTATCGGCGTACAGTAAGAAGGAGCTTGTCTCGACGTGACAGCTCCTAGAAATCCAGTAAATTCACATAACACTATTCTTTTTCTCTACGCCCCCCCTTTAACCTGCAGCTCTACATTGTAAATGCGCTAAGTAAAGACGGCCATACAGAAATTTTCTCACGGCAGGACGGACACAACGTTTCCCCCGCTAAATAATGCAGTTGCCCGGCCCATATGTGCTCTCCGATCGCTGCCGCCCGCTCCGCTAATGTTCGTATTTCTTCATCTGCAAATGAGGTTGCCGGAACAATTACATGCGATTCCTGGCCAGTGTGAAAGACAGGATCGTGTTCATAGGCTTGAAGAATTTCTGCATCTGCTTCATTAGGCCATATGAATACCTCTTCTCCACAGGCCGGGCACACGGCTACATACTCATCACCGTTAATAAACGTCATCAACATGTTGGCAGGGATATACGACCCCCGATATGCAGCGTCCGCAACAAGAACGTAACGTTTCTCTGTCTCATTTATGGAATGATGGGCTGCATAGTCGAATACTTCCTTTGCAAGCGCTTTGATATTGCCGATTGCCTCTATATAGTCACGATACAATTCCGTACAAACGGAGCTGCCTACATCTTCAGCAAGTTCAGCCCAAGATGCCGGAAACGGCGCCTCATCTCGCCCTTTACGGCTTGCCTCAATGATACCGCAATTTATGAACAGTTCTGTGCGCACTCCCGCATCATCTGTGGAACATGCTATTTGTGCCAAAAACGGTACCGCAGCGTATGTAGCCGTATAGATCGTATTTTGATGGAACAAATGTTCCTGAAAGAGTTCGTCAAAAATCTCCTGGTTATATTGCTGCATGAGCTGCTGCAATAACACGGGTACGTTCTCTGAAGAACCGTACGGCCCGGCCAGTTTTCCCCATACATCGCTATTCCATGTAAGCAAGTTCTCCCACCGTTCATGAAGTTATTTTATACCTAGTACCCGTTCATTTTCTCATTTTCATTCAGTAATCGCGCGCTGCATCGAACCAGCGTTGAGCCATCTCCTCTGGTATAGGCTGGCCAATCTGGTGATCAGACTGGCTGAGTTGCCATACCGCTTCACCAAGGTCTTCTCGTTCGGTAGTTTCGATGCCTTTAAGGGCATTGAAGCGCACGGTGAAAGCAGTAATGGCTGCTTCCGCATCGGCAAGGCAACATGCCTGGGCCAAGGCTGCCTGTGCAACATCATAAGCTTCGTTAGCCAGCTTGGCCAGACGTTTAGGCCAGGACGAGAACGGGCGGCCGAACTCGGTCGTCCACCACTCAGGCTTTCGCAATTGGCTCACCGAAGCATGCTGGGTCCACGGGCGGGTTTTAGCGCGTGTTTTCATTTGCTGCTTCAGGCGCTTGCCCGCGATCTCTTCCACATTGTAGGCGATAAATCTGTCAAGCAGCGGCCACGTGTTCAAGGCGGGCAACTCCCCCAGATCAGGCATGAAGCGCAGCTCCAGATTCGTTAAACCGGCATGACGGGCCAACAACTCCAAGTCGCAGAAGTTCCCCCACAAACTCAGTGAGTTAAGGTTTGGGAACCGGTTTAGACACTCCAGCGAGATAGGCTGTCCCAGCGGCGCGTTCTGTAGCGCCAGGCTCGTCACCTGGTGCAACTCACCCAGGTCGGGCAGCAGAAAAGGAGGATCATTTTTGCGTCGGCCGGTGCGCGGCGCTAGTGTCAGAGAAGACGGCATATCGCCAGTGGCCGAGAAGCGTGATAGATCGCCGGATACACTCAGGCGGAAATATCGCTTCGGAAGCTTCAGGCTCAGATGCCCCCCGGACTGGTCCAACTCGATATGCAAGCCATGCAAATTGGACTGGCTGGCGTCCGCGACCGTGTCTGCAGACAGGATCGGAGTCCACTTCATCTCTTCGATGGGACGTTTCTGCGCCCAGTCTAAGAAGCCTGCATCGCTGCCAGTATAGTGCAGGAATCGCGGCCAGGGCGAGCCCGCCGGCGTGGTAAAGGCATCGAATACGGTCCAATCGATGTGCGCATCAGGCGAGACGTGAAGGTCTGCCTTCTTCCCCAATGACGACGGTCCAATCGATAGACTGCCCACACCGGGCTGAATGACAAGCGTGTGACTGCGAGGTCCTGTCAGGTCGATGGGATAACGTCCAACTTCTCTAACAGAACCATCGGGAGGACGAGCTTGGTTATCATTTGGCATTTCTAACATCCTTTCGATTGTTCCCTCTTAATCCTGAATAAAATTCAAATGTTTCATTCGGTTTATAACAGATAATACTTCATTCACTCTTGGTAATTCAAGCCATCTATCGAAACCGGGAAAAAAGGAGGAGAATACAAGATCCACTCCTTCTCGCTCCATATCCTCGAGAGCTTTTTTGATCTTTTCATGAAGAAAGATGCGGCGATCCTGATTACTTATAGCGATTTTTCGAATTAAAAAGGCAATGGCTGCAAGCTGAGCGTGCGATGTGATATTGTAAAGCCCTCTGACATCAACTTGTTCATCGCCTATGATGATGTATCCCATGGTTGAAACTACCAGCTTTTCCGTACCGCTGCCCTGTGGATAACTCGAAAAGCGATCGGTTGTTATGTTTCTTTCGATCTCCCATTTTGCAAGGGGGATCCGTTCGCGCGGCTGGTCGTATTCACATAATTTTTTTGCTTCCTGGGTTACGTTTATGGGCACAAAATTGTCCATCAGGATGATCGTATCGGCAACGGATAAAAATTCGCCGCTACCTCCTATAACAAGAACAGAAGATACGTGGGCAGCCTCATAAAGCTCCCTGACACGTTCCGTAAAAGGTGTAATGGGTTCATGCTTGATTAAGGTACGCATTTTGATGTCTTGAATCATAAAATTCGTCGCACTTCGGTCTTCATCAATCAGAAGCAGCTTACACCCGACGTTGATGGCCTCCATAATATTGGCGGCTTGAGAGGTGGAACCTGAGGCGTAGTCAGTCGAAAATCGTTCGGCCGAACTATGGGGGATCCATTTTATGAAAGGCGTAATATTGATATTATTGATAGAACGGCCTTCCTCTGCCGATATTTCCATTGCACTTTGATCGGTAATCACAAATTCTCGTCCGTCGCTTATGATGTGATTATAAATCCCCGAATTCAGTGCATCCAGCAACGTGCTTTTCCCTGAATACCCGCCGCCGGTGATGACCGTCACCCCCTGTTTGATTCCCATTCCTCGCAACCCGCAAATTTCAACTTCAACATCTTCTGGGGAAGTAAAGGGCAAGGCGCCCTCCAGCGGCCCGCTGTTGTCTTTGTTTCTCGGCAAAATGCTGCCATTCGCAATAAAAGCACAATAATCATTGGATTTCAGCCATTCACGAATCCTATTTTGTTTGTTTACCAGTTCATAGGCCGCATATAATTTGCTGAGATCAAACTTGGCAATATACTTCTCCACTTCTTTTGGAAGCATTTTGCAGAGCATGCGCATAGCTTTATCATTATCCTGGAATGGAAGCTGAACAGTAATCATTAAGCATAGATACCATTTTTCCGAAAAAACTTCGACAGAGGATGCATTACGCTTTAGCACCACGCCGCTTGGACGAAAACAATAAAAAGCGCCATTTTCTTTATCGCTACGCGACCGGTTATAAAGCAATTTATTTAATGCTTCAATATGATCAATCCATTCTCTTAATCCAAAATCGGAGAGAACAACTTGATCGCTAGTTTCATCCAAGCCGAGACGGTCAAAAGGTATTTTTATGGTAATACATGGTTTATCCAGTGTGAGTTTATGGGTCCGTTCAATGGAATAGGCAACATCATTATTCCAATAGGTTGGGTCAGGCTCATAAATCATACTGTAAGAGGACTGTCGGGATTGTAAGGTGCGAAAATATTGAGCGAGTCTTTTCAAAACGTATCATCCTTTCATATTTGAAAAACGGTGAGTAACGGGAAACGACGCCGAAAAAAAATAACAGCCACTCCGCAAGTGGCTGTCATAGACCGGCAGAAAGCTTAAACCTTTCTTTTGCCTAAACATAAAAGCCCTGAGGGTGAATCCTACCCTCAGAGCCTAGTGTTTTCGTAAAAAGAATAAATAACTAAAAAGCAGCATGAGGATAGGACATATATTTTTTTGTTTTCATTTGTCCTCACCTCGTACGATTTATTTTTTACAGCAAAGCAATCATAACATGAAGATTTTCCCCAACATAGAGAAAAATTTATTATAACTAACCCAACTCTGAACAGTGACACTCATTCGCACAGTTTACACGCTACTGCACTTCGCCCTTCGGTTTGTTCCATAATAATACATATCGGTAATAAAAGCGGCGTCGGATTGTGGCCCCTGGCAATACCTCATGAGCCACTTGGCGAATTTCAAATAATGACTCTTTAGGCTCTGCAATGCGAACACCAGGATCTCGCATTCCGCCATGAAGTCTGTCCATCACCCGGATTGGGAGAACAAGAAGTCCGGAGATGATAAAATCCATAATAGACTTGTCAGCTGCTAAACCTACGATGAGGAGCCGACCGCCAGGCGCAAGCACTTGGCGCATTTTAAGCAGTGCGCTTCTCAATTCCATATGGTGCAAAGTCGCTACACAGATGACCGTAGAATAACATTCCTCTTGAGACGGGATTGGCATGGCGAGGAAGTCGCCGGTTACGAGCGATACATTGGATGCCTCAGCCAGTCGCGAATGTGCACGCAAAATAACTTTCGCGTCAGGGTCAATTCCCACTACTTTTTGAGCGAAAGGCGCGAGGTGTTGGAGTAGTAATCCGTCACCACATCCAATGTCCAGCACTCGTCCGCCGCGTGTTTTGGCATCTGCTACTAATTCTTCGTGAAATGCAGTATTGTGATTCCAATAGGTCTCGATTTCTTAATCCCTCCCGTTATACACCCTCTTTGTATGACAAATTATTTCATAAAATTGGAATTAGGACCAATACAAATTGGCTGATAAATAAATGATAACTAGGCCTCATTATTGTTCGTACATTACTTTCGTTAGCGCAACGACGGCAGCCGAACATTTTGGCCGGCTGCCGTTGTTTAACAATCAAGCTATCGTCTTCGTTACTTCAATCTCTTCGCCAGTCATACTCCATAATAGTTGCAGCTTCTATAGCTCTATCTATGCCAAGTAATTTTTCTATAACATACAACGCAGCATCCATACCTGCGGATACCCCTGCTGATAAAATGATCTTCCCATTATCAACATAGCGAGCTGCTTCTACTATTTCGGTGGAAGCAGGCACAATCTCCCTTAATTCATGGATAGCCAATCGATTGGTTGTAACTTTTAACCCATCTAATAAATTGGCTTTTGCTAAAATTAAGGCTCCAGTACAAACCGAAAGGATAACTTCAATATCATTGGATATTCCTCGAATCCAGTTCGTAATGGTATCATTGTTCATTTCTTTTCTTGAACCCCAGCCTCCGGGTATCACCAATATATCAGGCTTAGGGCAATCAGCGATCGTATAAGCTGGATTGATACTTAAGCCTCCCAGCGCTTTTACCGGACAGTTATTTGCCGCCACAGTGTACACGTTGAAATCTTGACCCTCATTACTTCCTGAAAGAAAAACTTCAAAGGGTCCTGCAAAATCCAAAGGCTCCACCTGTTCAAATAGGAATACCGCTACATTTCTGGCACGCCGGGCCTGCTCCATTTCTTCATCTCCCATAAAACCAAGCTCGTTATTTCTCCCAAAGCTCAATCAGTCGACCTTCAGGATCTTCGATCCAAATAAACTTTCCAAATTCGCTACTCTCTTTTTTCTTTGCAAGAGGCACACCAATCCGTTCAAGATGCTTAATCGTTTCGTCTAAATTATCTACTTGGAAATTTAACATTACTTGTTGTTCTGTTGGAAAATAACTGTCATTGTCGGCAAAAAAAGAAAAGATAGTCTCATTGCCTGATTGGGGTTTTATCACAGTCCCGTTCCAATTTTCGATTTCAATCTGCAGCACTTCACTGTACCATTTTTTAGTGACTTCAAGATTTTTGGTTCTCCAGAATATTCCTCCGAAGCCTTTTATCATCGTATCTATCTCCTGTCTGTTATCCTATTTATAACTATAGCCTACTTCTTTCTTATTATAGCATCTACGTAAATCACATTTATTAGCCGTACAACAAAAGGGGTCTGAATCTGCACAAAGATTCAAATCCCCTGTAATGTTACACTATACTTAAAATCAAAATTGTAAACGAATCGTAACTTCACCATGCAATGGGTCAATCCGCACTGATTCTTTATCCGCTTCATACGTTCCGCCGATAACTTCACGCGGTCTTCGTCCATCGGGATGCGGTAGACGCAAAAGAATAGTTTGCGGTAATCGATCGGGATCACATTGCAAAGTCACTCGAATGATGCCTTTCTCCAATAGAGATTCGACCTTAAGCGAAAATAAACCAAAATAACTGGCAACGTTCTGCAGCTCAATTTGTTTACCGTGCTCTAACCACACTCGCGGAATTCCCGGTAACAGCTTAAGCTCCTGTCCCTCCTCCATATACAGCATCTTCCGTGTCTGCATGAGGAACCATCCTTCTTCATGTGTTTTGTGCGGACTCGCGTGAAAGTAATGTTCCCAGAACGTATAGGTTTCGCGATCGGCCAATCCCGAAAAGCCATTGTAGTACGCCTTCAGGAAAGGCTTTACTTCTCCGCGCATTAGATGCACGAACGGATGAATACTGTAATAGGGCTGGCTTAACGCAACATTTCGCATACACATCAGCTCGCTGTGGAAATAAAGCATGAAGTCGGCAGCTTCTTCGTCCGGTTGTACCACTTCCTGCATGACGAGGTACAGCGGTCCCAAAAGCGAATCGCGCGCCGCTACCGAACCGTGAGTCAACCATCTCCCCCCCTCAGCGTACAGACTTAACGGTCCGCGGTGTTCTACCCATGGCGGCACAGTCGGAACCCAACTGCCGTCAGCGAGCGGCACAACCGGTGATCTGGACATCGCTTCAAGCAACCCTGTGCGAATATCAGCTCTGAGCGCTTCCGCTTCAGCGCGAATCGTTTCGGACAATCCCGGATCACCATAAGCCAGCATTTCAGCCAAGCGAATGATGCCAATGTAAGCATATCCATTGAGCATGAAGGAGCGGAACGGATCCTCCGGATCAGCTGTCTTCCCTTCCAGCATGCCATATCCCTTGCCCCGCAGTTCTTCCTTCTGATTCCGTTTTCTCCATGCCATCAAGTACTCATACGCTTTCAACAAATGCGGTTTGATTTCATCAATCCATTGTTCATCTCTCGTATACCGATAATGTTCGCCAATACTCCACAACGCCGCTCCCGTCTCCAGCATATACCCTCCGAAATTCTGGATGAAACCGTCCTCGTGCTGTTTATCGAGAAAGTACATCAGGGATCGTTTGGCTGTCTCCGCCCTCCCCATCGAATCGATAAACTGAATAATAGGCGAACTTTCGGAGCCAATTGCCGTATATACTCCGATTGTAGGTACAATCGTGCCGGCTGGTTCAAGACCGTAAGCTACCAGTTCCAGATGCAGCAGCCCGGCTTTGACCATCTCATCCAAACGTTTTTCCGGTAAATGGATCTGTGCACCGGCAGACAGCTTCTTCTGCCAATATTGTCGGCACTCTTCCAGCCGGTGTTCGAAATTTTGCTGAATCAAACGCTCTGCCCGCTCCGCTGGAATCGGGCGATGAGGTATATAAAATTCAAAGGTTACCGTTTCACCCGGCAAAATGATTACAGCCGTTTCCTCAGCATATAAGGGTCGTCCATCTAATTTGGATACCGCACATATTCTTTCAGCAGAGTACATCGTAAAACCGCTTTGGCCATCAAATGTATAATTTTGTGTATTGTTTAATACGTATGCATTCGGCATCACATTTCGAAACCAAGCATACCGCGGCACATCGGCCGTATTCACCGCTTCGGCCCGGAAATAAAATACGGTCATTTCCTCATCATTCATTTCCTTCGCAAGCAGTTCCTCACGTTTCTTCTTTTGTTCCTCGGTTAACATATGCCCGTGCCCGTAACCGTCAGCGATTAAATAATGCGTTCCTTTCACCGTCTGCTCCGTAAGCGGACTCTGTTCGTAAGAAACAAACGAAGTGCAGTGATATTGAATATCGTTGTCCACAATTTCCGCACGCAGTATAGGCAGAGAACCATCCTCCAGCCGTCTCGAAACGTTCTCCTCGCAGCCGATGCCCCGCCCTAGCAAAAAATGATAGCGCACGGGTTTGTTATTGTTATCCGGAAGCGGAACTTCAAACCCGTGAAAGCGAGGCTGAACCCAGTCCCAAAGCTTCTCTTCCCCTCCTACCCCGCGAAATCCAGTGCTAAAAATCCTCATATCCCGGGACAATCCGAGCCAGGTTTGGGAAGGAAGGCTGCGTGTATGTAGGGCTGCTTCAGCATAACTTTCTTCCGGTTCCATATTCCATTTTTGCAAATTAGTGAGCAGGCCCCTTGCCTGAATGTATTGTGCGATTTGATCGTAGGATCGCTCATCTCCGCCTTCCGTCACAATTACTTTATAAGCCGGAATGTAGATGGGATAGCGGGATTGAACATCGCTCAGGAAGAAGCTGAAAGGATGAGACGCCGTAGCGAGCGTTACCACCACTTTCTCAACCGTTTCATTCATTTCGATATGAAGCTCCAGCCTGGAGGGACCGTCACTATGGATGGAAAATTCATTCCCGTGTAGCCCCCCTTTGCCTTTAACTATGGAACCAGCTGCCAATTTCCCGCCAATAACGTGAATTCGGCCTTCTACCTGATCTTGTTTCCACTCAATAGCAATATGTCGGATCATTGGAATGGCGCTCCTCTCGAACGTTTAAGAAACTTATTCAAGCGATCTCATTTATCCGAAGCTTTCCTTTCAGCAACCGCCTTAGTGGCAAGTTCTTGCGCCCTGCGCAACAACGTATTCATATCCTCTTCCCCTTTGATCATCGGAAGGATCGTAGAATTCATGGAACCATAAAGATCGTTCCAGTCTCTAGTTACCGGTGCAGTTGGTGCATTTTTATTGTAATAGGCAGAGGCCCAATTCTTGTTCGGATAGGGTGTCTTCTTACCCAGCGCGCTTTTCACTTTATCATTTTTTAAAACAGTCATCATTCCTCTTTCCGCGAATGACGTCTGCATTTCCTCGGATACGAGAAATTTGAGTACTTCCATCGCTTCATCGGGATTTTTGCTCATAGAAGTCAGTCCCATTACAACGGAAACCGGCTGTGCTCCCGTACCGGGCTTATCGGAAAAAGTAGGCAAAGAAACGAAATCCCAGTCAATAGTGCTCAGTTGGTCGGGAATCTCAGCAGAAAAGGATTGATACATCGCCATCATGGCAAGCTGCGGCGTCCCTCCTCCAAAGTCCCTTCCTACCGAAGGAAGACCTTTTTCCTTCACAAATGTTTGATACGTTTGGCTCCGGGCCGGTTGAATGAAATAAGTATCCAATAGTTTCTTCCATGTGTCATTAAGAAATGTCGGAGCTTCTGTCTTGAAGTCGGCCAATGGCAGCGATAGCTGGTTGGAACTGAACAGTAATGGATGCGCCCAGAATCCTAAGTACCGGGTTCCGTCCTCTTCTCTGGTCAGGTTGCGAGCAATAGCCAATGTTTCATCCCAAGTCATCCCGTCTCGCGGGTAAGGAACACCGAATTTATCGAATATCCCTTTATTGTAAAATAAAACAAATACCTGATCATAAAGCGGCAATGCATACAGCTCTCCGCCGCTTGATGCGCGCAAGCCTTCGATAATACCTGGTGTAAATTGAGTCAAATCCAGTTTATGCTTTTTAATTAGTGGGGTCATGTCAAACTGGAGACCATATTTTTTCATCATCCAGAAAATTTCTACGTCAAAGGAATACAAGTAGTCCATTTTATTGCCTTGGGCAATTTGTTCTGAGATGGACTGACCTTTAGTCGATCCAGGGAGATAGGTAAATTCATAATCAGGGAATTTCTTACGAATTGCATTCGCAAATAAATCGTCAATCGTTTTCGCAGCTCCTCCCACTTCGGAAGTCAGCAACAATTTAACCGGATCCGTGCTTTTCTGGGCTCCTCCTCCATCCTTGCTCGAACACGCTGTCAAAGCCAACATCGTTATCAGGGGTACAACATACCACCGTTTCCACATGTTAAAAACCTCCCAATTTTCGAACTGCGGTACGACGGTTTCTCTGTATCATCCACTCGTATAGGTGTTGCCGCATCGCAATAACCAGTTCATGAACATTTCGCCATTTGGGCGAACATTAATCATTGACGGCAGGTCCTTTAGCAGCAATCATCAGATTCTCGATTCTGAGCGCCATTTCTTCCGAGGATAGCGTCGGTTTTATATAAATATCTCCGCTTCCTTCGTCATGGCTATGCCAATGGTGCATACCAGTTCCGGCATCGTATTTGATTTTGTACCCTGTTTTTTCAGTAAAAACGTCTCCCGTACCTCTCACCGCATACAGGACCGCAACCTGATCCCAGCTGGAACGGCTCTTCCCCTCCCCGTCCAAATATAATTTATAAGCCGTACGGACAGGATGCTGTTCATCCAGTTCCAGGCAAAGACGCGATCCGGTCCATATGTGATCGCCGTACTCGCTGACCGCAATCGGGGTTGGCCAATGACTGAGCACTTGTTCAGCGGATTCGGGGTCCATTTTCCAATTGAACCGGTCCTTCCCTTCGGGAAAAGTTGCGATCGCCATGCTGACCAGCAAGTTGACCTTGCGCCGCACCAATTCGGTTCCATTCATTTCACTCCATTCATCCGGTCCGGATTGCAAAAGTCGGGATAACGGTCCTAAAAAGCCAACTGCGCAAATCGTTACACTTCGATCGGGCTGCGCGGACAATAGTTTGCGATAAACCTGGGTGCTGTCAGGAGCATTGCGGCCGCTTCGCAAGGTATTGGGGTAATGCTGCGAAATATACCGATTATACATGCGCTGCGGATGCATTCGCCTGACATGATCCAGGTAGGGGAGAAGATTCGAATCCGAATCCTGGTCCTTAACTTTTAGTGTTCCAATCGGAATAAGAGGGCGGTTATAAAAGGTATTAAGCGCCTGCAGACAAGGTGCTTCCCATTCCAGCGGAGAACTGCAGATCATGCCCAAAATGTTCGCCTCTCCCTGATCCGCCAAGGCATGAAGAACGGCTACAGCGCCTACATCATCGCTATCCGTTTCTATGTCCGTGTCCAAGATGATAGAAACCGCTTTCCCTTCTTTCATTGGTTCTCCTCCCTTTCTTCATGCTTCCCGCCGTTATCATCCTACCCGGTATTGCTCCACAATCCGCTGATTCAGCTTGACTCCCAGTCCCGGTCGGTCTTCCGGAAGGATTACGTATCCGTCCTTGAACTCAATCGGCGTCTCCGTCAAGTCTCTCGCCAGCGGGGAATCGGACATCGTGTATTCGAGCAGAAATCCGTTCGGTATCGCGGCGGTAAAATGGGTGCTGGCGGCCAGAAGGACGCCGGTTTTGAACGCATGGGGAACGACTTTTTTGTGCCGGTCGTAGGCCATGTAGGCGATCTTCTTCCCTTCGGTCAAGCCTCCGCAGCGGGCAAGATCCGGCTGTATGATATCAAGCTGCCCCTCATCCAGCAGCCGCGCGAAGGCAAGCCGCCCGCTTTCCTGTTCCCCTCCGGCTATGAAGAGGTTCGTGCGGCTCGCGAGTTCCCGATACCCGGCTATGTCGTTGGAATGCAGCGGTTCTTCCAGCCAGTACACGCCATATTTCTCGTATACGCCCGCCATTCTCAGCGCTCCCTTGAGATCCCAGGCCAAACCTGCATCGATCATAATATCCATCCGATCCCCAATTGCCGAACGGATCGTCCTGACAAGTTCCTCGTCCAGCTTCGGGTCGCGCCCGATCGGTCCCCAGCCGAACTTGGCAGCCAAATAGCCTTGCTTTGCAAATTGTTCCGCGAGCCGTCCGGCTTCAAGCGGCGTTTCGGGCATAAGGGCACTGGCATACGCTTTTATTTTCCTGCGGAACGTGCCGCCGAGCATTTCACTGACGGGACGGCCGCAAACTTGCCCGGCGATATCCCACAGCGCAATGTCAACGCCGCTGATAGCATGGAGAGCCGGTCCCGTTCGGCCGAAATATAACGTGCCGCGGTACATTTTGTCCCATAACCTCTCGATTTCAAACGGATTTTCTCCGATCAGCAAATGCTTCAGGCCTGCCGCGATGGAATGCGATGGAGGCGCTTCCACGATAGCTTTCGCTACTTGAGGAACGGAGTCGACCTCGCCTACGCCGATAAAACCCTCGTCGGTATGGATACGAATGAGCAGCGTATCCTGGGTTCCGTCGCAGCGCGAGGCATCCAGCTCGGATAGGCGCAAGTAAATCGTTTCCACTTCGGTAATTTTCAATGAAGTCACCCCGTAATAAAAAATAAAATTTGGCAAGAAACAAGTTTCAGGTTAGGGCCTAATCACTCGTTCTCCTTTCTTGCATCGCTAGGTCTATAGTAAATTGATAACTGTTGGTTGTCAACAATTATAATTGTATTATATTCCCTTCTTATTTAGGTCAAGCACGGAGTTAGCGTCTCTGCGGGAACAAAACAAACAGGCGTGCTTCCATCGATGCAAATCGACTGAAGCATGCCTGTTGTGTATTCCGTTAACGCCTATACCACTAACATAATTTTCGCAATGGAGCCGGGACCGCGAATGAGCTTCTCGAAACATGCCTCCCCCTGCTCCAGCGGTTCCAGCGCCGTCCAGGGCAGCAGACTGCATGTACCACCTGTGATGCGGGATAGCGCTGTCGCAAAATCTTCCGGAGTATAGGCAAATGCGCCGACAAGCTTCAGCTCCTCCCGGATTATGGTATTAACCGGCAAAGAAGCGTCTGCCTCATGCAAACCGCTGAAGACGACGCGCCCTCCTCTTCGGACCGACTCTATACATCGGAGTCGGGTCGTCTGTGCACCGACAGCATCCACCGCAACGTCAAACCCCGGTTTCGGCCGAGCCTGGTCCAATTCCTGCTGATTGCTTACGGCTACACCGCCCAACTCCCGTACGATCCGCAGCCGCTCGGGATTCAGGTCCATCACGACGATATCGTGTAAGCCCATTGCTTGCGCCGATGCAAGAACGCATAGTCCGATCGGTCCTGCGCCAACAATCAAGACGCGATCGTTAGCGGACAGCCCCGACAACCGGCATACATGGACCGCGCATGCGAAAGGCTCCGCATAAGCCGCTTCTTCGAACGAAACGGATTCCGGGATCGGAAATACATTGGCTTCGGACACAACGACGTATTCTGCAAACGCCCCCTGCACATGCGCGCCGACAAGCTTGCGTTCCGCACATAGCTGGGCGCTGCCGCCGACGCACATGTCACAGCTTCTGCAGGAGTGGAGAGGATTCGCCGTTACGCGCTCGCCGATTCGGAACTTATCCGCTTGGCGGCCTAGCCCGGCGATTGTTCCGGCAAATTCATGCCCCATGATGAGTGGAGGCTTGCGCAAAGAACTGTGGCCCAAATAACCGCTCAACTCCGAACCGCATATGCCGACCCGCCTGACGCGGATAAGAAGCTCCCCCTCCCCGGGCTCGGGGATCGGAACATGTCGTACATTCAAAACCTTCGGGTTTTCATATACAAGCGCTCTCATCGTTTCCATCTTCGTTATAACCCTCTATCCTCAGAAAGTAACGGACAAGCCGCCGTCGACCGGGATTATCGCGCCTTGGATGTACGAGGCTTGGTCGGAGGCGAGAAACGCGATAACCTCCGCTACCTCGTCCGCTCTTCCCGGTCGGGCCAGCGGAATTCTCCTTTGTTCCACGTATAAGGAACGGAACTTCTCGGTTTCCAGCTCATTAACCCCGCTGACGATGGACAGCCCGGCATCGACGAAGCCCGGGGCGACGCCGTTTACGCGAATTCCGTAAGGCGACAACTCCAGCGCGGTGCAGCGGGTCAGTTGATCGAGCGCGCCTTTAGCCGCATTGTAATGACTCGATTTGTCCAGCGCACGACTGCCGTTAATGGAAGATACATTTACGATTGCACCTCCGTTCCCGTTCGCGATCATGGCGTTAGCAACGTATCGAGAGCACAAGTAAGCGCCATCCACGATGACGTCGAATACTTGACGCCAACGCGATGTCGTTTCCAGCAAGTAGCCACTCTCATAGAAGATAGCCGCATTGTTCACAAGCACATCGATGCGTCCGGTGCTCTCTATCGTTTGCTCCACAAGCAGGCGCACCTCTTCCTCCCGGGTCACGTCAGTCTTGAAGAACAAATGGCTGCGACTCGAACCGCTTAGCTCTCGCAGCGCGCTCTCTCCCGCTGCAGAATTCGGGCCGGCTATAACTACGCGAGCGCCTTCCACGGCGAATTTCTTCGCTGCTGCACGGCCGATTCCGGTAGCGCCGCCCGTAATGACGACAGTTTTGTCCTTAAAGCGATTCACTATGTACCCGCCCTTCTTTAGCCTGATCCCTTGCCTTTAAGGAAGCAGACTGCCAGTAATGTTGCGCGGATAAGCTTTGGCTCGGATGAACCCCTCCGCGTAACGTACGCCGCACTGAATACCGCGAAAGCGCGAGATGACATCTATCATGTCCAGCGCATTGGAGCCGTATTGATCCTTCAACCAATCCCCTACCTGGCTTTCATGCTTCTCCAGCATGCTTCGCTTGACCTGGAACGTTTCCGTAATATCAACGTACTCTTCCGGCAAAAATCCGAGACCGGCCATGCTTTCGAAGAAATAGACGATCGGAATTCTCGCTGAGGGCGAGTGAGCGGTTTTAATGTTCGGCACGGTAGTCATAATCGCCACATCATTGGCGATCTGGCCCGTTATCGTATGATCCGGATTGTACAGATCGCCCGGCCAATGAGTCAATACGAGATCGGCACGTACCCGCCGCATCGCATCGATGAAGGCCAGCCTCGTTTGCTCCGTATCGAACAAAAACTCATCGCGAAATCCCATCCAGATCAACTCAGCGCCGATAATATCGGCCGCCGCTTGGGCTTCCGCTTGGCGGATTCGGGCGATTTCGCCAGTAGGCAGCGTGGGCGAACCGACCTCTCCATTCGTGACTACCGCGATAGCTACTTGATCGCCTCTTCGTGCGAATTTGGCAAGCGTACCGCCGCAACATATTTCAGCATCGTCCGGATGTGCACAAATTGCCAGTACATTCATCGCCTAATCAGCCTTTCCCTAATGAATAAGAGCTTCTTTCCAATCATACGATTCCGTCGCTTTATTGTCAACAATCGACTATCAATTGGTTTCTGTTGAATTTTATAGGGAGTACGATATACTATAGACGTGAGACAAAATTTAGCATCACTTAGGAGAACGCAATGAGTAAATTTCAATTCAAAAGCCAAGAAAACTTATCGCTTCGCCAAAAAGTAGCAGCCGATATACGCGATGCGATCATCCAAGGCAGCCTGAAGCCCGGGGAAAAGCTCAAGGAGCAGGAAATCTCCGAGCAGATGGGCATCAGCCGCGGTCCGATCCGCGAAGCATTGCGGGATTTGGAAGCGATGGGACTTGTAACTTGTCTTCCATATAAGGAAACTGTCGTTGCCGACGTCACGAAAGAAGAAATCGTCGATATGCTTATTCCGATTCGCCTTAAGCTGGAGCTGTATTCCATCAAATATAATTTGGATCGGTACGACAGTCATTTCTTTGATACGCTGAACGAGGCTATCGCCCGAATGGACCGGCATGCGGCCGATAACGACATTGCCGGACTCGTGGAGGAGGACATTCAGTTCCATGAACACATTATCCTATGGACGGAGTCCTCGTATACCCAGCAAATATGGCTTGGCATCGTCAACCGACTGCGGCTGCATTTTATGAAAAACACACTTCACTTTACGGATTTGTCCAGGGTACCGAACGATCATAGGGCACTGGTTGATGCTCTGGGTACGAAAGATCTCGGCATCATTACTTCCGCCTGGGAGAAACATATTGAAGATGACGATTGCTTGCTTTACTTGTAAATGCCGAAAGAACGCTCCTGCATGATTTGCGGTCAGGAACGTTCTTTTTATTTAGGCGGCCTTTGAAGCGTCATAAGGAAGCTTCACTCGTTAGACGTAAAATTTATTTCCTATGAACAGCCTCGACCGCCCGATTCTCTCCAGCAGCCTTGCCTGCTAAAGCTTACCCGTTAAACCGTCGATTAACACGCTCAAACCGAAATGAAATTCTTTTTCCCAATCGGTTCTAGTCGTGTAGGGAGCCAAGCGAATCATATTCGGGAATTTCTCCTTTGGCAGCTGTCCATAAAACTGCTCATAATGCTCGCTCATGTTTTCATAAGAATCGTGTTGGTTATTGGCTATAGCCAAAAGCCGAGCATTCTCGGCTGCAAAACCAAACACATAATTTTTCAGTATGGATGCGATCCATGGAATGTGGGGGTCCGGGAAGCCCGCGCGAACAAGCAGGTGATACAAGTTTTCGATCTGAGCGAGTCTTTCTGAGCCTTTCGCAATCGCTTGATGAAACAACTCTACTGCATCTCTATGGGAAAGAAGAATCTTTCTTAATTGCTCCGCCCACTGGTAAATTTGCTCTTGCCAACCCAAGGACGGTTCTGGCCAAGCCATTCCTCTGCATATTCGATCCGAAAGAAGCTGCATTAATTCTTCTTTGTCTTTGACATGATAGTATAAAGAAGCTGTCTTCACCTGTAATCGATCCGCTATTTTTCTCATGCTGAGCTCTTTTAACCCAACCTCATTTAACACCTCTAGAGCGGTTCCAAGGATCCGCTCCCGATCAAGCGGCACATGAGCTAAACCGATTTCTTCGTTTTGTCCATCTGGCCGTTGCATATACATTCGTCGTCTTGCCACAATGATCACCTCTATCACTTGAAGTATATCATGACTTGACAATCTAATGACGTTAGATTATTCTAAAATCATTAGATTATTCTAACATCATTAGATTAAATTCGAAGCGTCGTCATGTAGCGACGTTTCCTTCTTAAGGAGTCGTGGATTTATAATGAAACTCAACCACCTGAACCTGTGCGTTCTTGATTTATCCGAAGCGATTGTATTTTTTCAAAGCTTACTGGGCTTTCGGCTTATCGAACAAAAAGGAGCTGTCATTGCCGTTATGGATGACGGTCATGGATTTACTTTAGTTCTTAGCAGCATGCAGGCTAACCCGAATGAAAATTATCGCTATCCGAAGGATTTCCATCTGGGTTTCTATGTCGACACGGTAACCGAGGTTAACGAGTTCCATAAGAAGCTTATCGCATCCGGAATTGCATCCGATCCTCCTAAAATGATGAGAGGCGGATACACTCTGTACTTCACAGCACTGGGCGGAATCCTGTTCGAGGTCACTTGTTTTGATAATTAAAGAAAATAAAGCGGCAGTCCGTTCCTTGTTTAAGGTTCGGGCTGCCGTTTTTATGAGCGTAGTTTCCTATACAAGTTTACACACGGTTCCAGCAATATACCGGCAGACGTCGGTATCGTCGTAATAATAATACGTCACCAGCACGCGGCCGTCGTCCAGCTGTACGGCGGTCGGGTATCCGATATCGAGCGACAGCCCATCCTCCCTCAGAACGGTTTCCTGTGCTTCCTCCCACCGTTCGCATTCGGCGTCGAGCACGATCGTGCCAATCCCGAAAGGCGAGTTCCGATAACCGTAGGAAATCACCAGATGGCCGCTGTCCAGTGTAAGCGCATGGAACGGGGTCGGGGAATAATACGGACGTTTGACCGGTCGGCTCCAAGTTAGCCCTCCGTCGACAGATTCGGATGTATATAGAGGAGAACGCGGTGTCTCCTTGGTCGCCTGGACGTTCACATTGCGCGTTCGAATGAACGCTACCAGTTTCCCCGAAGGGGTCCGGTACAAGTTTGGCTCCTCGAACGAATACCCGTCACACGACTCGATTACGGCGTGAGCGGTCCAAGTAGTTCCTCTGTCTTCAGTTCGGACGATATGAACGTGCGTGGTATCGAGACTGTAGAGCGGGGTTAAGATAGCTCCGTCGTCCAGTTCCACGCTATTGCCGCGAATCGCTCCGGCAAAAGGAATCGGAATCGGCTGATCCCACGTCTGTCCGCCATCCGTCGAGCGAATCGAATGGGCGTTTTTAAGTCTGCCGACCCACTTCCCGAAAATCAACTTATCGCCGTCCCGCTTCTCCCCCGTATCTTCCTGCTCGAGCACTTTCCACATAAAAAATGTGGCGAACAGCGTTCCGTCGCGCAATTGGTTCAAGCAAGGGTCCTGCACCCCGCAGAAATAATCGTCGTACAGCACATTCGGCTCCGGCTCCCACGTTATTCCGTCCGCCGATCCGATTATCATCGCCCGGGACGAGGGGTCGATATGGGATATTCTCGCTTCGTTGCGTCGTCTGTCCGGAGCTTGACGAAATCCGAGGACGATCTGGCCGTCAGGACGTTTGACGACGCTCGGAAAAAAACTGTTATACTTCTTATCCTTATATATCTCGATATGTTCGATCGGTTCTAATCTTTGCATGGTTTCCACTCCTCTTATTTATATTCCATTATTGTGAAGCCAAGTAGTGCAGCCATACCGAACCCTATTCATGAAACATGACCTCCCTGCAATAGATGAAGCACTTCCTACAGTTATAAGCCAACAAAAGCACAACCGAACAGAGCTTCCACCAAACGCGCAGCATCACCTCCTTTCCGAAAAGCAGATATGTTATTGCCTGCCAACGAGCTCATTTCGCCTAATAAGTATTCCAAAACGGAGTATATAAAGCGCTTTCAATCCCGTTAGCAAACGGCGGAATCCCTCTTTACTCGAAGAATTCGGCAAAATTCATAAGCTATATTCTAAACGTCAAAAATCATTTGTGTCTTATTATGTTACATCGTGTATTATTGATACAATGAATGGTTTCATTATAGCTTCTAAAGATCAGTCTGTAAATACGAAACAGAACAAATAGAAATAAAATTCGGCCAAAACCGCGACATTCCCCGTTTCGGCCGTGCAGCAACAGATAATATTTGCCAGCAATAGTATTGGTAATTACACTTCGAACGTTAGAAAGGCTGCCGAAATCAATCGCGCCGATTCCCCTCGGCTAAACCCACACACCTGGCCCTGGCCCTGCCCTTCGTCTTTTTCTTTTCTTGAATGGGTTTGGCTTCTTCGGAAAGCAAAAGTAACTCGGGAAGGCTTTATATGGAGGGGCGGGCATGATAGGCTAAATTGTCTTTGGCGATACGAGTTTACAAGGTTATCGCCCGATCACAAGGAATCATGCCCATAGAGGCTCCATGTCAAGCCTGGCTCGCATGTAGGCTAAGGCTGCAAAAAAAATTGCCCATCTGCTATATAACGGTCCGACAGAGCAGAGTAGACTGTGTGCCGTCGGGGCCGGAAAGTACGGAGGCTCCGATAGCGTCTATTCAGTCATGTTCCTGTCAACGGTTGCACTACCTGAACGGTAAAGTTCCGGAATCGGCGTGGCCTGCTAGATCACCGTACGACGACAGGAGTGCTGGTCGTATGTCCATATGAATCGCGAACGTTAATAATGTAAGCTTTGGCATCCTGCGGAAGGCGAAGATGGACGCGATGGCCCGACCGATCGAGCGTACAATCGGTAGTTGCCCATTCGCATTGCTGCCAGTTGTCGCAGTTCTGCGTATAGATCAGTTCTGCA
This sequence comes from Paenibacillus ginsengarvi, assembly GCF_003626695.1. Classification (GTDB taxonomy): domain Bacteria; phylum Bacillota; class Bacilli; order Paenibacillales; family NBRC-103111; genus Paenibacillus_AB; species Paenibacillus_AB ginsengarvi. Next base: position 45,685 of record NZ_RBAH01000011.1, read on the forward strand.
TGGATCGCTTCATTTCCGTCAGTAGAATCGAGGGCGACAGAAACGGCTCCGTCCTGTTCCATGGGTTTGCCAAGGCGCAGCAAAGGTTTGCCGCCCTGGACGATACTATCCGCGAATGTATAAATTTCGTCCGGCTTCCAGCCGAGCGGGTGTGAATGTCCGAGATGGGGATATATGCACATGCCGGACTGTTCGATTTCATTTTTGGCGTGATGATACGATTTGCTGAAAATGTTCATCCCGAAACAGGGATCGTAGAGCCAATTCACCCACAGCATCGGCATCGCCACACGGGAGAAATAGGCGGAAGGCTCAGTCAACCGTTTGACGGATTCGGCGCTTGCTTCTCCCATATCGACGAATCGCCGGCCCCATTCATTGTCGGCTTCGTACAGAAAGCCGCACCCGTATACGGGAATGGCGAAGGCGAACCGGCTGTCGATTCCGGCGACAAGACTGGTGACGATGCCGCCCCACGAAATTCCGGTTATTCCGATCCGGTTCATGTCTACAAGAGGAAGGGTGCGCAAAAAAGAATGGGCCAGCATGACATCGGCTGCGGCATGAAACATCCACTGCTCCTCGACAGGCTGATCGCAATCCAAGTAAATGCCCTCTCGAGAAGGACCCGGCATCGTATGAGCGATCCGTTTCGTTTCCCCCTGCGACCTGTCGGGGACGTTCCCTTCCAGATCCATGGCAATTGCGGCGTATCCTCGCTTCATCCATAAATGGACCCACTCTTCATAGGCGGTGCCCCCGCCTCCGTGTACGAGAACAACTGCCGGCACCTTCTCGCCTTCCGCCGCCTCCGGTATCCCGTAATGGGCAAAAATACGCGTTTCTTTCCCCTTGAAAGGGAGTCCCTCGTAAAAAATCGAATGGATGCCGTTTGCCGCTTTCACGTCGGACGGATATATGCGCGGGGAACCATGCAACTGCTCCATGTTCCACGGTGACAAAATCGGTCTGTCCATCTTACTCCTCCACTGTGATCAATGTGACTTTGCTCTCATTTTCAAAACCCGAACACTTCTGTTCACTTTTTCTTTTGCTCCTCAATCGCCTTGTTCGTTTCTTCGTCTGCTCTGGCCAACGCGGTGTTCAGGTCGAGCTTTCCGTCAATAAATTCCTGCAAATATTTGATAACCGCTTTGCTGCCTGCCGCATCGTAGATCGTCTTGCCATACGATTCCGCATGCTTCATCTTGAAAAACGGAGTCAAGTCGGTCCCTTTCGCCGCTGGCAGGTCGGCGAACAAGCTCATTTGCGCCTGACTGTTCGTTACGACAGGATTCATTCCCAATCTCGCATTTCTCGTTTGCACTTCGTCCGATGTCAAATGGGCCACGACCTGGAACGCCGCGTCCGGATTTTTGGTCGTTTTGGAAATAACGATCACTTCTATAAAGCCGGACGGGCCAACCCAAGGCTTATCTTTAAAGAAAGGGAACGTAGTAACTCCCATATTGAAGCCTAGCTTGGGGTCCGGGAACATCAGCAGATGGGGATACATCGCCAATTTCTTCTCCGTCATAAACGCTTTTGCCGCATCGTTGTACGCTGCGCCTTTCGGGTAATTGCCTGGTATGCTGAAAACATCTTTATACGTTTGGAACAACTTCCTCCAGGATTCGTGCGTGCCGATCATGGACTTCTCTGTTTTTGGTTCTGCATAAGGAGCGGACAGTTGAGTCGACAACCGGTTATGACTAACGCCCGGACTTATACCGCGATATTCGATCCCCTCGTACGTTCGGGATAATTTGGCGGCCAATTCCATTACTTCTTCCCAAGTGCTGCCTTCTTTCGGATAGGGAACTCCGAATAGATCGAAAATGTCCTTGTTGTAGTGCAGTCCAAACCAATGATTGGCTTGCGGCCAGGCAAGCAGCTCATCCGTCTTGGAGTATGAGCGGATTTCCTTTATCACTTCCGGCTGGATTTTGGAGAAGTCGAATTTGTTCCGCTTGGCCAGTTCGTCCAGACTTAACGGGACATCGAGCTCAAGGGTAGGGATCAGGTTGGTCAACCCGTCGAAAATAAGGTCCGGCGCGTTGCCGGAAGCCAGTAGATCGGGCAACTTCTGGCCGAATGGGATCAATTCCAGCGTAATATGCGGAAATGTTTTCTTGATCGGCTCGACCACCAGCGTGTTGTAATAGTCATTACCAACGTTGGACGCGAAAAAAACTTTTAACTTAACGGGTTTCGGCGGATTCTCCGCAACTGGAGAATTCTCCGCGGCAGGCTGTCTTTCGCCCCCGCAACCGGCTACAAGTAAAAAAGCCAATACGATAGCCAATGCAAATACGATGCGTTTTTGCACTGTGATAACCCTCCTTGTAATACTCCGCTTTTTCATAAATCTGCCTTTCAATGTGAAACTCTCGCTTGCCCGTTTCTTAGAACAAGGACCGAATCCGATTGTCGCTCGGGATCGCAAACGCTTTCAGTGCTGCTCATGGAGGCCGCAAATTACCGACGTATTCGGATAGTCCGCATACTGGGCGATCGAGCCGATCGCGCCGGCAAGTCCTTCGATCCGCGTATTATACGTCCGGTTCTGGAGCTTGAAACGCACCGTCGTTTTAGCCGCCATCCCCGGAGTTAAAATCGCAGGAGATGATACGGCGTCGGTCGATAATTCGATGGTCGTGTCCCGCACCTTCGCGTCGTCCGCCAAGCTGGCCGTAACCGCATCGGTACAAGTGCCGACATGCTTAATGCCGCGAAACTCGCAGTTTGAAGTGGCGAATACATCGTCTCGGATCACGTCCGCTTCGAAAAAACGCGCAAACCGGATCAGTTGGTCGCAAGCCCCGATAAATGTTCCGCCGTCGAAGACGACATTGTGCCAGTCTCCCATCATCAAGGAGCTGATCGAGCCGTAACCGGGATCGTTACTGATCGAGAACTGGCCGATCCTGACGTTCGAGCCGCGATCGGAAACAAACAAGCCGTGAGGCCGGCCGTACGTGACCGATTTCCCGCAATTTCGCGCACTGACGTTCTGGACGATATGCTGCATGCTGACACCGGGATGCGGATAGCCCGCGCTGTTGCCGAACAAACCGACGACCGTTTCGCATCGCTCGGCCACGAGACTGTTTACGATCACCCCGGAATCCTCCTGATTCGTCCCCCCGGCCAGACACAGTCCCATGTAGCAATCGACGGCAATGATGCTGCCGATAACCGCTTTTCTCGCCCCATACAGAGCCGGATTGACGCCCGCTTCGCATGTGACCGCCCGTCCGCCTTTACGGGACTTGTCGTGCGCGGCGCGGATCACCGTAATATTTTCGGCATGCCAGGATGCATTGTTCCTTCTCAAATAAAGCCCGCCCTGGGCCGGAACGTAACCGCAATCGACCTTCAGCTCGGTAATATGCACATGGTTCGCTCCGGGCACCCCAACGACAGCGCAATCGTACGTGGTCTGGGCGATGATCTTGAGCCAGTTCGGTCCGCCGAACGTCGTGTTGTTCCACAACGTAATCGTCTGCCCGATCCCGTAGGCTCCTCCCGCCCAGTCCAGCGTCGCGCTCCCGCCTCCCTGCTTCTTCAGTTGCAGCGCCATCGCCTGAAGCTGGGGGTAGCTGTCCGTCGCACCGTCGTCGCCCTTCGCTCCGTAACGGGTGGCGAGCAATCCGCCTGTCTTGCGCAGGACAGCGATCCTGCCGCTGGCCAGAAGATGATCGCCGAAACCATCCGGGGTCCCGCTGAATTTCTCCGGGAGGACGATATCGTAGAAGGCTCCTCCTAGAGCCCCGAGGGGCGACGCCTCCCAGCCCGCATAATAGGAAACCGTGCAGGCGATCGTCCTCTCCCTCAGATCTGCCAGCTTCATCTCGGCAACGTTATCGAATACGGCGACATTCCCGCAGCATTCGCCGCCAGCCGGTCCGTATACGTCCTGCCCGACCGTCAGGCCCGGCAGCGCCTCGCCGAAGGCGCTTGCCCCGCCCCCGAACAGCATTCCCGCCGCCGTTGCCGCGCCGGCTGCCGATAAGGCGACGAGCATCTCCCTGCGGCCCATTTTGCCTTCGCCGGCCTGCGGCTCCGTTCGCTCTCCCTGATTCCGTCTCGCATCCGCCATTTACGCTCACACTCCCCGATCCAATGGTTACGTACCGCAAGAAAACCGCCTCGCCTATTTTTTCTTCTGCATCTCGAGTTGTTTATCCGCCCGGTCGTTCGCATCGCGAAGCGCCGAATTGATATCTTTGCTGCCCGCCAGCACTTCGGTCAGCGCCTTGGCGAGCTCCGCCCGGACAAGCGAATCGTAGGCGTTTACTTTGTACATCGGTGCCGATTGCAGCTTAAAGATCGCCGCGACGTTTTTGCCCTTGAGCGATTCCAGATTGGCGCCGAACGCTTTCTGCGGTTCGGGATCGACGAGGCTTGAGACGTAGCCGTTCTTGCTGATCTCCATCTGGACCTCCTTCGAGGTCAAGTAGGCGATCACCTGGAATGCCGCTTCCTTATGCTTGCTGAGCGACGAGATGCTCATATTGTGCGAATCGACCTGGTACGACCGGCCCGGCGCTTGCTCATACGTCGGCATCGTCACCATATCCCAGTTAAGCGCCACTCCTTTTTTGTGATAGTCCTCGAAGTTGCCAAGCACGTTCCAGAACGTGGACATCGCTAGCGTGCCTTTATAAAAGTCGGTCATATTGTTGCCGCGGCTGTTTCCCGGAATCGTGTAGATCGTCTTCAGGTTGTCGAGCGCGATACCGAATTTCTCGTCCTGCAAATTCGCTTTGCCGTCCGGCTTGACGAACGGCACCGTCAATTGGGACATGGCCGAATAGGAGTCGCTGGCGTCCAGCCCCTTGTAAACGACTCCGCCATCCGTCCGGGACAGCTTGCCCGCAAGCGACGCAGCGTCTTTCCACGTCATTCCGTCCTTCGGGTACGGTACGCCGAACTTGTCGAACAAGTCCTTGTTGTAGTACATCACGGCAAAGTTGCGATAAATCGGCAGCGCGTACAGCTCGCCCTTATCTCCCCACATCCGGATCGCGTCCATCGCAAGCGGATCGAGTTTGCTGACATCGAAGCCGCTCGACTTGACCAGCCCGCTCAAATCCTGCAGCACGTTTAAGTTGATATATTCGGCGTACCACGGCGTGCTGTTATAGATCAAATCCGGAAACGTTCCCGCCGCGACGAGGTCTTCGGGCAGCTGCCCCTTCTGGCGCAGCAGCGGCTCCAGCGTAATATGCGGATATTTTTTGCGGACCGCCTCGACGATCAGATCCTGGATCGGAAACGCATTTTGCATATACAAGGTGAGCTTGACCGGCTCCGGCGGCGGCGGCGGCGCCTGCTTCTCCGTCCCTGCGGACGCGCCTTGCGGCGGTTCGGCTGCTGGCGTTTTCCCTCCGCAACCGGCAGCAACGACCAGCAAGGCGATCGCGGCGAGCAATGGCGTATAACGGTTCTTTTTCACTTTCGATTCCCCCGTATGACATTGTAGTAAATACAACCTCATCATAAGGGATCGCCACGGTTCGGGTCTTTAGCCGAATCATGCCTATCGATCGCCGCGAGAAACCGCTTTCCTGCATAGTTGTTTTTTCCCGTTTGCACAAAACTGACCTCGTATTTCGTTTCCCTTCGCGCGCGGGCATCGCGACCGGGCTCCAATTAGCGCTTTTGCTGCATCGTCCTCCACATCTGCGGGCTGACCCCGTGCTTGCGCTTGAACAGCCGGGAGAAATAGTGAATGCTGTTAAACCCGGTCGCTTCGGCGATCTGCTCGATCCCCATCGATGTGTTCACAAGATAACTCATCGCTGCGCTCAGCCTCAGCTTGTTCAAATACTGCATCGGCGTCACGCCCGTTTCCCTTTTGAACGCCCGAACGAGGTATGACGAATTGAGATGAACCCGGTTCGATAAGAGGGACAAATCGACGGGCTCGTAGTAATTGGTTTCCATGTAACGCATGAGCGTCCGGACAAAATCCTGGGCCGAACGGTCGTTTTCTTCGGCTTGCGCCGTCCGCCCGCTCAGCAAATAGTTTTGAATAAGCCGGACCGTTTTCCTTATATCGAGCAGCAAGATCTGTTCGTCATAATCGGCGCGGTTTTCCTTTCCGCTTTCCATCGAGTCGATCAGCTCGTCAATCATCCTGCGAATGGTGCGCATGTCGGCGCTCGCATAATCGAGCGATTGCTGCAGCCGATTCCAGGAAACGGCTTGCTCCAGGCTAACGAGCGGCTCGTCCTCCTCCATGTCGATCTCGATATACCAGAAGCCGACCGGCGGCTTGGGACGAATCAGGCGATGGGGCGTATTCGGCGTCAGCAGAAACAGGCTCGGCGAAGGAGAGGCGAATTCGAGCCCCATCCATTCCAGGTCGGCCTCACCCTTCGTAATATGCAGCAATTCGAAATAAGGGTGAATGCCCCCGCTTTTGCCTGTATGACCGTGTTGCAGTGTGTGGTAATTAAAGATGCGGATACGCAAAAGTAAGCTCCCCCCCGGTACGCGGTTGTTGCAGGCGTTAGTTAGGTGTTAGCCCGATTATAGGATCGGGAGCCCGCATGGGTCAATCGGACCCGGGTGAAAAAGAAACAAGGACGAGCCGGCTGCGATCCGCAAGATCAGCCGTTCCGTCCTTACTAATGAAGCGAATCGATCGCCGGCGCTACACAACCTGAAAAGCGTACAGATCGGCATCCTTCAGCCGAAACCGCAGCCGGACCGGCCTGCCTTCCAGCCGCTCGAGCCCCGCTCCCGATTTCCATCTCACCGCTTCCCCGAGCGAATCGCCGTACAAAGGCTCCATATCGTCAAAAGAAAACCCTTCGATCGCTTGGCCCGACTCGTCGGCCGCCTCCACCTGAATCAAGCCGACAGCCGAAGTCGAGTAGTTGAGCTTAAGGCTATGGCCGGTGAACAGCAGCGGCTTCGTTTGCAGCTCCCCGCCGGCGTAATCCGCATGAACGGAGGCGAATCCATACTTGCGCACGGCATAACGGCGCAGGCGGATCGAGTCGAAGCGGTAATGCTCCCCGATGTAAACGAAAACTCGGTATCGTTTAGGGCGCAGCCGTACGCCGTCATCATATTGCGGTCGGTCCAGTTGCGCTCCTCCAGTCCGGGGCGCACCCAGCCTTCCATAAACGTACGATCCCACGTGTAGCCGTCCCGGCTCGTCATGAACACGGCGTCGCTCACGCCGGTCTCGCGATGCCACGGCATTTTTTTCCGTCCGGGCACGAAGCGCATCGGGAACGACAAATACAGATGCTCGGCGCCGGGGCAAACGATCGTCGCGTTCGTGTAAAAATGCTCGAGCGGAACGCCGTCCGCATATTCGTTCCGCCGCTGCGGTTCCCAGTTCACAAAATCGCGGGAAACGGCGCTTTGCACGCCGCGAACGAGATCGGCCGTAAAATACCGGTTGTAGCAGCGGTATTGCCGGGTCGACTCATCCCAGAAGGCGATGTTCTGCGAGTCGAACGCTCCATCCGTCATAACCGGCTCCTCCCGAAGTTTCGTCCAGCGGATGCCGTCATCCGAACGCAGGGCGTACAGCGGCGATTGGTTGCCGATCGTTTGCGCCGATGTGCCGATGCCCGCCACCGCCTTGTAACGGCCGGTAGCCCCACCAAGCTCGGACGGATCGTAGAACGGAGCGAAGTTATGGGCAAGCACGCCCTTCAGCACGATATTGTTGCGCGTGGAGCCGCCAAATTCGACCAGCCCCAGCTCCGGCTTGACGAAATGAATGCCGTCCTCGCTCTCCGCGTAACAAGTAACCTGATCGTGCGAATCGTCTGCCGCCGAATTGCCGCGATAATACAGCCGCACCTTCCGCTCGTCCTGAATGACCGTAAAATAGCTGCAATGCTTCCCTTCCCACGCCTCCGGGAACGTCAGCGCCACTTCCTTCGGCACCGGCCGGTTTATCTGCAGGCTCACCCCGTTCATTCGCTCAATCAGCGTCTTGTCCACAAACAATTCGACTCTGGAGCCGATAGCAACCGAATCCGACATCGTTACTCCTCCTTGTCCTGGAACGCCAAGCACGGGCGTCTCCCTCGGGCCAATCTCCCAAATCTAATCTTTACAGGCTTGGACGCAGCGACTACAATGTTCTAGAAAAGTCCCCCGCAGCATGATAACGCTCTCGTACTCCGTGACGATTCAACTTGTTCCTATCAATAGCCAAGGAGAGATTCATAGTGATTCTTGATTCCATTGCCAATCTCGGGCAATATGCCGGCGTGCATCCCCGTTTCAAGCAAGCGATCGAATTTTTGCAAACGCATGATATCAAAACGCTGGAGCCGGGCAGGTACGAGATTGACGGCAGCCATTTGTTCGCCAATGTGCAGCATTACGATACGAAGCTGAAGGCGGACAGCATCTGGGAAGCCCATCGCAAGTACTACGATATTCAAATCGTCGCCGAAGGCGCCGAAACGCTGGGCCATTCGCCGATCGAAAGGGCCGAAGAAACGACCGCCTACAACGAAGAGTCGGATTACGCGCTGTTTGCGGCAAACGGCGACTTCTTCACGCTGAACGAAGGTTATTTCGTCTTTTTCGCTCCGCAGGACGTTCATTCGCCTTGCGTAGCCGTGGACGAGAAGCCCGCTCCCGTCAAAAAAATCGTCATTAAAGTGGAAATCTAAGCCTGATGCCGCTTGAAGCGGCACCGGACCGCCGGTAGCCCTCGGCCTTGCCTTCGCAAGGTGCGAGGGCTCTTTGCGCTAACCCAGCACTGCCCCCAAAACCCGGCTCACCCCTCCGGCGCAAGGCCCGCGCGCATAGCGGCAAACGGGACAAATACCGCCCGCTCCAGCGAACCCCCGTTTGGCGTATGGTACGTAAGCATCCACTCGCCGCGCAGGTCGCGGAACAACATGCCGTGCCCGCCGTCCTTGTCGTACAGCGGCCGTTCGTCATGGGTCCACGGTCCGGCAAGCTTGCCGGATATGGAACGGGACAGGCCGAGCGCGTATCCGTCCGCGCCGAAGCTGGACCACATCATCAGCAGCTCCCCGCCGGAGCGGAACAGGAACGGCCCGTCGGTGATGTAGTCGATGCCCGTATGCCGTGCGACGGACCAGGGCGCCTCCGACGCCTTGAATAACAGCACCGGTTCCCCTGTGGCCCGCTCCAGCGATTCGTCAAGCGGAACGGCGCACATTTCGCCATCGTGCACCTGCAGCCATTCGTGGCAAAATACCATCCACGGCTTGCCCTCCTCGTCGATATGCAGCGTTCCGTCGAGACATTCCCAATCGCCAGGCGTCACCGGCCCGCCGCCGCACAGCCGGAATGGACCAAGCGGCGAATCGGCTACGAAAACTTGCGTCCCCCGGCACGCCTCCTCCGCTTTGAGCGAAGCCAGCATATAATACCGGCCGCGGTACAGATGCACCTCCGGCGCCCAATAATCGCGGTCCGCCCAGAAGCCTTCCTCCGGCCGTAACACCGGAATCGGCCCGTCCCAGTTCTCCAGATCCGTGCTCGTATACGCGTCAAAGCCCCGGATGCCGTTCGTGCCGTACATAACATACAGCCCAGCCTCCGGATCGACGAGCACGAACGGATCGCGTATTCGCAATTGATCGCGTGTTATCATCGTGTTTGCCTGACCTCCCGAATAATCGAATCGTATCACATTATGATACGACGTACCGCATTCATTCACCCTTATTATAAAGATCAGCTTTCCGGCTGTAAACGAATAATTGGAAAATTTCGGTTCCCCTGAACGCCGGGAAGTGCCCCCGTCCCCCTCTTTCCGAAGAGTCCGGCGGCACTTCCCGGCATCACCCGCGCTTACACCGTATCGTGCTCAGACTCAGCTGAGCGGTATGACCGCGCCCGAAGCGTCCTTGAACTTCAGCTTGGAGTCGGTGGCATCGACGAACAGCGAGCCGTTCGGGATCGAAGCCTCGACGCTTGGGAGCAGCGATACATATTCGCCGTTTAGCGCCTTGGCGTTAACATAGCCGTTTTGCAGCGTTTCCTTGCCCGTACGGTCGCCGACGGACAACGCGCCTTGCCACGAGGCTCGCATCAGCGGCTTCAACGATCCGTTCGACATGCTGTTGAACTGCAAATCCGCCTTCTCCGCTCCCGCCGACGAGCTCATCTGCATCGCCACGACTTCGGCATACAGCGTCTTCTGCGACGAGGCGTTGTGCGTGTACATTTTCATTCCGAACGTGGCGGCCGCTTTGTCCCGCTTGTACGTTTCCGCATACTTCGGCACTCCCGGCTCGACGACGTCGGTCGTATCCGGAGCGAGATTGGCCACGAAATCGCCGGACTGATTAAAGCCGAAGTTGCCGATCAGCTTGGAGCCGCTCGATCCGTTGTAGATGCCGTTTTTATGAGCAGCCCCGTTCGGTACGGTAGAGCGAATCATGTTGCCCGAGACGAGATTCTGCGAACCCGTGACGATGCGGATGCCTGCATAAAGGGAGCCGTCGATATCCGCGCGTTTGTTCGGCGACAAAATATAGTTGTCCTGCACAACCCCTGCGCTCAAATTGTTGAAATACATGCCGTCCTTGTTGCAGAACGTAATGAAGTTGTTCGTGACGAATCCGTTTTGAAGCACCGGCGCTTCCGCCACGATGCCGTAATTCATTTGCTGGGTGCTGTCGCTCGTCGTTTTGTTCCAGCCCAGATTCTGCGCGCCGACGAATATGTTATTGCTAATCTCGTAGCCCTGCTGAAACAGCGAGGTCGTACCGTCCAAATTGACGATCCTGACGCCGTCGCCGAACGAATTGTATGCCTGGTTGTCGTTGATCGTGCTGCGGTCGACCGGCCCCTTGAAGAAGCCTTTGCAGAAATCGGCCATATTGCCGATAATCTGGTTGCCGTATGCCCGCGCCGACGTAATCTCGATGCACCATGATTCCACGCCGGGCGCAAGCTGGCTTAAATCTTTCCCCATCGAATGAAACCGGTTCTGCACGAAGCGGTAGCCGCGGCATTCCGCATTCGGGTATGGATCGATAATGACGGCCTTGACGCTGTTCGAGAAAATGTTGTAATTGAAAAAGACGTTGCGGCCGACGTTGCGTACGCACTCGTTCAGCTTGAAAAAACCGCAAAACTGGATGTCGCCGTCAAGATTGGACAACGTCTCCTGCCCCGAGCCGTCGGACCGGTCGTACAGGATGCCGTTAACGGTCGGCACGTACGGATTTTGCGATAAATTCCCGTCGCCTTCGAGCTGCAGCCCTTTCATGCAGAACGCGTAATGCTTTGCCCGAATCATCCATACGTTCGCCGTCGTGCATACAAGCCGCGGCGTATATTCGCTTTTGAAATCGGAATAAAACGTCACCTCCGGCTGGCTGATTACGAGCGACTGGGTGATCCGGTACGTCCCCTGCGGGAAATAGATATTGCTTCTCGCCCCGCCGGCATCGATTGCGCGCTGGATCGCCGGACCATCGTCGCTTACGCCGTCGCCCTTTGCCCCAAACCATTTGACGTTCAGCGAACCGTCATACAGCCGTTTGAAGCGGGCGCCGGAAGCCGAAACGAGCACCGTCCCGCCGTTATCCGCCGATGCTGTGTCCGCCGGATCGTAGACGAAAGGACCGTCCTGCTTCCCGTCCTTGACGAAATAAGTAAAATCGGGATCCGGATCCGCCATCGTCCGAAGCTCGGCCATCGTCACGGACACGCAGTAATTCATATCCATCAACACGTTAGGCAACAAATCCGGCGGACCTTTGCGATCGTATACATCGCCCGTAACCGCCGGCCCTCCCGCGCCGAACACCGTATTCATCGTGCCGCCGATTACGCTTCCGGCAGCCAATGCCGCTCCCACAATCCCGAGCGACGACAACATCGCCCTTCGGCTCATCGCCGTCATGCCGCCGTCCGTCCCTCCCGCTTCTGCTCCCACACGTTGCTTCATCCGCTCGTTGCCCGGTTCGTACGTCATCCTCGCAGCCTCCCCTGATTAGGATTTAAGACTTTCGGCGATCTCGACCTGCTTCCCCCAGATTGCAAACGGGTTCGGGCTCGGGAAACCGCTCTTGAAATCGTACTGCCAGTTCGCTCCCGTATCTCCCGTCAAAAACAGGCGGTTCTCGCCCGTCACGGTCAAACCGGTGTAGCCGGTCGTCGTCCCGCCGTACGTCGTCGCAAACGACGTCCAGCTCCGGCCCGAGCCGTCCTCCGACAGCAGCATACGCGTATCCGGCCTCCCGTAGCTCAGCACCAGCCGGCCATCTCCAAGCGATCGCAGCGCCGGAAGCACGCTGTACGTTTCCTCCGGCGTCGGTCCCGGCAGCGGCTCCGGCTCGCTCCACGTCCTGCCATCGTCGTGCGAGCGAGACTGGTATAGCGGCTTGTTGCTGCCGATACGCATGACGCACAGCAGCGAGCCGTCGGCCACCCGGGCGACAGTTGGCTCACAGTAGCCTTCGGGCCCGGCTTCGGGATCGTAGGCGACCGTGGACTCGACGCTCCAATGGACGCCGCCGTCATCCGATTTGGCCCATATCGTTCTATATTTCGTATCGCTGGCGTAGTAGCCGTACAGCACCGCTCCCAGCGTACCGTCTTCCATCTTCAAAACCCAGGTGAAGGCGAAGCCGCCCCGGCCTGTGCCGGCCACGATGCACCTCATCGGAACGGGCGTCACGAGTTTGCCCTCCGTCACCTCCCAGGTCGCGCCGCCATCGGCGGAATGCACCCAGCGAATCGTCTGCTCGCTGGAAATATCGCCGCCGAGCATCGTCGCCACGAACGACGGACCGCCGATCCGTCCCTCCGGCTGCTGCACAAGCGAGATCGGAAACCACGTATGCGACTGATAATACGGCCATGTATCCCCGCCATCGTCCGACATGCGCAGTCCGACCGACGGCGGAATGTTCGCGTCGTCCTTCGTTTGGCTGAAATAAACGAACAGTCTCGTGCGCGAGCTCCCGTCCTTGTCCAAGATGCGAAACGCCGCCGCCGCGGGGAAGGCGCATAAATGCTCCCCCTCCGCCTTATGTACGACAAACGGTTCGCTTGTCTGAATGCTGAAATAGCCCATTGGTTCCTCCTCTTTCTTCGTGAGTACGGAGTTTTATGTTCGGCATGAAAAAGACGATGCGGCGTACCGTTGGAAGGCGCCTCTCCCGAGTCTTCCGGGCTATCGCCCTCCGTTATCGGTAAGCCGGCAGCCAGCTCCCGTGCCTTTCAATCAGCTCGTCGCACATCGCCACGATATCGTCGATCGACAGTTCCGCCGACGTATGCGGATCGAGCAGGGCCGCCTGATAAATATGCTCCTTCTTTTGCGTAATCGCCGCCTCGATCGTCAGCAGCTGCGTGTTGATGTTCGTCCGGTTGAGCGCGGCGCATTGCGGCGGCAGCACACCTGCGTACGTCGGCGTCACGCCGCTCGAATCGGCGATGCAGGCGACCTCGACGCACGCCTCGCGGGGCAAGTTTTCGATCAGTCCGGTGTTCATCACGTTCCCGCCGAATTTGAACGGAGTGTCCGTTTCAATGGCGTCCAGAATGTACGAAATATATTCATGGGAGCGCGTATGCGTCAGCCCTTCGTTGCCTATCAGCTCGCCGCGCATCGTTTTCCACCGGTCGATCGCCCATACGCACCGGCGCGGATATTCGTCCAGCGGAATGTTAAACCTCTCGATCAGCTCCGGGTAGCTTCGTTTGATGAAATACGGGTGGTACTCGGCGTTATGCTCGGAGGATTCGGTAATGTAATAGCCGAAGCGCTGCATCAGCTCGAACCGGACCATGTCGCTGTGCTTCTCCTGCTGCTTTAGGGCGGCGCGCCGTTTAATTTCCGGGTACAAGTCCACGCCGTTTTTCGTAATTTCGAGCAGCCACGCCATATGATTGATGCCGGCGATTTTCCACTGCACGCCCTGCTCCTCCATGCCCAAGTGCTTAAGCAGCCTCGGCGCGCACACCTGTACGCTGTGGCACAGCCCGACCGTCTTCACCCCGCCGTACGTGTTCATAACGTTCGTCAACACGGCCATCGGATTCGTGTAGTTGAAGAACAGCGCGTCCGGACAAACCTCCTCGATATCGCGGGCGATCCCGAGCACGACGGGAATTGTGCGCAGATTGCGGAAAATGCCGCCGATCCCAACCGTATCGGCGATCGTCTGGCGCAAGCCGTACTTCTTCGGCACCTCGAAGTCGGTGATCGTGCATGGATCGTAACCGCCCACCTGAATCGTATTGATGATGTATTTGGCTCCGCGCAGCGCTTCCTTGCGGTCGGCATACGCCTTGACGGCGCAGCCGCTGCCCAGCTTGCCGATCAGATGGGTCAGCATCCGCTCGGCGTCCTTCAGCCTTTCCGCATCGATGTCGAACAGGGCGAATTCGAACTGCTGCAGCGACGGTACGAGCATGCAATCCCCTAGCACATTTTTGGCAAAGGCGACGCTGCCCGCCCCGATGAACGTCATTTTGTCCACTTTCCATTCCCTCCGAATCTTGATCGTTTCTCTATATTGGGTGCCTCGAATTAAGCGCTTACGAACTTCCTCATTGCTGCTATACTAGTGCATAAGATGAAATCGATACGATCGGGGTGGTTTCCTTCATGTTCCCTCACGAGTTGTGCAGCCGCAAAACGTTTCAATTCCACTACATGACCCCGTCCGCGCTAAGCATGCGTCTCGGCGGGATCGGCTGGCAGCACGTCACTTCGACGGAGTACCGCTATGACGGCCTGAAACGGAGAGACGGCGAAGGCACGATATTCCAGTTCACCTTGTCCGGACAAGGCACGATCCGTCATGGCGACCGCGAATACGTGGTGCCGAAGCATTGCGGCTTTTTGTGCACGCTGCCGAGCGACCATGAGTACTATTACGACGAAGCGTACGGGCCGTGGGAGTTCCTGTTTATCGCCGTAAGAGGCGAGGACGCCATCCGCCACTGGAATTCGCTGATCGACCGTTTCGGCCCGGTCGTCCCGTTCGATGAGCAGCTCGAGCCGTTCCTCTGCATCAGCGAGCTGTACGCGCTCATTTACCGGAACGCCGAGCTGGACAAATACGAGGTTTCCGCCCGGCTGTACCGGTTCGTGCTGGAGCTGAACCGGATCTCGGAAGGCTACGGAATCGTGCCGTACAAAGACTCGCCGGAGCCGGTCCGCACGGCTATCCGCCTGATGCAGACGCAATACGCCGCCCCGCTTGCGCTGGACGATATCGCCGCAAGCGCCGGCTTGTCGAAATACCATTTCAGCCGTGTCTTTCTGAACAAAACCGGCATTCAGCCGATGCACTATTTGCGCAAAATCCGCATCGAGAAGGCATCCGCCCTCCTCGCTCAGACGAACAAAACGATGGAGGCAATCGCCCGCGAAACCGGCTTCGAGGGCAGCAACTATTTTATCCGCGTCTTCAAATCGCTGGTCGGCATGACGCCGAGCCAGTATCGGCAAAGCCTCGGCCCGGAAACGGCCCACGCCCTGCGGATCGAGAAATGACGGGGCGTGCGCGATTTTCGCGGCCGGCGGCGGCTGCGCTGGCAAGCGCTTTGGCAAGACCGCGCTTAAACGGTCAGCCGCATCCGTTACTTGCTCTTCTCCTTCTCCAGCTCCTGCTTCAGCTTCTCGTCAAGCTGCCGCAGCGCTGTGTTCGTATCGGCTTTGCCGCTCGCCACATCGTGGAACGCCTGCGCCATCGAGTCCTGTTGAACGACGGTCGGGACGGTCGCGAGACCGGCTTTCCGTTTCGGCGAATACGGGGCCCACTCCTCGTAATAGAATAGCGATTTAAAGTTTTTGCTCTTCAGATCGGGCCGGTCCTGGGCGTAAGCGTCCCGGATCGTTTTGCTCGCCACTGTCGGCAGCATCCCTTTTTTGGAATCGGCCATCTGTACGTCGTCGCTGACCATCTCCATAATGACTTGGAACGCATCTTCCTTATGCTTGCTCGTCGCGGATATCGACCAGTAGGCGGGGCCGCGCCAGGCCATCTTTTTCGGAGCGCCCTGAATCGTCGGATACGTGACGATATCCCAGTCGATCTCCGGCGGAATCGGCAAGTATTGACTGTATTGGTTCACTTGCATGGCGACGTTTCCTTTTTTGAACGCGTCGTTAATTTCCGCCGGGCGGGTAGCCTCGATTTTGTTGTTCGGCAGCTCGTAAAACCGCAGGAAATTGGCGAACAGCGGCTTCCATTTCTCGAGATCGTACAAGCCGTCGCTGTTCGGATCGAGGATCGGGTAGCCGAACGTATTGTCGCGCAGCATCGCCATAATGTTGGCGCTGAAGCCTCGGTACACGGTGCCGCCGTCCGTGCGGCTCATTTTTTTGGCGATCTCGTACGTTTCGTCGAACGTCATTCCGTCCTTCGGATAAGGCACCCCGAATTTATCGAACAAGCCTTTGTTGTACGTAAGCACCATCGGGAAATACGGCGCGTAAGGAATGCCGTACAGCGCACCCGTTTGACCGGCGTCGATCATCTCCTGCACGAAGGGAGCGTTCAGGCGCGACAAGTCAACCTTCAGCTTCTTTACGTATTCGTTCAAATCGGTGCCGAGCTTCAGGTCGAGATAGTTATTTTTCAGATTCGGCACGTCGGTGCGGATCAGATCGGGCGTTTCTCCGCGCGCTACAAGCTCCGGCAGCGAGTTCCCTTTGTCCGGCGGAATGTACTTGAACGTGATGTACGGAAATTTTTTCTCGAGCGCGGCCCGAAACCGGTCGTTGAATTCCTGCTCGGGCACACCGAGCCCGAATACGGTCAGCGTAATCGGCTCTTTTTTTACCTCCGGCGACGGTCCGGTTAGCGGCGTCTTCGACGCTTCTCTTCCCTCCGATCCCAAGCCTCCCCCGCTGCTTCCCCCGCATGCTGTGAGCGCAATCATCGATAGTCCCAATATTAGCGGCAGTCCGAATTTGTTGTTCATAGACATGACCTCCCGATTGAATTTGTGTGGAATTTGCAATAACTAGAACATATGTTCGATTATAAGGTTAAAGCCACCCCCTCCTCGCACATTTCCTGCGCGAAGATGATTCGCAAGCGATACATCGCCGTTTAGCAATCGCTTTCAATTTGCCGCCGATCGCATAAAATTGCTTTCGTCCCGCACGGATCGTTAGCTCTTCCACAACCCGGGATAGTTCAATATCGCTTGTTACTTGGATTATATCGATTCCGGGCCCGGATAAATATAGGATATTGTTTTGATAAACGTTCAAATTATTGCGGCCGATTCGTTCCTTTCCAGCAGCGGTCGAAACAGTCGGTATGCGGCATGACAATTGATACGGCATCGGGTATAATTAGCCAAGTGTATTCCATGAACGGCGGACAAGTCATACGGCGACTTCCGGTTCGGCCCGCAGGATTCCGCCGCGGCTCGAATCGGGGCGCTTTCAACGGAGTGGTTTAGGTGAGCGCAACTTCCAAACGATCCGGCTCCAGAACGCGACTGGAGCAGTTGATACAAACGTTACGGGACGAAATCGTCTCCGGCGCGAGAGCCGAGGGCGCCTACATCCCCTCCGAGCTGACGTTATGCGAGCAGTTCGGCCTGAGCAAAAAGACCGTACGCAAAGGGCTGGATGTACTCGTAAACGAAGGCTTGCTCGAAAAGGTTCCGCGAATCGGCGCCCGGGTGACCGGAGCGGCCAGTTCCGAACCAATCGTCATTACATTCGGCTACTATCCGAAGCTCGTACGCGAAATTCGGCTGCAGCACATGATCGAATCGTTCAACAAGCTGCATGGCAGCATCCGCGTGCAGGCTATTCCAATTTCCCATCACTACGACCAGACTCTCAATACCCGGCGGCTGCAGGACGACAGCCTCGACGTCGTTACGATCAATGCGCACGATATCGAATATTTTACCCAGGCGGACGATGGCACCTGCCCGCTCGAGCCGCTTGCTCCGGTGGGCGGCATCTATCCGTTTCTCGAGCAGCCTTTCCGTGCGGACGGCGGCGGGCTTTACGCCCTGCCATTTGTGTTTACGCCGGTCATTCTATGCTACAACAAGGAGCATTTTCACGAAAAAGAACTGCCCGAGCCGGACAGCAGCTGGACATGGGAGGATTTGCGGCAAGCGGGCCATGCTTTGTCCAATGGCGCCAATCGGTTCGGCTTTTATTTTCATCTGCCCTCCGGCAACCGCTGGCCGATTTTCCTGCTCCAGAACAATGTGGCCTTTCGGACGGATGGGCAAGGCGGCTACATCCTGAACGTTCCGGAAGCGAAGGAGGCGCTTCGCCTATGCCGCGACCTCGTCCGCGATCCGAAGCTGTTTCCGGTTTATTTGTCGGAGAACGACAGCGACGCGCACGCTCTGTTTTTGAACCGTAAGGTGTCGATGATCCTGTGCACCTACGACAGTCTGAACGATTTCAGCAGCGCGCCGTTCGTTTATGACATCGCACCGATCCCATCGCTTCGGGAGCCGAAGACGCTGCTTGGCGCAATCGCCCTGGCCATCCCGGCTCATTCCGCCAAAAAGCCGGAGGCGAAGTTGTTTATCGACTACATGTTGTCGTACCAAAATCAAATGGACATCCGCCTGAACACCCTGAGCATTCCGAGCCTCAAGCGGGCGGCCGAGTGGGTCGGTGACGGCGAGGCGGACCGCGTGCTGAACCGCCCCTACCGGTTTCACATGTATCGCGATATTATTCCTTCGTTCCGCTTCGCTTCGGAGCTTCGGCTGCCTACCGACCATTTGCTGCAAATGGGGCAGGAGCTGAAGCTGTACTGGTCGCAGCTTGAAGATCTCGATACGATATTGGACCAATTGGAGCAAAAGCTTTCCGCGCCGGCAAGCAAGTCGCAGGCGTAGTCTCCTTCCCTATGTATCCGCCAAAAAAGGCTTACATCCCGCGAGACCTGCTCGCGAGTATGTAAGCCTTTCGACTTCTACCGGCGTCGATTATGGGCTCTTGTTCAAAGCAATGCCGCTTTCAGTTCGCACCAACCCGCGGGCGGAATGGCGAATTTGCGAACCCCCGCAGCACCGTCAAACGTCTCATTGGCGGCAATGCGTCCGAGGCAATCCCGTACGACCATATGCCGCTTTCCGATCGCAGTCGGCAAATCTGCAATCACCTCTGCGCCCAGCGTTCCGTTCACAATGATCCACTGCTCCGGGACTCGCTCCGGACGAACCGCCATTGCCGCATATACGGCAGAGACCAGCTTGCGCTCGGTTCGGGCATGGACGACGGGGTAATATAGCTGCGGATACAATGGCATCAGTTCGCCGTCCAGCAGCGCATCGCGATGCTCCTTCCAGAAGGCGAGCCAAATCTTAACCATATCCACATGGTCGGACGGAACCGCGTCGAGACGAACAGAAAGCTGCGGGACGGCGAAAAGCGTATGTACAAGCTGCATGGCGGCATGCTCGACGGAGTCGTTCGGATGCCACATCACCATATCCGCATGGACTGCGGTTCGCCCGGCCAGCAGCCGAATGTCGATAGTCCGGATGCGGTTAGTGGCGGCATCGTTCGGGCAGTCCGCCGCCCGCATCATATTGCCGTATTTGCGCATGAGCGGCCCGATGTAGTTTTGGCGAAATTCGATCATGACATCGGGACGAATGGTGCGCAGCCGATCGGAGACGTCGTCGAGCAGCTGAATGACGGCTTCCGTCATGGACGTCTCGTCCTTCCCCTCCGCCTTCGACTCGGCATGAGCCGGCACGCTTTCCGGAAGCCTGTCGATAAAGTCCAGCTTCAGGCCGTCCAGTCCCCAATCCCGCAGCGCCCGCTCGTAAATGGAGGCCAAGAAAGTCCGAACATCAGGGTAACGCGGGTCCAGCATCATCGTATCCGGTTTTTCCGGCAGCAGCTTGCCCTCGAATCGCTTCCACGCCTGCGAACGGTTGCCCGCGTACGGCACCGCCATCCACAGCAGGTAGCGCATGCCGAGCCGCTGCACCGCCTCCACATGAGCGCGCATATCCGGAAACCGTTCGGGACACGGCTCCCAATCGCCGCAGCTGGAAAACCCGGAAATTTCCCCGTTTCGATGCCAGCCATGATCGACAATGACCGCTTCGCATCCGGCTTCCTTGGCGAGCGCGCATTGGCGCTCCACCTCCTGCGCGCTCAATTGCTGATGGTAGCCGTACCAGGTCGAGTACATGGGCAGCCTCGCAGCTTCCGGCACATCGGCCGGCTCATAGCCGGGAATGCTCTCCCACCAAGCGCTGACGTCACGAAGCGATTCGTAGTAGGGTACGTCGCGCGTGTCGACGCGAAGTATGATCTCGTACTCTGCCTTTTCCGGGAAGGCAACGGTTCGTACATAAACATCGCAATACAGCTCGGCCGTATGTTCATGCACCGAGCAGCGGATCGCGAGCGGATGACGGGCATCCGAACACGCCAGCGTCAGCCGGTTGCGTCCTTCCAGATTGTAAAAGCTCTGAACCGGGGCAATATGGTTGGCTCTGGAACGCAGGAGCGGTCCCCATTCCACTTCCAGGCCGCGGAAATTGCGCAGGCCGGGGTCCCAGGAGCCGTGAATATCCTGGAGCGGATGAACCAGCCGAATGCGCTGCTCGGTCAGTGGACCTCCGTCCGGACTGCGTAGATGAACTCGAAACAGATCTACTCCTTGCTCCGTTTCCACCCGTTCGATCGCCGCCTCAGCCGGCGGTAACGTTACGTCCTTCGCGGCTGTAACGGTCAACTGATGTTTGTTCTTTGTACTCATCCGATTTCTCCCCCTCTTATCTGTTTGTTCTTCTTCTATTTCTGTGCTTCCGCCTGCAGCATTTTGTCGATCTCCTCTTGTGCGGTCCGCAATGCCGTGTTCATATCTTTGTTGTTGACGATAAAATCGGTATATTGCGCGTTTAGAATCGCCCGCGCCTTGCCGTCATAAGCGCTGAACAGCGGCGCCGGAACCGGCTTGCTCTTGAAGATGCTCTGCAGCCGCTTGCCCTTCATATAGTCGAGCCCCGCGCCGAACTGCTCCTTCATCGCCGGGTTGACCAGCGGCGACAAACTCGGCCGCGTCTTGGCCCCCAGCAGCTGCACCTCGTCGGAAGCGAACACTTCGATCACCTTCAAGGCGGCCTCTTTGTGCTTGCTGGTCTTTGTGATGCCGATCATATGCAGATCGACCATGCCGTACGTATTCGGGCTTCCCTTGTAGCTCGGATACTGCGCTACATCCCAGTTCATGCCCGCTTCGGTCGGTTTTTTCATCAGCTCGAAAATATTGATCGTTGCCAGCATCGCCACATTTTTATTGTTCGGGAAACGGAGCGGCGCACCCGAGGTGAGCTCTGCAGGCTTGGCCGGAATATTGCCCGCAATCTCATACATGCGCTTCGCCGTGTCAAACACCGTACGCCAGCCGTCGGTCAGGACATTGGCACGATTGGAGGCGGCGTCCACCGGTACGATTGACAACGGGAATGAGAGCCGTGTCGGCGATTCCAGGTCAAGTCCGTAATAACGGTCGGTTCCGTCCGTACGCGCTACTTTGCGCGACAGCTCAATCGTATCTTCCCACGTCATGCCGTCCTGCGGGTATCCCGCTCCGAACTTGTCGAAAATGTCCTTGTTGTAGAAGAGGGCGTTGAATTGCACGGAATACGGAATGCCATACAGTCCGCCATTGCCCGACACCGCTCGGATCGCGTCAAGATAAATGCGGTCGAAGCGGGAGAGATCGTATTTCCGCAGGTTGACAAGCGGGGTCATGTCCTCCGCCAGATCAAGCTGAATATAGTTGCCGATATCGCCTTGAAACGTCGTGTACAGATCAGGTACATCGCCCGCGCTCACCAACTGCTCGATGCGCATTTGCGCTGTCGGCTTGATGATTTCCACTGTAATGTACGGATACTTTTGCTTTAGTGGCTCAAGCAGCAGTTTGTTCCAGTTTTCGTCGGTCAGGTTTTGTCCGGCATACAGCTTGAGCGTAACCGGTGTTGTATCCTCCTTGGGCGTCTCCGCCATGTCTGCCGACGGAGTTGTCTCTTTAGGTGCTCCGTTTCCTCCGCCGCAGCCCGTTAGCGCCGCTACAGCAGGCAGCAGCACACATAACCACGTTTGTGTTTTCCATTTCAACTTCATCGATTTGCGCCCCCTCTAGATATGTTGTATGTCCTTTCGATTGCCTTAATCAAGCGCTTTCCCAGTCAGCCCGATCATCGTTACGATTGTGCGCCGACTGCGGTGCCGTCGCCATCGCTGGCCGGATTTCCCTGTACGATCCGCAGCTTGCCTGCCGCATCGACCCACAGCGTATAATCGCCCAGCCGCAACCTGGCGCGATCCCAGCGGTGGCCCTGAAGCGCCATATCCGCCGCAGCTACCGTCCGGCCATTGATCGCCGCAGATACATCGATGGCATTGCGCAGGGAGTTGAGCCCGTAATGCACCGCCCCTGCATTGGAGCCGATCTGCACCGATTTGTTCAACCCCGGAAGGTCAGAGCAGCCCGTGATCGTCGTATCTGTCGCTGTCTGCACATAGATCGTCGTATCGCCGGCAGTTGTCGAACGATTCTTGATGTTTTGCAGCGTCACCCGCTCAGACACCGGCCTGACGATGCCTCCGCGTACCCAGACCGCACGGCCGCTGTTTTGACCGTTCGCGCCGCGCACGACGCCGTCGCAAACGGATAAATCGCTGCATCCCAGCACATTAACAAACGCCGCCTGAAAGCCGGTCACCATCCCGCCGTCGATCAAATCCTCCATGTTAAGAGCCCCGCCGGCCGACAGACCGGCCGCTTGCAGACCGCTGCATTTGCTGAACCGGATCGTACCCGCCGCCGTCACATTTGCGACGGTCATCTCTCGCATCCCGGTCGCCCACAGCGAAAACGGAGCGCCCTGCTTCGGCTTGGACAGCGCCAAATTGCCGATCGTCACTTCCTGCCCCCATCCGGCATATGGAGTGAAATAGAAATCGAGGAAAAACGGATACACGCCTTGGGCGGATGTACATACTGTATCCAGCGAGCGGATGCCAAGCACCGACACGCCGATCGGCGACATCATCTTGAACGATCCATTGTCGGTTGCACCCGTCCCTCCCCGCGTCACCATATTGGAAATGACCGCGTCGCGCACGTGGCTGAATCCGCAGACGATCGGCGACAAACCATCCGCCCGGATCTGATCGGCCGAAACGCCGACACTATAGCCGACCGACAAAGAACTGCATTGAAAATCGTAGAGGCGGATATTGTCGCAGCCTCGGGCGATAACCGTATCGATTCGGATTCGGCCTCCGGATATCGTAACGTCTGCAACAGCGTCCATTTTGACCAGAACAGGGTCCGTATGTGCGTAAGCGAGCTCCTGTTCCAGCACGAGCTCGGAGACACCTACGCTTTTGATTCGGACCAGTTCGAAATACGCCTTCGCACCGCCAGGAACAAGTTCGGTATGACTGGGAATGCCGTACCAGCAATCCGTTCCGTTGCGATTTTCAATGCGCAGCAGATCGCCAGGAGCAAACAAATGGCCGAAGCTGCCGGCAATCGTATACGCCCCGCGCTGCAAAGTGCCGGTCCAGTTCGTTCCGATCGTCTTGGCCGCATACCAGTCCGGATACCCCCAGCGCAGCGGCGTATCCAGCTTTAAGGAAAACGGCGTCACGGCAGTTATCGTGGCGAAGTCATATCCCTGTTGATTGATGGAGGCAAGCCCAGCTCCCTGCAATCCAACCATCACGAAATCGCCGACACTGTAGTCAGGGAACGAGCCGTTCAGTACCGTTGCCCCCGCCGTAAGCGAACCCGTTCCGTTCACTCGATCCCGGCTGTACAGGCCGCGTTCATTCGCATCCGGCCCGATCACTCGCACTGTGCCCTGAATGTGGCCGCGGTTGCGGATCGTTTTGTGCGAAGGAACCGTCAGCTCGTTGACCGCGTAAGTGCCTGGAGGAATATCGATATAGTCGAAGTGATTGATGGCCGCCTGGAAAATGGCCGTTGTGTCTGCGGGGTAAACCGCTACCCCGAAGCTCGCAGTGCTGCCCAACTCAGCCAAAACGTCGCCAAGCTTCCGCGATGCCGTTGTCCCAGCAGCCGTTACCGTCAGGTCGCTTCCGTCCTCGCAGCAAGCCATCTCCCCGCTCTCCGGATTTCCCCCATATACCGCCGCGCTGACTGTCCCGCCGCCCGTCCCGCCCATCCATACCGAACTCGCCAGCACCGCGCCCGTCCCCAGCAATCCGCACCCAAGCAGTTCCCTGCGGGACCAGACGCGACTTTCTGCCGCTCCGTCCGGATTCTCGAGCTCGTTTTTCCGCCCCGCCACGGAAAACGCTCCCGCCGGTTGTTCGATATTCGCCCCTTTCTCTTCAACCCTCGGTTTCTGCACTTCGCTCATGGTTTCATTCCTCCTTTGGCATCCTGCCTCAAGATGAAAACGCTTCCGTTAATCTTTCCTACGATTCCGATGCCTCATTCCACACCTCAACCAGCAGCTCTCGAGGCAGTCAGTCTCCCCGCATGATCCGGCGTCCGCCGTACCACATCTGCCGGTAGCGTCATTGGCATCGTCGTCAAGCTCATTATAGCAAGAACTCTTGGTAGGCCATTACCGATGCATTGTGCTAAAATGTTGCTAGATTGCGATTGTGGTTGAAATCACGAATATGGACGGAGGCCGTGCGTTGAAGCTCATACAGGACATGGGAGTCGGAAAAACGCCGTTTGTCGTCGATCTGCTGATGAAACGCGCGAAACCCTTTGGCTACTACCACCACGCCCATCAGGGAATGGAGATTTTATATGTTCATGCGGGTTGGGGGCAGGTCATCGTCAACCAGCAGCGTCATCCGATTCGGCCAGGGACGCTGCTTTTTTTCCAGCCTTTTCAGTTGCACCGGGTACAAATGGAGGACGTTTCGCCGCAATCCCCCTATATTCGCTCTGTCGTCACCTTCGAACCCACCTTGTTCGATTCCTACCTGATCGCCATGCCGGAGCTGCAACTGTTTTTCCGTTATTTGTGGAAAGGTGCCCTTACCACGCAGCTTCTTTATTTGCCGGAGAAAAACGACATGCTGGACCAGTTGCTAGCCTACTACAAGCCCCGTTTTCCCGTGCCGGCTGAGAGCGCGGGTGAGGAATGCTTAGAACCTGCCATGCTGCTGACGATGCAGCTGTTTGATTACATCCGCATGTTTTGGGGCAGCGAACGGATCGATCAGCCTCAGGACGCGCGCAATCATCATGCGCAGAGCATCCTCCAATGGGTCGAGGAGCATTACGCCGAAGCGTTTCAGCTTGAACGGCTGGCCTCGGACCTGCATTTGTCCAAATATCACATTTCCCACTTGTTCAAACAGTATACAGGAAGCACAATCAACGAATATTTAGTTGCGAGGCGCATTCGCCAAGCTTGCTGGCTGCTGCAGACCAGTCCTCTGCCTGTGCATGAGGTCGGCACGCTGGTCGGCTACGACAACCCTTCGTATTTCTGCCAATTGTTTCGCAAAATGACGGCCTTGACGCCGCAAGCGTACCGTCGGATGCGGGAAGCCAGCTTCCGGTTGTAAAGGGGGATATCTTTTTAATAAAAGAAGGAGTGTTGACAAACGCTTTGTCAACACTCCGATTTACGCGGATTTTGTATTCCTGTTCGCTCAAATGTGATCTTGGTCTCTTAGGTTGTCATCCTTGTAGCCTTCTCTAGTATCCTTACCATTCGGGATAGATGTAATGTTCATGTTAAAATGTCTGTGAATTCGAATCTACTTCGCTTCCTTCTGGCAAGCCCGTCTCGTCGGCTGCTCGCTTGCCTGCTGCCTGCGTGTGCTTTTACAGTTCGTACCTCCATAACGCCGAATCGTCGGACATATAGAAATGTCCGTCCGCCGCTTTCGTTAAATAGCGGTATCCGTTTGCGAGTATCGTCACCTCCATCGTATCCGGGCGAATTTGGAAAAACTGTCTCTGCGCGTTCGTGCCGTAAACGTTGCCGTCATCCCCGATGGCGAGATCGGCGTCGGCCCACACCGTCTCGTTCGCGGCGCCCCGCTTCAGCTTCGCTTCGAGATACGAAAACGTTCGGGAGAGAGGGTCGAATGTGAACAAATGGTCGCCCGCCACGCCCCATATGCGGTCGTCCGGACCGTTCAGCAGACCGCTGACCGTACCGCGGCCGGGGACGGGAACGATTTCGAAGACGCACTCTCCCTTCCCCGGATCGAAGATGAACAGCTTCCCCCCAATCTCTATCGGACCTTTCGTCCCCAAACCGCCATAATTCGTCGTGCCGCCGTAGACGAGCCCGTCTCTGTACAGCAGCGACACCACACCCTGATTGCGAATGATATTTTTGTGCACGCGCAGCTCTTCCGTCCCGACATCGTAAACCGCAAGTGCTCCTTGAAGCGAATGGGTATCGGGCACTGTACCGACAAACAGCTTGTTCAGCTCCTCGACCCCGATGATCGCGAACGGCCGGTCCTGCCCCTCCTTCATCAAATTCCACAGCTTGCGCGGATTCGTGGCGCTCCAGGGAAGGGCGGGGTCGTATTCGCCTAATCCGGCGCTGCCGTAGATGCCGACGTACAGCTTGCCGCGAAAACCGGCGATCGATTCGGCTTGACCGAATTCGCGAGTTTCGCCGAACGTCATCTCCGCGCAGTCATAGGAAGCGAACCCCATCATGTAGCCGCCTGCATACACCCGGCCGTCCTCCGCTCCGTGCAGGCTGCGAACTTGGACCGGAGCGCCGGAATGCCGGAATCTCGATTCGGCCAATCTTCCCGTGGACTTGTTGTACAGCAGGATGCGTCCGCCTTCCGTGGACGATATCATCGTATAGCCCGGCCAATCCGGGCGCCTCAGCTCCATGAATTTGGCATTTTGGTAATGAAGCGCTTTCACTGTTTCGTCGGGAAACCGGTCAGTAAACGCACGGGTAGCCACATTGTACGTGCGCAGCACGCTGCCTCCTAAATACACATGCTCTTCATCTCCCGGCATGACAGCCACCGTCTTGCAGCCGAGCCCAATCCCGCTGCCAGGATCGTAAAATTCGACCGTATTCGTCGCCGTATCAACGATTAGCAGATGGTCCGGTTTGCTGAGCCGGATAAATAGCTTGCCGAGCCCATAACCCATGCAAAAAACAGAGCTGTAACGGCTGTAATCGTCCGGCAAAAGCTTCGCGAGCAACTCCTCCCGCTGCCCCGTCGCAAGATCGATCCGGTACAGCCGGGCCGTTTGCCTGCCCAGACCGGCATACAAGGCATGGTGGACCGGGTCGTAAACAAGCGAGTCGAGGTATTTCTCCTCATCGCACAGCCTCCCCAGATGATCGATCCGATTCGAGCGGGGATCGTAGCGGAACAAAGCGCCGCTTGGGTACGTACCCGTATAAATGTTGCCTTCTCTGCATTCCGTCAAATAATATACGACCGACTCCTCGCCGAGCCGCCCCAAGTCGGCTAGCCGATCGCTCCCGGGCACATACCGGTACAGCCTGCCGTTGCCGTACGTCCCAACGTACACCGATCCGTCGCTGGCCTGCAGCAATCCCCATGCTCCGCTCACCCCCGGCATGTCGACCGTGGTGAGCACTTCCGCTGTCATGGCGTCTACGACAGCGAATACAGTGCAGTCGCCGCCTCCTTTAATAACGGTATAGATGACAGCTGTTCCGTCCTGATCGCGGCCGACCGCGCAGCCATTGTTGATGATCCAATTCAAGGGCGTTCCTATCGGTGTTAAAGTTCCCATCATTCAATCCCCCGCATAAACGTTTGTTGGTATCCTTTGGTATACATAAAGTATAGGTTCGGCTGCGATTTGATGTCAATCGCTTAAATATGTCCTTAATTGTCGGTCAAACAGATGTGAATGTGTAAACCTAAGGATACTAATATAAGAAGCAAAATACGAAATAAAACCGCTTCCACCGGGATGGCCGGATAAAGGCGGTTTGTTTCCTGCCGTTCACGCAAGCTGTTCACCCAGCGATTCGCGAAACAGTCCGAAAACGGTGAAAAAACGCCTGATTCTGGGAACTCCAGCATCAGGCGTTTTTTTCAGACTGATATTCCACTCCGAACGGCTCACCCGCCATCACCGCTCAAACAACTGCTCCCGACGGGGCCCGACGGATACCTGGCGGATGCCGACGCCGATCAGCTCCTCCAAACGCAGCACATAAGCCTGCGCTTCCTTTGGAAGCTCGTCGAACGAGCGGACGCCCGTGATGTCCGTGCGCCAGCCCGGCATCGTTTCGAGCACCGGCTGGGCGGACTCCAAAATCCCGTTCGCCGGAAATTGCCGGGTCACTTCTCCGAAAGCGGTGCGGTAACCGACGCATAGCGGGATTTCGTCCAGATAAGCGAGCACGTCCAGGTTGGTCAGCGCCACCTCAGTCGCTCCCTGGACCATACAGCCGTAGCGCGTCGCCACCGCATCGAACCAGCCGACCCGGCGCGGGCGTCCCGTCACGACGCCGTATTCACCGGCATCGCCGCCCCGCTTGCGCAGTTCCTCCGCTTCGTCCCCATGCAGCTCGGTCACGAACGGGCCGGTTCCGACGCAGCTCGAGTACGCCTTCGTTACGGCTACGACGCGGTTAATCGCATACGGCGGCAGCCCCGCTCCGACGGTTGCGAAGCCGGCAAGCGTGGAAGACGACGTCGAATACGGGTAAATCCCGTGATCCGGGTCGCGCAAGGCGCCGAGCTGCCCTTCGACCAGGATCGATTCGCCCCGCCTCCAGGCGTCCTGCAGCAGCTCGGTCGTATTGCAGACGAACGGCTTCAGCCGCTCGGCCTGCTCCAGCAGCTCCTCCGCGAGCTTCCCGGCATCTACTTCCGGCTTGCCGTACAAGTGCCGCAGCAGCACATTTTTCGCTTCGAGCGCCGCCTTCAGCCGTTCCAGCAGCCGCTCCTTGTCGAACAAATCCGCCACCTGGATGCCCAGCTTCAAATATTTATCCGCATAAAACGGAGCGATTCCTTTCTTCGTCGAGCCAAACTGCCGCTCGCCGAGCCGCTCCTCCTCCAGGCCGTCGAACAGCCGATGATACGACAGCACGAGCTGCGCC
The DNA here is from genome assembly GCF_003626695.1 of Paenibacillus ginsengarvi. Lineage (GTDB taxonomy): Bacteria > Bacillota > Bacilli > Paenibacillales > NBRC-103111 > Paenibacillus_AB > Paenibacillus_AB ginsengarvi. Next base: position 74,731 of record NZ_RBAH01000011.1, read on the forward strand.
CGCTCGGACAGCCTGATGTCCGGTGCGGGAACGCCTTTGCGGACGAGATTGTCCAATTCGGTAAAAAAGTCTCCCATATCAAACGCGACGCCCGGACCGATCACATTGACAGTCCCCGGACGGCATACGCCCGACGGGAGCAAATGCAGCGCGATCTTTCCGTAATCGTTAATGATCGTATGGCCGGCGTTGCCGCCGCCCTGAAAACGGACTACGTACCGACTTCCTCCGGCCAGTGCGTCCGTAATTTTGCCTTTTCCCTCGTCTCCCCAATTGGCGCCGACAATCGCGGTAACCGGCATTCGTTCATTTCCCCTTCCGAACTTGTTTTATTCCTTACGGTTTCATTATAATGAACTTATAACTATAAATGAAATGAATAGATTTAATATCTAATATAAATTGAATTTATGTTAGTGAATGGAACAGGAAAGAGGTTGGGACTATGATCGAAAATATGGAATGGTACCGGGCGTTTTACGAAGTCGCCCAAACCGGCAGCTTCTCCAAAGCCGCCGAGAAAATGTATATCACACAGCCGGCCGTCAGCCACGCGATCAAGCAGCTCGAATTCCGGCTCGGGGGAGCGCTGTTTTTTCGTTCGTCGCGAGGCGTCAAGCTGACGGCGGAGGGCGAAGTGCTGCTGCGGTTCGTTTCCCAGGCGCATCACTTCCTCGAGAACGGCGAAAAGAAAATAGCCGAGATGCGCAAGCTGATGGCCGGCGAGGTCAAGATCGGGGCGGGCGACACGTTATGCCGCTACTATTTGCTGCCCCATCTCGAATCGTTCCACAAGCTGTACCCGGACATCAAAATTCAGGTGACGAACCGGACGACGCGGGAGACGATCGCCCTGCTGAAAGAAGGACGGATCGATTTCGGCATCGTTAATCTGCCAATCGAAGAAAAGCAGGTGCATGTAAGGGAAAGTATGACGCTGCACGATTGCTTTCTTGTAAGCGAAGATCGGTTCGCCAGAGCGGAGCGTGCGCTTACGTGGGAGGAGCTCGTCCAGCTTCCTTTGCTCATGCTCGAGAAAGGCAGCAGCATCCGCCGCCATGCAGACGATTATGCGCAGCGCCAAGGCGTCCTCCTTCAGCCCGAAATCGAGCTCGGCAGCATCGAGCTGATCGTCCAGTTCACCCGCATCGGGCTTGGCATCGGCTGCGTCATCCGCGAGTTCATCCAGGACGAGCTGTCCGGCGGCAGCTTGTACGAGCTGCCGGTGGAGCCGCCGCTTCCGCCCCGGCGGGTCGGACTCGTCACGCTTCGCGACGTTCCGCTGTCCGCGGCGGCACAGCGGCTGCTCGAGCTGCTGCCCTGAACGGACGCTGTCTTTTCGCCGGTTCTTAAAGGCCTTTACCGGCTCTTGCTAGCACTTTGCGGTGGATACACGCTGTATGTCGCTTTTTCAACTCAAAAAACCTTCGATCCGTCGCCGGATCGAAGGCTGCACAGGGAGCGCCCGAGTTTATGCCGAACCGGGCCGCCGGTTCAGTGAAACTCAATGTCGATGTTCTTTTTCGGAGGCGGCTGCAGCTTCGGCATGCGCACTTCCAGCACGCCGTTTTTGTAGCTGGCCCGAATGCCCTCCTCCTGTACAGGAGCCGGCAGCCCGATCGAGCGCTGAAACCGGCCAACGTACCGTTCGCGCTGATGCATCTGCTCTTCCTTGACCTCATGCGAGCGATGAATCGTGCCGGAGATCGTAAGCACGCTGCCGGACACGTCCAGATGGACGTCTTCTTTCTTTTCCAAACCGGGCAAGTCGCATGTTGCGATCACCTCGGTGTCCGTCTCGTGAACGTCCACCCGATGCGCCCCAAATTGCTGCTCTCCGCGAACGAAAGCGGGGAAATCGTTGAACATGCGGTCAAAGTCTCGCTTCCAGCCTTCCATATTGCGAAACGGGTCGAACGGAATCAAAGCCATGATGTCGTAAACCTCCTGGGGATCGGTTATTCATGGCTAGTTTTCCAAAAACGTTCCGAATGTATGCGCAAAGCCAGGAACTATCGCTTAAGGCTCCATATGACCGGGAGCGCAGCGGTGGGCGAGCGAGCGGTTGAAATAGTCGTCCAGCGGCTCAAGGCCGTACTCGGCGATGATGTCCCGCACCGACAAATCGTCCGCTTCGCTGCTGATGAGCACGGAGCCGAGCAGGCCCGGATCGTGGATCTTTACCTTCGGTCCGTATTTTCGTTTGATGGCGGCAAATTGCCGTCCGTTCTCGTCGATATGGAGAACGGCGCAGTCCATGTTGACGGTCGCCGTAATATAAGGATAGTAGTTCGTGCTCTGGGCAACCGTTTCACCGAGCGGGTTCAAGACCGAGCTCGGAAGCCCGGCAACCGCGCCGACGAAATGCGACCGGCATGAGTACGCCCAGTAATTTTGCATAAGCGCGCCGTGATACATCGAAGGAAATACGATAAGATCGGGCTTCGCGCGCACATATTGCAGCCGCAGCTCGTCAAAGTTGAGGTCGAAACAGATCGCCGCCGCCACCCGGCCGAAATCGCATTCGAAGATCGGCGCATCCTTGCCGTACAAGATGCCGTTCGCGTCGTATTCGGCCGGGACGAGATGGTTTTTGTGATAAGCGCCCATAAGCTTCCCCTGCCGGTCGATAAACTGAGCCGTGTTGCGCCAGCTTCCATCCTCGGCCTGCATATGGGTCGGATACACGATATAACATCCGTGCTCCGCGGCGACACTTGCGAAATAATCGCGGATCCGGTTGCCGCGCACCCGGTAATATTCCAAACGTTCTTCCTTCGGATAATGCGCCTTGCTCGGTCTGTCGCACGCCTCCGGCATCACGATCAGATCCGGCTTGTCGGGCAGCACGAACCCCAGCATCCGCTTCCAATGCGCGATCATCCGTTCGACCGCTTCCTCAGCACTTCCCCCGGCTTCAATGACGCAGGGCGCCGGCCCGAGACTGCTGATTTTCACATACCTCGCCATCTTAGCAATCACTCCTTTTTCCGCATAGTCCTCTCTATCCTTACGCTGCTTTAGCTCATCTAGTGTCTTATTCTTCTCTCAATTCGTCACATCTATTGGTACTTTCTTGGTATTCAACCTGATTATAATTTCGTCGTGGAATCGCTGTCAACTTATTTCGCAGCGTGAGGACGTACGGACAGAAGCGGCCTGTCCCATGACAGGGCGTGCTTTTTCCTCTATAATAGGGAGAACCGATTCGTTTAGCGCGGAGGAAAGAGATGAAAACATACCAGCCCAAAACAACACCGAAAACCAGGCTGCACCGGATGGTTACGACGCTGCGCGACGAGATCGACACCGGGAAACGCAAGCAGGGCGAGTTCATCCCATCCGAGCTGAACCTGTGCGAGCAGTTCGAGCTGAGCCGCAGTTCCGTGCGCAAAGGCCTGGAGACGCTTGTCGCCGAGGGTTATATCGTGAAAGTCGAACGAGTCGGCACGAAGGTGCTCGGGCGGCCGCGTACGGATGCGATTACGCTTGTCTTCGGCATTTACTCCAGTCTGCTGGACGAGGTCAACCTTCAGGAGCTTGTCAACGATTTTCAGCTCGAATACCCGAACATCCGCATTGAGATGGTCGATCATTTATTTCCGAACAACCGGCCGGCCATTATTAGCCACACGCAAGCAAAAGGCATCGACGTTTTGCTGACGAACGCCTATCACTTCGAAACGATGGAGGGAGCCGTTCAAGAGGCGTCGATGCTGGCTCCGCTTGAGCGGAAGGAGGGCATCTATCCGTTCCTTTCGTCGCATTTTACGAAAAACGGCGCACTGCTGGTGCAGCCCTTCCTGTTCTCCCCGGTCATATTGTGCTACAACAAAGATCATTTCCGCGAAAAGGGCTTGTCCGAGCCGGACAGCAGCTGGACGTGGGAGGAGGTGCGGCAGGCGGGTAAGCGGCTGTCGAACGGAAGCGACCGGTACGGCCTTTACTTCCATGTGCTGTCGGATAACCGCTGGCCGCTCTTCCTGCTGCAAAACGGCGTCAAGTTTCGCAAAAACGGACAAGGAACATACCAGTTGGACGATCCGAACATCAAGGAAAGCCTGCAATACTGCATGAGCCTGATGAACGACCGCGAGCTGTTCCCCGCTTATTTATCGGAAAGCAATACCGATGTCGAGGCTCTGTTCCTGAAGCAAAACGTCTCGATGATCGTCGTTACCTATAACAGCCTTAACGCCTTGCGCGGTGCCTCCTTCGCTTACGACATAGCCCCGCTGCCCTATTACCGTGAGCCGAAAACGCTGCTCAGCGTCATCGGGCTCGCCATCAACCGGGAATCGAAGCAGCAGACCGCGGCCAAGCTGTTTATCGATTATATGACTTCGCCGAAAGCGCAGCTGTCGATCCGCAAACAGACGCTGAACATTCCCGCGCTGCGATCCGCCGCCGAATGGACCGGCGAAGAGCCGATTGCCGGCCGGCCTTCGCGGTTCCACCTGTTCCGCGAAATTATGCCGACGTTCCGCTTTTTTACCGAGCTGGGCATTCCGTTCTCCCAGTTCTCGATTATGCGGGACGAATTGAAGTTTTATTGGGCCGGACTGGACAGCCTCGATAATGTGCTGATGCAGATCGAGGACAAGCTGACCTGAACACGGCGGGGGTTAGCTTGACGCAATTGCCAAAACCGCGACGGCCTAACTCGCCCGCCGGCATATGCAGTGAGGCCTCGGCCACTCGCTGAGAGGCTACGGCCATTTGCAGAAAAGCCACGGCCACTCGCAGAGATGCCCCGACCACTTGCGCGAGGCTACGACCACTTGCAGTAAAGCCACGCCCCCCCTGCAATAGCAGTCTTTTGGGCCTTCTATTTTCCTTGAAACTATTCAATTTGGAAAAATAGAGTGTTTTTGGGCCTCTTAATGCTGCCCCACTCGCCTCAAATAATGTTTTCGATGCCGGATAAGAGTCCCAAAGACCGCTATACCAAGCAACGCCCAATCTCCTACTAAATTAAGATGCGCCAAAGACTCTTATAGTAAGAGAAAGCGGCACGGTCGTAAAAAAAGAGGCGCCGGGCCCCTCCGTCAGCTTGTGACGGCAGGAGTCAGCTCCCCTTGCTGGATGCGAACCATTTGGCTGTACTTCCCTTGCTTCTCCATCAGCGTATCGTGATTGCCCCGCTCGACGATTTCCCCGCGGTCGAGCACGAGAATGAGGTCGGCGTTTTTGACTGTCGAAAGCCGGTGCGCGATGACGAACGTCGTGCGTCCCTGCTTGACGACTTCAAGCGCGTTCTGAATGAGCGCCTCGGTTTCGGTGTCGATGTTCGATGTCGCTTCGTCGAGGATGAGAATGGCCGGATCGAAGGCGAGCGCCCGAGCGAACGAGATAAGCTGGCGCTGACCGGCGGACAGCGTGCTGCCTTTCTCGATAACCGGCTCGTCGATGCCGCCGGGCAAATGCTTCAGCAGCCGGTCGGCTCCGACATCGGCGAGCGCCTTCTCGATGCGCTCCCGCGTAATCGCCGGATCGTCCAGCGACACGTTGGACGCGATCGTTCCCGTGAACAGGAACGGGTCCTGAAGCACGATGCCCATATGCTGGCGCATCGTTTGACGCGGCATGTCGCGGATATCCGCGCCGTCGATCGTAATGCGTCCGCTGCTCGCGTCATAGAAGCGGAACAGCAGATTGAGGATCGAGCTTTTGCCCGAGCCGGTATGGCCGATCAGCGCCACCGTCTGCCCCTGCTTCGCCTCGAACGAAATGTTTCGCAGCACATATTCGTTTTCCTTATACGCAAACGATACGTCGTCGAACTTGACATTCCCTTCAAACCGTTTCATGCTGCGGTCGGATACGTCCTCGCCTTCCTCGTCCAGCAGGACGAATACCCGCTCCGCGGACACGAGCGCCGTCTCCAGATTCGGCAGCTGATTGACGATGTTGACGATCGGATTGAACAGCCGGTTCAAATAATCGACGAACGCATACAACACGCCGAGGGTGACGAATGCTTCCGGACCGCTCAGCGTCGCCGAGCCGAAATACCAGATGAGCGCCACGAACGCGATGTTCCGGATGACGCTGACGAGGTTGTAGCCGGTCCACGAATTGAGGCTGAGCAGCTTGTTGCGGTACGTAAACAGCCGCGAGTTGATCGTTTCGAACTCGGCTTCCATCCGATTTTCGGCGCGGAACGCCTTGACGACCTGCATCCCTTGAATCGATTCGTTGATGACGCCGTTAATTTCGCCTACGGCGGCGCGAATCGTCCGGTTGTACCGTTTCGCCTTTTTGCCGTATACGTAAATCCAGACCGCCAGCACCGGCAGTATGAACAGACAGATCGCCGCCAACCGGCTGTCGAGCACGAACAGCGCTGCGAAGATGCCCGCCATGTAGATCGTGCCGGTGAAAAAGTTCGCCAGTACCGTAACGTACAACTCGCGAAGCGTCTCCGTATCGTTCGTAATCCGCGACACGACTTTGCCGGCCGGTAAATTGTCGAAATAGCGGACCGGCAGCCGGTTCATCTGCCCGAACACGTCGGAGCGCATTTTGCGGATAATCCGGTTGGACGCGGTTTGCAGCACGTACCGCTGCCCGTACGAGAACGCCGCCGATACGATCAGCAGGCCGAAGTAATACCAGCACAGCCGGATGAGTCCGCCAAGCTCCGGCTGGAAAAAGGCGTACATTTCCGCAGCGGACAGCTTCTTCGCCTCGTACGTGCTCTGTCTGTCTCCCCGGGTGATCAGCAGCTTCTGGTCGGCAGTGATGGTTCGCTCGCCGTCGAAGGCGATCTGCCCGGATATGAAATAATAATCCCGCTCCACTTGCAGCACCCGGACCTGATCGCCGCGCGGCTCTCCTGCAGCGAAGTGATCCTCCCGCTTGTAGCTGGCTCCTCCGTACTGGACGGCGTACTCGCTATTCGTATTCGTCGCCGTGCTGTACCACGGCTTCTCGATGCCGGTAATGTGAACATCGATGAGCCGTTTGGCGACGAGCGGCCCGGCCAGCTCCGTTCCGACCGCGACGGCCAGCATCAGCAGCGCGAGCAGCAGATGCGTTTTGTAATGCAGCGCGTATTTCGTGAGTCGTCCGAGCGTTTTCATCGGCTTGCCGGCCGCCCGGTCGATCTCGAGGTCGTAATGTTCAGCTTCCATACTCATTTACAGTTCACCGCCTTCGGACCGGTTTGCGTCCACCTGCTGTCTCTCGTATTGTTCCTTGTACCAGCCGCCTAAGCTCAGGAGCTGCTCATGGGTGCCCTGCTCGGCGATTCGTCCTTCATCCAGGACGACGATCCAGTCCGCCTCCTGAATCGCGGACAGACGATGCGTGGCTATCAGCGTCGTTTTGCCGGCGCGCGTCTTGCGGATATTATCGACGATAATCGCTTCCGTTCGGGCGTCGACCGCCGACAAGGCGTCGTCGAGCATCAGGATGTGCGGATCGGCGATCAGCGCCCTTGCGATCGATACACGCTGCTTTTGCCCGCCCGAAAGCGATACGCCTTTCTCGCCGACCGTTGTCTCGAGACCTTTGGGCAAAAACTGAAGATCGCCTTCCAGCACCGACGAGGAGATCGCCTGAAGCAGCTCTTCCTCGGTCGCATTGCCGCTGCGGCTTCCGAACAGGATGTTCGCTCTTACCGTGCGGGAAAACAAAAACTGCTCCTGCGGCACATAGCCGTACCACGATTTCAGCAGATCGGCGTTTATCGTATCGATCGCCGTGCCCGATATCGTAATCTGCCCTTCGCCGCCCGGGTATTCCCGCAGCAGCTGTTTGATCAGCGTCGTTTTGCCGCTGCCGGTTCTCCCGGCAATGCCGAGCGTTTGACCAGGCTTCAGCTTAAACGTCACGTCCTGCAAATTATCGACGGACGACGACGGGTAGCGGAACGTAACGCCGCGGAATTCGATCGCCCCCGGCTCCTCCCCGACCTTGGCGGCCGCCTTTCCGTCCGGTTCGGCTACGTCCGGCTTCCAGCCGAGTGTCGTGCCGACGCGGTCGAGCGAGGCGTTGCCTCGCTGCATAATATTGATTAGTTCGCCGATGGCGAACATCGGCCAGATGAGCATCCCTAGGTACACGTTAAACGCGACGAGACCGCCGATCGTCAGCTCGTTATGGTAAACGAGATAAGCGCCGTAGCCGAGCCCGATCAAGTAGCTCGCGCCGGTCAATATTTTCATCGTCGGCTCGAATAGGGCGTCGATCCGCACAACGGCGATATTTTTGTCGAGCACATCTTTCGTTACGGCGGCGAACTTGCTTTCGGCCGCCCGTTCCTGCACATAGGCGCGAATGACCCGGATGCCGGATATCGTCTCCAGCACGCCGTCGTTCATCGAGCCGAAGGCGTCCTGCGCGTCCATGAACCGCTTGTGAATCCATTTGCCGTAAATGCTTACCAGAATCGCCATGATCGGCAAAGGCAGAATAGCCGCGAGCGTCAGCTTCCACGAGACGAACACGGTCATCGTGACGAGCAAGGTCGCCATCCACAGCGTGGAATCCATAAACGTCAATATGCCGAAGCCGGCCGTTTGCGATACGGCTTGCAGGTCGTTTGTCGCCAGCGCCATCAAGTCGCCGGTCCGGTTCCGTTCGTAGAAGGTCGGCGTCATTCTCAGAAAATGCCGCATCAGTCTGGAACGCATCAGCCGCTCGACGACAAACGCGCCGCCGAACAGCTTGTAATGCCACGTAAAATTGATCAGATACGCGGCGGCCGTAATCGTCAGCAGCTGCACGATCGTCAGCCGGATCGACTCCCAGTTCATGCCCCCGACGTTAATCGCGTCGATGGAGCGTCCAACCAGCATGGGCGGAATAATCTCCAAAATGCCGGAAATAACCAGCAGGATAACGGCAATCGTGTACCGTTTCCATTCCTGCCGGAAAAACCAGCTAAGCTTGCTCAGTACGGTTAACATTGTAGGTTCTCTCTCTCCTCTCCGAACTCCAGTCCATGCGAATACAAAAAAACACACCGCTCGTGAGCGATGTGCTTCGCCATTATGCAAGAAGGCGCACGCCACGGGCTTAACGTGACCTGCGCCTCGAATATACCGGACAAATGCGGAACGCCTTAACGCGCCCGCAGCTCTAGTCCGCCTCCGAATGCCGAATCACGATAGATGAAATTCCGGTTTGCTCCAAAGAGCATCCGATCTGCACGGAATTCATCAATTAACATGTTCGGCATCTCCTTCCCGGGCTCGCTTACGCTGTTCATAAGTTACGTTATCACGGGAAGATTTCGTCTGTCAATCGGCCTGCGGAATAAAAAATGATTATACTCGTGTGTAGCCGTCATTCTTCTCTTGCGCCGGTTACCCGTTTGTAATGGCAAAACCGCGATTTAACCCATACTCGGCAAGCACCTGCTGCATGGCCTTATCTCCGAAATTTTGGCCCATAATCGCATAGCCTTGTCCGTTCGGATGCAGGTTGTCGGGCAGATGCTCCGCATACGATTCATCGAAGATGGCATGTCCGTGCACGTAATGCAGATGCTGATCGCCCAGTCCTTCCATCGCTGCAACGGCCGCTTCGACTTCTTCCCGCATTTCGGCCAGCGTAAAGCCTACCGTATTCGGCGTCGTTTCTCTTGGCGGCGACCAGATCGGCGACATCACGATGATCGGCGTATCCGGATGTTTCTCGCGTACGATCTGGATGAACCCGATGACGGCCGCGCGGAACGTCCGTTTGTTCAAGGTGCTGCCTCCGTATACGTTAATGCCCATACAGAGCGAGATGACGTCGGCGTCCAAATCCCGGATCGTGCGGGCCACCATCGGCTCCAGATGGCAATTGCCGGAATAGCCGAGGCATGTCAAATCGAGCCCGAAGCGGCGGGCGACGATCGCCGGCCATGTGAACGCCGGGCTGAAGGCCGCATTGCACTGCGTAATCGAGCTGCCGTATGTAATCCATTTCGGGCGCGTATCTTCGGGAATATGCAAGCTCGCGTTATCGTCGATTCCGATCGCGCGAACGACCGTGCTCGACTTTTGCGGAAGATAAATCTCGATCAGCTTGTCCTGTGCGGGCAACTGCTCGAATCGCAGCGTCGTCTCGCCGGGCTCCAGCACTTGCGTAAGCACCGGGGCGTCGCCGCTGACGAGATCGAATTGGACCTGGGCCTGCACGGGGGCCACTTCAAGCGATACGGTTGTCGTGTCGCTGGCAAAACGCAGACGAATGCCGGCGGACAAGATAGCCGTTCCGTTAATTCCGTTAGGCGGGAACAGCTCGTAATGCTTGTAATTAATGCGCCATGGCCGTATTCCGTCCTCCAGTTGTTCCAGCGATACGGCGCCTTTAAATAGCGAAGGATTCACTTCAATGCTCTGCATGCGCTTTATTCCCCTCTCGGTATCGTCATCTTCCTAAATGTACAGGCTGCGGAGCAGACTGGCAACCCAGATGTTGCCACGCCAAGAAAAGAAAACCTCCCTCTTTGGCACGAAAGAGAGAGATTTTTCCGAATAACCGGAATACTTGGCAAATCGGCTACAAAATGCCGATTACATACCGCAGCGGGTCGCTAGTACTGACGATCGTCAACTGCCGGCTCGTATCGATCGAAGCCACAAGCTTTCCGTTCGCTGTGCTCACGTTCAAGAAGTCCGTCCCTGGCCTAAAGCCGGACGAAGACCAGCCTCTGGCCGTTTCATGCCGCAAATTCCCGTCGGAGACGGAGCCGGTCGCAACGATAATGCTCTTGTACTTCGTAATATCGTCATTTAACGCAACCGTTCCGGTCGAGACATTCAAAGCCGCGGTTAATGGCCGCTCGCCGCGTTCACCTTCCACCGCCGAATCCGCCGCGTCGCTGCGAATCATCCCCGCCGTTCCCGAGGCAAGCGTATTGCCGCTTACCTTCACGCCGGAGCTGCCAGCCGGAATATAGATGGCATATTTATAATTGCTCGGAAAGCCGGAGTTGCTGACCGAGTTGCCCGCGACCTCAAGCCCGGCGCAGCCGTCCGCCCGCAAGCCGTAATACCCGCCGTCCTGCGCCTGGGCTACGCCGCGAAACACGTTGCCCCGCACGACGATGTCGTTCGTGTTCGTCGCGTATACCCCTTCTCTGCCGGCAATCGAACAAAGATTGCCTTCAAGCACGATTTCCATGCCTCCGATGATTCGTAGCGGAGAGTTGGCCGTATTCGTCACGATATTATCCGACACCGTGATGTGAACGGACGGTTCGTCAAAACCGCCGCTGACCGTTTTGCGCGAAACCGTGATCCCGTGCAGTCCGGATTCGCGAACCGTATTGTTCGATACAACCGTATTTTGACACGAGTACAAAGCAATGCCCGCGCTGCCCGAATTCTCGATCGTGTTCCCCGAAATAACGGCATTCCGATAACTCTCCGGCTTGATGGCGATGTCCGCCATATTCTTGAAATGATTGTTCACGATGCGGATTCCCTCGTGAAACACCTGATAACCCGCCGTGTCGTACTTCGAGCCGTGCGTGCCGACGCCGCGGTGGCCGTTCTCGAACGTACAGCCCGCTATGACTACGTCCCGGCAAGGCGTATCGTCAAACGAGCCGAAGGTTGGAAAAGCTTCCTTCGAGGCGAAGTCGATCTGCACCATCTCGTACTGGCCTGTCGAGCGGACAATCTGATCCTTGAACAAACAATGGAGCAGCTTGACGTTACGGCTGGAATTAAACTCGATAATATGGCCGTTGTGACCGTTAATGAAAGTTACCCTTTCGATATGGACCCCGTCGGCATGGGCGATCGCGAACGCCTGGAAGTTCAGAGACGGTTTGGTCGGCGCATTCGTCTGACCGCACAAGTCGATGGTGCCGCCGATCACGGTAATGCCGCCATCGCCGTCGTAACCCGTCGCATAGCCGGGATTGCCGACCTCCCCGTTGACGAACAGCTTCAAATTCGTGTCGGGATCGCCCATTTTTTTCAGCACGGCCCCATCATCCATCCGAATAAACGTATTTCGCCACAGCCGAAGGGGCCGAGTAATGACATATTGCCCCGGCGGCACCTGCACGACGCCGCGGCCGTTCTCCTTCACCTTTAGCAGCGCCTGCTCGAATGCCGCCGTATCGTCGGCGATTCCATCTCCGGCCGCTCCAAGACGTCTTACGTCGAATACCGGAGCCGTGTCCCGCTCCTCGAAGCGCGGGTGATCCGGGTGGCCGCGCCCGGGGGAATACACGTTCTTCGTCACCGTGCCGCCCGGCTCAAGGTCCGGATGGGGATACGCTTTCCCGCTCGCCGCGACTGCCCCAAGCGACCCAACGGCCATAGCGGCTCCAGCGGCTCCGAAGGCTTGCAGCAGCTTTCTGCGGCTGAGGTTTCCTGCCGATTCGCGATCTTTCCCATAACTCATTTTCGCTCACCCCGCTTTTATTTGCCTTTGGCCGCAATATCGCTGTTGATTTTTTCTTCCGCATCGCGCAGCGCCGAGTTGACGTCTTTGCCTTTCTGGAACATGTTTCTCAGCTCCGCCTGGATGACGGTCATCGCCGCCGTGTCGTGAAGGGATGGACGATACGGGTCGGCCGTCGTTGTTTTAAAGGCAGCCGCGATATTTTTGCCCTTCAGAAACGGCAAGTCTTGGCCGAATGCCGTCTTGTATTTGTCATCCTTCAGGATGCTGCTTCTGCCCTGCTTCGCCATGTCGAGCTGCACTTCGTCGGAGATGACCGCCGATATAACGCGGAACGCTTCATCTGGGTATTTACTCGTGCTCGTTGGCACCATAATGTGCAGGTCGGCCCCCATTCCTTTTCCCGGCGCCTCGGGGAACGTCGGGTATGCCGCGAAGTCCCAATTCAAGTCCGTCAGCTCGCCGAGCCGGGCGGTCGTAATAATATTAACGTCGGCGAGCATGGCGAGCGTCCGGTCCTTCGTGAACGCGTTAATGCCGGCCGTTTTCCACGCATACTTCTCGTTGCCCGGAATTTTGTAAATTTCCGCGGCTTGAACGAGCACCTTTTTCCACAGCTCGTTATTAACGATCGCACGGTTCGTCTTCGTATCTACGAACGGCAAGGAAAGCTGCATGGCCATTCGCTCCGGCACGTTCGGCTCCAATCCGCGGTATTGCGTCGTTCCGTCCATTCTCGTAAGCCGTTTGCCCAAATCAGTCGCTTCCTGCCACGTCATGCCGTCCTTCGGATACGGTACGGCGAACTTGTCGAAAATGTCCTTGTTATAATACAAGGCGCTGAAGCTTCTCGTATACGGGATCGCCACCAAATCGGCACTTTGCGCGGCTGCCTTCATCGCTTCGAGAGGCTGGGGCTCGAACCTCGCCAAATCGATGCCGTTCGTTTTCAAGCCTTCGGTGAGCGGCTTCAGCAGCTTCGCTTCGCTAATGGCTGGAATGCCGTTGACGTTATTCGTAATAATGATGTCCGGTACACTGTTCGAGGCAAGCATCTCGGGAATCAGCTTGTCGTCGTAATCGATTCGTTCCGCCGTGAGATACGGGTATTTCTTCTTAACCGGGTCGGCAATAAACCGTTTGAACTCCTCATCCGTCAAATAGCCGCCTTTTTTGACGCCGATCTTCATCGTGACGGGAGCGCGCTCCTCTTCTTTTTGAGCAGCCGGTTTCGGATCGCCGGACGACGAACACGCGGCGAGTGCGGCAATCGCAGTGACCGGGAGTATATAGCGCAGGGTGCGTACCAGGTTTCGTTCCATCTTAGTAGTGAAGTTTGAGCTTTTCATCTGTTCGGTGACTCCCTTCCATTCGTTAGTCATTTTCGTAATCGATTACATTTTGGGCGAAACAAAAGCTTTGTCCATAGATCTTGCGAATTGTTACAAATTGCTGAGGGCAGCGAATCACCTCCTTAAAGTTTATCACGGAACGGTTATGTCTGTAAGGCGGAAGCGAAGTTTTCGTAATCGATTACATTTTCAGCATCAAATCCGGCTCGTCAGCCACTTTCAGCCTATCACCTGTTTGTTAAACGGAATGCCTATTTTCGTTAATAATATATGAAGCTTGGTTTCCCTAATCCTTCTTCCAGCGGAAAAACGTCTCCATATCCGTCATGCCGTACAAGCTTATGCCGGGAAATCGTATTGTCGTTCCGGCCATTCCGTCTGCAAGTTTCCCGTTCAACCGAAGTACGGCGTCTTCCGCTTGTTCCCCGATCGTTTTATTCGCCAAATACCCAAGCGATACGTGCGGCCGGTACTTTTTCGAAGCCGAGACGATGCCGAACCTTTCCTCGAAACGACGGTTCAGCTCCTCCCGCTTCATTTCCAAACCGCGCAAGGCGACCTCGGAGCGTTCATTCGCCGGTTTCAGCAAGGCGACGATCGACGAATGGTTCCATTTCTCGCACCGGTCATACGCGAATCGTATCGGCTCTGTTTCCATCCCGATCGGCTTTCCGCCGCTGTCTTGCAGCACCTTATGATCCGCGTGAAACGATGCGGGCATTTCCTGCAGCAGACGGCACGCTTCCGCACGCTCCTCTTCGTTCAGCCGGCCGACATTGTAATCATTGATCCCGTCCCAAACCGTTACATGATAGGAGTTCGGCGGAAGCGGGCAGTACAAATAGTCGCCGATCAACTCACGCTCCATCTGTCCGGTAATTTCGTTAAGCTTCCGGTAAAACGCGAGCGCCGACTCTTCCCGGCGAGAGTCCATTTTCTCCAGTCCGGCGAAACCGCTTAACCTGGAATAGCTGTCGCCCGGATTGTCGAACAGCAGCGAGAACCCTTTAAACGGGGCCCATACGGGAACGAATGAATGTACTTTCGAATTCGTTACGATAGTCATAAGCTTGGAAAAACCCCTTTCCTTGTAGTCTTAGTTGAATTCGAGAATTTGTAATCGATTACAAAAATACGAAAAAACGTCTATCGACCGTTCCATCAGCAATAACGGAACTTTTGCTTCCGTTCCCGCTGTCTAAGCGGAACCGCTAGTTCCGTTATTGCCCCTTCGCGAGCCTATTAGGCCCGCATAAAGGAAGCAGCACTTCCTTTATTGCTCCGTTTGCCCGGCTCCATTCGAGCTATTGGCAGCCTTAACAGAACTTTCGCTTCCGTTATCGCCAGATCAGCGTCGTTCCTCCTGCTATAGCGGAACTTTCACTTCCACTTCCCGCCCTTGGTTAGCCTCGATCCTGACAGGATAAGTCCACGAAAGAAAAGGAAGGATTTCAGCCCGTTACGTCTCTCGTACCACCAGCTGATGCGGCAGTACAATCAGTCCTTCCTCTTCGGCTTTCGGCTCGTTGTTCAGCTTTTGCACAAGCTTGCGGACGGCGCCGTAGCCTAAGTCATACAGCGGCTGAACGATCGAAGTGATCGTCGGATTCGTAATTTCCGCTAAAAACGTTCCGTCAAAGCTGATCAGTCCGATCTCCTGCGGCACGTGTATCGAGCGCTCCTTGATCCCTTTTAACACGTAGGCAGCCTGCATATCCGAATGGGTGATGATGCCATCCGGCTCCAAGCCTTGCTCCACCATCCTGTTGACTGCATCCTTCACATGCTCGAATTTGTTCTGGACACCGGCAATCAGCTCCGGACGAAACGGAATGCCAGCCTCGTGCAGCGCATCCTTATAACCCTCGATCCTTGCGAGAACCGAGCTCGTTTCGCGGCTGCCGGCTATGTACGCGATCGACGTAAGTCCTCGCCCGATCAGCTCGCTCGCCGCCTCATAGGCCGCCTTCCGATTATCGATCGTAATGCAGGCCGCGTCGACGCCTTTATAATATTCCGTGCACAGCACCACTTTGTAGTCGCCCATCAGGCTCTCCACCAGCTCCGTGCTGGCGCTGGACGATACGAAAACGATACCCTCGGCCAAATTCGTCTTCAGCATGTTGATGTACGTATCCAATATCCACCGCTTCGACTCGATCGTCCCGATAATAATGTTGTACGTATGATCGTAGGCAGCCGCCTGAGCGCCTCGGGCGATCTCAGAAAAGTAAGGGTTGGACATCGACGGCAGCACCATTACGATCGTCCGGCTCGCCTGCTTCCTTAAGTTTTTGGCGAGCATATTCGGCTTGTAATTCATGTCCTTGATCACTTGCAGCACTTTATTTTTCGTGTCGGGCTTAACGACCGGATCGTTGTTCAGCACCCGGGAAACCGTCGCAACGGAAACGCCGGCTCGACTCGCAACCTCTTTGATGGAGCTCATCCTTGGATCCATTCCTCTGCAAGACTTTTTGTAATCGATTACATTAAACGCGATAACAATTTGATAATAGCACATGATTTGCCAAATGACTAGCATAAACTTTTCGGAAATGAAAACAGCCCGGGAATGAACTGTTAGTAAGGTTCATCCCGGGCTGCCACCCCTTACGCCAGCCGGTCAAGAGCGACGCCCGCCAGCAGCGCAGCACCTACGGCCAAACAGCCCTCGTCCGGATTGAAGCGCGGCGAGTGCAGCCCCGCCGCCTGTTCGGCATTCTCCGAGGGACCGGAGCCGAGCCAGAAAAAGCAACCTTTCGCAAAGCGCAAATATTCCGCAAAGTCTTCCCCGTACGTCATTGGCACCGGCTCCGCCCGTTTCCCGCTCCCAAGCATCCGGTCGGCCAGCTCGGCAAAGCGCCCGGTCAAGTCCGTATCGTTCCATACGGGCGGCACTTGCCGGATATAACGGACCGTTCCCCGGCAGCGATAGGCCTCGCATATACGGCTGACGATTCTCTCGATCGTCTCCGGCATCGTCTCGCGCCACTCCGGGTCCAGATTGCGTACCGTTCCCGTCAGCTCGACAAAGTCCGGAATGATGTTATTAGCGGTCCCCCCATGTATCGTGCCGATGCTGACGACGACGCCTTTCGTCGGCGGCGCCTCGCGGCTGACGGCCGACTGTAGCCCCGCCACTACGGCCGAGGCGGCGACGATCGGATCGATACACGTCTCCGGATATCCGCCATGACCGCCTTTGCCGTCCACGCGGATTTCCAGGCGATCGATCGAACCCATGAGCACCCCGGACTTCAGCCCGATCGTGCCCGCCGGATAAAAGGGCAAATTATGCAGCCCGTATATCTCGTCGACGCCGTCCATAACGCCCCGCTCGATCATCGTGTTCGCCCCGGCGAGTATTTCCTCCGCCGATTGAAACAAAAAGCGGACCGTTCCGCGAAGTTCGGCTTTGCGGCTTGCGAGCAGCCGGGCCGCTCCAAGCAAAACGGACGTATGAATGTCGTGACCGCAGGCGTGCATGACGCCGGGATTGCCGGAGGCATAGTCCAGCCCGGTCTCCTCGGTGATCGGCAAGGCGTCCATATCCGCCCGAAGAGCCACGGTTGGCCCTTCCGATGCGCCGCGCAGATCGGCCACGACGCCGAAGCCGCCCACTTGCTCGCGTACCTCCAGACCGAGCCCCTGCAGAAACCGGGCTACGATTCCGGCGGTGCGCGATTCCTGGAAGCTAAGCTCGGGATGCCTATGCAAGTCTCTGCGCAGCTCGATCAGCTCGGGCTCCAGCAGCTTGGCCTGTTCAAGTAATAAATCCGACGTTTTCATTGGTTTTCCCTCTCTCTTCGATTATTCGTGCGATTGTCCAACGGCCTCGGCTCCGACGCGCTGCTCCGCTCCCGTCTCGTGGGAGCGGTAAGCGCTCTCTACGACATCGATTACGCTGCGGGCATAATCCAGCGAACACTCCGGCTCGTGGCCGGTTTCGATGTATGTTACCAGATCCTCGAACTGAAGGACAAACGGATCGTCGCCTCCATCTATCGGCACCGTCTCGTACGCGCCGCCCCTGCTGACGAACAAACCGCCGCCGCCCTGACAGCGGATCATGCCGCCGGTAAACAGCAGCTCGTATTCGTTCTTCGGCGCACAGTTATAGCCGGATACGGTAATCGTCCCGGCGACGCCGTGCTCGTTCTCGGCGTACAGCACCCCGCTCCCTTCGACATCGCCCCGCTCCCCGTACCACGTCAAGGACGCTCTGATGCTCCGGATCCGCCCGCCGCTCAGCCACTGCATCCGGTCGATGCAGTGCGAGCCGATATTCATCACGATGCCGCCGCCCGATTTATCCTTATCGAGAAACCAGGCCGGACGGTCCGGGGTAAAATAATAACCGTGACGCGTGTCGTTCATCGCTACGAGACGTCCGAGCTCGCCGCTGTCCGCGAGCGCTTTGGCCGCCCGATTTTCCGCCAAGTAATGCTGGGTATGGCCGACCATCGCCTTCACGCCGCTTCGTTCGATCGCCTCGATCATCCGATCGCATTCCCGGACGTTCATCCCCATCGGCTTCTCGAGCAGCATGTGGCAGCCCGCCCCTGCTGTGTTTTGCACCGCCTCAAGGTGAAGATAATGCGGCAGCGTGATTACCGCAATATCCGGCTTTTCCTTCTCGAGCATTTGCCTGTAATCCGTATATACGGCTGCTCCCTTTCCCGCACACAGCTCCGCCGCCCGCTCCTCGCGGACGTCTGCAACCGCGGCAAGCTTCAGCCCTTCCATCGCGGCAATGGCCTGCGCATGGCGGGAGGCGATAATGCCCGCGCCTATTAGGGCCGCTTTGTATGTCATAACGTTCCTCCTACTGTCCGGTTGCGAGACGCCTCCGCAAGACCATACTGATTCCCTCCACGCCGCTTTTGCAAAGCCTCAGCGGAGAATGTCGGCGTCACGCAAATCCTGATTGTATTTTTCGAACAAGGCGGCCCCTTTGTATTTGGTCAGCAGCTCCTCGCGGTACTGCAGCCAATTGCGGCCCGATTTGTCTTCGAAAATCGCTTTCGCGAACAGCTCGTTTTGCCGCTTTCGATAGCCGGCCAAATCGAAGCCGTCGGGCGGCGTCAGCGACGTGCCGATATAGTCCTTGAGCGGCAGTGACGTCAAAAACTTCTCGATCGCCAGATCGCGCTCCGTCACCCGCGGATCGTATACGGTCAGGCCGTAAAGCTCCGGCTGCGGCGTATCCTGCGTGAAGAACGACCATATTTTCAAAAAATCGCCCTGCTTGGCAACATCGCCGACAAACGCGTCCACATTCAGCCGCAGCGTCTTGCCTTCCCGCGTATAATGCTTGCCGGCTTCGCCGTAATGGGTCAGCAAATAACCTTCCTCGCTGCACAGCCAGTCTAATATGTCCACGGATCTCCGCACCTTCTCCGGATTCCGCTCCGCTACGCTTTTGGCAAACAGAAACGGCGACCCCGGCCCGGACTTCGCGCCGAGCGGAACGTTCGGGAACATCGTAAACGGCAACCAGTCGGCGTTCGGATTCACCTGCTTGGAGCGGTACTGAACCCCCTGGGCGTTGCTGTCGAAAGCGAACGTTTTCGTGCCGCCCATAACAACGCCGATCTTGCCCTGAATCGCCTTCTCGAGATGCTGAGGGCCTTTGTTCAAATACCAGTCCGGATCGATCACCTTATCGACGTACATCAGCCTCGTAATATCGTCCAGCATATAACGCATGCCGGGCGTCATCGACCCGTCGACGACGCTGCCGTTCTCAATATAACTCGGGAACAGGAAGCCCGCCTTGTAAAACTCCGGCCAATCGTAGCCGATCGTCATACCGCTTCCGGAGGTGGAGAACCCATACGTGTCCTGTTTGCCGTTGCCGTCCGGATCGCTGAAAGTAAACGCTCGCATTACATTCACGTACTCGTCGTACGAGGCGGGGACGGAGAGGCCCAGCTTGTCGAGCCAGTCTTTTCGGATATAATACGCCCGGTACGACGACTTGACGTACGGCAGCGGAGCGCGGACAAACTTGTTCTGCGTCTGGTACGTCCTCACTTCGTCCTCCGTCGTCCAATACTTGAAGTAGTTCGGCATCGTCTGCGGAGTGACGAAATCGGTCAAGTCGGCCAGCAGCCCGTCCACCGCGTATTTGTTGCCTCCGTCGGAGTTTTGATCCTTCCACATATCGGGCGGGGTCGAGGCGAGCAGCGCATTCAGCTTCGTATTATAATCGTTGTTCACAATCATGTACGTTACGTTCAGCTCGACATTAAACTTCTGCTCGATCACTTTGCGCACGAAATCTTTGCTCCGGTCCGGCAAGTTCGTATTCGGCGGCGCCGTAATGAACCAGTTCAGCGTGAGCTTCCCGCCCCCCGCCTCGGCTGCGGTACCGGCATCGCCCCTGTCCTCCCCGCTGCATCCGCCCAGCATCAGCAAAGCCGCCGCCAGCGCGGCGAACCGTCCGTTTCTAGCCAGCATCGTGATCCGCATGCGACGCCTCCGTCCGATAAAGTGATGGACCCGGTTAACATAAGGGCCAGACCCGGTAATTCGATCTTGTCACGCGCGCCAGCACCATACAATACTCAATTGATCACGGATGCCGGAACGTGAGGATACAAACCGGAACTTAAAGATAAAATCTCTATGCATGGCGGTTTAGGCGGACTATAGAGCGTCAGCCGCTTGCGTCCCGGCGGGCGGCCGAATACGTTTGTCGGTAAGAGCCGGGCGTATCGCCAGTCGATTGTTTGAAAATGCGCGAAAAATTTTGCACCGACGTATAACGCAGCCGGTCGGAAATATCCTTGATCGGCATATCCGTATAGGCGAGCCACTCCTTCGCCTTGTCCATGCGCAAACGGATCAAATAGTCGCCGAAGTTTTCTCCGGTCTCCTCCTTGAACCATTTGCTGAGCGTCGGGCGCGAAAGCTGGAGCAGATCGGCGATCTGCTGCAAGGATAGGTCGGTCTCGAGCTGCTCGTGAATGAAAGCGAGCGCGCACTGGACCGCTTTTTTCTGCTTCGGGATGTGTAAACTCTCCAGATGCCGCCGCACTCCGGCGAGCACGTCCCCGTTCAGCCACGCTTCGATGTCCTCCAGCGTCGATAGCGCGTACAACATCTTAACCGCATCGCCGCCCGTCACCTCGCTCAAGTGGCAGCCCGCCTCCTGAAGCAGCCCGTCGATCTCGCCGAGCAGATGGGCGAACAAACCGAGAATCGCCTCCGGCTCCCGCTGCGATTCGGAAGCCTCCCGCACAAGCGAGCTTACGTGCTCCATCGCTTCGCCGTATTCGGACCGCGCGAGCGCTGACATGACCGACCGTTCCAGACGAATCCATTGCCGGTACGGAAAGTGGGGCTGACGGGCGGCAGTGTGCCGGGAAACGAGCGAATCCGGCCCCATTGTAAAGCGATGGGCCAAATACGACAGCGCCTCCTCGTAGGATTCGTGGACACGGCCAAGTCCCTCGCGCGGCTCGGCGATCGCCACCGAAACCGTTAAGCGGAAATATAACTTCACATTGTCGCGGATACGCCCGCCGTATTCCAGCATGCTTTTATCCAGTGCAGGGCCTGGCTCTTCGGCCGCCGTGAGGAAAACGATCTGGCCGAGCTTCGGCGAGAAGGCGATGACGGGACCGAACTCCTCGCCGATTTCCTCCACCATTTTGCGCAAGGCATACAAAATGAGCGAGCGGTCGTGCTCGCTGTAGCTATTTTTCAGCTCCTGCGGCCGATCCACCTCGGCTATCCCGACTGCATACCATTTCCCGACAAGGGTTGCAGTGAACGCCCCCCACTCGCGTTCCGTCTCCCCGGTCGGCCATTCGCCGCGGATGAGCGACTGCAGGGCATGCTCCTTGAGCGTCGGCATCTGCTCGTTCAGACGACGCAGCAGGTGCTCGTTCGCCCGGCTCATATCGTTCAAATAACGGTCCAGCTCGACTACGACGTCCGGATCGCTTCGATCCGCCTCTTCGGGCGCCATTTTGGCTTTGGCCATCAGCCGCTGCAGCGGAACGAACAGCCGGTTCGAGCCGATAACGGCAGCAAGTCCCCAGACGACGGCGATGAACACCGCAAGAGCGATCGACACGAGCTGGATATTGTTCGATTTTCGCGACATCTCGGCTGTGGAGGTCAAAGCGATATACGTCCAGCCGTTCAGCGCCGAACGAATCGACGAGACGATATATGTTTGGTCGTCGTGACTGATCCTCTCCGGCAACCGGTCCGGCGATGTCATCAGGCCGAGGACCGCGCTTTCGAGCCCCGTGTCCGGGCGCAGCGCATCCGTATGCTCGCTCACGATCTGCCGGCCCAACTCGTCGACGACGATCAGGCTCCGGTTTAAGGGAGAGCCGGTTTGCTCCAGCAGCTCCTTCAGCCGATCGGCGTTTAATTGCAGCAGCAAAATGCCTTTCGGGTTCGAAGCGTTCAGCGGAATCGTGCGCACGATCAGCATATCTTTTTGATTCGCGTACGTGTTGGGCGGTATTTTAAAAGAAAACAGCTGAGTCGGCGGCATCATCTGCTTGACGATTTCATTGTACGGATAGTCGATTTGCCGGATCAGCCCGAACCGGTTTGAATAAACGGAATTAAACCGGGTCAGAATCAAGGCGACGTCGATCGGAACGTCGGAATTGCCAACCGTATTTTGCAGTAAATCGATCGTTTGCACCGAGCTTTCGAACATGTCCATCGACATGCCGAACTCCGCCGCCCGTAATAGGGTCGAATTGGCCGCGAGCGACAGCGACATTTGGTCCATCCGGTTGACAAAGGCGTCCACCTGCATCTGCACCGTCCGCAAAATCGTACGCTGATGCGAATCGACTTCCTCCTGTAAGCTGACCGAAGCCAAATACGAGGAAATGCCGCCAAGCAGGAGAACCGGGACGACGCTCAACACAATGGTAAAGGCAAGCAGCTTGCTTTTATATGACCATCTTCTCTTCGCTGCCATAACGTTTGCCCCCTCGATTCCATCCCTTCAGACTTGTAAGCGCATCCATTCGATCGGGTCAATTCGCTTCTTGTCTATTATCTTACCTGCAACGAGCCGGGGGCACAATGCTTATATTTGCCCGGCAAAAAGCCCGCAACCGATCGATTGCGGGCTTGGGGCTGTCCGGCGGCTAGGGCCGGCGAAGCAGATTATTTTTTCGTGGCGAGCAGCGCATCGATTTCTTTGTTCGACGCCTCCTCCGCCTCGCGCAGCGCGGTATTGACGTCCTTCTCGCCCAGTGCGACGGCGCTGTAGGCCGCCTGGAATTTGGCGACGACGATGTTCTGCGCGATCAGTTGGTTCGCCGAGGCGTAGCCGGACGGGGTGTACGTCTTCGGCAGCAGCGCGTTGATGTTTTTGTTTTTCAGATAAGCGACTTCCGAGCCGAACTGCTTCATGATCGCGTCACGGTCTTTGAGTATCGGCAGCATGCCTCTTTTGGCCAGATGCTCCTGGAATTCGTTCGAGGACAAGTAGGCGATCACGTCGAACGCATCGTCCCGCAGCTTGCTGTTTTTCGTAATGTAGAAGTACGTCGGGTACGGCTGCGCGCCTACGCCAGGCTTATCCTTCATCACCGGATAAGAGGCGACGTCCCAATTGAGCGTATCCTTGAACTGGGTCAGGCCATATACGCTGAAGTGCAGGTGCATGGCAGCCAGCTTGTCCTTGTTGAACAAGGCGATTTGCGCCGCCAGCGGGACCGTCTTGGCATCCAGCCCGTTGCCCGGAATTTTGGCAAAGCTCGTCAGCAGCTCGAACTGCTTCTTGAACGCGTCGGTCGTAAACGTCGACTTGTTCGTCACCGGGTCGATATAATGGATGCCCGCCTGATTCAGCACCATCGCCGCTGTCGGCGACATCGTCAAGCCTTTGTACGACACGCCGCCGTCGGTGCGCGAGAGCGACTTGGCGAGGTCGGCCAGTTCCTCCCACGTCATGCCGTCCTTCGGATATTTGACGCCGAACTTGTCGAACAAATCTTTATTGTAGAACAGCGACATCGTATTGTTGAAGACGGGCAAGCCGTAGATCGCGCCGCCGGCCAATTTTTTCTGGGCGTCGAGCACAGCCGGCTCCAGGCGGTTCAAATCGTACTTGTTCTTCGCGATCAGATCGGAAATGTCCTGATACAGCTTATATTCAAGCAGCTCAGTGCTGGCGCCGATCGAGTAATAGACGATATCGATTGTTTCCCCGGAGGCCACCATCTTGTCCATCCGGTTAGTTGCATTATAAGGAATGAATTTCGGCGTAATGTACGGGAATTTCGCTTTGATCTTGTTGCCGAACGTCTCCATGAAGGCCGGTTCGTCGAAATCGCCGGAGGAGGAATAAAAGACGAGCTCGATCGGCTTTTTCTCTTCGACCTTCGGCTGTGCCGCAGGCTCCGTTCCCTTTTTGTCGCCGCTATCCGTTTTGTCCGCGCCGCATGCCGCGAGCATCGTCATGCTTACCGCAGCGATGGCGATCCATGCCGCCCCTTTTGTACTCCATGCCCATTTGTTCATGTTCCATGCACCCCTTATCGTCTTGGCTTCGCTCTTCAGTCCGATACTGGCATGAAACCCTTTTCACAGGCAATACTCACTTGATCGCCCGCCCCGTTACGAGAGGATACAATCCCGAACACAAAGATAAAAAGCCCGCGGCTTCTGGCCCCGCAGGCTCTTGATCTGTTTTAGCGGCCTTGCTTCGCCGCTCCGCAGCGCTAGGCACGTTCTTCTCCCTCGTCCATCGTTTGCCGCAGATTTTCGATAAACGCGCGAGCAGCCGAGGACATAAACATGTCGTTTCGATGCACGATGCCGACCACACGCTGCGGTGTCGGATCGATGATCAATACGCTGCGCATCCGCTTCTGCCGGATGCCGCTCAAATACGTCTCCGGCAATATCGTCAGCGCGATGCCGCTCAACACCAGCTCGAGCAGCGAATCCAGCGTAGTCATCTCCATCACCGGCTGAAAGTGGAAGCCGAGCGTCTTCGTCGCCCTGTCGATCAGCTGCCGCACGAGAAATTTGGACGGCAGCAGCGCCATCGGCACAAGCCGGAGGCTGCCGAGAGCGACCTCCCCCGCGTCTGCGAGCTCATGCCCCTCGGGTACGGCCAGACAAAGCCTCTCGGTATAAAGCGGGATGCTCTCGAGCTGTTCCCCTTCGACCGGCAAAAAAACGAGCCCGAGATCGAGCCGGTTGTCGAGCAGCCCCTGTCTCGTCTCCTCTGTGCTGAGCTCGGCCGCATTAATCGTAATGCCCGGGTACATACGGTGAAACGATAAAATCGGCGATATGAGCATATGATTCCCGGCGCAGCCGATGCGGATCTCCCCTTGACCCAGCCCCTTCAGCTCCCGGATCGCCGACTGAGCCTGTCCCAGCTCGTCAAACATGCGCAGGCAGTGCCGGTACAATATTTTGCCGGCTTCGGTGACGATGACTTTTTTGCCGACGCGGTTGAACAGCAGCGTCCCCGTTTCCTGCTCCAGCGCGCGTATTTGCTGGCTAAGCGTAGGCTGCGAAATGCCCAGCTTCTCCGAGGCCCGGGTAAAATGGAGCTCCTGGCACATCGTCACGAAATATTCGAGATGCCTAAGTTCCATACGTTTCCCTCCGCTATCCGCAGTAAATTATTGGTAGTGTCTATAATAATAATAGAAACGATTGGATTGTTCAATGATACAAATACATTTATAATAGGAACCATAGATCGCGGGCTTCAATGATTTGCCGCATCATAGCGATACAATCGGCATCCAATTCGAAATTCGATCAGGGAGTGAACACGAAATGAGCAGCATTCGATTTGAGCAAAACTTGTCCCTCAAGGAAAAACCCGACGCCAGCAAACTGGAGTTCGGCAGAACGTTTACGGATCACATGTTCCTGCTCGACTACACCGAAGGCCAAGGCTGGCACGATCCCCGCATCGTCCCTTACGGTCCGTTTACGCTCGACCCGGCCGCTATGGTGTTCCATTACGGCCAGGCGATCTTCGAAGGCCTGAAGGCGTTCCGGACGAAGGAAGGCAAAGTCATGCTGTTCCGCCCGAACAAAAACGCGCAGCGGCTGAACGTATCGAACGAACGCCTGAGCATTCCCGCTCTTGATGAAGACGCGTTCGTCGAGTACGTCAAAGCGCTCGTGGAAGTCGAACAGGACTGGGTCCCTTCGACAGAAGGCACGTCGCTTTACATTCGTCCGTACATTTTCGCAACCGAGCCTTGTCTCGGCGTAAGAGCGTCGAAGCAGTATTTGTTCGCGATTATTTTGTCGCCGGTCGGCGCCTACTACAAGGAAGGCATTCATCCGGTCAAAATCAACGTCGAGAGCGAATACGTGCGCGCCGTACGCGGCGGTACGGGCTTCGCCAAAACGGCAGGCAACTATGCGTCCAGCATCAAAGCGCAGGAAGAAGCGAAAGAAGGCGGCTACGCTCAGGTGCTTTGGCTTGACGGCAAAGAGCATAAGTACATCGAAGAAGTCGGCAGCATGAACATGTTCTTCAAAATCGGCGGGGAAGTGGTAACGCCGGAGCTGAACGGCAGCATTTTGGCCGGCATCACGCGGGATTCCGTTCTGCACCTGCTGAAAACATGGGGCGTGCCGGTATCGGAGCGCAAAATTTCGATCGAAGAAATTTATACGGCATCGCTGGAAGGCAAGCTGGAGGAAGCGTTCGGCACCGGTACGGCGGCCGTTATTTCCCCGGTCGGCCAGCTGCATTGGAACGAACATACGATGGTCATTAACGACGGCAAGATCGGCGAACTGGCGCAAAAAATATACGATACGATTACCGGCATCCAAAACGGTACCGTTCCGGATACGTTCGGCTGGAACGTGACGATCGGCGAATAAGCCGGACTGTTATGCAAAAGGGACTGTCCCATAAGTTCCCAAAATAAAAAGGCTGGGGGAGAAAACGTAAAGTTTTCTGTCCAGCCTTTTTGTGTTGTCCCGCCTACCGCCATAGGCAGGCGGTTAATAGAAGCCTTTTGAGACTCCTATCTCCCCGGACACTAGGGTTTTTGGAAAAATAGAGTGCTTTTGAGCCTCTTATCCCCCGTGTATATCGCCTCCAATAGCGATTTCGTCACGAAATAAGCGTCTCAAAAGACTGCTATGCCTGCGCACGGCCCAAGTAAAGATAAGATAAGACGCTTTAAAGACTCTTATCCTAAACCAACTCACTCCTGACGCCGACATCTACTGCTTCCGCCAGTGTCCGCTGGTTCAGTCGTCGCAGTATCATTCCCACCGAAAAAGGGGCTAGCCCCAAAGGGACGTCAGGATCTTAGAAAAAAGTGCTGTACAGCAAGTAGGCATTCAGGCAGATAATGACGGCGGCAACGGCCCATGCAACGATTTTCAGCCACAGCCGGTTGGCGAACTCGCCCATCTTCTTCTTATCGTTCGTAAACTGGATCAGCGGCACCACCGCAAACGAGAGCTGGAGCGACAAAATGACCTGGCTCAGGATGAGCAAATCGGTCGTCCCTTTCTCCCCGGCGATCGCAGTGACGATAACGGCCGGGATGATCGCGATCAGCCGCGTAATCAGCCGGCGCAGCCACGGAGCGAGGCGAATGTTCATGAAGCCTTCCATGACGATCTGTCCCGCCAGCGTGCCCGTCAGCGTCGAGTTTTGACCCGAAGCGAGCAGCGCGACGCCGAACAGGATACTGCCGATCGTCGTTCCGAGCAGCGGTGTCAGCAGATGGTAGGCGTCGTTAATATCGGCTACCTCGGTGAGCCCCGCTTTGTGGAACGTGGCGGCCGATATGATCAGGATGGCGGCATTGATGAACAAAGCGAAGAACAAGGCGATGCTCGAATCCCATGTAGCGAATCTAATGGCCTGCTTCTTGCCCTGCCGGGTCGGCTCGATCTGTCTCGTCTGCACGATCGACGAGTGCAGGTACAGATTGTGCGGCATGACCGTCGCGCCGAGAATGCCTATGGCGATGTACAGCATCGCTGGATTGGTGACGATCTCGGTCGTCGGGACGAACCCCCGCATAATGCCTCCTGCATCGGGCTTCGCCAAGAACATTTCGGCGAGGAAGCAGCCGCCGATCGTAACGATCAGCACGACGACCAGCGTCTCCATAAAACGAAAGCCTTTATTCTGAAGCAGCAGCACAACAAGAACGTCCACCGCTGTAATGACAACCCCGACTATGATCGGAATGGCGAAAAGCAAATTCAGCGCTATGGCCGACCCGATGACTTCGGCCAAATCACAGGCCGCGATCGCCAGCTCGCACAAAATCCATAATGTAAAGGCGACTGGCTTGCTGTAATGATCCCGGCACGCTTGCGCCAAGTCCCGGCCCGTGACGATACCGAGCTTGCCGGACAAGGCTTGCAGCAGCATCGCCATCAAGTTCGAAAGCAGAATAACGGAGAGCAGCGTATAGCCGAACATCGAGCCGCCGGCGATATCCGTCGCCCAGTTGCCGGGGTCCATGTAACCGACGGCTACCAAATAGCCGGGACCTACGAAGGCGAGAAACTTTTTGAGCCAGGAGCCCGTTTTCGGAATCCGGAGACTGCCGTGCACCTCGGGCAGCGAAGGCCGCGCCCGGGCCATTCTCCAGCCGTCGTCGGGAGCCAGCTGTACGTTTGAATTAGAATCACTCATATCGTATCACCCGATTTATCAATTTATTGTAGGGGACAAACTAAGTTTGCCTAATGCAACTTTTAGGAAAAAGAAAAAGCTGGTTCAGCATCCTATTCGTTTGCCCGTAAAGTTGTTCTTCATGATATAAATTGTACTCGCGCAACTTTCTTTGTCAAGGAAAACTTTTTGGAGTTTGTCCGACCGTCGCAAGCCGGACGAAGCGTCGGCAGTAGGGCAAAGAGCCGCTTCGATCGTTCCGCCGCGCCCTTCATTCCGGCAAAGAAAAAACGCCGATCCGGGTTAGTGATCCCGTTCGGCGCTCCGGCGTCGCTGCTGCTGATTTTGCTTCATTTTCTGCTCCGTCCCCTGATCCGACGCTTCGAAAAAACGCTCGCCGCGGATCGCATCGGGCACGTATTGCTGGTCGACATAGTGACCGGGGTAATCATGCGGGTATTTATACCCGGCATGGCCGAGCTGGGTGGCGCCCTTGTAATGCGTGTCGCGCAAGTGCAGCGGCACGTCCGCCGATTTCGTCCGCTCGAACGACTGCATGACGTTCATGATGGCGATCGGGATCGAGTTCGACTTCGGGCTCTCGACCGCAAACAATATCGCCTGCGCAATATTATACTTCGCCTCCGGCCAGCCAATTTTGTGATAGGCGTCCATCGCCGTCACCGCCTGCACCATCGCCTGCGGGTTGGCCAGCCCGATGTCTTCACTGCACGCCACGATCAGCCTTCGCAGAAACGTCATCGGGTCCATGCCGAGCCGCTCGACGGCGTACAGAAACCAGTACAGGGCGGCGTCACTCGACCCGCGCACACTTTTGTGAAACGCAGACAACACGTCGTACTGCGTCGACTCGTCAGCCTTAATCGTCGGCTTGCGGATCGATTCCTCGGCAACGTCCAGCGTAATGCGTACCGTACCATCGGCCCCCGGCGCCGTCGTAAGCGCCGCTAGTTCCAGCGCGTTAAGCGACCGACGTATGTCTCCGTTCGCCATGCTGGCGATATGCTGCAACGCTTCTTCGGCCGCTTCGATCTGCATGAAGCCGAGTCCGCGCTCGCGATCCGCCAAAGCCCGCTTCATCGCCATAAGCGAGTGCTCGCGCGTCAAAGCCTTCAGCTCGAACAGCGTGGAGCGGGACAGCAGCGCCCCGTTTACATGATGAAACGGGTTTTCCGTCGTCGCGCCGATCAGTGTAATAATGCCCTGCTCGACGGAAGGAAGCAGCGCATCTTGACGGGACGAATTGAACCGGTGCACCTCGTCGAGGAACAAGATCGTCTTTTTGCCGTACATGGCCTTGTTCGCCTTCGCCTGCTCGATGACGTCGCGCACATCCTTGACCGAGGCGTCCACCGCATTGAGCCTGACAAATTCCCCGTTCGTCGCGTTTGATATAATACCGGCAAGCGTCGTCTTTCCCGTACCGGGAGGGCCATACAGCAATATCGAGCTCACCTGGTCCGCCTCGATCGCCCGGCGCAGCAGCTTGCCCGGACCGACGATATGCTCCTGCCCGACGTATTCGTCCAGCGTTCTCGGCCGGATGCGGTCGGCCAGCAGCCGTCCTTCCGTTTTCTTATCGTTATCGTATGTGAATAAGTCCACCGGCTTCTCCCACCTTGTATCTTTAACCTATCGAACAGACCGCGTATTTAACCGGCAGGCGCGAACGATGCGGATGCGGCAAAAGCCGTCACCAGGGCGATGACGGCTTCGTGCCTTGTTCTTCCTCCATTATAGCAACATAGGCGCGTTTGGATCAAACGGAACGATCGGTATGCGAATGCACACGGACGGCTGCGCCGCACATAGTTCACTTCGGTAAAGGCTATCGATGCATAAAACGTAGCGAGAAGCGACAAAATGAGGTGATGACACCCCATAGCTAAAGTGAGGGGCTTCTCGGTTCAATGGAATCGCGGCTATCAACATCGTCAACGCTCCTTTTGCAGCTCTATATGCCGTTTTACCGAACCGTTAACACTTTGCGCCGATCCTTCGAACAGCGTACAACGTGACGATTCCCCGTAACTAAAGGCAAGGGCTCTCCGATTATCAAGACTCGTCATCATCTCTTCCTCGAAGGCTCCGTTCGAGCCAAAAGGCTAAAGCGGTTAAATAAACAGAAATAAAATGGCGTATCTTCGTCTTCGCACAGGAATCCTTTTACTCGACAACTGGTTTCTCCGCTGCCACCGCCAATGATTTCGCCAAAAAAAGAACATACGTTCTTTTTCTTCATTATAACACATAGGTTTGCCCTTCGCACTTCCTCAGGAGGCGCGGGGCAAAAGCGCCTTACATCCCCATAGCTTAAGCAAGTGCTTACAGCAATAACTTATAAATCGGCATGACGATCGAACGAAAGCTTCACAATCAAAATAATCGTAATGCCAATCAGCAGATGGATCAGCACCATCGTTCATCCGTACCCGCGACCCAAACCAAACTGGCCTAAAGTCTTGAACGAGGTTCCGCCGCCGGTCCGTTTCCGTATCCTTCCTTATGATGTTACACTAACATCAACAACGCACACGCCATTAGGAGGAATTATGGAAGTGAAAAAATCAGGATTGATCGGCGTCGTACTGATCGGCGTACTCATATGGTTCGGACTATCCGTCTGGAATTCGGACGAAGGGTTTATGTCGGGCTTGCCGTTCTTCGGCACGAAGGAAGTTTTTATCGAGAAATCGTTTGAAGCCTCAAGCCTCAAAAACGTAGAGGTCGATGTGTCGAGCTCGGACATCAACGTGATCCGCGGCAATTCGGCGCAAATTAACGTAAGGGTGCAGGGCAAAGCAAGCAGCAAGATCGCCAGCAAAATCGATCTGAAGGCGAAAACGAAGGGCGATACGCTTGAGCTCGGCATCGATCAGCCTACTGGTTTTCAGTTCGGCTTCCATTACTCCAACGTATCGATAACCGTCGAGGTTCCCGAGAAGCAGTGGAACGAGATTCAGGCGAAGGTGAGCAGCGGCAATATTTCCGTTGAAAAGGTGGACAGCAAATCGATCGAAGCAAAAGCCAGCAGCGGCAATATTAAGCTGACGGCAAGCAAAGCGGCCGAAATGGAGCTGAGCACAAGCTCGGGCAACATAAAAGCTGCCGATTTCAAAGCCGACTCGCTCAAATTCCATACGAGCAGCGGCGATGTGAGCTTGAAGGACGGGGAAGCGAAGCTGAAGGGCGATGCAACCTCGGGCAACATTCGGCTTGAGGTTGACGAACTGCTTCATGACGCCGATCTTTCCACCGGAAGCGGCAATGTGACGGTGACGCTGGACCGTGAGCCGAAGTCGCTAGCAGTCGATTACCGGGGCGGTTCGGGAAACGGCAAAATCAAATGGGACGGCTTCCGCTATGAGGATAAAGGAAAAGACGGCAATATGCTGAAAGGTTCGTTCGGCGCCGGAGAAACGAAACTGAAAGTAACGACAGGTTCCGGCAACTTCAAAATGGACTGACCGGTACACGCGCAAAAACCTTGCCTGGCACCCCTCCTCCTGACGAAGACAGCTTCGCGGCGGGATGGGCGGGCAAGGTTATTTTTTGCGGATTTCCCAACTCAAAGCGGATTGAGCTGCACCTGAGCCTGCTTGCCGCTAAGCTGAATGCCCGTTGTCGGCCGTCCCAGCGGCTTCAGCTCTTTCAGCAGCGATTCGAGCAGTTCCTTCGCCTTTGCGCCTTCCTTGCCTTGAATACGTACGACAAACAGCACCGCATCTCCCGATTTCAGCAGCCGCGCCGCTTGATCGGTTTTGGTCGCCAGATCGTGTTCCTCGATCTGCGGCGTAAGGCGCAGCTCCTTCACCTTCGGCGCCCGTTCCCGCTTGGCGTCTTGCTGCGCTTCCTGCTTCGCCGCCCCTGCCGCTGTCAGCTTGCACGGCGGAGGACTGCTCATCAGCGAGGTGCAGACGAGATCGACCTTGAGCTTTTTCGCCAGGGCGAGCGCCTCCTTCGTCGGCACGATCCCGAGGCTTTCGCCGTTTACTCCGGTGAGCTCCACTTCGGAAGCTTTTATTTTCTCATTAAGGATCATTGTTCTCCCCCAGCACATTCGCTTATAATGTTCCATATTACGCGTTCGAAGGGGAATATTCAATGAGCTATAGGAACAGCCGTGAGATGGAAGAAGAGATCATCCGCAATTACGAGCGCGATGAGCATATGATGATTCTTGTATTCGCCCAGTGGTGCGTCAACCACGACCTGAATCCGGAGGAGCTATACAAGCAGGCTTACCCGGACCAGCAGGACAATCCGGTTTTGCAGCAAACGCTCGAGCTAGTCGTTCCGAAGGAAGAAGCCGGCGACATTCCGCATGATACGGTGCTTGGCGTGTTGTCGTTGTTCGGCAACGAAGAGCTGTCCTTCGTCGTAACCGAGCATATCGCCAAACTGCGGAAGTAGTTGTCCGAGGCAAGCCTCGCCCGGCAGCTAAAGCCCGGACAAAGCGAAATACTCCGCATCCCCTTCTTCAAAAAGCCAGCGCCCGTTAAACACAGGCCGGTAAAGCACATGCCCCGGTGTGACAGTCCGCAGCGATTTCGATGCGTCATCGTACTGATATAGCGCCGAATCGCTGCCGTTCCGATCCAATGAGATCCAGAGCGGCGCTTCCTTCGTCCAGCCGGGGACGGGCGCAACCGGCTGCTCGAAGCTCCAGAACAGGCCGCTCTCCCGCTCCAGAGCAAGGATGGCGGCGGTCGGCGGAACGATAACCTGTTGCGGCGTGACCCATACCGGATCATTCAGCTCGGCGAGGCTCGTCACTCGCTGCAGCTCCCGCAGCGTACGGCTCTTCATGTCGAGCAGCTTGTAGGCGGCCGCCGTCTTCCGGGGTTCGCTTCCTTCACACCGCCCCAGCCGGTAATACGCCACAATGGCCGCGTCCGGCTGCTCGAGCCAGCCGATTACATCGGCATACATTCCCTGCTCCGCCCCGGTCGCGATCTTCGCGACCGTTTTACCGTCCCGGTCCATGACATGCAGGTTTTGCGGAGCGATGATACGAAGTCCGTCCTCCTGCACAAGGACCGCTTCCTCATTCTCATTGTCGGTGTACATATACACCGTATACGTCCCTTCCGGGTTCCAGATGTAAGCGGGATGCTGCTCCATGCCCCCCTCGTGCTTCGCCTCCGCCACCACTCGACCATTCAAGTCATACAGCCGGTTCTCGTACCAGAATCGATCTCCGCTTGGCGAAGGAACAATATGGAACAGCGGCCACGCATGGGAAAAACGGCCTTCGATGAATCGGACGGACTTGCCGGATAAATCGGCGCGCCACAATTTTCCGTCCCTGTAGCTGTTGATAAGAAGTACGCTTCCGTTCCCCCCCAACCATCTCGCTGCAAAAAAATCCGGACTGACATCGTCCGGCACCCGATCGAGCAGCACTTCGGAGGCGCCTGACACCAAATCGACCGCTTCGATCCGGTAACGGAATGCCGAATCATCGCTCGAATCCGCAACAACCGCAACGACGACAAGCCGGCCATCGGGAGCGAATCCGGCTGGCCCTGCTATCGAATCGACCGAATACACATCCCGAATCGTCGCGTTTATAAGCGGAACGACGCGAATCTGCCGCGAATCGGGCCGAACGATAACGGCGTCCTGCCGGTAAACGGAAACCGAACCGTCCTCTGTCACGTTTTCGTACCGGCGAACAATATGCACCATAGACTCGCTGCCATCCCAGGCAAAAGACTCCTTGACGAACGGCTGACCGGGCCCGTCGAATACAAGGCGAAATCCGTTTGACCGGCTTACGCTCTGCACGTTCAGACTCTGCAAGCCAAGTGGCTTCCAATCCGTGCGTTCAGCCGCATAGGCCCCTTCCTGTTCGTCACGCGCAGGCGAGCCGATACCATTCCCGGCCAAAACTGCCGGGCTTTTCAAGCCGAAAACGCCCCGAATACCCGATTCAGAGGATACCACGGCAGCTTTTACATCCAAAGCGGTATAGCTGCTGCCGCCAAACCCGGCCGCCAGGACAGGCAGCGAAGCTAACGCAATCGTAGCAAACCATTGTCTCTTCATCGTCGCCTCCCTACCGCTGGTAGTCTCTTCCATTATGTAGACGACGGAAGCATGGCAAAGTTGTGTGCAGCAGTTACATCATAGAAAAAAGCCCGGCAGCTCTTCAGCCTGCCGGACCTTCTCACCCTTAATACGAAAAAATAAGTTTGGACATACGCAGCAGCAGCACAACCGCTTCCGCTCTTGTGGCCGGGGCATCCGGCTCGAAACCTTCCTGCTGCATCGTGTCAGAACGGCTTTCGAGCAGCTGCTGAATTTAATTTATGACGGCTCCTTCTATACGTCAAGAACTAAATGGGAATTTTCGGGAAACCGGATTCGTTTAAACGTGGATCTGCGCAGAAACGCGCCACTCTACTAGACTTACAAAACTTCTATACACGCCAAAAAGCTGCCCGACACCACACCAGCATCGGCAGCTTTTTCTCATATTTATGAATGGCCTTTAACGGAAACGAATCTGTACTTCGTGCCCGAGCCGATCTGCCGAAGCAGCGGCCGGTCCTCCGGGATAACCCGTCCGAGCACATTCACCCGCTCATCGGCGGGCAGATCGGTTCGCGTAACTTGCACCTCGCCGAAATAGCGGATGTAGCGCGAATTGTCCATCGTCACCGTACCGACCGGCCGCTCGTGCGTATAACGCGGCACGGGATCGAAGCTGTGCTCCCGCACGAACGGCCGGCCGAGCGGCGTCCGGATCACTTGCTCCGCGCCGTCCCATGGATTCGTATGCACGGTGCTCAGGAGCGGGAGCAGTGGCTCCTGCAGTGGCTCCAACCACTGCACCCGCAGCTCGATAAGGCCGGAGACAGCCTGCTGCGCCACCCGCCAATCTTCCTCAGACGGAGCCGGATCGCCGAAGTACACGATATCGGCGAGCCCCTCCGCCGCAAGCTCCGCGGCCGCCTCGGCGGTCCGCATTCGGCGATGCGCCTCTACCGTCGGCAACCCCTCGAAGAGCGGAGCACGCGGCTCCTTAAGCGAAGGAAGGAAACCGCCCGTTTTCATCCCGTACTCCCGGAACATCCGGTTTTGCCGCCGGTAAAAGTCGAGCGACACGCCGGTTTCCCGCCGGGGATAAAAATTGTGGATAGCAATGAGCCGCTCGAGCGGTATGCCTTCCTTCTCCAGCCGCTGCACCTCGTCCCGGTTCATCGCACCGGCGTTGATCTGGAACGTAAAGCCGCCGGCGCGAATGATCCGCACCGTTTCTTCCATAGTAAAGCCGTGATCGAGCCGGAGCGTCTCGATGCCGAGCCTCGCCAGCGGCGCCATGTTCTCCGGGTCCGCTCCGAACTCGGCAAGCGACGCCCGGCTCACATCGGCGGCGATGCTCATCCCGGCGTTCGCCGCCCGCTCCAGCAGCCTCCGCACCTCCTGCCAACCCTCCACCTGGGCCTCGGGCAAGTGGAGCGAGGTGAACAGATGGCGGCAGGAGAGGCGGATCGCTTCGTCCAGATGCCGCTCGGCATCCGTTATGCCAAGCGTGGGATAAATCGATTGTCCAAGTTCAGTCAAACTGTTGCCGCCTCCTAATGGTTCAGCTTCCGATTACGATGCCGATGTTTCCGTCCTGCACTTCCACCTTGTAGCTGCGGGTTCTCACTTTGTCGCTGAACAGCGACTTGCCCGTCTTGATGTCAAACTCCCAGCCGTGCCACGGACAACGAACGATTTCGCCGCCCCGGCCGTATTCGTACTCGTAAACGTCCGAGGGCAGGTTCGTGCCGCAAACCGCGCCGACGCAAAGCGGCGCGCCCAGATGGGGACAGTAGTTATGAAGGGCGTAATATTGCCCGTCGATCCGGTATATGCCGATCTCCCGGCCTTCCACATTCGCAATCGCGCGTCCGCCCTCCGGAATGTCGCTTGTTTTCATCACGTAATGAACCGGCATGGCTTCTCATCTCCCGCCTTTCTTTTACCCCGCCAAGTGGAGCCCTAAGCTTCGAAGCCGGGGGCTCCCCCGAAAGGAACGGATTTAAGCTACAGAGGCTCTCATCGCTTTCGGGGGAATCGGTTACGGCAGCTTATACAGCGCCCTCGCGTTTTCCGCAAAAATTTTACGCTTCGCCTCCGGCTTCAGCTTGCGCAAAATTTGCGTCGGCGCATCGAAGTCCCAATGCGGGTAATCGCTGGAAAACATCAATATATTTTCGGCGTCGATCATATTGAACAGGTCGACCAGATGCTGCGGATCGTCCGGCTCCTCGATCGGCTGCGTCGACAAATAGCAGTGCTCGCGAATATATTCGCTCGGCAGCCGGGTCAGCCACGGAACCGTGGAGCGCAGCGCCTTGTAGTTTTTGTCCAGCCGCCACATGAGGCCCGGCAGCCAGGCGATGCCGCCTTCGGTCAGCACGACCTTCAGATTCGGGTATTTGACGAAAACGCCCTCGCATACCATGCTGACGAGATGGGTCATGAACATTTGCGACAAGCACGTATGCCATTCGATATACCGGGACGGGTAACCCGCGGCGGTCGGGGGAGTCGAGCTCCCCGCCCCTTCCGCGCCCGGATGAATCGCCAGCGGCAAGCCGTTTCGCTCGCACGCCTCATAGATCGGGTGATAGTAGCGCTGGCCGAGCGGCATCCGCGCCGCGCTGGAGATGATGACCTCGACGATATCGGGATGGCCGCCGATCCGGTCGATTTCGCGCGCAGCGAGATACGGGTCCTGCGTGGCGACCGCCATCGCCCCCTTGAACTTGCTGCTTTTGCTGAGCCACTCGGCGATCAAATAGTCGTTGTACGCCGAGCAGATCGCAGCCGCGAAGTCCGCATCGTGGGTGGCGGAAATGTTATAAATGACGCCGGTCAGTATCGCATAGTCCATGTTATACGCTTCAACGAGCTGCTTCAGCATAAATTCCGGGTCCGAGCCGGCTTTGCCGCCGCCCGGCGGAACGGAATCTCTTCGCAGGACGCCCACCGGCGAGTAATAGCCGGAGCCCGCCATCCCGATGCCGCTGGCCGCCACTCTGCTTTTCCACGGCTCGGGCAAGTAAGGGACGAATGCGGAATCGTTCTGTTCGTTATGGACATCTACGTCGATCACTCTGAAAGATTCGGACACGGGAAGCTCCTCCTCAGGTTTGGGGGCTCCCCACAAAGTATTTGGAATAATCGATTCCCCCGAAAGTGACGTAACCCTTCGCAGCTTAATCCGATTACTTTCGGAGGAGCCCCCTGTTTAGAAGCTTAAACTCCACTTTGTGGGGTTATTTACTTGCCGTAAGTGCGCTTGTAAGCCGTATTGTACATATTCAGCAGATCGTCGGAGCCGAGCTTTTTCGCCTGGTCGATAAACTGGGCGTACGTCGTATCGTTGATCGGCGTTTTGCCGGTAACGAACTCGGTAATTTTTTGCTCCAGGAATTTGGTCAGAGCGCTCAACTTCGATTTTTCCAGTTCCAGCTCTTCTTTATTTTTCACGCTTGCCTTCGGAGCCAAAACGATGTACGGCGCATATTTCGTGTTGATCGCTTTGAGCTTGTCGCTTGCGCTCCGTTCCCAAGCTTCGCGAGACAACGCGTTGTTCAGATTGATCAGGTCGTACCAGACGCCGAAGTCACGGCGCAGCGGAACGTACGGGGCTTCGCCGAATTCCTTCATGAACACCGGCTTGCCGTTTTCGAGCGTATACGATTTGCCCTGGATGCCGAGCGCCAAATAGTTGGTGCCCTCTTCGCTCACCAGGTAATCGAGGAATTGCACGGCCCGGTCCTTGTCTTTCACCTTCGCCGATACGGCTCGGCCGGTAGAGCCTACGACGGCACGCGAGAACTGGTAGTTTTTGACGCCAGGCGCTGCGATCGGCAGGATGGCGTCGAGCTCGTAGTCGGCCGGAGCGCCCGCTTTTTTCGCGCTATCCGTAAGCGTGGAAAGGTTCGCCTTCCAGTAGTAGGATACGAGCGCCTTGCCCTTCATCATCCGCTCTTCCCATTGCGGACCGGTCAAGAACGGATATTCCGGGTCGAGCAGCTTCTCGCTGTACAGCTTGTTCATGTAGACGATGGCGTCTTTGTACTTCGGCTCGTAAGGAGCAAACGCGTATTTGTCGGTTTGCGGGTTCAGATTGTAGAAGCCTTGAATGCCCGTAAACATATTACCCATCACCGTATACAGCCCCACATCGCCCGTAACCGCAGACGGTGAGTACGGATACGCGTCCGGGTATTTCTCCTTCAGCGCCTTCAAATACTGGTACAATTCGTCCGGGTTCGTAGGGTCTTTCAGCCCCAGCTTGCTCGTCAAGTCTTTGCGCACGAGCCAGACGAAGTTGAAGCCTTTGCCTTCGGCGTCTCCCTCCAGCACCGGGATCGTGTACAAACCGCCGTCCGCGCCCGTGGCCTGCGCCTTCGCTTCCGGGTATTTGTCAAAAAACTTTTTGATGTTCGGCGCTTTGTCGAGGTAATCTTTCAAGT
This sequence comes from Paenibacillus ginsengarvi, assembly GCF_003626695.1. GTDB lineage: Bacteria > Bacillota > Bacilli > Paenibacillales > NBRC-103111 > Paenibacillus_AB > Paenibacillus_AB ginsengarvi. The sequence goes on from NZ_RBAH01000011.1 coordinate 113,577, forward strand.
TCAGGAACACTTTCTCCGGCCCGTTGTCCCGTCCTTCTTGTGTCGATACTTGAATGAAATCGGTTACGGAATTGGTGGCGATCATAATTTGCCGCTTCTCGGCAAGCCCCTCCGCGCTGACGACCTGGAAGTCGACCTTGACGCCGGTTTTCGCTTCGATTTCTTTGAATATTTCCCAGTCCGTGCGAACTTTTCCTTCGGTGCGGTCATAGGCCAGCCATGTAAATGAGATAGGTTTCTTGGATGCCGCCTCCGGCGTTTTTCCATCGCCGGCGGGAGTATCCTTCGTACCGGAACCGGTACAGCCTGCGACGAGTCCTCCAAGCATGACCGTTGCGGCAATCGTTGCGATTCGTTTTTTCACCTGGTTTGCCTCCCTTTACGTATATCGATTTGTATATGTTGCAGTGGATTCCGGGAACTTCCCGGCCCCGCGGCTAACCTTTGATACCGCCGATCATGGCGCCCTGCACGAAATATTTCTGAATAAACGGATACACGCACAGGATCGGCAAGGTGGCGACGATGATTAAGGCGTACTTCATCGTTTGCAGCTGGCTGGCATCGCTTTCGGACGTAATTTTCGCCCCTGCCACCAAAATGTTGCGCAGCATAATTTGCAGCGGGTACATGCTGCGGTCGTTCAAGTAGATCAAGGCATCGAAGAACGCGTTCCACTGGCCGACGGCCGTATACAGGCCGATCGTAGCCATAACCGGCATCGACAGCGGCAGCACGATGCGCAGCAGTACTTGAAACGATCCGCAGCCATCGATGGTGGCGGCATCCTCCAATTCCTCCGGCAGCCCTTCGAAAAAGGTGCGCATGATGAACAAATGCCAGGTGCTGACTAGCGTTGGCAGCACGATCGCCCATATCGAGTTCAGCAAACCGAGCTTTTGCACGACGAGGAACGTCGGAATCATCCCGCCGCTGAACAGCATCGTGAAGGCCGCCATGAGCAATATGACTCTCCGGCCGGGCAGCCATTTTTTCGCCAGCGGGTACGCCATCGCGGCTGTGACGATAAGCGTCAGCGCCGTGTGGACTACGGTATACCGCACCGTATTCCAGTAGCTGATCCATACGTCCGGATTGGCGACAATCGCTTTGTAGGCGTGAAGAGACACATCCTTGGGCAGCAGCAGCACTTTCCCGCTCGCCACCATCGCATCCGAGCTGATCGATGCGGAGAAGACGTACACCATCGGATACACCATGACGATGATCAGTCCGATCATCAATAGCACGTTAATCGTGTCAAATAGTCTAGACGCCAGGCTGACTTGAATTTTCATGCGCTCACCTCACCATAAACTCGTATCGGAATATTTGCGGACGATCCGGTTCGCCGTCACGACGAGGACGAAACCGATGGCGGACTGGAACAATCCAACCGCGGTAGCGAAGCTGAAGTCGGCGTCCAGAAGACCTCTCCGATAAACGAAGGTGTTGATGACGTCCGATGTTTCGTAGTTCATCGGGTTGTACAGCAGCAATATTTTCTGAAACCCTACTTCCATAAAGTGGCCGAGATTCAGCACGAACAAAATGATCATGACCGGCACCATGCCGATAAACGTAATATGGCGCATTTGCTGAAAGCGGTTCGCTCCGTCCATCTTCGCCGCCTCGTACAGCGTCGGATCAACTCCGGCGATGGCGGCCAAATACAGAATCGTTCCCCAGCCGACGCCCTGCCAGATGCCCGAGCCGACGAAGATCGTCCGGAACCATTCCGGCAGTCCGAGAAACAAAATCGGCTCGATGCCGAACCATTTCACGAGCAGAAAGTTAATAATGCCCGACGTCGGGGACAAAAACGTAATCATAATACCGGCAATGACGACCGTGGACAAAAAATGCGGCAAATAGCTGATCGTCTGCGCGATGCGCTTAAGCCATTTGAATCTCAGCTCGTGAAACAGCAGCGCCAGAATGATCGGCGCGGGGAAGCCGAACAGCAGGTCGTACGCGTTCAGCATGACTGTATTGCGGATCAGCTTCCAAGCATCGGGCGTATTGAAGAAAAACTCGATAAAATGATCCAGCCCGACAAATTTGCTGCCGAGTATGCCGCGGCCGATCGAAAAGTTCTGGAAAGCAATAATGATTCCGTACATCGGCACGTACTTGAAAATGATGTAATATAAAATACCGGGGAGCATAAGCAGATAGAGTGCCTTATGCTTCTTTAACACATACAGGGTACGGGACATCGCTGCGCTGCACTTCCTTTCTGCAATCGTTTTCAAACTACTCGTTCCCGGTGTATCCCGGTGCAAGGCTAACTATACGCCGCTGGCCGGCGGGACGTAAAGATCGCATATTTTGGTAAAGTAGCCGTTATTGCGGGAGGCTAAAAACGCTGTAGCGGCGCGGGTTCGGAGGAAAAAAAGAAGACATCCGAAAAAACGGAGTCTTTTTGAATAACTCCACAAAGTGGAGGATAGTCTTCGAAGTGTGTTCCAAATACTTTGCGGGGAGCCCCGGAACTTAAGAAGCTTGATTTTACGATGTCGCGCTGTAGAGGTTCCGGTATTTGGCCGGCGTAATTCCTTCGTATTTGCGGAAGATGGGGATAAACGAGTTGCGGCCCCAATAGCCTACCTTCTCGGCGATTTCGTCGATTTTCAAATCCGTTTCGAGCAAATACTGCTTCGCCTTGCCCATCCGCACTTTGGCGATATATTCGACGTACTTCTCACCGACCTCTTCCTTAAAGGTGCGGCTGAAATGCCCGACCGACATGTTCATCTGCTGGGCGAACCGTTCGATGGACAGCTCCTCGGCGTAGTGGCCGTGAATATAGGCGAGCACTTCGTCGAACTGGCCTTTCCCGACATGGGGCTCCTCCTTGCGGAACAACAGCGCATGAATGTCTCGGAACGCTTGACGCAGCTCCTCCACCGTTACGCAGCCATCCAGCATATGGAACAGCTTCGTGTAAAAAGCGATGCTGTAATCGGCGTGATCGTGCTCGGCCGCCCGAATCCACGTGTTAAGCACATCGGAGCAAAGCGCCTTCATCTCGAACGCGCGCACATGCTTGCCGGCTTCCAGCAGCTCGAACACCGCTTGCAGCAGGCTGTCGTAGTCGCGGGACCTGCACTGATTGATGATCCGATTCACTTCCATCATGGGCAAGTAGCTGTCCCAAGCCTTCCGGTCGTGCCTGAGCGGCTCCTCGAAACAAATTTCCACCTCCGGCTGCACACCCTTGAACCGGAGCATGGCGCTGGCCTGCTCATAGGAGATGTACAGTTCCTCGATCGAGGCCACAGTGCTCCCGACGCCGATCGTCGCCTTGTAGTACGGCGAGAACCGCTCCAGCTCCAGCTTGATTTGCCCCGCTGCTTCCTTCGGTCCAACGCCCGGCCCCGGGTTATGGTGCAGTACGCAAGCGAGTATATCGGACTTCGTATGGCTCAGCCATATCGTCTGATCGGGGAACAGCTTCCGGATGCGGTCCTTCAGCTCCGCCAGCAGAAACGTCCGCGACGTTTCGGATTGTCCTTCCTGAACCCGCGAATAATATTGGAACTCGACGCACAGGACGGTTCGGATCGCTTTCGGATCGTACGCGAAGTCGATCTCCTTCGCGCTCGCTTCAAGCGTGCCCGAATCGCGAAAATCGCCGAGCAGCAGCTTGGTCACAAAATGCTCCTGCACCATCGGCACCATGCCGCTGACGAGCCGCGACAGCTGGTTGTTTTCGGAGATTAGCATGCCGGAGAACCGCTTGATCACGTCAAAATCGTTTCCTTCGCGGCGCACCGCTCTGCCCGGCTCGTGATGGGTGGCGAGGCCGGTCTTGATCTCGAGTATCGGGGCATACAGCTTCCTGCTCAAGTAATAGGACACCACGCTGCCAAGCACAAGGAAAAAGCCGAGGAAAACGAGAGAGAGCAGTCGGATCATGCGGGCCGGTTGCAGCAGCTTCTGCAGATCGATAACGCTTACGTATCGCCACGAGTCGTTAAAGGCGGACTGGATCGACGATAACGTTTTCTTGTTTGCCGCTCCCGATCCGGCTTCCATCGAACCGGTCTGGACGACCGCCTGGCCGGCGCCGTCGATAATCGCCGAGCCGATCACCCAATCTTCGCGGCCGCCGATGCGCTCCTGCAGCACGTCCATGTTCATATCCAGCACCAAATAAACGTCCGGGTCGGCGGAATTAAACGGATAGCTCATAATCGTCGAGATGACGGTGCGGGGAGGCGTGGATTTGTCCGGGGTCAGCGGACTGACGCCGAGCGAATAAGGCTTCGTGAAATACATCATCTGCTTGCCGGACAAGTTCGGAAACAGCTTCGCCCGATCGGCGTCCCCGACCGGATGCTTGAAGCGGAAATAGTACGCTTTGTCGCTGTGCGTCTCGGTATCGATGACGAGATCGTATCTGGTCATATATAGATAAGCGTTCAGCACAAGATCGCCGTTTTCGATTTTGCCGAGCTGGCTCATGAGCGAATGGAGCCATTCGTTGCGCTGCTGGTTGTCGAGGGAATCGCCCGCGACCGGGAGGAAGCTTTTGAGGTTGACGTCGCTCAGCATATGGATCATCGTCGTTTGCAGCGCCGTGAATGCGGTGTCGATATGTTCGGAGTTATTCGTCATGATGATGTCGTTTCGCTGTCTCGCATCGTCCTCGATGAGACGGACAACGAAAAAGTACGTAAAGGTGATGGCCACGATGACTGGAATCAGGAAAAGCACGAAGTATTTGGCGTAAAATTGCCAAAACAAAGCGATACGAGGCCTGTGCAATCGCAACATTCGGATTCGTCCCCCTTTTCACACATTGTATCTTTTGGCCGCATCCTGATTGTTACCGCTTACATGATCCATGTACAAAAAATTATATCATCGTGCAATATTATTTCAATAGTTTAGGACTTGTTGCGTAATATTTATTTTTCGTAAAAAATCGGGATTTGCGAAGGTTCGCTTCCCTTCTGCAAATCCCGACAATTGCGCAGCTACAACCGAGCTTCGGCCGCTTGCACGTGGAACGGCAGCCGCTCGTACCCGCCAAGCTCGCGGACGATCGGAAGCAGGCCGCCAAGCGCCTCCCGATCCAGCTTTCCGATCGTGGACGCCTTCACCATATCTTTGCTCGTAATCCCTGAGAAGGCGGCGGCATAACCGTTCGTGGGCAAAACGGCGGTTATGCCGATCCCGTAGTTGGCCGCAGAAAACGGCGTATACGGTCCGATTAACAGTTCTCCCGCATTCTCGATCAACTCGAGCGCTTTCCGCTCCGTCTCCGGCTTGCAGACGATCATGACATGCTCCGGCGCATAGTCGTTTATGAAACGGCAGCCCTCCTCCGTCGACGAAGCTACGACGATGGCGCCAAGCCCATTTGCGCCGAATACGGTATGCAAATAGTCCTTTCTCGGCGGCTCCGTTTGTCCGATCAGCTCGGCCAAGTGAGACTCCACCCGAGCCGCCAGTTCGCCGTTGGTCGTGACGAGGACCGCCGAAGAGTCCGGACCGTGCTCGCCTTCGTTCAGCAAATCGTAAGCGACGATGCGGGCATCGGCCGTTTCATCGGCAAAAACGACGCATTCCGTCGGCCCGATTCCGACGACCGTCTTCACTCCGTACGACGACGCCAGGCTCATCGCCGCGGCGATGCCGCCGGGCCCCGGTCCGAATATCCCATTCGCGCGAGGTATCGACGCCGTTCCGTGGCAAAAGCCGGCGATGACGGCAACTCCGTTGCCGACGACAATCTCGCCTGCACCGGCCATCCGTGCCGCAGCTACAGTGGCTGGATCGCCGAGCCCGTTTGCAAGCGGGGGCATTCCGACAACGATACGGCGAACGCCGGCCGTTTGGGCCGCCGCCACGAGCATGAGCGCCGTCGAGATGAGCGGGCCTTTCCGGGCGGGAATCCAGATGCCGACCGTATCCAGCGGGCTAATTTTTTCGCCGATGATCGTCCCCGGCCTGATGACGCGCTGCCAGGATGCGGGCAGCAAAGCGGCGTTTACTTCGCGGATATGGTCCCGGGCTTGCTCCATCGCCGCCTTCAGCGGTGTGGGAAGCTCGCTCAAGCAGCGTTCGATGTAATCGTCCGTCAGCTTCACCTGTGCGATTGGGACCCCGTCGAACGACTCGGTCAAGCGTACGACCGCCTGATCGCCTTCCCGCTCCACTTGATCGAACAAGTCCGCTACGCCCTTTGAAACGCTGCGGTCATACAGCTTGCGCTGCGGCGCCAGACGACGGGCAAGCTCTGCTCGCTCCTCCGGCAATCGGTACGTGATCGTGCTCATGTTTCTTCCTCTCCCTTGATCGTTTTCGGTTTCCTCTCCAAAAAAACAAAGAAGCCATACAGGTACAAAAATACCTGCATGGCTTCTATAAGCTGCGCAGGTATAAGTGCAAATAGCGCTTATACCTGCGGATAGTTTCATCCGGGGTACAAACGCTCTACGTATGATGATGCCGTATCGGATTGTACGCAACTGCGTTCCGCATGAAAATACCGCCTTTACTGGGATTTAGCAAATCTTACTATACTCTTGATCGTATGGCAAGAGCCTGCGCCACTTACAGCTGCTGCTTCCACCATACATCGTACGGAGTGACCGGAAGCTCCCGCTTATGCTGCGATCGCCGGAAGATCGATTCGATTTTGTCCGCGACCTCGTCCGCAACCGGCTTTCCTTCCAAATAATCGTCAAGCTGCTCGTACGAGAGGCCTAGCTCCGTTTCGTCCGCTTGCCCCGGCTTGTTATCGAGCAGATCGGCTGTCGGCGTTTTCATGTACAACCGCTCAGCCGCGCCCAGCTCCTGAAGCAGCTGCTTGCCTTGCCGCTTGGTTAGGCCTGTCAGAGGAGTAACGTCCGCCCCTCCGTCGCCGAATTTGGTGTAAAATCCGGTAACGGCCTCCGCCGCATGATCCGTGCCGATGGTTAACGCCTCGCCGGCGTACGCTCCGATCAAATACCAGGCGACCATCCGAATGCGGGCTTTCACATTGCCTTTATCATAATCCTTAATCGGGGCTCCTGTCGCGGCTTCAAATTCGGCTGCGATCCCGTCGGTTGCCGCTTTGATATTAAACGTATATACCTGATCCGGCTGTATAAATTGCAGCGCTAGCTGGGCATCGTCCTCGTCCGCTTGCACCCCGTACGGCAAACGAATCGCTATAAACCGGTACCCCTCGTCGGACGTTTCCTCCCGCAGCTCCTCCACGCACAGCTGCGCCAGTCTGCCGGCAAGCGTCGAGTCTTGGCCGCCCGAAATGCCGAGCACGAGCTTTTTCGCTTTGCAGTGGAGCATATAGCCTTTGAGCGCGTCGATTCGGCTTCGGATTTCCTCCTTGGCGTTAATTGCCGGACGAACGTGCAGCGTATTCATGATCTGTTCCTGAAGTCTGGTCATCTGCGGCCACTCCCTCGATAGTTCTGTTTTCCTTAATAGTACCAGATAGAGACAAGGAATAGAAACATTACTGCCTGCGCCCGAAGCAAAGGCGCCGAACCGTTCGGTACCGGACGGACGGAAATTTCGTGCGAATGGGCAAACACCCATCTCCGGGGAACGGAATATGCTGGAGCAAAAGCGATTGCTTGCACCGAACTACTATACGAGGAGTGCTGCATATGAACGGAACGGCCCGCCACTATTTCGCAAGAGGCAATACGGCTCGCGGAGCCCATTTCCTGTACGGCTCGGCTTTTCAGGGCTTGAGCAAGCTCGTCCTGCTGCAAGGTCCCTCCGGCACCGGCAAATCGACCGCGATCGAGCGGCTTGCGTATGAGCTGATCGCTCAAGGACAGAGCATCCAGCTGTTTCATTCCCCGATTCAACCGAACGATCTGGACGCTCTGATCGCAACCGACCTGAACATCGGAGTTGCCGATGCGAACGCCTGCGAAGGTTTGCCTTTAACCGAATCGGCTGCCATCGTACGGCTCGACTTCGGGCAAGCGGTTAACTATGACGCCATCGCTGCGGATAACGGGGAACGGATAGATGCGCTCCGGGAGCAGCTCGTCGACGCTTATTCGAAAGCGTACGGAACGTTTGCCGAGGCGCTGCGCATACACGACGACTGGGAGAAGGTTTACATCGCCAGCATGAACTTTCAAAAGGCGGATCAAGTCGCCAAGGAGCTGGCGCAAACGCTCTTCGCCGAACCGCCTGGCAAAAACGCGGTCATTCGCCATCTGTTCTTCGGAGCCGCCACACCGAAAGGGGCTGTCGACCATATCCAAAACTTGACCGCCTCTCTGGATAAACGGATTTTTATTAAGGGCCGTCCGGGGTCGGGCAAATCGACGATGCTCAAATATTTGGCCAGAGCCGCCGAGACATCCGGCTTCGACGCGGAGGTGTTTCACTGCGGCTTCGATCCGAACAGCCTCGACATGCTCATCTTCCCGGAGCTGCGCACCGCGATTTTCGACAGCACGGCTCCACATGAATATTTTCCCGACCGCCGGGGCGACGTCATCCTCGACATGTACGAGCGGACCATGTTACCCGGCACCGACGAGCGCTACGCGGATGAGATCGAGCCGCTTCGGCAGCGTTATTCGCAAAAAATGAAGGAAGCTACAGCCTTCCTCGGCGAAGCGCAAAAATTCGACGCGCGCATCAAGGAGTTTTATACGGAGGCGACCGACTTTTCCCTCGTTCGTACGCTCCAGACTCAGTTGGAGCGGGAATTTATACAGTCATGAACGGAGCGGTCAGCGAGTTAGCGGAACTGTTTTTCCGCTAATCCGCAAAAGAGGTGCGAATTTCAGGGGGGTTACTGATATAGCGGAACTTTCGTTCCGTTCACATAAAAGCTCTAAAGCCAGCCGGCTCCTAACGGAGCTGACTGGCTTTTTACTTCGAGGCGCCGCCGCGCGGCTTGCCCGTCTTATCCTTTGGCTGCTCTGGCGAGCAGGTCGCGTACAACGACGCTGACCGCCATCAAACCGGCAACCGGCGGAACGAACGAATTGCTCGCCGGCGGCTGCTGCGCCTTGCGGATATCCGGCGCGTTCTCCGGAACGATGCGCTGCGTCACGTCATCGCGCGGCTTGATCGGCTCCTCGGTCGAGAAGACGACCTTGACGCCTTTTTTGATGCCGTCCTTGCGCAGCTTTTGGCGGATCACCCGGGCGAGCGGGTCGACCGACGTCTGCGAAATGTCCGCCACGCGAAACTGGGTCGGGTCCATTTTGTTCGCCGCACCCATACTAGAAATGATTGGGATTTTGCGCCTCAAGCATTCTTTGATCAGGTGGATTTTGTACGTGACCGTGTCCGATGCGTCGATGACGTAATCGAGCGGATAGTCAAAAAACTTCTCGTACGTCTCCTCGGTATAAAACATCCGCAGCGCGATCGCGTCGCAATCCGGATTGATCAGCTTCGCTCTGTCGCGCATCAGTTCGGCCTTCGGCTGGCCGACCGTCGTCGTCAGTGCATGGATCTGCCGGTTGATGTTCGTCACGTCGACGACGTCCTTGTCGACCATGATCACCCGGCCGACCCCGGTGCGCACCAGCGCCTCCGCCGCGATCGAGCCGACCCCGCCGATGCCGAGCACAGCGACCGTGCTCCGCTTCATCACGTCGAGCCCTTCCGGACCGATCGCCAGTTCCGTTCGCGAAAATTGGTGGAGCATACGATACCCCCAAAAGTGAAGTTTGTCTTCGCAGCTTATTCCGGGTACTTTTGGGGGAGCCCCCGAGAAAGAACCCCAAAAGTGAAGTTTAGCTTTGTAGCTTAGTCCGGGTACTTTTTGGGAGCCCCCGAAAAAATACCCCCAAAAGTGCAACAGCGGAAGCGAATGTTCCGCTTTTAGCTTGAATCGTCTAAAAAAGAAAGGATTGCGGAACAAATAGTTCCGTTATTCCGCAAATCCCTTTGCTTTTTGCCGACATTTTTGCATGTAACGGAACTATTTGTTCCGTTATGCCGCCTATCCAAGCCGGTTTTCGACCAATAGCGGAACTTCAACTTCCGCCTAACCGGTTCCCAGCGAAACTCTGCACGGATCGATTACGCCTTCGCGGCGACTTCCTTAACGGCCACGCGGATCGACAGGTCGTCCAGCTGTTTCGTATCCACCGTCGACGGCGCGTTCATGAGCAGATCGGTCGCGCTTGCCGTTTTCGGGAAAGCGATCGTTTCGCGCAAGTTGGTGCGTCCTGCAAGCAGCATGACAAGCCGGTCGAAACCGAAGGCGATGCCGCCGTGCGGAGGCGTGCCGTATTCGAACGCGTCCAGCAGAAAGCCGAACTTCTCGTACGCTTCTTCGCGGGAGAAGCCTAGCGCTCCGAACATTTTCTCCTGCACGTCGCGTTTGAAAATACGCATCGAGCCGCCGCCCACTTCGTAGCCGTTCAGCACGAGGTCGTACGCCTGGGCGCGGATTTGGCCCGGATCGGTATCGAACAGCGGCAGGTCCTCTTCCTTCGGACGCGTGAACGGATGGTGTTCCGCCACGTAGCGCTTAGACTCCTCGTCGTAGCTGAGCAGCGGGAAGTCCACCACCCAAGCGAATTTAAACACGCTGTCGTCGATCAGGCCGAGGTCGCGGCCAATTTTCAGACGCAAATTGCCGAGTACGTCGGCAACGACTTTTTTCGTATCGGCGGAGAACAGCAGCAGGTCGCCTTCCTCGGCGCCAAGACGCTCTTTCAATGCAGCGATCTCTTCCTCGGAGAAGAACTTCACGATCGGCCCTTTCCACTCGCCGTCCTTCACTTGAATCCAGGCGAGGCCTTTCGCTCCGTAGCGGGCCGCGAACGGCAGCAGGTCGTCGATTTCCTTACGGCTCCACGTGCCGCAGCCTTTGGCGTTGAGCGCCTTCACTTGGCCGCCCTTTTTCGTCACGTTTGCGAATACTTGCACTCCGGAATTTTGCACGAGGTCGGATACATCGACCAACTCGAGGCCAAAGCGCAGATCCGGCTTGTCCGAGCCATACTTGCCCATCGCATCGGCATAGCTGAGTCGCTGGAACGGACGGGCGATGTCGGCGCCGACCGTCTCCTTGAACAGACGGACGACCAGTTCCTCCATCAGATCAAGCAATTGATCGCGGGATAGGAACGACGTCTCGATGTCCACCTGTGTAAATTCCGGCTGGCGGTCGGCGCGAAGATCCTCGTCGCGGAAGCAGCGAGCGATTTGGTAATACCGTTCCAGCCCGCTGACCATCAGCAGCTGCTTGTAAATTTGCGGCGATTGCGGCAGCGCGAAAAACTCGCCCGGATGCACCCGGCTCGGCACGAGATAATCGCGCGCGCCTTCCGGCGTGCTTTTCGTCAGGATCGGCGTCTCGATCTCGAGGAAGCCGTTTTCGTCGAGGTAGTCGCGGAATATTTTGGCCGCTTTCGAGCGCAAATACAGCGTCTTTTGCATTTCGGGACGGCGCAAGTCGAGATAACGGTATTTAAGCCGAAGCTGCTCGTCGATTTCGATGCCGTCCTCGATGAAGAACGGAGGCGTTTTGGCCGTATTCAAAATGTCGATCTCGCTGATCCGCACTTCGATCTCGCCGGTTGCCAGGTTCGGGTTGACGGTGGCCGGGTCGCGTTCGACGACTTTGCCTTTAACCGCAAGCACATATTCGGTGCGCGCCTTGTCGGCGATGGCAAGCGCTTCTCCTGAAAAATCCGGGTTGAACACGATTTGCACAATGCCGCTGCGATCGCGCAGATCGATGAACAGAACACCGCCCAAGTCGCGGCGAACCGCGACCCAGCCGTTCAGTGTAACGATTTCGCCTACATTCGCTTTGCTCAGGTTACCGCAATGATGTGTTTTGAGCATCATAGTTTTCTCATCCTCCGCTACTCATTCGTTTAGTTTCGTTTTCGTGCTGGTCAGTTGCCGCGTTTGGCCGCAATGGCGGCAGCCACGTTTGCGAGCGGCACTTCCTCCTGCTCGCCGGTTGCCATCGTTTTCACCATCGCCGTGCCGCGGCTCAGCTCGTCTTCGCCGATAATGACCGTGAATCGGGCGGCAAACCGGTCGGCCGATTTCATCTGGGCTTTCATTTTACGTCCCAAGTAATCTTTTTCCGCCGACAGTCCCGCCGCGCGTAGCTCGAACAGCAATCGGGTCGCTTCGTTCTCGGCCGCTTCTCCCATGCCGATCACATAAGCATCCAGCGGCAGCACGCCTTGGACGTCTACGCCTTGCGCTTCGAGAACGAGCAGTACCCGTTCCAGCCCGAGTCCGAAGCCAACGCCCGGACGGTCAATCGCACTGCCCCCGATCGTACCGACGAGCCCGTTGTACCGGCCGCCGCCGCTTATCGTGTCGATGGCGCCGATGCCGGCCGCCTTGTACTCGAACGCCGTATGCGTATAGTAGTCGAGTCCGCGCACCATCCGCGGGTTGATGACGTATTCGATGCCCATGTCGGTCAAATGCCGCTGCACTTTGGCAAAATGCGTAGTGCACTCCTCGTCGAGAAAATCGAGGATCGACGGAGCGCCGACGCCGTACTCCTGATCTTTTTTGCAGTCGAGAATACGCATCGGGTTGCGGTCATAGCGCGATTGGCAGTCTTTGCACAGCTTGTCCTTCACCGGAGCGAAAAACTTCTGCAGCTCTTCGCGGTAAACGGCGCGGCACGACGGATTGCCGACCGAGTTGATCTCAACCGTAACGCCCTTCAGGCCGATCTCCTTGTAGAACAAGTAGCCCATCGCGATCACTTCCGCATCCAGCGCCGGGTCGGTTGCGCCGATCGCTTCAATCCCGAACTGGTGGAATTGGCGGTAACGGCCGGCTTGCGGTTGCTCATAGCGGAACATCGGTCCGATATAATACAGCTTGCTGACGTCCGGTTCGCCGTACAGCTTGTTCTCCACATAAGCGCGGACGACCCCTGCCGTTCCTTCCGGCCGAAGCGTCATGCTGCGGTCCGCCTTGTCCGGGAACGTGTACATTTCCTTCTCCACGATATCCGTCGTTTCGCCGACGCCGCGCTGGAACAGCTCCGTCGTTTCGAATATCGGAGTGCGGATTTCCTTGTAGTTGAACCGGCGGCAAACGTCGCGCGCCTTTTCTTCGATGTACTGCCATTTCTCGACGACGCCGGGCAAAATATCCTGCGTCCCCTTCGGCTTCTGAATGCTCATGTTCCTCCTCCTGACCTCCTTTTTCATATAAGGCGCGATCAAATAAATAATAGACCGATCCGTTGTCCAGAAAAGTCGTAATGACGTGTGTAACAAGAAACAACATCAAGTCCGCTATTTCTTTGATCGCGCCAAAACGCAAAAACGCCCCCGGCAGCAATTGCCAGGGACGGGACTTCGTGTGTCGAATGACCCGCGGTACCACCCGCATTCGCGCTTTTAGCCGGATTCGAGCCGACCGGCATAGGCCGTCAGCCGAAGCGCCGCATAAGCGCGCACTTTCATGCGGTTAACGCCCGCCTTACGCGAAACGGCTACTGTCCGGACGCCGACCTGATCCGATTCTGCCCGATTACGAGCAAAACGGCCTGTTGTCGAGCGCACGGGGTTCCCCGTCCGTTCTCCGGGATGTTATTCGTCCGTCCATCGCCGGGAAGCTTGCAGCCTGGTCTTCCCTCTCTGAGAAACGTGGGTTCGGAGTACTCGGTCCCATCCAAGAATCGTGAAAGTATCGTTATGATTGTATCCAACGGACCGGACAAAGTCAAGCAGAGCCCAAAGCCTCGGGCCGAAGCCCATACATGCAACAGTCTTTTGGGCATCTTATTTATCCCGAAACCAGCATATTTGGAAAAATAGAGTGTTTTTAGGACCCTTATCTCCCATACAATCGCCGGATAAAACGATTTCGACAAAAATAAAAGCCCCAAAAAGCTGCTATGCCCCCGACATCCGGAGTATAGTTGAATTAAGATGCTCCAGAGACTCCAATTTTAGCAAGCTCGTGGCAGCACACCTCGTTCCGTTCATGCTACCATCTTCACCTTCACAAGTAGACAAGCTCGCCGATGGGCCATACCCCAACCGGCATATTGAAAAATCCCACCACAAAACAAGCAGCTTGCAAGAAGACTTCTCTGGTTCGATAAGCACGACTGACCCGAATCGCTTCCGGCGTGATACAATATTCGTACGATACCAAGCACCCCGATCCAAGAAAGGAGCTGCATCCGAATGGATTTCGTCGGCAACTGCTCGAAGTGTCAAACCGCCGTTTATTGCAAGGGCGGCTTTCTGGACGGCGTCACCGAACATCATGTTTTGTACTGCCATTCCTGCTTTGCGGCCGTGCTGAAGGAACGGGAGCAAGCGGCGACCGCCTCCGGCCAGGGCGACCCGCAGGCGCAGCGGGACCCGGCTTGTAACGAATAAGCTTGCCGGGAAAAACGCAACCCGTCCGCCCCTCCCGAAGAAACGCAAAAATCCCCCACAGTCCGCTGCGGGGGATTTTGCGTTTCTTCGATATAGAATTTTTAATTTTTCGGACCTTCTGGATGAAAAGAGGAAATTGTATACCAAGAAAAGCTACCGCTTACGCAGGGTCATTCATCGTGGAGAAGGCTTCGTCTAAAAGCTTTTCTTATTTTTTGTTCAGCGCTTCGACCAGATCGCGAATCATCATATACGTGTCACCGTTGTTCAGCTTCGCTTTGTCGGCGATGCCGTCCAGCGTCGCTTGCTGGAGCAGCCCTCTGGACTGGAGCTCCTTCACGGCCTGTGCCGCCGGAACGTCCGCACTGATTGCCTTCGTTATCGTGAACGCCGCCTGGTCCAACGTCAGCGCCGCCTTCGCCGGCTCCTGCACGCCGGTAACGGCGGGCGCCGGATCGCCGGTCAGCTTGTTCACGCGCTTTACGCCCTGCATCAGATTCACCATCCGCTGCGGGTTCGAGTCCGGCTTCGTATCGAAGCCGCTGTTGTCGTAGCCGCCGATAACGAGTCCCATGCTGACGACGGTTTTGAGCCCCGGATACGCCTTCTGGTCCATGAACGCTTCCTTCTTGGCCTCGTACGGCTTCAGTACCATGCCCTGCTTGTTCAGCATGTCCTGAAGCTGCGCTATCTGCTCCTTCGATGCCGACATTTGGCGGAACGTCACGCCCTTGTCGCCAGCCAGCTTGGCCGCGGCACCGGCCGCTTCGGCCGTAGCCATGCCGACCGGAATGACTCGCGCGCTGCCGTGAGGAAGCGTATCGAAGCTGGCGGAACGTCCGACCACGAGCAGATTGTCCACCTTTTGCGGCACGATCGAGCGGAACGGAATCGCGTACTTCACCGGATGGCTCATGACCGCTCCGTTGTCGGTCGGCGACGTCCGCTGAATATCCACCGGATAGGAGCCGAAGCCGATCCGGTCCCACTGGTCGCGGTTTTCCAACACATCGATCATCGTCATCCGGTACTCGCCCTGCATATGGCGCGTTTCCCGGATGTACAGCTCCGGCGCGGTAGCGTCCAGCTCCAGACCCGCGAACTCCGGATAAAGCTTCTTCATATGGTCCATAACGTATGGCAGCTCTTTTTTACCGATTTCGAACGCTTCCTCGCGCGATTTCGGGTCAAGTCCGTCAATGCCGAAAATTTGCAGCGCGTTGATGAGGATCGTATCGTCATTTTGGCGGCCGATGTTGAGCCCGCGCATTTTCACCCGTTCCTTGTTGTTCGGCGGGTATTTCTGCATTTCCCCGAAGCCCCATGCGCTTCTTTCGTTCGCGTCGGTGTTCGGATCGCCGTCGTCTCTGAGCCGCTTCTGGATTTGCTTCCATACGTCCGGCGTGACGTTTTTCAGCCGGAATACGAGCGTAACCGCCATGCGCGATTTCTCATCGCCTAAGTCGGCTCTGCCGATCGTAAACGGAACGCCCGCCGCTGCCGCGATATCTGCGTCCTGAGTCGCGTCGATCACCGATTTGGCGGCGATTTCCTGCTTCGCGCCGTCTGCTTTCGTTACCGTAACGCCGACGATTTTGCCGCCGTTCATCTTCGGCTCGATCGCTTTCGTTTTCAGCAGCAGGTCGATGTTTTTCTCGTTTTTTACTAGCGTATAGAAGGCGTTCGCCGCCGTTACGACGTCGAAGGAGTCCCCCTCCACCTGCTTGTACCATTCGCTGAAAATACCTTCGTTCAGTATATAAGCCTTGCCGGGGTTTTGCTCGTTTTTCTCCCGGTCGTAATTGTGGTCCAGGCTGTTCAGCCATCCCAGCGTCATGAGGCCGCCCAAAATCTCCCGGTCTCGTCCGTCCACGAGCAGCGTCTTCTGTCCGTTTCGCGCGGCGGACACAGCTGCGGCTACGCCTTCCGGATCGGTGCCGACGACAACGACATCGTATGCATTTTGTACCGAAGCCGCCGACTGAACCGGCATCAGCTTGCCCGGCTCCAGCGCCTTCCCTTTATCGCCCCGGTCCCACAGCAGGCCGATTGCCGTAACGGCGGCAATAAGAATGGCAATAATGAGCAGTGAAACAAATACGATAACATTTTTACGTGCGGTAGTGCGGTCCACGTGGCGAGCCATGAATCCCATCCTATTCTACGATTGTAAAATGACATCCAAAGTGTATCATAATCGGGCCATTCGGGCAAAAAGCGACAACATGGGACAGATAAGGCCGCAAACCCTGATCCGCCTCTATGTTCGAGACACCTTATCTGCAGACGGCCGCTTGATATCCGCTTCCAATTGTTGCAAAATTCAATATATTGTCACAACTCCATGGATAGTTTCGTGGAATAATTATACATGCAGGCCAATAGGGCAAGCCAAACCAAACTAGGGGGACGTTATGACTACTGGGGATATCAAAATATTCGCCGGAAGTTCCGGAAAAAGCTTCGCCGAAAACATGTGCAGCTATCTCGGAGCCGAGGTCGGGATATCGGAAACGCGGACGTTTTCCGACGGCAATACGTTTGTCCGAATCGGGGAAACGGTCCGGGGCAAGGATGTCTACCTGGTCCAGTCGATCGGGCTGAAGCCGAATGACGAGTTTGTCGAAATCTTGTTCTGGATCGACGCGTTCAAACGGGCAAGCGCAGACTCGGTCACAGTCATTCTCCCTTATTTCGGCTACGCCAAAGGCGATAAGAAGGACGAGCCGCGCGTATCGATCCGGGCCAGAGTGTGCGCGGAGGCGATTGAAACAGCCGGGGCCGACCGAGTCGTAGCAATGGACCTGCACAGCCATCAAATTCAAGGCTTCTTCAAAAAGCCGGTCGATCATCTGTTCGCCCTGCCCGTCCTGTGCGAAGCGATCGCCCGCATGCAGCTCCCCGACCTCATCGTCGTATCCCCGGATGCAGGCTTCGCCAAGCAAGCCCGCAAATATGCGGATTACCTTCACGCCCCTCTCGCCATCGGCGACAAGACGCGAAAGGATCACAGCGAGCGGGCGGAGCTGATGGAGCTGATCGGGCATGTGGAAGGAAAAACGGCGGTTATCATCGACGATTTCTCGATTTCCGGCGGCACGCTTGTCGAGCTTTCGAAGCTGCTGATCCGCAGGGGGGCGAAACGAGTGCTGGCCTGCCTGTCTCATCTCGTGATCAGCGAAGCCGGTCTGCGCAAGCTCGAGGACAGTCCGATCGAGCTGATTATCGGCACCGATTCCGTCTACAATCCTCGTCTCTCGTCTTCAAGCAAAATCAAAATCGTATCCGTAGCGCCTCTGTTCGGAGAAGCGATCAGCCGCATCCATTCGCGAGATTCGGTGAGCCCTTTGTTCGAGAAGGTGTCGGAACGCGTTATAGCCCGCGCACTCGAGCACAATCGAGACTAGCGGGCCGATTCTACATGGCATGGTACAACCGAAGCGGCGGCAAGCGGGAGCTGAAGTCCAATTCCCCCCTTGCCGCCGCTTTTTTTGTCCTGCCCGCTCCCCGGACCAAAATGGCAAAAGTTTGGCCCGGGGCCGCAAAGCCAGGAAACCGCATTGCCCTTATGATATGGAATATACGCTCCCATGGAGATGGAGAGAAGGGATGTACAACATTAAGGGATCGCATCCGTATGAACGGTGCGGAGGGAATGGAGGGAGGCAGAGCTTCGGCAGTCACTGACGTTCGGCGTCGGACGCTGCAAATGAAAGGCAATAGGTTCGGCAGCAAAATTCAAAAATGGAGGAGCACCCACATGTTCAAACAAAACTGCAGCGTGATCGGGCTCTCCGGTTTCGCCGCAGCTATGATTCTGATGACGGGATGTTCGGGGGGAAAAACGGAACCATCGTCTGCCGCCCCCTCGGACGGCGCGACTGAGAACAAAAGCAGCGAGCCCATCGAGCTCGTCTTCCACACGAACACAGGAGGCGACTTGGACAGCTTCAATAAAAATATCGGAAACCGGATCAGCGCCAAGTTTCCCGACTACAAAATCACCTACATCCAAAGCAAACAGGGCAGCACGCTCGCCGACCTGATGGCGCAAGGCAAGCAGGTCGATATTTTGTATCAGACCGACAGCTATTATTTCGAACTGGCGGACAGCGCCAAGCTGCAATACGACATGAGCGATCTGGTCAAAACGCACGGTTTGAACCTGAGCACGATCGAGCAGCCAGTCCTGGACAGCTTGCGGAAATCTGGCGGCGGCAAATTGTATGCGCTTCCAGTTAGTAATCTGACGCAGGTTATGTATTACAACAAAGGCCTGTTCGATAAATTCGGGGTCCCGTATCCGAAGGACGGCATGACCTGGGACGAAACGCTCGAGCTCGCCAAAAAAGCTGGACCGCGAGGAACAAGGACAATCGTATTTCGGCTTCGCCGCCTCCCCCGCTCACATCCTTGGCAACAACCAGCTGTCCATTCCTTACGTGGACATACAGACCGACAAGCCGACATTCACGAACGACGCTTGGAGCAAGCTGATCGACACGTATATCGTTCGCCCCGCGCAAGGCCAAGGCTACCAGAAATTTATTACCAAGAAGAAAAAACTGCCGTACCGTCTGGAGTTTACCGATACGCCGCAAATCGCCATGTTCGTGTTTAATTCCAACTTCCCGTTTTCGATTCCGAATATCGATGCGATCAACTGGGACCTTGTATCCTTGCCGACTTTCGCGGACAAGCCGAAAATCGGTTCGCAATCGATGCCCGTCGTATTCGGCATCACCTCGATTTCCAAGCAAAAGGACGCCGCGATGAATGTCATTCAATATTTGATGTCCGAGGAGATGCAAATATCCGAATCGAAAAAAGGCGTCATGCCCGTCTCCACCACGGACGCGGCCCGCAAAGCGTTCGCCCAGGACACGCCGTTCAAAGGGAAAAACTGGGGGGCGCTCTACTACAACCAGATCGCTCCGGGCGTTCCGAAAAGCAACTATCAGCTTAGCGTGGAGAAATCGTTCACGTCCTACATTCAGCCGATCGTCGAAGGCAAAAAAGACGTAAATACGGCGATGCGGGAAGCTTAGGAAGCGGCGGAGAAGCTGATTGCCGAAGCCAAACAGAAAAAATAGCCGGGTCGCTCCATCGCACCGACGAGGCAGCGCCGAAAACCGGAAACCGCAACCCCGGCGCGACAAATGAGAAGAAAGGAGCCTCGCTTCATCCGGCGAGCGCTCCTTTCCAGCAGAGCTGAGCTTATTCCGATCGAAGTCTGCCCGACCTTCGCCATATCGATTCTTGAGCCCGTTTCACTTACACCCGCGAAAACGAGATTCCTCGCATCCTGTGGTCGGATGGGTCTGCGAACGGTTTATCGTGGTTTGACGATCTGAGCGTGGAGCGCAAAGCGACACCTTGACGAATGAAATGCCCACATACGGCAGCGGCAGCCCGGGATTATTCCCAGACTGCCGCTATTTGCGTATGATTCGTTCTTACGGATAAAACGTGCTGGCCGGCGTCGTCGTCGGACACCACCGGGCCGGGCGAAGGAAGTCGAGCAGCGCATTTTTGGCCTTGTCCGTGCCGATGTAGTACAGCGCTTCAGCCGCATGGGCGCGAACGTAACGGTTGCTGTCGTCCAATGCAGCGATCAGCGCCGGTACCGCCTTCTCCGCCTGCACGCCCCATTTGGATAAGCTCAGCCCAACTGTAAAGCGCACTTGGGCATCCTCGTCCCGCAGCGCGTTCGATAACGCCTCGACGCCGACACTGTGCGGCTTCTTGCCGCTCCATGCACCGACCGAGCCAAGCGCATCCGCAGCCGCGCAGCGCAGTCTTGCCGACTCGTGGGACGCCAGTCCTGCAAGCGTCCGCATCGCTTCCTCCGATTCGCTCGTCCCCTTCAGCTCCCCGAGGGCGAACACGGCATAAAACACCTTGTCTTCGTCGGCTCCTCCGGCAACCCGCGTCAGTCCCGGAATCGCCGCATCTCCGGCTACGGATAAGCCGTATCCGGCAAGACGCGAAGCTTTCCCTTCGCCATGCTCCAATGCTCTCAGCAGCGCCTCGACGCCGTCATCGCCCATCCGGGCCAAGCCGTAGGCGGCGTTAATGCCGACCGGCTCGAACTCGTCTTCCAGCGCGCGCTCCAGAGCGGCTGCGGCGCCGTACGGCACAGCGGCTGCGCCAAGCACGGCCAGACGATCGCTCGCTTTCGTCCGCTCCTCCGCATCCCCGGAGCGAAGCTGCTCCAGCAGTGACGCGACTTGCACCGGCGACGCCACCTCCGAGTCTTGCGGCTCTTCGCGGCCGCTAAGCCAGTACCACGCATCGCGCCACATCGCTTCGTTCGGATACACCGCATCGCTAATCGCCGCCGGCGTCACCCACTCCAGCTCGCGATTGTCCCAGCTCGGCACGGTCGGCGCCTGGGTGCGCATAAATTCAAACTTGAGCATAAACCGCTCCTTGCCAAGCAGGTTGGCCGTAGACCGGTGCCAGATGTCGTAATGAATCAGGACGAACGTTCCGGCTTCTCCTGCCGCCGTTACTTCTCCCCGGCTTTCGTCCGAGGTGAACGTGCGGCTGTCGAAGTTTTGCGTTCCCGGCATTACGCCCGTCGGTCCGAGCTCCACCGGCGTATCCTGCGGGAAGTACATAATCATCGCCCACCACGGACGGTGGTTGCGCATCCGCTTGTAGCCCCAATAGCTGTCCTTGTGCCAGCCGCCCGGCTTCGGCGAGTTATTGAAATGCCCGTGCCGGTGCGCGTGCATCATATAGCCTTCACCAAGTACGCTTGTCAGTGCTCCGCTGACGACCGGATGGTCGAATACTTTTTGCAGCTGCGGAATGCGCGGAAGCAGATTGTTGCCCGGATTGCCTTCGCTGCTGTACACTTCGCTCAAATTGGCGATCAGCTCTTCATGAAACGATTGCGAAAAATCGGTTTTGAGCAGCAGATAACCTTCCGTAATAAATTGGCGCATCTGCTCGTCGGTAAGCAAGCGGTTTTGATTGTCCATCCCCGTTCTCCTCCATGCCGCATAAGGTTTTGATCTCCCCTTAAATATGACGGATTCCGAATCATAAAGAAATGGAGGAAGTTCACCTTCATTTACACAAAACAAACCTGTTTTTAGCAAATATGTACATCGGTCACGATTTCATCAGCTGCCGGTATTCGGTCGGAGCTACGCCCATATGCTTCTTGAACATGCGCGAAAAATAATAAAGCTCCAGCCCTACGGCGCGCGCAACCTCCGACACCGGCTCGTTCGTCGCCGTCAGCAGCGATTTGGCCGTTTCCATTTTGAGCCGCTGGACGTACTGGATCGGCGAGACGCCGACGAGCTCGCGGAATTGGCGGATCAAATAGTTCGGATGAAAATGAACCAGATCGGCAAGCTGCTGCACCGTCACATTTTCGTGCAGATGCGTTTCGATATATTTCAGCACCAGGTTCAGATTGTGCATCCCTTTGTCTTCCCGCGAGGGCGGAAACGAGAGACGGTTTCGCGCGGCGCCCTCCAAATACAGGCTGATCATTTCGAAAAGCACCGCCTTCTGCATCAGCACGGAGGAAAATTCGCCGCTCTCGTAATGCGCAATAAGCTCCTTGAACAACCGGGTCAGCCGCTCTCCGTCTTCCACATCGATAAAATACGGAGCGCCGGTCAGGCGGAACAATTCGGTGTCGCCGATCCTAGCCGTAAAATGGCACCAGTATTTGCCAAAGTAGTTCTCGTCCAGCGAGTAATACGACATCTTCACGCCGGCCGGCATGACAAAAAGCTGTCCGGGACGGGGATAATACGTTTCCCCGTCGATCACAAGACAGCCTTCGCCTTCGCGGATATAATAAAACCGGTTGAAGTCCGGCACGAAATTCAATTGCCGCCAGCGCGCATCCACCTTCGAATAATTGGCGAACGTCAGATGCACCTGCACGTTGGCCAGCAAATGCCGCAGCCGCGACAGCGATTTGTTCGTCTTCATGCGATTCCCGCCGTTTACAGGATACTGGGCGCAGTTCCATACGCTTCGTCCAGCAGCCTCATTTTTTTGTCGAAATATTCCTTGTACGCCTGATTGTAGATCGACGGCTCTTTCGGATTCGGGAACCGTTCGATTTTTTGCAAATCCTCGCCTTCTTCTTCCGCACCGGACGGATACACGACCTTGCTGACGGCGCCGCAGCCAAGCCCGATAATCGTCTGACGCTCCTCCATCATGAGGATGTTGTACAAACTGTCGCGATCGCCGAGCGCATAACCGACGTTTTCGAGATTGCCGAGAATGTTTTTTTGCCGGTACATGTAATAAGGATGGTACCCGTTCGCGGCCATAAAATCGTTCGCCATCTGCATCATCTCGGCGATTTCATTGCGTCCCCCCACTTCGTACTGGTCGCGGTTTTTCGTCATTTTCGAAGCGCGCTTGAACGACAGCGTGTGAACCGTGAGCGACTCCGGCAGCAGCTTCGCCGTCTCGTCCAGCGTATGCTGAAATTCCGCCGTGCCTTCGTTCGGCAAGCCGATGATCAGGTCCATGTTAATATTGTCCATCCCCATCTGGCGGGACAGCAAAAACTTCTCGACCGTTTCCTCCACCGTATGGTGGCGGCCGATTTTATCCAGAGTCAGTTGCGTAAAGCTTTGCGGGTTGATGCTGATCCGGTCGACGTTCCATTTCTTCATCACGCGCAGCTTGTCTTCCGTAATCGTGTCGGGACGCCCGGCCTCGACCGTCAGCTCCCGCACCTTGTCCATATCCGGCAGCGATTCGTGCATCGTTACGAACAAGGCGTCGATCTGCTCCGCCGTAATGCTGGTCGGGGTGCCGCCTCCCCAATAGATCGTCGTAATGGACAGCCCGGCCCTCTTCAACCATTTGCCCGTTTCGCGAATTTCGTAATGAAGCCCTTCCAGAAACGTATCGACGGAGCCGTTATTGCCGCGTATGTCGTAAGCGGGGAACGTGCAGTATGCGCATTTCGTCGGGCAGAAAGGAATGCCGATGTAGAGGCTCACTTCGCGGTCCAGCTCGAACAGATCGGGAATGACCTGGAGCTGGCGTTCGGCGATGTCGGCAAGCAGAGTCGCTTTCTCCTCGGTCAACAAATACTCCTCGCACAGTTGCCGCACACTGGCCTCGCGTCCTTGCTTGCGGAGCATACCGTGCATCAGCTTCGTCGGTCTGACGCCGGTGAGCACTCCCCACGGCTGCTCTATTCCCGTCGCCTCCTCCAGCACGCGCAGAAGCGCCGAGCTGATGACTCGCTTCAGCTCCTTGCGCCGCTGATCGTCCGACTGCCCGCCAAGGCGCCGCCGTTCCCCTGCACTCCAGCTCTCGGCCGTGTCCGCCATCTGCAGTTGCGCCTGCACGTCCGCCGTGTCGTTCTCACAGTTCACCGTAAGCGCGATCCGCATCGCAGCGTCTTCCGCCGCCTCGTGCACAACTTCGACCTGCTCGAAAAATAGCTTGCATATATGAAACAGATTGATGTCAAAATCGGGAAAGTTGTTTTGAATCACTTGAATTTTCATCGCTCAATACGCCCCTTACTTCTTCGATCCGTATAAGCTGAACGAACAACATCGAGGAATAGGCCTAAGTGCAATGGAGGAATGGAATGGCCTCGCAGCGAGTTTTGGCTTGGAGTTCCGACGGTCCGAAGGCCCATTAAATCCAGGGAACTCCAAACAAGATGTCTGAAGCGGACTTCCATTTCGGAATGGAACGGACCTCCACAACATTCGTTCAGCTTATATAGCACACCTATTTTATCACAATAACCGGCGGGCGGCATCTCGCGGATCGAAGAAACGGGCAAACGGATTTAAGAGCGCATCGGCTTGCGGGGCGAATGTTTCTTATGGGCATGGCCGGAAGCCCATTCTTCGGCCGCTTCGGCGGCGAACGCTCCGCCGCTCATTCCCGTCGATTCGTGAACATCGTTATGCATAAGCCGATTGCCCGGCTCAAGCAGTATCGCTTCTTTTTTGGATCGGCGCATCAGGCTTGTGTC
This sequence comes from Paenibacillus ginsengarvi, assembly GCF_003626695.1. Classification (GTDB taxonomy): domain Bacteria; phylum Bacillota; class Bacilli; order Paenibacillales; family NBRC-103111; genus Paenibacillus_AB; species Paenibacillus_AB ginsengarvi. The sequence goes on from NZ_RBAH01000011.1 coordinate 137,907, forward strand.
TCCTTCACTCTTTCGAAACTGTATTACCAGTTTCTCCAGGAAAGCGGAAATCCATAAGGCCGCTTGCCAGGGCGGCCGAAACGCAAAATAAGCTTTGGCCGAATCGCACCAAAGCTTCGTTCGTCTTTGTTTTCTTTACGCCCTGCTCAAGGAGAGACTGCCACCGCCGCGCGCGCCTGAAGCCGGCGTTCTTCCCGTTCCGATTCCTTAATGCGCGGGCATGTATAGCAATAATAACCGCCCTCGGTCCGGTAATACTGGCAGCAGGAGTTTTTCATTCGAAGCTGCTTGCAAGGATCCTTCAAATCTTCAACCCAGCGGATTATAACGTCAAACGGGTTTATGACCCGGCCGAATACGGACGCAGGAAGCTCCTTCACTAAAAACGAGTAATCGTCCGCGATCGCCGCGCGCTCCCGCTCGTTCGCAGCCGCCAGCATCCATTGCTCGGTCATGAAGTTGAATCGGGTCGGAAGCAGCCCCCACAGCTGCCCTATGTCGATTCCGGACACGTTCGACACGCTTTCGTACAGCGGCTTGACCGTACCGCCGTAAAACCCTGCATAAACGTCCTCCAGCCAGCTCCGGTGTTCCGCCAGCCCGATAGGCGCCGCTTGCGCCGACCAGCGGTCCAGCTTGTAGGCGATTCCTGACTTCCCTTCTTGAGCGAACAGCTGCACCGATATATTGTTCAGCGACAAATCGATCGAGCGGCCGAGCACCGATATCGCATACTGCAGCGCCAGCCCAACGTTCGCAAATTGGTTGCAAAAATACGTTGCCGCCGCGATCCGGTCCAGCCCTTTCATAAGCGGTCTGTAAACCTCGAGCAGCCGTTCCATCTCTTCCGGCTCCAGCAGGCGCGACGCAGGTATGACATAGACGACCTTGTCCGCATCGCTTGGACCGACATTGAACTTGTGCAAGCTATCGAAATTCACAGCGGCCACTCCCTTTTCTATGTAAACCATTAATAGTCGAAATTGATAATCATTATCATTATAACGACAAAAAAAGAGCCCGTCAACGGCTCTCCAAAAGAAGCGTCACCGGTCCCCAATTCGTAAATTGCACATCCATCATAGCGCCGAATACGCCGGTTTCCACTCGCAGCCCTTGTTCGCGCAGCAGTTCGTTAAACCGCTCGTACAGCGGCTTCGCCTGCTCGGGACGGGCGGCCGCCATGAAGTTGGGCCGCTTCCCTTTGCGCGTATCTCCGTACAGCGTAAACTGCGACACCGATAACACCGCGCCGCCCGCGTCCAGCACGGACAGGTTCATCTTCCCTTCGGCGTCCTCGAAGATGCGCAGCCCGGCCAACTTCTCGGCCAAATAACGGGCGTCCTGCTCGGTATCTTCGTGCGTAACGCCGACCAGCGCGACAAGCCCTTGTTCGATGCGGCCTACGACTTCGCCGTCTACCGTCACCTGCGCCTCCTTGCTTCTCTGTACGACGATTCTCAAGTTCCGTGCTCTCCCTTACGTTTGCATAATCCGCTGAACGGAATAAATGTCCTTGACGCGTTTGATTTTTTCCACAACCGCATGCAAATGATCCGTATTTTTAATCAAAATCGTCATGTGAATGATCGCCATTTTGTTTTTGTCCGAGCGGCCGGATACGGCGGATATGACCGTTTTGCTTTCCGATACGGCCTGCAGCACCTCGTTCATAAAGGCGCGGCGGTTATTGCCGGTAATCTCGATCTCGACATGGTAGTTCGCCTCGACGGCCGCTTCCCATTCGACCTCGATCATCCGGTTCTGGTCGTCCTCGTCCCCGCACGGAATGTTCGTACAGTCTTCGCGGTGGATTGAGACGCCTCGCCCGCGCGTAATGTAGCCGATAATCGGATCGCCGGGAACCGGGTTGCAGCAGCGGGCGAACCGGACGAGCATATTGTCCACGCCGTGGACGCGAACGCCGTGCGTCGGCCTGCTCTTCTTCTCGAGCGGCGCCTTCACTTCCTTCACTTCGCTGGTCAGCTCGAGCGCTTTCGCCTGCGCTTCTTCGTTTTCCTTGCGCAGCTTGTCCGTCAGACGGGTGCAGATTTGCGCCGCCGTTATACCGCCGAAGCCAACTGCGGACATCATATCCTCGATGTCGCCGAAGTTGAACTTCCTCGCGACCTCCTGCAAGTTGTCGTCGGTCATGATCGACGAAGGCTCGAGGCCGAGACGCTTCAGCTCCCGCTCGATCGCTTCCTTGCCCTTCTGGACGTTCTCTTCCCGCTTCTCCTTTTTGAACCATTGCTTGATTTTGCTGCGCGCATGCGAGGACTGGGCGATTTTCACCCAATCCTGACTCGGGCCGTATGAATGCTTGGACGTCAAAATTTCCACGATATCGCCCGTGCTCAGCTTATGGTCGAGCGGCACGATGCGTCCGTTCACTTTCGCTCCGACGGTCCGGTTGCCGATCTCCGTATGAATGCGGTAGGCAAAATCAAGCGGCACGGAACCGGCCGGCAGCTCGATCACCTCGCCCTTCGGCGTAAACACGAATACGAGGTCGGAGAAAAAGTCCATTTTGAGCGATTCCATAAATTCCGCGGCGTCTCGCGTTTCCTGCTGCAGCTCGAGTATTTCGCGAAAAAAATTCATCCGGTCGCCGAAGCCGCCCGAAGGCACCATCGAGCCTTCCTTGTACGCCCAGTGAGCGGCGATGCCGAACTCGGACGTCTTGTGCATGTCCCATGTGCGAATCTGCACCTCGAGCGGCTCCCCGCTCGGGCCAACGACCGTCGTATGCAGCGACTGGTACATATTCGGCTTCGGCATGGCGATATAGTCTTTGAACCGTCCCGGCATCGGCTTCCACAGCGTATGGATAATGCCGAGCGTCGCGTAGCAATCTTTAATATTTTCGACAATGACGCGAATGGCAAGCAGATCGTATATTTCGTTAAACTGCTTGTTTTTCGTCGTCATCTTTTTGTAAATGCTGTAAATATGTTTCGGCCGTCCGGAAATATCGCCTTGGGTGCCCATTTCCGCAAGCTTGCCGCGAATGCTGGCGATAATCTCCTCGATATATTTCTCGCGTTCGACCCGCTTTTTCTGCATCAGGTTGACGATCCGGTAATACTGTTGCGGATTCAAATAACGGAGGGCGATATCCTCCATCTCCCACTTGATCGCGGATATACCGAGCCGATGGGCAATCGGGCAAAAAATCTCCAGCGTTTCGTCGGCAATGCGCCGCTGCGCTTCCTCGGACTGGAATTTGAGCGTGCGCATATTATGCAGACGGTCGGCCAGCTTTATAAGAATGACCCGGATATCCTGGGCCATCGCCACGAACATTTTGCGATAATTTTCGTTTTGCTGCTCTTCCTTCGATTTGAACTTGATTTTCTCCAGCTTGGTCAGGCCGTCGACGAGCAGTGCGCAAGTTTTGCCGAATTGCTTCTCCACCGTAGCGAGCGATACGGTCGTATCCTCGACGACATCATGAAGCAGGGCGGCGATAATCGAGGTGACATCCATCTGCATATTCACCAAAATTTCGGCAACGGCCAGCGGATGCAAAATATAAGGCTCCCCCGACTTGCGTACCTGCCCATGATGGGCTTGATCGGCAAAGTCGAATGCTTCGCGGATTCGAACGAGGTCGTTTGGTTTCAAGTAAGCCGCCGCGCGTTCCAGTAAAAGCTCAATGCCCATCGTTATTATACCTACTCCTGCCACATTCGTTTTATGGTTCCGGGCTCCCCGCAAAGCTTCAGGAACAATCTTCGGTTTGGGGGGCAGAGATTATGCTTCGCTTTGAGGGTTGTTTCTTCATTATGCCCTTGAATACAGGCTTCGTCAACTGAAACGGGTCAATTTCAGGCCAACGCTATCTAGCGTTTCATCCACAAGACGATGGCTTTCGTTCTCGACATAATCCCCCACAAAGCGGGGTTCGGGCTTCGATGCTTTGCGGGGGGCCTCAACAAAAAAAGACAAGTGCTTTTTCTGCATATTTCTGCTATTCTATTGGATGGTATTTTATAATTGTGTCCAATTTGTGACAATTAACGAACGTAAAGGAGAATGTCGCCCATGCAGCAACGCATCATCCAGGTGGACGAACGTCCACCGCTACCGAAAAGCATTCCGCTCGGCCTGCAGCATCTGTTCGCCATGTTCGGCTCGACCGTCCTTGTCCCGTTTCTGTTCAAGGTCGATCCGGCGACAATCCTGCTGATGAACGGGATCGGCACCTTGTTCTACCTGATCCTCTGCAAAGGAAAAATCCCGTCTTATCTCGGCTCCAGCTTCGCCTTTATTTCGCCGGTGTTCGTCGTGCTCGGCTCGAAGGGATACAACGCTGCGCTCGGCGGCTTTATTGTGGTCGGCGTCGTTTTCTGTCTGTTCGCCTTATTGATCAAATCAGTCGGGACACGCTGGATCGATGTCGTATTCCCGCCGGCAGCGATGGGCGCCATCGTCGCCGTTATCGGGCTGGAGCTTGTCCCGGTTGCCGCCAGCATGGCCGGGCTCATTCCGGGGACGGACGCGCCGAAAGACTGGTCGATCGATCCTACAGTCGTAACCGTCTCGCTAGCCACGCTCCTGATTACGATTATCGGCCAAGCGATGTTCCGCGGTTTCCTGAAAATCATCCCGATTCTGATCGGCATTGTAGCAGGTTATGTGATCGCCGCCGCCAGCGGACTGGTCAGCATGGATAAAGTAAGAGAGGCGGACTGGTTAGCCGTCCCGACGTTTTACGCGCCTTCGTGGGATTGGCCGAGCATTCTGATCATCCTGCCTGCCGCTCTCGTCGTGATTGTCGAGCATATCGGCCATCTGATCGTAACCGGCAATATTGTCGGCAAAGATTTGACGAAAGATCCCGGTCTCGACCGTTCACTGCTTGGCAACGGCATCTCTACGATCGTTTCCGGCTTTGTCGGCTCTACGCCAAATACGACTTACGGCGAAAACATCGGCGTACTGGCGATTACGAAAGTATATTCCACTTGGGTGCTCGGTCTTGCCGCCATATTCGCCGTGCTGTTGTCGTTCGTCGGCAAGCTGGCCGCGCTGATCAATACGATTCCGACCGCCGTCATGGGCGGCATCTCGCTGCTGCTGTTCGGCGTCATTGCCGCTTCGGGTATCCGCATGCTCGTTGAGAGCAAGGTCGATTACTCGAAGCCGTCCAACCTCATCTTGACGACGATCGTGCTTGTCATCGGTATCAGCGGAGCGAAGCTGGCCTGGGGCAACTTTGAGTTGAAAGGCATGGCGCTTGCCACGGTAGTTGCCATCGTACTCAGCCTGTTCTTCAAGCTTAGCGAAGTGCTTGGACTATCGAACGACAAGGAAGAAGCGAAGTAATGCAAGACGGCTGTTCCATTTCTGCCAGCTTGGCTATGTACAGGCAAATAGGAACACGCAATATACTACGAAAGGCTCGGCCCTCCATAAAAGGCCGGGTCTTTTTGCTGCTATCGTACAAAAGGCGCAACGCCCGGGATTATTTCCCGGAAAATATTGTCGACTGCTCGGTCCGGCGCATCAGTGCATGGGAACGCAAAAAGCGCGGTCACTATGACCGCGCCTAATCAGCACTCGGATCAATATTGAACTAGCGAAAAAACGTCCAGGTCCTGCAACTTGTCGCGTCCGTTCAAGTAGATCAGCTCAATCAGAAAAGCCGCGCCGACAATATCGCCGCCAAGCTGGTTGATGAGGTTGATCGTCGTCGAAATCGTGCCTCCGGTTGCAAGCAAATCGTCGGCGATCAGCACGCGCTGACCGGGCAAGATCGCATCCTTGTGAACAGCGAGCTTGTCTTTGCCGTACTCCAGATCGTACCCCGCCTCGATCGTTTCGCCCGGCAGCTTGCCGCTTTTGCGAATCGGCACAAAACCGACGCCGAGCGCATAAGCAAGCGGAGCGCCGATGACGAAGCCGCGCGCCTCGGGACCGGCAACGAGATCGATTCCGCTACCTCGGTAATGATCCGCCAGCGTATCGATGACCTGTTTGTAAACCGCTCCGTTGTTAAGCAGCGTCGTAATGTCCTTGAACCGGATTCCCGGCTGCGGGAAGTCGTGGATAACGCGAATATGTTCCTTATAATTCATACAATTCCCTCCATCGTCCGTGTCGCCCGTGCTTCCAGTTTGTCCGAAATCCACTCCGCAAGCTGCTGGGCGTTTGAATATACTAGCATCTGTTCCACTTCGCTGCGCTTCAGCCGGCTTTGGTACGCTTCCGATTCGTTCATGTCCCGCTTACGCGGAGACGAGACTGCCGTATACGTTTCTCCCTGGCGAACGATGAACTCCAGCTCTTCGAACACGTTCAGCATGAACCGGATCAGCCCCTCCGACAATCCGAGCTTTCGCCGAACCGGCTCGAGAAACGCCGCGTTGCCGATAGCCCAGTTGTTCTGGCGGATCACAGCCTGATAAAGCGCCTTGAATATGTCTCTGGAAGGGACCGAGGCGTAGTCCCGGTCCCAATCGGCGAATGCGGCATAGATTCGGCTCGCCTCGCACCGCTCCAGCAGCTTCTCGAGACTTGCGAGCTGACCGGGCATGGACAGCAGCAGGACATCGGACGCTTCCTCGAATACGGCTTGTTTCGCCACCGCATTTAAGGGAATAGCTCCTCTCCGCACATCCATCGCCCATAATCCGCATGGGAGCCTGTCGGGGTCGATCTGCCTTGTCGGCGAATCGGCATCAACGACGATGGCCGAATATCCGCCATTGCGGTCGCTGATCCGCCTCAGCTCCTCCGTCACCTCTTCGAGCTTCTGAACCGCCTGCTTCGCCCCTCTCCAGTCGAACACCTGCGTTTGCGGAATTTGCATATCGTGAATGAGAATTTGCGGCTTGCGCACGCCGTTCCATTCATTGATGCCGAATTCGCCGAGAATGTCCACCTTCGCTGTTGCGGAGATCAGATCGAGATACGCGCCGCGGCCAAATCCAATCGCCTCTACCGTGCCCCCCTCCGCGGCTTCCGGTTTCGCCAACATCAGCTTCAAGTGCTGGCGGTCTTTGCCGAGCGCCCGCTTCTCCTGCACACGCAGGCCGGACAAGACGAATCGAGGCGACGGGTTCGCCATGCCGAACGGAGCCAGCATTTCAAGCTGGCGGATGAACTCGACCGTCACGTCTTCAAGCGCAAATTCCGCATCGACGTTTTGCACCGGAACAAGGTCGTCTTCCGTCAGCCACTCGTCCGCTGCTGCGTTCATCGCCTGCCGAAACTCGTCCAACCGGTCGCGATGCAGCGTCATGCCGGCCGCAGCTTGGTGGCCGCCGTAATGATCGAGCAATCCGGCGCACTGCGTAAGTGCGCGATACAGATCGAAGCCCGGTATCGAACGCGCGGAGCCTTTCGCGAGTCCCGTCTCGGGATCGATGCCAAGCACGATGACCGGACGATAGTAACGCTCCAGCAGCTTGGCCGCGACAATGCCGATGACGCCGACGTTCCAGCCTTCCTCCGCTACGACAATCACCTGATCCCGGGCATCGGGGTCCTGAATGGCTCTTTTCTCCAAAGCCTGGCCCGTCATCTCCTCGACGATCCGCTGACGCTCCTTGTTCAGCTCGTCCAGCGATGCCGCAATATGCTCGGCTTCTTCCTTGTTGTCCGTCGTGAGCAGCATCACGGCATCCTCCGCATGGTCCAGCCTGCCGCTCGCGTTGATGCGCGGGGCAAGCGAAAAGCCGAGATGTGTGGCAGTCACTTCTTTACCCGTCACACCCGACACGTCCAGAAGAGCCTTGATGCCTATGTAGCTGCTCTTCTGCATTCTGTCCAGGCCGAGCTTCACGATCGAGCGATTCTCGCCAAGCAGCGGCATCAAATCCGCGACCGTACCGATCGCGGCGATCTCCAGCAAATCGAGCGGCGGCTCGCCAAGCAAAGCATGGGCCAGCTTAAAAGCCACGCCCACGCCGGCAAGCTGCTTGAACGGGTAAGGGCAGCCCGGCTTTTTCGGATTCAGGACGGCGACCGCATCGGGAAGCCACTCGGGCGGCTCGTGGTGATCGGTAACGACAACGTCGATCCCGAGCTCCTTCGCCAGGGCGACCTGCTCCACCGCACTGATCCCGGTATCGACTGTGATCAGGAGCGTCACGCCGCTCTCCTTGGCGAGTTCGATCGCTTTGGCGTTCAGACCGTAACCTTCGAGAGCCCGATGCGGAATGTAGGTATCGAAGTCGGCTCCCAGTCTGCGAAGCAGGTGAGTCATTAGCGCGGTACTGCTGACTCCATCCGCATCGTAATCGCCGTAAACGCGAATTTTCTCGTTCGCCTGAAGCGCCTGGCGAATACGCCGGACCGCCTCCTCCATGCCGTCCAACAGAAAAGGATCATGAAAATGATCCTTTTCGCCTTTGAGGAAGCGTTCGGCTTCCCCGATATCGGTAATCCCGCGAGTTACCAGCAGTCCGCCCACAACCGGGTGAAGTCCTAACTCCTCGCACAGTCGGTCCGCGATCGCGCTATCTACGGTGCCTATGTTCCATTTTGCTTTTGAATGAAGCACGTCGCACCTCCGAATTCATGCTTCCGCGGCGGGAAGACGGTATGGTTAATGCAGTAAAGTCGGATAGTCGGAATGTTCCGAGTCGACATCCTTATACGGGTATCCGGAGTCGTACGGATTGACGTGAATGAATACGTCGGATACGTGGGAGAACTTGCTCAGCAGCTGGTGCTTCACCGCTTTGCCAATGTCGTGACCTTCCACGACCGTAATCTTCGGATTGACGCAAATTTTAATATCTACGATCACATAATGGCCGTGCTCGCGGGCGCGCAGTTCGTTCACGGCGATAACGCCTTTGACCCGAAGCGCCGCCTCGAGCAATTCTTCCGTTTCTTCCTGATGAAGCACATGATCGATCGTCTTATGAATCGAATCTTTGACCATCTTATAGCCCATCCGCAGAACGAGCACCGCTACGAAAATACCGGCGATCGGGTCCATGTAAAACAGCAGCGGTTGGTTCATGTAATTGCCGAGCACCGCTGCTCCGACGCCGATGAGGACGGCCACGGACGACATGACGTCCGTCCGGTGATCCCAGGCGCTTGCAATCAGCGCGTGGCTCGACAGCTTTTTGCCCAAACGGAAATTGTATTGAAACAAGAGCTCTTTGACCACAATCGAAATGCTGATGGCGATGAGCGCATATCGCTCCGGCGCCTCGCCTACTCCGGCAAATATCGATTTGACGGAATTAAAGCCGATTTCGAGTCCGACAAGAAGCAGCAGCACGGAAACGATAATCGCCGAAACCGATTCCGCTTTCCCGTGGCCGTACGGATGCTCTTCGTCCGGAGGACGTTTCGCCGCCTTCAGTCCGATCAGCACCGCAATCGAGCCCGCCACGTCCGAAAGCGAATTGGCCGCATCCGCGAGCAGCGCCTTACTGCCCGACAAAAAGCCGACGATTCCTTTCATGACCGCAAGCGCAATGTTTCCTATAATACCCAGCCAAGCCGCAAATCGCGCTTTTTGATAACGCTGATCCGCCATATGGCCCCCCTTTAGGAGACTTTACCGGAATTACGCACGTGTTTGGCAATTCCGGCAAACTCCTTGCTTAACGTTATAGAAAGTTTAACTTCGCTTGAGCATTAACGCGAAATTAAACTTTCTATACCAAAATAAGTTACCGCTAAAACACGAAAACGCATCAACTGCAAGCTTCGATCTCAAAGCGCCTTCAGTTACGGATTCGCTTTAGCCGGCGCCGCCTTAACCGATTTGAGCGACGATTTTTTCAGCAAATACCACATCGGCGTAGCGAGACAGATCGAAGAATAAACGCCGCTGACGAGACCGATCATTTTTGCGAGCGCGAACAGCTTGATCGATTCGCTGCCGAACAAATACAGACAGAAGGCGGCGATCAATACGGTAACGACCGTGTTGATCGAACGGCCCATCGTCTGCCAAATACTCGTGTTGACGAGATCGGCCAAATCGCTGTCCGTCTTGAGCCGGCCGAAGCGCAAATTTTCGCGTATCCGGTCAAGTATAACGATCTTGTCGTTAATGGAATAACCGATCGTCGTAAGGACAGCCGCCACGAACGGCAAGTCCACCTCGAGACGGAATATCGAGAAAATCGCGATAACGAAAAACGCGTCATACAAAATCGTAACGATCGCGGATAGCGCGAACCGCCATTCGAAACGGATCGTAACGTACAAACTGATGGCGATGCTGGCAATGCCAACGGCAATCATCGCCTTATTTTTCATTTCGTTCGCCATATCCGGCGATACGGTGTTCACTTCTGACGATACCTTGTCTCCGAAGGCCGCAACGAACGTAGCCGTCACCTTCTTCACTTGGTCCTCCGTAAGCACATCGTCGTAACGCGCCGACACCCGGTCGTTGTTCGCGCCGCCGATCGTTACTATAACCGGAGTTAAGCCGGATTCGGCAAATATTTTTTCCACCTGCGCCTTGTCCGTCGCCTTGCCGACCGCCAGGTCGAGCGAGGTTCCGGATTTGAAGTCGACGCCGTAGTGCATGCCCCACAAAAGCACCATGACGATACCGATGAGCGTTACCGCAGCGGATGCGATGAAAAAGATGTTGCGATGTTTGACAAAATCAAAACGACGCTTAGAGATCACGTATTTCAGCCTCCTTGACGCCGAAATACGTCGGCTTCTTGAATATATTCGCGCGCAGTAGCAAATCGATCAAAAATTTGGACAACACCACGTTCGTAAGCATACTGATGATAATGCTCACGATCATAGTCAAAGCAAATCCCTTGATCGCTCCGTTGCCGACAAAATAAAGCACGCCGCCGGAGATGATGTTCGTAATGTTGGCGTCCATAATCGTTCTCAAGCTATGTTTGGAGCCCGATTTCAAAGAGGACAGCAAGCTTTTGCCGCTGCGGATTTCTTCCTTGATCCGCTCGAACTTGATGATGTTCGCGTCGACCGCCATCCCGATTCCGAGAATAAGAGCCGCAATGCCGGGAAGCGTGAGTGTCGCGTTCATCCAGTAGAAGACGACCAGCACGAGCCAGGTGTATATAATCAGCGTTACCGCCGCCACTATGCCCGGCACACGGTAAAACACGATCATGAACAGCAAAATAAGCAGAGAGCCGATAATGCCGGCTTTCACTGTCTGCTCGAGCGATTGCTGTCCGAGCGTAGCGCCGATCGATTGCGTGTACTTTTCCGTCAGTTTGAGCGGAAGCGCGCCCAGATTGATAATGTCTTTCAGGTTTGTAGCTTCATCGTACGTGTAATTCCCCTGAATCGTCGCTTTGCCGTCGGTAAGCACCGACTGGACGACCGGGGCGGACAGTTCGTCTTCGTCCAAATAAATCGCCAACGGCTGGTTTAGCAGCCTGCGGGTCACGTCCGCGAATTTGTCCTTGTCCTTCACTTCGATCTGAATAATCGGCCGGTTCGCCTGATCGAAGCCGACTTTGGCGGCGCCTTCGACGAAATCGCTGCCGATCATTTCTTTTTTGCCGTCAGGTCCGCGGAACGACAGCTCCGCAGGCTTGCGAAGCAGCTCGCGTACCTGCTCCTGATTTTCGACGCCGGCGAGCTTGACCCGAATCCGGTTCGTTCCTTCCGTCGTCACGTCGGGCTCGGCGACTCCGCTGGAGTTCGCCCGCTTTTCCAAGCTTTGCGCCGTCTTGATGAGCGAGTCGCGGGTAACCTCTTTGCCCGCCTCGATCGGCTCGGCTACATACAAAATCTCGAAGCCGCCTTTCAGATCCAGTCCAAGCCTCACCTTCGAAAGCAATCCGGGGCTTGACCATACGACAACGCCTAGCGAAATGACCACGATAAGCAGAAATGCCGCTAATCGTTTGATGTTCATGTGTGCGACTCCCTTCCATACTCAATATTCCTATTATACCCACCGTCTAAAATCGAGTCAATTTGACCTATTCCCCCAAAAGTGACGCCAATCTTCGCAGCCGATTCCGAGTACTTTTGGGGGAGCCCCCGAAATCTTTTCCCCAAAAGTGACGCCAAGCTTCGCAGCGGATTCCGGGTACTTTCCACCAAAAAAAGAAGCCGCGTTTCGGTCAGAAACGGGCGTCGCCGCGGTAAATACTCATCGTCATCCAATTCATGAAGCTCGTTACTTTGAGCGATAGGATATCACTAACCATCTGATGCAGCATCGGCTGACCGGTTTTGACGTATTTGTCGCTGACGCAGTTCCAAATATCGACTCCGGTCACCTGCTCGTAACCGATCAGCCGGAACTCGTCGGCCTTGTACTTGCACAGCTCTTCGATCGTTTCGTTCAGCTCCGCCTCCGTTAACCCGGCGCTCTCAGAAGCCTCGTATTCGTCCTCGTTCATACGCTCGTTCCTCCCAGCGCAGCAAATGGCGTTGTTCACGATCGTCCTACCAAACCTATTCGCCGTCTGCGGCTCGATTCCTTCTCCGCCTGTAAAGGGTCGTCCAAATTTGTTGCATGAGTCCGCTACTTGTCCGCATATCCATAAGCAAAAGTCTATCTACCGTGCCCGCCAGTCCATTCCACAACGGAAGGAAGAAACCGCTTTGACGAAGCAATCGTTCATCAAAGGGACCATGATTCTATTAGCTGCCGGCATCGTAAACCGGATACTCGGCTTCATTCCGCGCATCGCCCTTCCCCGCGTCATCGGCGCCGAAGGAGTCGGCTTGTACCAGCTCGGCTATCCGTTCATGATCGTGATCATTACGATCATTTCCAGCGGAGTGCCTCTTGCCGTCGCCAAACTGGTCGCAGAAGCCGAGTCGGCGAACGAGGAGAAGCGGATTCGCTCGATCTTGCGCGTGTCGCTTTTCCTGACCGGCGTGCTCTCGATTTTGTTTACCGTTTTTTGCATATGGGCCGCACCCTGGATTACATCCACGCTTATTACCGATTCCCGGGTGATCTACACGTTCCTCAGCATGTGCCCGATCTTGCCGATCGTAGCCATATCCGCCGTTTATCGCGGTTATTTTCAGGGCAGGCAGAACATGATTCCGACCGCCGCTTCGCAGGTCGTCGAAACGCTCGTGCGTATTGTAGCCATGCTCGCTTTCGCCTATTTGCTGCTTCCCTACGGATTAGAATGGGCCGCTGCGGGTGCCATGATCGGAGTCGTCACCGGCGAGCTGTTCGGGATGCTCGTGCTGCTGCTCAGCTTCTGGCGCAGCCGCCGAGGCAGCCGGACAAGCAGCGCTCGCAGCGCATCGGATCTGGCCAAAACCGGCGGTCTTCGGCCGTTCCGCATCTCGGAATTGCTCCAGATTGCCATCCCGGTTACGGCCAGCAAGCTGGTTGGCTCGACCTCGTATTTGCTTGAATCGATTCTGATCGCCCAGAGCCTCGCCGTCGCCGGAGTCGCTACCGCTCTCGCCACCGCTCAGTATGGCGTGCTGCAAGGGATGGTCATTCCGATTTTGCTGATGCCGGGCGCTCTCACGTATTCGCTATCCGTGTCGCTCGTCCCGACGCTGTCGGAGGCGGCAGCCCGGGGCGATATGAAGACGATCCACAAACGGCTGCACCAGTCGCTTCGCCTTGCCCTCGTAACGGGCGCTCCCTTTGCCGTCATCATGCTCGTGCTCGCCGAGCCGCTATGCTATTTTTTGTACAACAACGCCGAAGTCGGCAAAATGCTGCAAATGATGGCCCCGGTCGCGCTGTTTCTTTACTTTCAGGGCCCGCTGCAAGCGACCCTGCAAGCGCTCAATCATCCGGGCAGCGCTCTTATGAATACGTTCGTCGGCGCCGTCGTCAAGCTTGCGCTGATCGTATTTCTCGCCTCCAAGCCGCAATGGGGCATTCTCGGGGCCGTCATCGCGATGAACGCGAACATTTTCCTCGTAACGATGCTGCATTGGCACAGCATATCGAAGCTGCTGCGCTTCCGGATGCAGAGCGTGCATTTCGTCAAAACCGGGCTCGCGGCCCTTTTGATGGGACTGAGCTGTTATGCACTAATGCACCAGCCGTTGTTCGGCACACCTCTCGTCCGGTTTATGTCCGCTTGCGCTGTCGGCACGCTCGTTTATCTTATCTGCATCTTCATGCTGAAGCTTGTGGATCGAAGCGACCTTACCCGAATTTCGTGGCCCGGCAAAAAATAAGCGGATCGTTCGCCAAAAACAAATAAAACGCCAATCGGCGTTTTATTTGTTTCGCTTTAAGTCCAAGTACAGTCGTCCCCGGTGATCGATCGTGCAAACAAACACTTTTTTGAAATCGAACACCTGATGCAGCTGAAGCTCATTTTTGAGCCAGAAACGGTTCTTCCCGATTTTCTCCAAATTTTCATCCTGAACTTTTCCGTCCATAATAAGCGGCAATGGCAGTCCTTCGTAACGGAAACGCGGTTGTTCCCGGGGTGGCTCCGGATTGCCCGGCTTTGTTCCGGCATCCGGCTTATCCTTGAACGCTTCCTTCTCAAGAACGGACAGCTTCCCGGACGTCTCGAGCACGGCAAATTCGACATCCGCCAGATTGGGCAGCCTCTTCTCTCGCAGCTGCATCATCAGATCGTCAAGCGTATACCGCTGCTTGCGCATCTCCTCTTCGTTCAGCTTGCCGTTTTCGATCAAATAGCTGGGCTTGCCGTCGAACCACTGCCGGATCGTCCGATTTTTCAAAGTAAGAAACGCCGTGCCGATCTGGATGAGCAGCAGCGTCACCATCGGCAGTATTCCTTCCATAACCGGCATATGCGGATCATCGATAAGGAACGCCGCAATTTCGGCGATCATGATGGAAATGACCAGATCGAAAACGGACAATTTGCCGATTTCCCTTTTGCCCATCAGTCGAATGATTATAAATACGACGAAGTAAATGAGCACCGTTCGCCCAAAAATGGTCCACAGCTCCATCTCCCGCCTCCTCGCTTCCGCTTCCGCTTTCTCTTCGTATTCTGACCGGGTTCCCTTCGCCTCATGCAGCCACCCGGCATTCAATAATTGCCAGAGTCTTGTACTATTCCGCTCGCCTCTCCCATACAATGGGTACAAAACCATTATTGCGAGGTGCATGTCCGCATGAACCCAATAGACCGGCTGCCGCGTATCCGTATTACATCCCCACTGCTCTCCGGCATCGTAAACGCTTTTATGTGGCTGAGCGTCGGAGCCGTGCTCGCATCGCTCGTCGTGGCGATGACCAGCATAACGGAGCAGTCGCTGACCGCGGCCACGTTTCTGATTCACGGAATCGCATCCTTATTCGGCGGCTTCTCCAGCGGTAAACGGGCAAACAGCAAAGGCTGGTACTACGGCGCGATTCTGGGGGCGATCTATACGGCTATCGTCGTCCTGGTCGGCTTTCTCAGCTTTGACGCGGGGATCGGCAAAGACACGGCCGTTATGCTGAGCATTGCCGTTCCGGCGGGAGCCATCGGCGGCATGGTCGGCGTCAACGCCAAACGCTCCTAAGGAATGTGTTTGCAAACTACATCCTTTGCCGGGCGGCTTCTAAACAAGCCGCAGTTGTAACTTCTGGCATTCTTTCACCTTTCCCCTGCGGTATGTTATAATGTTAAATCGATTGAACTATCCACCACTTAGGGGGAACCGATGTTGTTCACGATTTACTCGATGACGCATGCGACCATACTGATAACGATCACTATTTATGTGCTGCTCTTCTTCTCCCTAAAGAGACATCCGCTATACCCGTTTCATGCCGCCGGCATGTTCGTGCAGGAACTGTTTACTTCCCGCAAATATAGACTGCATCTGCTCGGCTGCGTCGTGATTTTATTTTTCAATAAAATCGAGATTACGCTTGAAAACAACATGAAGCACCATAACGACTTTACTCCTTTTATATATGGGCTGGAAGGAAACTTTGTCGCTATTTTTCAAAAGCTGTTTGAGAACGGCGTGCTTACGTCCGTTCTTACGTTTTTTTATGTCGTTATCTTTCCGTGCCTGATGATTGCATCGCTTGCCATTTATACGTTTCAAAAAGATTTCAAGCTGTTCTACACCGTTTGCTATGCGCTAATGATCAATTACATGATCGCGATTCCGTTTTACTTGTTTTTCCCGGTAACGGAGGTGCACGCCTTCAATCCAAACGTCCGCTTCCTCATGCTGGACGCGTTCCCGACATTCGAGAACGACTACAGGCCGCTGTCCGATCTGGACAACTGCTTCCCGAGCCTGCATACGTCTATATCGGTCACGATGGCGATGATTGCGCTCCGCTGCAAAAACGGCTTCTGGAAACGTTTTGCGCCGATCAGCGCGGCCGTTATCATCTTCTCGATCTTTTACCTGGGCGTTCACTGGCTTACCGACATGGCCGGCGGCATGCTGCTCGGACTGTTCGCCTCACGCCTCGCGCTTCGTCTTGCCGAAGGCAGAACGATATTTGCCGGCTCGCGAGCGGAGCTAAAGGAACAAAACGTTGACGGTTAAATCTCATCGAAACTACAAATCCTGATTAATAGGCGAAACCCTCCGGTTCACTATGCCAGTGAATGCGGAGGGTTTGTTTTCGACGCAAAAAAAAGAGACCGCAGCGGTCTCTCGTCTTGGCAATCAGTCTTTCTTCTCTTCAGCAGCGGGCTTCTCGCTTTTGTCTGCGGCAGCAGACGCCGAAGCGCTCTTCGCATTGATCGCGGAGCGATCGAACGTAAGCTTCGTCGCGTCGTTGACGCGCAGGACGACGATATCGTCTGTAATTTCCATAATCGTTCCGTGCAAGCCGCCGATCGTCGTTACTTTATCGCCCTTTTTGAGCTCGTTCAGCATCGCGTTGCGTGTTTTTTGCCGCTTTTGCTGCGGACGGATCAACAGGAAATACAGAACGGCCAGCATCACCACGAACGGGAGCACGGTCGTCAAAATATTGCCCCCTGCCGGAGCGGCCGCCGCATCCTCAGCCAAATACCACATGTACTAACCTCCTAAAATAATTAAAATCCGCGGTCGTTGTCCTTCATCCCGTACCGGTCGAAAAATTCGTCCCGGAAATCGAGCAGCCGGTCTTCCGCAATAGCTTGTCTTACATTCCGCATCAATTCCAGCAAAAAGTGCAGGTTGTGATACGTCGTCAGCCGGATGCCGAACGTCTCGTCCGCCTTCAGCAGATGGCGCAAATAGGCGCGGCTGTAATTCGTGCACGTGTAGCAGCTGCACGCCGGATCCAAAGGGCCGAAGTCGCGGGCGTTTTTGGCGCCCTTCACGACGAGCCTTCCTCCGCTGGTCATCACCGTGCCGTTGCGCGCAATACGCGTCGGGAGCACACAGTCAAACATGTCCACCCCGCGGATCGAGCCTTCCAGCAGCGCGTCAGGCGAGCCTACCCCCATTAAGTAACGCGCCTTTTGAGCGGGCAGAAGCGGTACGGTGCATTCAAGCATCTCGTACATAAGCTCCTTCGATTCGCCGACGCTCAGTCCACCAATAGCATACCCCGGGAAATCCAGGGAAGTCAACTGCGACGCGCTTTTCTTGCGCAAATCGGCGAACATGCCGCCCTGTACGATACCGAACAGCGCCTGATCGTCCGTCCGCTTGTGGGAAGCCAGACATCGCTCCGCCCAGCGGGTCGTCCGCTCCAGCGACTGATCGACGTATTCGTAGGTCGCCGGATACGGCGGACATTCGTCGAAAGCCATCATTATATCCGAGCCGAGCGCGTTCTGAATCTCCATCGCAATCTCGGGGGAGATGAACAGCTTGTCTCCGTTCAGATGGTTGCGGAAATGGACGCCTTCTTCGGTAATCTTGCGCATTGCGCTCAAGCTGAACACCTGAAAGCCGCCGCTATCGGTCAGAATCGGCCGGTCCCAGTTCATAAACTTGTGCAAGCCGCCAGCTTCGCGGACAATATCGTGGCCGGGACGCAGGAACAGATGGTAGGTGTTGCTCAAAATAATGTGAGCATCCATCTGCTTCAGCTCTTCCGGGCTCATCGTCTTGACCGTCGCCTGCGTGCCGACCGGCATAAACGTTGGCGTATCGATGACGCCATGCGGCGTATGCAGCCTGCCGAGCCTCGCGCCGGACTGCTTGCATGTCTTGATTAATTCGTATCGGACTGCTGCCATCTTCGTTCCTTTCCTGAAACTAATATATAAACATGGCGTCGCCGAAGCTGAAGAAGCGGTATTCGCGCTTGATCGCTTCCTGATAGGCGTTCCGGATCTGCTCGCTTCCGGCCAGCGCGCTCACCAGCATGACGAGCGTCGACTTCGGCAAATGGAAATTCGTCACCATCGCGTCTACGAGCTTGAACGTATAGCCAGGGTAAATGAAAATGCCCGACCAGCCGTCGCAGGCTTCGATCTCTCGAACCTCGAAGCGGCCGGCTACCGTCTCCAGCGTGCGCGCCGACGTCGTGCCTACGGCGATAATACGCCGCCCTTCAGCCTTAGCCGCGTTCAATGCCGCCGCCGTCTCTGCCGGTACCGAATAAAATTCCTCATGCATCGTGTGCTCTTCCACTCGCGACACCGCTACCGGACGGAACGTTCCGAGTCCGACATGCAGCGTCAGCGTTACGATGCGAACGCCTTTGCGGGCGATCGCGTCCAGATAGTCCGGCGTAAAATGAAGACCGGCGGTCGGAGCCGCCGCCGAACCGGGATGGCGGGCGTACACGGTCTGATAACGCTCCCGGTCGTCCAGCTTCTCCTTAATGTAAGGCGGAAGCGGCATAGAGCCAAGACGGTCCAATATTTCTTGAAAAATACCTTCGTATTCGAACCGGACGACTCTAGCTCCCATCTCGCCTTCATCTTCCACGACGGCCTGCAGATCGGGCCCACCGTCCGCCTCCGCTCCGCCGAACCGGATAACGGCTCCTTGCTTTAACCGTTTCGCGGGACGGGCAAGCGCTTCCCAGCGGTCCCCGTCTAACTGCTTCAGCAGCAGCAGCTCGACTTGGGCTCCGGTATCCGCCTTCACGCCAAAAAGCCGCGCTGGAATGACTCGTGTATCGTTCAGCACGAGCGTATCGCCGGCCTGCAAAAAATCGATCAATTGTCCGAACGTATGATGCCCGGTCGCCCCGCTCGTCTTGTCGAGCGTGAGCAACCGGGAAGTGGTGCGGTTTAGTAGCGGCGTTTGCGCGATTAAACGCTCCGGCAAATCGAAATCAAACTCGTTAACATCCATCCTGGGCTTCATTCCTTACCGATTGTAATTCCTTTATAATAATGCTGCAAAATTCGTTTGTAATCGTAACCTTGCTCCGCCAATCCTCTGGCTCCCCACTGGGACATGCCGAGGCCGTGGCCGAATCCGCTGCCGATGAGGCGGAACTGCATGTCGGGCGTTACGGCGCGGACTGCGCCTCCTCCCGCGACTACGATCATCGTGCGATCTCCGGCCTGCGAAGCGGCAGCCGAGGACGCGCCGAGCGCATACAGCGTTCCCTTCGTTTCAGGCACGTTGCGTGTTAGCCCGTTCGCCCCGACTATAGTATACCTTCCCGTCTCTTCGATTTCAAACCGGGTACTGGGCGCATCGTATAAAGTGCTGCGGTACTGGTCCGGCTTCGGCACGGATACGACTTGCCCGTTCGCCTTCAGCTCGGTGACGCGGCCGGACGGGCCGACCTTACTGACCTCCAGCTTGTCCAGCTTGCCCGTAATCGGCGTTTTCGCCGTCAAATTGATTTCTTTCACAAGCTCGTCCGCTTTGTACGGTCCGCGCACCCAGCTATACTCGTTCGATTCGGGCACTTTGCCAAGCGAAACGAGCTTCTCTCCCTGACTCACGGAGCCGATCGCTCCGTTTTTCGTATCGTCCACATAAGGCGCGGAGCGGATGTTAATTCCGGTACCCCGAACGGTAACGATCGGGAAACCCGCCGGATTAAACGTTCCCGACTCGCTAACGAAGTCTTCGCGGATGTACCCTACCGTTCCACTTACCAGAGCGACGCGATGCCATTTCGGCTTGCTCGTCTGGGCGCCCTCGTCCGGGCTTGTCGTCGCCTGCAAATACGAATACGGCTGTCCCCATACTTCTACGGGATCGCCGGTCATGCCGCCCGCATTCGAGTAGAAAAACGGGGCGATCAGCTTGCCGGCCTCGGTCATCACTTCGCCGGCCGTCGCGGTCACCGCAGCGGCAACCTTCTCATCTTCCTTCTGAATGCCGTAGTACACTTGATCGATCGAAGAGTCGGATGTATGAGCGATTCCATATTTCATCCCGAGACTGAGCGCGAACGTCCTTGCGGCCACAGCCTGCGCCTTGAGCGCCTCAGCCGGCCACGTCGGCGCCATCTCCGCCCCGACTACGGACACAAGGTACAACTCGAAGGGAAGCTCGTTAATGACGGCAAGCTTGCCGTTTAATTGACTCAGCTCGATAGCGCCGCGATATTGCCGCCCGCTCTTCTCGGCGACGGCGATACCGCCATCCTTCTGCCCGATCCATACTTTCTGCCCGGCCGGGTTAAACGCATAATGACGCACCGGAATCGACTCGTTCCCCGTCGTTACGTCGTCGCGCATCAGCAAATACGGAGCCGCCGGATTGACGGGCGCAAGCGCCGCACCCGGAGCGAGTTTGACCGCCTGCGCCTGTACGGCGGCCAGTCCCGCGGCGTCCGCCGCCTCGCCGAGCCACACTTCGTAGACAGGCTTGCCCGCAGCTTCCACGATCGCGACGAAGCTGTCGAGCCCCTGGTCGCTATACAGCTGCGCCTGCTGTCTGGCAGCCGCTTCGGTCGGGAACGCGCCGGCGCTGTAGTGGTTCGGTCCGGCTATTCTCATAGAAGCGACCGCGAGCAGCGAAGCGGCTTTCGCGTTCGCGGCGATTCGCTGCTTGGCGGCTTGAGCTTCCAGACTCGTTGCATACATGCCGGCGTACACCTGATACACCTTCTTGCCAGCCCTTGTCGCCTGGAATACGTAGATCGAATCGGAAGCGGTAGCCGCGAACTGCTGCAGCTGCTTCGCCGCCGACCGGTCCGCCGTTTCCAGCAGCAACACCTTATACCCGTCAAAGCTGAACCTCGCTTCGGGTATCGACGGCTCTGCCAGCCAGCTCCGCGTCCCGGCCGTGTCGCGTATGCCGATATCCAGCCCCTTGGCCGAAGCTAAAGTGACCGAAGGAACCGTTACATTATAAGTTTTGCCGTCCGCTACGAATAGCGCGACGCGAATTTGCTCCAGCAGCGGCACGGCCGCGTAACCTTCTGCGGCAAAAGCGGGCACGCACAACACCAGCGCAAGCAGCGCCGCCGCCCAGGCGGCTAACCGCCGGGGCTTCTCTCGTCTCGTCACCTTGATCTCTCCTCCGCGTTACTTGATGTATGCATGAACAACGTACATTTTTGGCAAAGAAAGTCGAAGTCGTTTCGCTGTAACCGTTCTTGCAGCAGCTTACATCCTCTTCGGCCCATTCAGCGGCGTTGCGCCAGCTATAGCGGAACTTTCACTTCCGCTTGGAGGAGCTACCTTAAAGACTTAGCCGTCCGCCGATGGCACCGGCAAGCCGAGATGCCTGTACGCAGCCGCCGTTACCGTTCTGCCGCGCGGCGTTCGCTGCAAAAAGCCGATTTGCAGCAAATAAGGCTCATACACATCCTCGATCGTCTGGCTTTCTTCCCCGATCGTCGCCGCAATCGTATCCACGCCGACAGGTCCGCCGCGAAAATGGGTCATGATCGCCCGTAGCATTTTATGATCGATCTCATCCAGCCCGAGATCGTCCACTTGAATGAGCCGGAGCGCCTTCTGCGCCATGTCCGCCGTGATGATGCCGTCGCCCTTCACCTGCGCATAGTCGCGCACCCGTTTCAGCAGCCGGTTCGCGATCCGCGGCGTGCCGCGCGACCTTTTGCCGATCTCGTCCGCCGCCTCGCCTACGATGCTGGCACCCAAAATGTCGGCCGCCCGGCTGACGATGTAGCTGAGCTCGTCGACCGTGTAATATTCGAGCCGGCTGACGACGCCGAACCGGTCGCGCAGCGGCGCGGACAGCAGCCCCGCCCGCGTAGTCGCGCCGACCAGCGTAAACGACGGCAGATCAAGCCGCACCGAGCGAGCGCTCGGGCCCTTGCCGATAATAATATCAAGGGCGAAATCCTCCATCGCCGGATACAGCACCTCTTCGACGGTACGGTGCAGCCGGTGAATTTCGTCGATGAACAACACGTCGCCTTCCTGCAAATTCGTCAGGATCGCCGCCAAATCGCCGGGACGTTCGATCGCCGGTCCGCTTGTCGTGCGAATGTTCACGCCAAGCTCGTTGGCGATAATATTCGACAGCGTCGTTTTGCCGAGGCCCGGAGGACCGTACAGCAGCACATGGTCGAGCGCCTCCTTGCGCATTTTGGCCGCCTCGATATAAATTTTCAAGTTTTCCTTCACTTGCGACTGACCGATATATTCGGCCAAATAACGCGGCCGCAAACTGAGCTCCGCGACTTCGTCCTCCATCATCAAATGGGCGGAAATGATCCGATCTTCCACTCGTCCTCGCCCTCCTTCTCCGCTTCCTTACCCTGCGGCATAAAGCGACTGCAGCGCCAGCTTGATCAGCGCGTCCGTTCCGTCGCCTTCCTTCGCCTTTTGCTTCACCGTCTGCCAGGCCCGGTCGGCCTCCGCCTCGGTATAACCGAGCGCGAGCAGCGCTTCCTTCGCCTCCGCCCACGCCTGGCCTCCCGGCGCGCCCGGCATAACCGCCTCCTGCATGGCCAACGTCAGCGCCGCGCCGCCTATGGAGGAAGCTACCGCGCCCAGCTTATCTTTCAGATCGAGAATGATGCGCTGCGCCGTCTTTTTCCCGATTCCCGGCAGCTTCATCAGAAACGTCACGTTTTCCTGCTGAACGGCGGCCACGACCGCCTCCGGACGCGCTCCGGACAGAATGCCGAGCGCCACCTTCGGACCGATGCCCGACACCTCGATCAGCCTCCGGAACAGCGATTGCTCCTCGCGCGAGCCGAAGCCGAACAGCAGGATCGCGTCCTCGCGCACATGATGATGTATGTATACCGTAGTATCGTCCGGTTTGTCCGGCAAAGCGAACGGATTCGGGCAAAACACCCGGTAGCCCACGCCCTGCACGTCAATAACGGCGTAGTCCGTCTCGCGATGCGCGATCTTCCCGCGCAAATAATCGATCATCGTTTCTCCACTCCGTTCAATTTTTGCGTCAGTCCCGCCGAATGCGCATGGCAGATCGCAATAGCAAGCGCGTCGGCGACATCGTCCGGCTTCGGCACGGCGCTAAGGCGTAGAAACATGCGCACCATCTCCTGCACCTGCTTCTTCTCCGCTTTCCCATAGCCGACAACCGCCTGCTTCACCTGAAGCGGCGTATATTCCGCAATCGCGATCCCTTTCTGGACGGCGGCCAGCATAAGCACGCCCCGCGCCTGCCCGACCGTAATGGCGGTCGTTACGTTTTTGTTGAAAAACAGCTTCTCGATGGCCATCGAGTCCGGCTTGTATTTATCGATCAAGTGGACCGTCGCCTCGTACACTTCCTGGAGCCGCACGGCGGGATCGGTGTTCGCTTCCGTCTGGATGCTCCCGTACTGGACGGGTACCAGCTTATGTCCCTGTTTGTCGATAAATCCGAAGCCGACGATTGCGATGCCCGGGTCGATGCCCAATACGCGCATTAACAGCCCCTCGCTCTCAGTCCGATAAGCGAACATATGTGTCCTCTATGGATTATAGCAAATTGAGCCTGCTATGGACAGGGCCGAGGGGCCGGAGTGCGGCTTTCGACAAAAATCGCAATGCAAAAAGGCCGACCCTAGTACAGGCCGACCCGTTGCTGCATCATCGTTATGGTGCGGACTTCATCACTTTCTCGCTTTCCTCGACGGCAAATTCGCTGAAGGTGGACAAAACGCTGTTGTATTCCGCCATGTCGAGCACGCGGATACCCGCTTTCAGCTGTTGAACCGCATCGGGCTGCAAGCTGCTCTCCATATATCCCATATTGAGCTGGAAAAAGGTGCGAATGACTTTCTGATCGTCAGGCGGGCCGTCGAACAGCGATAGGTTGCCGGTATGGTCCAGCCCGAAATAAGCGTTGTTTTTGCACGCGGGCGACAAGTCATCGATCGCTTCGGCGAACAATACGGCTCCGTCTTCTCTCAGCTCGACGCTCCAGCCCGGATGCTCGGCGTGCAAACTCGCCACCTCGCTCGCTTCCATCCGCCCGATCAGCATCATCTCTTCGCCGCAGACATACGACTTGCGCATGAATATATCCCGTTTGCCGCCGGCTTCCTCAAGCCGCTTCAGCACTTCGCGCGCACGCTGATCCTGCGCTGACGCCTGCACGCCGCCGGCATCCGGCAAGGCCGCCGCCAGCTTCGATTCCGCCTCGTAGCCCGGCACACCCGAAGAGCGGAATGCATATACCGATAACAATCCTACAGTCGCCGCCACAATGAAAAAGCCAAGCGACAACCAACGTCTCTTTTGCCGAAGACCCTTTTTCAGTTGTTTGTACAGGCCCCGCAAGTTCATGGGAATCCCCTCTGGTACTAGATTTTTTTTCTAGCATTCCCAGCAGGGGATTCGGTTATACGTGCTCCGGGGTAGGGAGGAAGCCGATTACCGGCGAATCCACGGGCTATTTTGTTTTTTCGCCCGTTTTTCCGGGGGCGTTCTGCGTTTTTTTGGTCTCAAGCTTACGGCCGCTTTTTCCTCGCGGGTTTTGTCCGAACGGGCCGGCTCTTGCGCCTTTACCACTGGCTGAAGCGTCAAGTCGCCCGTTCTTTCGTCGCGTCCGTCGCAGCCGCAATCTTCCTGCTGCATCAAAGCCGCGTGCGGAGAAAGCTCTGCCGGGTAAGCGGACGTCGGAAGCGCATAAGGCATTCCGTACATGTTCATCGGACTTACCCCGTGTCCTTGGCAGGGCAGGCATGGCCCGCCGGAAACGCCCATAACGGGGAATGGCTGATTCGGGAACATGGGCATCTGCTCGGCCGAGAACGGAGACACGGCACCCGGCCAATCCCAATCGGCGCAAGGTGCGGCGGCCGCTTGCGGGATCCCCGGGTATTGTTCATGCATGGCGGGAAACTGCATCGCCGGCGATACTTGCGCCATCGGATGCATCTCAGGGCCATCAAACTTGGACGGTGCGTGCTCAGCCTCAGCCACGGGAAAATAAGGCATTGGCTGTGGCATTGGCTGATTCATAGGCTGCATCATAGACTGCACCATCGGCTGATTCATTGGCTGCTGCATCATAGGCTGCGCCATCGGTTGCATCATCGGCGCCTGGGGCATCATCGGCCCGGGCCCGTGAAAATAAAAAGGTACCGGCGCAAGCGGCATCATCTCCTCCGACTTTCCCTTTCCCGGATGATGCGGCTCAAACTGAGCAGGCTGCAGGCTGTATGGCTGGACGGCTTCGACGGCCGGCATTTGGAACGGCATAAACGGAAACTGGGTCTCGTGCTCTTTCGTCATCGGGCTCAGGAACGGATGCGGCATTTCCTTCTCGATCGGCATCTCCTTCGCTTCCGGCTTTTCCTTCGCGATCGGCGCTGTCGGCGCTTCTTGAATCGGAAGCAGCTCGGGCCCCTTTGGCGCCTCTT
The DNA here is from genome assembly GCF_003626695.1 of Paenibacillus ginsengarvi. Lineage (GTDB taxonomy): Bacteria > Bacillota > Bacilli > Paenibacillales > NBRC-103111 > Paenibacillus_AB > Paenibacillus_AB ginsengarvi. The sequence goes on from NZ_RBAH01000011.1 coordinate 163,432, forward strand.
GAACCGGAAGCACTTCGGGCGCCTTCGGCGCTTCTTGCACCGGCTGGACCTCGACATGCTCAACATTTTCGTGAGCCTGTTCCACCACTTGGTTCACCACGTTTTCATGGACATTCTCTACAACCTGGTTTTCCACGTTCTCATGGTGTTCCGCCATCATGTTCTCGTAGGCGCCTTCAATAACAGGGTGCCCGCCATGATCGTGGGCCCCCTCCTCAGCCTCGTGCGCATGCAAATCCGGAATGTACACGATGTCGCCCGTCATAAGTACGTTCGGGTTTTTCAAATGAGGATTGGCGTCGATGACCGCTTTGAGCGGCACGTTCCAGGCTTTCGCCAGCTTCCACAGCGAATCGCCCTGAACGACGACATGCTTGTGCAGAATCGCGCCTGACGGGGGCGGCGTAACCGAGCCAGAGGACGGAATTTTAATTTTCATGCCTACGTCGATTTGGTTAGGATCGGCAAGCTGGCTATTAAACGATATTAGCTTTTGCAGCTCGATTCCGTACTTTTTGGCGATGTGAAAGAGCGTTTCTCCCTTTTTCACCAGATGGATTTTCACCGGACTGAAACCTCCCGTTGTCTTGAATAACAATACAGTCTATGCAGACAATGGGCGTTTGACATCAATGGGTGAAAAAAAAAGCCCGCCGGACGAAAGTCCCGGCAGGCATAAAGAGCTGCGCCCCTTCAAGAGTCGAGTCTTTATTGCGGTTTGGTAAAGGAAAAAACCGGATAAGAGCCGAGCGTGCGCACCTGGCAGCCGATCGCTTCGATCTCCTGTAAAGCTGCGGGAAGCAGAACCGTGTCGAGTGACATTTCAATATCCATATAAAAATAGTAGTTGCCCAGCTTTTTCTTCGTCGGCCGCGATTCAATTTTGGACAAATTGATGCGCCGCCATGCGAATGCAGACAACACCTGATGCAGCGCGCCCGGATAATCTTCCGGCAGCGTGACGAGAATCGTCGTCTTCTGCTGCCCGTCTTGTCTAGGCGGCAACTTCTCCCGTCCAATCACGATAAACCGGGTGTAGTTGTTGTCGTGGTCGGTTATATTCTCGGCAAGCAGCTCCAGACCGTACAGCTCCGCAGAGGTGCGCGTCCCGATCGCGGCCATCCGGCTGTCCCCGGCTTCCTTGACGAGCCTCACTCCTTCGGCCGTGCTGCTCACATAGTCGAATTCGGCCTGAGGCAGATTGCTGCGCAAAAAGTCGTAACACTGCGCGATCGCGACATCCTTGGAAACGATCGTGCGTACGTCGGCATAGGGCTCGGCCCCACCCAGCGCGGAGCGGATGCCGATCAGATTCTGGATCGACGGATACACCCACTCGGCCTGAACCGGCAGCGTCTGATCCTCCTCAACGAGCAGATCGATATGATGCTTGACAGAGCCTTCGATCGTATTCTCGATCGGAACGACGCCGTATTCGACCGTCCCGGCCGCGGTTGCGGCGAACACGTCGGACATGAGCGCGTACGGGATGAACTCGTACGAGCCGTCCAAGAAAAAATAGCGGGCGGACTCATGGGACACGGTCCCTTCCGGCCCTAGGAAAGCGATCCGTTTCACGTGCGGCAAACTCCTTCTCGAATGATATCTTTTTGAGATCGTATCATTATGGAAGAAGTATTGCAATAAGTTCGCATTAATCAGCCGCGCAAAGCTTATCTTCTGCCGGACAAGCCTGCGTCCCTCAGGCAAACGCCGGGTTTTGTCGGAAGCATTCCTCCATCACCCGGATTTGCAGCCATACGCTCTCCGGCGTCACCGCCGGCGGCTTGCCTTCCGCAAGAGAAGTGTGCAGCGACTCGTAAAACGCGATTTGCGGTGCCGGGTAAGCCGGACCTACGGTTTTATTCCAGCCTCCCTCGTACCATTTCAGTTCCTCCTTGTCATAGAACGGCTTGCCGTCCGCGTCGCTCATCGGCGTTCGCTGCAACGTTTGCCGGGGCGCTTCCTCCGGCTTGAAATATTTCCATGTCGTTTCGGTCAGCGACGCTCGCAGGCTGCCGTTCGTCCCCTGGATCAAATAATAATTGGAGCCGGCGTACGCGCAGCAGCTCGATATTTCCAGATCGACCGTCGGCAGCCCGGAGCCGGCCATCATTAGCTTGCAATAATCCTCCGCGTCGCCGAAGCTGTTCGCCCTATCCATCCGGCACAGCAGGGCGGCGGGCATCCGGTCGGCGCCCAGAAATTGCAGCGCCTGATCGAGAAAATGGGCGCCGGTGTTCAGCAAATTGCCGCCATTGTATTCCTTCAGCGTCTGCCAATCCCAACGGCGCGAAAACTGGTTGACGGTCAGTCCGATTTGCACGATGCGCCCCAATACGCCGGAATCGAGGCATTTGCGGATTTCCAGAAACAAAGGATTGAAGCGCCATTGCTGGAAAATCGTCAGCAGCGTTCCCGCCTTGTCGCGGGCCGCGATCAAGGCGTCGACCTCCTTCGACCGGCGGGCGAGCGGCTTCTCGCACAGCACGTTGAAGCCCGCCTCCAGCAGTTCGAGCGAGACGGGAACATGCAGATGGCTCGGCGTCGCGTTGACGATCAGGTCCAGATCGTCCCGCTTCATCATCTCACGGTAATCGGCGTAGGACGCGCAGCCGTAGTCGCTCTCGGCCGCGCGCCGGCGCTGCTCCAGCTCGTCGGAGACGGCCGCGATCACATACCGCTCCGGCAGCCTGCGGAGCGTCTCGGCGTGAATGTTCCGGCCGCTGCGGCCCTGCCCGATAATGCCCACCTTCAGAATCGGTCCGCTCATGACGCTTCACCCGCCTTGCTTGCGGTCTTGTCCAAATAAACGGTTCGGCCGGTTTTGCGGCTTTCGTTGGCCGCCTCCAAAAAGCGGATCACCTCAAGCGTCTCCGAAGCGGGTAGCGGCGGAACGCCCGTGCGGAACATGTCCAGGATCACTTCAAGCAGGCTGGCGTATTTCGGCTTCGGGTCCGACTGGGCGTACACCCAATCGATGCCCTTTTCCCGGTGAATCGCTACGCCAAACGATCCGTTCCCTTTGCGGTTGCCGCGAATGACGCCGATCCGGCCGTCGCTCCACAGCCCCGCCGCCACATCGTGATCGTCCGAGGTGACGGCCGTCACCTGCACGCAGCCTTCCCCCATCACCGCATACAGCATCTCGGCGGCGTGAATACCGTACCAGAACAACCCCGGCTGCGTAGGCTCCAGCGCCATCGGTCCGCAGGCGTCCGCCCCGATCACCGGGCTTTTGCCCCCACTCCCGATCGCGTCTTGCAGCGCTTTGGCGTAACGCAGCGACGAAGCGCTCATCAGCGGAACCCGGTGCGCCTCCGCCAAGCGGACGATTTCGCGGGCATCCGCCGAGCTGACCGCAAACGGCTTGTCGATAAAAACCGGCTTGCCGTAACCGGCGATGCGGCGAAATTGAGGCAAATGGACACGCCCGTCGACCGAGTGGAGCAGCACCGCGTCGCTCGCCTCGGCCACCTCCTCCGGGCTGTCGACAATGCGGACGCCATACTCCTCCCGCAGTGTCGCCGTATACTCGGACACTTTGGAAATGCTGGACGGGAAATCGGGAGAGCCCCCCGGGTAGGCCGCCACGACCTTGCCCCCGGGCACATGCCACGGGTCGTTTTTGTCATGCAAAAGCTTCATAAACGCCAATACGTGGGACGTATCGAGGCCGATCATACCGATGTTCAAAACTTGCCGGGATTGCCCGACTTCCGGAGCCGTCATATTCGTCACCCTTTGCTGAAAATTGTCCGTTTGGGACCGGCCGGCGCAACGCGGGTTTGCCCGGTTTTCGCCGGCCACGTACAGAATAGCAAACGGCGGGACGGGGATACAGACGACACTGATGACGGTTTGCTGGATTCTCATGCCGGTTTTTGCCGGCATACCGGATTATGATGACAATGTCCTTGTCATCTGCGCAGCTCCACCGGCGGAACGCCCCAATATTTCCGGAACACGCGCGAAAAATAGCTAACATCCTTAAAGCCGGTTTTCGCGGCGGCTTCGTACACCTTCAGCCCGTTTTCCAGCAACGTTTTGCCGAGCTCCATTTTCAGCTTCCAGACGTATTCGGAAAACGGCTGTCCGACCTCGCGTTTGAACAGGCGGCTCAAATGGGACGGGTGCACGTGCAGCCGCTCCGCCACCTCGTTCAAGGACAGCGCCTGGTCGAGCTCTCGCTCCAGCATTTGCAGAACTTCGCGGATGAGCGGATGCTCCGCGGACCCGGACAGCCGGTGCACGTAACCGACCAGATGATCGGCCAACGTTTCCAGCAGCGCGAGTCCCTGCTTCTGATCGGCGATCGCTTGCACATTGAACATGGCGGTGTAATCCGCGCCGAACACGTCGGCCGCCGGCCAGCCGTTTTGCGAGGCTTGTCGGGCGAGCAGCAGGCAGCCTTCGAGCAGATGCATACGCCATTCATCGCCGGCGGAAGCCGCTTGCCCGGACCGGCTTGTCCACCACTGCCGCAAGGCGTCCGCGGCTTCGGCGCGCCGGCCGGCTTGCCACGCCGCCTCCAGCCGCTTCTCGAACTGCTCGGCGGAGGCGGCTTTTCTTTCCGTCGGCGGCTTCGCCCGTTTGCTCGCCGCAGCGGGGACGGCCGGCGGCAGCAGCGCCTCCACGCAAAGCTGCGCTTCGCCCTCCTCCGCCGCTTCGATCAACAGCCGCACCGTGCCGCGCATCCGGTCGAACTGCCAGCCCGGCGCCGTATCCGGCTTCGGGCGTTTCGGCCGCTCCGGCAGCCGAACCCCGTTCAACGAAAGCCGGGACGGCTTGTCCCGCACGCGCACGATTAGCTCGTAGTCGCGTTTGGCCGGCATGCCCACATACGTGCCGCAACGCGGTTCGATCCGCACCTTCACATATTCGGCGGTTTCCTCGCAATGAATGACGGTCGCCGCAACCTCGCCTTTCTTGTACCCGAACGTCACGCCGTCATCCTCGTACATCGTAAATTCACTGCTTCCGTGCGGATAAATATCGAGCGCGACGAGGGTAACCGGTGACTGCCCCACATAGTCCGTGTCCGGCCACATCGGGAGAATCGCTCCGCCGCGGACAAACAGCGGTCCACCCGCGCCGGCCGGCAGCCGGCAATCGAGCCGCTTCGGCCCTTCGTGCGTTTCCCCGGTCCAATAATCGAACCAGCGGCCGGCCGGCAAATAGACGCAATCGGTATAAACGCCGACGAGCATAGACGGCCCGAGCATATATTGATGCAGCAAATCGTCGCATGTCGGATCGTCGGGAAAATGCAGCGGCATCGCCCGCAAAATCGGCATTCCCGTTCGCGCGGCGACATGGGCCGCGGAATAAATATAGGGCAGCAGCCGGTAGCGCAGGCGGGCGTAAGCTTTGAACAGTTCCCGCACGCCGTCCTCCAAAAAAGCGGGATGACGGAAATAAGCCCAACTGTTGATTTGCGACCAAGGCTGCAAAAAACCGAAATGAATGCCCTCCTTCGTATGAATGAACATGTCGCAGGTCGTATGGACGTGTCCGCTCATGCCATGATTGAGCATGGAGACAAGCGCCTCCCTATCGTTGCCCGACTGCCCCGCACACGTCGCCGCATATCGCTGAATGCCGGTATATCCGGCAATCGTATACAGCATCGGCCGTTTTCCCGTTTGCTCCGCAAACCCGTCAAACATCTGCTTGGCCAGCAGGACAGGGTATAAATTGTGCATGTCCGCATCGCGCATCCCGTTGGCCCACTGCCGGTCGGGATGTCTTTGCAACTGCCGGCTGCCGATTAATTTGAAGGAAGCGACCCCTTGCTCGACAAACGGCCGCAAATGCGCGTACCACGGCTCCGGCGCTTCCCCGTCTTCACGCCCCCCGTCGCGGAGCCTGTATTCTTCGTACGCGCTCAGGTCGTAATCGCAATACAGCAGCAAGTTGAGCTTGAAACCGTGGCTTTGCAGCGCCCCGATAAACGTATGCGGACCTGTCGATATCGATTTGGGCATATAGAACCTGTCGGGATGCCACGCTTTCTCCGTGGAATGATCGTAGCGCCGCTCCATCCATCCGCCGGCCAGCCCCATCATATCGCAAGGGATGCCCTCCAGCCGGAAGCGAAGGGCGTCGTCGACCACCTCCCGGGCGTTCAGTGTGTCGTGGCCAATAAAGGTCAGGCCGTATGCCCAGATCGGCAGTAGCGCCGGTTTGCCGGCGATTTCCGTATAGCCGTCCAACAGCTCGCCGAACCCGTTTCCGGCAAACAAATAACAATCGAGCCGCCCCGTCTGCCCTTCGACAAGCAGCCGGTCGCTTTCCGCAGCGCCCAGATCGAACGTATGCCTGTGCGTCGTATTCGTCAGAAGCGCCCAACCCCGGCTGCTCATCACAAACGGAATCGGCACGTAAGCGGAAATGTTCGTCACCCGCATCTCCGCCCGCGTTCCCCGCTTTTGCAGCCGTTCCCGGGTTACGTCCCCGAGCCCGTACAAGTTTTCCTCCGCGGCGAGCGCGAATCGCGCCCGGAAGCCTCCACCCGACGGCCCGCAGCGGAACGGCTCCGCCGTGCGGGTCAGCTCCGTCCCGGCGGCGTCCCGCAGCCGCATATTCCCGTCGCGCAGATCGACCGCCAAAATCGCCTTTCCGCCATCCAACTCGACCGTATCGCGGGAACGCCGGACCGCACACCGCATCTCGCCGCCGGGATCGCGCAAAATGCCGTAACGGTTCAAGGGCGACTCGGCGAACGTCCCGTCGTCGCTCAGCCGGACGCGAAACGCGCCGGCGGCCGCAAGGTCTACACGCATCCACCCGCCGCCCGCCAATTCGAATTGCAGCGATGTGCCCATCTCCTCCACTCCATCAGTCCCCCCCGCCATCGATTCTGTTTGTATACTGCTTTACCCGCATCATACCATAACCGCCAAGGCTCGATCATCAAAATACATGAAGCGCTTCCAACTTGGTCATCCCAGTGCATGACATGCGCATAAACCTCCCCTGTTTTCCCCGCCGGGCCGCTTTTATACTGTAAACAAATCCAAATCAGAGGAGGTATACCGATGCGAAAAAGAGGGGTCATGGCTTTGGTCCTTTTGCCACTCGCCGCCATGCTTGGCGCATGTTCGCAAACGAACGGAGCGACGACGGACAGCAGCGGCGCGCAAACTGCGGAATCCGCTCCTGCCGTCGGGAAGAAGGAGCCGGTCGAGCTGATCTTTTATTACCCGTCCGGCAACGACTGGACACCGGATACATTTATGAGCACGTTCGGGGAGCCGATCAAGAAGAAATTTCCGCATATTACCCCCGTATTCATGCAATACGGGAGAGGAACGAGCTTGCCCGAGCTGCTAGCCGCCGGTCAACGGATCGACGTCTATTTCGGATCGCCGGGGGCCACGCGAAATCTGGAAGACAGCAAGTTGCAATACGATATTCTCCCGCTTATCCAAAAATACAAATACGACCTGAATCGGTTGAATCCGGGACTTGTAAGCGTAGCCAAAGCGTTGGCGCACGGCGGTATGAACAGTCTGCCCGTATTTGTTCCTCCGTCGGCGATTTACTACAACAAAGATATTTTCGATAAATTCGGAGTCGCCTACCCGAAGGACAACATGACCTGGGACGACCTGTACGAAATCAGCAAAAAGCTGACGCGCACGGAGAGCGGCATGCCTTATCTCGGCTTGACCGCTCCGGTCGGCACGTTGATTCCGCTGAACCCGCTTTCCCTGCCGCTGGTCGACCCGGCGAGCGAGAAGGCGAACTTTCAAACGGATGCATGGAAGTCGTTCATTACGAATTTTTCCCGGAATTTTACGCTTTCGGGCTACGACAACGATCTGAAAGCACTTGATGTCGGACGCCAGCGGGACTTCTTCTTCAAGGAGCAGCGCGCGGCCATGTGGATCTCCCTGACGAACCTGCACAAGCAGCCGGAAATTACGAGAGCGCTCAACTGGGACATCGCCGCCCTCCCTACGTTCAAGGAAGCGCCCGGCGTCGGTCCCCAGGCGTATCCGACCTTGTTCAGCATAATGCCCTTGACGACCCACCCCGACGACGCGTTCGAGGCGATCGCTTATTTGACATCGGACGAGTTTCAGATGCAGCAGTCCCGGGCCGGCACCCTATTGCCCGCTCTGAAAGACCCGTCGTTCCTTCAGGCGTTCAGCCAGGATTCGGTGCTGTACAAAGGCAAAAACGTAAAATCGCTAGTCCCGGCCAAATACGCGGACTCGATTCCGTTCACCCCCTATAACGGCTTCGGGCAAACCGGACTGCTCACCGCGACGATCGATTATGTGATCAAGCAAAAAGATATCAACACGGCGCTGCGCGAAGCGACGGATTTTACCAATCAAAGCATTCAAACGGCCAAGGCGGGGAAATAACCGCTCATCTTAAAAAATGAAACGGAGTGAATAATCTTGAACCCTCACGAACTCATGGAAACGAAAAGCTTGAGCAGAAGAACGCTGGTCGCCTCGATGGGCATGGCCGGGGCCGGCTTGCTGCTCGGAAAGCTTGTCCCCGCTTCCCGCGTCGCCCACGCCAATCCGCTCCCGCTGGAATGGAACGTCGTGACCGATTTCGGCGCGGTCGGAGACGGAACAACCGACGATACAACGGCGATCCAGAGCGCGTTGAACGCAACCGCGGCCGGCGGCACCGTCTATTTTCCGCTGGGAACGTATTTGATCTCCTCCCAACTGACGGTCAGCAACAAGGAAATTCACCTGTTCGCTACCGGGAAGGCGGTCATCAAGGAGGCGTCCGTATTCGGAGTGCCGATGCTGAAGCTGCTTAACGCGCACGGCTCCACGATCAGCGGCTTGTCGTGCGAGGGAGCGGAGACGTACGCCGGTTTCGCCGGCGCAAGCGGCCTGTTCAACGCCTTTATCCAGTTGGACCATTGTAACCAGGCGATCATTTCCAACTGCTCCGTGAAAAACAAAACGTATGCGTTCCTGTTGTCCGTCTGCCAGGAATGCCATGTGACCGACTGCTTCGTCCTCGGCTTCCTGAATGTCAACAAGGCGGGCGCCAACTACTGCTCCTGCTGTTCGATTAACGGCGGCACCCGAAACCTGGTGCGCGGCTTGCACGGAAAAGAAATGGGCTCCGGCGTGCTGGTCGGGCTGGAGGCGACGGATAATCATATCCGCGACTGCTATTTCGAAACGGTCTGGGATAACGGCGTTTACTTGTCATCGGGCAAAGGCAATTTGGTGCACAACGCGACGGTCAAGCAGACGGCCGGTACGGGGGTAAAGGCAAGGGGACACCGGAATATCATTAGCAATTGCCATGTCATGGATTGTTTGGTCGGGTTCGGTTTGACGGGGAACGGCGTCACTCCCGACAGCTTGGGCTATAACGGCTACGGTACTATTCTGGAAGGATGTGTCGCCGAAAACTGCAGCAGAGACGGCGTCAACATGGGCGCCCAGGACGGGTATCTCCCCCGGAACTTCAAGGTGATGAACAATACGTTTATCAACTGCGCCACGGAAGGCGGCGGCTACGCGGGTATACGCATGACCGCGGGCATTGACACCGAGGTATGCGGCAACACCTTTCACCGCTGCGCCGGCACCTTCGGCATTTTGATCGTCGGTCTTCAGGCGGCCCCGGTCAGCGGATTGAAAATCATGAACAATTACGTGTCCGAAACGCAGGAGGGCATCCGGCTTCAATACGTGACGCACAGTGCCATTACCGGCAACTATGTCCGCGATATCGGCACGTACGGCATCAAGCTGTTAAATTGTAACAATAATATCATTTCGAACAATATCGGACAGGAGCAGGTCACCTCCGGACTTCTTCGTTGCCTGTCGACCGAAGGCAGCTCCCACAACACGATTATCGGCAACCGGACCAACGCGATGACGGTCAGCCAGGGAGCGAACGTGCTGCTTGGCAATTTGCCGGGCACCGTCAATTTCACCGACGACATTACGGGCGCGCCGCTTCACGTCGGGCAGCAGGCGATCGTCTCCGGCGATTTGTACATGGCGGCCGGCACGGCCTCGTCCGCGGATTGGAAAAAAATCAATTAGAACGTTCAAGCGCTAGATTGCATCCAGTCCCGTATCCTCGCCGACAATAAACGTTATACAAAAAAAGTCCAGCCTCTCCTTCATTGCGGAGCAGGCTGGAACCATATTTCTGTGCTATTTTGCGCTTATACGGGCTATACCCGCGCACGCCCCTTCACGTTATCGAGGAGCGAAACGTTCGGATCAAAGTGCGTCAGCACCACCGCTCCATCGGCGCACGGCTTCAGCCACATCGTATCCGCTTCAATGCCGTGACGCGCGAGCGTACCCTGCAGGAACGCCTCCAGTTCTGCGCCGCGGCCTTCCTTGCCGTCGACGAGGGCGAGCAGCGTCGGGCCGGCGCCGCTGAGCGCCGCACCGAGCGCGCCGTGCTGCTGCGCCTGCTCCAGGATGTCGGTCATACCCGGAATGAGCGGGGCGCGATACGGCTGATGCAGCGCATCCTTCATCGCATGCCGGATCATGTCGTAACGGCCGGTGCAGAACGCGGCAACGAGTAGGGAGGAGTGTCCGATGTTAAATACCGCATCCTTCATCGTTACGCTTACCGGCAGCACGTTCCGCGCCTTCTCCGTCGCGAGCTCGAAGCGCGGAATTGCAACCAGCACATCAAGGCGGTCCTCCGGCACGATGCGGATATGCTCCGCCCGTTCGCCGTCCCAGAACGCCGCGATCAGTCCGCCGAACAGGGAGGCGCCAACGTTGTCGGGATGCTTCTCCAGCGCCGAAGCGATCTGAAACAACTCGTGGGAGCTCAGCTTGTTGCCGATCAAGGCGTTGGCCGCCACCAGCGCGCCGACGATGGCGGTAGCGCTGCTGCCGAGCCCGCGCGTCAGCGGAATGTCGCTGTACATGGCGATATCGAGCTCGGGATGGCTTACTCCCGCCTTGTCGAACAGAAGCTGGGCCACCTTATAGATCAGGTTGGACTTGTCGGTCGGCACCCCTACCATCTGCTCGCCGTATACCCGGATTTCCGTCCTGTCGGCAATCCCCATCTCGATCCACTCGTACAAGTTCAGCGCCATACCGAGCGCGTCGAAGCCGGGACCCAGATTGGCGGTGCTTGCCGGCACCTTCACATACACTTTCGGATAACCGGATTTGGCGGCGTTTCCGCCTCCGTCTCCCTGAACACTCATGCGCCTGCGCCCTCCAGCTTGCGGATCGCCTCCATGACCGCCTGTTCGGAATCCTGCACGACGAGCGGTTCGCCGCCGACTGTTTTGATCGCAATATTCGGATCCTTCAGACCGTGTCCGGTCAGCACGCAGACGACCTTCTCGCCGCCCTTGAAATAACCTTCCTTATGCAGCTTCATGACGCCTGCAATCGATGCGGCCGATGCCGGCTCCGCAAAGACGCCTTCCTTCGCCGCGATCGTCCGGTAAGCGTGCAAAATCTCGTCGTCCGTGACATAGTTGATTTGGCCGCCGGACTCGTTCGCCGCATTAACAGCCAAATCCCAACTGGCCGGATTGCCGATGCGGATCGCCGTAGCGACCGTTTCCGGATTCAGGATCGGCTCGCCCTTCACGATCGCCATTGCACCTTCCGCCTCGAAGCCGATCATTTTCGGCAGCGACGACACTTTGCCGTGCGCCTTATATTCTTTGAACCCTTTCCAATAGGCGGAAATATTGCCCGCATTGCCGACCGGGATCGCCAGATAGTCCGGTGCGCCGCCGAGCTGGTCGACCACCTCGAAAGCGGCCGTCTTTTGTCCTTCGAGCCGGTACGGGTTAACGGAATTAACGAGCGTAATCGGATGCTTGGCCGTAATCTCGCGGACGATCTCCAGCGCGCGGTCGAAGTTGCCTTCGATGGCGATGACTTTCGCCCCGTAGATGATCGCTTGCGCCAGCTTGCCGAGGGCGATGTTGTTGTTCGGGATAAGCACGATACAGTTCAGATTGCCCCGCGCGGCATAAGCGGCGGCAGCGGCCGAGGTGTTGCCCGTCGAGGCGCACATGATCGTGCGGCTGCCTTCCTCCATCGCCTTCGCTACGGCCATTACCATACCGCGGTCTTTGAACGAGCCGGTCGGGTTGAGTCCTTCGTATTTGAAATAAACGTCCAAGTTCAGCATGTCCGACAGCTTCTCGGCGCGGACGAGCGGCGTGTTGCCCTCGTGCAGCGTCAGCATCGGCGTTTTGTCCGTTACCGGCAAGTATGATTTGTACGTATGCAATAGTCCCATGTATCTCATGATCTACAGCGGCTCCTTTTCGTTCGTTAGACTCGTTTGCAGGATTACGGCTTTATATAACGGGCTATCGGCTTAGCCTTCTACCCGATAGACGCTCTTGATCGATTTGATGACGCTAAGCGATTCGAACTCCGCAAGCACCCGATTCATGCTGGCCATGCTGGCGTCGTGCGTCACGATGACGATCTCCGCTTCGGTAATCGCCTTATTCGGCTGCTGGACGACCGATTCGAGGCTGACGTCGCATTCCGCGAACACCTGCGTAATTTTGGCAAGCACGCCCGCCTTGTCTTCGACGTGCAGACGGACGAAATATTTCGAAGCGATCTGCTCCGCCGTTTTCAGCTTTTTCTCCTTATAAGGCACGAACATCGTCCGGCCGTTTACGCCCAGCTTCAAGTTTTTGACGACGGCCACCAGGTCGGCCACCACCGAAGTCGCCGTAGGCATTTCGCCCGCGCCCGGTCCGTAGAACATCGTCTCTCCCACCGCTTCGCCGTACACGTACACCGCGTTGAACACGCCGTTCACGGAAGCGAGCGGATGGCTCTTCTTCACAAGAGTAGGCTGAACGCCGACGCTGATCATATCGTCCTGGCGCTCCGCAATGCCGAGCAGCTTGATTTCGTAGCCGAGGCTTTTGCCGTACAAAATGTCTTCCTTCGAAACTTGCGAGATGCCTTTCACCTGAACGTCGTCGAGACTGAGGCTGGCGTGGAAACCGAGCGTACCGAGTATCGCCATTTTGCGTGCGGCGTCGAGACCTTCCACGTCGGAGGTCGGATCGGATTCGGCGTAGCCGAGCTCCTGCGCTTCCTTCAGCACATCAACATAAGAAGCGCCTTCCTGGCTCATTTTCGTCAAAATGTAGTTGGTCGTTCCGTTCACGATGCCCATAATCTTCGTAATCCGGTCCGACGAGAAGCCTTCGATCAGCGTGCGGATGATCGGAATGCCGCCGGCTACGCTCGCTTCATAGAAAACGTCGCAATGCTTCTCGGCCGCTTTGGCCAGTATTTCCGCACCGTGAAGCGCCATCAGATCTTTGTTCGCCGTTACGATGTGCTTGCCCTTCTCGAGCGCCGCGAGCATATACGTCTTCGCCGGCTCGATGCCGCCCATCACCTCGACGATGACGTCGATCGCGGGATCGTCCACGATATCCCAGGCATTGTCCGTAATGCGTCCTTCCTCGACCGGGTAGCGGCGCGACTTGCTTTTATCCTGGACGAGCACCTTTTCGATGCGGATCAAGGACCCTACCTGCTTCTGCAGATCGTCCTGATGTCCCTCGACGATGCGCAGTACGCCAGTTCCGACTGTACCCATGCCCAGCAGGCCCACTTTGATTGGTTTCATTCGTCTCTCTCCTCCTGATCCGTCTTAGCAAACTCGTTTTCACGGATATGTCTCATAGTTGATGTTGCCTTACGAACCTTGTCCGATCATGGATGCTTTGCGCACGCCGTCTTGATGGCGTATCACATCCATGAGCCGTCCGGCATTATAGCTGCCCATCTGCGAAGTGTCGATCGACAGAACGACGCTCGCCATGCCCTGCAGCGGAATCGTCTGGTGAATCGTCAGCACATTGCCCTCCAGTCCCGCAATAACCGCAAGAACTTTGGACAAAATGCCGGAGCGATGCTCGAGGTCCATCGAAACGGTCACGAGCCGTTCCCGCTCCAGCCGGCTGAGCGTGTGGATGCCATCCTTGTATTTGTAAAAGGCGCTGCGGCTGATGCCTACCGTTTCCACCGCTTCATGAACCGTCTTCACCTGACCTCTGGCGAGCAGTTCCTTCGCCTGCATCGTTTTGACGACCGCCTCCGGCAGTATGTCTTCGCGGACCAGATAGTAACGTTCCGTGCCGTCTTCCTTGGAATCGTTCACGTTCTTCGTGTCGTGTTCCACAGGCGATTCGTCCTCTCTGTAAAGACTATTGTTTCTACATAGTGGACATTATACCGAAAAGAGAGCGCGGCGGCAATAGGCCGGGCTGAAAATGTTTCATTTCGCCGCGTTGCGGCTGCGAGGACGGACGTGCTAAGATGGTTACTGTTGTTTCTACGAACGCGAATGACCTGCCGCAAGGAAAGGAGGAAACCGATGAAATGCCGGATTATGACGGCCATCATGCTGTTTCACGGCGATGAGCTGCTGATGATGGAACGATCGATGACCCGTACGCTGAATCCCGGCATGTGGGCCGCCGTCGGCGGACATGTGGAGCCGGAGGAGATGAGCCGTCCGCGCGATGCGATTTTACGGGAAATGTTCGAGGAGACGGGCTTCGCACCCGAGGATATCGAGCGGCTGACGCTGCGTTATGTGCTGCTTCGCAACAAAGACGGAGAGCTGCGCCAGCAGTACATATACAGCGGCGACGCCTTGCGGAGAGACTTCGTCGATTCGGATGAAGGCACGCTGCACTGGATTCCCCGGGACCAGGTGCTGGACCGTGATATTCCGTACATATTCCGGAAAACGCTAGAGCACTATTTCGCATACGGGCCGGCGGAGCACGCTTGGCTGGGCATCGCCAGCGCCGATCCCGTTACGGCTCGTCCGCGTGTCGACTGGATACCGCTCACCGACCCGAACTATTGAAGCTTTGAAAAGGCAAACACCCCCATGGCTCCCGCTAAGGAGCGTGGGGGTGTTCCGTTAAGCGTGCATTACGCGGACATATCGTTTTTCCGCTGAAACCAGATTACGGCATTTGTGAGCCGGCCTCTTCCCGAATCGCCAGTCTAGCCTCTTCGCGATCGTCGAAATGCACCGTGCTACCTCCCGTTATCTGGTACGTTTCATGCCCCTTGCCTGCGATGACGACCACGTCGCCCGCCCCGGCGAGGCCGATTGCCCTGCGGATGGCTTCCCGCCGGTCTGCGATCAGCTCGTAGCGGGACGAATCCGCCCCGCCTTCGACTAGCCCACGCTCGATCTCCTGCAAAATCGCCTCCGGCGATTCCGAACGCGGATTATCCGACGTCACCATAATCCGGTCGCTGTAAGTCGATGCGATCTTGCCCATAACCGGACGCTTCGTCCGGTCCCGATCGCCGCCGCAGCCGAATACCGTAATGACCTGGCCTTCCGCAAACTGCTTGACGGTAGAGAGCGCGTTATCCAGCGAGTCCGGCGTGTGGGCGTAGTCGACGAGAACAAGAAAGCTTTGCCCTTCGTCCACCACTTCCATTCGTCCCGGCACGCCTTCAAGCTGCTCCAGCCCTTTCCGAACCGTAGGCAGCGGAGTGTGTTCGGCCAAAGCGCACGCCGCCGCGGCAAGCGCATTATACACATTGAACAGCCCGACCATTCTCAGCTTCACGTTAACGGTACCGGCAAACGTAACCAGCTCGAATGCCGTTCCCCCGTTCTTCAGCTTGACGCCTTCCGCCCTGACATCCGCCTGCGCTTTGATCCCGTATGTAATCACCTGCGCCGCCGTTACGCTGCGAAAATAATCCGAAGCCTGATCGTCCGCGTTCAGAATGGCAAACGTCCGCTTTTCCGGGTCTGCGGCAAAGCCGCTTCCAAGCCAGGAGAACAGAAGTCCTTTGGCGTGCCTGTACGCCTCCATCGTCCCGTGGAAGTCCAGATGATCATGCGTCAGATTCGTAAAAACGGCCGTGCGGAATTCGCACCCGAGCACGCGGCCCATCGCGATGCCTTGCGAAGTAACCTCCATGACGGCATACTCCGTCCGCGCTTGCTCCATCAGGCTCAAGTTCGCTTGAAGCCTGTGAGGCTCCTGCGTATTCGTAGTCGATTCGGCCGTTTTCCCGCCGATTTTCGTTCCCAGATTGCCCATAAGCCCCGTCCGGTTACCGGCCAAACTCAGAATGGTCTCGATCATATGGGCGGCGGTCGTTTTCCCCTTCGTCCCCGTAACTCCGATCAGCTTCATCCGTTCGCTCGGATACCCGTAATAGTGGCAAGCCATTACGGCCATCACGTACCGGGCGTCGGGGACGACAACCGTCGGCACGTCCAAACCGACCTCCCGTTCCGCGACAATCGCGGCCGCCCCCAATCGAACCGCTTCGCCGGCGAATGGATGCCGGTCCTCCTGAAAGCCTGGAATACCAGAAACACAAACGAACAGCTCTCCGGGCCGGAGCGTTTGCGTATGCATGGAAAACCCGCTTATTTCTACCTCCATATCCCCGTATGTCCGGGCTGTAGCGAGCAAGCCGGCCAATTCCCGCAGCTTCATAAATCCACCTCTTCCATTCCTATGCGGCTTCCTGAAATTAACACTGGACGATCCATTCGGTAAGCCTCGTAAACTACAACGCATCATCTTATCTTATTCCGCACAGTTCGGCCAAAGCCACTAATATTGCAGGTTGTCACTATTTCGTCAGCCGCGCATCACCCGCCCTTCACCAAAGAACCGCTAAACACAACAAAAAAACCGGCAGTCTCTGGATCAAGACTCCGGAATTGTTGTTCCTCTGGCAGCAGTCCGCAAGCTTAACTGCGGGCCAAACCTTACTCCTGTTCGACGAATTCGAATTCAAAATCGCCGATTTGCACCATATCTCCGTCCTTCGCGCCGTTTTGACGCAAAGCGGCCTCGATCCCCGACTTGCGGATCGCCTGACCGAAACGGAGCAAACCGTCGTACGAATTCATATTCATCCGTTTCAGCATCCGCTCGATCCCGATGCATTCGACAACGAACAGCTCGTTTTCTCTGCGGATTGTAAACTCGTTATCGTCCGCTTCTTTTTCGAACTTGTAAATCTTCCGTTCGGAAACGTCCTTCACTTCTTCGACGAGCGGCGTCTCCGGAATGTCCTCGAGCAGATCGGCCGTCCGGTACAGCAGCTCCTGGATGCCTTGGCGGGCATAGGCCGAGATCGGGAAAATCTCGATCGAGTCGAAGCCATCCCGCTTCAGCTTCTCGCGAAATTCGCGCAAGAACTCCTCCGCCCCAGGCATATCCATCTTGTTGGCGGCGATAATTTGCGGCCGCTCCATCAGCTTGGGGTTGTACAAGCGCAGCTCTTCGTTGATTTTGATCCAATCGTCGTAAGGATCGCGCTCTTCCGTCGCCGCCATATCGACGACATGGATAATGATGCGGGTCCGTTCCACATGGCGCAAAAACTCGTGCCCGAGCCCGACGCCCTCGTGCGCGCCTTCGATCAGTCCGGGAAGGTCGGCCATAACGAAGCTGCGTCCTTCACCAACGTCTACGACCCCCAGGTTCGGAGTAATCGTCGTGAAATGGTAGGCCCCGATCTTCGGCTGAGCCGCCGATACGACGGAGAGCAGCGTCGACTTCCCTACGCTCGGGAATCCGACCAAACCCACGTCGGCCATCACCTTCAGCTCGAGTACGACCCAGCGCTCCTGGCCTTCCTCGCCGTTCTCCGACAAATAGGGAGCCGGATTACGCGACGTTGCAAACCTCATATTGCCCCGTCCGCCGCGTCCGCCCTTGGCGATGACAACCTCTTGACCGTTTCGGGTCAAGTCGGCGATGATTTCATGCGTATCGTCATCGACGACGACCGTGCCGGGCGGCACATGGACGATCATATCCTCGGCTTTCGCCCCGTGCATTCCCTTCGTCTTGCCGCGTTCGCCCCGAGGCGCCTTGAAATGCTTCTGGTAGCGAAAGTCGATCAGCGTCCGGAGTCCTTCATCCACGCGAAAAATCAGATCGCCGCCCTTGCCGCCGTCGCCGCCGGCCGGGCCGCCTTCGGGCACGTACAGCTCTCTGCGGAACGATATGATGCCGTCGCCGCCATCGCCGCCTTTAACGTAAATCTTCGCTTTATCTAAAAACATCTTACACCTCGTTTTATGTGCCGAGCGGCATATAAATCTCAACAACCGCTCCATCCTCTTCGTATGTAGCTTCGCCCTCGATCAGCCGTCCTATGCCGCAAGAGAGCGACAAATTCACGAGTTCCTGCTTCAGACCCTTACGGTCGTAGCCTCCGGTATAATGAAAGCCGATGACGAGCAGGTGCTCCCTCACGCCCATTTGGAGCAAAATGCGGTTCAGCTCCCCGTCGGCATTCGGGACGGCCTTCCGGACAAACGTTTCGATTACGGCAATCACCGTATCCGCCACCAGCCTGCCGTCAATCGTCAGCATATCGAGCTGAAAGCCGCTCTCCAGCTCGACATCGAGCCGGACCCACCGGCAGCGAACGCGAAACGACTGCAAATATAGGATTAAAGCCGGAACGCCCAGCTTGGAAATGCAGTTTTCCTGAAGCATCTTCTCTTTTACTATTTCCATATAATCGTGCATTTTATCGTATTTCTTCATCTTCAAGTATCCGTATAACACTTGAACATCGTTCATCCAGTCGTGCCGGAGATGATTGATCGTTTGGACAAACAGCTGTTCCTGTTCGCCATACTGGCCGTTCGCTTGATCCGATTCGTATCGTTCGGCGTTTGGTTTCATTCCGATTCTCCGTTCAACGGTCAACTTCTTACACAGTATAGCATGACGTTCGTAAAATAAAAACCCCCGGTCCCGTTGGCCGGAGGTCTTTACCTTATACGATTTCGGATGCTGCGGCAACCGGAGCAGCTTCTACCGGGTAGACGCTCACTTTTTTGCGGTCGCGTCCGAGACGTTCGAACTTCACTACGCCTTCGACTTTTGCGAAGAGCGTGTCGTCCGTGCCACGGCCTACGTTAGTTCCCGGATGGATCTTCGTTCCGCGCTGACGCACGAGAATGCTTCCCGCCGATACCGTTTGACCGTCCGCGCGTTTCACGCCAAGACGCTTCGCGATGCTGTCGCGTCCGTTCTTCGTCGAACCTACCCCTTTTTTCGAGGCGAACAACTGAAGATTCAGTTTCAACATGATGGTTTCCCTCCTTCTTGGCTTGTGCTTGTTGCAAGGGTGATATATTTGCCGTATGCTTCCTCGATCGATTCGATCATGACGACCATCGACTCGAGCAGCAGTTGAATTTGTTCGGATCGGCTCTTGTCCGTTTCCACGGGGATACGGACCTGGAGAAGCCCATCGCCCATTTCGCTCGGAAGCGTTACACCTGTCAATTTCTCGACGGCGTTCACCGTACCGACCGTTACGGCGGATACACCGGCACAAACGATATCATGCCCGTGCTTGCCGTAAAAAGCGTGGCCTGACACTTTAAAAGCCTGAATCGCTCCGCTGTCGCGGCCTCGTTCAATATTCACCCGAATCATGCCTATTCATCACCTGCCCTGTAAATTCGCCGAATTTACAGTTATTCCGCCGATCATCCGGGCGAAAACTTAAGCTTTGATGCTGTCGATGATTACTTTGGTGTACGGTTGACGGTGGCCTTGCTTGCGGCGATAGTTTTTCTTCGGTTTGTACTTGAACACGATCACTTTCTCGCCTTTGCCGTGTTTCTCCACTTTACCGGATACAGAAGCTCCGGCTACGAGCGGGGAACCTGCTACGAGACCATTGTCGTTCGAGACAGCAAGTACGCGGTCGAACGTTACAACGTCGCCTGCGTTAGCTTCCAGCTTCTCGATGAAGATGGCATCTCCCGCTTGCACTTTGTACTGTTTGCCGCCAGTTTCAATAATTGCGTACATTGTCAGTGCACCTCCTCATGTCATAAGACTCGCCTTGTCCAGGTGGCATGTCCAGCTGCGTAGCAGCGAACACACGCTTATTCGTAGACCCGACTCGTGCGGTTGCAGCATGTGCCAGCGCACATACCCAAGTATCATAGCACAACTCGATAGCCGAGTCAACGAGAAAAGCCGTTTTCACTGCGATGAATCCACAGTGAAACGGCTGGCCGCATTCGCTCCTATTTCCCCTTCAACGCGCCGACAGCCTGATTGATTTTTTCGTCGGTTACCCTCAGCGCCGTATTGACGTCGTATTGCTCAAATATATAGTCGCCGTGCACCTCATACAGCACATCCATCCCTTGCGAGCGATAAATGCTGTAGGGCTGATGGCTGACGATTTTATTTTTGAATATAGCCGGAATGTTTTTTCCTTTCAAGTAGGGGATATCCGCTCCGTACTGGTCCTTGTAGACCGGATTGACCTGTGGAGAAATGTAGCCCATACTCCGGACGGCGAACAGCTGCGCCTGCTCGGACAGGAACGTTTCGATGACACGGAACGCGTCGTCCTTATGCTGACTCGTTTTGGTGATGCCCATAATGAAGCTGTCCACGATCCCGCCGACGTTCGGCATATCGGGATAATACGGGGATTGGGCGATATCCCAGTTGACATCCGAGTCCTTCAGATTGGAGAAGCGGTTAACCGCATAATACATCGCCAAATTTTTATCTTTGCGGAACTGGTCCAGCGCATTCTTGTTCACATCTTTCGGGGACGCCGGCATGTTGCCGGGGATCGAGAAGAACAGTTTGGATAACTCGAAGGCGCGCTTATACGATTCGTTGATGACGGAAGCTTTATCCGTCTTCGCATCGACCGGCGTCACGCCGAACGGGTCGGCAAGACGGTGGATCTGGTCGGTTTTGAAGCCTAAATATTGGGCCCCCCCGTGATACCGGCTCACCTTCTTAGCCAGCTCGACCGTCTCGTTCCAGGTCAGGCCGTCCTTCGGATAAGGAACGCCGAACATATCAAAAATGTCCTTATTGTAGTACATGGCGAAAAATTGCAGGTTAAAGGGCAGACCGATGAGCTGGCCGTTGCCCGAGTTGCCCCGGACGGCTTCGAGCACGACGGGCTCGAAACGGGACATATCCATTTTGAACTTTTTCATGAGCGGTTCGATATCGTAGTTTAAATCCATCTGGACGATCCGCCCCGCCACAACATGTGCGACGGTGTACAGATCGACCTGCTCGCCCCTCTGGATCAGCTCGTTCAGATCGCCTTTGACTTCTTTCACCGTAATGTGCGGGTACTTTTTCTTCAGCGGGTTTACGATTAACTCGTCCCAGTTTTCCGATATTTCCGATCTTACGTTCATCGTGATTGTAACCGGTTTCAATTCTTCCGCCGGCTTACCTTCCTCATTGTCTTTGACACCGGACGAACCGGTGCTGCACCCTGAGACGGCAAAACAAACGGACAAGAGTGACGATAACATGACGAGAGACAACTTGTTGCGCAAGCGGATTCCCCCCATTTCTCCGAATTAAAAGCGGAAATTGAATTTCCTTAATCATTATGATAACTAGTTTATGTAAGAAACACAATATCCTAACAAGTGAATCGCCCTATATAATTTCGGCGGCGGCACATGAGAACTACCGACACGAACGGCTTCCCTTCACCAAACACAAAAAAGCGAGCTACGCGCCAGGCGCAACCCGCATCTTGATGATGTACAAGCGCTGCTATCCTCCAAACCTCGCCATCATGCCTGCGCCGCATTAACGCCTTTTGCCTTGCGAAGCGCGCTCGATCGGCACCTTACCCGTACCCCCGCAAACGCCACATACCGCAAACATCGAATCGTCCAAGCTTTCGCGCGCCTTCTTGCGCGTGATCTCCATAAGCCCGAGCTTCGTCCAGCCGACGGCGAACGTTTTCGTCCGGTCTTTCCGGAACTCCTGCTCCAGCAGGGCGGCGATATCGGCGCGATGCTTGTCCGAGGTCATATCGATGAAATCCACAAGCACGATGCCTCCGATATCCCTCAGCCGCAGCAAACGGGCGATTTCCGCCGCCGCCTCGGCATTGGTCGTAAACACCGTCGCTTCGGGATCGTCCGTTCCGGTAAACTTGCCGGTATTGACGTCGATCACCGTGAGCGCCTCCGTCCGGTCAAGGACGAGATAGCCGCCGCTCTTGAGCCATACCTTACGCTTCATCGCCCGCTCCAGTTGTTCCTTGACCGGGTAGGCGACAAAAACGGGCTCGCGTTTTTTGTAAATATGGATGCGCTGGGCCAGTTCCTCGGACATCTCGCGTACGCGGCGTCCAAGCGCCTCCCCCCGCACCGGGTCGTCGATAATCAGCTCGTCTACGTAATCGTTAAACGCGTCGCGGACGACGCGATCAAGCACGCCCGGCTCCCGGTACAGCAGCAGCGGAGCCTCTGACGTTTCCGCCAGCCGCAGCACATCTTCCCAGTCGCCTCTCATGACGCCGAGATCCCGCTCCAGCGCCACCAGCGTCTCATGCTCGGCAACCGTACGGATAATAAGACCTTCGCCCGGCCTGCGCAGCTGCTCGGCAACATCCTTCAGCCGCGAGCGCTCCTGCTCCGAGCTGATTTTGCGCGATACGCCGACGTAATCGGCATTCGGCATATAAACGATCCATCTTCCCGGCAGCGAAAAATGGGTCGTGATTCTTGCCCCTTTCGTGCCGAGCGGTTCCTTGATCACTTGAACGAGCAGCTTCTGCCCCGGCTGAATCAGCTCCGAAATCGACGGCTTGACCAATGGAATTTTGTCCAAATGGGCCGGAAGCAAATCATCGATATACAAAAACGCATTTTTATCCAGCCCGATATCGACGAAAGCGGCCTGCATGCCCGGAAGCACATTAACAACTTTTCCGATATACACACTGCCTACAAGCTGCTTGTCGACCGGGCGCTCGGCATAAAACTCGGTCAGCACCCGCTCTTCCAGAAGCGCCACCTGCGTCAGCGTATCCCGGCAATGCACGACAATCTGTTTCAATGAAACGTCACCACCTCACCATAGAGCCACATAACCCTTCTATTCTAACACGAAAACGTCGGAAACGGCACTTCCGGGCCGGTTTAATTGGAAATAGGCGTACAGCAGCTTATGTTCCGGCAGCACGGCTTCGATACGGCCCCTATCGTTCAAAATGTAGACGAGATGGTATTTGTCTCTCATGAACAGGCGGACGATCTCGGCAATGGTGCGATACCGGTAAATGACGATAGGCTGCGCCAGCGTCCCTCTATCTATTAGACGCTCCATAACCGGTTCCCGGTTCATTAAAAACCGGACAAACCGGAACGAGACATGCCGGTAACCGAACCAGTTCGAATAGGCGAGGAACAGCGCTATGGCGAGCAGGTTGAGCTGGACGCCGCCGGAGCGGACCCCGGATAAGGCGGCCGCCGCCAGCAAAAGCGAGAGCAGCAGACTGACGAGGGCGCACAGCACAAGCGTCCGGTAATAAGGCAGCCAGCGGCCTATGAGCGCCTGCATCACCTTGCCTCCGTCAAGCGGCAATATCGGCAGCAGATTAAACAGACCGATCATCGCGTTCGCTTTAATAAAATAGCCGCACCACTGCGAGTCCCACAGGCCGAGCTTGCCCATGATGACGGCAAATAACGCCATCCAGGCGTTCTGCAGCGGTCCGGCGAGGGCGACGGCCGCCTCCTGAAACGAGCTGGACCTGCCGCGGTCATCCGTTTCGGCCACCCCTCCGAACGGCAGCAGCTCGATGCGGATAACGTTCCAGCCGAAGCTTTTGGCGCAGACGACATGGCCGAGCTCGTGAATAAGAACGATGGCGAACAGCGTAAGCAACTCGGCGAAATAGCCGGTTGCGACCGCTAGCAGCATCAGCAGCGAGAAGAGCGGATGAAGACGGAACGTGATCCCGCGTATTTTAATCAAACGGAATCACTTCTTGCGGTTTCACATATTCGCCTTCTTTCTTGACGGCCACGTACAGCTTGCCCGCTCCGCCTGCGGCATCCGTCGTCACGCTGCCGATCGTTTCCCCTCCCTTGACCCAATCGTTCGTTTTCAGGCTCGTACCTTGCAGCCAGCCGTATATCGATTGCAGGCCCCCGCTGTGCTGAAGGACGACTGTCGTCCCTTTGTCCGCCGAATCGCTGACGGCAACCACTCGGCCCGTATCGATCGCCACGACCTTCGCTTCCGGTACCGTACGGAGCGTTATGCCCAGTTCGCCGTCCGATAACTTCTCGACGATTTTACCGTGTACGGGGGTGTACATGCCTTTCAGCGACGAGGAGCTGACTTTTTGCGCTTCCGGGTCCCTTTTGCCGCCGAGCGCCGGTAAAATGGCGGGCAAGCCGCCGAACTTCCGTTCATACCAGGCCGCCATCCCGGAGAAATTGTATTCCTCCGTCAAGGCTGCCGTCACCCAGCGCTGACCCCGTTCGGCGAGCGGATGATCGACCTGGAACATCCCCCATATCCCGGCGAACAACACTGCGCTGATACCGAGCTTCGTCCACAAACTTCGTATACTCGGGGGCTTCCGCTCCCAGTTCCCGCCGCCGCCCGGTCCGCCCAGCGATCGCCATCGCTGGCTCTCCTGCCGTTTCCACGCCCATTCGGGGTCGTCCTCCTCGCGATAAGCGAGTAGCCGCTGCTCGGACGCTTGCCTCCGGAACGGGGTACCCTCCTCCGCGGATTCGTAGCTCACCGGAGCTCGTTCCATCTCCCGGCTTCCTTGGCCGTCTGCTCTATTGCCGCCGCCAAACCGTTCTTCTTGTCCGGTTGTGACGATTTGCTTCATTCGGTCCATCCGCCGCCTGCGGACGTTCGACTTGACTTCCATGAGCGGTTCCCCCTCATTCGCCGCGCTCACCCGGAGCGGGTGCAGACAGGCTTCTCCCTACATCCTATGAGCCGAGGACAAGGGGTAGAACCGGACGGGGAAGGCGCATACTTGCTGCCCGCCGGACATGCGAAATAGCCTAACCCGGCTCGCAAGGGAGGGGATTAGGCTATTGTGCAGGTACAGATTCGAGTGCAGGGGCGACCGGAATCAATACAGCGACTTCTGCTCCTGATGCACATGAATGCTCAGCACCACGCCGATCGCCATCATATTGATGAGTAGCGAGGAGCCGCCGTAGCTGACGAAGGGCAGCGTAATGCCGGTTAGCGGCATAATGCCGATCATCATGCCGATATTCTCGAACACCTGGAAGACGTACATGGAGACGATACCGATTATGATAAAGGCCCCCGTCCGGTTCATGCTCTGGATCGAAATGTAGATCATCCGGTAAATGAGCAGGAAATACAGCAGCAGCAGCACGGAAGACCCGACGAAACCGAACTCCTCGCCGATGACGACGAAGATCGAATCCGAATACGGAAGCGGGATGAAGCCTTGCTGCACCGAGCTGCCGTTCAGGTACGTCTCCCCGGTCAGCCCGCCGGAGCCGATCGCCCGCATCGAATTGTGCACCTGGTATTTGGCGTCGGCCGACGCCGCATCCGGATCGATAAACGTATGAATCCGGTTTATGCGATGCACCCATTCGCCCATGTCGTTTTCCTTCAGATACTGCACGACCGGATCGTAGTAAATTTGGAACAAGTAAAAAAACAAGGCGATAAAGCCGCCGATCAGCGCTGTTCCGATCAGCACATGCGTGTACTTGATGTTCCCGATCCAATACATCACGATCAGCACAACCAAAAAAATGATCGCATTGCCCAGGTCCGGCTGAATCACGATCAAACCAACCGGCAGCGCCACCATAAGCCCGATCGGGACGACCTCCTGCCAGAATCGCAGCGGCTCGCCGCCGCGCCTGCCGATAAACATCGCAATCGCAATGATGGTCAGCAGTTTGACCAGCTCGGCCGGCTGGAAATTAAAGCCGAACGGGAGCAAAAACCAGCTTTTGGCCGAATTTTTCTCCGCCCCAAACAAATAAACCGCTATGAGCAGCACGATCCCGAACGCATACAAGTACCAGCCTGCCCTTACGAGAAGCCGGTAATCGAACAGCATCGCGGCAAAAAGGACGACAAAGCCGATCGCGTAGTTGATGACGTTCTTGATATCCGTCCCTTGGAAATACGGGTCGTTAGCCGTAGCGCTATGGACGACGAGCGTGCTTATCCCCATAAACAACGCCATCAAAATGACGATCGACCAATCCGTTCGTTTCAGTTTGTCCAGCAACTTCTTCTCATCCTATTCCGAAGAGCTTCTTCACTTTATGCATCACGCCCGTTTTCTCTTCCAGCGGCATAAGCGGCACCGTGTCGCCCAAAATGCGGCGGGCAATGTTCCGGTAAGCGATCGCCGCCCTCGCCTTCGGGTTCATCACGGTAGGCTCCCCGCTGTTCGCCGCCTTGAGGACCGCTTCATCGTCCGGCACGATGCCGAGCAGATCGATCGCCAGCACGGAGCAAACCTCGTCGATATCGAGCATTTCGCCCTTCTTCATCATCGTCGCTTTCACGCGATTAATAATCAACTTCGGGCCGTGCACCTTCTCCTGCTCGAGCAGCCCGATGATCCGGTCCGCATCGCGGACCGCGGCAAGCTCCGGCGTCGTCACGACGATCGCTTTATCCGCGCCGGCTACCGCATTTTTGAACCCTTGCTCGATGCCCGCCGGGCAGTCGATAATGACATAATCGTTTTCTTTCTTCAGCTCCAGCACCATATCGCGCACCGCTTCGGGCGTGACGGAATGCTTATCCTTCGTCTGGGCAGCCGGCAGCATATACAGCTCGTCGAACCGTTTATCCTTGATAAGCGCCTGCTGCAAGCGGCAGCGGCCTTCGGCTACGTCGACAAGATCATAGATGATCCGGTTTTCGAGTCCCATGACAACATCCAGATTGCGGAGGCCTATATCGGTATCGACCATGCATACTTTTTTCCCAAGCAGCGCCAGCGCTGTACCGAGATTGGCCGAGGTCGTCGTTTTACCGACGCCCCCTTTGCCGGAAGTAATGACGATTGCCTCTCCCATGCGAATCATCTCCTTTACGTGCCGCCAAACGGATGGTCCGGCCGCAGCCGGTGAAGCTGGTTGATTTTGTCGATCTCCATGCTGCCATCCCGTATGTAGGCAAACTCCATTGTTGCATCCTCGAACCCCCACTCATCCGGGGGGCGGCTTATAATATCGGCGATCCGCAGCTGCGTCGGGCGTAAGTACGAGGCTGCGATCAGCGCTCGCTCGTTGCCGGCATAACCCGCATGCGCCATTCCCCTGAGCGCGCCGAGCACAAATATATCTCCGGTACACAGCAGCGATCCGCCGGGATTGACATCCCCAAGAAACAGCATATGCCCTTGATGGCTTACCGTCTGGCCGGAGCGGACGATTCCTTTGAAAACCGTAATCCGCTCCTCGCTTGCCGCCTCCGCCTCGCCGGCATGATCCGACTCGATGCTGTGCACGAGCAAATTGCCTTTACGGCTGATCATTTCCTTCAGAGCTTCCTTTTCCTCGTCGCTAGGCGTCCGTTTCCCCAGGCGGATCTGCACGCGTACGACCGGTCCCGTGAGGATGCTCCGATGCGAATGATCGAGCTTGTGTTCCAGCTCCTGCAATATTTCGTCAAACGGACGCGTTTCGTCGATGACGAAAACAAGTCCTTCCTTGACCCCTTTGATCGTAATGAGATGTTTCGTTTCCGACATCGGCATAAATCCTCCTACTAACCAATTCTCCGGAACCGGTCCGATCTCCTGCCGACTAACGCCGGGGTCTTATTTCTCTTCGGACTCCCGATCCACATTCACAAACTCGACCAGCCTGCGCATCGGTATGTACAGCAGAAGCGCAACTAGTCCGTTGATTAGCAAGCTAGGCAATATTTGATGCAGAAACGTCCACTGATAATCGAGATGAACGACGCGCAGAAACACGAGATAAATGCCGTAAACAAGCGAATCGTAAGCGAAAGAACCAAGCATGGCCGCAATCAGGCCGATTACGACGCCGCTGGCGGACGAGCGGAACACCAGGCCGAACACGTACCCGACAAGCCCCATGCTGAACGAATAAACGCCAAGAGCGTGTCCGTAATAAATGAAGTCCTGCAGCAGGCCGAATCCGAGCCCGTAGGCAAGCCCCTGGTGGCGGCCTTGGAACAAGGAAATGAGCAGGACGCCGACGAACAACGGATGCGGGGTTACCATCACGCTGGATTGCCACGAAGCCGGCAGCACCCACTGGACGATCGTCCCCTCTACTAGAAACAGAACGAACAAGGCGACAAAAAGCAAATATCGGCGCATAGGTCACCTCACAACTCGGGTACTTCGACGACGAACACTTCGCGCAGATGGTTAAAGGAGGCAAATGGCTTGATAAGGGCTGTATGCGTAATGCCGAAATCCCCCTCGTCCCGCGAAACGACCTGGCCGATCTCGATGCCGCGCGGAAATAGCTGGCCCATCATCCCGGAGGTGACGACAACGTCGCCCGGCACGAGATGATCTGTTTTTGGAATTTTATTCATGATGAGCATTTCCTTTTTCCTGTCGTAACCTTCCAGAATGCCGAACGAATCGTTTTCCTTTCCTTTGATCGTAACGGCAATTGCCTTCGCGTTGCTCGAATCGAGATCGGTAATCAGCTGGACGTTCGAGTAAAACGGCGATACGGAATCGATGCGGCCGATCAGTCCTTCGACGGACATGACGGCCATATTCGGCTTGATGCCGTCCTTTTCGCCGAGATTGATCACGATCGTGCTGTTGAACGGGTCCGGGCTCGAAGCGTACACCTCGGCGATCCGGTACCTGTACTTGTTAGCCTGCTGCTGCCGCTCGGTAAAGCCCAGCATATCCTTGAGCCGCTTGTTCTGCGCCTCCAGATCGTTCAGCCTTGCCGTATCTTTCGCGTAACGCGTAAGCGTCGTTTTGAGCTGGCGATTCTCCTCATAAAGCACGGAGATGCGACGAATATCTTCAAAAAAGCCCGCTATAGAGCGGGCGGGTTTACTCAGCCAACCTTGCATCCAGGTGACGGTATCCTTCAAGAACCCTTCCGGGGGGGTCATCGGCCCGCGGCCTCCGAACGTAAAGCCCATCAGAGCGACGAAAACGATGACGCCCGCCATCAGTATAATCAATCTTTTATTCCCGAGCCATTTGAACAAAAGCAAACACCTTCCAGCGGCTTGTCGCAAGAAGCGGCCGCGAATTGTCTTCCTTCACGAGCAGCGCAAAGCGTGCTGCCCTAGCAGCGGCAAAGCTCGGCCGCCTATTAACGCTTCGCCTTTCCTGCTCCAGACGATCTGGTCGATTTGAACAAATGAATATTGTCGAGAGCTCGTCCGGTTCCGATCGCCACACAGTCGAGCGGATGGTCGGCAACGAGCACCGGCATGCCGGTTTCACGGGCCAGCAGCTTGTCCAGATTGCGCAGCAGGGCGCCTCCTCCGGTCAGCACGATGCCGCGGTCCATAACATCCGCAGCGAGCTCCGGCGGGCATTTCTCGAGCGTAGCTTTTACGGCGTCGACAATGTTGTTGACCGTGTCCGTAAGCGCCTCGGTAATTTCATCTGACGTTACCGACATCGTCTTCGGCAAGCCGGTAACGAGGTCGCGGCCGCGGATTTCGATCGTTTCCGGCACTTCCAGCGGCAGCGCCGAGCCGATTTCCAGCTTGAGCTGCTCGGAAGTGCGTTCGCCGATCATCAGGTTGTACATCTTTTTGATATACTGCATGATCGCTTCATCCATCTCGTCGCCGGCGACGCGAATCGACTTGAACGTCACGATGCCGCCCAGCGAGATCACGGCGATCTCCGTCGTCCCCCCGCCGATGTCGACGACCATGCTCCCCGTCGGTTCCCATACGGGCAGATCGGCCCCGATCGCGGCTGCGAACGGCTCCTCGATCGTATAAGCCTCGCGGGCGCCGGCCTGCTTCGTGGCATCCTCCACCGCGCGTTTCTCGACGGCGGTTATACCTGAAGGCACGCATACCATCACGTTCGGACGGCGCGGGAACAACACGCGCTGCTTTTGCGCCTGGCGCAAAAAGTAATTGATCATCGTCGCCGTCGTTTCAAAGTCGGCGATAACCCCGTCCTTCATGGGGCGAACCGCGCGAATATTGCCCGGCGTACGGCCGATCATTTTTTTAGCGGCGTCACCGACCGCTTCGATCGTTTTTGTATCGGTACGCAGAGCGACCACGGATGGCTCTCTGACCACAATTCCTTTGCCCTTGACATACACGAGCGTATTCGCCGTGCCCAAATCAATACCCAGATCCTTCGAAAAACTACCTAACATAAATGTTGTGTTCTCCTTTCATGAGGCAGGCTTCGCTCGAAGCCATGTCGGTGAGGCGGCAAACGTGCAGGGGAAGACCGCTGAAGCTTCGCGCGGAAGTCCGGTCTGTAAGTCCGTCAGTTCATTATATTACATTAGCCCTAGTTCCTTCAAACTGACATTCTTCGTATCGCCGACGATGACATGATCCAGCACGTCAATCCCGATCACTTGTCCCGCTTCGACCAGCCTTCGCGTAATTTCGATATCTTCCGGACTCGGCGTCGGATCGCCGCTCGGGTGATTGTGCACACAAATAATGGAGGCGCTGCTCCGCTTGATAGCCGCAAGGAACACCTCGCGCGGATGAACGATCGACGCATTCAGGCTGCCGATCGACAGCGTCTCCTGTCCGATGACATGATTTTTCGTATTCAGAAATAAACAGACAAAATGCTCCTTCTGCAAATACCGGAGCTCTTCCGATACTAGCAGCGAAACGTCGTGAGGGGAGCGAATCGTGACCGTCTCCGGCTGCGTCGTGCGAACCATCCGGCGTCCGAGCTCGATGCCGGCCTGAATTTGCAGCGCTTTGGCATGACCAATGCCCTTGATCGCGGTCAGCTGTTCCGTATTCATCTGCGTAAGCTGGCGCAGTCCTCCCGCCTCGATCAGCAGCCGCTGCGCCAGGGTGACGGCCGATTCCTTGATCGTTCCCGTCCGCAGCAAAATGGCAAGCAGCTCGGCGTTGCTGAGCGAGCCCGCACCCGACCGAAGCATCCGCTCGCGCGGCCTCTCCTCCGGCGGTACATCGCGCAGTGTATAAACGGAAGTTATGGAAGATTCCATCATTTCCCCTCTTTCGACAAAAATGGGTTCGACAACTATTCTTCCATTATACCATCACTGGCGATTGTATATGAAAGGGTTCGAAAAAAAATCGCGGAGTGCGTCCGCCGGGCAAAAAAAACGCCCCCGGCGTGCAGGCGCGCGGGGGGTGCGGTCATCCGGCGAAACCCGGGCTATCCTTAACCGGATAGCGTTTTTCCGCCGGTAATAGCGGTGATCTTAGCGGACGGCATCGAGTTCGACTCCAGACCGAGCACTTCGGGGATCGTCAAAATGTCTTCGAGCGCTTTCAACAATTTGTCGGTACTTGTCGTTCGCAGCGTAAAGCGGAGCTCCATCGTGCCGGCATGCTCCGTATCGGTCACACTGCCGGTGACGGATTCCATGACGAGATTTTTGATCTGGATGCCTTGCTCGCCGAACTTCGTAGCGATGCGTCCGAGCATTCCGGGTCGGTCGTAAATTTTAATGACGACATCCTGATTGCGCCGATTGCGGAGCAGGTGCTTCTCCCATTTGTTGAGCAGAAACAGGCTGATCAGCACGAGAAACGTGGCAAGCGCAGCGGGGTAATAAAACCCCGCGCCGACGGACAAGCCGATCGCCGCTACGACCCACACCGAAGCTGCGGTCGTGAGCCCGGATATGCTCGGCCCGTTGCGGATGATCGCGCCCGCGCCCAGAAAGCCGATGCCGCTTATAACCTGGGCGGCCAGACGAGCCGGGTCGGTACGGACATTCGGCTCCGTCACGAATTGGGAGAACCCGTAGATGGATAATAGCATAATCGACGCGGAGCCGATACATACGAGAATATGAGTGCGGAACCCGGCAGCATGATTGCTCAGTTCCCGCTCCAGTCCGATCAGACCGCCGAGAACGACCGCAAGCACCATGCGAAGCGTCAAATCGAGATTGGAGATATGCCAGACGCTTTCATTCAACATGTGTAAGCACTTCCCTTATGTCTATAATCATACGCGCCGACGGCATGTACCGGTTCCGCCCTCACATTTACTTAATGAATAAGTAAATATAATTTCTTGAAAACGCTGATTCATCCGAACCGCCCTTTTAGCGCGCATGTCCAAAAAAACAAGCAAGCTATCCTAGGCAATCGGGATTTCTCAGCGTCTCCACCCGGTTCCTATTGGATTGTAAATCATCCTCGTCATTTTCGCGATCGTTTACAATTATTTAACATTATCATCCCTCTCCGGTGTATTGTCAATAGGCATACAAGCGTTCATGTAAAGAAATATCTCATGAGTTATCGACAAGTTCCGGAGCGGCCTTGATATCGGGCTTGGCGCTAACGGTGTTACTCGGATCTGGCTTTGACCGACCGGGTATACTCGGTCGGCGTCATGCCGGTCGCCTGTTTAAATTGCCGCGAGAAATGATGCACACTGTAGTACCCGAGTCTTTCCGCAATTTCGGAAAAGCTGGTGCGTTCTTCGCGGATCGTTAGCTTGGCCTGCTCGATTTTGAGCTGATTAAACAACTCCCTGACCCCCATGTTGGTTCGCGCCTTTAAAATCATCTTTAATTTCGAACGGCTGATTGCAAATTGGCTGCACAAATGGTCGATCGAGATCGGAGCCGAGAGATGTTGGCGCATGTATTGAATCACTTGATCTGCCAGCTCCTGCGCATTATGCTCGTTGGCTGCAGTCGATACAGTCGTTGTCCGGTAAGCCGTATCGCCGTAACGAATTAGCTCGATCAACAAAATCTCCAGATAGTTGCGGATGATCTGGTCACTGCCGAAAGGCGCATCCATGCGGCGAAACGGGTACTCCATCGTAGGAGAATGGATAGGCGGATCAAACGACGCTTTTCCCTCCTTCACCAGCTTCGTCAGGATGTGGCGTTCCTCATCGCGCAGCCGGAAGGAATTGTCCGCAAAAAACGACATGCAGGGAGCGAAGCACTCAAAGGTCACGATGATCAGATTGGGGGCAGTGCCGTGCAAAGCTTTGCCGCCGTGGAATTCATTCGGCTTGTAGAACACCATCTCTCCCTGCTTTAACTGGAAAGTGCGCGAATCGGTCACGATCTCGATTTCGCCTGTATCTACATAAACCATTTCCCAAAAATCATGCTTTTCACCCGGAGTATCATAGTGGCGCGGTAGTTCCTTGTAGTAAAACGTAATCAATTTGCGAATTTCCAGCTCTTCCTTTAATTGATACCGTTGATACATGATCGTCTGCCGCCCCCATCCATTCATGCAAATTAATTGACTGCGCATACAAAGCCTTTTCCTTCTGTTTCTCCTATTATAACAAATAAGAATGAACACGTTGCAGGCTCGGATGCACGGACGTGAACGTTCGCCAAAAAGGAGCGACAAGGAGAGAGACAAACAATGGAAAAAATCAGATTGGGGATCATCGGCTGCGGCAACATAGCCGGCTCACACATTGGGGGGATGATGCAGCTTGGCGATCTTATGGAAGTGACCGCCGTATGCGATATCGTATTGGAGCGGGCGCAGCAAGCGGCGGACAAGCTGGGCAGCCGCCTGGCGGTAGCGGATTACAAAGATTTGGTCGATGATGTCGATGCCGTCCTTATTTCGCTTCCGCACGATCTGCACTTTCCGGTCGGGATGTATTTTTTGCAGGCTGGCAAACATGTCCTGATGGAAAAGCCGCTGTGCAATACGGAAGAGGAGTGCCTGCAATTGATCGAGACGGCGGAACGCTACGAGCGGGTGCTGATGACGGCGTATCCGGTGCGCTACTGGCCGGCGATTGTGAAGATCAAGGAATGGCTCGACAACAAGACGTACGGTGAACCGTTCCAGCTGTCGATATGGACCGAGCAATATACCAAATATCCGGAAGGCCATTGGGGAATGTCGGCCGAGCGTCTCGGCGGCGGGCAATTTTTCAGTCACGGCTGCCATTATGTTGATTTGATGCTGTGGCTGCTTGGCGAACCGGTTCGCGGCTGTCACATTGGAACGAACCTGGGGACGCCCTGGATGGAGAAGGAAGGGACAAGCAACGTCGTGCTTGAGTTCGCCAGCGGAGCGATGGGATACCATATGGGAACTTGGGGCGCGCGGGGAACGCGTCTTGGCTGGAGCCTGCACATTCATTGCACGCACGGCATGATCGAATACAAGCGGACCGACGGCAAAGTCTACTTGCACCATAGCATCAAAGAAGAAAAGGCGAATCTCGATTCCGATTCCAAACTTACCATCTTGTACGAAGATTCCGAAAACGGCAAACTGACGCAGCATGAAGCTCGTCATTTCCTGGAGTGCATCGCGAACAAGAAACGTCCGCTGACGGACGGGTATTCCAGCTTGCAAGGCCTGCGTATCATCTGGAAGCTTTACGAGGCGGAACGACAGCATACGATGGCCGATCTGCTAGGGTTGGGGCTGCCGGCATACTAAGCCAGGACGGAAGACTATTTAATATGGGGGATGTTGCAATGAGCAAACAAATCGTTATCCGGAAAACGGTTGTTACCGGCATGTGCACGGCGGCGTTGGCGGGGCTACTCGCAGGCTGCGGCAATCAAAGCGAAAGTCCGAAACCGGATGCGCCAAAGCCGGTACAGGTAGAGCCTGTAGAGCTTGTGTTTTACGCCTTGTCACCGCTCACGGGATCGGACGCGGAGAAGGCCGCGCAGTGGACCTCGTATGTGCAGAAGAAGTATCCGCACATTTCCTTCAAATTCATTAACGCCGAAGGCGACAACAGCGTCGACAAGATTACGATGGCGAATCAGCCGATAGATATTTTGTTCGGTTCATTTGCAGGCTTTATGCTGTACAAGGACAGGGATCTGGTAACTGATATGAGCGCTCTGGTCAAGCAGATGAACTTCGATCTGGCCGCGATCGAGAAGCCGTATATCGACCTTGTTCAGCGCTCCTACGATAACAAGCTGCCGCTGCTGCCTGTATACGATTTACGGCTTGGCCTGTATTACAATAAAGACTTGTTCGATAAATTCGGCATTGCGTATCCGAAGGACGGCGTGACCTGGGAGGAGCTGCTCACGACAGCCAAACAGTTAACGCGGACAGACGGCGGCGTGGCTTACCGCGGGTTGACGACTGCGGCCGCAGGAGGAGGACTGGCTATCAACCAGTACTCGCTTGGGTATATGAATGCGCAAGCCACGGACAAGGCCGCGCTTTATACCGATTCGTGGAAGCGCTTTTTCGAAACGATCGTGCCGCTGTTTACCGTTCCGGGCTACGCTCCGACACCCGAGTTGATGGCCGGCGGCGCCCAGTTAAAAATGTTTGAGCAGGGGACAGCCGCTATGCTGCTCGCGTTTAACTCCTACGGCACCTTTAACCTGCCTTCGGTTCCTATCAACTGGGACGTCGCCACCCTGCCGGAAGTGGGCGGCCTGCGCGGGATCGGGGCACAGCCGTATCCGGTTTATCTCGGTCTTTCGTCCACGAGCAAGCATCGGGAAGCAGCCGTCCAGGCGATCAGCGCCTTGCTCTCCAGCGAAACCCAGATCGACCGTTCTTCGAAGTACGGGGTATTCAGCCCGCTGAAAGATCCGAAAGCGAAAGCCGCCATCGGAGAAGCCGCGATGTGGAAAGGAAAACATGTTCAAGCCTTCACGGCTCAAACGCCGGCCGCGCCTGCCCCGGCCGTTCGGGCAGAATTCAAGACGATCGCCGAAGGCGAGCTGAACAAAGCGTTCCTGTCTGTCGTGAACGGCGAGAAGGATACGAACACGGCTCTGCGGGAAGCGGAAGAAGCAGCGAACAAGGCGATCCAGCAAGTGTTGTCCCGTTAATCGCGCCGGCCGTCGCTTGCTAACTAAAATAAGAGCCCTTAGAGCGCCCTATACTCATAATATCTAGCACTTCCTTAGGGCTAGAAGCCTTTTGGGGCTCTTATTACGGCCGGGTTTGCCCCTAAGAGCTTACCGCAGCAGGTATAAGAGTCCCAAAAACCCTCTATTTTTCCAAACACACGATTTCCATGACAAATAAGAGCCTCAAAAGACCGCTACCTACCTGCATACAGCCACCGGCGACAGTACACATAACAAAAAGAAGGCGTCTACGCATAAGACACCTTCTCCTTCTCTAGTCTTCACTTTGGCCAAACGGACGAAGCCCAAACCGAACCAGCATCTGGTAGAGCAGACTCAGCGGCAACCCCATCACGCTGTAAAAATCGCCCT
The DNA here is from genome assembly GCF_003626695.1 of Paenibacillus ginsengarvi. Lineage (GTDB taxonomy): Bacteria > Bacillota > Bacilli > Paenibacillales > NBRC-103111 > Paenibacillus_AB > Paenibacillus_AB ginsengarvi. The sequence continues at coordinate 199,612 of NZ_RBAH01000011.1, forward strand.
CGATCTTCTCGATAAAAACGGCGCCAAGTCCCTGTACGCCGTAGCTTCCCGCTTTATCAAGCGGCTCCCCCGTTCGCACGTACGCCCAAATCTCATCGTCGCTCATCGGTCGGAACGTGACATGGCTGACGGTATGTCCAACCATCGCTTGCGGATTCCCGCTCTGCGTCCTGCTCCATATCCGGTATACCCCCGTGTCTCCGAAACGGATTACGGAGCCTTTGTCCCCGCTATCGGTCCCTCCAGCAGCAAGCTCGCCGTCCATAGTGCTCCACGTCGCCATCTCTCCCGCTGCAACACTTAAGAGGGCGAGCCCCGTGTACACCTGATGGGTCCGTCCTGCGATTCGCCGCAGCGTATCAAAGGCATCCTGCTCGTCCTTCGGCTTGCCAAGGATGATTCCGTCCAGCACGACGACCGTATCCGAGCCGATGACGATCGCTTCCCGCTCCTCCCGGCTTCGGGCGCCGACCGTTCCGGCTTTGCGGAGCGACAGCCGCTCGACCAGCTTGTCCGGCGGCGTGCCCTCCGGCATCGATTCGTCGACATCGGCGGCGTCGACCCGGTACGGCAGCCCAAGCGTCCGAATCAGTTCCTGCCTTCTAGGTGATCCCGAGGCGAGGATCAGCACCGGCTGTTTCATCGTATTAGATCCCTCCTGACGCAGCCCACGATTCGTAACCGCAAATCTGTTACATCCGACGATATATCCAGATAGCCGCCACAATTCCTAAAAGGCTGATTACATTCAGTTTAACCTGAATAAACAAATCGTACTTGATTACATTCAAATCTGCTTTCGGCTCCCACGTAATATGCGCCGAATTCGTCAAGAAGCCGAGCCACGGAACGGAGACCAAAAGCTGCGTGACGATCGCCGCGGCCAGCAGGCCGAGCAGTAAAAACAGCGCCAGCGTAAAACCGTTTTTTTTCATCGGACTCGTCCTCTCTCCGCACGTGTCTAACACCCATTATGTACACGGCCCATTATACGACGGAACCGGAGCGATTGACAATGGAGCATAGGCCCGACTAGAAACCACCCGTACAAGGCTCGCTGGATCATTTTTCCTGCATACTTCCGCCCCCCGCGCCATGTACAATAGGATGGGGAGGGACTGTGCGAATGAGAGATTTCTACACCGGACTTATCAAACTACTTCTTGCGGCCGTTTTCCTTGTCGCCGCCCCCGCAAAGGCGCTTGCCGAAAAAATCGTCGTAGACGCCGGCCACGGCGGAAGCGATCCGGGAGCGATCGGGGTTAACGGATTGTACGAAAAAAACGTCAACTACAACATTGCGCAGAAGCTTCGGGACTTGCTTGCCGGGATGGGCTACGATGTCGTCCTTACCCGAAAAGCAGACGAATACATAAGTCTCGCCGACCGCGTCGCCATGACCGACGAAGCGAAGCCGTCCTTGTTCGTGTCCGTACATGCCAATTCGCATCCGAATGCGAATGTAAGCGGAGCGATGGTGCTCTACTACGATAAAGATTATCCGCAAGACAGCTACCCCGCCAGCGATGCGATGACCGCGCTTACACCGGAAAGCAAAAAACTGGCCGAGCTCGTCCAGCAAAGCATCGTGAAGCAAACCGGCTTTGCCGACAAAGGGCTGCTGCCAAGCGCCGCATACGTGATCCGCATGGGACAAGTGCCAAGCATCCTTGTGGAAACCGCATTCCTGAGCAATTCCGGCGACGCGGCCCGGCTCGCTAACGATACAGTTAGACAGCAGCTTGCCCAAGCTGTGGCTAACGGGATTGCCGCCTACTTGCCTTTGACGAAGGCGGCGTTTTCGGACATTTCCCGCCACTGGGCGCAGAGCGCGATCACCCGTCTGAAGGAAAAAGGGCTTGTCGAGGGCAGCGGCGGCCGCTTCGAGCCGGACAAGCCGATGACCCGCGCGGAGTGGCTGACGATCGCCGACCGGCTGTTTCACTTTAGCGACAAGCAGCAAACGAAGAGCGGTCTTTCCGTACAGGTGGCGGCGCAAGCCACCTCGTCTACTGTTACCGCTCAAGTCTACAAAGATTTGCCGCAGACGCACTGGTCGTACAAAACGATGCAAGCCGCTATCGGACTCGGCTACGTGGGCGGCTACGAAGACGGCTCCATCCGTCCCGACCAGCCGGTCACCAGAGCCGAAGTCGCAGTATTGCTGGAAAGAATGACAGGCGCCATCTCCGACGCACCGTGGAAAGCGGCCGCCGATTTCAAAGACGTTCCCGCCTCATACTGGGCGGCCGGCTCCATCTATCGTCTGAAGCAGAAGGGCATTATGGAAGGAATAACCGAGGCTACCTTTTCCCCCGGCAAAAGCATGACACGTGCCGAGATGGCTGCGATGATCGACCGGTATGTGGCGAAAACGGCTCCTTGACCGGAATCTGCCGCGATAGCTCCAAACGGATAAAAAGCCTCAAATCCACTCTCCAAAGTGGGTTTGGGGCTTTTCTTGCTCGCTCACTTGTTGGCAGTTTAAGCCTGAATGGCCGCCAACAGCTCGTTTTCCAGAAACAATACCTGCATCAGCGACGACTGCGCCTGCCAGAGATAAGCGGAGGACGGATTTTTTTTGTACTCGTCCATAGACGTCACAGCCGTGTTCATCGCTGCGACCCATTTTTGCAGCGCCGCCTTCTGGTCGGCTCCAAGCCCGCTTCCGAACGTAGCGCTGGCGCCGGACCATGCCTGATGCGCCGTATGAATCGTTTGCAGCGTCGCGTCGTCAAGCGCCGACGGCGTCTTCTCTTTCAGGTGGGCGACGGCGAAGCCGCCGATCGTTTGTACCAGCTTTTGATTTTGCGTGAAAAAGGTTTCCACAGCGGCGGGCTGTTCGCCGGCCCATTTAATTTTGCTTACGGCGGGGAGCGGCAAAGCTTTCAGGAACAGCTCCATCTTCTGATCCTTCAGCAGTTGGCTGAGGGCCAAGGCATCGTCGCGATTCGGCGCAAAACCGACGTACACATAAAATTTATCCGACTGCTGGACATAGGCCGCTAATCCCTTCTTCTTGAGCTCGGCAACGGCGCTATCTGCCCCCTGCTGGTTGGTGAATACGCCGTTCTGGAGCAGCGTATACGTCGCGGCCGCCATATTCAGCGGCACGGTAGCTCCGCTCGCGGCTGTAGAAGCGGGAGCGGCGTTCTCTTTTCCCCCGCCGGCGGCCGTTTGTCCGGGAAGCGCCCCCGTACCCGTCTGGGACGGAGCGACCGCCACCGACTTGCCGGGCCCCGCCGCTGCATCGCTCCCGTTCTTCTGCGTCTCCTCGCCGCCAAACATCGACAAGACGAAAAAACCGATCAAGACGCCCGTTCCAACCGCCCCCGCAACGGAAGCGATCACCTTGAGCCAGGATGTCGGAGAATTCCGCTCATACCGGCTCGGAGGCAAATGCGGCGGCAAGTCTCCCCGCACATACGAACGCTCCGATCGCTCCCGCTCCGGCTCGTAATAGCCGGTATGACCGTCATACCGTTCCTCCGGCTCGAGCGGGTAACGCTCCGGGTCCAGCCGATCCGGAAAACGGGACTGAGCCGAGGCCGGGGGATGAGCAGGATGTTCGGTCCGCTGCCGCTCCGATTCGCGAATCATCCGCTCCACCCGTTCCGTCTCTTCGTCGAACGGGCTTTTCCATGCTCCGAAATCGGTCGTGAACTGATTAAGCGGCTGCGTATCGAAAAGCGGACCGCGAGCGGGCCGCGGAGCCGGCTCTTCCCTATGGTTGCCGGACGATCGTTCGATAACCGGCTCTTCCCCGGGCCAATGGTCCTCCCGCACGACCGAATATTCTTCTTTAAGTAAAGGGATCACCTGAGGCTGGTCTTTGCGGACCGTCTCCCGTCCCGTTTCGTCAAACCGGTAAGTGATTCTCGCTTTGTTCATGCTAGGCTCACTCCTTGTCCCTGAAACTGCTTGTTCTCATCTGTATGCGGGACAAACGGCATTTATGCCTGCTGCGAATCCGGTATCCGAAAGTTTCGGGACCGGCAGAAGCGAACGGCTCCGAATAACGGAACCGGAACTTCCGCTAATCGCTGTACGCCCCTGCAAGTGCCCCTTATAACGGAACAAAAAGTTCCGTTATCCCCTCGGGCAAAGCTGAAAAAAGCTGGCTTTTCCCCAGATAACGGAACTAGCGCTTCCGCTATCGGGCCATTTTCCTCCCCTCCCAGCCCAATAACGGAACAAATGCTTCCTCTATGCCAGACCGGCAAGCGGGAAAGCTATCCCCCTACGCGGCCGTCAACATGGCGGCATTCCTGTTTACAACAAAAAAAGAAAAGCGAAACGATAAGCATCGTCCCGCTTTCCCGCGCTCTTCCTATGTGCAGCCCCGGCCCCGGTCAGCCTTCCCGCTCCGCCAGCGCCTTCGCAAGCGCATGGGACGCCTTCCAGATGTCGCCCGCTCCCATCGTAAGCACGAGATCTCCCGGCCTCGCAAATCCGAGCAGGAAGTCCGTCGCTTCGCGGACCGTGGCGATATGTCTCACATTAGCATTGCCGTTTCGCCGGATCAGCTCCGCCAGCTTCTCCGAGCTGATGCCCTCGATCGGCTTCTCCCCTGCCGGCGAATAGATGTCGATGATGACGACCTCGTCGGCTTCGCCGAACGCTTCCCCGAACTGATCGAACAAAAAGTACGTGCGCGTATAGCGCTGCGGCTGAAACACCGCGACGACGCGTTTTCCCGTCGCTTTGGCGGCGGCGATCGTGGCCGCTATTTCCGTCGGATGGTGCGCGTAATCGTCGACGACCAGGATGCCGTCCGTATCGCCGAGCACCTGGAAACGCCGCTTCGCGCCGCGAAACAACTTGATCGCTGCGGCAAACTCCGCAAACGGCACGCCCGCCTCACGGCAGACGACGAACGCGGCGAGCGCGTTGTATACGTTGTGCCGTCCGGGAACGGACAGCTCCACCGTCCCGAGCGCCGTTCCCCCATGCTCTACCTCGAACGCAACGCAGCGGTCGCCGGTCGTCACGTGAATGGCCCGGTAATCCGCTTCGCGCTCCAGGCCGTACGTAATCGCCCGTCCGGGTTCACCGGCCTCCAGCAGTTCCCTTACTTCCGGGTCGTCGATGCAAACGACCGCCCTGCCGTCTTCGGCGACTTGGCTGAGAAACTGGGCGTAAGCCGCCTTCAGCTTGGCGAAGCTGCCGTCGTAATTTTCCAGGTGGTCCGCTTCGATGTTCGTGACGACCGCATACGCCGGCTGGTAGCGTAAAAAGGAGCCGTCGCTTTCGTCCGCTTCGGCGACGATATATTCGCCTTTGCCCGCTTTGGCGTTGCTGCCGAGGTTCATCACCTCGCCGCCGATGACGTAGGTCGGATCGAGCCCGCACGTCTCCATGACGAGCGCGATCATCGAGGACGTCGTCGTTTTGCCGTGGGCTCCGGCGACGGCAATTCCTTTGCGCGTCTCCATAAGCCGGGCCAGCATTTCCGAGCGGTGCAGCAGCGGGATGCCGAGCCGCTTCGCCTCGGCGACCTCCACATTATCGGCCGGCAAAGCCGTCGAATAAACGACGACGTCGGCCCCGTGCACCTGGCTCGCTTCGTGCCCGATATACACGCGGGCCCCTTTGGCGGCCAGCTTGTCGGTTAGCTCTTGCGCGGCCAAGTCCGAACCCGTTACGTTGTACCCCATCTCCAGCATCACTTTGGCAATGGCGCTCATGCCGTACCCGCCGATTCCGATAAAATGAACCCGTTCCGTCGTCGTTTTCGTCGTCTTCACACCTACGCTCACCAGCCTTTGTCAGAATCTTTGCCGTACAGAACCCAGGAGCGCACATCGGAAATCAAATACAACGTGCCCGTCACAACGGCCAGATCGTCCTCGCCGGTTTTCTCTTCAAGCTGCTTCAGCGCTTTGCGCCAGTCCGGCTCCACGGTGACCGGAACTTGCCGGTTCAGCCCGCGCAGCGTTTCCCGGGCCAGCTCGGCGAGCGATTCCGCTTCCGCTTTTTTGAAGAAATCGGGCTCGGTCACGATCAGCGAATCGACGAGCGGCATCAGCTCGCGCATAACGCCGTCATGCTGCTTCGTCGGCATCATCGCGATCATCATATGCAGCTTGCCGTAGCGGTAAACCGTACGGAGCGCCTCCGCCAGCGTCTCCGCCCCTTCGGGATTGTGCGCCCCGTCCAGCAGCATCCGCGGACTGTGCTTAACCATCTCGAGCCGGCCCGGCCAGCTTGCCGTCCGCATTCCTTCGAGGAACGGCTCGTCATCGAGCACGATCGCGTAGTATTGGCGCAGCACCTCAAGCGTCATGAGGGCTACCGCCGCATTTTTGAGCTGGTGCCCGCCGTTCAGCGTAATATCCACCTGATCCAGCGTGCGGAACGGCCCGGTAAAACGCAGCGTCTGCCGGTCCAGCTCGGACCTTGCCGCTTCGTAGCGGAACTGCTCGTTCATGAGGTAAAGCGTGCTTTTGCGCGCTGCGGACACGTTGCGGATCACTTCGATCGCCTCTGGCTGCTCCACCGCGCTGACGATGGGCACGCCGGACTTGATAATCCCCGCCTTTTCCTCCGCTACCGCGGTCAACGTATCGCCGAGAATCTCCATATGATCGTGGCCGACGTTCGTAATGACCGAAACGATCGGTGTGACGATATTGGTCGAATCGAGCCGGCCGCCGAGTCCGGTTTCCCAGACAACGAAGTCGGGGAACGTAACTTTGGCGAAATAAAGCAGCGCAAGAGTAGTCGACACCTCGAACATCGTCGGCGCGCCCCATTCCGTCTCGGCGATTTCGTCGAATACCGGCTTCAGCAGATTGGTCAGCCGCAGCAGCGATTCGTCGTCGATGTCCTGGCCGTTATACTGAATCCGGTTCTGGTACCGCTCGATATACGGGGAAGTAAACGTCCCCACATCATACCCGCAAGCCGTAAGCGTTCTCGTCAAAAAGGCGCAAGTCGAGCCTTTGCCGTTCGTACCCGCGACGTGAATGAATTTCAGCCGCCGCTGCGGAAATCCAAGCTTTTCCATGAACAATTCCATTCGCTTCAGGCCCGGCCGAATGCCGAATTTCATTCTTCCGGTAATCCATTCCACCGCTTCGTCCGCCGTCCGGAAAGCGCCTAGAGCGGTTTCGGTCGCTTCATTCATGCTTCTCATCCCTTTAGTATATGAATTTGGCCCGTGAAATTGATAGTCATCGGTCCATTTCCAGAAAACGGCCTGCAGAGCGCTTCGGCTCCGCAGACCGGTCATGGTTATCGCTTCCGGCAAGGAATCTTACAAGCCTTTCAGCTCGGCAAGCCTTGCCAGCACTTTATCGCGCTTCTCGGCGTAATCGCGCATTTTTGCCTTTTCTTCCTCGATCACCTTCGCCGGCGCCTTCGCGACGAAGCCTTCGTTCGCCAGCTTTTTCTCCACGCGCTGCACTTCGGCGTTCAGCGTCTGCACTTCTTTGTCCAGCCGCGCCAGCTCTTGCGAAATGTCGATCAGACCGGCGAGCGGCAGGAACAGCTCCGCTCCGGTTACGATGGCCGTCATCGACTTCTCCGGATGGGCGATATCGGTTCCGAACGCAAGGCTGGTCGTGTTGCAGAAACGGCGGATGTATTCCTCGTTGCGCTCGATGATGGACAGCGAGTCGCCGCTCGAAGCTCGAACGTGCAGCTCAACCTTCTTGCTCATAGGCACGTTCACTTCGGCGCGGATGTTGCGTACCGAGCGAATCATGTCCATAAGCAGATTCATCTCGCTCACCGCATCCGGCGCTTCCAGCGCTGGGTCGTATTCCGGCCACGGCGCAAGCACGATCGTATCGCCAACATGTGGCAAGTGCTGCCAGATCTCTTCGCTGATAAACGGCATAAACGGATGAATGAGCCGCTGCGTCCGGTCGAGCACGTAAGCGAGCACCGACTTCGTCGTCTTTTTCGCCGCTTCGTCTTCGCCGTACAGCGACAGCTTCGCAAACTCGATATACCAGTCGCACAGATCGTCCCAAATGAAATTGTACAAGCTGCGGCCGGTTTCCCCGAACTCGTATTGATCCATCAAACGGGTCACTTCGCGCGTCGTTTCGTTCAGCCGGTGCAGGATCCAGCGATCCGCCGTACGGAGCTCGCCGCTGAGGTCGATATCCGCCGCCGTGAATCCTTCCATATTCATCAGCGCAAAGCGCGAGGCGTTCCATATTTTATTCGCAAAGTTGCGCGCCTGCTCGACCCGCTCCCAGCGGAAGCGCAAATCCTGCCCCGGCGTGCTGCTCGTGGACAGCATGTAACGCATCGCGTCCGCTCCATATTTCTCGATAACGTCAAGCGGGTCAACCCCGTTGCCGAGCGACTTGGACATTTTGATACCTTCCGAATCGCGTACGAGACCGTGGATCAGCACGTCCTTGAACGGATTTTGTCCGGTAAATTCGAGCGAGCTGAAGATCATCCGCGATACCCAGAACGGAATGATGTCGTAGCCGGTTACGAGCAGACTCGTCGGAAAATACTTATTCAAGTCTGCCGTCTGATCCGGCCACCCGAGCGTCGAGAACGGCCACAGCGCCGAGCTGAACCAGGTGTCGAGCACATCTTCATCCTGCTTCACATGTTCGCTGCCGCAATGCGAGCATTTTGTCGCGTCTTCTCTTGCGATTGTGATACCGTCGCAATCGGCGCAATACCAGGCCGGAATCCGGTGCCCCCACCAAAGCTGGCGGGAAATGCACCAGTCGCGGACGTTTTCCATCCATTGCAAATATGTTCTTTCGAAGCGATCCGGAACGAAATGTACGCCATCGCCCGATTTTTGCACCTCGATCGCCTTGTCGGCCAGCGGCTTCATGCTGACAAACCATTGGGTGGACAAGTACGGCTCAACGACAACCCCAGTACGTTCGCTATGGCCGACCTGATGCACGTGCTCCTCGATTTTGAGCAGAACGCCCTGCTCCTTCAAGTCCTGAACGAGCTTCTTGCGGCAGTCGAAGCGATCCATGCCTTGATAAGGTCCCGCATTCGCGTTCATGACGCCGGATTCGTCCATCACGAGAACTTGCGGCAGCTCGTGGCGCTGGCCGACCTCGAAGTCGTTCGGATCGTGAGCCGGCGTAATCTTAACCGCCCCGCTGCCGAACTCCTTGTCGACATATTCGTCCGCCACGACCGGAATTTCCCGGCCGATAATCGGCAGGACGAGCATTTTGCCGATCATGCCGCTGTACCGCTCGTCGTCCGGATGAACGGCTACCGCCGTATCGCCGAGCATCGTTTCGGGACGCGTCGTCGCCACCGTAATATGGCCGCTTCCGTCCTTGAGCGGATATTGCAGATGGTATAGGCCGCCTTGCACTTCCTTATGCTCGACCTCGATATCCGACAGCGCCGTACGCGCCGCCGGATCCCAGTTGATGATCCGTTTGCCGCGGTAAATGAGCCCCTTCTCGTACAGCTTGACGAACACCTCGCGAACCGCGCGGGACAGCCCTTCGTCCAGCGTGAACCGCTCACGGGAATAGTCGAGGGAAAAGCCGACCTTGGCCCATTGCTCGTGAATCGTGTTCGCATACAGCTCTTTCCATTCCCATACTTTCTCAAGAAACGCTTCCCGGCCCAGATCGTGCCGCGAGACTCCTTGCTCTCGCAGCTTCTGCTCCACCTTCGTCTGCGTGGAAATACCGGCATGGTCCGTGCCCGGCAGCCACAAAGCGTCAAAACCCTGCATCCGTTTCATACGCGTCATAATGTCCTGAAGCGTGCAGTCCAGCGCATGGCCGATATGGAGCATCCCCGTTACGTTCGGGGGCGGTATGACAATCGTATACGGCTGCGCGTCCGGACGTTTGCCGGCTTCGAACACGCCGTTCTCCAGCCAGTAGGCGTACCATTTTGCTTCCGCCGATTTCGGGTCGTACGTCGTGGGCATCGAAACCGATTCCCGCGTTTTCATTTCCTGCATGTCCGTCATGGGGAACAACCTCCGTTTCATTCGCCGCCGAAAGCGCGGCTCTTAAAGAAAAAACAAAAAAGCCTTTCGCCGCAAAGGACGAAAGGCATTGCTTCCGTGGTACCACCTTTATTCCGCACCCGTCTTCTTTCGCGGGCACGACACTCGGGCAGATAACGGCTGCGGCCGGCCGGATTCCCGGCGACTCGAGGGCGACTTCGGTCAGCTACATCCTGCGGAACTTCACAGCAACAACGGTCCGCTCTCTGAAGGCTTGACTGCCTACTACTCCCTTTCAAAGTCTTTGTGCTTTATTGCCAGTTTGTTTCCTGTCTCTATATTAATCATTTTGTCGCAGCGAGTCAATGAGCGCCCGTCATTTAATCGCGCTTGAACATTTGCCTCACCACGTAGATGACAAGCGCGATCAGCGAAGTAATCCAAACCGCCTGATAGATCGAATGCATGGTCCGGGCCATGAATCCGCCCCCCGTCCCCGCTTATTTCAACTGTGATTTTATCAGCATATCCAACGGACGGGGCTTCATACATATATAGAAGGATCATTTCGGCCGAAACGTCATACATTGGTATGACTTTTCTACGCGAACCGTCCGTTACGACTTGTAAGGAGCGTGAGTGTATGGATAAATGGTGGTGGAAAATCCGCTATTCCGTCAAAGGCGTCCTTTTCCCCTTGATCTGCATTCAATTCGTCAGAACTTTGCTGCTGCCTACGGGGCTCGATATTTTTATATTGTTCGGGCTGTTCCTGCTTTATATCGGCTTTTTGCTAAACGTGTACTAAGCGCCCGGTTCGTCGAGCATACATGCAAAAACTTAAAACGCGTCCCCGATTGCCGCGTTGCTCGGCTCGGGGACGCGTTTTATTGGCGTTTAGGTGTATGGGACGGCGGGACTTGCTCAAGGAATGTAGATCACTTGCCCTTCCGTAACTTCCTGATCGCTCATGCCGTTGTAAAGCCGAAGCTCCTGCGGCTTCCGGTCGTATTTTTTCGCAATCGATTCGAGCGTATCCTCTTTATGTACGATGCACAATCGTACTTTGCGGAACTGCTGCTCCTCGCTTGCGGAGATAAACAGGTTTTTCCATTCCAGTACATCGGATTCGGCTGCCGCCTCCGGCACGGTCACAGGCTCCTGCCGAAACGGCTTGCCGAATCGCTGACCGGCTTGTGGCGCAGGCTGACCGACCGCCGCTGGCGTGCTTTTGGGGCCCGGTCTGTACTCATCGCTTTTGCCGACGTACGATTTCAGGTCGAACGTTTCCGGGTGCTCCGGCTTTTTGCTGCCGAATGCGATTTTCATCTCACCCTTTTCCGCTTCATCGGCCTGAACCGGTTCCTCCGCGGGCAGCGCCGACGCAGGCTTCGCTTCCGGCTCGTTATCGTATTCCGCAAGCGCCTCGAGATCCTCGTAATTGTTGTCCGGAAGCTTGACACGCTCTCTTTCCGCAGCCTCGATCTCACTAACATCGGGTGCCGCTTGCCCGGTTTCGGGCCTGAAGAAGCTCGGTGCGGTAAACGTCGGCTGCTGGAATACCGGCTGTTCGAATGCTGGATGCTCGATTGCCGGCTGCTGGAACGTTTGGTCCTGATCTTCCTCCTTATCGTCCTCCGCCTGTCCGGCTCCCTCGATTGCCGGGGACTCGTCCCGCTTGGGCGATTCGTGAACGAATAAGATCTCTTCCTCTTCCTGCCACAATTCGGCAATGCCGGGCTCCATCTCGATTCCGTTCAGGGAAAGAACGCCGGTGACGTTCAGGCTGCGCGCCGACAACAAATCAATGTCGAAATTTTCGATTTCGACCGAAATGTCGTCCACGCTTCGAACCCGGTTGATTGGAAGCGTAATTTCGACCGGAATCGTATGTTCCAGCGTTTGCGCCCCCCCGTTCGTTCGGTCCGCTTGTCCCGTATAGGAGCCGGTCAGCAGCAAATAACCTCTGACGATCGCCTGCTCTCCTTCTACGGCAACGCGAATATGGGGAGTCAGCTCGACCTCGTCCAACTCCTGAATGGCGGACACCTCTTCCGGCAAATGAACGCGCTCGTATATATCGAAGCGCAAGCCGGGCTGCTGTTCGCTCACTGCAATTCCTCCTTCCATAACGTCCTGCCTTGGTTGATTGTCAAGATCGTTCTGTATCCAGTATATGGGCGCAAGTAGGAACGCATGACACGTTTTTCGGGGCTCGCCGCAAAGTATTGTGGGGTTCTCTTAACATTCACTCCGATTCCGCATTCCGCCTGGTTTCGTACCAGCCGCCTTCGCTCTGCGGTATGCCCTGAAAACGATCCAGAACAGCCAGACGGCAAACAACAAACCGATTCCGTACATTTGCAGCGGAAAATCGAAAATATAATACTGCTTCATAAGAAAAATTTCACCTGATTTCGCCGGTTTTTCCTTATATTTTATCAAACTGCCGATCCAAAACCAAAAAAGAATATGATATGATGATGGATGGTAGGCTTTTTACTATGAGGAGGAGTTTTGCTGTGAGCACAGCCATCCAAATGTGGACCGAAACCCGAAGACAACTGGGAGGCTGGAGCTGGCTAAAAAAGTCGCTGCTTGTTATCGCGATTCTTACTTTTGCCACATCCAGCTTTTTATATTTGACGCCTCCTGGGCTCGCCATTCGCGAATTTTTGGCGCAAACGGTCATTTCGACCCAGCATCGCGATTGGGCCTGGATATTCGTCGGGGCGGACAAACGCGATTATATGGTCAAAATGTCCCATCAATTTACCGAAACATCGGCTTTGGAGAAACAGGACCTGAATTTGATCAAGCACGATCTGGTTCAGCGCAAGGCGCGTTCCGTCGATGAACTGATCAGCGAGCCGATCGACATATCGGGCCAGTTCTGGAAAGGCAAAATGATCTATGTGTACGACCCGACATCGGTTCGCGTCGTCGTGCCGAACAAGGTCGGCGAAGGCGAACGGATCAGCTCGATGGTGAAGCGGACCGGCGCGGTAGCAGGCATTAACGGCGGCGGCTTTGTCGACCCTGACGGGCTCGGCAACGGCTTCGCCCCGATCGGGCTCATTTTGTCGGGCAACGAGGCGGTTTTCGCCGACGTAGAGCCAACGACCGCGCAGCACATTATCGGCTTCACCAAGGAAGGCACGCTTGTTGTCGGCAAGTACAGCTTGTTCGAGCTGCAAGCGATGGGCGTCACCGATGCGGTATCGTTTCTAGCGCCGCGGCTCATCGCCAACGGCAACCCGCAAATTACGTCGGGCGACGGCGGCTGGGGACGCGCTCCGCGCACGGCAGTCGGGCAAAAGGAAGACGGCACTCTTATATTCGTTGTAATCGACGGCCGCCAAACGACCAGCGTGGGAGCTACACTCAAGGAAGTTCAAGATTTGCTGCTCAAGGAAGGCGCGATCAACGCCGGAATGATGGACGGAGGAGCCTCCTCGGAGCTTGTCGTGAAGGGCGATGTGCTCACGAAGCCGTCCAGCCGCTACGGCGAGCGGAGACTGCCTTCGGGTCTGGTCGTCATTGACGAACCCGAGACGTATAAGGTGGATCGCGTCTGGGATGGTCTAGACAAAATCAATCCGGGCGGCGCGTTCGACCATCCAGACTTTTTGAAAGAGCAGGCCGAGCTGAAGAAGCAGCAGCAAAACCAGCCGCAGAACCCGCCGAAGAAAACCGAACCGGAAAAATCACAGCCCGAGAAAACGACACAGGAGCCGGCCAAGCCGGGAACCGGCGGCGATAAGACGACACCGCCGAAGACGGATACCGGCACAGGCTCCGCGGGCTCGAAACCGGCAACGACTCCCGGCGGCGCTCCGGCAGGCAATGCAGGCGGCGCGGGTTCAGGCGGAACCAAACCGGATACGCCGGCCGCAGGCTCCGGAAACGGCCAAACGGCGCCTTCGAACGGCGCGGCTACAGGCGGGACTGGAGCACCTAACGGAGCTACCAACGGTACAACTAACGGAACTACCAATGGAGCTACCAATGGAGCTACCAACGGTGCGACTAACGGAACTACTAACGGAACTACTAACGGGACTTCCTCCGGGAATACCGCTCCTGCTGCCGGTGGCGGCAGCGGCGGAGCCCCGGCAGCGGGAGCGGTTGAGACAGGCAAGAGCGAAGCAGCGCAGCCGGGAACCAGCAGCAGCGGAGGAGGGCAGCCGGCAACGCCTCCGGCCGCACCGAAAACCGACACCGCTCAGCCTGGCGCTACAGGCGCTGCGACTCCGACTACCGGCGCAGCATCCGGAGCGGCGACTAACCCACAGAATGCGCCTTCGGTTAATAGCGCAACGAATACGGTCAGCACTTCAAGCACTTCCGCTTCCGGCGTTTCAGGCACTACAGAAGTGGCAACCGGAGCAGCGCAGCCGAAATAACGAAACCGCCTTCATTCAAAATACATACCTCTACCACGGACTAAACGAAGAGCCTCCCGATTCACTTTTACGAGTGAACCCGGAAGGCTCTTTCATGACGGCTAATTAGAAATAAGATGCTTTTGAACGTGCAGTCTTTTTAGCCTCTTATTTTGAACGCATTATTGTGTTTCAGAGGTATTGCCGAGGCAAATAAGAGGCCCAAAATCACTTTATTTTGTTCCAATAAACTGTTTTCACAAAAATGAGAGGTGCGAAAGACTGCTATTTTTACAATACGCTCAAAAAATAAGAGGCGCCCTTCCGGCCGCCCCGCATAATAAACGAATCCTGTTTCAAGAAAGAGTCCGCTTCAACGCCTCGCGGTTCGCTGCGATTGTCGCCTCGATGTCCTCGTCCGAATGGGCGGCGGAAACGAACATGCCTTCGAATTGCGAAGGAGCTACGCTGACGCCGAGATCGAGCATGTGACCGAAGTAGCGGCCGAAACGCGCCAAGTCCGATGTTTTCGCCGTTTCGTAATTGGTAACATGCACATCGGTAAAAAACGGGCATACCATCGAGCCGACCCGGTTGATCGTCGAAGGAACGCCCAGCTCCTTCGCATTGTTCAGGAAACCTTCCTCAAGACGGGCCGACTTGCGTTCCAACTCGTCGTATACGCCCGGCTTCTCCAGCAGCTTCAGCGTCGTATAACCGGCTATCATCGCCAGCGGATTGCCGGACAGCGTCCCCGCCTGATAGATCGGTCCGCTCGGCGCCATCCGCTCCATTATATCGCGCCGGCCGCCGTAAGCGCCTACCGGCAAACCGCCGCCGATGACTTTGCCGAGACAGGTGAGGTCCGGCGTAATGCCGAACCGCCCTTGCGCGCAGTTGTACCCGACACGGAAGCCGGTCATGACTTCGTCAAAGATAAGCAAGCTGCCGTATTGTTTCGTAACGTCTCTCAGCCCTTGCAGGAAGCCGGGCAGCGGCGGCACGACGCCCATGTTGCCCGCAACCGGCTCGACGATGACGGCAGCGATCTCCTCGCCGAACTTCTCGAACGCAAGCCGCACCGATTCCAGATCGTTGTACGGAACCGTAATCGTATTAATGGCGACTCCCTCCGGCACACCCGGGCTGTCGGGCAAGCCAAGCGTGGCGACGCCGGAACCGGCCTTAATCAGCAGCGAATCGGCATGGCCGTGGTAGCAGCCTTCGAATTTCAAAATTTTGCTCCGTCCCGTGAAACCTCTCGCCAGCCGAAGCGCGCTCATCGTCGCTTCCGTACCGGAGTTGACCATTCTGACGATCTCGATCGACGGCACGCGCTCGCAGACGAGCTTCGCCATCTCCGTTTCGATCTCAGTCGGGGCGCCGAAGCTCGTTCCTTTTTCGGCCGTGCGTTTAATCGCCTCAACCACTTCCGGGTGGGCATGTCCGACGATGAGCGGACCCCAGGAGCCCACATAATCGATGAACTCGTTGCCGTCGATATCATACACGCGCGAGCCGCTGCCCCGCTCGATATAGGCCGGCGTCAAGCCTACCGATTTGAATGCCCGAACCGGGCTGTTCACGCCCCCGGGAATATAACGCTTCGCTTCCTCGAATGCCGCGGCGGACTTCCGGTCGTCCCGCTTGAACTGTTCCGACATCATGCGTCACTCCTTCTGATTTTTCAGTCCTGCCCGAGCCGCTCCGCCGTGGCGTCGCTCAACGTTTCCATGTACAGCGGGTCCGTATTAAGCGAAGCGGTCCGCTCCAGATGGATGCCCAGTTCCTTCGCCAACTGCTGGCCTTCGATGTCGATATCGTACAGCACTTCCAGATGATCGGATACGAAGCCGATCGGACACAGCAGCACATGCTTGACGTCCTCTTCGCGGCGAATCGTCCCCAGCACGTCCAAAATATCCGGTCCGAGCCACGGCATTGCCGTCTGACCGGCGCTCTGCCAAGCAAACTGCCAATTTTGAACGCCTGCTTTGTCCGCGACCGCCTTGGACGATGCAAGCAGTTGATCCGGATACGGGTCGTTCATCTCGAGTATTTTTTCCGGCAAGCTGTGCGCCGAGAAAATTACCCGCACTTGCTCCTGCGGCACGTCAAACCGCTTCAGCCCGTCCTTCACCCGTACGGTCAGCGCCTCGATCAGCTTCGGATGAAGATGGTAGCTTTTGACGCACTTGATCGATACGCCGTGCGCTGCCGCCGCTTCCTCCGCCCGCTTCGTATAACCGCCTACGCTCATAATCGAATAGTGCGGGGCCAGCACGATGCCGACCGCTTCGCGGATTCCGTCCTCGGCCATCTGCTTAACGCCGTCTTCGATAAACGGCGCGGCATGCTTCAAGCCTTGATAGCACTTAAATTCGTACTCCGGGTGCTCCTTGTTCAGCGTAAGCTCGAGCTGTTCCACTTGACGGTTCGTATTTTCGCGCAGCGGGAAGACGCCGATGGCGATTTTTTCGTACCGGTCGGTCAGTGCCTGAAGCTGCTCCTCGGACGGCGGCGATCCTCGGCGAATATGCGTGTAGTACGCTTCGATTCCGTCCATGCTTTCCGGAGTCCCATACGACATAACCAGGACGCCTATTTTCCGTTTCGGCATATCAATTGCTCCCTCCGCTGTTCCGCTGATCCCGGATGGCCTGCTCGGAATAACGGTGTACAAATTCGGTCAACTGCTTCAGCTTATCCAGCGACGCCTCGGGGAACAGTCCGTGCCCCAGATTGAAAATATAGCCCGGATGCTGCAAGCCATCGTCGATCAGCACCTTCGCCTGACGTTCGATAAGCTCCGTCGGAGCCGTCAACAGGTACGGGTCCAAGTTGCCCTGCACGGCAAACCTATAATCGAGCCGTTTCCGTCCTTCGCCGATCGGCACTCTCCAGTCGAGTCCGATGACATCCGCCTGAAGCGCGTGCAAATCGCCCAGCAGCTCGCCCGAGCTGACGCCGGGAAAATAAATTTTCGGCTGCGGCAAGTCGGCCAACCCCGCGAAAATACGGTCGATCGTAGGCAGCACATAGGCCCGGAAATCGACCGGCGACAGCGAGCCTACCCAACTGTCGAACAATTGTACCGCTTTCGCTCCGGCGGCGATATGCGCGCGCAAATAAGCGATAACCATGTCGCCAAGCTTATCCATCAGCATAAACCAAACATCCGGCGCGCTATACATCATTTCTTTCGTCTTTATGTAGCTCTTGGAGGGCCTGCCTTCGATCAGGTAGCTGGCAATCGTGAATGGCGCTCCCGCGAATGTAATAAGCGGCACTTCCAGCTCGCGGTCCAAAATGCGGATCGTCTCGATGATATGGGACAAATCCCCCTCAATGTCGATCGGCTTCAAGCTTGACACGTCCTGCGCCGTGCGGAGCGGATTTTCGATAACCGGCCCGATGTTTTTAACGATATCGAAGTTAACGCCTAGCGACGCAACCGGATTCATGATGTCCGAATATAAAATAGCGGCGTCGACGCCGAGCTTCTTCACGGGCATCATCGTCACTTCCGCGGCCAGCTCGGGCTGCGCGCATATTTCAAGCAGCGAATATTTCTCTTTAATTTTGCGATAATCCGGATCGTACCGGCCTGCCTGACGCATATACCAAACCGGAAGCCGGTCCACCGGCTGTTTGCGGCACGCCCGCAAAAAGTTGTCGTTGTAAGCCATGGATTGTTTTCCCCTTTTCTTCGCCTGCGCTTTTCGGAAGAAAGCAATTTCGGCGTTTGCCAACTTTCATTATGCCCGATTTCAACCGCAGTAACAACCAAGGGTCTGCCAATAATCCGACAAAACTATGACAAAAGACAGATAGCCGGACAAACTGGAAACTACCTGCACAAATTTGTTCAAATTGGAATATAAAAAGGTGAAACTTTTTTGCGTACGCTGCGTTAATAGTAGTAAGATGAAAACGCTTCCCGGAGGAGGGACTTGCTTGAGTCAGTCGCCACAGGAATGGGAAACGAGAAAGGAGGAGAAAGAAATGAAGCAAAGCGCACCCGACACGCTGCCTAAGCCGCTCCGTACCTTTAGCTACTTCTTTTTCACAGCCGTCGTGCTTGTCGGCGTATTCGGCTGGTTCGCATCGTATGGCCGATAAGAACGTAATTCAAGGAAAAGCGACCGCGACTTGGCGGAAGTTTCTCTTGGTACAGAAAGCCGTCAGATTAAAGAAGTGATGCGGGGGGACATTATGTTCGTAATCGGATCGCAATGAAAAAGGGCTCAACCGGACGATTGCCGGCTGGCCCTTTTTGTATTTCAGTTTCGGGGCTCCCCGCAAAGTATTTGGAATAAGCTTCGAAGGTTAGGCTCCACTTTGTGGGGTTAATTTCTTACTCGCCTCGCAGCCAGCGCGCCGCATCTTTGGCGAAATACGTAATAATCATATCCGCGCCGGCCCGTTTCATGCCGAGCAGCGTTTCCAGCACGATCGCCTTCTCGTCCAGCCATCCGTTCCGGGCGGCCGCCTTCACCATCGAATATTCCGCGCTCACATTGTAAGCGACGAGCGGCAGGTCAAACTGCTCCTTCAGCATCCTCACAACGTCCAGATAAGCGAGCGCCGGCTTCACCATCAGCATATCGGCGCCTTCCACCACGTCGCTCTCCGCCTCGCGCAGCGCCTCGCGCACATTCGCCGGGTCCATCTGATACGTCTTGCGGTCGCCGAATTGCGGCGCCGAATGAGCGGCATCGCGGAAAGGACCGTAGTAGGCGGATGCATACTTGACCGAATACGACATAATCGGCACATGCTCGAAGCCCGCCTCGTCCAGTCCGCAACGGATCGCCTGCACGAAGCCGTCCATCATGTTGGACGGAGCAATGATATCCGCCCCGGCCTCCGCCTGGGACACGGCCGTCTTCACCAGCAGCTCCAGCGACGCGTCGTTGTCGACGTCCGCACGGCCCGTTTGCTCGTCGCGGCGAATGACGCCGCAATGGCCCGTGCTCGTAAATTGGCATAAACACGTGTCGGCCACAATCAGCAGATCAGGCTCCCACTCTTTAATTTTGCGCGTCGCCCGCTGCACGATCGAGTTATTGCCGTACGCCTCCGAGCCGATCTCGTCCTTATGATCCGGCACGCCGAACAGCAATATGGCCTGAATGCCCAGTCCGGCGATCTCGTGAATTTCTTGCTCCAGCAAATCGAGCGACCAGTGGTAAACCCCGGGCATTGAGCCGATCTCTTCTTTTACCCCGCTGCCTTCGGTTACGAATATCGGATAGATGAAATCGTTAGTCGTCAGTTGCGTTTCCCGCACCAGATTGCGTAGTGCAGCCGATCCGCGCAGCCTGCGATTGCGAATGATCGGAAAACTCATGTTACCTCATCCTTTCAACCCAAAAATAACGTTTAAGAAGCCGAGCCCTGCTCTTCGGTATCGTCCTCCGCCAGCGCCTGAACGAGCGAAGCGATCGTCGCTTCCCCGGACGTCACCCGCACGGTCAGTCCGGCGTCGGCAGCTGTCTGCGCCGTAACCGGGCCTATCGCGTACAGCTTGGCCGAGCCGAGCAAAGCAACCGGGTCCGGTTCTCCGAGCCGCTTCAGCGCCTCCAGCAAGTTCGTGACCGTCGAGGAGCTGGTAAAGGTCACCGCATGGATAAGTCCGCTCCTAAGCATATCCAGCGCTTCCTCGCCGTCTTCGAGCGACAGCGTATTTTCGTATACGTCCGCTTCGGTCACGTCCGCGCCTATGTGCCGCAGCCCATCCGCCAGCACCGGGCGCGCCCGATCGCCTTTCGGGAACAACACGCGCTCGCCGGGCTTCACAAACTGCTCCATCAGCGAAAGCAGCGCCTCCGCCTGGAACGTATCGTGAGGCACCAGATCCGCAACCAGCCCGCGCGCGAGCAGCGCTTCCTGCGTTTTCGGGCCGACGGCCGCGATCTTGGCCCGGTGCATCGAACGAATATCGAGACGCAGCTCGGCCAAACGCCGAAACGTAAATTCGACTCCGTTCACGCTCGTAAACAAAATCCAATCATACTGCTCCATCCGGCCAAGCGCATCGTCTACCGCCCTGAGCGTGCTTTCCGCTTCCGGCTGCCGGAGCCGGATGACCGGAAATTCGACCGCTTCGCCGCCGTTATCCTCGATTTGCCGCACCAGATCGCTCGCCTGCTCGCGGGCGCGCGTTACAAGCACCCTTTTGCCGAACAGCGGGCGCTTCTCGAACCAGGCCAGCTTCTCCCTCAGCTTCACGACGTCGCCGACGATAATGATCGCCGGCGATTGCAGCCCCGCTTCCGCAACGAGGCCGCTGATCGTTTGCAAGGTGCCTGTGACCGTACGCTGCTCCATCCACGTGCCCATCCGGATGACGGCGGCCGGCGTTTCCGGATCGCGTCCGTGAGCGATCAGCTCGCTGCATATGTTGTCGATGTTCGCGACACCCATCAAAAAGATGATCGTTCCCGACGCATGGGCGAGGTTGTCCCAATTCACCTTCGAGTACGTCTTGTTTGGGTATTCGTGACCGGTAACAACCGAGAACGAGGAAGTAAAATCGCGGTGGGTCACCGGAATACCCGCATAAGCCGGAACGGCGATAGCTGACGTAATGCCCGGCACGATCTCGTACGCGATGCCATGCTCGGCAAGCAGCTCCGCCTCTTCGCCGACTCGGCCGAATACGCTCGGATCGCCGCCCTTGAGCCGGGTCACCGTCTTGCCTTGAAGCGCCAAATCGACGAGCATCTGGTTAATTTCGCTTTGCTTAATCAGATGCTTGTCGGGCAGCTTGCCGACGAAAATTTTGTCCGCGTCCGGTTTCATCTGCTTCAGCAGCCGCGGATTTGCCAGACGGTCGTACACGACGACGTCGGCTCGCTGGATCGCTTCCAGCCCGCGAACGGTAATCAGCTTCGGGTCACCCGGACCCGCTCCGACCAAATACACTTTCCCCTTGCTCACGCTCATCATCCCCCGAGCTCGGCGATTATCCGATCCGCCCCTTGTTCGATCATCTTGTCCGCCAGCAGATCCCCGAGCTGAATCGGATCGCTGCCGCGCCCCCATTCCTTGATGAGGCGGCTTCCGTCCGGCGTGCCGACGACCGCCGTCATCTCCAGCTGCTTCCCGCCTGCGGCATCGTCCTTAACGACCGCATAAGCGCCGATCGGGATTTGGCAGCCGCCGTTCAGACGGCCGAGAAATTGCCGCTCCGCCCGCACCGCGAGCGCCGTATCCGCATCCTCGAAACGTCCGAGCAAATCCAGCATGAACGCATCGTCCGCGCGGCATTCGATGCCGAGCGCGCCTTGCGCCACGGTCGGGATACAGATGTCGGGCGACAAATATTCGGAGATGCGGTCCTTCCAGCCCATCCGGTGCAGTCCGGCGGCGGCCAGCACGATGGCGTCGAACCCTTCCTCCTCAAGCTTGCGCAGCCGCGAATCGATATTGCCGCGAATCGATTCGACATTCAGATCCGGCCGATAGGCGAGCAATTGCGCGGAGCGGCGCAAGCTGCTCGTTCCCACTCTAGCGCCTCTCGGAAGCTCGGAGAGACTCACGTTGCCGCGAGTAACGAGACAGTCGCGCGGATCTTCCCTCAGCGGCGTCGCGCCTATGGATAGCCCTTCCTGGCGCTCCCACGGCATGTCCTTCATGCTATGAACCGCCATGTCGATGGCGCCGTCCAGCAGCGCTTGCTCGATTTCCTTCACGAATAACCCCTTGCCCCCGACTTTCGACAGCGTTACATCCAGAATGCGATCGCCGCGGGTGATGATCTTTTTCAGCTCGAACCGGCAGGCGATGCCTGCGTTTTCGGCTATCTCCTTCAGCCGTTCGATGACCTGATTCGTTTGCGTCAGCGCCAAAGCGCTCTGCCGCGTGCCTACCGTAATCGTTCGCATGTTCCGTTACCGCCTTCTTTCGGATTGTTGGATCTTGTCGTCAGCGGCGTACGGCCGACTTACTGCGATCCGCCGTCAAGCACCGCCTCCATACGCCGCTTCAGCTCCTCCCAGCGGCCGGCACGCACCTGATCGAGCGCCTCGTCGCTGAACAGCTCGGCCAGCAGCCGCTTGCGCCTCTCAGCATCGTGCACCTGAGCGATAACCCGCTGCCGGTACTCCGCCGCATACCCCAGAAACGAATCGATATGATCGCCGACCGCCTGTTCGATCCGGTCGCGAATGCGCGTGGATGCTATCGGGTTCGTGCCTGACGTCGATACGGCTACGAGGAGCGGTCCGCGTCTCCAGACGGCCGGGACGACGAAGGAGCACAGGTCGGGCCGATCCGCCACATTCACGGGCTTGCCGAGGCGCGTCGCATCCGCATGCACTTGCTGGTTCGTTTCCCTACTATCCGTGCACGCGAAAACGAGCGAAGCGCCTTCGTCTTCGCCGCCTGCGTACCTTTTCCGCAAAACCGTTACCCGTCCCGACATCTCCCAGGCTCCGATCGCCTCTGTCACTTCCGGACTGACAACGACGACGTCCGCCCCGGCCTCGAGCAAGCCGGCAATTTTACGCTCCGCCACACGCCCGCCGCCCACGACCAGACAACGGCTGCCGGTCAGCTTGAGCATGGCCGGATAATACGTTGACATGCCGCTTCACATCCATATCCATTGATGAAATCCGGAATACAGGTTGAACAGCAAAAAATTGGCGATCACGATCGTAAACGCGGCCAAATTCCAAAAGGCGAGCAGGTAGCCCGGAAGCTTCCCCGACAGGCGCTGCATCAAATAAAACGCGTAAACCGCCAGACTCAGCAGCGAGCTGATCACCTTTGCATCCAGCAGCAGATGGGCGTCGCCCTCCAGCATGATTTTGGCCGTGCCCAGCGCGACCGATAAGATTAATAACGGTATGCCGATCAGCACCGCCCGGTATGTATACCCTTCGATCTTGTCCAGGCTCGGGAATCGGCCCATAACGGCCGACCACCGTTTGCTTTTGAGCTGCCGGTGCATGAACAGATACATGCCGGATAGCAGCGCGGCTATAAGGAAAGCGGCATAGCTGCCTATCGCCAGCGTAATGTGGATGAACACCAGCTCGTCCTTTGCTTCCCACTGCTCGCTGATCGGGGTGACGGACGGATCGCTGAAAAAATTAAGCGCCAAAATGGCGAATCCGACCACGTTGACCAGAAATACGAGCAGATCCAGCCGCAAAAACCAGTTCATCATAAATGAAACGGTTACTAAAACCCAACAATAAAAAAATAAGGCCTCAAACATTGTAAGCATCGGCATGTACCGGTGCTCCATCACCCGCGTTACGATAAAAACCGATTGCAGCAGCCATACAAATGCAAGCAGCCCTGTTCCCATCCGCTTTGCACTCCGGTTTTTGGTCGCCACGTCGGAGAAAGAAAACAGCAGGCTCAGGGCATATAAATATAAAATCGCATCGTAAATCCAAGTTTTCGCCGGCATCTAATCCATTCCCCTAGGTGCCGGCCAGCAGCTCGCCGGCCGCCAGCGCAGCGTGCTGTTTCCTTCCGCGTTCTTCCGCGTGAAAAACTTCCTGCTTCGGAGCGGATACTTCCGCTTTGGCGACCGTTTTGTTCGACTCTTGACTCGCTTCCGCTTCTTCCAGGAATGAATCGAGACCAAAAATATCCGTAAACAGCCCGATCGCTTCCTCGCCTTTGCGCTCTCCGGCCAGTTCCTTGATACGCATGATCGGGTCCCGCATCATCTGGTTAAGCATGCTTTTCGACAATTTGTGAATGAGCTTGACCTCGCGTTCGCCGAGTTCCGGAAGCTTGTTGAGCAGACTGGCCATCGTTTCCTCGTGAATGACGCTTGCTTTGTCCTGAAGCGCCCGGATCACGGGGCTAACGCCAAGCAGCTTGTACCACTGGTTGAACGCTTCGATTTCTTTGTCGATCATTACACCGATTTTCGCCGCTTCCTTCCGGCGCTCGTTCAGGTTCGTTTCCACGATGAGCTCCAAATCGTCGATATCGTATAAATACACGTTCGATAAATGGGCGATGCCCGGATCCATGTCGCGAGGGACGGCAATATCGATCATGAACAGCGGTCTGGAACGGCGGCCGCGCATCGCCCCAGCCACCGCTTCACGGGTCAGCACATAACCGGGCGCGCCCGTGGAGCTGATGACGATATCCGCACAGGCCAGTTCGTCCCCGAGCTGCTCGATCCGTCTGGCGATGCCGCCGACCTTCTCCGCCAGCTCAGCCGCCTTTTCGTACGTCCGGTTGACGACAACCACCTTGTCCGCTCCGCCGCCTTTCAAATGCCTCAGCGTCAGCTCGCTCATTTTGCCGGCGCCGACGATCAGCACCGTTTTGCCGCCGAAGTTGCCGAATATCCGCTTGCCCAGCTCCACGGCCGCGTAGCTGACCGATACCGGATTTTCGCCGATCGACGTTTCCGAATGGGCCCGCTTCGCCAGCGTGACCGCTTGCTTGAATAACATATTAAACAGCGTGCCTGTCGCCTTCTGCTGCTGTGCGTTCAAAAACGCGTCGCGAATTTGCCCGAGAATTTGCGTCTCGCCGATGACCATCGAATCGAGACCGCAAGTCACCCGCAGCAAATGTTCGATCGCCCGCTGATCTTCGTGAATGTACAAGTAATCCTTCATCCGCTCGCGCGGAATGCCAAACCACGATTCGAGAAAGCTGCGGACGTAGTGACCGCACATATAGAGCCGGTCCACAACCGCATAAATTTCCGTACGATTGCAGGTGCTTACGATCACGCATTCCAGTATGCTCTTCGTATCTTTCAACTGCTGCAGCGCCAAGGGGATCGATCTTTCGTCAAAAGCGAACTGTTCCCGGATTTCGACGGGAGCCGTTCTGTAATTAAGGCCTACTGCAATGATGTGCATCGCGGATCACCTGCCTTTCCTTCCTGTCTTAAAAATCGTTTCCATTATACCACAGTTCGACAAGCCGGACAGAGCAAAAGTTTGACTAAATCATGACACGCTTCTCCCGCCTCTTGCGACTCCATTCCTTAGTTTGATCGGAAGAAACGGCATGTATGCATACAAGCCGGCAAAAGCGTCTCTCCCGGCCGGCCGTGCACGCAAAAGCGCTTCAGCGAAGCAGACGTTTTTTGAGCAGTTCCGACAGCTCGGCGTCGACTTTCGACAGCTTGTCGTTTTGTGAGGAAATCGGCTTGCCCGCACTGGAAAGCAGCTTGCCGTAGCCCTCGTAAATGTCTTTGAACAGTTTGTCCGCCTGCCCGAGAGCTTCCTTCTCCTCCGGCCGCAGCGCCCGTTTGCCGCCTATTTGCAGCCGCAGCACACTGCTGACCAGCTGCTCCAGCGAATGAAGCGGAGCAAGCTTGCCTTCGCCTACTGCCTGCACGAGCCTCTCATGCGTATAATTGGCGGAATAGGCGGACAGGCGCAGCGCATCCAGCTCGCCCGTATCGCCCGCTCCTGACACCTTCGCCAGGGAGCTGTTCAGCAGCTCGATCTGAAACTGGGCAACCTGGTACAGCAGCACCGAAGCATCCTGCGTTTCCCTTGTGTCGCTCAAGTAACCGTAAATCCGGTACAGCGGCCAGCCGACTAGCAGCACCAGCATGAACCCTATTCCGACTTTTCTAAGGCTTGCTCTTCGTCCCATGTGCACCATCCCTTTCCGTTCCATTGTATGGGACGAACCGGCAAAATAGCCCTTAAAGTAAGGGTGCCGAGGAGCTGTGCGCATGCAAAACAAATGACCACGGAATCCCGTGGCCATTCGTCATTTGTATAATGGACCGGCTGCTTGCCTGTGCCGATCTCTTCCATTTCGTTCTTATTTCGAGAGTACTGCTTGGTTCATAACCGGCGTTTCTACCGTAAGCTCGCCGAGTCCGCGAATGAGCTTCTTCGCATAAGTGCGCTCCGGCTTGAGCACCGAAACCAAATAATCAATTGCCGCCTGAGGGTCAACCGTTTCCCCGCATGTGTAACAATCCAGGGCCGCGAATCCTTTCTCAGGATACGTGTGAATCGAGATATGGCTTTCCGAAAGCAAAACCAACACAGTAGCTCCTTGAGGCTCAAACTGCTTCGCTTGCACAGACAAAACGGTTGCTCCGCAAACTTCAGCCGCTTCAACCATTTGAGCTTGCAGCCATTCGGCATTGTTCAGCAGCTCAAAGTCGGCTCCCCAAGTATCAACAGCAACGTGTCTTCCGAAAGTTGAATATTCCATCTTTCGGTTCCCCCTTCCTAGGAATAAAATTGTTGGATTTCATCCGCTAGGACCTACGTCATTCACTTCTCGAGGGAATACTCTCTCGCAACATTACATGTCCTGAGTGAATCCTGGTTCCTATATTGTTTTCAACGAGAATAAAAATAACATCTATTGCCCAGAAATGCAATAGTTTTTTTTGTAAAGGCAGAAACTAACTTTTCGCCCTCCCGCGGCTACCTCACCAAATTATGTGCCTGTCGGCAAAAAGGTGCGTTCGCAGCGGGACTTGTAAGCGATTACTCAAAAATGATTTGAATAAATGCCTCATTCGCATTTATTCCTCGATCCGAGCGCTTGCGCCGCCATCCTCGCTTTGGTCGGATCCGCAGCGGAAGCAATATTTATCGTCCTCGCCCATCTCCGCGTCACAGCGGATACAGTGAAGCGATGCTTCGACCTCCAGCGCTTCGTCTACCGTCTCCGGACGGATGACGAACGGTTTGCCGCAGTCCGGACAGTACCGGGCCGAGAAGGGGACGATCCGGCCGCACGGACATGTTTTCTCCCGGTTCAGCCGCTGAAGCTCCAGCTCAAGGACGCCAATCTGACGCTCCAGCCCGTCGATATGGGCGGACAGCAGCGTAACTTCCGGGCGGGCCGCCGTGAAGTCTCCCCTTTTGTTTGCCTCGTGTACGGCCGCGCCGATCTGACGCTGCACGTCGCGGATTAACCTGCGCTTTCCGGATATTTGCGCTGCCAGCTTTGTTACTTCCACCGTTCTCTGCGCTTTATCCGCCGCCCGGGTAGCCCCTTCGCGCAGCACATTCAACCATTTCATCGTCACGCCCCCTAATGAACCCCATAACTCAACTTTTTTTATGTTCAAAAAAAAGAGCCTCGCGGCTCCGTGTTTTCCAAGTTATGAAAAGCTGTTAGGCTTCTAATTCAAACAATTTGTGCGCGAGCCGCGCCAGTTGTTCATCCACGTTATGTGTGCCGCTTGAGTTATGCATACGGTTTCTTTCGTCAAGAAGTTCATCGATCCGGGTATACACCTCGGTAATTTGCCGTTCGACATGCTGCTTGCGGAACAGCTGTTCAAACTGCTGAACCGTATCCTTATACTCGTATACAAGCTTATGCTTGCCGGAAACAATCTCTGAAATTTGCACGACTGAGCCTCTTTTGTACACGTACTTCATCGTAAAGGCAGGATAAATCCGATTCACGATCGCATCGCCCTTGAACCTCGACACGGCTTTGCGAATCAAATTTGCGAGCAGCGGGTCGCTGACCCGGCAGGAGCCTTCGCAAACGTAACGGGCCGCCTTGCGTTCGAACGCAAGCACCACTTTCTCGCCGGAGCCGTCACGCAGGACGATTTCCCGGTTGCCGCCTTCCACCGTCTTCGCCTCGATAAATACGTCTTCTCCGTTAAACAGCTGAATAAACTGGATCATTTCGGCTTCCGTTAATGTCAAGCAGGTTTTGACATATTCCGTCGCTAACCGCTGAGCCATAAAAATCCCTCGATTCTCTCGTTTCAAAACATGAAGCCATCAGCCGGCCGGAACCGGAAGATTCGATAGCTCCTTCTATCTTACCTTAATTAATTATACTATATCCAAGTTCATTATGCCTGTTATTTTTTCGCTGAAAATAAGCAAAATTCTAAAAAAATGACAGCGAGCCGTTATCTTTGCATACCTGTAAGGCGATCTCTCCGTCTCGCACGCTAATTTCCCACATTCCCATACATATTTCCGCTAAAAAAAAGAAAACGGACTTGTTTCGCCCGTTTTCCGTCGCGGCCGTTTTGCCGCTGGTATTCCTATTCCCGTTCCGCCGCCGCCTTATCCGATTCCTCCGCCGACCTCGCCTCTTCAGGACGGAGTTCGGCCAGATTGGCGATAAGACCCCATAGCTCATCCTTACCAAGCCCCGTCTCCGAAGAAAACAAAACCACCTTGTCGTTCGCCCGTACGAGCAGCGTCTCCTTGACCTGCTTCACGTGCTTCTGCCACCGGCTGCGCGGTACCTTGTCGGCCTTCGTGGCGACGATGCAGATCGGAATATCGTAATGCTTCAGCCAGTCGTACATGGCCGCGTCATCGCGCGTAGGCGGGTGCCTGACGTCGACCAGCATAATCACCATGCGCAGCCGATCCCGCTTCAGCAAGTACGATTCGATAAACTTGCCCCACTCCTGCCGCTGCGACATGGAAACTTTCGCATACCCGTAACCGGGCAAGTCGACGAAATACAATTCCTCGTTAATTTTATAAAAATTGAGCGTCTGCGTTTTCCCCGGCTGCGAGCTTGTGCGCGCCAGATTTTTGCGGGCGATCATTTTGTTGATCAGCGAAGACTTCCCTACGTTGGAACGGCCGGCAAGCGCGATTTCCGGCAGGCCGTCCTCGGGATATTGCGCAGGTCCGACCGCACTGATGACGAATTCCGCCTGATTTACTTTCATCCGGCTCCCCCTCTTTCTCGTTGCCGTTACACCGATACCGGTCGCACGAGCGCGTGCTCCAATACCTGATCCATATGATGGACCGGAATGAACGTCATTTCCTCGCGCACCGTTTCCGGTACTTCCACTAAATCCTTCTCGTTGTCCTTCGGCAGCAGTATCGTCTTGATGCCGGCCCGATGCGCTGCAAGCGACTTTTCCTTCAAGCCGCCGATCGGCAGTACGCGTCCGCGCAGCGTGATCTCTCCGGTCATGGCGACCGACCGGGACACCGGAACGTTCGTAAGCGCGGATATGAGCGCCGTTGCCATCGTGATGCCGGCCGAAGGGCCGTCCTTCGGTATGGCACCTTCCGGAATATGAATATGGATATCGTTCTTCTCGTGAAAATCGGCCGGAATACCGAGCTGTCCCGCTTTGGAGCGCGTATAGCTGAAGGCCGCCTGAGCGGATTCCTTCATGACGTCGCCCAGTTTGCCGGTCAGCGTCAGCTTGCCGGCTCCGGGCAAAACCGTAACCTCGATGACGAGCGTATCGCCGCCCACTTCGGTCCAAGCGAGACCGTTCACCGCCCCGATCTGATCCTCCTGATCGGCGAGCGACACTCGGAACTTGGACGGACCGAGGAAATCTTTCAAATTGTCCGCCTCGACCTTCACGCTTTCGCGATCACCCGATACGATGAGCTTAGCCGATTTGCGGCATATCGTCGCAATCTGCTGCTCGAGACCCCGCACCCCCGCTTCGCGGGTATATTCGCGAATGACCCGCATAAGCGTTTCCTCGTCCACCGCAAGCTGATCTTCCGTCAGGCCGTGATCCTTGATCTGCTTCGGCAGCAAGTAGCGGAGCGCGATTTGCAGCTTCTCGATTTCCGTATAGCCCGGAATGTACAGCATTTCCATCCGGTCAAGCAGCGGCCGCGGAATGTTGTGCACGGCGTTTGCGGTCGTCACGAACATCACGTTCGACAGGTCAAAAGGCAGTTCGATATAATGATCGCTAAAAGTTCCGTTTTGCTCCGGATCGAGTACTTCAAGCAGCGCGGAAGCCGGGTCGCCGCGAAAATCCATCGCCATTTTGTCGATTTCGTCGAGCAGCATGACCGGGTTGTTGCTTCCCGCATTTTTAAGCCCTTGAATGATGCGTCCCGGCATTGCCCCGACGTATGTGCGCCGGTGACCGCGAATCTCTGCCTCGTCCCGGACGCCGCCGAGCGAGATGCGAATGAATTTGCGGTTCAGCGATCGAGCGATCGAGCGGGCGATCGACGTTTTACCGACTCCCGGAGGACCGACGAGACAGAGAATCGGGCCTTTCATCTTTTGGACGAGCTGCTGCACGGCCAAATATTCGAGCACGCGCTCCTTCGGCTTCTCGAGGCCGTAGTGGTCCTCGTTCAGCACGTCCTCGGCTTTTTTGATATCCAGGTCGTCCTCGGTCCGTTTGGACCAAGGCAGGGCGATCAGCCAGTCGACATAGTTGCGGATGACGGCTCCTTCGGCGGACGTTGCCGGCATTTTCTCGAGACGGTCGATTTCCTTCTCGATTTTTTCCCGAACCTTGTCCGGGACTCCGGCTTCCTCTAGCTGCGAGCGCAGCTCCTCCGCTTCGCCGGCGCGGCCTTCCTTGTCGCCCAGCTCCTTCTGAATCGCCTTCATCTGCTCGCGCAGAAAATATTCCTTCTGCGTCTTCTCCATCTGCTTTTTGACGCTTTGGTTAATTTTCCGCTCCAGCTCGAGCACCTCGCGCTCGTTGTTCAGAATGGCGAGCAGCTTCTCGAGCCGCTGACGGACGACGATCGTTTCGAGTAATTCCTGCTTATCCTTGATTTTGAGCGACAGATGGCTTGTAATGACATCGGCCAGCCGTCCCGGCTCGTCAATATCGGATACGGCAGCCAGCGTTTCCGGCGTCACCTTTTTGGACAGATTGATGTAATGCTCAAACTGACTCAGTAGCGTGCGCATGAGCGCGTCGATCTCCGAATCGGTGGTGACCTGATCCGGCAGCTCCTTCACCGTCACCTCGTAATAGTCCGTATTAGCCCCGTATTCGACGATTTCGGCCCGCATGACCCCTTCCACAAGAACGCGGATCGTGCCGTTCGGCAGCGACAACTTTTGCAGTACTTTGGCGATCGTGCCGACCTGGTAAATGTCGTCCTTCTGCGGCTCTTCAATATTAATCTCCGACTGCGAGCAGAGGAGAATCATCTCGTCGTCTACCATGGCCTGTTCCAGTGCCTTGACCGATTTCTCCCGACCAACGTCCAGATGCAGCGTCCTGCTCGGATACACAAGCAGCCCCCTGAGCGGTATAAGCGGCAAGCGGCGCACCTTCGGCTTATTCGGACCCATGCCCCCTGCACCTCCTGAAATGCCCCAAAGCGGAGCCTAATATCGTCGCTTTTGGGGAATCGATTACTCTAAATCCTTTGCTGGAAACCCCGAAACTTATTAATGCTGAAATCGTGTAAAAAAAACGGATGCGGCGTCTTACCCGGCTTCCATTCCCAAACATTTTATCAAAACTGCGATTAAAACACCAATTTGCCGTATCCCATGAAGCTCAATTGAAACGGGATACGGCAAAATTGACGCTTCATAGCGGCAAGCATCGGCTAAGCCAATTGTTTCTGGAGCCCGAATCAGGCTCCTTGCAGGCGGCGTAGCCGACCGCTCGACTTATCGTTCTTCCGGCTTGCGTGCCTGCAAGTATGGCAGCGGAGAAGCGACCAGCACATCCGCGCCGTTCGGGACGATGAACGATTGTTCTTCGCCGCTGTCGCCCAGCGCGCACCGCAGCACTTCTTCGACCGTATCGACCGGGATGACTTGCAGCCCGTTTAGCCCCGCGAATATTTCCTGCCAGTTTTCCTTCGGAATAATGACCTTCGTCGCCCCCGCCTGGAAGGCGGCCTCAACTTTGGCGACGACGCCGCCGACCGGCTTCACCTTGCCGTGTATGCTCACTTCTCCGGTCATGGCGATTTTGTTGTCGACCGGCACTTGCCGGATCGCGGATGCGATCGCGGTCGCCATCGATACCCCGGCCGAAGGTCCGTCGATCGGAATGCCACCAGGAAAGTTAATATGCAGGTCGTAATCGTAAGGATTCAGACCAAGACGGCGGAGCACGGTGAGCACATTCTCGATCGAGCCGCGCGCCATGCTTTTGCGCCGCAGCGTTTTCGATCCTCCGCCCAGTTCCTCCTCGTCGACGACGCCGGTAATCGTAAACTTGCCCGTATTCGGAACCGTCGCCGGGATGCAGGTGACCTCGATCTCGAGCAGCGTCCCCATATTCGGCCCGTATACGGCAAGACCGTTGACAAATCCGATCTGAGGAGCGGCAGGCACCTTGCGCTCAGGCCGCGGCGTAAGCTGGCTGCTGTTAACTACCCACTCCACATCCGCCGCCGTGATGTCGCTGCGCTGCTCGGTAAGCGCTACGCCTGCGGACAGCTGGATAATATTGACCGCTTCCCGTCCGTTCGTCGCATAACGCTGCACGACCTCGATGGCGCCGCCGCTTTCCTTCATGCCGATCTTGACGATCGCATTACGCGCGATTTGCGCGATTTCGTCCGGCAGCAGCGGGCGGAAAAAGATTTCCATGCACCGCGAACGGATCGCGGGCGGAATCTCCTGGGCCGTCCGCGTAGTCGCACCGACGAGCCGGAAGTCGGCCGGCAAGCCATTTTGAAAAATATCGTGGATATACCCCGGAATGTTCATATCTTCCGAATTGTAATAGGCGCTCTCCAGAAACACTTTACGGTCCTCGAGCACTTTTAATAATTTATTCATCTGAATCGGATGCAATTCACCGATTTCGTCGATAAACAGCATGCCTCCATGCGCTTTCGTGACGGCGCCCGCTTTCGGCTGGGGAATGCCCGCCACGCCCATCGCGCCCGCCCCTTGGTAAATCGGATCGTGCACGGAGCCGATCAGCGGATCGGCAATGCCCCGCTCATCGAAGCGGGCGGTCGTCGCATCGAGCTCAACGAACTTGGCGTCGAACCGGAACGGAGAAGCCGCGTTTTTTTTCGCTTCCTCCAGCACGACGCGCGCCGCCGCCGTCTTCCCGACTCCCGGCGGACCGTAGATGATGACGTGCTGCGGATTCGGACCGCACAGCGCCGCCTTGAGGGCTCTCAGCCCTTCCTTCTGACCGATGATGTCGTCCATACTCGTCGGCCGCGTTTTCTCCGCCAGCGGCTTCGTAAGCGAAATGGACCGCAGCTTGCGCAGCTTATCCATCTCCTTGCGGGACTCGCGGTCCACCGCGGTGCGGTTCGTCTGCTGATTGCGCAGCAGGTTCCAGAAATACAATCCGATCACGACCGCAAAAAACACCTGAATAACCATGAGGATGATGCTTAGACTCATAGGGAAACCCTCCTGACTGCTTTACATTCACATACATGGTAGTATTCCCCTTGCCTGCGGTCGTTAATCGGCGAATGAGAAGAAAATGTTTGAGTCACTATATAACTACCCTGAAGGAACGGAGGAGTTTTACGTTGAAACCGAACCTGATAGCCGTTTTTCTCGCGGTCGCGTTACTGTGCGCTCCGGTGCTTCCGGGCGGGCCAATAACCCATGCCGGCGCCGCCCAGCCGTCGATGTCAGCGGTCGATGTGCTGATTGACGTCGGACACGGCGGCATTGACGGGGGAACGTCGTACGGCGATCTGCTTGAGAAAGATATCAACCTCGCCGTCGGCAAGAAGCTGTACGACCGGCTGCGTCAAACGGGCTTGTGCATCGCCCTGAACCGGACCCATGATTACGCCCCTAGTGACGACAACGACTGGCTTAAATCCCGTTCCCGCCACCTGCGCGACTTGGCGCAGCGCAAGCTGCTTATCGACGTATTGCAGCCCAAGCTGACAGTAAGCCTGCATACGAACTGGTCTAAACATAAAGCGGCCCGCGGCCCCGGTTTTTTATACCAATCCGCCATGCCGAGTTATATCGCCGCGCATTTGCTCGCGAACCGTCTGAACGGCCTGTACGGAACGAATACCGCGCCTTATGTCGGGAAGACGTTTTATTTGCTGAAACGCACCAACTCGCCCACCGTCATCGTAGAGATGGGGTATATCAGCAATGGTTCGGACCGGAATATGCTGACGAGTCCGGAAGGACAAAAACAAATAACGGAGGCGATCGCCTCCGCTATACTCGATTATTTAATCGTTTATGATTTTTGACTAGATTAATGCCGGCGTCCCGGAATTTTCCCCGTACGTTCAAATTCGGCCACGATGTGGTCGATTTCTTTTTTCAGCTCGTTCACGAGCTCCGCTTCCGGTACTTTGCGGATCATCTCGCCGTAACGGAACAGCATGCCCTCGCCTCTGGCGCCGGCAATGCCGATGTCCGCCTCCTTCGCCTCGCCCGGACCGTTAACCGCACAGCCCAGCACCGACACCTTGATCGGCACCTTCAGCTTCTCGATATACTGCTCCACTTCGTTCGCTACCGAGAACAGATCGATGTCGAGGCGGCCGCATGTCGGACAAGATACAAGCGTTGCCGCGTTCGTGATGAGCCCGAACGTCTTGAGCAGCTCTCTAGCCGCCTTGATCTCCTCCACCGGATCGGCGCTGAGCGATATCCGGATCGTGGAGCCGATGCCCATATGGAGCAGCGTTCCGAGGCCGGCCGCGCTTTTGACTGTGCCGGAAAACAGGGTTCCCGCTTCGGTGATGCCGAGATGCAGCGGATAATTGAATTTTTCCGCCGCTTGCGAGTAAGCGGCAATCGCCATCGGCACATCGGATGCTTTCAAGGAAACGATAATGTCGTGGAAGTCCAGCTCTTCGAGAATGCCGATATGGAACAGCGCGCTCTCGACCATCGCTTCCGGTGTCGGATAGCCGTACTTGTCCAGCAGATGTTTCTCCAGCGAGCCGGCGTTCACCCCGATCCGAATCGGAATGCCTCGCTCCTTGCACGCTTTGACGACCGCCTCGACCTTTTCCCTGCGGCCGATGTTGCCCGGGTTGATCCGCACTTTGTCGATGCCGTTTTCGATCGCCGCCAGCGCCAGCCGATAGTCGAAGTGAATATCGGAAACGAGCGGGATATGAATCTGCTTTTTGATCTCCTTGATCGCGTCCGCCGCTTCCTTATTGTTAACCGTGACGCGCACGAGCTGGCAGCCCGCTTCCTCGAGCCGAAGAATTTCGGCGACTGTCGCTTTCACATCCGCCGTTTTCGTCGTGCACATGCTCTGCATGATGACTTCGTTGCTGCCCCCGATCGTCAAATCGCCGACTCGGACGGGTCTCGTTTCGGTTCGATGGAACATGGCTATACTCTCCCAGGATACCAAACATCCTCCGCTCCGGTCCGGAGCCTGGCGCGGCCCTGGACGGATTGGAGGAAGTCGGTTTTGTATGATCTTAACAAAATGCGGCGAGCCCGAAAAACAGGCGCGTCACGCGCTTTCTTCTTTTTTGATCGGGGCGGACTTGCCGTCCTTCGTTTTCAGCTCGGGCGTAATTTTGTCCATGACGACTTCTTTCGTGACGACGCAGTTGATTACGTCATCGCGTGAAGGCACCTCAAACATAACGTCCAGCATCAAGCCTTCGATGATCGCCCGCAGTCCCCGTGCG
Source organism: Paenibacillus ginsengarvi (assembly GCF_003626695.1). GTDB lineage: Bacteria > Bacillota > Bacilli > Paenibacillales > NBRC-103111 > Paenibacillus_AB > Paenibacillus_AB ginsengarvi. The sequence goes on from NZ_RBAH01000011.1 coordinate 235,194, forward strand.
CCCGTATTCCGCTTGATCGCTTCCTTAGCGATCGCGTCGAGCGCTTCCGGCGTAAACTCCAGCGAGACGTTATCCATCTCGAGCATCTTTTGGTACTGCTTGACGAGAGCGTTCTTCGGCTCGGTCAAAATGCGCACGAGTGCCGGTTCGTCCAGCGGCTCCAAAGTCGAAACGACCGGCAAACGGCCGACAAACTCCGGAATGAGACCGAACTTGAGCAAATCTTCCGGCAGCACGAGCGACAAATATTCGCCCGGCTTCAGATCGGTTTTGTGACCTTCGGCGCTGAAGCCGATCACCTTTTTGCCGATACGGCGCTTGATGATCTGCTCGATGCCGTCAAAGGCGCCGCCGCAGATGAACAAAATGTTCGTCGTATCGATCTGGATGAACTCCTGATGCGGATGCTTACGTCCGCCTTGCGGCGGAACGGAGGCAACCGTGCCTTCCAATATTTTGAGCAGCGCCTGCTGGACGCCTTCGCCCGACACATCGCGGGTAATCGAAGGATTTTCCGACTTGCGCGCCACTTTGTCGATTTCGTCGATGTAAATGATGCCTTTTTCGGCCTTTTCCACATCGTAGTCGGCAGCCTGGATCAGCTTGAGCAAAATATTTTCCACGTCTTCGCCGACATAGCCGGCTTCCGTAAGCGAAGTCGCATCAGCGATCGCAAACGGTACGTTCAAAATTTTGGCGAGCGTCTGAGCGAGCAGCGTTTTCCCGCTGCCTGTCGGACCGATCAGCGCGATATTGCTCTTTTGCAGCTCCACGTCTTCCAGCTTGCTTTGCGAATTGATCCGCTTGTAATGATTATAGACGGCGACGGAGAGCGATTTCTTCGCTTGCTCCTGACCGATGACATACTGGTCGAGTATGGCGCGAATCTCTTTCGGCTTCGGCACGTCCTTCATTTCCAGTTCTTCTTCGCTGCCCAGTTCCTCTTCAACGATCTCGGTGCAAAGCTCGATGCATTCGTCGCAGATGTACACGCCCGGACCGGCCACCAGCTTGCGAACCTGGTCCTGGGATTTGCCGCAAAACGAACATTTCAGCTGTCCTTTTTCTTCGTTGAATTTAAACATAGGATCACCTCCTATTGTTGTTGGTTAATATGCGTGATCACCTTATCGATCAACCCATATTCCACGGCCTGTTCGGCACTCATAAAATTATCCCGATCGGTATCCCGTTCGATTTTGTCGTAAGGCTGACCGGTGTGATGCACATAGATCTCATTCAGTTTATGCTTTGTTTTCAAAATCCAGTCGGCGTGAATTTTGATATCCGCCGCTTGCCCTCTCACGCCGCCCAGCGGCTGATGAATCATCACTTCGCTGTTCGGAAGCGCGTACCGCTTGCCCTTGGCGCCTGCCGTCAGCAGGAGCGAACCCATGCTGGCAGCCATGCCGACGCAAATCGTGGAAACGTCGGGCTTGATAAACTGCATCGTATCGTAAATGCCCAACCCGGCCGTAACCGAGCCCCCGGGCGAGTTGATGTAAAGACTGATGTCCTTCTCCGGATCCTGAGCGGCCAGAAACAGCAATTGGGCGATGACCAGATTCGCCACGTCGTCGTCGATGGCACTGCCCAAAAAGATAATGCGGTCCTTCAACAGGCGCGAGTAGATGTCGTACGACCGTTCGCCGCGACTTTCCTGCTCGACAACCATAGGAATCAAGGCCATATCGTTCCCTCATTTCTTTGGTAGGCTTCACATTCACCTTACATTTTACCACGTTTGCGGCCGCATGTCATTTTTGCCCGGAGGCGGCGCCAATCGCTTCGAAGGGTAAACGAAAGGCACGCTTTATAAGAACAACGTGCCTCGTCGTATGAACGGATCGATTTAAGCTTAGGCTACTTCTTCTGCGGTTTTGCTGTTCTCCACGAGGAACGCAACCGTCTTTCTCGTGGTTACATCGTGGCCCAGCGAATCCAAAGATCCGTTAGCGCTCAAGATGGCGCGAAGCTCGTCAGCCGAACGCTGGTACTGGCTAGCCAGACGCTCCAGCTCTTCGTTGATTTCTTCTTCGGTCGCCGTAATGTTCTCGGCTTTGGCAATCGCTTCGATCACGAGGTTATTGCGAACCCGTCTTTCAGCATCCGTGCGCATTTGCTGCTTCACAGTCGCTTCGTCCTGGCCGGTAAACTGCAAGTACATGTTGATATCCATGCCTTGCATGCCGAGACGGCTGCTGAACTCTTTATACATTTGTTCGACTTCCGTCGAAATCATCGCGTCCGGAATTTCGACTTCGGCGCCTGCAGCCGCTTTTTCGACTACAGCCGACTCGCGCTCTTGCTCGTTCGCTTTCGTTTTGCGCTCTTCCAGACGTTTCGAGATGTCCTGCTTGAACTCTTCCAGCGTATCGAACTCGCTGACGTCCTTCGCAAACTCGTCGTCCAGCTCAGGCAGGTTTTTGCGCTTGATGTCGTGCACGAGCACCTTGAATACGGCCGCTTTGCCTTTCAGCTCTTCGGATTGGTATTCTTCCGGGAACGTAACATTTACGTCCTTCTCTTCGCCCTTGGCCATGCCGATCACTTGATCTTCGAAGCCTGGAATGAAGCTGCCGGAGCCAAGCTCGAGGGAATGCTTCTCAGCTTTGCCGCCGTCGAAAGGAACGCCGTCTACGGAGCCTTCGAAATCGATCACGGCGATGTCGCCCTTCTCTGCCGTTCCTTCTTCCAGAACGACGAGCTCGGCATGACGCTGCTGCAGACGCTTCAGCTCTTCCTCGATCTCCTCTTCGGAAACGGCGTTATCCTGCTTTGCCACTTCAAGACCTTTGTATTCGCCAAGCTGCACTTCCGGTTTGACTACAACGGTTGCTTTGAAAATAAGGGCTTGTCCTTTGCCGAACTGTTCGATCTCGACGTCCGGGCGATCTACAGGCTCGATAGCAGCTTCTTCGACCGCTTGCACGTAAACTTCCGGAAGAAGAATATCCAAAGCGTCCTGGTACAAGCTCTCGATGCCGAATCTTGCTTCGAAAATTTGCCGCGGCACTTTGCCTTTGCGGAAGCCCGGAATGTTCGCTTTTGCGACTACTTTTTTGAACGCTTTGTCCAAGGCGTCAGCTACTTGCTCCGCGCCGACCTCTACGTTAAGTACGCCTTTGTTCTTCTCTATTTTTTCCCAAGTTGCTTTCATTTTATGCTTTCCCCTCCAAAATTTTGCCGGTTCCTACGTACGCCCGGCTGCGTCGCCATAGGCACACGTTCTCAAATGGCCATTTAACCACTATATTATAACATAAGCGGACTTCATTTCAAGCTTGCTCTGACGAAACGCGGCAAGCGCTATGAAGGACGGTGTTTGCACATACGGCCGCTGCGGAAACATTTGATCAACACTCGCTCTTACAATCGGATTCACGGATGGAAACTATACGGGTTGGAATCCGATTGTAAAGGCGACCGCTTCGCTGTTCCAGATGCAAATGTTCCACTCCGCTCCTTCGATCTTCTAATGTTATTGCCTTACAAAGTCGCGGCTTACGAGTCGCCCGGGGCCGCGACCGTCGCGAAAAGCTTCATGATCTGCTGCGCTTTGGCCAGCGCTTTGGAATCCTCCGGCGCAAGGCGATACAGCGCCGTGATCGCCCCTATATCCGCGCCGCCGAACAAAGTCTCCTGCACCGTATAATGCAGAGCGGCCGCCCATACATCCCCGCCCGTTCCCTCAAGCCGCAAAAGCTCCTCGTACACGGTCGTCCCGTACAAAAAGCCGATAAAATCGCGCCAAACGCATTCCGCCATATCCAGCAGCCCCGGCCCTTCGGCCTCCATTCGCTCCCGGCAGCGGACGAGCACGTCCCGGATCCGGTCCGGAAACTGTTCGTAGCGAAGCGGCGTTTGCCGGATGTCCAGTGTTAGCGTTTGCCCGAGCTTCTGCACTTGAATCAAGCCCGACTCGCCGATCTGTCTGAGCACTTGCAGTCCGCGAAACTGTACGAGCGGATGAAGACGGCTTTCGGTCAGCCACTGCCGGAGCGGCTGGGCAACGACGCGGCGGTCTACGTGGGCTAGCTGCTCAAGCGCCAGCAATTGCTTGTCGGCCGGCGAACGGGGCGACAGCATGTCGAGCAGCTTTTCCGCATATTTCGAATCGTTTGCCGTCTTGAGCTGAACATGCCGTTTGAACAGCTCGCCTTCGTTCTCCGGCTCGTCGTCCTGGTCCTGGTCCTCGTCGCCGTCACCTTCAGAATGACGCGGCTTTTTTCCTGCAGCAGGAACGGCCGTTTCCGGAAACGCGTCGTTCAGCCATTTCAGCAGCGATTGCCATTCTTCTTTATACTGCGGGTCGTCGCTTTGACATTGCAGCAAAAAACGGAGCATGTCTGCCGCCTCGGCATACCGCTCGCCTTCCAGCAGCTTCGTTAACTCCTTCTGGTAATATTCGATCGAATTCGGAAACAACACGACATTGTCCATGCCAAACGTTCCGATTGGAGACCACCTCTTTTCGGGCTGCGATTTCGCCATTTCATTGTAGCAGAATTTCACTGCGGCGGTATCGTTTTTGCTTTTTTCCCCGTCATTCGTCTTATACTTGTCCAGTATTTCCTTGTTTGCGCCGGCGAAATCGTTCGCGATGGTTGAAAATGTATATCACTTATGATATATTAATTTTGCCTTTCTGCCCTTGCGGGTGTAGTTCAATGGCAGAACTCCAGCTTCCCAAGCTGGTGGCGTGGGTTCGATTCCCATCACCCGCTTCATGCGAAAAGCCTTGCGTAGCAAGGCTTTTTTCTTTTCCCGTTATGTTTCTTTGTTTCGGGGACCGATTGGGGACGTTTGAAAATTCTCCTGCGAATGCCTTACGGCGGCTGCAGACATTCACGCCTATGCGCAACGGAACCAAAACTTCCGCTAAACGCTGCATTCCCCTGCGAGTCCCCTCTATAACGGAACAAGAAGTTCCGCTACACCCCCGAGAAGAGCAGAATTCAGCTTCTTTCTCTTTAGCCCCCTAATTGAATTGGAGAGTACCATAGGAAATCAGGTACACTATATTCAAGAGGTGAAGGGCCGTGAAAAAGAGGAATCATGTATATGAAGAAGTCCGAAATAAGGTAGCGCAAGAGGCGCTATCCGGGATTCGTACGGGCGTGCTTGCCCGGAAATACGAAGTCAGC
>NZ_RBAH01000012.1 GCF_003626695.1 Paenibacillus ginsengarvi
TCCGTCTGTAACACGGGTTCGTGACACCAAGAAAGTACGACCTACCTTCGCCAGCCCAGTACCAGTATGGACAATATTTTCATTCATCAGTGGTGCCGCAAAGCAGCATGTTTGTCTGTAACGTTAAGAAATATACTCACTTTTTTGTAAAACTTCTTTAGTACACTAAGGATACGCTTTTGTTCGCGCGCAAACGAAAGTTAGCAGGAAGAAAGGGGTTCAGTATGCAAACGTACAATGTCCTCGTCGCCGACGACGATGCCGAAATCGTGGAAGCCATCCAAATTTACTTGCAGCGGGAACGGCTGAACATTTTCACCGCCTCGAACGGACTGGAGGCGCTCGAAGCGCTCGGAAAGCACGAGATTCATCTGATCGTGCTCGATGTCATGATGCCCGGACTCGATGGCATCAAGGCGACGCTGCAAATCCGCGAATCGAAAAACATCCCGATTCTCATCGTCTCCGCCAAAACCGAGGATGCCGACAAAATCATCGGCCTCAATGCCGGAGCGGACGACTATATCGGCAAGCCGTTCAACCCGCTCGAGCTGGTCGCCAGGGTGAAGTCCCAACTTCGCCGATATACGAGGCTCGGCAATTACAAGCCGGCGGACGAACTATTAAACGCCCAAGGGCTCGTACTGAACAAAAACACGAAGACGATAACCGTCGACGAGGAAGAAGTGCGATTGACCGCAACCGAATACAAAATTCTCGAGCTGCTTATGGAGCATAAGGGCCGCGTCTTTTCGATCGACGAAATTTACGAGAAGGTGTGGAAGGAGCCTAGCGTGAGCGGAGAAAATACGGTGGCGGTCCATGTCAGGCGGATTCGCGAAAAAATCGAAATTAACCCGCGCGAGCCAAAATATTTGAAGGTGGTATGGGGCATTGGCTACAAAATCGAAAAATAGCGGGCGGACCGTACCGATCACGGCTGTACTCGTTCTGCTAGTTTGCTTGACCGGAATCGCGCTTCAGCTGTTTATCGCGATTTATAAGGACCGGTCGTACATATACGGCAATCCGTTTTGGGACGGAGATTTGTTCAATAACGTTCAAGTTCAGATCACCGTTACCGATATCGCCAAATACTATGCGGAATACGCAGGCTACGAGCAGCTCAGCGACAAAGAGAAAGTCGACGAGGAGACGATCCGGCTGTGGCGGGAGCAGTTCGACGCGCTGGCCGCTGGGGCAATCCAAAACGCAGCAGGCCGAGGCGAGCATGACGCGCTGCCGGACGGACAAGTTTGGGCGAATACGGCGTCCACCTCGCTCGCCGCGCTGCAGCAGAGAACCGGCAAATGGATGTCGGACGAGTGGGACAAGTTGGCCGAGCAGGTTTGGCAAACTCAGCTTCAGGAAAATACGAAGCTGCTGCTCGCCGACAAAAACAGCGAGTACAACAATTTGAAAAGAGCGGTCACCCGTGTCGATCCTTTCTTGAAATATACGATTAAGGACAGCCGCCGCCAAATGACGTTTTCCAATACCCGGAGCGAATCAGCAGGAACGGATACGGCCGGAGAAGAAACCGTCCACACGATCACGTTTCCGATGAAAGAGCCGAGACCGCTGCATCAAGAGCTGAACGACTATTTCAAGCAGCACGGGTTGGAAGGAAGCTTTACGTTTTACGCAATCGCGGCGCCGGTTGAATCCGCCTTCGCATTCGATACGATTATGGCTAAAGACTACATAAGATTGCTGGACGTTCGCAAGCAGCTTCAATATGAAATGGCCGGCCTGGCGACGGTTCTAGCGGCAGTGGCGCTGCTGCTGCTGCATGTACGCAAACATCGGGAAGAAGCGGCAAAAGAAATCGGAATGCGGGTATCGAACTGGCAGCGCCGTATTCCGGTGGACCTTCGGGTCGCCCTGCTCGCGGCCGTCCCCGCTATCGCGATCGGCTGCGGAAGAACGATGTATAACTGGGGAATGCATTTCCCCTTGTTCAGCCATGTTTTCCGCTGGGCCTTGCTCTCGCTGCTTGCTTCTTACGTTCTGATCACGATAAGCGACGCGATTCGTCTGTATCGTCATGCCGGGACTTTAGCCGCTCAGCGGGAGAACGCGTACTTCGTTACGTTATTCCGGCTTGCGCGATTCGCGGCGATGCGGAAGGCACTCCTGCTCAAATCGGCTCTATTGTTTGCAGCCACCGTTTTATTCGGCTTGTGTGTTTTTGCTGCGGCTGCGGAATTCAAAGGGTTTGTGCTCCTGTCGGTGCTGTACATCGCCGTCTACGTCGCAGTGATTACACCGTACTGCTTAAAACGGATCGGGGCTATGAACATCATGGCAGCCGGCATTGACGAATTGGCCGCAGGCCGCTTGAACATGGCGTTCGAAGGGAACGGAACCGGAAGCGGCGGCGTCTTATCGCATATGATCCATCAGCTGAGCAACATGAGAAGCGGGCTGCAAGCCGCTCTGGACAGCCAGTTGAAAAGCGAGAAGCTGAAGTCCGAGCTGATCTCGAACGTCTCCCACGATCTGAAAACGCCGCTGACGTCGATGATCAATTACGTCGGCCTGCTCAAGCAAGAGGTACGCCGCCCTAGCGAGTCGGAACGCTACATCGCGGTTCTGGAAGCCAAGACGAAACGCCTCAAGGAGCTCATCGACGATCTGTTCGAAATATCCCAGCTTTCGAGCGGCACTGTCGTTCCCGTGATCGAACGCGTTGACGTGGCTGCCCTGCTGCAGCAGACGCTGGCGGAATTGGAGGATAAAATCGAAGCGTCCGGGCTGCAGTTCCGGGTCCAAGTTCAGCACCCGCATCTGTATGCTCGGCTTGACGGCAAAAAAACGTGGAGAGTGTTCGAAAACTTGATCCACAATACGCTCCGCTATTCGCTGCCGAACACGCGCGTCCATATCGGCCTGCTGGAAACAGACGAGCATATCGTACTGCGGATTCATAACGTTTCCGCTTATGAAATTACGGTTCCTCCGAACGAGCTGTTCGAGCGCTCCAAGCGAGGAGACGTTTCGCGGCATACGGAAGGATCGGGACTCGGACTCGCTATCGCCAAAAGCATTGTCGAGCTGCAGGGCGGGCGCATCTACATCGATATCGAAGGAGACTATTTCAAAGTAACCGTCGAACTGTTAAAAGATACGCTGCAGAAGCACGAATGATAAATAGCGGAGCCATCCCGGAAAAGGATGCGCTCCGCTAACGCTATTGCGATCCCTAAATAGGCCGGCTACGCGCTGCGATCTCCGAGAACGAATACTTTCACGTTTTTTTTCACTCCGAATTCGACCGCCTCGTCCAAATCGTTCATGAATACGTCGATGCGCGCTCCCTTGATTGCGGAGCCGGTATCCTCGGCCTTACGCAGTCCGATGCCTTCGATCAGCACCGTGGAGCCGAGCGGAATAATCGACGGATCGACTGCTACCGTCCTTCCTTCCTCCGCTTTGCTGCCGCTGCGCGTAATGCCGTATGCCGGATGGGATGGCGTTTTGCCCGTGGATTCTTTTCCCGCTGTGTACGCCGTTAGCGTAGAACTCAGCACACGCTGGACGACCGGCCGGTCTCCCGCTTCGTCGGTCCATCCCGGTTCGGTTTGCGGAATATCGAGCTTCTGGCCGACCCGGAGCCGGTTTGGGTCCTTCAGCGTATTGGCGGCAAGCAGCTCGCCCACGGTAATGCCGAAGGCGCGGGATATTTGAGAAAGGGTATCTCCCGAATGAACTTCGTACTGTAAAATCGTTACCGCCGGAGCGGTCGACTGCATCTGCTCCTGCTGGTTTGTACTCAGGGCGCCGCTTGCGTAAGCAGTACCGGCCGTCTCGGCTTCCCGATCGGCAGGGCCCGTGAATTCCCAAGTCGTACCGTTGTATATCCAATTGTCGGACATGGCAAGCTCTTCCTCCTGGCTGTTGTAGGCGAGCCCGGTCGCCCCCGTACCGAATGCGATTGCTACTGCCGTGACTACTGCCGTGACTTGTTTAATCCAGTTACGCATTCTAGCAACATCCTCCTCGATTTTGTAAGTAGTGTGATAGATTTGGATGGTACTAGAGTTGCCATATGACGGCCGTTCTAAACGTACTGGACTTTTCAATCAAGTTGTACAGGCTTTCGGAACGGAGTCCCGCTCTGTACGGCGCTACACCTGCATTTCGTTCCACCAATTCACTCCCCTGCACCTCGAAACAAAAAAGCGGCCCCGTCTATCAGACAGGGACCTCTGTGAACATATATTTCTTCTCCCTTACATCCACCGCTGCGATACGGTCGTATTGCAGTAAGAAGCATGGGTTTTATTTCACCCGACTCACCTTGCGCATCACGGCGACAAGCAGCAGCAGCAACGGCAGTAAAAGGCCGATGGTAAATACGAATAGCGGCAAAGTGGTTTTATTGAAGGTAGCCAAATAGGTGCTGTTGGGCACCGAAAATATGGAGAATGTAACGATAACGACACCCAAAGGGAACGCCAAAAACCGGTACGTGCGAAGGCGCAGCGATTCGGCTATGCCCAGAACAAGCGCATAATGCATGATGCTCAGTCTAAAATAGATCGTAAGAATCCAGATTATAGCCAAGATCGCTTCGATACGTTCCAGGAAATGGCCGATGTTGATTTTTCTCGCTATCGCATAACTTGGAAAGCTATTCCGGGCCACTTGATCAGCCCCGAGCACAGAGATACTCAGTACCGTAATAACCGTTAGAACGAGCCCGCCGAGGAGCATACCCGTAAATACGGCTCTTCCGGCTTTCTCGATCCGGTTCACCGCAGGATAGATCATAAGAAAAGTGACGGTCCCGAGAAACGGAAAAGTGAAAACGGAGATCGTTGCTTTCAGCACCGGAAAGAACCCTTCCTCCAAGACGGGTTGCAAGTTCTTCATCTCCACCTGCGGGGCCAGCAGCACAAACAACATGATAAGAAGCAGGATGACCCACGGGAAAAATAGTTCCGCGGCGCGCGCCAAAGGCTCAAGCCCCAGCTTAACCCCCATAATGACAACGACCATAACGCAAATATGAATAGCTTGGATCGGTGTTTGCTGCATAATTTGAGTCGTCAAAAAATCCCCGATGTTGCGAAGCGTCAATACAGCAATTATAAACACATAAAAGAAAAATATCGCAAAAACCGCTTTCCCCAGCCATTTTCCTAAAATCACTTCGCTGTATTCGGCGAAGGTCATGTTCGGAAATCGTTTCCCGAGAGCCATGTACAGCGGAATAACAAGCAAACCAAGACCTATCCCGGCTATAGCGGCGATCCAGGCATCCTGTTTGGCCTTGGCGACAAGAATGGAGGGAATGATCAGAATGGCGCTCCCGACCGTATATAACATCACGAATATCGTTAACTGACGAATGGTGATTTTTCCCTTTTCCAGCATCTAGATTCCTCCTCTCTGGCGAACCGCATATGCGCCTAGGAGCAGCAGAGGCATGCCGATGCTGAAAGTCATATCGAAATAAGGCCAATATGCCGTTGTATACTCACTAAAGTGCGCTATATTCGGGGAAAAATAAGTAGCCGAAGCGGCGATAGTAAAAGCGAGCGGCATGGCGAGCGCACGAAACTCTTTCAATTTGAGCACTTGCGCAAGACCGAGTTGAATCACATATACGTATATGGACGTTTTTATAAATAACGTAATGATCCACATGACGGCCATAATCGCTTCCAGCCTTTCGATGAAACGGCCGATGCTGATTTGTTTGGCGAGCGTATAGCTCGGATACATATTTCTGGATGAATAATCGTAGCCAAGCACAAGAACGGATAAGGCGATCATGATCACGAGAACGATACCACCGAGCAAAGCACCCGACACAAAATATTTTCGAATGTTCTCCGTCTTATTGACGTAAGGAAATATCATTAAAAACGCAACAAGCTCCATATAGGGATTGGAAGCGGAAAATATGGAGCCCCGTAAAACCGGCTTGATTCCTTCCGCAAAAACCGGCTGCACTTGTTTGGGATCAATCTGGGGGATAAGAAACAGGACAAGCCCAAGGAAGAGCAGCACAAACCAGGGAAAAAAAATTTCCCCGGCTCGGGCGACAGCCTCGAGTCCAAGCCGCAGGCCCATGACGATCACGCTAAGAAACAAAATATGGATAGCATCGATGGGGGTTTCCGGAATCATATGTGTTGTCATAAAATCGCCGATAATCCTTACTAGTCCTGCAGCGTTGTAGAAGATATAGGCCAGAAAGACGGAGGAAACCGCCGTTCCGACCCATGTTCCCAACAATTTGGCATTGTATTCGATCAAGTTCAAGCCAGGATACATCCGACCGACCGTTCCGACCAAATAGACGACAAGCAGTCCGATGAGCAGTCCGACAATGCCGGAGATCCATGCATCCTGTTTCGCCTCCATGGCGGGAACGGCAGGCAAGATGAGGATGGAATCGCCGACGGTCAGAAGGACGACCAGTATCGTAAATTGGCGAATATTGATTTTACCTTTTTCCAGCATCCGCTCCGGACTCCCTTAGCTCAAAAATTTCTTGAAGACATCGCTGACCGGCTTATACATCCACGTAAGAAAATCGAGCGGGCTCGGAAGGATCACATGCATGATCAGCGCAAAGCTGAGACCCGCCCCTGCCAGAAGCAGAATGGCGAATACCCACAGTTCCTTCACTAATTTTTGTTTCCAAAGAGTAGGAACTTCCAGTACCGCGATTACGGCTGTTACAACAAGGATCCCGCTAATTTTCCACATCGGAAGCGCTCCTTAATTTTTTAATTCTTCCAAAAAAGAATTGTTTATCGTGCCGAGACGCCGTATTCGGATATCGACATTCACGTTTACCGGGAGATCGGCGAACTGCTCATCCCAATTTTCCCTTACCTTTTTCCAGGCTTTCGGTTGCGTGCGATGGAACACTTCACCGAATCCGAAAATGTCCACTTTATATTGGTCTTGCACCCTTTTGATCGTCGCTTCGATAAACTCCTTTACGGTCTTCTCGCCGATTGTTTCGAGCATCTCGATCGAATTCGCTTTGGTCAGATCGATACGGCATGCGACTTCCCCCAAGTTCGCTTCCGTTCGAATGTTCACATCGATCGCCGGCGCGCCGTCTGCAAGCTTTCCTTTGACGATCGTTTTCGACCGGATGACCTCTACCGAAAATCGGCCTCCTTCCGGGCAGTTCGCATATCCTACCGTGTTGTCCACATTATCGGTTATATAGTTATAAGCCTTGCTTTCGGTATCATCCAGCCAGCCGACCAGCTTATCGCCGTTAAATACCGCCAGTCCTGCCGATTTCAGCCGGCTTTTTTGTACGAGGGAAGTGATGTTTTTCTCCGTTTTCCCCGCTTCGACGTCTCCGGTTGCTCTGATGCCGGTCAATACGGCGTGTTTGCCTGCGGTCGTCAAACTGGAAATCAGCTTGTCCAATGTAACTTTTACTGTAGGTGCCCAAGCCTTCTCCGAAGTCTCCAAGGAATCGAACAGCTCCATAGACGGTATTTTTTCTAGCGATGTCATGATGGACAGAAGGGTTGACGCTTCGTCGTCTCTCGCCACCACGATGTAAAAATCGGTGCGAAACTCATGATCCCGCGACATGAAATCCAACACGTCCCCGATTCCTTCTCTCGCCAGCGATTCTCCTATGACTACGACCCGCACATGGGACGAATAAATATTTCGCGGACTTTCCTTCGTCATTTTGCGCATCGCTTCCATAATAGAAGATCCGGTGGCCCGGTATAAGACAACCGGGGAACGAAGACTTTCCCCTTTTCGAGAAGCCGCTTGTCCCGGGTTGACCACCTGTACGGATACTTTGTAGTTATCCCCCGCCCGATCAATGCCAAGTCCGACTGCGATCGCAAGCGTATTTAATTCCCGGCGATTCCAGCATCCCGTAGCGGTTGCGAGCAGGACGGCGGATAGAAACAATAAGAGCAGATTTCGTACCATAAACACCCCACCTTATTGTGCGATCGACATGACTGCCGGCAGCCATAATGTTCTTATGACCGGGTATCCGGCTTCGGGGGCTTATTTCGTCCGCGTCGGACGTTCTTCTGGCTGACCAGTCTGGGACGAGTAAACATGGCCCAGTGAGGAACCCGAAAGATGGTGTCCTTCAGATCGTCGACGATAACGGGAGCAAGCGGACTCATGTAAGGGACGCCGAATGAGCGCAAGCTGCACAAGTGCAAAACAAGCGCGATGATCCCGATAATAATTCCGAAAATGCCAAAAGAAGCGGCGAGTCCCATTAACGGAAACCGCAGCATACGGATCGCAATGGCCATGTTGGAGGCGGGAAAAACAAAGCTGGAAATGGCCGTAATCGAGACGACGATGACCATGGCGGCCGAAACGATGCCTGCTTCGACCGCCGCTTGGCCGATGACGAGCGTTCCGACGATCGACACCGCTTGCCCGATTGCCCTTGGCATCCGCAAACCGGCCTCCCGCAATATTTCGAAGGTCAGCTCCATCATGAGCGCTTCGATGAAAGCTGGAAAAGGCACGCCTTCCCGTTGACCCGCCAAGCTGATCAACAGCTGTGTCGGCAGCATTTCCTGATGAAACGTGGTAATGGCGATATAGATCGACGGACCGAGCAGCGCGATAAAGAAACCTACGAAACGAAGGATGCGGATGAAGCTGCTGATGTCGGCACGTTGATAGTAATCTTCCGCGGAGTGGAAGAAAGAAATGAATAACGCGGGTACAACGAGCACAAACGGCGTCCCGTCTACCAGAATGGCGATTTTCCCTTCCAGAAGCTCGGCCGCGATGACATCCGGACGTTCAGAATTATAGATGGTCGGAAATGGCGAGTAGGCTTCATCTTGGATCAATTCCTCGACATAGCCGCTTTCGAGTATGCCGTCGATATCGATGCGATCGAGACGACTGCGCACTTCTTCTACCGTTTTATCATTGACGATGCCGTGAATATACATGACGGCCACGTTCGTTTTCGTCACCCTGCCGATTTGTTTGCGTTCGAGCCATAAATTCGGGTCTTTGATCTTTCTTCGGATCAATGCCGTGTTCGTTTGCAAGTTTTCCGTAAAGCTTTCCTTCGGCCCGCGCACGACCGATTCCGTGGCGGGCTCGGTCACGCTGCGGCCTTCCCATCCGCTCATGCCGATTACTAAACCTCGCGAATATCCGTCCAACAAAAGAATTACGCCGCCCGACAGGAGGGAAGTGAATAAAGTGCCGAAGTCCGTTACGTCCTGAATGTCTCCTACGGAGAGGATGCGCTCCTTCATGTCCTGCAGCAGATTTGGATCGCTGTAATCGGGGTCCGACATGAGGGTTTCCATAATATACTGTTGAGCGGATTTCATATCGACGAGCCCTTCGGTATAACACATGGCGGCTCGAATCCGCCCCCCGGGACCGATTCTGAATTCCCTGATCACGATGTCGCCGCTGTACCCGAGCATTTCTTTCATGAGCTGAATATTTTCCGGAAGACTGGCTTTAAGAGATTCGGCAACAACCGGTTGCCGGTTTTCGGCGTCATATAGGGACAAACGATTAGCGTTAGCTTTTTTTTTGAAAAATTTCATGACCCCGACCTTCTCCCGACTTGAGCTCCCAACTTTTTCTATTGTTTCCCGAACGCATGATTATAAACTTCCGGGCCGCGGCCCTCCGTTCATGAATGCGGCTGTCGGTGCGCAAGAAAGAAAAACCGTCCGGAAAACCAATAACAAAAAAACCTTGAAGGGCAAATGCCGATCAAGGTTTTGCGGGAACTCCGCTCTATTCAACATCTCCAAAAACAATGCGAATATCGAGCAGCTCGGAACGGCTGCCGATTCGCAGCGGCGGTCCCCAGGAGCCGAAGCCGCAAGACACGATTGCGTGCATCGCGCCTTTTCGTAAGTAACCCCAGTCCAGCTCGAAAATGCGGCGTGTAATGAGATGGCCCGGCATCAGTTGCCCGCGATGCGTATGCCCCGATAGCATCAGGTCGACGCCCGCCTTCTCCGCCTCGCCAAGCTGGCGCGGCTGGTGATCGAGCAGCACGATCGGCAGCGACTTGTCCGCTTCTGCCAGCAGCTCGTCTATGGCGAGTCGGCCTCCTGGGTCGAAGCGGGCGACAGCTGCGTCTTTGCGGCCGGCGACATAGAAGGTTGCATCCACGCTCACGATACGGTCGACGAGCACTTCAATGCCTATCGCCTGCATCCGTTTCAAATATTCGTCGATATGTCCGCCGATGTACTCATGGTTGCCGAGCGACGCATATACGCCGAGCGGAGCCCGCAAATTCCGCAGCACATCATCCATCCGCTCGCGGATAAACGGATCGATGCTATCGTCAAGCACATCTCCAGGCAAAAGGATGAGATCCGGCTTTAGCGCCTCCACACGTCGCAGCAGCCTGTGAATATGCCGTTTGCCCACGATCGTTCCGAGATGCAGGTCCGACGCCACGGCAAGTCGCAGCTCCTTGCGCGCCCCGGCCTGCTTGGCGACGCGGATGTCGTAGCGGCGTACAACCGGACTCCAGGCATTGCGCGAGCCGAGAAGTATAATGCCGGCCAAGAGCAGCAGCTCGGCAGAGCCGATTCCCTGAATCGCTCTGGCTGAATCCACACCGCCCCAGCGCAGCAAAACGTACAGAAGATCGGCCAGCGGCAGCGTAAGCAGCGAATACATCAGCACCGCGAGCCCGTAGGAGCCGATCAGCTTAACAAGCTTGTACAGCCCGTAAGGCAGTACGCGGCGCAGCAGCATGGCGGCCAAATAGCCATATGCGATGAAGGGGTACAAGGTCCAGAACGCCCAATCCGCCTGATCCGTTACGGCCGTTGTCCAGAACACGAACCCGTTCCAACCGATAAAGATCGTCAGAGCCACGTACACGAGCAAAATCGAAACGATAAGTAGTACGGTACGGCTTTTCAAGTCTTATGCTCTCCTCGTACCGAGAACCGCCCAGTAACGTCAGCTTTCCGGATCATGTGGTCCGGTTACATGGCAGGGCCCCCGAAGTATTGATCTGATCTCTCTAAATTCCATTGTCTCACAAGAAGCGCCGGATAAAAAGCACGGTTGCCGGAGCTAAGACGGTAGCTTGAAGATTACTAACCGCGCGACTTCAGCTTGTATGGCGACCTTCCGGCAGACGAAGGCATTCGTCCTTCGTAAACCAGAGCCGTTCGCTGAGCCGTCCGAGCAGCATCGCAGTCAAAGCGGCCGACGAAGCAAGCACGAACATAATCAAAATTTGATACCGCACCGCTTCGATCGGATCGGCCCCGGCTACGATCATGCCGGTCATCATGCCAGGCAGTTGGACGAGCCCTACCGTCTTCATGCCATCGATCGTCGGAATCATGCTCGAGCGCACCGAGCGCTTGACCGATGCCCGTATGGCTTGCCGGGCTGACGCGCCGAGCGAGAGCAGCGCCTCGATCTCGCCGCGGGAAGCTTCCATCTCCCGCTTCATCTGGTTCAGAAACAAGCCGCACACGATCATCGAACTGCCGATCGTAATACCGCTGACCGGTATGATATATTGCGGCGTCGGGTCGATGATCCCAAAACCGAGCAGCAGCGCCATCGTGACCGCTTCGGTGCAGGCGAGGGAAACCGCGATACGCAGGCGGATGCCGGGGATATGCTTCGCCCGCGAGCCGGCGTTCCAGGCGGCGACCGCGATCATGCCCGCTACGATCAGTACGATGAAGAGCGGATGGTTCGTATCGAATACGAAATGAAGCACATAGCCGACGAGCAGCAATTGAACGGCGGACCGTATCGTGCCGACGGCGATTTCTTTTTCCAGTCCCAGCTTCTGCCGCAGCGAAAGCGCCATCGTGACCCCTACAAATACAAGCGTGCATACCAACGCCCAATTAGACATGGCCCGCAGATCTCCCTTCGGCATGCAGCGAGCGTACAAACTCACGCGCCTTCTCCGTCGCCGGAGCACGGAAAAAGGCGGGCGCCGGACCGGCTTCCAGCAGCCGGTTGTCGGCCATGAACCAGACCGTATCGCAGCCCAGGCGCGCTTGTTCCAAATCGTGGGTCACCCATAATAGCGCCGTTCCCCTCTGCTCCGACCACTCGCCCAGCAGCCGCTCCACAGCCCGTTTGCTGGCCGGGTCCAGTGCCGACGTGACCTCATCCAGCAGCATCGCCTCCGGCTCCAGCAGCATGGAGCGGACGAGAGCGGTCCGCTGCTTCTCGCCACCCGACAGCTCTCCCGCCAGCTTCCGCCAATCCAGCCCGCCGAGACCGGCCGCATCCATGCAGCGCTCCGCCAAGTCCCGGTTGAACGGCTTCCCATGCAGGTCGCTTGCCGCCTTCAGATTCATCTCCACCGTTCCGGGCAGCATGACCGGCTGCTGGGCCACGTAGCCAATGCGCCGCCGCCATTCCGCCGGCTTCCAGTCCCGCGCTTCCCGCCCGGCTAACCGGATGGCGCCTTCGCTTTGCGTATCGAGCCGGGCCAGGATGCGCAGCAGCGTGCTTTTCCCTTGCCCCGACGTGCCTAGAATGGCGATTCGCTGCCCCGGTTCGACCTGGGCCGTTATCTCCCGGAACAAATATTCGCCGGGTCTATCCATTCGAATTTTGGCAATTTGCTCTAATACCAGCCATTCGTCCAATCCGCTACACTCCCATATCCGTCAAAACTCAAAGCGGACCGGCCTATACCGGACCGATCCGTTTGACAAACGTCTCTTCAATTATTGTAGCAGATCGACCGCTTCCGTTCGACTGGAGTCAAAAATCGGGATTGCCCATTTTGCCCGCTTGAAAGTCCTGGAACGCCTGAATGATTTCCTCGCGGCTGTTCATGACGAACGGTCCGTGCTGGAACACCGGCTCGTGGATCGGTTCGCCGCTGAGCACAAGCACGAGCGTGTCGTCCGTATGCCCTTCGATCATAATGTCCCCGGGCTCATTCGCAAATAGTACAAAGTCTCCTGCCGATGCCTGCTTCAATTCGTTGATTGTGGCGCTGCCCTTCAGCACCATAGCGGCCGTATTGTAAGTCTGCGGCAGCGCGAAGCGCGACTTGCCTCCCGCTTTAAAAGCAATGTCGAACAGATGAATCGGCGTAAAGGTTAACGCCGGACCCTTCACCCCCTCGTAGTCGCCGGCAATAATCCGCACCGTTCCGCCATCGTCGGGAAGCTGGACGTTGCCCATGTTTTTCTTCAGCAGCTCCTGATACCTCGGTTCATGCATTTTGTAGGCGCGCGGCAGATTGACCCATAACTGAATGAAATGAAACGTTCCCCCGCTTTTCGAAAATTCCTTGCTGTGGTATTCCTTATGCAGCAGGCCCGATCCGGCTGTCATCCACTGGACGTCGCCGGGGCCGACGATCCCGTGATTACCGAAGCTGTCATGGTGTTCGACCGAGCCTTCATAGGCGATCGAGACCGTTTCGAATCCGCGGTGCGGATGCGCGCCCACCCCTTTCACTTCGTCGCTTGGCGGGAATGCGAACGGGGCGTTATAGTCAAGCAGAATGAACGGGCTAAACCGCTGTCCGAAGTTGGTGCCGGACGGAAAGTAGTTGGATACGCGAAAGCCGTCCCCGACCATATGCGCGGGCGCTCCGTGAAACGTTCCTTCGATCGATCTGAATGTGGTTGTCATAAGGCAGCACTCCTTTGAAATGGATATATAGGTTTGCAATTTATTTTATATCAAGAATCTTAATTTAAAGATAATACACAAATGGCCGGTTGTCAATACCTCAATATCTTAACTAGAAAATACAGGATAAAACTGGATTTCATTGTTTTTCAGCTTGTTTTAAGGTTGCTTTAAGCTTGTTTTCAGCATCCGTTCACTTAAGCGAAATGTTGCTCTGGCATAATTTGTTTGCGAGATGAGCAAACCACAACGAAAGAGGCCGAAGATGTGACTGTAAAACCTAACAAATTCATGATACAGACGTCCCGCGGCGCGGCCGTTTTTTTAGTTTTACTGTTCCACGCATCCCAGACGGGGCTGCGATATTTCGATTACGATTACTTGGGCGTGGGCGAAATGGGGCGTTCCGGCGCCTACACGTTTTTTTTCGTCCTCACCGGTTATTTGATGCACACGCTCTATCGCCGGGAGTGGGGAAACCGCGGCATGTTCGGGACGTTTTTGCTAAAGCGGTTTGCCCGCATCTATCCTTTATATTGGCTCGTTATGGCTGCGGTTATGCCGATTTATTTTCTCGTGCCGTCGTTCGGCGTCGGCTTCGAACGGGACCCTTCCGCTATCTTGAAGTCGCTGCTGCTGTGGCCGCAAGACCACGGTCCGATACTGGGCGTCGCCTGGTCGCTCAGCTACATCGTCCTGTTTTACCTCGTGTACTCGCTCGTTTTCATCTGGAAAGATAAAGTGCTGGTGGCGATTTACTCGTCCTGGATGACCATTATCGTGCTGAATATGTTCGGCTGGATTGAATTGAAAGCAAGCACGATGCTTTCCTTTTTGTTCGGGTCGTATCATCTTCAGTTTGTCATCGGCATCTTGATCGCCATCGCGGTGCAGAGCTTTCCGGTAAAGCGTCATGCGTGGTGGGTAACGTCCGGCGCTGCCGTATACGTCGTGCTGTGGGTGGCGAGGTTCGAGCTGCGGAACATTCCGCAAGCGGAGCTGCTGCATTCATTGGGTTCGGCGCTCCTGCTGGTCGGCATCACGACTTGGAGCGGCAAGGAACCGCGTTACTTGAAGCCGCTCGCTGCGATGGGTGACGCCTCGTATTCGATCTTGCTGGCCAGCCTGCCGGCTCTGTCTATTACATTCAAGCTGGCTCGAGCCGCTCAACTTCCGGGTACGCTTGGTTTAGGAGTAACGATTTCGATCTGCCTTCTGGCAGCGCTTGGCCTGTGCCTGCTTTTCTACCGCTGGGTCGAACGGCCGCTGAACGAGTTTTTCCGCAAACGGTTTATGAATAAGAGAAATCTCTACCGGCATCCTTCAAAGATGAGCTTAACACCGCCTAAATAGCGGTTGCTCTGCCCGGTTCCTTGAACGCTTTTGACTCCAAAACTTGCGCCATCTTAAAGGTGGCGCTTTTTGCATGGGCTTGTTGACATAATTAATTGTCATACATATAATTGTTAAGACAACTATTTTCTCAAGAAGGTGAAACAATGATAAACGAAACGTCTTCCGCCAGCATCCTGGATCGTTCCGCCGGGTTTATGATGGGACTGACTTCGCGGAAGCTGTCGCATCTGTTTACGCAAAGGCTCAAGCCTTACGATATTACGCCGGAGCAATGGATGGTGCTGTACTGCATTCATGAGCGCGAGGGCATGATCCAGACCGAAATTGCGGCCCGCTCGGGCAAGGACAAGCCTACAACAGGGCGCATTCTCGAAACGCTAGAGAGCAAGGGCTTCGTTACGAAACAGATCGGCAAAACGGACCGGCGATCTTTTGTCGTTTTCATTACGGATGCCGGCAAGGAACTGCTGGAACAAACCGAACCGATCGAACGGCAAACCGTTGCCGACGCCACGACTGCCTTGAGCACCGCCGAGTACGAGCAACTGCTGCTGCTGCTGCGCCGCATTGGCGACACGATTGACCATATGGAGACCCCTGACGCCTAACCGCCACTTACCGCTGCCCTACCGAAATCGAACAGGAGATGTAAATTAAAAATGTCTGACCCGATACAATCATCTATTCAAACCAATACTCCAAAATTGTGGACAAGATCTTTTATCGTCATCACGCTAAGCTATTTTCTCATGTTTCTTTGCCTGCAAATGCTGCTGTCCCCGCTTCCAACGTACACGAAGGATCGTTTTGCTCCCGGTGACTTTACCGTGAGCCTGGTCACAAGCGTGTTCGCCCTTGCGGCGATCGTCGCCCGGCTCATTACGGCCCGGCTCATGAAAAAGGTGCACCGCAACGTGCTCCTTTTTTGCGGTCTGCTTGTCGGCGCTGCGGCAACGGCGCTGTACTCATTTGCAGATTCGATCGAAATGCTGCTGCTCCTTCGTATTTTGTACGGAGTCGGCTTCGGGGTCGGCAGCACGATCATGCCGACATTCGTTTCGCAAATTATCCCGCATGGCCGCATCGGCGAAGGAATCGGCTATTTTGGCTTGTCGACCAGTCTAGCCATGTCGTTCGGGCCGATGATCGGACTCTCCGTGCTGGACGGCTACGGCTTCGCCCCGCTTACGGCACTTGGCGCCATCTCGACTGCGCTTGTCATTCCGCTGCTGCTGGGGTTCCGCGCCATACCGGCCGCCCAGCCACGCAAATCGGCGCCGAACCAATCGGCCACAGCCGGTAGCGGCAAGAAGCCTTTTAACGGCAAATTGCTCATCCCTGCACTGCTGAATACGCTTGTGTCGATCACCTACGGCGGCCTGCTCAGCTTCCTCGCCCTGTTCGGCAAAGAAGCGCATTTGGCTCATGTCGGTTTGTTTTTTTTGTTTAATGTGTTTACCGTTCTGATCATCCGGCCGATATCCGGACGTCTGTTCGACAGCAAAGGCCATGCCGCAGTATTGATTCCGGCGGCGGTTTGCGTGTTTGCCGGTCTGCTGATTTTGTCGTTTGCGAATAACACGACCGTGCTGATTATATCCGCCCTCGTGTACGGCCTCGGCTTCGGCGCGATACAGCCGACGCTTCAGGCATGGATGCTGCGCGACTCGGCGCCGGAGCATCACGGCACGGTTAACAGCCTGTACTACAATGCGCTCGACTTTGGCGTGGCCGTAGGAGCCATGACGCTCGGAGTAATCGCATCGCACAGCACGTACGCGCTCATGTACCGCTATTCCGCATGTTTTATGATCGCTTTCCTCGTGTTTTATGTCATTTCCCAGTTGGTGTTGGGCAAGAAGACCGCAGCTGGCGTTGCACGGGGAGAAACGCAACATACAGCCAAAACTTAACATACTTAAATGTTGACTATGTATACATGTAACGGTACAATGATAGGATGAAGAGGTGACTGAATCATATGAATCCATATCAAATTTTGCTGTTCTATAAATATATTCCGATAGCCGACCCCGAGGCTTTCGCCGCTGAACATCTGCAATACACGAAGGAGCTCGGTGTCAAGGGGCGTATTTTGATCGCCAGCGAGGGCATCAACGGAACACTGTCCGGAACAATTGAACAAACCGAACGCTACATGGCACATATGAGAGCCAATCCTTTATTTGCCGATATGGTGTTCAAAATCGATCCGTCTGAAGGACATGCGTTCAAGAAGCTGTTCGTCCGCCACAGACAAGAACTCGTGACGCTTCGCTACACCCGGAAGCTCGATCCCGGTACGGATGGCGGCGGAAGACTCTCGCCGAAGATGTTCTACGAAACTATGCAGCAAGAGGATGTTGTCGTGCTCGACGGGCGCAGCGGGTACGAGTACGATCTTGGCCATTTTCGCAATGCAATCCGGCCGGACGTCGATTCGTTCCGTGAGTTTCCGGAGTGGATTCGCAGCAATATGGCAGATTTGAAGGATAAAAAAATATTGACCTATTGCACCGGCGGCATCCGCTGCGAAATGCTGACCGCCGTCCTCAAGGAAGAAGGGTTTCCCGATGTGCATCAGCTCGACGGCGGCATCGTTACGTACGGCCACGACCCGGAAGTGCAGGGCCGGGGATTCGACGGGAACTGCTACGTGTTCGACGAGCGCATCTCGGTGCGGATCAACCAAACCGACGAACATGTTCTCATCGGCGAATGCCACCATTGCGGCGCCAAGACGGACCGCTACATCAACTGCGCCGACGACAGCTGTCACCATCAGCATCTGGTATGCGACGACTGCCTGACATCGAAGCATGGCTACTGCTCCGAGGCGTGCGAGGCGCACGATACAGCTATGGCAAGCTCAAATTAAGATCTTAATGCCATTTACAACAAACAACCCCCGCGAGGTTCTCCGTGCGAGAACGGTTTGCAGGGGTTGCTTTTTTTCTATGTTCGTATCAATGCCCGGAACCCGCGGCTAGTCCGACGAGTTCGACCATTTTCCGGCTTTCTTCGTTCAGCCCGGCGATCGTCACCGTTTTGCCGTATTGCGCGTACCTGAGCTTCGCCTTCGCAATGGCCTTTACGGCCGATTGATCCCAGACGTGGGAGGCGCCGAAATCGATCACAACCTGCTCCGGATCTTTTTTGTAGTCAAACAGCTCGACGAAGTGCGACATCGTTCCGAAAAAGAGCTGTCCGGAAATCCGGTATGTTTTCGTTCCGTCCGGGGCCGTTTCGGCACTAGCCTTGATTTTCGCCGATTTCCAGCCAAAAATGACCGAACTGAGCACAACGCCCGCGAGTACCCCGATCGCCAAATCCGAAGTCGCGACTACAATCGCCACGGTAACGATCATAACAAGCGCGTCGCTTCGCGGCGTCTTGGGCAAGCTGCGAAGCGAGCTCCAATCGAACGTACTGACCGACACCATGATCATCACACCGACCAGAGCAGCCATCGGAATTTGCTTCACAACGCCGCCGAGCACGAGGATCAGAAACAGCAGGAATATTCCCGCAACGAACGTCGACAAGCGCGTGCGCCCGCCCGACTTGACGTTGATGACCGTTTGGCCGATCATCGCACAACCCGCCATACCGCCGAAAAAGCCGGTCAGCACATTCGCGATGCCTTGCCCGCGAATTTCTTTGTTTTTGTCGCTGTGCGTCTCGGTCATCTCATCCACAATCGAGGCGGTCATCAGCGTTTCGGTCATGCCGACGACAGCCAGCGCTAGCGAGTGAGGCAATATATGCCAGAGCGCCTGGATCGATAGCTCGATATCCGGAACGTGGAAAAACGGCAGCGATTGCGTCAGCGCGCCCATGTCGCCGACCGTGCGCACGTCCAAGTGAAGCGTCACGGATACGATCGTCATCGCTATGATCGCCACAAGCGCCGAAGGAACCGACTTCGTCAGCAGCGGGAACAGGTACACGATCGCGAGCGTACCGATCAGCAGCAAATACATCGATAGACCCGCTCCCTTGAAGTTCGGAAGCTGCGCCATAAAAATAATGATTGCAAGCGCATTAACGAAGCCGGTCATGACCGAATGCGGGATGAACGTAATAAACTTGCCGAACTTCAGCACGCCCATCGCGTATTGAAGCAGTCCCGTAAGGATCGAAGCGGCAAACAAATATTCGATTCCGTATTTGGCGATAATCGGCCCCATAAGCGAAGCCATCGCCCCGGTTGCGGCGGAGATCATCCCCGGCCGGCCTCCCGTAAACGAGATCGTAACGGCGATAATGAATGAGGCGTACAACCCGACCATCGGATCGACCCCGGCCAAAATGGAAAAGGCGATCGCCTCCGGAATAAGGGCAATCGCGACCGTCATTCCCGACAGTATGTCTCTGCGCGGATTGGACAGCCAGCCGGTCTTTACTTTTTCCCACAGCAAAACAATCTTTCAGCTCCTTGTCTATTTCCGAAATGACGCCGCACGAAGGCCAGCCGCCGCAAAAATACGCCGAACAGGCGGCTTCCTTGTGGCCGTACGGTTCATCCGGTGTGCCTCCCACTCTCAGAGAAGCCGGGCGATGTTTACAAGAGTTTATTATACACCACGTTCCGGCATCGTCTATACTGTTGGGGCAAATAACGACAAAAAGACAGCTCCCGCTTTTCGCAAGAACCGTCTGAATTTGCCGAGCTTTCACATACTGCTTAACCTTTCCACAAGCCGGTGCGTCTCGAGCACGCGATCGGCGCGAACTTGGCAGTCGTCCGGATTATCGAGCGTAGCGAGAAAATGGTCGACGATGCCTGCGAAGCCGCGGCGGTGGGAGATTGTCTCCCAACTGCCGAACCGCAGGCTCCGCTCTCCTTCGCGCTTATCCCGCAGCACGCCCGCTTCCATATTGACGATCTCGGCCGAACGGCCTCCTCCGTGCAGCTCCAGCCTCTCCAGATCGCCGCCGGCTCTCCGATTCATGCTGACGAGCGATACCGAGCGGCCGAACCGCAGGCTGCCCGACGCATGAAGCAGCCGGCCGTCCTCGTCCTTCTCGCCGAGCCAGCCCATCACCTCGTAGGCCCCGGCTCCTAGCCAGAGCAGCAGATCGATCATATGGATCATGTCGTCGTACATCGTTTCTTTCGCCATCAGCTTCTGCCTCGACACCCGATGCTTCTGGGCGACGCACAGATCGAAACCTCCGCCCGCCTCCAGCCAGTTCTTCGCCTGTACGTACATCGGCGCAAACCGGCGGTTGAAGCCTACGGCCAGCAGCTTGCCGCGCTTCGTCGCGAGCTCCGCCATCCGCTCGGATTCCTCCAGCTTGTAAGACAGCGGCTTGTCCACATACACGTGGACGCCTCGTTCCAGACAACGCTGCACAATATCTGCATGTGTTTCCGTCGGGCTGTGTACAAAGACGGCATCCAGCTCGCGGTCCAGCAGCTCGCCTAGATCCGTCGTGCCTCCGGGGAGCCGGTATGCCTGCCCTACCCGCTCCACTGTTTCCGGCGAGCGGCTTGCGATCCCGACGATTTCCAGTCCGGGGTGAACCGCCACGACCGGCAAATACGCCTTCTCCGCAATATCCCCCAAGCCGATTATCGCTACCTTTCTCTTCATGCCCCTCTCCCCCATCCTGCCGCTTTCCGCCTACGGCGCGGCAACGTATCCGAATCCAGCAGCACTTTCGAGCCGATTAGCGCCGCCACGGCCAGCAGGACGACGCCTACGCCGAGCGAAACGCCGAACAGCTGCACCCATACCGGCATATCCACGCTCAACCGGTATATCGCGCCACCGAGAAGCGGGCCAAGAAAACCGGCTAGCCCCGTCAGCGCGTAGAAAACCGCGATGAATACAGGCCGCTCGCTCTTCGGCGTATCTCCGATGACGAAATTAAACATCAGCTGGTTAAACCCTCCTGTGCCGATTCCGATCAGCGCATGAATCAGCAGGAGCACACCCATATCGGGGAAAAGCGGCAGCAGCCCCCAGCCCATACAAGCCGCGGCGATGACCGGCAGCGTCCAGAACAGCAGCGTCTTCGAACCGATCTTCGCATTCAGGTTGCCCCACATAAAATACCCGGCCATCATCGCCACATTCTGAGTCATCGTTGCAATTGCGATCCAGTTGTAGCTTACGTTCATTACGTTCAGCATGACGTAGCTGTAAAAAGGAACGGAAATCCCCTGCAAAAACAGCCACAGCGATATAAACAGCATCGATTTCAAAAAAGGCTTGTGGCGGAACGGAATCGCCAGCATTTCCTTCGTCCCGCTTTGCTGCGATTTCTCGAACGGCCGGTTCGGGTACAGCAGGAAAAAAGCAATGTCGAGCACGGCGCAAACGGCGGCCACCATGTACATGATCTCGAATCCTTGGCGCTCGGGCAGCCGGTCCAGCAACTGGCCGAACACCATAATGGCTATGCAGCCTCCTGCCCACAAAATCGTATTGCGGATGCCCAAGTACCTGCCGCGCACTTTGGCCGGCACCATATCGGCAATAAGCGACGTCCAGAATACGGAGCCCATGGCCTGCGACATAAAAGCAACGATGCATACGGCGATGTAAACGGATACTCCTAGTTCTCTCGGAATAAACATCGGCAGCACGCCGGCAGCGAGCCACAGCAGCCGGTGCGCCCCGCAGAGTACCGTGAAAAGCAGCTTCCGATTCGTAAATCGCTGAATCAGCAGCGCCGCTACAAGCTGCAGCATATTCGCCAGACTTGGAATCGCCAGCACAATGCCGACTTGCAGCGACGTAGCGCCTAAATATAGCAAATACCCCGTGACGAAAGGCCCACCTAGCAGTTGAAACATAATAATAGCCGGTATCCCTTCCAGAATAGCGGCGATCATTCCTCCGCGATAAGCGGAATGTTTGCGAACCGAACGTTTTTTGCCAAATATCCCCATAACTGAGCCTCGCTTCGCAACAATTTCAAAATTCGTACCAGCAACTGCATCTTCAAAGGTTATCGCCCATATGATATAATTAGTAGCGTATTTTGGCGAATGCTTGACTTGATATGGGGGAAACATGTAAATGAAAAACATATGGCTAGTGCTATTCGGACTTCTCGTATTCGGTGCGTTTTTCATTTCCAGCATCCTGCGGGAATCGCCCCTGCTGCTTTACATTGCCAGCGTCATCCCGATCTTCATCGTTCCTTTTTTGCCGGATCTGAGAACGAACCAGCGACTGCGCCAGAAGCGGGGCGGCGTGAGCGTCGTCAAGCTCAGCGGCAATTCCGGCAAGCCCGAGTGGCTGATCGTCACGTTTAAGCCGGGCACCGTTTACTGGAACCGGAAATCGCTGATCATTTCCTATGAACATGCGCCATCCGTGGAATCCGTTCCTACCGATGATTATACCGCGGCTCTGACCGTACTGAAATACGATTTACGAACACGCAAAAATTCGGAACGCGTCCGCATATCGCTGCCGAATTTGTCGGAACGCATTGTCGGCATGCCGTTTACAGTACATGAAGTAAACCGGCTGATTATTCCGCTTGGCGATACGGTTGAGTTGGAACCGGCGAACGTTCCCGCCGCCGTCGCTTCGCGCGGCATAGAGCTGCAAGCATAAATAAATAACCCCACAAAGTGGAGCCGTGGCTTCGAAGCAAGGGGTTCCCCCGAAAGTATTCGGATTAAGCTACGAAGGGTCACGTCACTTTCGGGGGAATCGATTATTCCAAATACTTTGCGGGGAGCCCCGACATGAAAGCCCGCCTATCGCAAGGCGGGCTTTGTTATTAGATTCAATAGCTGGCTGCGGCCGCTTGAATGACCGATTGCATCGGCAGATGGTACGGGCACACCTTTTGGCATAGCGGCGTTTCCTTGCAAGGTTCGTAATCGGCGCAAGCCGTAATCTTGTCCTTATGCTTCTCATAAAAGCCGTCGCCCTTGGCCAGCAAACCGAGCTCCTGGCGGACGACGCTAGAGATCATCACATCAGGGATCGGGATGCCCAGCGGACAGGAACAGTAGTTGCAGCGGCGGCAGTTATGCTCGCCCAGCTTCTGCGCCATATTTTCCAGCTCTCGCCGCTCCGCTTCCTCCACCTCGCGCTCCATCGCCGCTATGTTTTGCTTCACTTCCTCTACGCTCACCATACCGGATATGATAACATGAACGTCCTGGCTGTACGGATAACGAATCGCCTTGTCCACCGGTCGAATAAACCCGCCTGACAAAGGCTTCATCGCCACCCGGGCCATATTGCGGCGAACCATCTCGGGAATAAGCTCGTTCAAGGCAAACGGCTGCGCCAAATTCAAATGGAACAGCACCTGATCGAACTGGTCCTTCTGAATCCACATCGCCAGCAATTCCGGACGGTGGCCGGTAATGCCGATATGGCGCACCTTGCCCGCTTCCTTCGCCTCGAGCGCCGCGCGGTAAGCGCCGTCCTCCTCCATTGCGGCCTTGAATTCATGTACATAATTGACGTAATGGATTTGCAGCAAATCGATTACATCCGTCTTCATACGTGTCAAGCTGCGGTCGATTTCCTCTTTCGCCGTAGCATAATCGCGCTTGTTCGTCTTGGTAGCCAAAAAGTATTCATTCCGGCGGTGGGAGATGCATTCGCCGATAATTTCTTCGCTGTTCCGATAAGCCGCTGCCGTATCGATATAGGTAATGCCGTGATCGAGTGCGTAATTGAGCGTTTCACGCGCCTGCTCCAGCGGCACGCCGGGCAAATTCATCGCCCCGAACCCGAGCGACGATACGCTGTCCCCTATTTTGCCGAATGGCCGATATTTCATTGCTGCTCTCCTCTCTGCCGAAACGGACCTCTCCTTCTATTGTAGCATACGCCGTCAGCATAACGGCAGCGTTATTTTGAAACGGGTGCCTTGTCCGACCTCGCTGTCGACACGGATATGCCCGCCGTGGTTTCTAATAATCCGATAGCTGACGGCCAGTCCGAGGCCCGTTCCTTCCAGCTTCGTTGTGAAGAACGGGTCGAACAGCTTCGACTGCGTATGATAGTCCATTCCCGGCCCGTTATCCTGAATGCAGATTATAACCTCGGCATGATGCTCGGCCGCCGTAATGCGGATCATGCCTCGTTCCTTCCGAGCTACTCCGCTTATCGCCTCCAGCGAGTTGCGGATAATGTTCAGCAGCACCTGCTTCATCTGCTTGACGTCCACGCATACGACGAGAGCCGGACTGATGTGCGCCAGCTCGATATCGCAGCCTTTCATAATCGCCTCGCTCTCGAAAAGTAGCCGGACTTCGGCAAGCAAATGGTCCAGCTTCACCTGCTGCTTGTCCGGCGTCGACGGCTTGGAGGAATTTAAAAATTCGTAAATAATATGGTTGGCCCGGTCGATTTCCTCGATGACGATTCGCGCGTACTCTTCTTTGCCAACCCGCGTCAGCTCGGGGAGCAGCAATTGGATGAAGCCGCGAATCGATGTAAGCGGATTCCGAATTTCGTGGGCGATGGCGGCGGCGATTTTGCCGAGCATGGCGAGCTTGTCGTTCTGATAGGCCGATTGCTCGATCTTTTTAAACTCCGTGACGTCTTTGACGCTGATCAGAATATCTCCGTCCAGCTCTTCTCCGTAGGTTGCGGTTACCAGGTAATGGCGGCCGTTCTCGTCGATGACCTCCTGATAGCGCAGCCGGTACAAGATCATTTCGCGGTGAAGCTTGACGATCAGCTTCCGGAACGTACGCGACAGCTCGGAGGAGGACGCCAGCGCCCGCATATCGAGCCCGATCAGAGATTTGCGCGGCACACCCAGAAAACGCCCCATGAGCACGTTGACGAACGAGATGAATCCTTCGCTGTTGAACAGCATGATGCCGCAATCCATATGCTGCAGTACATTTTCATATTTGCTGGCGACAGCCTGAAACGAGCTGTGCGTCTGGACCAGCGTATCCCGCAGCTCCTCCAGCACCCGCTCCTGGTTCGGAACGTGCTGAAATTTGAAGCGGTAATGGGCCAGCAGCTCCATCAGAAACAGCAAAGACAGGCGGTAATAGCGCAGCGCCTCTTCCGGCTCTACGCTAGCGGTAATCGTGTGAATGCTCTGCTCGTGCAGCAGAACGATTTGCTCCGGCTCTACGGTTTGAAGCATGGTTCCTAGCGATGTTGCCGGATGATGGGAGCCGCTGCTGCCGTTCTCGAAAAATTGGGTCAGGGCTCGTAAGTATTGCTTCCTCAACTGAGTCATTAAGCACACCTCTACCTGAATGTTTACGCGCAGCCGGCCCCTTGCCGGACGTATCCCTAGCGAGCTACCAGTATCATAGAGTGATTAGCCAGGGGACGTCAATCGCAAATAACCGCTAATAAATTGGAACGATGTCGAATTAGTAAAGAAAAAAGAAAAACGTACCGCAGTCCCAAACCACCTGGAGATGCGGCACGTTTTGCAGTTTCGGAAATGGCGGAGAGCTTCCGTTCAAGCTCCTGTAAGGTTCGCTCCAAGCCGTCCTTCAGGAATGATGGCGAATTATCTCCGGTCGTCGTCTCTTCTTGGATCTTCCTGACGTTTCTTCTCTTCCTCCTGCTTTTTCTTCGCTTCTTCCTGCTTCTTTTTCTCTTCCTCTTGCTTTTTCTTCGCTTCTTCCTGCTTTTTTCTCTCTTCTTCTTGCTTTTTACTCTCTTCTTCCTGCTTTTTCTTCGCTTCTTCCTGCTTCTTCTTTTCGTCCGCCTTCTTCTTCTCTTCCTCTATCCTTTTTTTCTCTTCTTCCTGTTTCTTTTTCTCCGCCTCTACCCTTTTACGCTCATCCTCTTTTTTCTTATCCAGCTCCTGCTGTTTTTTCTTTTCCTCTTCCTGCTTTTTCTTCTCGTCCTCTTTGGAAGGCGTCGTTCCCGGCTTTTGCCCTATATTCGTCGCGCCGCCGTTGTTTCTGTTATCGTTCTTATTATCATTCTTGTTATCGTTTTTGCTGTCATTCTTGCTGTCGTTCTTGTTGTCGTTCTTGTTGTCGTTCTTGTTGTCGTTCTTGTTGTCGTTCTTGTTATCGTTTTTGCTATCATTCTTGTTGTCGTTTTTCGACGGCGTCGTTGTAGCTGGCTTTACCGGCTGCTTCTTGTCGTCGTTCGACTGTTTCTTGTCCTTCAGTCTGGCATCCAGCTCGCCTTTTCTCTCCTGCTCCAGCAAAGCGGATAACACTTCTTTTTTCGGCAAGCTGCCCGTATTGAGGAGACCTCCGATTCCGCCCGCCTCTTTGGCTATTTTATGTACGGAATCGTCCTTCAAGGCGTTCAGGTCGATCTCTTTTCCGTTATCTTTGGCGCTCAAATAGACGGCGTATTTGCCGGCCGAAACTCCTTTGGACAGAGCCTCTTCGCGAATCGTCGGAGGCGTTACGAAGGAAGTGACCTGAATATTCGAGGAAGCTTGCGGATGAGTCGTTCCGATATGCTTGGACACGGTGTCCGTCACAATTTGGCCGAGGTTGCTCTCGTCTATCTTCGCTTCCTCGTACACTTTCGTGCTGGAAATAATAATATCTCCTTCGTCTTTGCCGAAATACCCCTTTTGTTCCACTTGATCCATGATGACTTCCGTAGCAATTGCCAGCGGCTTGCCCCGTACGTTGATGGTCGATAGCAGGGCGGTGCCGTCATCATTAAGTCCCCGCGCTTCTTGGACGTTGTGATCCTTGTCGATGCCAAGCTCTACGCTCGGATTGATGTCAAGCGTCACATACGCAACGATCGGCTTGACCCCCTCCAGATTGCCCCCCAGGCCGGTAAAAATGACGAGGCAAAAGAGGACAGCTGCGCTCATGGCTAATACGGCGGAAAAAACGGGTCTTTTCAGGCGAAACGGAGGAGTGGAGAACAAAACTTCTTCTCCGATCTGGCATGCACGCCCCATGCGGGGAACTTTTTTGAATTGACCGTCCGGTGTAAGTACGACCAGATCCGCCTCGGTCAATTCCATCACAATACCTTTATGCACGCTCACTTACTCCCCTCCTTCGTGAACTTCCGGGATGTTCAAATAATGCTTCAAATACGGGTAAGGCCCGCTGTAAATCAGGGCGACCGCAATAATAAATTTACGGTTGCGCTCCAGCGTCTTCCGGGATACTTTCACCTGCCCCAGCAGCTCCTTGATCGGCAGCATCTTCTTGCTGAGCACGATCGACATCATCGTACTATCGCGCGCCAGCAGAGCCCCGATCTCGAACAAAGCGTCTCTGGAATCGCTATGCTTGGGAGAAGCTTCGACCAGGTCGCCGAACGATATCCCGAAATCCTGCAAACAGCGGTTGAAGTCCACAATTTCGCTTCGCCGTTCCTGGGTTGTTTTTTCTTTCTCGTACTGTTCAATCGCCTGGTGAACCTCGACGGGATTGACAATACTGTCCTCATCATCCTCCACTTCGAAAGAACTATACGGGATTTGCCCCGTAAAGCGGGACTCCTTGCGAATAAAGTCGATTAATCTTCGGCGTATGACCGTTTCGGCGAAGCTCAAAAAAGATCTTCCCGATTGCGGGGAAAACTGGTTGATGGCTTCGTTAAAAGCGCCGAGAGCGATACTGAACTCGTCGTCCTTGGAAGGATCGATATATCGTTTGCAGAAACGGCTTGTAACCTTGGCTACATACGGTTGATAGTCGGTAATAAATTGGTTTCTCAGACGGATGTTTCCATCTTGAATTTGCATCACCTTTTGTTCCGGAGAATCCGGTATATCGGAAGTGTCGTGAGACTGGCGTTTTCCGAGAAACTTCTTGAACAAGACGAGCAGCAAACATTCCACCTCACAATACATGTTTCGAGTTCACCCTCGCAGATATGGGGGTCAGCCGAACCCGATCCTTGTATTATAGCATACATTTTTATGGCAGCAGAACGCGCGCCGCTTTCTGGTCGCCATATCTGACTCTTTACCTAGCTTGTCCGGACGTTTATAGGACTAATAGCAGGGGCCTGCTCCGGGTGCAGCCGGGTTACATGCAAAACGTCTCTTCCTGGGAAGAGACGCGGATTTCAGCTACTTGGGGGTACCCGCCGAGAACGCCTTTTTGCGCATTTTATTGCGTCGTTCGTTTAACGCGGTCAGCCGTTTCTTCAGCTGCTTCTCCCATTCCTCATCCTTTAGCTGTTTGGCGACCGACAGCAGATCGAGCGCCATATCGATTTGATTCATGACGACGTCGGCCGGCTCCTCGGATTCTACATTGACACAGTTCTCGTACAACCCCTCGCTCGACTTGTCCTCCACATAATCCTGGAAATCGACTTCCGGCGCATGGTCGCCGTGGGCGTACTCGGCCAATATTTCGTATTCGCTTTCCACCATATAATGCACTTCGACACGATGGCAGACGGGGCAGAACAACAACGGAACATTATGAATATGCGTCCCGATATGCCGCAGCGTCCCTTTCGTGCCGATCATGCTGGCTCCGCAGCAAAAGCTCATCGCCACGCATCCTCCTTTCCGATATTTGCCCATGCAAGGCTGTGCAGCTTTTTTTCTATTTAACGTATTCGCTTTCAATACGGTTAATTCCTCTTCCGCCGCTTGTCCATTATCAGGAATTTCATACAACTTGAAGCCAAAAGGAAAAGACGCGAACCGGTACCCGCTTCCGTCGAAGCCATTACCGTTCGCGCCCTTGCCGTCTATAAACCCGGACCTTATTGTCCGTACGTTTCCTTATATCGTTCTGCGCTCCACAGGTTGTCCAGCTCGGACACGTCATTCAGCTCGACTACAACCATCCAGCCTTCGCCGTATGGAGCTTTGTTGACATGCTCTGGAGCATCTTCCAGACCGCCGTTCACTTCCACGACTTTGCCCGAAACCGGGGCGTACAGCTCGGATACGGTTTTCACCGACTCCACGCTGCCAAACGGCTCGCCGAATTCGAGCGTATCGCCAACCTTGGGCAGTTCCACGAATACGATATCGCCGAGCTCGTTTTGGGCGAAGTCGGTAATCCCGATCGTCACGCGGTTTCCTTCCAATCTGGCCCATTCATGCTCTTCGCTGTACTTCAGTTGATCTGGTACGTTCACTGGATAGTCCCTCCCGGAATAGGTTCAAACCTATATTATGGTTTCGGCCCCAATAGTTTATGAAGCCGCTGCTCCACCATACGGATCGCCTTCTCGCCCGCCCCGTAAAAGCGCATCTGGCCTTCGGCGTCGAACAAATAATAAGCCGGCACATATTCGTTCATGAACGAATCGGTTATGGTCAGATCGTTGTCGATCGCGACCGGATGCTTCAAGTCGTACTGCCGAATCGCACCGCGTACCGTTTCCGGATCTTTGTCCTTGTCGGAGCGTGGCGAGTGGACGCCGACAACTTGCAGACGATACGGCTCGGCGTACTTGTCTCTCCATTCGTTTACAAACGGCAAGCCTTCCTTGCACAAATAACAGCTGATCGCCCAGAAGTGGACAAGCACCGGGCGGCCCTTCAGCTCCGACTTGTCGATTGCACCGTTCACCCAATCCGGGACGTCCGCAAATGGCGGTATGGGCTCGCGCAAGCGTATTGGCATCCCGCTTCCCCCTCACATATGTCGATGACGCGCCTTCCATGGAACCGGTTTTGCAAAAATCCCCCCACCTGCATGAGGCAGGCAAGGGGAGCATGTACCTGTTAACGATCATCGGCTTCAAATCAACTGTTATGCATCTTATGTATCGTGCAGCAAAGTACTCATGCTCACGAGTAGAATCGTATCATTCCGAATCGGGAAAGTCAAAAAAATATTGTGATTTCCGGCAGCCAAATAAGCCAAAAAATCCCTCGAGCGACTTATCGCCCGAGGGATTGTGCGTATAGCAGTTTACTTGTTCATTGCGTCTACGATCAAATCGCCCATCGCAGTCGTGCCGATCGCCTTGTTCTTGTCTACGGCGATGTCGCCGGTGCGGTGACCCGCATCAAGAACCGACTTGACGGCATTTTCGATGACGTCTCCCGCTTCCTGGTAGCCGAACGACAGCTTGAGCATAAGCGCTACGGACAAAATCGTCGCGATCGGGTTGGCAATGCCTTGACCGGCGATATCCGGCGCAGAGCCGTGTACCGGCTCGTACAGGCCGAAGCTGCCTTCGCCGAGCGAAGCCGAGGACAACATCCCGATCGAACCGGTCAGCATCGCCGCTTCGTCGCTCAAAATGTCTCCGAACATATTCTCCGTCACGATGACGTCGAAGCTGGACGGACGGCGCAGCAGCTGCATCGCGCAGTTGTCGACGAGCACGTGCTCGAGCTCGACATCCGGATATTCCGGAGCGATTTTGTTAACCGTTTCGCGCCACAGGCGGGACGTCTCGAGCACGTTCGCCTTGTCGACGGAGCAAAGCTTCTTGCGGCGGGTGCGGGCGATCTGGAACGCCTGGTGCACGATCCGCTCGACTTCCTTCACGTTGTATACGCAAGTATCGACCGCTTCTTGACCGTTATCGGTTTCGCGGCGGAACTTCTCGCCGAAGTAGATGCCGCCCGTCAGCTCGCGAACGACGATCAGGTCGGTGCCTTCAAGCACTTCCGGCTTAAGCGTCGAAGCTTCCTTCAAGCAGTCGAAAATGACCGCGGGGCGAATGTTCGAGAACAGGCCAAGCGCTTTGCGAATGCCGAGAAGACCCGTTTCCGGACGAAGCTCCTTCGAGTTGTTATCCCATTTCGGTCCGCCAACCGCACCAAGCAATACGGCGTCGGCGCGTTTGCAAATATCGAGCGTATCCTGCGGAAGCGGCGTTCCTCTTTCGTCGATCGCGATGCCGCCGAACAAGCCGGACTCCGTTTCGAATTTGTAGCCAAACAGCTCTTCCGTTTTCTTCAGCACTTTAAGCGCCTCGGCTACTACTTCCGGTCCGATGCCGTCGCCGGGGAGAACCGCGATTTTTTTCGTATCAGCCATTACCATTCACTCCTAGAAAAATTTAGTTCGGAAACCTTCTCCTGCTTACTATCATTCTTGCACAAATCACTTCGCATTACAAAGATATAAAATCTATCGTTCTTATAGGTAAACGCAATAATGGTCAGGTTGGAGCAACCTTGCAGAAAAGCATGACTTACCCTTTCTGCTCCACAAGCTCGATCCGGTTGCCGAACGGATCGCTAATATGGAATCGCGTAACGCCCGCAATCGGTTCGTCGGAAACGACGGGGACCCCGCTTGCCTCCAGCTTGCTTCTCAGCGCATCCAAACCGCTTACCTCGAAAGCAGGGTGAGCCTTCAACGCGGGCACAAACTCGCCTTGCACGCCGATATGCAGCTGCTGCGCCCCGCATTGAAACCAGACACCCCCACGCTTCCGCAAAACTTCCGGCTTTTCCAGCTCCGGCATCCCCAGCAGCTCGCCGAAAAAGCGCCTTGCCTCCTGTTCGCAGCCGCTTGGAGCCGCCAACTGAACATGGTCGATACCTACAAAACGAAACGTCATCGCCTTTCACCTCTTTGTTTCATCCAATGAAACTAAATTCCGATTGATGAAACAATAATACCATAATTTCCGCCAACTGTCATTCGGAACTTTCACTTAAACTCGGCGATATAGTGCCCCAGCTCCACAAACCGGATGAGACCGGCCGATTCCGCCAGGCGGATCGATGCATGGTTCGTCTCCAGCACTTGGTAGCGTGGTACGAGCCCTCTGCTTATCAAATGAAACACCGCCGCGCCGACTACCCGCTTGGCTAGCCCGTGCCCCCTCCGTTCCTCCCGCGTATGGACAGCCCCGATCTCCCAAATTTGCTTATAATTTTGGAACACAAGACAGCTGCTGACCGGCAAACCATCCTCATACATCGTAAAGGAGCTTGCTCCGTTTTGAAAATAAGAGCGGATCTCCTCCTCCTCGTAGCTGTTATCGAGCCAGAGCGGCATCACATTTGCCTCCGATTTGCCGCTTATGACAACATGAGGGTCTACAGAGCCTGTTGCGCCAGACGGAGACGTATACGAATAAAACGATCGCGCTTTTTGCAAGTCGCACCACTCGGCCAGTTTCCGCGCATAGCTCGGCCTTTGCAGCTTGAAGATGACTCGCGACCCGGCCGGTATATACGGCAGCAGCTCAGGGATAAGCTCAACATCCGTACAGTCCAGAAAAACGGCATAATCGGCGTCAGGATACGTCAAACGGTCATACGGCAGCGCCGTTGTCGGCAGCAACAGCAACATTCCCAAATGTCCGCCCTTTTGTACAAAGCGGCATTCGATGAGACCCGGATACGACTGGATCATTTTGAGAAGACTCACATTGGTGAGCATGTCCTGCTCAAGCAGCTTCATAAGTTGCTTCAAACCAATCCCTTCCTTCAACAATTTTATATAAATATACAATAAATTGTATTATCAATCATCAAAATCACAAAAAAGCCTTCTGCCCTAAGGGCAAAAGGCTAATCTGCTTGATTACTTCACAGTCACTTTAATCGATACAGTTTTGCCGCCGAATTTGGCGCTGATGGAGGAGGTGCCCTTCTCATAGGCAGTAATCGTGCCGTCCATCACGTCGGCCGAATTATCGCGGGTACTTTTCCACTCCGCCCGGTCCGATACATCTCCGGTCGTGCCGTCTTTATACGTGGCGATAAGCGGGATCTTCCTCTTCTCGCCGACGCTCATCTCGACCGTTTTCACGCTGGCCTTCAAGTATTTCAAGCTGTCGACTTCTACGGCAACGGATACACTCTTGCCGCCGAACTTCGCAGTAATCGATGTTTTGCCGTACTCTCCTGCGCTGATGAGGCCCGAGTCGCTAATATCCGCAACTTTGTAGCTGCGGGTCGCCCATTCAGCTTCCGAAGTGACATCCCTCGTAGAACCGTCAGAGAACGTTGCCGTCAGGGTCACCTGAGCGGTGCCGCCCGACTTGAGCTGCACATCCCGCTTGTCTAGCGTCAGCTTCGTCGCATAGTCCACTTCCAGAGGGATGGTAACCGATCTGCTGCCGTATTTGGCAACCAGCGATGTTTTGCCTCGTTCGAACGAAGTTACAAGCCCGCCGGATACTTCCGCGATTTTGGACGAAGTAACCGACCAATCCGCTTTGGACGTTACATTCTCCGTAGTTCCGTCCGAATAAGTAGCCGTCAAGGTGACTTGAGCCTCTTGCCCTTTACTCAAAATGACGCTGCGGTGGCTCGCGCTCAGCTTGTCCGCCAGCTCAACCTGGGCAGTCGCGGACACGCTTTTCTCGCCGAACTTGGCGGTGATGGTGGCCTTTCCGGAGCTGTGCGCCGTCACGGTGCCGCCCGACACTTCGGCTACCGCCGCAGACGAGGTGGACCAGTCCGCATCGCGGGTGACGTCCTTGACCGTGCCGTCTTTATATTTCGCCGTAACCGTAAGCTGCTTGCGCTCTTCTTCCTTCAAAACAAGCGTCCGGTCGCTGATCGTAAGCATATCGAGCGCGCCGACACTGACCGATATTTTGACCGTCTTCTTGCCGTATTGAGCCGTTATCGTAGCTTCTCCGCGATCCAGCGCTAAGATCTTTCCGTCGACCACGGTTGCAAACGCCGCGTTGCTTGTCGTCCAGACCGCCTTCTCTGTTACGTCGCCCGTCGTCTCATCCGAGTATGTCGCGGTCAATTTCACTTGCACCGTATCGCCGGGCTGCACGTCGAATTTCACTTGATCGGCCGTAAGCTTGGTCGCTGGGTCAACCTCGACCGGAACCGTTACGCTCTTGTCGCCATATTTGACCGTAATCGTCGTATCGCCGGAGCCGATCGCCTTGACGCTGCCCTTTGTCACAACTGCAATGCTCTGGTCGTTAGACGTCCATTCCGCTTCGTCCGTTACCGTTCCGCTTGATCCATCGGCGTATGTAGCATCCAGCTTGATCGTTTTCGTATCGCCCTTGCGCATCGAAAGCGACTTCGGATTAACCGTGAGCTTCCTCGCCACGCTGACATCGACCATAACGGTAACCGTCTTCGAGCCGTAAGTGGCGGTGATCGACGCTTGTCCGGACTTGTAGGCGATCAGATTGCCCTTGTCCACACCGACAACGTCGGCGCTGTCCGAGCTCCATACAGCCGCGTCCGTTACGTCCGCCGCGACGCCATCGGCATAGGTCGCATCCAGCTTCAGCTTATCCGTACCGCCGACCTTCAGGAACAGGTCGCTTTTGTTCACGGTCAGCTTTTTCACGATTTCTACATTAACTGGAACCGTGATCGTCCTGCCTCCGTACTGGGCGGTAATAACCGCTTGCCCGCTCTGAAGCGCGGTAACAAGCCCTTTATACACGCTCGCCACATTGCCGTTATCGGAGCTCCATTCCGCCTGCCCCGTAACATCCTCTGTCTTGCCGTCCGTATAGGTCACGGTCAGCGACAGCTGGTGCGTGCCTTTCAGCTTCAGCTCCAGCTTGGAGCTGTCGGCTTTCAGCGTTTGAGTCGTATCGACGCTGACCGGGATCGTAACCGTCTTGTCGCCGTAAGAGGCCGTAATCGTTGCCTCACCCTTCGCGTAAGCCCGCACGGCGCCTTTGGACACATACGCCACGGTTTCGTCGTCCGAGAACCAGTCCGCCTTGGCGGTAACGTCCTCGGTTTTGCCGTCGGCGAACGTTGCCGTCAGCTTGATCGTTTCCGACTTGTCCTTGCGCATGACGAGATCGGTCACGTTCGCTTCGAGCTTCCGCGCGATTCCCGCATCGACCGTAATTTGCACCGACTTGTTGCCGTACGAAGCCTTAATCTCCGCTTGGCCGACCGAATTCGCAATAATGAGTCCTTTATCTACGTCGGCTACCGAGTCGTCGCTGCTCGTCCAGTCCGCCTTGTCCGTAATGACGGCCGTAGAGCCGTCCGCATACGTTGCCGTCAGCTTGATCTGCTTCGTCGCGTCGGGCTGCAAGAATACATCGGTAATGTCCGCTTCGAGCTTTCTTACCGATTCCACGTTTACCGTAATCGCCGCCGTTTTGCCGCCGTACTTCGCGCGGATCGTCGTCTGACCGGAACCGTACGCCGTGATAACGCCTTTGAAAGCGTCGGCTACGCCGCCATTATCCGAGGACCAGGTCGCTTTCTCGAAAACATCCTCCGTCATGCCGTTCTCGAACATTGCCATGAGGCTGATCGTCTTCTGTGCGCCCACGCGCAAATCGACGCTCGTAGGAGTAGGATCGAGACGGCGCACTTTGTCGACGCTGACCGGGACCGTAACCGTTTTACCGCCGTACGTCGCATTGATGTTCGTTTCCCCGGATGCGATAGCGACTACTTTGCCGTTAATGACATCGACTACTCCGTCGTTCTCCGTGGTCCATTCCGCGCTGGTTGTCACATCGGCCACATTGCCGTCCGTGTACGTCGCGGTCAGGCTGATCTGATCTTCGCCGCCGACTCGCAGCGACAGATCCTGCTTGTTTTTGCTGAGGCTTCTAACCTTCTTGACTACCTTCACGTTGACGAACTCCGTCTTGCCCATGTACGTGGCCTTGACGAGCGCCGTGCCTTCCGCCTTGCCCACAATCGCTCCGGCATAAGCTGTAGCGACTCCCGAGCTGCCATCGACGCTCCAATCGGTTTTGATCGTCACGTCGGCAGTCGCGCCGCTTACATAAATTGCCGTCGCCGTAAGCGTGTACGTATCGCCTACGGAGATGTTCACTTCATTCTTGGACAACACGAGACGCGATATTTCATCGGCAGCGAATACGCTTCCTGCCGCAGGTCCTGCAACCATGGAAATGATGACAACCAACTGCAGAAGGAACTTTTGTACCGCTCTTCGGCCCCATCCGCTTTTTTGCGCGTTACTTCCAACCGTTTCCGTCAATTCGGTCCTTCCTTTCTCCCCACCCTCCGTCTTTACGGAGGTTCTTGTTTGATAAAATACTCGATCGATGCCCCTTTCACGCTTTTCTACTTATATCGACACATTCGGTCATTTTTTTAAGGTTTTACGCAAAAAAAGTCCAATCCCCCACTACGGAGAATTGGACTTTCCTATCGAAGATCCGGTAAACCGGCAATCTTACTTTTTGATCCAGTGCATCATTTCGCGAAGACCGCGGCCAACCGTTTCCAGTTGATGCTCGGATTCGCGGCGGCGCGTAGCCGTGAAGAATGCGCGGTTCGATTGGTTTTCCAAAATGAAGTTGCGCGCGAACGTACCGTTTTGGATATCTTCGAGCACTTTTTTCATTTCTTTTTTCGTTTCGTCCGTTACGATGCGAGGTCCGGTAACATAGTCGCCGTACTCAGCCGTGTTGGAGATCGAATGACGCATAGCGGCAAGACCGCCTTCGTACATCAGGTCAACAATCAGCTTCAGCTCGTGCAAGCACTCGAAGTAAGCGACTTCCGGCTGGTAGCCGGCTTCTACGAGCGTTTCAAAGCCCGCTTTGACGAGTGCGGAGGTACCGCCGCAAAGCACGGCTTGCTCGCCGAACAAGTCGGTCTCGGTTTCTTCGCGGAACGTCGTTTCGATAACGCCCGCACGGGTGCAGCCGATCCCTTTTGCGTAAGCGAGACCGAGGTCTTTCGCTTTGCCGGAAGCGTCTTGGTAAACGGCGATCAAGCCCGGAACGCCGAAGCCTTCTACGAATACGCGGCGCACCAGGTGGCCCGGCGATTTCGGAGCGACCATGAATACGTCCGTGTTCGCATCAGGAACGATTTGGCCAAAATGAATGTTGAAGCCGTGGGAGAATACGAGCGCTGCGCCTTTTTTCAGGTTCGGCGCGATTTCTTCGTTATATACTTTCGCTTGCGTTTCGTCAGGCATCAAAATTTGCACGAGGTCGGCGCGGCTTGCCGCTTCCGCAACGGATACGACTTCGAAGCCGTCGTTGCTCGCCTGTTCCCAGGAGCGGCCCGGACGAAGACCGATGATAACTTTTACGCCGCTGTCGCGCAAGTTTTGCGCTTGGGCATGACCTTGGCTGCCGTAGCCGATAACGGCGACCGTTTTGCCGGAAAGTACGCTCAAATCTGCATCTTTTTCATAGTACATTGTTACTGCCATTGGATAAGTTCCTCCTTGATCTTTTTAACAACCCTGTAAGTGGGCGTCCGGCAGGGCGAACGGGAATACCCGACCGATCATCTGACTCCGGGCTCGTCCCGTCGGACTCCCACTTACGGGCTGCAACGATTCATTTTCGTTGGATATGATATGGCTTGCAAAGCTGCGGCGGATCATTGCAGCGCTGCGTCAAAGCGCTCCGGTGGAGCCGTTCGCCGCAGGCCTGGGCGTATGATCCACCGCAAGTTGAACCTTGCGATTATTTACTTGACCGCTCCGCGAATCATCGCGGTTATGCCGGTCCTGGAAAACTCGCGGATGCCGTAAGGCTTCAGCAGCTCGGCCATCGCGTCGATTTTGTGCGTGTCGCCGACCACCTGCACGATGAGCGACGACGGCCCGATGTCGACTACAGCGGCGCGAAACGTTTCGACGATGCCGAGAATTTCCGGACGCATGCTCGGCTCCGCGCTTACTTTGATCAGCGCAAGCTCGCGGGCGACCATCGGATGGGAACTGAGATCGATAACCTTGATGACATCGATCAGCTTGTACAATTGCTTCTGCACCTGCTCCAGCGTCCGTTCGTCGCCGGTCGTTACGATAACCATCCGGGAAAGTCCGGCTTCCTCGGACTCCCCGACGGTAATACTCTCAATATTGAAGCCGCGGCGTCCGAACAATCCGGATACGCGCTGCAGAACGCCGGGCTGGTTGTTGACCAATACGGATATGGTATGCCTCGTCTCGCTCATTCCGAATCCCCCAGTATCATCTGACTTAATGTGCTTCCTGCCGTTACCATCGGGAACACGTTCTCCCCCTTCGGCACGACGAAGTCGATGACGACCGGCCCCGGGGTATCCAGCGCCTCCTGCCAAACTTTGCGGGCTTCTTCCTTGTTCGTGGCCCGCAGCCCTTTTACGCCGTACGCTTCCGCCAGCTTCACGAAATCCGGGCTTCCCGCCAGGTCGATATGGCTGTACCGGTTATCGTAAATGATCTCCTGCCACTGGCGAACCATGCCGAGTACCTGGTTGTTAATAATAACCACCTTGACCGGGATGTTGTTGATCGCGCAGATCGCCAGCTCCTGAGCGCACATCTGCATGCCGCCGTCGCCGTTGATCGATACGACCAGCTTCTCCGGGTTGCCCATTTGCGCGCCGATCGCGGACGGGAAACCGAAACCCATCGTACCGAGACCACCGGACGAAATCAGCGAGCGAGGGTGCTGGAACTTGTAATATTGCGCAGCCCACATCTGATGCTGGCCGACGTCGGTTGTTACGATCGCCTCGCCCTTCGTCGTTTCGCTGATCATATCGATTACGAATTGCGGCTTCAGCTCGCTTTCGGAATCGATATATTTGAGCGGACGTTTCGCCTTCAGTTCCTCGATCTCGGCATTCCACTGTTCGGAACGGGCCGGACGGGCTTTGGCGTTCGCGAGCCCAAGCACCGCCTTGATATCGCCGACGACCGGAATGTCCGTTTTGACGTTTTTGCCGATCTCCGCCGGGTCTACGTCGATATGGGCGATCATCTTGACGTTCGGCGCGAAGCCGTCCAGGTTCATCGTAACGCGGTCGTCAAACCGGGAGCCGATCGAGATCAGCAGATCCGCATGCTGGATCGCGTGGTTTGCCGTATAGGTGCCATGCATGCCGGGCATCCCCATCCAGAGCGGGTGGGCGCTCGGAAAACCGCCGAGTCCGAGCAGCGTCGTCGTGACCGGGATATTCGTCTTGCCTACGAATTCGATCAATTCCTGCGACGCATTCGCGTAAACGACTCCGCCGCCGGCAATGATGACCGGACGCTCCGCCTCTTCGATCGCCTGCAGCAGCTTGTCGACCTGCAGCTTATTCGGCTGTACGGTAGGGTTATAGCCGCGGATGGAGAGCGAGTCCGGGTAGGCAAACTTCGTTTTATTGGCCGATACGTCCTTCGGAATATCGATCAGAACGGGACCTTTCCGGCCCGTATTCGCAATATGGAACGCTTCGTGAACGATACGCGGCAAGTCTTCGACATTGCGCACGAGGTAGCTGTGCTTCGTAATCGGCATCGTAATGCCGGTAATATCCGCTTCCTGGAAGGCGTCCGTCCCGATGGCGCTCGTAGCTACGTTGCCCGTAATAATGACAAGCGGCACCGAGTCCATATAAGCCGTGGCAATGCCGGTGACGAGATTCGTAGCTCCCGGACCGGACGTCGCGATGCATACTCCGACGTTCCCGGTAGACCTCGCATATCCGTCGGCGGCATGAATGGCGCCTTGCTCGTGGCGGGTAAGCAAATGCTTGAAATCCGGGTTTCCGTGCATAGCGTCGTAGATGAACAAGACGGCGCCGCCCGGGTAGCCGAAGACGC
The DNA here is from genome assembly GCF_003626695.1 of Paenibacillus ginsengarvi. Classification (GTDB taxonomy): domain Bacteria; phylum Bacillota; class Bacilli; order Paenibacillales; family NBRC-103111; genus Paenibacillus_AB; species Paenibacillus_AB ginsengarvi. The sequence goes on from NZ_RBAH01000012.1 coordinate 39,302, forward strand.
AGTCCACTCCCTCCAATAACAGCGAACGAAGCAGTATCTCCGATCCGGTAATGACATCCGGCTGAAGCAGCTTTTGACGAAGTTGTTCCTTAGACAGTGCAGCTTCCATTTGAGCACTCATAAGTGACCCTCCTCTCAAAGATTAGACAAACCATACACATGCGCTTTAAACAAAAAAACCCTTTCGTCCGCAGCGCACGAATGCGCGAACGGGACGAAAGGGTTATCTCTTCCGTGGTACCACCCAAGTTTGCCGTATGCCTCACAGCATACAGCCTTAGCAAGTAAGGGACGCCTCGAGGTCGTCGAATACTTGTGGCACGGTAACGTGTGCCATCCCGATTCCCCCTAATGATCCGACACGGTCGCAAAGCGACTGCCGTTGTTCAGGGGAACAGCTCCAAGGTGAGCTCGTCGACAAGGGATTATGGCTTAGGTTTCAGCACATCCTTAAGCTCTCTGGAACATAAGAGCCCTTATCACTTCGTCCTCTTCATAGCCGATAACGCAATGGTTTGAATTAATGTTAGGTTTAATTATAGCATTCCGAAGCCAATAGTCAAGACCTTGTTTGCGGCGTCTTTTGTGGCAATCGAATCCAGCCAACCTAAACAAAAAAAGCTGCCCTTCCGGGCAGCCTGTGGCTTGCTTATGCGTTCACTTTTTGCTTCGCCGTATCGGCCAGGCTCGTGAATGCTTTCAAGTCGTTTACAGCCAGATCGGCCAGCATTTTGCGGTTTACTTCGATACCGGCCAGCTTGAGGCCGTGCATCAGCTTGCTGTACGACAATCCGTTCAAGCGCGCAGCGGCGTTGATCCGCACGATCCACAGCTTGCGGAAGTTGCGTTTCGTTTGACGGCGGTCGCGGTATGCGTACGTGAGCGACTTGAGCACTTGCTCGTTTGCCGTTTTAAACAGTCTATGTTTGGAGCCGTAATAGCCTCTCGCCAATTTCAATATTTTTTTGCGCCGACGTGCGCGGACGATTCCGCCTTTTACCCTTGCCATTTGTGGAATACCTCCTGAGCGTTATTGAGCCTTCGAACGGCTCTTCTGAAAATCATTATGGAAAAGCTTATTTCAAGTTGGCGATTTGCTGTTTCAGGCGAGCTACGTCACCGCTAGCCATGAGCGGCGATTTGCCGAGGCGTTGCTTTTGGCTTTTGCCTTTGCCGTACATCAAATGGTTTTGGTACGCTTTATATCGTTTTACTTTACCGGTAGCGGTAACTTTGACGCGGTCTTTCAGACTGCTGTGCGTTTTCATTTTAGGCATGTGAATAGTCCTCCTCGTAAGATTAGCTTTGCGGCTTCGGTGCCAATATCATAATCATGCTGCGGCCTTCCAGCTTCGGCCGGCGCTCGATGATCGAATCGCCTTCGACTTCGGCGGCCATGCGCTCCAGCACCTTTTGCCCGATATCGGCATGCGTGATTTCGCGGCCGCGGAAGCGTACCGACAGCTTCACTTTGTCGCCGTCAGCCAAAAATTTAATGACGTTGCGAAGTTTGGTCTGGAAGTCGTGCTCATCGATCGTTGCCGTCAGGCGAATTTCTTTGATTTCGACGATTTTTTGATTTTTGCGGGCTTCCTTCTCTTTCTTCTGCATCTCGTAACGGTATTTGCCGTAGTCCATAATGCGGCATACCGGCGGTTTTGCGGTCGGAGCGACGTTTACAAGATCGAGATTGGCGTCGGCCGCAAGCTGCATCGCTTCGCGGAACGGCTTGATGCCAAGCTGCTCCCCTTCGGCTCCGATAAGACGTACTTCCTTCGCACGAATTTCGTCATTGATAATATGGTCCTTACTAATCGTATTCCACCTCCTAGAATAGTCCCCCAAAAGTGAAGCAATCCTTCGAAGGAATTCCGGGTACTTTTGGGGGAGCCCCCGGAACCCTGTCCCCCGAAAGTGAAGCTTATGCTTCAAGTAATGATTCCGGGAACATTCGGGGAAACTCCACGGAATCTTTGTTGCCCTATATAAAAGCAAAAAAGATGCGGACGACAATCGCCCACATCTTACGATGACAAATAGAACACAGCTAAGGTTCTGTTCCGTCGTATATACCCGCCGATAAAGTCGGCCCAGGTGAGAAGCGGGCGCTTCTGCTTGTTACGCTTTTGAACACTCTTAGTACTATATCACTTCAGGGAGGCGTTTGTCAACGCCTATACTTGCTTGCTCTTTACATCCTCGAAACGGATGACGCGCGTATGCTGCGTATGGCTCCACTGCTTGTTGTTCTGCGTGAAGAACGCGTACAGCGTAATCGGCCACCACGAAGCCAAGTAAACGGGATAAAGCAGAAGCGAAGCATACATTCTCCACGACTTCACCTTCTCGAAAACCATCGCCAGCGGGAAGCCCAGATACACGAGCAAGGTCACGACCACCATCAGCCAAGTCGGCAAGTAATCGTACAGCGACGAGAAATGGCGCGTCCCCGGCAAAGCGAGATCCACCCACAAAATCGCGCTAAATATAAAGCCGAGCAGGACGTTGTACACGTTGAACGTATAGATCGCGGTGTCGATCTTCGCCCAGCTGCGTTCTTTAATGCCTTGCCACAGCAGCGAGAAGAAGTAACGGCGCGCAACGTCGAAATGACCTTGCATCCAGCGCAGGCGCTGTCTCGCGGACGCCTTAAACGTCAGCGGCTTCTCGTCGTACACCTTCGCCTCGTAACACATCGTCGGATTAATGCCGCGTTTGACACAGCGGACGGTAAACTCAAGATCCTCGACAAGGCTAGTCGCGCCCCAGCCCATTTCTTTGAGCAGGTTCGACTCGAAGCACATGCCTGTGCCACCAAGGAAGTTGGCCAGCTTCAGATTCGTGCGCGGCAGCTGCCAGAGACGGTTGCAGAACCAATACGTAATAGCGTAGGCGGCGGTAATCCAGGAATCGGAAGGATTTTTCGTATCCAAGTAAGCCTGAATGACTCTGGAGCCGGAGCAAAGCTCATTGTTCATATGCTGCAAGAAGTCCGTGTTCACGAGGTTGTCGGCATCGAGGATGACGACCCCGTCGTAAGACTTCGGCATTTTCCACAGCTCTTTGAGCATCCATTCGATCGCATACCCTTTGCCGCGAAGGCTCGGGTTATTGCGGACGCAGGCGTAAACGCCCATCTGTCTCGAAATTTCGGCGGTACGGTCGGTACAGTTGTCGCAGATGACGAACACGTCGTACAATTCCTTCGGATAGTCAAGCTCCTTCAAATTGTCGATCAGCGCACCGACGACCTGTTCCTCGTTATGGGCGGCTATAAGCACCGCAAATCTTTTCTGGGCGCTAAAGTGTGCCGTCCGTTTTTTCCGAAAAAACCCGAAGAAGGAAAAAAACAGCGAATATCCTCCGAGTAAAGCCAGAAGCACCTGCACGGCAAAAATGATGATGTCCAGCACTTGTGTGAGACCCCCTTACACCCGAAATGTTCTCTCTTCAATATGGTTCGGTGTATATTTTTGTTTTTCTGACGTAGCCGAATATGATTTTCTCCTGTTTGCATCAATTTGTCAAAATCGCTTTTGGCTCGATTCCGTCAGATTGATGTGGAAATCGGTTATTGCGGCGGGAGGAATCTAACGACTCGCTCGTTCCAGCAGATTCCTTCTTATTTTCATCCAATTTCGCTTTTTTTACTATTCGATTACAGAAATGTTACAGAACCATTAATTGGCTTACAGAAAACCGCCCTCCCCTATTATAATTGGCGGCCCGTCCTAAAGACAACCTAATGAAGGTCCTATTTTTGTTCATATTGTTCGGACCGATTCGACTTTTTGTCGGAAAAACGAACGGGTGCGGCGTAACCGTAACAAAAGCGCAAACAGCGGCAATGCTCCATCTCTAATACTAATAACGCAAAAACCCCCTTCAAGGTTACACCAAAGCCGAACGCTCCGTAAGAAAAACGTGTATCGACGTACTTCAAGGATGAGCGACCGCGACTGAACCCCACAAAGTGAAGAAGAGCTACGAAGTACATTCCGATTACTTTGCGGGGACCCCATAACCAGCGGAAGTTTCTCTTGGTAAAGAAAGTCGTATTTCGTTTCGCTTTACCGCTTTAGCGAAGTTAAACTTTCTTTAACGTTGAGAAAATTAACGCTCGTTCCAAGCGAATCCGCGTAAAAACGATCCTTCGCATGGCTGACTTTATACTCCCCTAACAATTGTAGCTTACAATGAGACGGTATATACGCGAAGCTGCATTTTATCCGGGAGGGATCGCCTTGAGCCGCGTTGTCCATTGGCTGCTGCACCGGGAGCGTTTGCTCTTTTATGCCGTTAACCGCAAAATTAAACATTCGGCGCTGGACCGGCTGTTTTCCGTCATTACTCACGCGGGAGGAGCCGCGTTTACCATTTCGGCGTCTCTGCTGCTCGCCATCCTCGGCAGCGGCATGTGGCGCATCGCCGGGCTGGAGTGCATGATTGCGCTCGCCCTTAGTCATGTGCCGGTCGCCATCGTGAAACGAAAATATCCGCGCGCCCGTCCGTATCTCGTGCTGCCGGATACGAATATCTGCAAAAATCCGCTCACCGATCATTCGTTTCCTTCCGGCCATTCGACCGCCGTTTTCTCGATCGCCGTTCCGCTTGTGTGCGCCGCCCCCGTTCTCGGCTACGCGCTTTTGCCGCTCGCCGGCCTCGTCAGTCTGTCCCGCATCTATCTCGGATTGCACTACCCGTCCGACTGCGCGGCAGGCATAGCCATCGGGACCTGCACAGGTCTTGGGACGGTTGCAATCTTCGCCTGAAATTATTATTGTAAGGGTAGAGGCACCAAAGTAATCTACAGGTGACATGAATGCCGTGCACCCTATGCCGTATTCATATTCAGTTTTCTAAAGGTCAGGTGACGATCTTTGCGAAAGAAACGGATCTTGCTGCTATCCGAAGGGTTCGGAGCCGGTCACACACAGGCGGCGCACGCTTTGTCCGCCCTGCTCCGCCAGCTTTCCCCGGATCTGCAAACACGGGTTCTCGAGCTGGGCAGCTTCCTTCATCCGATGCTTGCGCGTGTTATGGTATCGGCTTACCGGAAAACGATCACCTCGCAGCCTAAGCTATACGGCTTCGTTTACCGCAAACAGTATAAGAAATCGCTGAACCGGCTCACCCGCATGGCGCTGCATCGGCTCTTCTACGGACAGACGATGGAAGTGATCCGGCAGCTCAGGCCGGATACGATCGTCTGCACGCATCCATTTCCGAGCGCCGTCGTGTCGCGGCTGAAGCGCGCCGGTTTATCCGTTCCGCTATGTACGGTCATTACCGACTACGACGCGCATGGAACGTGGATCAATCCCGAAGTCAACAAGTACCTCGTATCTACTGAAGAAGTAAAGCGCAAGATGCTTCAGCGCGGCATTCCCGCCTCCCGCATCGAGGTAACCGGCATTCCGGTTCATCCGAACTTCTGGCAGCACCATAACAAGGAAGAGCTGCGGCAGCAATACGGTCTTCAGGATATGCCCACCGTGCTCGTCATGGGCGGTGGCTGGGGACTGATGCAGCACGAGGAAATGCTTCAGCATATGGCCCAGTGGCGCGACCGGCTTCAGTTTCTGTTCTGCATGGGCAGCAATCAGAAGGCGCTGGCAAGGCTCCAGGCCGATCCGAGATTTGCGCATCCGAATATTCGCCTTATCGGGTTTTCGCATGAAATCGACAAGCTGATGGACGTCTCCGATCTGCTCATTACGAAGCCCGGAGGCATGACTTGCAGCGAAGGGCTCGCCAAAGGGCTGCCGATGCTGTTTTACAGCCCGATTCCCGGTCAAGAGGAAGAAAACTGCCACTATTTCACCGAGATGGGACTCGGCGAGCAGATCAAATCGATGAGTACGCTCGATTACTGGTTCGAGAAGCTGACCGCCGGCATCCCGGGCGCAGGCAAGCCGCATGACGCAGCAATCGACCCTTATGCCTATGATCCGAGCGCCTGCCATCATGCGATTATGCAGATGCTGTCGGAGCGCCAGCTCGAAGCTACTAACCCGTGAATCCAAACAGCAGCGATCCCGTCTCCGGAAGGAGCGGGATTTTTGGCGTTTTTCGTCAGGAAAATGCAGTATCCGCTTTCTTGTCCTTTATGGTATTCTTGGCATGCAAGATGAATCCAGGCAAAATGAGGCGAATTTTTAGTGGAGCTGACCCCCGTGCAAATCGCGCTCGCGCTGCTGGCCGCCGTCATGACCGGCTTTTCCAAAACCGGCGTTCCCGGCGCGGGCATCTTCGGCGTTGCCCTTATGGCTACCGTCTTCCCCGCCAAGCAATCGGTGGGCATGCTGCTGCCGATGCTGATCACGGCGGATATAGTAGCCGTCTCGTATTACCGGCGCGCGGTCGTATGGAAGCATCTGATCGTGCTCATCCCCTGGGTGCTGGCCGGTATCGTCATCGGCTTTTTCGTTATGGACCATATCGGCGACGGACAGCTGTCGGTTATGTTGGGCGTGCTCATTCTGTCTTTGCTGCTGCTGCACCTGGTCCGGGACAAGCTGGAGCGGAAGCTGAACTACCCGTTTACGCAATCGGTTTACTTTCAGGCCGTACTCGGCGTACTGGCCGGCTTTACGACGATGGTCGGCAACGCAGCGGGCGCGATCATGACGATTTATTTGCTGTCGAAGGGGCTTCAGAAGAAGGAATTTATCGGAACGGGGGCGTGGTTTTTTCTCGCCGTGAACTTGATCAAAGTGCCGTTCACCGTTTACTTGGGACTTATCACGGCCGATACGCTCGTATTTACGACCTGGATGGCGGTCCCGATATTGCTCGGTACGTGGGCCGGCATTCGCCTCGTGCCGCGTATCCCGCAAAAGTGGTTTGCCGCGCTTATTTTGCTCCTGACGTTTCTAGGCGCGCTGCGGCTGATATTTACGTAAATTATGCCGCCCCGCACGGGATGATCCGTACATACACATGCAAAAAAAGCCCCTCGGGCATAGAGGGAATGCTCTACGGCCTGACAGGGGCTTCGCATAGTGGTCCAACTGCTCTAGGCTTCGGACTGCGGCCTGGATTGTTCTTGCAGCGAAGCTTCGTGCTTCGCCAGCGCGTCTGGGCCGATAACCGCTTCCAGCCTGTAGATCGGCATATTTTGCTCGTAAAATTTGTTCTCGTACTCGGTCATGACATTGTCCGGTGCCGGGCCGTCCTTATGTAGATCCAGCGAGATCGAGCGCAGCCGGATATTCATGTCTGCGAACGAATTCAGCGAGAACTCGAACAGCGAGCGGGAGTCGGTTTTGAAATGAATTTCGCCGAGGCCGTCCAGCAAGCGGATATATTGCCGCACGAACCCGGCATGCGTCAGCCTCCGGCGCGCATGCTTCTTCTTCGGCCACGGGTCGCTAAAGTTCAAATAAATACGGCGCAACTCCCCTTCGTCAAACATATCCGCGATATGCTCGATATTAAACAGCGCCAGCGCCAGATTGTCCGGTGCCCCGCCATCCTCGCGTCCCGCCGCCGTCCTCGCCTTGTCGCTCGCCCTGCGAATCAGCTCGTCGTACATATCCACGCCGATAAAATTCGCTTCCGGATGTAGCAGGCTCATCTCGCTGATGAATTTGCCCTTTCCCATGCCAAGCTCGACATAAATCGGCTTGTCGTTGCCGAACCTTTCGGCCCAGCGGCCTTTCCACTCCGCCGGATTCAAGACGACGAGATCGTGCTGCCGCTCGATCGTCTCGCGTATCCCTTTTCTGCCTCTCAAACGCATGCGGCTTTCCTCCACGTTTCGATTGCTATCTATACGATTTACCATCTTAGACGATTTTCCGGCAAAAGAAAAGCGCCTGCCGCGGGAACTGCCGCTCTTCCCGCGGGTCGCACAAAAAAAGAACGCAGCCCTCGTTCGCGGCAAAAGCCGGAGGAGCGGCGGCGTTCTTTGTTTACAAGCATTTATCGTTCGTCGGGCCGGCCCATCAATACCGCGACGGGTCGCCTTCTATCATTTTGCGGTCAAGCACCTTCTGCACTTTTTTCTTCGCATTCAAAGCCACTTTGCTTTCCGGACGGAAGCGAAACCCTCCGCTTAGCGCCATTGCCTCTTTAACCGTAAGCTCGACCATAATCGTTTCGTCGCCGTTTGGAATTTCAAACGTTTCGTTCATGGACCTCACCTCGTAATTGTAATAGTGTACCCTATGATCAGAATCTCGACGAGTAGTGGATCGGAAGAGAAGCGAAAAGTGCTGATTGGTTGAAGCAATTTCTTCACGTTTAATATAACACATCATGTTAGGTTTTGCAAGCGGAAATGCCGCAGCGGCAAGCCTTTTTTCGCTTTATAAAACCTGCCAAAATGCAGCAAAATCCGCGCCGCCCCATTCGCGCGATCAGACACGATGCGACCGCCGGTACTCCGAAGGGCTGATGTCCATTTCCCTGGAAAACACCCGGCTCAAATAAAAAGCGTTCTGGTAGCCGCAAAGCTCGGCGATCGCCTCAAGCGGCTCGTCCGTTTCGGCCAGAAGCTGTCTCACTTTGCGCAGTCGAACACCCGTCCAGTATTTCACAGGAGATATGCCGAGCTCCTTCTGGAATTTGCGGGTGAACTGGGACTGGCTGAGTCCGACACGGGAAGCGACAAGCTGCATGGAAATGTCCTCGTACGCATGTTCGTTTACGTAACGAACGGCTTCCTGAATCGCGCTGTCTCTCGGCTTTCTCTCTCTTCGGCTCGCCGCGCGCTCCCCGATATACTGGTACAACAGGTCCGTTACAAGATGCTCCAAGTACTGCTGCGATACATGCTCCCGCGCGTCGCGCAGCGCCGCCAAAGTAGACAGTAGCCGGCTCGTATCGCGAAATACGATTTTGCCGAGGTATGGAAACTCAATCGGCCCGTCCGGCGATATCGTGCTCAAATGAAACTGCACGTAATGGAAATCCAGCAGCCCGAGCGTACGGCGGTGGAACGGAATGCCGGGAGGGCAGAGCACGGCTTCTCCGGCTTTCGCTTCCCCCGTTTCGTCGCCGACGGCATATTCGAACGTGCCCTTTTCGCTCGCAATGATCGCCCAGCCTTCGTACGTTTCCTCCGGCAGCCTGAAGCTTTCCCGGTCGCGGGAATACGCATGGGCAATCAGTTTCGTCTCCACCGCAATCGTTCTTGCGCTAAGCAATGGCGATCCCTCCTTGTCCTGCAAAAAAGTATAAGCAAAACAGCAATCGGGTGCATGTTCTTTATAATTATAAAGATATACGATACGGATAAGAAAGAAAATACCAAACAAAAAAGTGAAGGAGTCTTGCAAAATGAGCAGCATTTTATCGTACGCGCAGTTGGACGAATTCAAGCAAAAGGGGTATCTTGTCCTACGCAGCCAATTCACCCGCGAGGAGACGCAGTTATGGCGTGCCGAGGCCAACAGACTGCTCAGCCTGGACGAGCAAATCATAAACCCGCTTAATGTCCGGGTCGGATTCCGCAAAATCGGCGATACGAGTACGGTCGAGAAATTCGATCCGCTGATCGACATTTCCCCGGTGTATAACGAGCTGGCGAATGACGAACGCATCCTGACCCCGCTTCGCGACATCTACCTCGACGAGCCGCTGCTGTTCAAAGACAAGCTCATCTTCAAGCTTCCCGGTATGAGCGGCTATACGATGCACCAGGATGCCGCCTACTGGCAGGGCTTTCCGTACGAAGGGCTCATATCGGTTATGGTCGCAGTCGACGGAGCGTCCCGCGAGAACGGCGGGCTGGAGCTGTTCCCGGGTTACCACGACCGGTTCCGCTCCACACCCGGGGAGCTGCGTAATATGAACGACGCGGAAATCGCCGAGATCGACCTCGGCACAGGCGAGCTGGTCGAAACGTCGCCCGGCGACATCATCTTGTTCCATTCCCTCGCTCCGCACCGCAGCGGTCCGAATACGGCCGAATACAGCCGCACGCAGCTTTATTTGACTTATACCCCGTCCAGAAACGGGCAGCTGTACAAGGCACATTACCAGCATTTCGTCCGCTACGGCTCGAGGAACAAAACGGACGATGTGATCAAGCAAAATTATTTTTTGTGACAGTCTTTACGATCCGATCAGCGGAAAACCGGCGAAATGCGCCGGTTTTTTTCTTTTTCCCGGCAATCTACAAAAAAGTATATACACATTGCGGGTTTAATGAATGTTCGCTGGCCCGCGGCTAGTTGTATGATGAGAGAGAACCACAGATCAATCGAACCAAAACGAAGGAGGGGATGCTCATTGACAGCTCTCTATCGGGGCAAGATGAGGACGACAAAGAAGTACATGCTATGGCTTACAGGCGGCATCATGTCTTTGCTTCTCGCGGCATGCGGAAGCACGGGCGGCGGCAAAGACGCCGGAACTTCAGGGAACGGTGCGAAGAGCGCCGAAGAGAACGTTAACAAAGGGCCGGTCAAGCTTGTGTTTTACTCCACTGCAGGTTGGACGCAAGAGGCGTTCAACGAACGGTTCGGCGACGCGATGCGCAAAAAGTTTCCGAACTATACGATCGAATACATCCAATCGGGCCAGGGGGCGGGCCTTGCGGATTTGATGGCCGCCGGACAGCAGATCGACGTATTTTGGCAAGCGGTCGACGTTACGATCCAGCAGATGCAGGAATACAAGCTGGAGTATGACATGAGCGATCTGATCAAGAAGCACGGGCTGGATTTGAACACGCTGGAGCCTTCGTCGATCAATGCGGTTCGGTCTTTGTCGGGCGGTAAAATGTATGCGCTTCCACTTGTCATCAATACAGCCGCTTTATATTACAACAAAGACTTGTTCGACAAGTTCGGCGTTCCTTATCCGAAGGATAACATGACCTGGGATCAGGTAATCGATGTGGCGAAACGGATGTACCGGACCGACGGCGGACAGCCTTATTTCGGGCTCGGCACTTCGATCACGCACAACTTCAGCCTGAACCCGCAGTCGGTTCCTTATGTCGATCGCAAAACCGAAAAGGCGACCATTCTGACCGATCCGAAATGGAAATCGATATTCGAAGTCATCGTCGAAGCGTACAAAACGACCGGCGGAACGGCACTGGGACCGACGCAGTTCGTGCAAAACAAAAATATCGCCATGACCGAGGGCCTCGCCAATCTGTTCCTTAACCTGGACATGACCGCGATGAACTGGGACATGGTCAGGTATCCGACTTATAAGGAAGCGCCCGGCAAAGCGCCGCAGCCTTACCCGACGCTGTTCGGCGTTACGTCGACAAGCAAGTTCAAAGACGAAGCGTTCCAGGTGCTTCAGCATATGCTGAGCGAGCAGGAGCAGCTCAGCTTGTCAGAGCGGGCCGTCATCCCCGTGCTGCAAAAAGATAATGTGCAGAAGGCGTTCGGCACGAAGAGCAAGTATCAGGGCAAAAATTTTCAGTCCATACTAAGCCGGAAATTTTCGCCAATGCCGGATAAGACCAAGTACGACTCCAAGGCGCAGCCGATCTATAATAAATATGTCCCCAATATCGCCAAAGGCGAAATGGATCTGAACACCGCCTTCCGCAGCATCGACGAAGACATGAGCAAAATGATTGCCGAAGAAAAGGCGAAATAACCGTTCGAACTATTCGGAGTACAGGGGTAAGCGCTCGCTCCCCCCTCTCCCGCTTCGCGCAGCAGAACGTTCGAAAGCCGCTACGCTCCCCTCCTGACAGGACTTCTTGCGGCTACCGCTCGCCGTAAAGCTTCTCTTGCCCTGCCGCCATCTGGTACAATAGATTCGCAAGTGATCCGATTGTACCGCAAAGGAGTCTGACTTTACATGTCCGTACTAACTTCCGCCGAACAGCCCCGCCTGTGGGGCGACAAGCGGTTTCATACGTGGAATACCGAGATGCGCGAGCAGTTCGGCACCAAAGTGTTTAAAGTGATGCTCGACGCCGGGTTTACGTGTCCGAACCGGGACGGGCGCATCGCTACGGGCGGCTGCACGTTTTGCAGCGCCAGAGGTTCGGGCGACTTCGCCGGCAGCCGCCGGGACGATCTCGTCACCCAATTCGGCAAAATCCGCGACCTGCAGCACCGGAAATGGCCGGAAGCGAAGTATATCGGCTATTTCCAAGCGTACACGAACACCTACGCTCCCGTAGAGGAGCTGCGCGAGTATTATGAGGTTATTTTGCAGCAGCCGGGCGTGGTCGGCCTGTCGATCGCAACGCGTCCCGACTGCCTGCCGGACGATGTCGTCGACTATTTGGCGGAGCTGAACGAGCGCACGTATTTGTGGGTCGAGATGGGCTTGCAAACTGTGCACGAGAGTACGTCCCAGCTAATCAACCGGGCGCACGATACGAAGTGTTACCTGGATGCGGTGGCGAAGCTGCGGCGGCGCAACATCCGCGTTTGCGCGCATATCATCTACGGGCTGCCGGGCGAAACGCACGAGATGATGCTGGACACCGCGCGGGCGGTCGCCGCTATGGACGTGCAGGGCATCAAGGTGCATCTGCTCCATCTGATGCGCAAAACGCCGATGGTGAAGCAATACGAGGCCGGACTCGTCCGCTTTCTGGAAATGGATGAATACGTGAAGCTCGTCGTTGATACGCTAGAGCTGCTTCCCCCGGACATGATCGTGCACCGGCTGACCGGCGATGCTCCGCGCGATCTGCTGATCGGCCCGATGTGGAGCCTCAAGAAATGGGAAGTGCTGAACGCGATCGACAAAGAGCTTGTTTCGCGAGGCAGCTGGCAAGGCAAGTTTTGGGCGCCGGCGACGTGATACGCGGTACCTTGCGGCCGAATAGTCGCGAACAATGACGCATAGCCTCCGTACGCGCCCTATCTCTGGGCACGGCGGAGGCTTTGTGCGTTCATGGCTAGGCTAGCCGTCTATCTGCGTCGTTCAAAGATCATCGGCCGCGGCCGTACAACGGCCGAGCGATAGCGGAACCGCGAGTTCCGTTATCGCCGCTTCGCGGCCCACCCAAGCGACTTAGAGGAAGTAAAACTTCCTTTATAGCCCATTTCCCCAGACTGACTCGGTTGAACTGGCGGCCATAACGGAACTTTCGTTTCCTCTATCCCCCCCCTGCAGCGGCACTCTGCAAGCAATAGCGGAACTTTCACTTCCGCTCTCCTGCAAGTCAGGGTAACCCATACTGCATCGCCTGATGAACCGTAATTCCACCTCGTGTATGAAGCCTTTCCAAATACAGTCCAAACCGATCAAACCGCCTTCCCGCACTCCTCGTTACCTGACTAGAGAGAACGTTACATGCCGGGAGCGACATCGAATCGGACAAAATGGGAGGCAAAGTTATGAAAAGAATCGCCCTAGCACCTGTAGCAATTGCAATCCTGATCGCACTCGCGGCCTGTGGCCAAAAAGAAGCCGGATCGCCTGCGACCGCTCAAGCCCCCAGCAGCGGGACTAACGCAACCAGTCCGAGCCAGCCTGCTCAGACTCCGGCCCAGTCTCCTCCTGCTGTCGCTCAAGCCCCTAGCAGCGGGACTAACGCAACCAGTCCGAGCCAGCCTGCTCAGACTCCGGCCCAGTCTCCTCCTCCTGCTGCCGCTCAAGCCCCTAGCAGCGGGACTAGCACGACCAGTCCGAGTCAGCCTGCTCAGACTCCGGCCCAGGCTTCTCCTCCTGCTGCCGCTCAAGCCCCCAGCAGCGGGACTAACGCAACCAGTCCGAGCCAGCCTGTTCAGACTCCGCCCCAGACTCCTCCTCCTGCTGCCGCTCAAGCCCCTAGCAGCGGGACTAACGCAACCAGTCCGAGCCAGCCTGCTCAGACTCCTCCTCCTGCCGCGCCGGCTAAGACCGAACCGGCAAAAACGGAACCGGCGCAAGATGCGGCAGCGGTGAAGGCCGAGGAAATTTACAAAACCAACTGCATGTCATGCCACGGCGGCAACCTCGAGGGCAAACCGGGACCGAATCTGCAGAAAATCGGCGCCAGCAAAACCAAAGAACAAATTATGACGCAAATTACGAAGGGCGGCACGAGAATGCCCGGCTTCGAGAAAACCATCGAAGCAGCCGATATCGAAACGCTGGCCACCTGGTTGGCGGCGAAAAAGTAGCTGCGGCCGTTAATTTGCCCGTTATGCTCCAGCCTTAGGAGGCTCCTTGTCGTTTTAGAGACAGGGAGCCGCTTGTATTTTCAAACGAACCTGTGTTATGGTATCGCTAAAATTCAACAAAAACGCGAACCGGAGGAACTCATGGGATTCGTTTCCGTACTAAGCTTCGCCCACCGCTGTGTCAGCGAAAGGCTCCGGCCCGGGGATACCGCCGTGGACGCTACGGCCGGAACCGGAGCGGACACCGCCTTTTTATGCAAAACGGTCGGTGCAAAGGGAGCCGTGTATGCCTTCGATATTCAGCAGGCAGCGCTGGACCGGGTAGCGGAGCGGCTGGAGAAACAACCGGACGTGCCGCGGCAGCTCCATCTGCTGCTCCGAAGCCATGCCGACATGCGGGAGGCGCTGCCCCGGGAAGTCTGCGGCCGCGTTTCGGCGGTCATGTTTAACCTCGGTTATTTGCCCGGTGGCGATCCCGATATTATTACGCGCCCCGATTCGACGATCCCGGCCTTTAACGCCGCCCTCTCGATCCTGAAGCCGGGCGGTCTGCTCACCGCCGTGCTGTACCCGGGCCATCCCGGGGGGAGCGAGGAAGCGCTCCTCGCCGAGCAGTGGGCGGAAGCGCTGCCCGAGGCCGACTATCAGGCGATCGTTTACCGGTTTGCCAACCGGAGCCACCGTCCCCCCTATGTAATTGCCGTAGAGAAAAGAAACGTGTAAAGTAATACGAGTCGACAACACGAAAGCGAGGTCTACCAGAATGAAATCTTATCCTTTGCAATTTAAGCCCGAAATGAAAGAGCGGGTTTGGGGCGGACGAGCGCTCGAACAATTCGGCCTGGACTTGCCGGAAGGACCGATCGGGGAAGGCTGGATGATCGGCGATCACCCGAACGGCACGACGAAGGTGCTAAACGGCGAGCTGGCCGGTCTCGGGCTGGACGAAGTCCGGGAGCGTTACGGCAAAACGATATTCGGCACAAAAGCCGCCGCAGCCGAAGGCTCGCGTTTTCCGCTGCTGATCAAGCTGCTCGATTGCAACGACGATTTGTCGATTCAGGTCCATCCGGACAATGACTATAAAGAGCTCCCGGCCGGCGAGCTCGGCAAAACGGAAATGTGGTACGTGCTCGACGCGAAGCCGGGCGCCAAAATCATATACGGGCTGAAGCCGGGGATGACGCGGGAAGTTTTTGCCGAAAGCATTCGCGATAACCGGATCATGGACAGCCTGCAGGAAGTCGAAGTTCAGGCCGGCGATTCGTTCTATATTCCGGCCGGAACGGTGCATGCGCTCTGCGCGGGCGTACTCGTGGCGGAAATTCAGCAAAATTCCGATACGACCTACCGGTTGTACGACTACGACCGGCTCGGGCTGGACGGAAAGCCGCGGGAGCTGCATGTCGAGCATTCCTTAAACGTGACGGCGTATGGGGATAGCGGGGCTACCCGGATGAAAACGGATATCGACGCCGCGAACAGCTGGCTTCGCCTGGCGGCATCGCGTTATTTCATCGTCGAGAAAGGCGTTTCGGAAGGCGTCTGGAAACTGGCCACGTCGCCGGAGAGCTTCACGATTCTCGTCATATGTGACGGTACGGGCACGCTAGATTGGGCGGACGGATCGCTTCCGGCCAAGCGGGGCGACTGCTTCCTGCTGCCGGCGGATCTCGGCGAATACAGCCTGAACGGCGGCCTGACGGTACTGCGCAGCTATTTGCCTTAAGCTTCTTATTATACAGCGGGCTTTCCCGTATTGGAGCGAACAAGCGTGGAGCATCCATCTATTGAAATGATCGTCTTCTTAGTTTCCATCGGCTTTGTCGCTTCGTTCATCGATTCGGTTGTAGGCGGCGGCGGATTAATATCCGTCCCCGCCCTGCTGTCGACCGGCTTGCCGCCGGCTATGGCGCTCGGCACAAACAAGCTGGGCGGAGCGATCTCCTCGTTAACCAGCTCGATCTCGTTTTTGCTGTCGGGCAAAATGGACATCAAGCTGATCAAAAAATGGTTCCCGCTTTCCCTCGTCGGGTCCGTGGCCGGAGCTTATACCGTGCGGCTCATTCCTCCGGACTTCTTAAAGCCTCTTGTAATCGTCCTTCTCATCGGCGTGACGTTATACACACTATTAGGCAAAAAAAGAACAGCGCGCCCCTCAGGACCGCAGCTGACGAAACAAATATTGCTGGCCGGCGCGTTCGTCGCACTGGCGCTTGGCTATTACGACGGCTTCTTCGGGCCGGGTACCGGTTCGTTCCTGCTGTTTGCCTTCCTGCTTCTCGGCTTTGACTTCGTGGGCGCGGCCGGCAATGCCAAGGCGCTTAATTTCGCCAGCAATCTGGGCAGTCTTGTAACGTTTGCCCTGATGGGAAATGTGAATGTGTACTACGGGATACCGATGGGCCTCTCAATGATCGCAGGTGCGCTAGTCGGTTCCAGAGTGGCTATTCGCAAGGGTGCAGGCTACGTAAAACCGTTGTTTGTTGCAGTCACTGCGATATTGATTGGCAAGCAGCTATGGGATTTGATGCACTAGAGGTTACTTTCGATTCCTTCGAAATTAGAGAAGGATATTTTTGGATAAGCATCCCTTTTTTTCCATTAGTCCACAGGCACCTTCGGCAGCACGATACGAACGACCGTACCTGATGCGTCTCCCGACAGCTCATAATGGCCTCCCATTTTTTGCAGCACCACTTCGCAGAAGTTCAGTCCAAGCCCGATCGAATCTTCCTTCGTCGTGAAAAAAGGGTCCTTCACCAGCTTCATCATATCCGCCGCTATGCCGGGGCCCGAGTCCCGAATCATGATGGACGACGTTTTGTCCCCTACGTGAACCGCTATGCGGATGCCGCCGTTTTTGCCATTCGTCGCATCGAACGAATTTTTCATAAACTCGTTGAGCACTTCGCGCAAATAATGGGGATCGATAAGCAGTTGGCCGTCCTCGGACGGAAATTCGCAAACGAGCGGGATGCCGTGCTTGATTGCTTCCCTCTGCAAGCTGGGGATATACCCTTCCAGAAATTCGGAAATCCAGACCGGGCGCATATCGAGCTGAAATGGCTTGCCCAGCCGCAGCCAGCGCTGGACGTAATTGTTGATCTCGGTCACCTGATGATTGGCGAGCGTAATATAATGCTCGACGCTTTTGGCCACAAGCTGGTCGGATAAATGATTCGAGGCCAGATTAGCCTTCAGCGCCGTTTCGATCAGCTGCAAGCTCCCGCGCACAACGGCAAGCGGGTTCAAAATGCTGTTCGCCGTACCGGCCGCCATCTCTCCGATCAGCTTGCGCTTCTCGTTCGCCAGCTTCATCTCGTAAAATTGGCATAACCCGGTAATGTCGAACAGGGCAACGTGACATCGTTCTTCGGAATCAACGTCCCTTTTGTAGCAATACAGCATTAATTGAAACATGCGGTCATCGATCGTTTCCTCGACGACGACCCCGGTTACGTCCTGCTCCTGCTTCACGGCAAGCGCCGCGACTTTGCGAAGCTGCGACGTTTCCGGAATGCCTTCCCCCTCCTCGATCCCATAAATCGATTTCATTTTTGCGTTTCCGCAAACCATGTTCATTTGCCCGTCAATCGAAGCGATCGCGAAATCGATATCCGGGGATTGTGCGATGAAGTCGATAACGTTCATACCGTCAACGTCCTTTTGCATTAGCTGGATTGATCCGGCACGGGCTGTGTCGAAAATTATTAGACGAAATCAATTCGAGTGTACCATAGTAAAGCGGCAAAGAAAAACCTATTTCCGTTCGCGCGAACCGTTCGGTATAATATTGTAGAACCCCGCGTCAACCGAAACGCGGCCTTGTCCGTCTTAAGAGGAGAGGAGCATATACTGTCTTGAAATCATTACATAACGCCGTCTGGCTCTATCTCGGCTCGGAAGCCCGGGACGCCGCCGAAATCGCCTCCTTGATCGAATGGTGCGAGCGGAATCGGGTCGGCAAAGTGATCGTTTATGTCAACTTAAACGCCAAAATAAACGAGCCGTACGCGGAGCGGATTGCTAGTCTCGCAGACGCCTGTGCCGCCAAAGGAATCGCAGTGCACGGCATGGTATCCACCCTGCATCAGCGGGCCGAAGAACCCAGCAGCCTGCTGCTCGCAGACAAAGACTGCTATTGCGTAGACGCCCACGGCATCTCGAATTACGAAGAACCGATCAACGGCCGCGGCTTCGTGCTGGACCCGCGGCATCCGGCCGTCATCTCAGCCGTATCTGCCGGTTGTGCCGGCCTGCTGCGCCAATTCCCGGGGCTCAGCGGCATTCACCTGGACTTTATTCGTTACTACCATTACGACAGCAAGCTGACGATCGATACGAAAAGCGCCGGTCACTGGATCGGCTTGCCGAAGACGGGACAGCCGCTCCGGCTGGAGACGGGAGATGGCGTCCGCACGACCTATTTTGTAGAAGAAGCGCGCAACGCCTATAACGACCCGCCAATCGGGGACAAGCTGGTGCTTTCCCGCAAATACCGGTATTGCTTCTGCGACGCCTGCTTGTCCGGCTTCGAGCAGGCGAGCGGGATCCCTATACCGGATTCGCTGCCGGATACGTCCGCCAAAGCCAAATGGCTGCTGGAAAGCCAGGCCGACGCGTGGGCGGAATACCGGGCTTCGATCGTAACGTCTTTGGTCGGCTCGATCCGCGCCGCCATCCGGCAGGAACGGCCGGACGCGCAGTTATCCGCCGCTATCTGGTACAACGCCCCTTATGGCAACGAATTGCGGGGAGAACCGCTGCTTCCGGACAGCGAGCTCGATTGCTTCGGGCAAAAATGGTGGGAGTGGGCGGAGCGCGGCTACGTCGATTTTGTATGTCCGATGGATTACTGGCTGAATCCGGGCAGCTTCGGCGGCGTCGTGGACGGACAAGTACGCAAAGTGGACGGAGCCGTCCCGGTTTATGCGGGGCTGCTCAAAACGGCGGAATACGAGATCGATCACAGCGGCTACGAACAGTACGCGAGCCGAGCGAAAGCGGGCGGAGCGGCCGGCATATGCTTTTTCCATTACGGCTCTTGGAAGCAGCTCCTCTGACGCCGCCGCTTTACCATCCGTCAAACGGATCATTAGGAAGGAGCCCTCAGGTTATGCGTATGAAAGCTATCCTGAAAGAATGGATACCACCGCTCGCCATTGCGATCGTCCTCAGCGTACTCATCCAGACGTATGTAGCGCAGGCCGTTAAAGTACCGAGCGGCTCGATGGAACCGAATATTAATATCGGCGACCGGCTCGTCATGGAGAAGCTGCTGAAATTTACTGATTTCGAGCACGGAGACATCGTCGTGTTCAACCATGCGGCTGAAAATAAGGAAACCGTTCGTTATGTGAAAAGACTGATCGGCCTCCCGGGAGACACGATTGAGATCAAGGACGGGGCGCTGTACCGGAACGGAGAAAAGACGAACGAACCGTACCTCGATGTGAAAATGGCGTACGCATTCGAAAAAATTACGGTTCCGGATGGCAAGTACTTTTTCCTCGGAGACAACCGGAACCAAAGCTACGACGCCCATTTATGGCCGAACCGGTTCGTCGACGAGAGTGAGCTGGTCGGTAAAGTGTTATTCCGGTTTTACCCGTTTCAACATGCGGGACCGCTGTCTTAGGCAGCGGTTCTTTTTTTGTATGCGCCGTATCCTCTCGACGTGCGAATTATCGACAAAATAAAGATAGGAAAGTGCCGCTGGAATCGGGTACAATATAAATACAGGTTTAATACAAGTTATTCATTTGTGCCTCCCATAGGCCCTTATTACACAGGAAGCGAAGGTGAGAGACCATGAGCAAACTGGCCCTTCACGGAGGAACGCCGGTACGCAGCACACCGCTGCCTCCCAACTATCCCGGAGCCGTCGTATACGGCAAGGAAGAAGCCGAACTGGCGTCCAAAGTCATTTATGCCCAGTCGCCGTTCCGGTATTATGGACCGAACATGCAAGGCGCGGTTGAAGCGCTCGAAAATGCGATTGTGCAAGATTTCGACGCCAAATATGCGCTGGCCGTTACATCCGGCACCGCCGCACTTATCGTTGCGATGAAGGCGCTCGGCATCGGTTACGGCGACAAAGTTATCGTTCCGGCGAATACGTTCATCGCCACTCCCGGCGCCGTCGTATGCTGCAACGCCGTTCCCGTTTATTGCGATGTGGACGACAGCTTGAATCTCGATCCGAACGATCTGGAGCGGGTATACGACGAGGATGTCAAAGCGATCATCGTTGTGCCGATTCTCGGTAATCCGGTCGATATGGACCCGGTCATGGCATTCGCCAAAAGCAAACATATCGCCGTTATCGAAGATATGGCGCAGTCGTGCGGGGTCCGTTACAAAGGCCGCTATGCGGGCACGATCGGCGATATCGGCACGTTCAGCTTCCAGATGAACAAAATCGTCACCTCCGGCGAAGGCGGTGCAGTTGTCACCCGGGACGTCTCGCTGCTGGAGCGGGCGATCCGCTATCACGACCAAGGCGTCCTGCGCCATCGCACCCGGTACGGAATCGACTCGCCGGACGAATTATTCGCCTTCTCGGGACAAAATTACCGGATGAGCGAGCTCGCCGGTGCTGTCATGCTGGAGCAGTGGAAGAAACTGCCGACGATCGTAGGCTCGATGAAGACCCATCACGACCGGATCGCCGCCGAGCTGGAGGCGGAAATACCCGGCATCCGCTACCGGGCGTGCCCGGACCCTGACGGCTCGATCGGCTCGAACCTAGGTATCGTCTTCCCGACCGCAGCAGGCGCGGCCTCCTTCAACCAGGCGCTGAATGCGGAAAACGTACAGTCTTACGTGCTCTACGGCGGCAAGCCGGTGTACATGAACCCGTCGCTGTTCCATATGCGCTCGGCGGAAAAGAACAATTTCCCATACGACTATCCGTTCAAACAGCCTGTCTCCATATCGGAAAACATGTGCCCGCGCGCCGTCGACCTGATTCCACGCACCGTCTATATCCCGATGTCGCCGGTGCTGTCCGACCGGGACGCAGCCGATATAGTAGAAGCGGCAGTAAAAGTGCACCGCGCCCTGCAAGTGTTCGCTTAACCGCATCCGAACTCCGATTCGCTTTAGCAACCGTTTCCTGCCGGGAGACGGTTGTTATTGTTTTACAACCCGCATGCAGGCAAACGATCGCCCAAAAGACTTACTATTGTCAAGTTACTATGCTAAAATAAAAGGGTAAGCCCGATAGGAGATGATGTCATGGAAAACGCAGACCACAAAATGCAGCTGTGTCCCAAATTCGAGACGGCGTTCGAGCTGCTCGGCAAACGTTGGACCGGTTTGATCATCCATGTGCTGATGAACGGTCCGATGCGTTTTAAAGATATATCGTCAATGATTCCGGACATGAGCGACCGGATGTTGACGGAGCGGTTCAAGGAGCTGGAGCAGGCGGGTATTGTCGTCCGAAACGTTTATCCGGAAATGCCGATCCGGATCGAATATGAACTTACCGACAAAGGAAAGGCGCTCCGTCCGGTCATGGACGCCGTGCACGTTTGGAGCGACGGCTGGATCAGCAAATGAAAATAAGCGCAGCCACAAGCGAATAAGGACATCTTCCAGCCGCACGTTAGGCCAGAGATGTCCTTATTTATATTAAACCAACTCAACGCACTGCCTAGCCCAGACGGAATTTGGCCACGGACTGTTCAAGCTGCTCGGCCAGCCGGTTAAGCTTCTCCGACTGTCCGCCAAGCTGTTCCATCATCGCAAGCTGCTCCTCGGTCAAACCCGATATCGTATGCGTTCCTTCCGCGCCCTTCGCCGTAATCCGTGAAATTTCCTGCAGCGATGCGGATATTTCCTCGGAGCTGGCCGACATTTGCTCGGCGGCGGAGGAGGCCTCCTGAATCTGCTCGACGACGCTTCGCGACGCTTTCATAATCCGCTGGAACGATTCGCCCGATTCCCTTGTCATCCCCGCGCCTTCGCGAACTTCCCGCTCCCGCTCCTCCATCGAACGCACGACGTAACCGATGTCGGTCTGGATCGCCTGCACGAGCCGGGTGACCTCTTGCGCCGACGTCTCCGATTGGACCGCCAGCTTCTTCACCTCGCCGGCTACGACGGCAAATCCGCGGCCCTGTTCCCCGGCGCGGGCCGCCTCGATCGAAGCGTTCAGCGCAAGCAGACTCGTTTGCGAAGCGATGTTCGTTATGACGCCGACAATATCCCCGACCTCCCGGGAACGCCCGTCCAGCTTGCGAATGACTGCCGCCAGATCACTGACGGTGCGGCTCACCAGGTCCATCCGCTCTACGGACTCGCGAATATAGCCATGGCCTTCTTCCGCCGCCATCGACGTTTTCAGCGATAGATCGAACGCCACTGAGGATGTCTCCGCGATACGACCGATACCGGTCGCCATTTCCTCCATCGCCCGCGAGCTTTCTTCGGCCGACTGGGCTTGGCTGTTCATGCCAGCGGCAATTTGCTGCACCGAACCGGCGATGTCCTCGGACGCTTTCGAGCTTTCGCCGATCGAAGCGGTCAACTCCCGCGAGGAGAGCAGCACCTGCCCCGACCCAAGCTGTACCTGGCGCACGAGCGTCTTCAGATGGTCGTTCATCACGTTGAAGTCGGCAGCAAGCTGTCCGATCTCGTCGCGGTTGGGGACCTGCAGGTCGTTTGCGGTCAAGTCGCCGTCCGCGATCCGCCTTGTCCGCTCGGCAATACGTTTGATCGGGCTTGCGATATGTCCGGCAAACAGCCAGATGACGATCGCTCCTGCCGCAAGGCACCCTCCCAGCGTGATGAGCAGAACCGAGAAAATGTGCTGCTGGCCGCCGTTGTAATCGAGCATATAAGAACCGGCCGAGACGATCCAGTTCCATCTCGGATCAAGCTCGGCATACGAGATTTTGGTTGCTTCCTTGGCCGAATCGGGCAAAGGCCAATCATAATAAATCGTGCCGCCCCCCGATTGCGCCTGCTTCACCATATCCTGAATATAATAATAGCCGTCGCTCGTTTTTTTATCGATAATATTTTGCCCTTCCAGAAGCGGATGCGCGAGCAAAGTGCCTGCGGAATCAAGCACAAAAAAATAACCGTGCTCCCCGATATCGATATTCCGGTTAATCGGGCGCTTCCCCTCCTTGTCCTTCGCCCCCAGCAGCATCGTTCTCATCTGTTCCTTCGCTTCGTCCTGCGTCAAACGCCCGTTTTTGACGGAGTCGTCCAGCAGCCCGATCATAGCGATCGCCATGCGTACGTTGCTTTGGAGCTTGCTTTCAATCAGCTTGGTCGTCTCGGCCTTTGCAACATCATAGCTAATAGTGCCTACCACCAAAGTAGGAAGCGCGAGCAAAAGCAGCGATACAAAAATCATTTTTTGTCGAATTTTCAAGCGAATGCGCGTTGCAGAAGCCTTCATGGCTCTCTCCCTCTCTCTATATGGGACTATCTTCCACATCCTTTCGACAATCTTATCTCACTACGATCCTGTTTTCAAACTATTCCGACACTGTTCACGAAATCTTCTTCAAATTGCATAAAACGCCTCCCTCCGCCGGATACTATGCCTATGCGGCGTCCGCTACATGCGAAGCCATTTCTGGCCGGTTTGGGAGGTGCACGACGGCATGAGATACAAAGTAACCTTGATTATGACGCTGATTGCATGCGCGCTATGCCTGTTTAATTATTCCGGGCTCGATCCGGACAACATCTTCCTGTTCATGTTCAGCGTTCCCGTCTGGCTGATCGAGATTGCCGGCGATATTCATTACTTTAACATCGGTACGGTGTATGTGCTGACGATCGCCGCGTATGCCTTGTTCGGCTACATCGGCGACCATTACCGGTTCAAGCGAAGAGCCCGCTCCTAAACGGAAACGAACGTTTCCGCCGGAGGGGCTCTTCCGGTTATTCGGGCAACCTCGGCCCTTTTGGGAACACCGTCTGCACGGCCGCCACAATATCCCGAGCCATCGCAAGTACCAGATGAAGCGAAGTGCTCTGCAAAATCCAGTATTGCTTAGGGCCATCCTTATTGACGATCGCCGCAATCGAATACCGGCCTACAGGCGGTAAAAAACGTCCGACGGATTTGCCCGGCATAAGCGGCTGGTCCGCTACTTGAAACAGACCGACGGAGGTCGGCAAGCCAAGGCAGGCGTCGATGGCAACAGCGATTCGTCCAGCCGGTATTTCGCTAAGTCGTACCTCCAGATTGCTGGCGTCGCAAGGAGCGTCAAGCGTTCCGATCACATGCCGGTAACCGGCCTCCCGCAGCAGCGTCCCGGTAAGCGGTCCAAGAGCGTCTCCCGTCGACCGGTCGGTGCCGATGCAAACGAAGACGATCCGATCCAGAGAGCCCTCCCTGTCCCGGATGAGCCGGAAAAAGTCAGGCAGCCCGTCCCCCTTCACTTTTTGCCGTATCGGTTCAAGCGCCACCTTCATCCCTCCTCTGACGATATCATCCTCACCGCTAGTCGAAACGGTATGATACAATACAAATAACCTATCCGCAAGGGCACAACTGTATAAAAGGAGAAAAGCATGCGACTCATCGAAGTGCTCGCGAACCTAACGCTGCTCTACTGGCTGGCGATGCTCTGGCTGTCGCTTCGCGGCTTCAAGCTGCTTCCTCCGCTCCCGCCGTCGACCGGCAAACGGGCCGACACCCCGCTTGTATCGGTTATTATAGCCGCCAAGGAAGAGGAATCGTCCATAGCGGAGACGGTACGCCATCTGCTGGAGCAAAACTATCCGCGGATCGAGATTATCGCCGTAAACGACCGCTCGGTCGACAATACGGGCAGACGGCTTGAGGAGCTGAAGCGCTGGTCCGAACAACGGCCCTCTACGAGCATTCCGCTAAAGGTCGTGCACGTGACGAAGCTTCCGGACGGATGGCTCGGTAAAAATCACGCGTTGTATCAAGGGTTTTTGCAGGCCAAGGGCTCGTATTTGCTGTTTACGGATGCCGACGTGTTGTTTCACCCGTCCTGCATTCGCGATGCCGTGGACTATGCCGAAGCCCAGCGCGCCGACCATGTGACGCTCGCTCCGCTGATGCTCGCCCGCACGTTTTGGCTGCGCGCGTTCGTGCATTATTTTTTGTTTTCGCTGTTTTTGTTTTTACGCCTGTGGCGGGCAAACGACGACAACCAGCACCGATTCGGGACCGGGATCGGCGCCTTCAACCTGATCAGCCGCAAGGCGTATGAGGCGATCGGCACTCACCGCGCGTTTCCGATGCGTCCCGACGACGATCTGCACCTCGGCCTGCTCGTCAAAAGAGCCCGCTTTAAGCAGCGGCTTCTGGCCGGCAAAAACCATCTGGAAGTCGAATGGTACCCGACTTTGACGGATGCGGTCAAAGGACTCGAAAAAAACATATTTTCCGGATTCGGGTATCGCCTTCCCGTGGCGGTATTCGCTTTGCTCGGACAGCTGCTCGCTTTTTTCGGTCCGTTCGCAGGACTGCTGCTGCTCCCCCGCTGGAGCGGTTTCGCCTATGCGGCTTCCGCAGCCATCCTGATATTCCTCTACGTCGTCTGCGTCCGGCGCTTGTCCGCAAGCACGGGAAAAGAAGCCGCCGCGCTCCCGCTATCCGTATGGATGCTCGTTTTCGTCATGGGGCGCGCCGTCTATTTGACCGTTCGCCGCGGCGGCATTTATTGGCGCGGAACGTTTTATCCGATCGCCCGGCTGCGGGGCAGGAAATACGAGCGGTAAGAAAACAGGAAGGCGGAGCCCGCCTTCCTGTTTTCTTGTCGGTTTACTTTTTGAGAAGTCTAAGCTCGTCGCAAAGCGCCTCAATCTCGCTAATGCTAAAATGCTGCTTGCTCATCACAACCTCGTACATATCGAGCAGATCCTCATACTTCTCGATGTCGAAATGATCCGCCTTGATCGACTGCGCGGCAACGACCTTCAGCTTGCCCTTGATGCCTTCTACCATAAAGGCGACGTTATTCTCCGACTTGACGGTTAAATCCATCAGCTTCCACCCTTCCCGCTCCTAGTTTTTTCAATTGTACCATGCCTGCCAGGGGAATGCCCACCTTTTACGGCACGGCAGTCGGAACTTACGGCTCGGATCGGCCCGAACAACGGCAGATACGAATCCGATCGATTACGCAGGCCCGCGTCAGCCGGATCGCCTGAATAATCGGTCGCTGCGATGCGCACAGTATTACGTGTACGCGCACCCAAGGCGATATATACCGGAAAAGGAGCGAAAGCCAGCTTGGAAAATAAAACGCACGAAGGCAACTATAAAGGAACCGCCCACATGAAAGCGGAGAATCAAGATATGGCGTTCGTAAACGACGTGCTGGAGAAGGAAGAATCGGAGCAAACCGTTCGGGGCGAACGTTCGGGGAAATCGGAAGGGGAAACGGAATCGGAGTAACTCCGATTCCGTTTTTTCGTTTTTTACCGTTTCAAGCCGCTCCGGTACAACCGGACAATATTTTCCGCCGCTTCGGCAAGCAGGACGTCCGCCTTCGCCATAGCCGTCTCCAGCGGCATCGGCCCGTTCGCGATGCTGAAGAGCGCGGCGATCCCGCGCTCGTACAGCGCGTCAGACCCTTCGCCGAGCCCGCCGGACAAGCAAACGACGGGAGCGCCCGATGTACGGGCCGCTTCGGCGATGCCCGCCGGCACTTTGCCGAAGGCGGTCTGGCCGTCGGTGCGCCCTTCGCCGGTAATGACAAGCGCGGCGCCGCGAACGGCCTGCTCGAACCCGGCGAGCTCCATGATGACGCGGATGCCCGGCTTCATCTCCGCTTGGCAGAAGCCAAGCAGCCCGGCGCCCAGTCCGCCTGCCGCACCCGCTCCCGGCACATCACCGACGTGCCGCCCATTGTGGGCCGCGATTCGCTCCGCGTAGTGGCCGAGAGCGCGGTCGAGCCGTTCGACCATCTCCGGCGTGGCCCCCTTCTGCGGGCCGTAGACGGCGGATGCGCCATTCGGTCCGCACAGCGGGTTCGTCACATCGCTCAGTACGGTCACTTTCACTCCGGCGAAGCTGGCGTCCATACCGCTCGTATCGATCGAAGCGATTCGCTCCAGCTGTTCTCCGCACCCGCAGCCGGCGATTTCGCCGCCTTCCGCATCAAGGAAGCGGACGCCTAACGCCTGCGCCATGCCCATGCCGCCATCGTTCGTGGCGCTGCCGCCAAGCCCGATCAGAATATGGCTTGCCCCGCGCCGGACGGCGTCGCGCAGCAGCTCGCCCGTTCCGTACGTTGTCGTTTTCAGCGGGTTGCGCGCCTTCTCCGCCACAAGCGGCAAACCCGATGCGGAAGCCATCTCGATAACGGCCGTTTGCCCGTCCGGCAGAAGGCCGTACGCCGCTTCCACCGGTTTCCCGAGCGGTCCCGTTACGGTTATCGCGATGCGTTCGCCGCCCCCGACCGCCGCCAGAACGGCGTCGACCGTGCCTTCGCCGCCGTCCGCCATCGGCACGATGACCACCTCGGCAGCCGGCACAGCTTGGCGGATCCCTGTGCGGATCGCTTCCGCAGCGGCCACTGAAGACAAACTCCCCTTGAATGAATCCGGCGCGACGATTACGCGAAACTCGGCATCGCTGCCGCTGTTGTCCTGTTGCTCATTCATTCGTCTCTCTCCCGTTCTCTCGTAATCCCGATCACTTGCCAGCTTGTCCGGCTCTACGACCGACTACATTCACCGGCGTACCCGCCAGAAACGCCTCCACATTCGCGGCAGCCGTTTCCATCAGGCGCGCTCTCGCTTCCCCGGTTGCCCAGCCGATATGCGGCGTAATGACACAGCTGCGGGCGCTCAGCAGCGGATTGCCGGCTTGAGGCGGTTCCGTCGACAGGACATCCAGTCCCGCGCCTGCGATTACTCCTGCATTCAGCGCATCGGCCAGCTCCTGCTCGCGAATAAGCTTGCCCCGGCCGGTATTGATCAAAAACGCCGTTTGCTTCATACGCGCCAGCGTCTCTGTACCGATCAGCCCTTCCGTTTCCGGGGTCAGCGGACAATGAAGCGTAACGACATCCGCCTGCTCGAACAGCTCCTCGGTGGAGACGAGCTTTACTGTCGCCCCGGGAATGGACGGCTGTTTGCCGCTGCGATTCGTAGCGATCACGTTCATGCCGAACGCTTGTCCGATGACCGCTACCTTCTCGCCAATCCCGCCGATGCCTACGATGCCGAGCGTTTTGCCGGACAGCTCGACCAGCGGCGTTCTCCAGAAGCTGAAGTCGGGCGAAGCGGCCCACGATCCTGCGCGTACCGCTTCGTCATGAAGCCCGACCCGGTGACACAGCTCCAGCAGCAGCGAAAAGACGAGCTGCGCAACTGAATCCGAGCTGTAAGCGGGCACATTCGTCACCGTAATGCCGCGCGCTCCGGCAGCTTCCGTATCGACTACGTCGTACCCGGTAGCCAGCACCCCGATATAGCGGAGCTTGGGCAGCTGATCCAGGTCAGCGGCGCGAAGCGGCGTTTTGTTCGTCAGCACGATGTCCGCCTCTTTCGCTCTCTCCACGACTAGCTCTGCCGGCGTCCGGTCGTATACTTGCAGCTGGCCGAGCCGTGTTAGGCGATCCCAGCTTAAATCTCCCGGATTAAGCGTATATCCATCCAAAACGACAATGTTCATAGAGCCTCCGCTTTCTGCGTATGGTTGCTTCGATTAAGGTTCTGCATAGCGGGGTGGATACGGACTTGAAGGATCGAAGCCGGTCCCGAAACCGGCAGTCCGCGTTCGCCATCGCCTGCAAAAGCCGTATAGGTGCATTGTATCGCAAGGCGGCTTCTCATGCCAGCCGTTTCGCTTGGCGGTTCTTGCACTCCTTTCGCCGAACAGGCATACTACTATCAGCATCTTGCTTGTTATGCCGTTAACGATATCTCGGATAATAACTGAAAGCCAAGGGGATGAGCCGGAAATGAACGAATGGATTGCCGATTTGCAGCACCGTTTCGCGGCAAGCGCCGACCCCGGAGAAGCGCAGCGGATGAAAGCGTATATGCGCCATCAGTTCGAATTTGCCGGGATCAAATCGCCGCTTCGCAAAGAGATTATGAAAGCATGGAGCCAGCCGCTGCTGAAGCCCGCTCCCTCCCTGTCCCTCATTGAAGAGACGGTGCGCGGCTTGTGGGAGCTGCCCGAACGCGAGTATGCCTACACCGCGATCGATTTGCTTGCGAAGCAGCTGAAACGTCTGGACGACAGCCACTTGAGCCTGCTCGAATCGCTCGTCGTCACCAAGCCCTGGTGGGATACGGTCGATCTGCTTGCCGGCGGCCTTATCGGCCCGCTGCTGCTCCGGTATCCGCAGCTCGAAAGGGAATATCCGGAGCGCTGGATCGAATCCGATCAGTTGTGGCTCCAGCGCACGGCGCTGCTCTATCAATTGAAATATAAGCAAAATACGGATAAGGACCGGCTGTTTGATTACATACGCCGCAAAGCCGATTCCCGGGAATTTTTCATTTGCAAAGCGATCGGCTGGGCGCTGCGCGAATATTCAAAAACCGAAGCGGATGCCGTCATCCGCTTCGTCGGCGCCGAAAAGCTCTCTCCGCTCAGCGAACGGGAAGCGCTGAAATCGATTCAGCGCGGAAATGACCCGGCATAGCCGGTACACCGGACGGATAACCTAACACTAGGAACGAAGATCGGGACGGCAAGCGAGCCTTCTCTAGCTTCTTAGGCCCGGTTCTCTTCGTACAGCACCGGCTGTAAAACGGTGAGAATGAGCGGCCCCTTCCGGGTTATGGCGACCGTATGCTCGTATTGGGCGGACCATTTGCCGTCCACCGCCGTAGCGGTCCAGCCGTCGGCTTCGATTTTGACCTTCGGCTTGCCGGCCGTCAAGATCGGCTCGATCGTGATCACCATGCCTTCCTCCAGCTTGACGCCTTTGCCCCGCTTGCCCGTGTGCGGCACGGAGGGCCATTCGTGAATCCACGTACCGATGCCGTGCCCGGTAAAATCGCTCAAAATCGAATAACCGCCGGCGGCGGATACGCTTTGGATCGCATGGGCGATATCGCCGATCCGGCTGCCGGTCTTCGCCTGCGATATACCCGCATACAGGCAGTTTTTGGCGGTACGCATCAAGTTTCGGGACGAAGCGGACACTTCTCCTACGGCAAATGTCCAGGCCGAATCGGCCAGCCAGCCGTCTTTGTTCACGACCATGTCGATTGTAACGATGTCGCCTTCGCGCAGCAGCTTTCGTCCCGGCATTCCATGACACGCCACCTCGTTCACGGAGGCGCATGTCGCATACGGGTAGCCGCGGTATCCTTTCTGCTCGGGGGTCGCCCCATATCCAGCCAGAAAGCGTTCGACGTACCCGTCGATATCCAGCGTTGTCACACCCGGCTTTATATAGCCTATAAGCGAGCTGCGGCACGCTGCCAGAATGGCGCCTGCTTTCGCCATGAGCCCGATTTGCTCGGGCGTTTTCCATTCGGTCATTCGTATTCCTCCAAGAGAGCTTGTTTGCCCCTAATTGATCTGCGCTTGCACTTTATGCGCTCCGCTATGCAACTACGACATTTTGAAGTATACTGACATAGAATTTTAGCGCTTGTACGTAAGGTTTCACTACATACAGAAAGGTAGAGGTTTTCCTTTGAGCAAACCGAAACTGCTGGAGCTGGACATTGTCCGAGGGATCGCCATACTGGCCGTGCTGCTTATTCACGGCACATCGACTCCACGGGTGGAGCTGCCGCTCGGCACCCAGTCGCATACGATGTATTTCGCCATTAACAACCTGAGCTACTTTCCGGTGCAGGCGTTCGTGCTGCTCAGCGGACTCGTCTTGTTTTACAGCTATTACGACAAATGGAGCATCCGGAAAATCCCCGGATTTTATCGCAAAAGACTGCAATATATTTTGATTCCGTACGTGCTCTGGTCCTGCTTCTACTATTTGTACGACCAATGGCTGAATCCCGATGTAAGCGTCCACTTCTCGCTTAAGGAGTTCGCCGATCTGCTTCCTTGGGCCGAAGCGGGCTATCATCTGTACTTCATGTCGCTCATTATGCAATTTTATGCGCTGTTCCCGCTTCTCGTCACACTGGCCCAATGGCGCCCGTTAGGCCGCTACTTGTGGCTGTTCGGCATTCTCGTGCAGATCGGGTACTTCGTCTACGGTCAATATGCGGATACGCCCGTACCGCACAGTGACCGGTTGTTCGTCTCGTACTTCGCCCTGTTCTGCATCGGCGGCTCCATCGGCATGAATTACGAACGGATCGTCGAATGGCTGAACCGCAACATCTGGTGGGTTACGGCCGCCACGGCGGCAGTCGGCTTTACGTTTTTGCTGCTCAGCCTGCTGGCGCAATTCGGAATGCGTTTCGATTCCTGGCAGTTCGAGCTGCTGTTTAACGGCTATCCGACACTCGTATCGCTTAGCCTCATCTGGATCGGACGGCACTGGCTTACGAGCGCGCCTCGCTGGGCAGCGGCACTGTCGTCGCTCGGCGCCGTTTCGTTCGGCGTGTATTTCATTCACCCGGCTTTTCTCGGATTTTACAGCCTGCATGCGGCCGTGCCTCCCGGCCAGGCGTGGTACCATCTGTCCGTTTGGGGCGGCATTGCGCTTATCCTCTTCGTCCCATGGGTCCTTGTAAGTATGCTAAAACGGGTCAAAGGGTCATGGCTGCTGTTCGGCAAATAATCCGCATCTCCGCTTCGCAGCGAACGACAAAAAAGGGCGTCTCTATCGCGAGACGTCCTTTTTGCGCCATTTAACGCCCTTCCAGCCTTCTGACCCGGTCCTCCAGACGATCTACGCGCTGACGCAGCCGATCCACCTCATTGTCGGTGCGGCGCAGTTCCCGCTGCAGACGGTCGGTTTCCCTCTCCAGCCGGGTCACCCGCTGCTCCAGTTCCCGCCCGGGCGGGAACAACCCCGGAGGAAATAATCCGGGTCCTACTCCTTGCGGGCCGGGTCCTCCCGGCGTGCCTTGCGGGGGAATGAAGATCGTCTGTCTGACATAGAGCGGAATCGAACCGTTCAGGCCGTTCGCTTGCATCAGTTCTTGCATGGTGATGCCGAAACGTCCGGCGATCCCATACAGCGTATCTCCGGGCTGCACGATGTAATTCATCGGAATTCCTCCATATGCGGTAATGAAGCCGTATGCCTCTCCCGATATGATATGCAGCCCGCTGGGTATTTGCCCCGGGGCAAGCCCGCAATCTTTTTGCAGCGTCCGGTTCCCTGATCGATCAGCCCTCACTGCCCATGTCCCGTCATTGCCTTGAGCCGAGCCTGACCGTTTGAATCGCCTGCGCCGTAAATCCCGCATACGAGGCGACTGCGCCTACAATCAGGTGCAGCACACTCTCCGCTTCAGTCAGATTGGCCTGCCACAGCCATTCGGGCCGAGCCAGCCCGACGATGCCTAACAGAACGAAGCCGATGCCCGCCATTTTCGCAAACCATACCGCATTTTCCTCGCGGCCGGATGCGAGTATACCGGCAAGACCGATGATCAGATGCACGCTATTGCGCACTCCGTCAAAATAAAGCAGACCGAACAGGCTGTCCGCAAACAAGCCGGCAACCCCCAGGACGACGAACAGGACACCAACCGCCCTAGCCAGCGTTTTGACCATTCGCTCCCCCTCCCCTCCCACATAGTAAAGCAGACGCGAACCCATCCAGCCGTTCAACCGGTGTAGTACAGCTTATGAGCCCGTCCGCCAAAAAAGTACAAACGGTCAGGCCCAGCCAGAGCCTGCCGTCCAGAATTTGTGGTACAATGAGAGCCAAATCAACGAAAAGGATCGGAGGGACATTCGGCTTGAACATCGATATCGTTTCGCTGAATGTAGGAAAGCCGCAAACCTACGTGTTTCAGGGGAAGGAAGTGCCGACGGGCATTTTCAAAAATCCCGCGCCGGAAGGGCCGGTTCCGCTGTCCGCCTACAACTTCGCCGGGGACGGCCAAGCCGATCTGGTCCACCACGGCGGGCTGGACAAAGCTGTTTGCGTCTATTCTTACGAGCACTATCCTTATTGGGAGAAGCAGCTCGGGCGCAAGCTCGCTTACGGGGCGTTTGGAGAAAATTTGACCGTGCGGGGGCTGACGGAGGACGCGGTATGTATCGGTGACATTTACGCAATCGGCGAAGTGCGCTTGCAGGTTACCCAGCCGAGACAGCCGTGCTTCAAGCTGGCTAAAAAGTACGATGTGCCCGATCTGCCCTTGCTGGTCCAGCAGACCGGTTATACCGGCTTTTATTTTCGCGTGCTCACTCCGGGCCTCTTCGACCGTACGCGCCCTATGAGGCTCGAACGCCGGCACCCGGCCGGGCTTACAGTGGAATACGCCAACACGATCAAGCATCACGACAAGGAAAACCGGGAAGGGATCGAGGCTTTGCTCGCCGTAGAGGAGCTGTCCGGCAACTGGAGGGCATCGTTCATAAAGCGGATCGCGGGCAACGAGCCTTCCAGCGACGAACGGCTGAAGGGGTCCTTATAATAGCCGTGCGGCGAAAAAGCAAATAGACCGCGCGCCGGCTTCTCGTCAGACAGAAAAGCGGCACGCGGTCCCCTGAGTTCCCCTATTAACAGGCAAACGGCTTGAACGTATGATCCTTGGTGGTACGCAGCACTTTAACCATAATGATGGGCGCTGTCTGCGGATTTTTCGGCTTAAAGGTTAAGTTGATGAAATCGCTAATTTCCACGTCCAGCCCTTCCTGCTTGAACGCCTCGATAAAATCCCCGATCGTCGGCTTTTTGCCGAGCTCGCAATAAATATGCATTTCCTTGCTTTTCTTGCCATACCGGTCCACATATTCAACCGTCGAATAATACCGTTCCTTTAGCATTTTGCTTGCGCCTCCTTCAGTGTGAGCCACGAACCGAAGGGTGCTGGCGTAAGGCCTCTTCCAACACTGTTCGGCAACCCGGCGGCCATAGACGATACCTCTTCCTTAGGCCCGTAGCTTTGCGTCCCTGCCTTTCGGCAAGTTTGCCATTGATCCGTCCTGTTCAAGTCAACATTGCCTCTTTATCATAATATATATCGAAGCCGATTAATAGACCTTTTATCCTATTTTTGCACTAAAACGACACAAAATCGGGACTTTAGTCCTTAGTTAAATTTGCAATTCACAGAAAAAAAACTACAGGCTGCGCGTTCACAGCCTGTCGAAAACTTGCTCTCCTATTGCCGAACCGTTGTTCCCCTTGCCGGATCGGGCTATACTGACAACATGGGAGGAGCGATGAGGGAACGATGAATGAAGACTTGTGGAACACGATAGTGACAAGAAACCGCAAATACGACGGCATTTATTACCTCGGCATCAAAACGACCGGCATCTACTGCCGGCCGTCATGCCGCTCCCGGCTGCCGAAGCGGGAGAACGTCTCCGTCTACCGCAGCCCGGGCGAAGCGCGTCAAGCCGGCTATCGCGCCTGTAAACGGTGCAAGCCGGACAGCCCCGGTCCTAACGGTCCGGACGCCGAACTGGCGGCACAAGTGAAAGCCGTCGTCGACAGCCGGCTGCATCACAGCCCATCCTTGCAGGAGCTGGCGGGCGAGATCGGCGTTAGTCCGTTTCATCTGCAGCGCACGTTCAAAAAAGTGACCGGAACGTCGCCGGCAGCCTACGCGCTGAACGCCAAGCTGGATCGGGCCAGGCAATTGCTGCTCGCCACGGACAAGCCGGCGGCGCATATCGCAACCCAGGTCGGCTTTCGCAGCCCGTCGCATTTCTCCGCCGCCTTCCACAAAAAATTCGGGCAAACGCCGTCGGAGCTTCGAAACTCGGCCAAAGAAAAAATGGCTAGCCCCGCCGTCCCGCCCGCTGCGGACAAAAACGGGCGGACGGAAAGCTGAGCAAGCCACCATCAGCGATTTATGGACAAGCGGCCCTGTCGAAGCGCTCACTTCGATCAAAGCTGTATCGATACTATAGGAGGCGTGACACTCATGAGTACCTCAGCAATCATCCCGAACTCAGGTCCGAACACGGATACGAATACGAATACGAACTCCCGCTATGCGACCAACGGCCCGGCGATGCTGTACCGCGCTGAAATCCGGCTTCCGGACCGGCTTATGACGATCGCCGCCACGGAAGCGGGACTGTGCTTCGTATCGCTAACCGCAGAATCCGGCCAGGAACTGCTCGCTTGGGCGGAGAAAAGGCTTCCGAGCGCAGTCATCGTTTACGACGAAAACCGGATGAGCGAGTATGTGCGGCAAATCGAGGCTTATTTCGCCGGCACGCTCACCATCTTCAAGCTGCCGCTCGATATGGTCGGCACGCCGTTCCAGCAAGCGATATGGAGAGCCGTCGCCGCTATCCCGTATGGTGAAGTCCGCACCTATGCGGCGATCGCCGCCGCCGCGGGCTCGCCGAAAGCCGTGCGCGCAGTCGGCGCGGCAAACGGGGCCAACCCGATTCCGATCATCGTCCCGTGCCACCGGGTCATCGGCTCGAGCGGAACGCTTACCGGTTACCGCGGCGGAATGGCACTGAAGAAGCAGCTGCTTCATCATGAAGGGTTCCGCGATTTTACGGACAGCGGCCATGCCCGATTTCGATTTTGACCCGTACGGACCGATTTTATTTGGCGCCCTTCCGCTGCTCGATTTTCTGGTTCGCCAGCTCGCTGGCGTCGCGCAGCGCCGTATTTACATCCTTGGCGCCCGACAGCACCTCGTTCAGCGCCTTGCCGAGAAAGTCCTGGGCGATCGGATCGTCCTTCGCCACTTTGTACAGCGGCGCCGATTTCAGCTTGAAGATCGCTTCGATATTTTTGCCCTTCAGCGTCTGCATATTGGCGCCGAACGACGTTTCCAGTTCGCGGTCCACGAGCGAGGACACGTAACCGTCCTTGACGATCGCCGACTGAACCTCCTTGGACGTCAAGTAGGCGATAACCTGGAACGCCTCCTCCTTATGCTTGCTTTGCGGCGTAATGCTCAAGTTGTGCGAATCGACCTGATACGATCTTCCCGGCGCCTGTTTGTAGGTCGGCATCGACACCATATCCCAGTTCATCGGTGTGCCTTTCTTGTGCATATCCTCCAGATTGCTGATCACGTT
Source organism: Paenibacillus ginsengarvi (assembly GCF_003626695.1). GTDB lineage: Bacteria > Bacillota > Bacilli > Paenibacillales > NBRC-103111 > Paenibacillus_AB > Paenibacillus_AB ginsengarvi. The sequence goes on from NZ_RBAH01000012.1 coordinate 75,428, forward strand.
CCAGAACGCCGACATCGCTACCGTCCCTTTGTAAAAGTCCTGCATATTGGCGCCTCTCTTGTTGCCGGGTATCGAATAAATGCGCACCAGATTGTTCATCATCGTTACGAAGCTCTCCGACTGTAGATTCGCCTTGCCGTTTGAGTCCACGAAGGCCGCCGAAAGCTGCGATACGCCTTCGTACGTGCCGCTCGCATCCAGCCCCCGGTATTCCGTTCCCCCGTCCGTCCGGGTTACTTTTCGGGCGAGCTCGGTCGCATCGTCCCAAGTCATGCCATCCTTCGGGTAGGCGACTCCGAATTTATCGAAAATATCTTTGTTGTAATACAACACGCCGAAATTCCGGTAGAACGGGATCGCATATACTTCCCCTTTGGCTCCCCACATCCGAATCGCATCCATCGCAAGCGGGTCGAGCTTGTTCAGATCGAACTTGGCCGACTTGATCAGCTCGTTCAGATCGTACAGCAGATGCAAGTCAAGCAGCTCGGCGTACCACGGGGTGCTCTGGTAGATCAGATCCGGAACCGTCCCCGCCGTAATCAGCTCCTCCGGCTGCTTGCCGGGACTACGCACGATCGTCTCCAGCGTAATATGCGGATACTTGCTCTTGACCGCGTTCACGATCGTATCCAGGATCGGGAACGGCGCCGGCATATACAACGTCAGCGTAACAGGCTCGGGAGCCTTCGCTTTCCCTTCGTCCCCCGCGGACGATTGTGGTTCGGCTTTCTGGCCGCAGCTGGCCAGCAGACAGGCGAGAAGTGCCGCCGTCATGGCGGTATGGGTAAAGCGCTTCATCCGAATCCCCCTTCGACAGCTCGTTTTCGGTTACATGCTAACAGTACACCGCTTTACGCACACCGTCTTTAGAGGAAATAGGGAATATAACCGGAGAACACCCGATTTGAAAGCACTTTCACATTAACGTTCGCAGCCGCGTTTTGCACGATATTGACTTTTAAGCCGTCTACAATCGATGCGATTGCCGCCACATCTGCGGGGAGACGCCGTACTTCATCTTGAACAGCCGGGAAAAATAATGGATGCTGCCGAAGCCGGTCGCCTCGGCGATGCGCTGCACGCCCATGTCGGTGTTCGCCAAAAAACTGACGGCGGCGCTCAGTCTCAGCTTGTTCAAATATTGGATCGGCGTAACGCCTGCCGTCCATTTGAATGCTCGTACGAAATAGGACGGGGTCAGGTGGGCCATCCTCGCGAGCGTGTCCAAGTTCCAATCCTCGAAATAAGTGGACTCCATATGCCGCATCAGGGAATGGATGAGCTCCTGCGTCGTACCGTCCCGAATGACCGGCGATCCCTGCCTCTTCCCCAGATGAGCTTGAACGAGCCGGATCGTTTTCCGCACATCGAGCATCATAACTTCCTCGCCGAACAGCGGCTTGCTCCGGACCCCATGCTCGAGCGATTCGGTCAATGCGTCCACCGTTTGCCGAATGCCGCGAACAATCGGGTTGCTGTCGAGCCGCACCAAGGGCTGGGAACGATTCCAGCGGATCGCCTGCTCCCCGGTTACGAATCCGTCTTCGTCGCCGCTGTCCATCTCTATGTACCAGAAGCGAAGCGGACCGGACCGGAACGCGAGCCAGTGTGGCGTATCGCGGTTCAGCAAGAACAGTGACGAAGGCTCGGCCCTGTATTCCTGCCCGCTCCACTCCAGCGTCGCCTCCCCTTCCCGGATATACAGCATTTCATCGAATGGATGGATGCCTCCGCTCGCCCCGTCGAACGGATTATTCACGGTACAATAATGACACGACCTGAGAAACATGCCGCCTTCCTCCCGTTCCGCAGGCTTGCGCAGCTTCTTAAAGGCGCCAATCCGTGATGTTTTCCGCGACTGCTGCTTATGAATTGGTTTTACTGTATGCCGAATCCGGCGAATTGTAAAGATACGTAGTCCCTATACAGCTTTTTCGTGTTGTCGAATATACGGTCAATGTGATACGCTAAAAGTAGGAATATTTTGAATTAGGTAACTTAATTCTATTTAGAACGGATGAACATAATGGATCAAGATGAAGTCAAGCTGGCCGTCCCGAAACGGGAAGGACAGATCAGCGCGGTATTTTCCCGCGGGGGGCCGCGCGAAGGAGCCGGGCGCAAAGCAATCGGCCAAACAAAGAAAGTGTCCTTGACTCTGCCCGCACCGTATTGGGAGGAGCTCGACCGCAGATGCGGGGAACTCGGAGTATCGCGGTCCGAATGGCTTCGCCGGCTGCTGCTGGAGCAGATGGCGCATCCGGAGCGGAAGCGGGAGGAGCCATGAAGACGCAAATCATGCAACCGGCACTTTTGGACGCTTTGCAGCAGGTCGCGCGAGCTGCTCCGACCTTTAGTCCCATTCCGGTTTTATCCAGCATTTTGCTGCGGATGAGTCGGGACCGGCTCGCCTTGAGCGCCAGCAATTCCGTTTTGACCATCCGTGCCGAAGTGCCGGCCGCCGACCGCGCTGTCCGGACCGATTCCGGTGAGGCGGATTCCCCCGATCGCCAGCGAGGCATCGTCGTTCCGGCCCGATACTTGCTTGAGATGGTGCGGAAGCTTCCGGCTTGCTTGGTTGAACTGGAACTGCCGAACGAGGCAGCCGCTCTGCTGACCGTTCGCGCAGGCAGCAGCTTATTCCGGCTGCGCGGACTTGAGCCGGACGCTTTTCCCGATATAACTCCGATCGAAGCCGCCAAATGGAGCCTCACGCTGCCAAACGGCTTGCTAAGGCCGATGATCCGCGGGGTTGTCTTCGCCGCCGCCGCTTCCGAAATGCGGCCGCTTCTATGCGGCGTTTTATGCCGATACGACGGCCATAGCCTCCGTTTTGTCGCAACGGACAGCGTGCGGTTCGCTTCCCGCTCCTCGCACCTCCTTTGTGCGCAAGGCAGCGCTCCTTTCGAAACGGTCATTCCCGCGAAAGGACTGAGCGAACTAGCCAGACTGCTGCAGGACGAACAAGGGGAGACGGTTATAGCTGCGGACGAAAGCCATATCCGGTTTCAAACGTCGCTGCTGACGCTGCAAATCTCGCTGCTTCACGGCACATACCCTCCGATCGAGGGGCTAGTACCGTCCCGCTTTATGGCAGAGGTGACGACGCCAACCGCCGGCTTTCTTCAAGCGATCGAAAGAGTCACCTTGCTGGCCGGCGAAACGAGCATCGTACATTTGCGCGTCGGGACGGACCGGACGGCGGAGCTGTTGTCGGCTTCGGCGGAAATCGGCGATGTTAGAGAGGACTTGCCCGTCTCCTGTTTGCACGGGGATTCTGTCGTCATCTCGTTTAATGGCAAATATATGGCGGATATCGTAAGGACGATCGACGCTCCGGATGTGCTGCTCCGATTTTCGGGCATCCGCACCCCGATTACGGTCCAGCCGGCGGACCCGGAATTATCTTCGGTTTATTTACTGACTCCAATACGGACGGCAGCGCAGCCATTCGATTAGAACACTTGTTCGCTATTCTTTCTTGTACTATAATTGGAGCAAATCCCCTTTTATATACTAAGGAGGCTGACAGCATTGAATCCAATTCCAATGTTTCAATACAATTGGCAAGTCCGGGACGAATGGTTCCGCACGCTCGCAGAGCTTCCCGCCGAAGAACTGACAAAGCCATGAACGGGCGGACATGGCAGCATCCTACGCACGTTGGCTCATATCGTGGCGGTTGAGCACGAGTGGGTGAGCACTTTACAGGGCGTAGACGATATTCAGCATCAGCTCGACGAGTATGAGACACTCGAGCAGGTCCGGGCCTTTTCCGATCAACTGCGTCCCGAGATCGAGTCGTTTTTACAGTCATGGGGGCCGGAGAAAGAGTCCGGCAAGTTCGAAGCCTCCCGCTTCGGACGCAACTTCGTCTTTCCGTACAGCGAGGTCGTATCGCATCTGATCGCGCACGAGATTCACCATATCGGCCAATTGTCCGTCTGGGCGCGGGAAGCGGATAGACAGCCGCCTTCGGCGAACGTCATCTTCCGCGGCTTGTTCGGGTGAATCGATTCGGTTCGCTCCGGGAAAAGTAGGAACTGTATGAACATGACGAGCAGTTTGGCACGGAGGTGATAGGTGATGGAGCAACACGGCAAGGAGCGGCTCGAGCAAGATTTGGCGAACGCCCTGACCGAAGGCGAGATGGCGGGGAAAGATCCGGACGTAGCGGCTCTGCGCCGCCTGAGTCCCCGCTACGAAATTCGGACTCAGACGACGCATGACCCGATTGTGGAAGAGACGAAGCTGGTCCGGAGCATGGCCCGCGAGATCGACGACCGATACGACCGGTACATGTCGCGAGCGGACAAATCCGAGGAACACAAAGAGTGACAGCGCGCCACAAACGAGAGCCGCGAGCGACAAAATAGCCGATCCTAGCTGTTCCTTCCGGATCGGCTTTGCTTTTCTCATCGGTCAATCGCCCCGCTCACCCGATATTGTGTTTGCACCTGTTCTTTTCTACAATGGAGAAGGAGGTGCTGAATCATGGTGCTGTACTCGAAGGATGAATATTTGGAGAGCGACGAATTTCCGTTCCGCGCCTTTTTATACCGGACATCGCCGGAGCGGCCGAAGCTGCTCCACTGCCACGATTTTATCGAGCTGGTATACGTATCCGAAGGCCGCGGCGAGCATTTGTACAAAGGCTCCTCGTACCCGGTATCCAAAGGCGATATTTTTGTCATCCCTCCGTTCGTCGAGCATGATTACTCCGTCATCGGGGACACCTCGCTGGACGTGTTTAATGTGATGTTTCTGCCGTCCTTTCTGACTGAAGAGCTGCAAACGCTATCACAAGTAACGCCCTTTTTCAACTTTTTTTATGTCGAACCGTTTTTTCGCCAGTCGCTCGACTTCGAGTCTCATATGAAGCTGTCGGTGCTGGAAGGCCGGGAGATTCGGCAAAGGCTTGATCGCATTATCGAGGAGTTCGACCGGAAGGCGCTCGGCTATCGGATCTCGATCAAGGCGCTGCTAATCGAAATGCTCGTCTGGCTGAGCCGCAAATACGAGCAGCGCTCCATTACTCCCCCGCTGCCGGCCGGCGACTCCAAAGTTATACAGTCCGTCTGCGAATTTCTCGAACACCATTACGCGCAGGAGATCAGCTTAGAGCAGGCCTGCCAAATGTGCGGAATGAGCCAGTCGAGCTTCACATCCAAATTCAAAATGACAATGGGCAAAACGTTCACCGAATACCGCAACGAGGTGCGAATCCATGCCTCGCTAAAGCTGCTTCGAGAAAGCGGAGACAAAATCATCGCGATCGCCGAAAGCGTCGGCATCAGCGACTTGAGCTATTACAACAAGCTGTTCAAAAAGATGACCGGACTGACGCCCCGGGAATACCGGGCCAAGTTCAGAAACGCCTCTTCCCCCCGGCATATGGACAAAAACGGCGAATAAGCCCGTTTCCGAAGCGGAAACGGGCATGATCCTTCCTATGGAAAACTCAAACAATCGCCCCGAACGGGCTCCACGTTCCCGGCGTCCCGCTCGCTGTGCAGATCCATCCGGCATAACCGCCGGATACGGGCGCCGTATTATAGACGATATCCCCCCGCTTCCATGCTCCCGCCACAGGGGCAGCGGTGCCGATGCTGTGGCGTCTGCCGTTGGCCTCCAGATAGGCTACGCCGTTCGACTGATCGGGCGCTCCGGCCACATTGCCCGACACGAGCCGGTTATTGGCGAAGCTGTTGCTCGACGCCCCCGCATAGTATTCCAAATCGTAAGCGCCTTCAAGAACGTTGTCCGAAAACAGATTGAAGCTGCACCCAGCCTCCAGCCGCAAAGCTATGCTGCCTGCGGAGCGGACGATGTTGCCGGTTACGGTGTTGTGCAGCGATTCCGTTGAAGCGGACGACATGTAGATGCCATGGCGCAGCGGAGCAACGATCACGTTGCCGCGGATCGAGTTGAAGCTGCAGCCCGAGCCGTCTCTCGGGGCGAGCTGAATGCCGTGATTGTACGTCGGATCGGCGCCCGCCTTCATTTCGATCACGTTACCCGACACTGAGCAGTAGCGGGACGCTTCGATCAAGATACCTCTGCGCTTCACCTCTTCAATCCGGTTATCGGCCACGATGCTATAATCCGAGCAGCGCAGTATAATGCCGACCTGCGCCGCCGTGGCGCTGTTATAGCCGATGTACCGGATACGGTTGCTCGTGATGGTGACATTTTTCGAATAATCGGTTGCCGTGGAGGCTTGCTCGAGCGTTATGCCGTTGCCGCAGTTGTAGATCGTATTATGCGCCACGATCGTCCTCTGACAGATGCGCTTCAAGGCGATGCCGCCGAACGGAAACCCGGTAATCCGGTTATGCGAAATGATATTCTCGTAATGCTTCGTTCCATCGCCGTCGTTGACGTATATGCCCAGATCGCCTCCGACGTCGAGTCGGTTGCCGGTGCATACCGCATTGGTTGCGCCGGAGAACATAATGCCCGAATCCGGCACGTTCGTGATCGTACAGTTGCGCACAACGGCATTTTCCCCGCCAATCGTCAACCCGTCCGCCACCGTGTAGCTGGTGTTGCCTCCGGTCCGGTTGCCGTCCAGCCGAATGCCGTCAATCGTCACATCGGGATAACAGCCGCCCGCTGGATTCATATTGTGGATCAAATAATAAGCCGTGCTTGCCGACGTGCAGTGATTGTCCTTCAGCTTTAACGTTCCGCCGCAGCCGACCAGGGCGACCTTCGCCTTCACATTAACCGAGGTGAACCGGAATATGCCCTGCGCCGGCACATAGACGGTTCCTCCGCCCGCTGCATAAACGGTGTTGATCGCCGACTGGATCGCCTGCGTATCGTCGGTCGTCCCGTCCCCCTTCGCGCCGAACCAGCGGATATTCACCCCCTGCTCCTCCGTGAGCCGTTTAAATCGAGCGCCGCCCGCAGTCGAGACGACGACCGTACCCGTGTTATCGGCCGAAACCGTATCCAGCGGATCGTAATAAAAGATTCCTTCCTGCCCTTTATCTTTCACAGCGTAAAACATAACGTCGGCAGGAGTCGGCAGCGAGCGGAGGTCGGCAAGCAGGACCGGCTCCAAATCGCCACAGCAGCCGTTTCCGTACACTTGACCGATTACGCTGCCCGTGCCTGCGCTTTGTGCCGATGACAACGCGCCGCCCAGCCAAAAGGAAAGCCCGGCCGCTCCAATCGAAGCTACCAGCCTGCGCCGGCTAATCCCGCTCCCACCTGCGGGCTCACTCATTCCGCCTTCGTTCCCGCTCTCATCCGCCCTGCCTGTCAGCATGGCGCTATCTTCGGCTTCCGTTCGCTCCCGTGCTTGCCGCTTTTCCAAACCTGCATCTTGTTCGGCGCTCATCCTTATGTTCCTCCTCGGATAGGGATCACTTCTCCCCCATCCTACTACAAACCCTTTTCCGGCTTCTTGGACGATTGGCCAAATAATGCGGCTGAAATTCCAGACATGCCAGGCACGATTATTTTGCAAAACGATGACCGCAAACCTAAGAAAAACGGCTCAGGCAAGTACCATGCCTGAAGCCGCTTCAAATGTGTAACCCCGTTAACCATCCTTGCTCTGAATGACAAGCAGATACCCTTCCCCGATGCGTACCTCGCCCGTCTCGCCGGTTATCACATTGCTGATACCGAGCGATTGTCCGATCGAAAGGCTTGCATCCGTGAGCGGATATTGAAAGCCCGTAAGCGTAATCCCCCGCACGTCCAGCGTTAGAGGCAGAAGCGACACATGGTCGTACAAGCCCTTACGCAGCGTCATAGACGGCCCGGGGCCGAGCAGACGAATTTCATTGCAAGCATCGACGATACAGCAGCCAATGCCGCGGTCCAGCGCCTTGCGGAGCAAAAACACGTTGGCTAGCGAATGGTCAAACCGGGTGCCAAGCGCCCCGAACAGGACGATCTCCTGCGGCTGCCGCTCCAGCGCCCATTCGAAAGCCATCTCGGTGTCGGTCCAGTCTTTCATCACCGGATCGCAGTCGATAAACGTTTCGCTATGCCGCCGAATCATCTCCCGCTCCTCGGGGCTAACCGAGTCGAAATCCCCCAGTGAAACGGATGGTTTCAGCCCGCGGCTCACCAGAAACAGCGCTCCGCGGTCCGCCCCGACAAGCGTATCGCCGGGCTGCAAACGATCTAACACCCAACTCCCCAGCGTCCCGCCCGATACGATTACGATACGGCCGTGTTCCTTTACCGAATGCTCGGGGGAATCGTCTTGCCCGCTCGGGAATAAGCGGCTTTCCGACATGTCTCTTCCTACTTTCCTCTGTCTTTACGACCGGTCGTCGCCTGCCGGCACTTCGCGGTACTCCGCCTCCCCGGTCACGATAGCCGCCTGACCTTGCGTCAAGTCGGTCATCCACGCCACGAAGGCGTCCGTTTCCGAGTCCCGGGGCCAGCAGCGGATCGTCACCTTGTCCGTAAACAACGTATCGCCGAGCATCGTTCCTTTGCCCCGCAGCTCGTTGTCTACCTTACCGTGCCATGTATAATCGATCTCGACGAGCACCTCCCGGTGGAGGGCGAGCGTCACCAGCTTCGCTGCGGCCAGCCCCTCGACCGTCGCGTCCGTGTAGGCGCGGATCAGCCCGCCGGCTCCGAGCATAATGCCGCCGAAGTAGCGGGTCACGACGACAACGGTATTTTTCAGCCCTTGCTGCTTGATGACCTCAAGGATCGGCTTGCCCGCCGTTCCGCTAGGCTCTCCGTCGTCGGACTGCTTCTGGAACTGGTCGCGCTCCCCAACCACATAGGCCGAGCAGTTATGCGTAGCCGACCAATGCTCCATCTTGATCTGCTCGATAAAAGCGATCGCTTCGTCCTCACTCTCCACCGGCTTCACATGGCCGATAAAGCGCGATTTTTTGATCACGATTTCGGCGGACGCCTGCCGCCGTACGGTCCTGTACTGTTCCAGCAACCGCCCTCACCTCCTTCTGCCTATCCGAAAAAAGACGGGCCGCCGAAGCGCGTCCGCGATTTCGGCTTGCCCGCCCTTTCCTTTGTACATTCTCACCGCTGCTGTCAGACGATCAGTTTCCGAGCCGCGCTTCCAGCTCCGCCTTTTCCTTCTCGTAGCCCGGTTTGCCGAGCAGGGCGAACATGTTTTTCTTGTATGCCTCCACGCCCGGCTGATCGAACGGATTAACACCGAGCAGGTAGCCGCTAATGCCGCACGCCTTCTCGAAGAAATACACCATATAGCCGAACGAATAGGCAGAAATGTCCGGAAGCGTTACGATCAGGTTCGGCACGCCGCCGTCCGTATGGGCCAGCATCGTGCCCTGGAACGCCTTTTTGTTCACGAAATCCATCGTTTTGCCGGCCAGGAAGTTGAGGCCGTCCAGGTTTTCGCTATCTTCGCCGATCACGATCTGCTCTGGCACGTTTGCCACCTGAATGACCGTCTCAAACAAATTGCGCGCGCCTTCCTGCACGAACTGCCCCATCGAGTGCAGATCGGCGGAGAAGTCGACCGATGCCGGGTAAATGCCCTTTTGGTCCTTGCCTTCGCTTTCCCCGTACAGCTGCTTCCACCATTCGGATACATAATGCAGCGAAGGCTCATAGTTGACCAATATTTCGATCGCTTTGCCTTTGCGGTACAGCGCGTTACGAACGGCAGCGTACTGGTAGCTCTCGTTCTGCGCGAGTTCCGGATTTGCATACTCCCGGGATGCGTCGGCCGCGCCCTGCATCATGGCGTTAATGTCGATACCGGCCGTGGCGATCGGCAGGAGTCCTACAGCCGTCAGTACGGAATACCGCCCGCCTACGTCGTCCGGAATAACGAAGGACTCGTAGCCTTCAGCGTCAGCCAGCTTTTTGAGCGCGCCCTTTTCCCGGTCGGTCGTCGCGTAAATCCGTTTGCGCGCCCCTTCCTTGCCGTACTTCTTTTCCAGCAGCTCGCGGAAAATGCGGAAGGCGATCGCTGGCTCCGTGGTCGTCCCCGACTTGGAGATCACATTGACGGAGATATCCTTGTCTTCGAGCAATTGAAGCAGATGGGTTACATACGTCGAGCTGATATTGTTGCCGACAAAGTAAATTTCCGGCGTGGTTCTCTTACCTTTGGGCAGTATATTATAGAACGAGTGGGATAGCATTTCGATAGCGGCTCTGGCGCCCAGGTACGATCCGCCGATACCGATGACGACCAGCGCGTCCGAGTCGGACTGAATCCGCTTCGCCGCTTGTTGAATGCGGGCGAACTCTTCTTTGTCGTACTGGTTCGGCAGCTCGATCCAGCCGAGGTAATCGGAACCGGCTCCCGTTCCCTTGTGAAGCAGGTCGTGGGCGAGCCGTACCGGCTCACGGAAATAGTCGATCTCGTGCTGCTGCACGAAAGAAAGCGCCCTGCTATAATCGAATTGAATCTTGGAACCCATAGTCAAAATTCCCCCTTTTGCATAGTAGGCCGCATCGCGCGAAGGCCGGCAAAACTTTCACTTCGTCCTTCCATCACATAGCGTTGCGATTGTTGAATTGATCCCTCAGAAAGCAAGTATAGCGCAGACATTCACAGAGGGTGACGGAAGTGCTACAATAGTTCTAGGACTGCAGCACCCCCGGCAACATTTCCCGCTGCAAACGTTTAGAGGTGAATATCATGAAAAAAATCGGTTTTATCGGCCTGGGTACGATGGGACAGCCGATGGCGGCGAATTTGCTGCGCAAGGGCTTCACCTTGACCGTATACAACCGCACCAAAGAGAAAACCGCGGAGCTGCTCCGTTTAGGCGCAGCCGTTGCAGAGACTCCTGCCGACGCCGCCAAAGACACAGACGTTCTCATTACCATGCTTAGCAACGATACAGCCATACGGCAGACGTTTTACGATCCGAAAGGCATTATGGAAGGGATTCGTCCCGGTATGACTGTCATCGACTGCAGCACCATCTCTCCGCATATGAGCAAGACGCTTCAAGCCGAGCTTGCCGACCACGGCGTCCATTTCCTGGATGCGCCGGTAACCGGGAGCAAACCTGCAGCCGTAAGCGGCACGCTGCTTTTTATGGTAGGCGGAAGCGAAGAAGCGCTTAACGAACAGCGAGACGTGTTCGAGGCCATGGGCAGCCGGATCGTCCATATGGGCCCTTCCGGATCGGGATCGTACACCAAGCTGGCGCACAACACGATGGTCGGCATCAACGCGCTCGGCTTTATCGAAGGCATGGCGCTGGCAGCCAAAGCAAACGTCGACCTGACCAAATTTTACGAGATCGTGATGGCTGGCGCCGCCAGCAGCAAGCAAGCCGAGCTGAAAGGTCCGAAAATTTTGAATCGCGATTTCTCGACCCAGTTCTCGATGCAGCTGATGCACAAAGATTTGCGGCTCGCCACGCAGCTTACCGACCAGCTCCAAGTTACGGCGCCCCTGCTGAATCTGGCCAAGAACGTGTACGAAATGGGCCTGAGCAAAGGAGTCGGCGAACAGGACTTGTCCGCTATCGTCCATTGCTACGAAGAGTGGATGGACAAAACGATTGAGTCGTCCGAGCAGCAGGACCTTCAGCCTGAAGCGCTGCTGACGGCGCAAGATTTGAATATCGAACGCCGCCGAAGCGTGCGCGTCCCGATGAATATCCGGCTGCTGCTGTCGGTCTACGAGTGGGAGCAGGAAGGCGCCTTCTCCGGGCAAAATATCGAAGGCACCTTGTACGACTTGTCCGACAGCGGTCTTCAGGTTACGAGCACGTTCCCGCTTGCGCAAGATATGTTCATCGTCATTCACTTCCCGCAGGAAGCCGAGCTTCCGCCTATTACCGCCCGGATTATCCGTATTTTCTCGGAAGGCGGGTTATTCCGTTACGGCTGCATGCTGTCCGGTCTTCCTCCTTACACCCGCATCAAGCTGGAGGAATACATTCAGATGAAGCTTCAGGAAACCGGCAAGAAGGAGCAGATATAGTCGGTTACCGATTTGACGTCCATTTTGAAAGTGGCATGGGCCGGCACTTCGAACTGCATGCCTCCCTCAAACGGCTTCCATTCGGTTTCGCCGGGAAGCAAAGCGAGTAAGCTGCCGGATGTAATTTCCATAATTTCAACCGTATCGGTGGTGAATTGATAGGATCCCGGCAGCATAAGACCGAGCGTTTTTTTCGAGCCGTCGGCGAATACAACGGTGCGGCTCGTTACGCCGCCGTCAAAGTAGACGTTCGCTTTTTTCGCAACGGATACGTTAGTAAATTCGGACATGGCGGCATGCTCCTCAATCGTAAAGTAGATGTTCTGGTTTACAAAAAAGAGTCCTGCGAAGGGCTCTTTTTTTTGCGCTGATTCTTTGTGAACACCGAGAGCAAAATAAGAGTTCTCGCGCGAGAAGCTCCTATTTTGCTTGGGCTCGGCAAACGGCTTACAGCAAAGCTTTCACTTTGGCTGCAACGTTATCCGCCGTAAAGCCGTACTCGGAAATAATTTTGCCAGCCGGCGCGGATGCGCCGAACTTGGCGATCGCAAGGATGTCTCCGCCGTCGCCGACGTAACGCTCCCAGCCAAGCGGATAAGCCATCTCGACCGCAAGGCGCGCTTTCACGCCGGAAGGCAGCACCGACTCCTTGTACGTTTCGGACTGCTTCTCGAACAGCTCCCAGCTCGGCATGCTGACGACGCGCACGCGTACGCCTTCTGCGGCAAGCTTTTGCTGCGCCTCGATGGCCAGCGATACTTCCGAACCTGTTGCGAGAATGATCGCTTGCGCTTCGCCGCCGGCCGCTTCCGATACGACGTAAGCTCCGCGGGTAACGCCTTCGCGCGCATGTTCCGCCGCGCCCTCGAGATTCGGTACGGCTTGACGGGTCAGCACGAGCGCAACCGGCCCGTTCTTGTTCTCGAGTGCGTACCGCCATGCGGCAGTCGTTTCGTTCGCATCTGCCGGACGAATCACGGTCACATTCGGAATGATGCGGAGCGCTGCGAGCTGCTCGATCGGCTCGTGGGTCGGGCCGTCCTCGCCGACGCCGATGCTGTCATGCGTCAGCACGTACGTTACCGGCAAGTCCATAATCGCGGCAAGACGAACGGCCGGGCGCAAATAATCGGAGAAAACGAAGAACGTACCGCCGTAAGGCTTGACGCCTTTATGCAGCGCCATTCCGTTGAGAGCCGCGCCCATTGCAAATTCGCGAACGCCGAAGTAAACGTTGCGGCCGGCGTAGTTCGCAGATGTAAATTGGCCGAGGCCCTTCATATGAGTCATCGTGGACGATTCCAGGTCGGCCGATCCGCCGATAAACGACGGAACCTTAGCGGCAAACGCATTGATCGCATTGCCGGACGCGTTGCGCGTGCCGATGCCTTTATCCGCAGGCGTGTACGTCGGCAGATCGGCGTCCCAGCCTTCCGGCAATTCGCCTGCAACTGCCTGTTTGAACTGAGCGGCCAGCTCCGGATAAGCAGCCTCGTAGCGAGCAAACTGCTCGTTCCAAGCCGCTTCGGCCTGAACGCCTTTAGCCTTCGCTTCAGCAAAATTGGCGTATACTTCCGCCGGCACGTGGAAATGCTCCTCCTCCGGCCATTCGTAAGCTTTCTTCGTCAGCACGACTTCATCGACGCCGAGCGGAGAACCGTGCGGGCCGACATGGCCGCCCTTGCCCGCTTTGTTCGGGCTGCCGTAGCCGATGACCGTCTTCACTTCGATCAGCGACGGGCGCGGATCGTTTTTCGCTTCCAGCACGGCCTTCTCGATAGCGGCCAGATCGTTGCCGTCTTCGACGCGGCTGTAATGCCATTTGTAGCCTTCGAAACGGGCTTTCACATTTTCCGAGAACGACAAATTCAGTTCGCCGTCCAGCGAAATGTCGTTGGAATCGTACAGCACGATCATTTTGCCAAGCTGCAAATGACCGGCCAAAGAAGCCGCCTCGCCGGAGATGCCTTCCATCAAGTCTCCGTCGCCGCAGATTACATACGTATAATGATCAATAATGCTCATATCGTCGCGGTTGTATACGGCGGCCATATGCGCTTCCGCCATAGCCATGCCTACCGCGCTGGCGAATCCTTGACCGAGCGGTCCGGTCGTGGCGTCCACGCCTGCCGTATGGCCATATTCCGGATGCCCCGGCGTTTTGCTGCCCCATTGACGGAAGTTCTTCAGCTCGTCCATCGACAAATCGTAGCCGCTGAGGTGCAGCAGGCTGTATAGCAGCATCGAGCCGTGACCGGCGGACAGCACGAAGCGGTCGCGGTCGATCCACTCCGGATTGGCCGGATTGATCTTCATCAAGTGCGCATAAAGAGCATAGCCCATCGGAGCCGCCCCCATCGGCATGCCGGGATGCCCGGAATTCGCTTTTTGCACGGCATCGATTGACAGCGTGCGGATCGTATCGATCGACAGACGATCGATCGATTTCGTTTGAGACGCCATTCTTCCATTCCTCCCAAAAATTCGGTATTCGCCCGCGCCGGTAAGCTGTCTACTGTGCGCGAACTCTCATCTTTGTCCAGCGGACACTTTTTGTCGCTTTGCATTATTGTACCATTTGCACAACCCGTTTACCACAATCTTGGCCTGAAAAAAACGCTACTAGTTTTCTCCATAGACGGCGCCGGGAAAGGGGTATAGACCGCTTCTATCGCTCGTTTCGCGGGTAGCCGGCAGGCGCTGAACAGAAAAACCGGAAGCGATATCGCTCCCGGTTTCCGTGTTTTCCTATCAGTTTGCAATAAATTCTTGAACCCACTCGCCGTTATAATAAGCAACGCCGATTTTCGTAAAGTTCGGGCTCATAATATTGGCGCGGTGCCCTTCGCTGTTCATCCACGCATTCATCACTTCTTGCGGATTGCGTTGGCCTTTGGCGATGTTCTCGCCTGCATATGAATAATGGATGCCGTACGATCTCATCATGTCGAATGGAGAGCCGTAAGTCGGCGAAGTATGATCGAAGTAGTTATTGTTGTACATATCTTTCGCTTTGTCGAGAGCCATGTTCGTCAGTGCAGGATCGCTCGCCAGCGGCGAAAGGCCAGCTTTGGCGCGCTCCTGGTTTACGAGAGAGACGACCTGATCGGCATAAGCGGACGCTGTCGTAGTTGTGTCGCCGCCATTTTCGGAGGCACTGCCGTTACCCGTTTGACCTGTACCGGCTTGGTTGCCTGTTCCTGTACCGGCATTCGAACCGCTGCCTGCGTTACCTTCATTGCCGGCTTGTCCCGAATCGGAACCATCATCCGTTCCCTGATTCGAGCCATTATCCGGCGTTTGCGTGCCGCCGCCTTGATGCCAGCCGTTTCCGTAATCGCCACTTGGAATATCGCAGTTCCACTGCGGATATACTACACGTACATTCCAACCTTGCTTCTGCACGTTTTGCAGCAATTCGTCAAGCGAGAAACCGGTTTGAGCCGTTACACGGTTCAAAAGATCGTTCGTGCTATTAGTAGGTTGTGCCGGAGCCGCATAAGCCGAACCTGCACCTGCCATTACACTCAAAGCCAAAGCACCTGTCATCAAAGATTTCTTAAAACGCATATTATAGTTCCTCTCCTTATTTGGGCCTGCGAGGTTAGCTGACGGGTTCGGGTCAAAGAGCAATCACCCTGCCGCTTTTGGCGGCTTCACCCCGAAAAAAATGGTGGGTTCCCCGCGCTTCGTATAGGAAGCTTCGGCCTTTATTTGTTTTCCCCAGAAAAGCCCGGCTTGCCGTAGCCGTCCTTCCTGCGGTGGTTCCATCATAGCACGGGCTTTTGCGGCGGGTCATTGCGCAATGATTTCCACCATAACGTTATCCCGCGCCCCGAGCGAGATTGAGACTGCTCGTTTTGTTCCTATGCGAGGCGATTTTTAAAATATAAAAGCCTTTCCGCTAGGGAAAGGCTTTTAACCTACGGCATCGCCGCTTAGTTGAATACAACCGTCTTGTTCTGATGCGTCAAAATGCGGTCCTCCACATGCCACGCCACGGCGCGGGCGAGTACGATCCGCTCGATATGCCGGCCGATCCGCTTCAGCGCCTCGACGTTATCGCGGTGACTGACTCGCTGCACGTCCTGCTCGATGATCGGTCCGCCGTCCAGCTCTTCGGTGACGTAATGAGCGGTCGCCCCGATAATCTTGACGCCGCGCGCATACGCCTGCGCGTACGGCTTGCCGCCGACAAAGGCCGGCAAAAATGAATGGTGAATATTAATGATCCGGTTCGGAAAATGCTCGATAAACGATGGCGAAATGATCTGCATATAACGGGCCAACACTACCGTATCTACGTTCGCGGTAAGCTCCAGCTGTTTCGCCTCGGCTTCGCGTTTCGTATCAGCCGTAACCGGCACATGATGGTACGGAATGCCAAACGACTCGACCGTCTCCCGCATATCCGGATGGTTGCTGATGACCATAGCGATGTCGGCATTCAGATCGCCGGACTTCCACTGCCACAACAGCTCCAGCAAGCAGTGATCCTCCTTGGACACGAAGATCGCCAGCTTCTGCTTCCGCCCCGCCTGCGTCACCCTCCAGTCCATCGCGAATTCGCGAGCCGTCGTCTCGGCGAAATCCTGCTTCAGCTCGCCGAGCTGATTAGCCAGATCCGGCAAATCGAACTCCAGCCGGATAAAAAACAGTCCGCCCTGCGGGTCCATCGTATATTGATCCGATTGCACGATATTGGCGCCGTGCCGCGCCAAAAATTGCGACACCGCCGCTACGATGCCCGGACGGTCGGGACAAGAAATAAGCATCCGCGCCCGATCCGATTGACGGTCCGAAGGCGGCATATTGGATGATGTGATCAATGGACTCATAAGTTCGATTCTCGTTCCTCTCGTATCCGGTACATGCGGAGGCTTGTCCGCTCTATAACGTTCCTATGGTTACTTATACGGTGGCGAGCAGCTCTTTGCCCGCAAACCAGGCCGTAATGCGCTGGTTGATTTGTTCTTCGCTAAGCTCGGGGAACAGGCGGCTTTCGACGACCATGTCGTACAACCGCTCCATCGGCTCGCGCGGATCAGCCTTTTTCGCCTTGGCGTCATTTTTGAGAACGTCCCAGGTCGATACGACAAACTGGCGATGATCGATCTCCTGTTTGCCGAAGTAATGGTGCAGCCGGTCCAGATGATCGAGAAACTCGCCGCCGAATCGGGTCTGCACATCGCCGCGCAGCAGCGCGATTTCCGCTTCGTACATCGGACGGACGGTTTTGTCCTCCTTGCCGATCCACGGGGTTTCCAGAATCATTGGCAAATGCTGCAAGCTATCATGATGCACGATATAGTTCATCGCTTTGTAGCCGATCATGCCGGCTCCGACCGGAGCGTGGCGGTCTTTGCCCGCGCCGCGCGCATTTTTGCTGTCATTCAGATGGAGGACGGCGAGGCGGTCCAATCCGACGGTTTTGTCGAAATGGTTCAGAACCCCGTCGAAATCGTCCACAATGTCGTAGCCCGCGTCATGAATATGGCAGGTGTCCATACAGACGGTCAGGCGGCCATTGTCTTCCACCTTGTCCATAATTTGCGCCAGCTCTTCGAACGAACGGCCGATTTCCGAGCCTTTGCCCGCCATCGTCTCCAGCGCGATATTCACATTCGTGTCCTTCGTGCCGCGAAGCACCTCATTCAGCCCTTCGGCGATACGGTTGATGCCGTACTCCGCATCCTTGTCCGTGTAGGCGCCAGGATGCAGCACGATATTGCGCACGCCAATGTAATCGGTGCGGCGAATTTCGTCCTGAAGGAAGCGGACGGCCAGCTCGAACGTATCTTCCTTGTAGGAGCCCAGGTTAATGATGTACGGTGCGTGCACGACGATTTCGCCGATCGTGTGCTCATTCATGAGCGTTTTGCCTTCTTCGATATATTGATCTTCGATCGGTTTGCGTCGTGTATTCTGAGGAGCTCCGGTATAGATCATGAACGTGCTGGAACCGTAAGACACGGCTTCGTTTGCTGCATTAAGCAAGCCCTTGTCGGAAAAGGAAACGTGAGATCCAATCTTCAACATCGTCTTCGACTCCTTTGTATGTGCTACCCCTATTGTACCAAAATAACCCCACAAAGTGGAGCCCTTGCTTCGAAGCTTATTTCCAAATACCCCGAAACTTCAAATCAATCTGCGAATGCGGTATAATTCCAGTAATACAAGCTCTCTTCTTAAGGAGAATGAACGATGCCTTCGCAAAGTTTCATGTACTTTTTGCTGTTCTGGGCGGTTGTGCTGCTGCTCTTCATGTCGGTCGGCGGTTATTTCATGTTCCGCAAATTTATGAAGGTGCTGCCCAAGGCCGACGGCAGATCGAAGCTGGATTGGCAAAATCATTATGTAGACGCGTCCCGCCATTTGTGGACGGACACGTCCAAGGCGTTTCTGGAAAAGCTCGTTTCCCCCGTTCCCGGACCGTTCCGGGACATCGCCCGCCACTCCATCGCCGCGAAAATCGGCGAGGTCGCCTTGGAGAAAGGCGTATCCGAGGTGACGGAGCAAATATGCATCGAGGGTTACATTCTGGCCACGCCGAAGCGCGATCATAAAAGCCTGATCACGTTTCTGGAGAAGCACGGGATCGATTACAGCCCGTACCAGCATTTGCTGAACTAAAAGTCCGGTAACAAAGGCGACCACTGACGTTTCTCCGGCATGATTCAAAACAACCGTTCATTCAGTTCATCACCGGATTTCTAGCTGGCTGCTGGCACACAGCAGCATACGATTTATGGAGTTATTTTAACCCTCCCGGCATCCGGGAGGGCTTTTTTGTATATGGCGCTTAGGATTATGCACAAGCTCAGCCGGATTCCTCGCCGAAGCTTTTGCGGATCGTTTCATTCTTATACTGCAACGGACTAAGCCCGGTCGTCTCCTTGAACACCTTGCCGAAGTAGTGAATGTTGCAGAAGCCGGTCTTCTCCGCCACCTCGGTAATCGTCCATTTGCCGGCGACGAGCATTTGCTTGGCCATGTTCATACGAACCGAAGTCAAGTAGTCCGTGAACGTGAGGCCGACCGTCGACTTGAACGTTCTACTGAAGTGCGAAGCGCTCATATTCGCGATTCGGCTGATTTCCGTAATCGACAAACGCTCGGCGAAATGCTCCTCGATATAGCTCAGCGCGGGCTGCAACTGATGGAAGCTGGCGCCGACCGGCAGCAAATGGCGTTTGTAGTGGCGCAGCATAGCGGTGACAATCCGGTAAATGCACGATTTGATCGCCATCTCGTAGCCGATGTCCCTCTCGGCATATTCATTGTCCGCGGTGCGGATGCAGTCGTTCAGCTCGCGCCATAACGGATGCTCTGCCTCGATCAGACTTTCGTAACGGCCCGCATGGACGAACAAATTGTACATTTGTCTCGTTTCGAAGCCTTCGAGCAAGTTCAGAACGAACAAACGGTCGAAGATCATCCCTTTGATCCGCGGCTTTTCACCCGGGCCTGCAAGCTGGACGGCATGAACCCGTCCGCTGTTCACGTAAACGATATCGCCTTCGTCCGCGTAGAATGACCGGTCGTCCAGCGTAACGAGTACGCGGCCTTTCACAATTTGAATAAATTCAAGATGGTCATGCCAATGGGGGATGACCAAGTAGCCGTCTTTGCTCCCTGCAACATCGCTCATTCTGAATGGAAATCGATTACCGACCGAAGGATCGATCCTCTTTTCCAATGGAATCATCCGCCCCTCCATCCTTCCTTATAGTCGTTCCTTATCGATAGTATACCATGCAGGCTGAATCTCCGGACGAAGAAGTGAGCAGAAACGTATCAATAAACAGCATCAGCTTATATAGAAAGCGGCAAACGTTTTGTATACGATTGCATGTAGGAACGAGGGAAGAGCAACATGACCCAAGCGCGAGCGCAAAGGAGGGAACGCCGCTTACGCATGCGGCGGAAGCAATGACAACGGGTAAAAAAATGGGCATCGGCATACTGGGGACGGGCAAGCGCGGCATCTACTTCGGGGGCGAATACTTCGGCAGGCATCCGGACTGCGAGCTTGTCGGGCTATGCGATATCGTACCGCAAAATCTGGCGTTCGCCAAAGAAAAGCTGGGCGACATTCCGGCTACGGATTCACTGGAGACGTTTCTCCAGCTTCCCGGCCTGGATGCGGTCGTAATCTGCAGCAACGATCACGCCCATGCCGAGCACGCGGTCGCCTCGCTGAAGGCGGGCAAGCATGTCTATTTGGAGAAGCCGATGGCGCAGTCGATCGAGGATTGCGACCGGATGGCGCAAGCCGGTCTGGAAGCGAAGCGGGTATTTATGGTCGGTCTCGAGCTGCGGTACTGCTCGCTGATGGAGGACATGAAGCGGATCATATCGTCCGGCGAGATCGGAGACATCAAGCTCGGCAGCGTGATCGACAACGTTTCGGTCGGGGGCGACTATTATTACCACGGGCCGCGAAGGCGCAAGGATTACGTGAAAAGCCTCATCCTGGAAAAAGGCACGCATTCGCTAGATTTGACGAATTGGCTGATCGACTCTTCTCCGGTCAAGGTGTACTGCTCCAGCGGACTGGACGTATTCGGCGGAAGCGCGCCGAGCGACAAGCGGTGCCGGACTTGCGACGAGGCGGCTTCTTGCGCTTACTACGTGGATAATCGCCGGGGGCTGGAGATGGATTACGGCGGGGTTCGGCTGAAGGACGATCTGTGCGTCTACGCCGAGGAGATCGACACGCATGACAACGGACTCGTCCTGATCGATTACGACAACGGAGCCCGGGTGTCGTATATGGAGTGTCATTTCACGCCGGAATATACGCGGGAGTTTACGTTTGTCGGCACGAAGGGCAAGATCATCGGCTTCTACAACAACCAGCAGGATTTTAAAATCACGGTGATGAAGCGGCATACGAAGGAAGTTCAGACCTACCACTCCGAGAAGCGCTCCGGAGGACACGGCGGAGGCGACCAGGCGATCGTCGATACGTTTGTCGAGCTGATCCAAAAGGGCGAGCCGTCGATGTCCGGCATATGGGGCGCCAGAGACAGCGCCGCAATCGCAATCGCCGCTGCCGAATCGGCGGAAACGGGACTGCCGGTCCATATCGCGCGGAATGAGGATCTGATTAAATCGGGCGCGAGCCGATAGTTCAGCCGGTTAAGCTTGGGTCGAAAATCCGTTAGTCAAACGAAAGCAGCTCCCTCCTTCCGTTACGAAGGGGAGAGCTGCCGATTTCTGCGCGGTTACTGTCCTCGCCGGGCCGCTTCTTATGTTCGCTCCATATAAACCTCGCCCAAAATGTGTTTCTCCGTATAGCTGCCGGACGGCAGTTCCTTTTGAACAAACGAACCGACCTCCTGCTGCTCCAGATCGTACAAAATCTCGATTTCTTTGGAAAACAGACGCTCTTCCTTCTGCAGCATTACGGCCAGTTCAGGAACCGGCTTCGCTTGCAAGGCCTCGGTCAGCAGCGCCTGCCTCAGTCCCGCAACGTAAGTTTCGAGCGGCCTTGCCCCAACGATCTTGACTCCCTTCCGCTCTTCGTTCACGAGCACAATCGTCGGAAATCCGCGAGCGCCTAGAGAGCGGGATAGCGCAAAATCCGCCTCCAGCATTTCCTGCGCCTCCGAGCTGCCCGCTTCCTCTACGATCGCGGCGCCATCCAGCCCCATAGCATTAACGATATCGGTTAGCACCTGATCCTGCCCAATATTCCGGTTCCATACAAACACGGCTTCCCGGGCTCTGCGCAGAAATACGCCGGCGAGCTTCTCGTCTTTTTGCTGAAGCACCTTAAAGACACGGGATGGCGGATACGACGATAACACGGGGTTATCGAGCCATAAGGAACCGTCGATCGGCATGCGCGAATGCTCGCCGACCTCTCTCCAATGCCCCGCCACATCGGCAGGACGGCTGATTCCGTTGCCGGCGTCAGCGAAGCCGTCCCAGCTGGCGAGCAGTCCCCCCATCACCGTACGAACCCGGACGTAGTGGCCGAACTGCGTCTCAAATCTCCGCAGCACCGGTTCGAGCGCCCAACAGTGCGAACAGATCGGGTCGGTTACATAATAAAGCTGGACCTGGCGTTGCGGCTCGTTCCAATCGATCGTCTCCACAGCGTCCTCGCCGGCATCGCCGCATACTCCCGTTTCCAGATCGCACATCATATTGTTGCTGCTCATCGTACGTTCCCCCTTCAAATTATCGGTCACGATATTGCAAGGCCCACTGCTGGACCGGTTCCAGCGCCGCCGTCAAAGCGCGGCCCTTCTCCGTCAGTCGGTAGGTGATGACGACGGCCGGCTCGGTCGTTACTTGTTTCTCGATAAACCCGTTCTCGGCCAGCTCGGTTAATTTCAAAGAAAGAGCTCTCGGCGTAATATCGGGCAAATCTTTCAGCATCTCCGAGAAATGCGCGGCGCCGTCCGGGCACAGCGACAAATAGTGCAAAATCAGCCCGTTCCACTTCTTCCCCAAAATGCTGAACGCATATTCCAGGTACGGACAAACTTGAATAAGTATCGCCCCCTTGTATACTTATTATATCTAATATATAAAATATATCAATGATCAATCCCATTGATCATCGCGTATTTCATATCGTCTTCTCGGCTTCCGGTTGAAGTTCAGCCCATGAAAGTCCGAACAGGAGCTATCCCAAAAGACATCTTGCGATTTTTCAAGCCCCGCTTAGAACCGATTTCCCTTAAGAAAAAGGACCTCAGCCTCCACCTTCCAGTGGAATTGAGATCCTTTCGTTACCTTTCGTTTAGCAATTGGGCAGCTCCCCTATCATCGGACCTTTTGGGACACCCTCTAATTTTCAACGAGTCGCTCCTCACCTGAATTACGTCGATAGACGGTTTTTTAACACTGTTAACATTTCACCCGCATAAACATTCAGCTCGAACCAATTCGTCTATAAATACGTGTAGTTTTTGTTCACAATTATCAGGCACACGTTCCACTTCTCGCCCGCCTTCGTGCGAAAACGGATTTGCGCGTACCCGTCCTTCCGCTGATCGACCGGTACGATCGTCGAGGCGAACTCGCCCGCCCGCAGCGTCCGCTCCGGCTTCCATACGATCTGGCTGACTTCGATCTCCGTATACGTCGCGGAGCCGTAATCGCCGGTCACGATCAGCGCGTCGTACCGGCCTCTCGGCAGCTCCAGCACGAACGTCCTCTCCTCCGTCCCGCCTACGCTGTCTCGCCGCAGCAGATCGGGCCCGCCCGAATCGGCGGCGCTTAAGCCGTCCGCACATGCCCAACCGATGCCGCTGCGCGGCGAGAAGACGGTGTCCGCCGTCATTTTGCGGAACGCTTGGCCCAGTATGCCTTGATCCCTATGCACCTGTCTCGGCAGCGCCTCCGCGTAATCTTTGTCCAGCCGCTCCTTCGGTACGCCGAAGTCAAGCCGGTAAGCGGCAAGCCGCGATTCCCGGTGATTGCCCGCTACATAGTCGAACGTAAAGTGGTCGAGCAGCTTATCATGCAACGTATCCCGGTTTTTGCCCACGTACACCCGGCGGTTCGTATGGGCTACATGCACACGCGGACGAGCTTCGTCGAGCCTGACGCGCGGTTTCTCCGCCAGCAGTGCGGCTATGCTTTCCTCGGCCGGATGGAGCGCGTACTCGCAGCCTTTTTCCGTATCGAATACGATAACGTCTCCGTCCAGACGGCTTTCCGCCGGAAGCCATTCACGGCCTTCCAGCCGCGATACCGCAACTTTCGCAGAGGTCGCGAACGGGTTTCGCACAGTTGCGCGCGAGCCGGCCAGGCTTTTGAGCCGAACCCATGCCGTACGGCCTTGAATCATCGCCGCACTAACCTCGAAAGCGCCGACGGCCAGCAAGTCGCGAAACGCGCAGTCATGCCACTTTGGATACGTCCGCACCTGTTTCGCAACATCATGCTCGTACAGGCCGATCATCCGCTCCGGTTCGCTCTCCCCGGTCGGCACCGCCGGGAAGACGTCGATGACGCCGCCGTAGCTTTGCAGCAGCATTTCGTTAACGGCGGCAACCACCTCGCCGGAAGCCTCCATGACGTGCGGATAATAAAGCGGCTCGTTCGTAATGTTGCAATAGTTCATCCAGCGCTCCGTTTCCTCGGCGAACAGGCCGTTCGGGCGCAGCGACAAATCGATGCCCTGCTCGTACAGCAGCCGCAGCGCCGTATTCCCTTTCCCGAGCCGGGAAGCGGCGGCGGACAGCCAGCCGAACTGGAACACGCCGTACTCCGTATGCCGCTCTGCATAACGCAGCGTGTTCTCGGCCCGCTTCCGCAGCGTCTCCTCGCTGTAGCGGTCGATCTCGCCGATCGGATAGATCGGCATCAGCAAGGACGGATGGCGCAGATGCAAGTCCGCCGGCGCCCACTCCGAATCCCGCAGTACATCGCCATATGTGCCGGAAATGGCTGTCGGATAAGGAGCGAGACGATCCGCCAGCGCTGCCCAGGCGGTCCGCTCGGCTTCCGGTTCGCCAAGCGTTAGGCTCGCTTCCGCCGTCATCTTCAGCAAGTATCGGAGCGTGGCCAGCGTACTGACCGAGTTGCGGGTGAGCGGACCTTGCTCCGGCGAAATGTCGGGGAACACATCGTAACGATCCTGGGCCGCATCGTATTGCAAATACCCTTCGAAAAAGCGGACAAGCTGCTTAAACAGCGGATACGCTTTCTCCCGCAGAAACGCCTCGTCCATGCTGTAGCGGTAGTAATCCCACAAAAATTGCGCGCACCACGGCCAAATGCTCAAATACAGCGCGTGCGGATAATCCGCGGCATAACCCTCCAGGCCGTAAAATTGCTCCGCCATCGCTTCAGCCGCGGCCGTATACGAAAGCAGCGCGTCGTTAAACGCTTCCGCCACCTCCAGATGATTGGCCGTATAAAGCGGCCAAAAGGCGGCCTGAATGTTAACGTCCCAATACCACATGCTGCCCCATTTGGTCGGCTGCTTAATATCCCACAGGCCGTTCAGCCCGCAAGCCTGCTCGTACATGCGGCCGCCCTTCCCGCTGCTGCAGGCGATCGCGTACAAGTTGACGTGCCACAAATCCTCCAGCATACTGTCGGGCAGACTAACCGACGATCGCTTCCAGAAGCTTCGCCAATACGCCTCGTGACGCTCTGTAATCGCCGCGACCCGCGAAGCGATGCCATCCATACGCCGAAGCGCGGTTTGCAGCAAATCCGCCGTTTCCTCCTCGGTCACGACCGTCGTCAAAATCGTTACGTTCTCCCCCGCGTCATGGAGGTTCACGCGAATGGCATCCTCCGTAATAACAGCTTGTCCCTTCGCGCCTACCAGCTTCGTCATAACGAGGAACGTAAACGGACCGAACCGCTCCTTGTCCTCACCATCCGAGTAGAAGGAGCCTGTATAATAAAACGTAGTGTCGTCCGCCTGACCGTAATGGACCGTCATATCCGCATATCTTCTCGCAGGAACCGACATTTCGATCGCGGGTACAAGCTCCCCGCCCGTCTGTCTGATCTGTGTAACGACGACATCTTCGCAATCGGCGATAAACGTCCGCGTGTCGAGGTAGCGTTCCCCCTTCTCGATCCGCAAGTCGACCTGCGCCGTTTCGACGCTGAGGCGCAGCGAATAGTTGTCCGGCTCTGCCAGCTCGGACGATGGATACAGCCGTATTTCTCCGGTCGGATAATGGGTCACGCCCCCGGATGGCTTACCGTATCTGCGATAAAAATTGTTCGCGGAGAACGAATCGCCGTACAAATAAAACGGGCCTTCCTCGGGGTTCCGGTACATCTCCGTTACCCGCCGCTTCAGCTCCTCGAACGTAAAGCCGTACATGCGCGAGAAGTCGCGCTTATTCCCGCTTCGGTACGTCTTGCTGTACCGGTGCAGCTTCTGGTAGTACACCTCATAATGATTCATCGCCATCGTCAGCGTATGATCCTCGAAAAACATCATGCCGCCAAATCGGCCGTTGCCGAGCGGAAGCGCCTCGTTCCAGCCGCTCGGAGCATTGTCATACGTTATCGTGTGCATGGTGCGCGCTCCCTTTTCTCGAAAGTCCGGTATCATTATGTATTGTAGCGCAGTAGTTCTATAATGGATTTGAACAAAGCAACGGCTTCTCCATAAATTTAACAAAATATGGGTGACTATCCGTATGGATTTAAACCGTAACGACTTTTTGAAGCAGCTTTTGTCCAACCTGCAGGCGGACGTGACGATTGCGCAATTAACGAAGGTATCGCCGAGCTGGGGTCACGCGAACTACACGCCGGACATCCACAGGCTTTACTATATCCTCGACGGCGAGGGCGTCTTCCAACTCGACGATACCGTACTCGAGGCAAAACCCGGACAGTTGTACCTGCTTCCCGCCGGCGTAAAACAGACGTTATCGACGTCCGCCCCGCGCACGTTATATAAATACTGGTGCCATTTTACCGCATCGATCGGGGATCTGAACCCGTTCCAGGTGATGAAGCTGCCTTACCGGATCGAGGTGAGCGGCGCATCATCGGCGGCGGAAGCGGAGGCGTTGTTCGCGGAGCTTGTCCGGTTTAAACGCCGTAATGAGCTTGCAGCCGCGCTGAAGGTGAAGTCGATTTTGTTCGACCTGCTCCGCTTCTACATGGAACGGGCCGAAGTGACGGAGAAACAGACGAATGCTTCGCTGACGTACGAAAAAATGAAAACGGCCGCCGCTTATATGAAGGAGCATCTGGCGTCCGAGCTGTCCGTGGAGGAGCTCGCCCGGCTGTTCCATTTGAGCCCGAATTATTTCGCCCAGCAGTTCAAAACAATGCTCGGCGCATCGCCGATGCAATATTTGAAGCGCATCCGCCTCGCTAAAGCGGTGGAACTGCTGCGGGCCACCGATCTGTCCGTAACGGACGTGGCTGCCGCCGTCGGCATGGAGCTGCATTACTTCAGCCGGCTGTTCAAAAGCTGGCAAAACTTCTCGCCCAAGGAGTATCGGCAGCTGTATCGGAAGCGGGGATCGGCCAAAAAAGATGCGGACGACCGTTAGACTCGGGCCCACTTACAGAGAGGAGAACTGAAAACGATGCTTAAGCGATTGGTGGGCGAACTGCCAAACGATAAACGGATCGCAGGGGTTCACAGCATTCCGGTACTGGAGGACGGATCGATCGTCCTCGTCTGGGACCGCAACGAAAAGACGCTTACGACCGTAGGAGGACGGCTGGAGCCGGGGGAATCGCTGGAGGACGCGCTGGATCGGGAAACGGTCGAGGAAGCCGGTCTCGTGCTGAAGCGGGAGCGATTGCCGATTGCAGCCCTGTACTGGGAATCGACCGACACGTACACCGTTTTTTACATCGCACGGGTAGAGCGCTACGTGCCGATGCCGGCAGGCTACGAAACGACCGGACGGGTGACGTTCAGCTTCGAAACGGCTCGGCAGATGGTAGCGAAGCTCGAAGGCGAAGGACTTCGCAGCCGGCTGCTCGAATGGGCGGAGGAAGCGGCCTCGAGACTGCCGTAAACGGCCCGCCGCAAACAAGCCCCGTCGTTTGCGGCGGGGCTTGTAGACTATATGGCTTTTCCCTATCGAGTTTACTATCGATTGTCCGCGCTAGACGAGCCGGAACGCACAACAAACCATACCCGGCCGGAGCCGAATTACCCCTTGCTCTCCTGCTCGTCCATAAACAGCCGGACAAGACGTTTCGGCGCCGCCCGTAGGTACGCCTCCTGAAGCAGATCGCCAAGCTCGTCCCATTGCTGCGGATTTTTTATCGAAACCCAGCCGTGCTGGCCGATATACGGCGTCCGGTAAAAACCTTCCTGCCGGGTAAGAATCTCCTGATTTTCGCGATCCGATTTGAACGACAGATTGGCGTCGCCATTGTCAACTTCCCCCATCATAACAAACGATTTGCCCCGCACTTTAAATACCGAATGGCCGAAGCCGTCGACAAGCTCCTCCGCCTCCGGAAGCCCCGCGCATATGCGGCGTACATTTTGCAGCATGTTGATGCTGTTAGGTGATTTCAATTGTCGCTCCATTCTCTTGGCTCCTTTCTTATTCGGCCGGGGGGCCTTGCGTCTGCTTCCCGATCCGCTTAATCTGCTTGCACCGCTGTCCCCGCTATTGCTCCGCGGCCATTGCGGCCAGCTTGTTCACCGTCCGCCAGTTGCGCGTTGTCGCGAGCACGCCGAGCTTTTTCTCCAAAAAATTGTTCGAGAACAGCGATTGGCCGTACCGCTCCCGGCAGAGGATGTAGGCTTCGCAGCCTATCAGCCGGTACTCGTCCACTTCGCTGCGCAGCGACGCGAGCCGCTCTGCGGCGGCCGGCTCCGGCTCCCCGGACAGAAACGAAACGTACAGCTTCGCCTCTCCTGCCGCTTCCTCCCCGCCGAACGGATTGCCCGCTATCGCCCGCTCCAGCTCTTCCTTCGTTCGGACGACAACGTCCACGCCATAGCCGAGCGCTTCGCGCAGCTTACTCTCGATGAGCAGACGCAGACGCTCCGTATCGGTCTCTTCCGCCGTGAAGACTACATTCCCGCTCTGAATATAAGTTCTTACGTTCCGCACTGGCATCGTTTCGAACATTTCCTTCAGCCGGTCCATCTTGATCAGCTTTTGCCCGCTAACATTAATGCCGCGCAGCAGCGCAATGTAGATCGCCATAACCTTCGCTTATCCTCCTCGAAAACCAACTTGATCCGCTACCCTCATTATCGTCGATTTCCCCGTCCGAATACAGCGTTTGACGCCATACACTGCGTTTTATTTGAACTTGGTCTGTTCGCGGCTCGTTTTTTGCATGTACAATGAAGACAAAGGAAGGGATGCCGAGTGAAAAAAGAAAACCCGCGCCTGATTTTAATAACGGGCATTATGGCAAGCGGCAAATCGACAGTCGCCCAGCTCGTATCCGAGCGCTTCGAGCAATCTGTGCACGTACGCGGGGACGTCTTTCGCAGAATGATAGTGAATAACCGCAAAGAGGTTCAGCCCGATGCGGGAAACGAAGAACTGGATCAGCTTCGGCTCCGGTACCGGCTTGCCGCTCATACGGCGGACGCCTACGTCCAGGCAGGCTTTACGGCGGTAGTACAGGATGTCGTGGTCGGCCCGATGTTGAACGAATTCGTATCGTTCGTCCAAAGCCGCCCCTTCTATGTCGTAGTGCTCTGCCCGAATCCGGCCGTCGTTGCGCAAAGGGAGGCTGAGCGGCACAAAAAAGGATACGGCATCTGGACCGTAGAAGGCTTGGATGAGCTGCTGCGGAAGGAAACGCCGCGAATCGGCATGTGGCTGGACTCGTCCGAGTTAACCGCCGAAGAAACCGCTCATCACATTTTGCACAGGCTTGAGGACGAAGCGTTAATCCAATAAAGTGAACCTGCTGAGAAGGTAAAACGCGTTTCAAAGCGAGCTTGGAGCGCAATCCGAAGAGGAGTGGGAGTCGTGTCGAAGCTTCAAAACTGGGCAGGCAGCTATACGTATGGCGCTCCGGAGCTTTATATCCCCGAGCGCGTGGAGCAGATTCAGGAGCAGGTGGCCCGCAGCAGCCGGGTGAAGGCGCTCGGTACCCGTCATTCGTTTCATGACATCGCCGACAGCGCGGGAATCTTAATCTCGCTGGAGAAGCTGAACCGGGTTATCGGGCTCGATCGAACTCGCGGCACCGTAACGGTTGAGGGCGGCATCCGGTACGGAGAGCTGTGCCGCTATCTTCATGAACACGGCTATGCGCTGCACAATTTGGCGTCGCTGCCGCATATAACGGTTGCGGGCGCATGCGCTACGGCCACTCACGGCTCCGGCGACCGAAACGGCAATCTGGCTACGGCCGTGCATGCGATG
Source organism: Paenibacillus ginsengarvi (assembly GCF_003626695.1). Classification (GTDB taxonomy): domain Bacteria; phylum Bacillota; class Bacilli; order Paenibacillales; family NBRC-103111; genus Paenibacillus_AB; species Paenibacillus_AB ginsengarvi. The sequence goes on from NZ_RBAH01000012.1 coordinate 105,173, forward strand.
GAAGTCGTCCGGGGTGACGGGGAGACGGTTACGTTCTCCCGAGAGCCGCAAGACGAAGATATTGCCGGAGCGGCCGTCGGACTCGGAGGGCTGGGCATCGTTACCAAGCTGACGCTGGATGTCGTACCGGCTTTTCAGATCAGCCAGTCCGTATACGAAAACTTGCCTCCGGCACAGCTAGACGGCCATTTCGAACAAATCTTCTCGGGCGCCTACAGCGTCAGTCTGTTCACCGATTGGCGGCGGGAGTCGTTTAACCAAGTATGGCTTAAGCGGAACCTATCCGATCCCGGCTCCGACCAGACAGCAAGCGATTACTTCGGTGCGACGCCTGCCGCCGGTCCCCTGCACCCGGTTCCGGGCTACCCTCCCGACAATTGCAGCGAACAGCTCGGCATTCCGGGGCCCTGGCACGAGCGGCTGGCCCACTTCCGCATGGATTTTACGCCAAGTGCCGGAGACGAGCTGCAGAGCGAATATTTTGTTGCCCGCCGGCACGCACGCGACGCCATCAAGGCAATCGGACGGCTGCGGGAGCGCCTGTCCCCGCATCTGTACATTTCCGAAATTCGCACCATTGCAGACGATCTGTTGTGGATGAGCCCGTGCTACAAGGAGCCATCGGTGGCGATCCATTTTACGTGGAAGGCCAACGCCGAGGCCGTCCGGCAGCTGCTGCCGCTGATCGAGGAGCAGCTTGCTCCTTTTGACGCTCGACCTCACTGGGGCAAATGGTTCGCCATGCCACCCGCCCGGCTGCAATCGCTTTATGCGAAGCTGCCCGAGTTCCGCGAGTTGCTCCGCCGCTGCGACCCCGAAGGGAAATTCCGCAACGATTTCCTCAATCGATATATTTATGGGGAATCGGAGTAATCGGCGGCACGGGCTCAAAGTAAACAGGGGCGGTCCTTTTGGGCCGCCCCTGTTTACTTTGTATCCATCAGTGCCCCTCGATCTCCTACGAGCTGCCCTTAGCGGAACTTTCACTTCCGCTACCCGGTGCTACAGCGGAACCGCGAGTTCCGCTATTACCGCTTGGCAGGCTTTCTATGCCGGCTTAAAGGAAGTGCCGCTTCCGTTATGGTCCAAATATCCGCTCCTACTACGGCAAGTCGCGGCCATAACGGAACTTCTGCTTCCTCTATCACCCTAAACAGCGGGTTCCCAAGAGCTATAGCGGAACTTTTGCTTCCGTTTATCCCGTCCCGGCTGCACCTCTCGGTGGCGGGAGGCCTCATCCCTTTATTCGTATACCCGCACTTCCACCACTTCCGCAAATTCGCTGCCGTTCGTTGCCTCGACGACGATTCGCAACTTCCCAGTAGAGACCGCCTCGGACAGCGTATGGACGCGGCGCCGCTTCCGGTTGCCGGTTTCCCGCAGCAGCGTGTTCCAGCCGCCACCGTCCCACGCATCGATCCGGTAATCGCGGACAAGCTCCGGCATAATCTCGAACGATGTTTTGTGATGATGCAGGTTGATCAAATCTTCATTGACATCGTCGTTAAACGTGAGATGCACTTCCCGAACGGCCGCCGCTTTGTCCCAATCCAGCTGAAGCCACTCTTCCCGGCCTGCCTGCATTCGCTCGGACATCCATTGCTGCGGACCTCCGTACGGCCTGCGGAAGCCGTTTATCGCCTTTTCCGGCGTATAAGCCGACGACGCTCCGAGAGCGCGGAAGCAGAAAGGCTGGCGGGCTTTGCGCCCCATCCGCCACTGTACGACAGGCTGAGTCGCCCTGTGGTCCTCCAGCTTCGAGGATACGATCGGCTCGCCGCCGTTAAAGAACAGGAGCACGCCGCTCATCGGCTCGCTAGAATGGTACAGCTGCACCGCGTTGTTCGCCTTGACGACGACGAACGCATTTTGCGCCTCGTCCGGTGTCCAGCTCAGATCGAAGCGGACCCACATCTTCTCGCCTTTCGCTACGCTTGCCGACGCCTGTGCCCGCAGCGTATGCGGCACATAGTTCATCTTGCGGCCGGTGTCAAACAGCGCGACCTCGACGGTCGTCGCCTCGTCCGCATCCAGCAGCAGCTCGAGGCCGTCCAGCCGCGGCTCCACGGGGAAGAGCAGCGCGGCATCGCTCGCGAGCCGGTAACGCTCCTGCCCGTGGCGCTCCACGGCGAGCCGGGCGAGCGCGCCGGAGGCGCTGCTGCGCGCCTTCCGCGCCAGATCGAGGCCGTCCGTATTACGGAGGCCAACGATCGAGGCATCTTGACGCAGCAGCGTCTGCATCAGCTCGTCGCGGTGCGACGCGTACAGCTCACGCGGCGTGACGCCCGCGGCGACACAGAGCGCGGCGCCCGTGCCTGCGGCTTCGCCGGCGACGGCGCAAGTCGCCATGACGCGCGTCGTGCCGAAGGCGACGTGCGAAGCGCTGATGTCGCGCCCGGCCATGAGCATGTTGCGCACATTGACCGAGTAAAGCGAGCGGAACGGAATGTGGTACACGCCGTCAATGTGCAGATGCTTCGAGCCGCTTTCGGTCGAGTACATCCCTTGCGGCGGGTGCAGGTCGATCGACCAGCCTCCGATCGCAACCCCGTCCTCGAACGGCCGCTGCGCGAGAATATCGTTCTGGTTCAGCACGTAATCGCCGACGAACCGGCGGTATTCCCGCTTGCCGGGAAGCGATCCGACCCATTCCAGCGTCATGTTGTCCGCCTGGAACTTGCCGGAATTTTTAATGTAATCCCATATGCCGTAAATGACCGACCACAACTCGTCGCGGATGCGTTCGTTGTCATGCACCGTGTCGAGCTCGCCGCCCCATTCGATCCACCAGTAATGGCAGCCTGAGTCGCCGCTGCGGATGACGCGTTTCATCGGAATCGTCGTCTGCGTAATATCTTTGGCAAAGGATGGCGGTACGAACTTTACCGGATGTCCCGCATCCTTCGTATAAAACAGCAAGGTGCTGCCGAGCGTAATATCGTCCGCGACTTCGGGAGCCCATTCCTCGTTGTATTCCTCTTTCGCCTCTCGGCCGAGCCGGTATTTTGCGCCGGCGAGAAAACCGACAAGCCCGTCCCCGGTGCAATCGAGATACACGTCGCTCTCGAACCGGATACGCCGCTCCGAAGCCATCATCCAGCCCGTTACGGACGTAATCGTCCGGTCATTCTCGTCGCCATGCGCCTCTACCTCATGGACATCGGTGTTCAGGAACAACTGGATGTTCGGTTCCGCCTTCACGGCCTCCAGCACGACCAGATCCCATATATACGGATTGCCGTCCGGGTTGCGATACTGATTCTCGACGAACAGCTCGCCCATGATGCCCGTTTCCCGCGCGTAGCGGTGCGTGCCGTGAGCCGTGGCGCCGCATACCCATACGCGAACTTCGCTGCTCGAATTGCCGCCGAGCACCGGCCGATTTTGCACGAGCGCCACCGTTCGGCCCAGTCTTGCGGCCGCAATCGCCGCATTTACGCCGGCAAGCCCGCCGCCGACAACCGTTATATCTGTACGTACCGTTTCATTGCGCATAGTCAAAACCACCTTAGCTGCGTTATGATATATATAATTTCATAATAGCAGCTATTTTTCGCCATGAAATGCACGATACGATCATCTTTTGTGTCTATTATTTCATCACTTACGGATCGGGAGGGGATTCGCGATGGCGAACTTCGGCATAACCGGCGGCGGCAAACAAACGGAGGCCTTCGAGCCGACGATGAGGCTCGCCGAACTGGAGTGGAGTGTGACAGGATATACGTTCTGGAATAAGAAGCGGGATTTTATCCTGCAATCGGATACGTATCCGACCTGGTGCCTGTTTGCCATAGAAAGCGGCTCGTTCGCCTACGAAATCGGAGAATCGCACGGGACGGCCGGAAGCGGCTCGCTCGTGCTTTGTCCGCCGAACGTCCCGTTTCGGCGACGGACGGCCGCCTCCCCGATGACGTTCCATTTCGTCCTGCTGAGATGGAATGAGCCGCACCCGGACAATATATCCGAAGACGGGAGCGCCCCCCGCCTCCCCGTCACGTTTACGCCCGCCGACAGCCACCGGCTGTTTGATACGTTCGGCAAGTGGAGGCGGCTCAACGCGCTGAGCGGCTTCAAACGGCTGTCGCTTATTTCCCATTATTGGAATGATATTTGGAAAACGTGGTGCTTGGAACATATCGAAGGCGACGGACCGGATGTTCCCCGTTCCGCCGACAAGCTGATGAATCGCGCCGCCCGGCGGCTCGAAGAGCGTTGCTCCGAACCGTATGGGGTCAAGGAGCTCGCCGGCGAACTCGGCCTCAGTCCCGTGCAGCTGATCCGCCGTTTCCGCGCCGCCTACAACATGACGCCCGGCGACTACTTGACCGGCCTGCGAATGAAACAGGCTTGCCGTCTGTTATGCGAGACGAGGATGACGATAGAGCAGATCGCCTCCGCATGCGGCTATGCCTCCGGCTACTACTTGAGCCGGTTGTTCGCCGCGCGGATGAGCGTCACCCCTTCGGAATACCGAAGAAGAAACAGAGTGTAGAACATGGCTCCAGCGAACGCGGCCACGCCCAAGCCCGGACCCCGGCCGATTCCTTGGGCTGTTACGTTGTTTGCCTCATCCGCGATTAGCGATACGACTGCCTCTTTACCGTTTAGCGGAACAAGTTGAACAAATATGGATTGCCAGTCACTTGATCGCCCTGATACACGAAAATACCGTCCACGCCAAGCTTCGTATAATGCTCGATGTATCTGTTTATACTTTCCGGCGAATGCGCCATTCGCAGAATCCCCGTTTTTGCATGATGTCCCAAAATCCATCTCCAGCCGTCGATACAGCCGTACACTTTAACCCCGGTCCCTTTGCATAGCTGCTGATAATGCTCGACCGGAGGAAGCGGTTCGGCGGTAGCATGATTGGACGGAATGATGCCATCCACAAGGCGCTCAGCTACACACAACTTCATCGATTTGTAATATACGATCTGCTCGGCGGGAATGCGTACTTTCAGCTCCAGCGTTTTACCGGTCTGGCGCCCTTTCTCGTCAAGCCGCCGCTTTACGTCCCGACACAGGTCGGTTAAGCTGTCTACCGATTGGTTCAAATAATTTCGCATATAATCGAGCACGATCCCGTCGATGTCGTAATTGTCGATAAGCTCAAACAAAATGGACTTGGCATAGTCGCGCACTTCGGGAATCGCATAATCGAAATCGCCGTTTTTCACATAGTCGCGATGCTCGTTCGTAAACGTATCGGAGAGCCCCGGATTCCACAAATAAGGCCGATTCATGCCGACATTTGCCGTAAAACGAACGTTAGGCTCCCTGACTCGCAAATACCGGCTCGATTCCTGCAAAATATCGCATCGCGTGCCGAGCTTTGCCGAATCTTCGTTCACCTGATTGAAGTCATCCATAGCCGACTGATTCATACGCTCTACGATGCGGCTCCAGTGCAGCGACTTGGCCCCGACCCTTACGGTTTGGCAGCTGATTTCATGCGGATTCAAACGCAGAAACTCTTCCAGCATAATTTCATTCATCGTCTCCGCATCATGAAAACCGTGCAGCGCATAGCTATAAGGCTCATAATAAAGAATTAGCTCTGGTATACGGCTGGTGCGAGCGTTTTCTACCGAGCCAAAACCGGACTCGGCCTCCTCCGCTCCGCACGGCACCAGCTTAATGTAGGAGAGCCGGCCAAATTCGCGATCCCTTTGCACGCTGTCCTGCATAACCGAGATTTCCAAACATCCGTGTCGCAGCTTCGCCCTTTTCCAAAAAACCTCTTTATTTTGTTTCCCTTGGTAGTTGCTGAAGTTCAGACAGTCTGTCGTTCCGCTCGTAATCAGACGAGTGTAAGGCTCATCGTCGATCCGAGCCAAAAAATGAAGGCCCGAATGCTTCATTCCGAAATAAATGTGGTATTCGCCGTCGGCCGGAAGCGGCACTCGAATCGCAGGATGCTGCTCTTTAACCTTCATCCAGATGAACGAACCGTGGCCTTGACCGGATATCGCCCATTTTTGCTCGCCGGGCTGAGGGTTATACGAACCGCCTTCCCCCAAATAGCGCGGCCAGTCATTGAAGTACAAAACGCCTTCGCTCGCAATCGATACGGAGCCGATATCCTCGTAATCCCCATCGATCGTAATAAACGATAGTTTGACTTGGACTTCAGCCTGAATGGAACCGATGTTGAGGTACGGATTCCACCATAGGGCATACTGCTTCGTTTCGCATAAACGTACAGTGCCGCTCGCTTGCGCTTCATTCCATATGTAGTCGCAGCCGTTTAACACAAATTCGCCATCGAGCGACGGATATACGCTTGCCGGCTTCCAATCGGAATGTTCCGAATCGGTCTCTATGCGGTAGAACATTTGACAAGCAATGTATCCGGTCTTCGGCTGCAGATTGACTTGGACATACCCGTCCGTACGTTGAAACATTTGTTCGATCAAGCTGGTCCCCCCTTTTGTAGAAGCGATCTACAATTCCGCAAAATAATAAATAGTATGGTATGACCTCTAAGGTGATTGATTGCATGATTCCAGCTTCACAAGGAAGGTATAAACTTACATCCTGCCCGCAAAAAAAGAAGATGGTTTAACCATAATATAACATTATCGTATATCGTTCCTTCTTCGATGTCAATTCACTTTCCATTTGATCGCACTGTATCAAACTCCCTATTCCCTCTATGATCGTCCTACCCTTACTAGAAACAGCATCCTTCTTCCCCACATCGCACAAGGCGAAATAACCGCCGTCGGATTAGATGGCCGAATAAGATACAGCTTTACTCGCGCGACTCCTCCCTGAGGGGTAACACATCCGTCGGAACCGCATCGCTAACCCGAACGGTTTGTGCCTGAAACGTACCGCTGTATCCGAATACCGGGCCAAGCAGCGGATTCGTCACGTTCACCTCGATCTTGAACGCCCCCGCTTCGTCGTCATACCATTCGCATACGTCGGCCGTTCCCGTCAGCCGGCTCGGAAATCTGAAATGCAGCAGCTTTTCATAAAACCGCTGCTCGCCGGAACGAATGCGGATCCCACCGTTCGCAGCCGGGGCCATGTCCAGATCGACGGCCAAATGCTGGCGGTCGCCCAAATAATCGACGATCGTTCCGCGCCCCTCGCTGTAAACCATCGTCGCATCGAATCGGCGGATTTTACCCGGAAATTGAAATTTGCGAATCCACGTCACCGTTTCGCGCCCGAACGAATCGGTATAGGCATAGTTTTCAATCGTAAACGGGACATGGCTCCCGCCTTCCGGGAACATGATATGTCTAGCTGTACCAATATATAGCGGCACAGTCGCCCATTTGGCAGACCAGATCCGCTCCATCGTTCCTCTTCCGATCGAAGCGATCCCATCTTCGCTCGCTAAACGGAACCGCTCCTGGATTTTCGGATGCAGCTTGGCGAACGCCGCCCCCAAAGCCTTCTCATAAATGGACGTCATGCGCCTCTCCTCCAGTCCTCTTCGTTTGCTGCGGTTTTCTGCGGCAGTTTCGTGCCGACGGCAAATCGGATGACATCGCCGCGGCTGTTCCATGAAGCCCGATCATCGCCGTATTCAGCACAATCGGGCTAAGGGGTGCCGCCCACAGCTGCGGGTTTGCCACCAAAGCAGGAACAGCGAGCGCCATCAATCCCACGCAAGCCAGCGCGTGAATGGTGCGGTCCCTGGAACGGATCAACACCAGTATGCCGAAAGCCGCCTCCAGCACCCCAAGCACCGCAAGCGTCTCACGCTCCGATCCGTTAAAAAGCCCCGTCGCCCGCAGCCAATCGAGCTCGCCCGCCCAAGGCGCGACCAGCTTCGGCACGATCCCTTGGTACAGCCACAGCGCGGCGAGCAGAGCAGCTATGCCGTAATGGACGAGCCAGCGCTGAAGGGAAGTGGCGGGCGGAATGCCCTTCTCCAGCCACAGCCGCAGCCGATCGAAGCTCCATGCCGTCGCCCAGCCGATCAAGGGGCGGAAGGCAATCCGGTCGATCAATCGGCCGGTGAAGCCGAAGCGCGTTTTGTAATCGTACCGGGTCATAAACGTAACCTTGCTATCGTGAGGAATGTACCGCCAAAAGCCGCCGCCTTCGCGGATGAGCGACAGCGGGCTGTCGGAGCCGAAGCGGAGCACCGATGTCCGGGTTCCGTCCTCTGTGTTTATCGTCCCCGCCGTTTCGCCTGTCCCTTCGATGCGGAGGCCGAACCCGATTCGGGTCGTGTAACGAAAACGCTGGGGTTCATCTGCCGTTTTCGGCAAATACCGTATTTCCGTGAAGCGCAAATCCCACTGCTTGTGTAGGTCCGGCGATTGCGTCCGCTCCCACAGCTTCTCCATGTCCGAACGAATGTCAAGCTCCACATAAACCGGCTTCACGGCTCCCATCCGCGATCCCTCCATCGCTACTCGATAAATCGGTCCTTGTTGTCCGGCGTCAGCAGCATACAATGGTCGTAAGCCCCGAACCAGCGGTACCGGTTGCGGGCGATATAGTCGTATATCCGATCCCGAAGCGGTCCGGGAACGACGATGCACACGTACAGCAGCGGCCACATCCCCCGCAATCGCCGCACCACTTCAAGTCCCGCCCGCGACTTCATATAAATCCGGCCGCTGCGCACCAGCATGAACGTATCCGGTGCAGCCTTAACGTCTGCTTCCAAGACGGCGTCAGTAACGCCTTCATCCGCCGTGCGGCTCCGTCTGCCCGCAAAACCTCCCGCTTCCGTTCGCACTTGCTTCAGAACAGCCTTGCCCGCCTCCGATTCGAGTGCGGCGAAGCGAAACCGCTTCTTCGGGTCTCGCCTGATGACGAATCGGACGATCCGGCTGCACAGCATACATTGGCCGTCGAACAAAATGATATCGTGATCCGTATCTGGTTTCGCCATGACCGCTCCCGCCCTTCCGGCCGCTCCGTACGTTCATTGTACATCGCTGCGGCCCTATTGCTGCAGTTCCAACTTTTTTAGTACGGCAAGCAAAAAGGGTACTAGCTTCCGTAGTACCCTCCCGACTGCCTGTATTCGGTTTTGTGTTCCGCCTATTATCCGCGAGATTCCTCAGAACGATCCGTTCCGCCGCTCTTCGTCTCCGGCTCATCCGGCACAAGCCCTCTTCGGCGCACCTTCTCCACCGCTTCCTTGCCGCTTTTGACCTTCAGCTTTTTGAGCAGCTTGTTCACCTGGTTTTTTAGCGTACTCTCCGCCTTGAACAGCTTCCTGCGCATTTGCGGCCCGGTATAACCTTCCTCCAGCAGCTCGAACAGCTCCCGCTCCGCGCCCGTGAGTGGACTGAGCTGCTCCTCCCGCTTCAGCCTCGCAAACTCCTTCAGCAGAGACTCCAACGGATTCCTCTCGCGTTTCGCGCTGCGAATCGTCTGCGGAAGCGTACGGTATTCGGTTTTGACAACATACTGCACCGCCCCGGCCGTAAAAGCTTTCGTGACGACCGCTTCGTCCTCCAGCGATGTCAGCATAATGACCTTGGCCTGCGGCCTCTCGTCAAGCAGCTCCATCGCGGCGTATATGCCGTCCAGCCGCCCCGGCGTAAGACAAATGTCCATCAAGGCGACGTCGAACTCCAGCTCGCCGGCCAAGCGGACCGCCTCTTCGCGGCTCACCGCCGCACCAACGACGAGCAGATCCGCCTCCCTGTTCAAAAACACAGTCATCGCCTTGATCCAATCCGGATCGTCTTCGACGATGAACAGCTTGATCGGATTCGGATTCAAGCTGGCATGGCCTCCTTTCGCACCTTGAAGCTACTACGACTCATTTCCTCGCAGACGCCACCATCTTGTTCGCGGCGAACCACAGCTTCACCGTCGTTCCTTTTCCTTCCTCGCTCTCCAGTTCGATCTGCCCTCCGCTTTGACGCATAACCTGGTAGCAATAGGTTAGTCCGAGCCCGAAATTGCCGCCTCCCTGCCTTGCCTTTGTCGTATAAAACGGTTCCAGCACGCGCGCCAGCTGCTCCTTCGGCACCCCCGGTCCGGTATCCTTTAGCGACAACAGCACCCCGCGCCTCGTTGTATCGATAAGCACGAATAAGGCACCTTCGCCCCGGCGCTCGCTCATCGCTTCAACCGCGTTGGCCGTTATATTGGACAACACTTCGAGCATATGCACGCGGTCGCACACGACAACCGGATCGGAACGAAACTCCTTGAAAACGGCAAACCCGCAGCTATTCAGCTTCGCGGACAGCTTCTCCAAGCTCTCCTGCACGATGTCCGCCAACCGGTGCGGCTCCTCGCGGAGCACAATATCCTGGGTTTGACCGTGAATACGGGTCACCATTTGTTTCATATGCTCCGCCGATTTGACGATCAGGTCGAGCTGCCCTGCGGCTTCCGCATCATGCGGGTCGAGGGTTTCCTTCACGTTTTCGGCGCAGATGGAAATTTTGGCGATCTCGTTTTTGATCGTATGGTTCAGCATTGCCGTTCCTGAGCTAACCGCCGACACCGCGCTCTCCAGCGGATCGCGTTCGAGCCGCACCTTCACCCCGAGCACGCCGTATGCAAACGCGAACGCCACCCCGGCGATGAGCGAATACGCGATAAAAAAGGCTATATAGCCGAAAAAGCGGAAATCCGGCACCCATACGCTCGCCACATTGATGAAAGCCACGATCGCCACAAGCGTAGGTACCGCCAGCACCGCGACGGCCAGCCGTTCTTTGCGGCGCCACGGATTGCGTTCCCGGAGACAGGACGATACGAGCAGCCAGCACGAGTAGGCGTAATAGGGAGCCGTCCAGAGAAGCAGCAGTATGAAGAAGCTTTGCCGTTCAGGCGCGACCGTATACCAGACGCACGTTGCCGCCGCCGGAAGCAGGAGCAGAAGTTTGAGCCGCCTGCGAGTTTGCCGCGAGAAACGTTCGGCGTAGACAAGGCTGAATACAAGCACGCCATAAGGGGTGAGCGTATGGTTCGCGGCTTCCAGCACCTTCTGGGCAAAACTCAGCATCTTTATTCCTGTCGCGGCCTCCCCAACCGCCAATTCCAAAAGAGGCAGCGCTTCTTCCCGCAAATGCCCGGCCAAGCCGCCGAGACTCGCCGTCAACAGAAAAAAAGCGGCCCACCGGTTCGTCTCGCGCTGCGGATACAGCCGGTACAGAACGGCGGCGGCCGCCAGTAATGCCGCGAAATAGACGAGCATATCGCATCACCCTTTGCGTCTCCGCCGGGATTTGTGTATCGCTTGGGCATACAGGCTGTCAGAAAGATCCCCCTGTATGCGTTATGCCGAAATTTTCACTTAAAGCGGAAAAAACGCCATTTTCACGCACACCGGCTTCGACGCTTTCGCCGTATGTCCCGTGAATGCCAGCTTGCCCGTTTCGCGGTCCACCCGGAACACGACAATATTGTCCGAATCCCGATTGACGGCGATCAGGAAATCTCCGTCCGGCGATAACGAGAAATGCCGCGGATGTCCGCCCCGGGTAGACGTATGCTCCACATAAGTCAGCTTGCCCGTAGCCGGGTCGACGGCGTAGACCACAATCGAATCATGCCCGCGGTTGGAGCCGTACAAATAGCGCCCATCCGGCGAAACCTGGATTTCAGCGCAAGCGTTCTCCTCGCCAAAGTCCGCAGGCAGCGTGGAAACAACCTCGAGCGTTTGCAGCGCGCCGTTCTCCGCATCGTAACGGAAAGAAGTGACCGTCGAATCCAGTTCGTTAATGACATAGGCGTAAGCGCCGTTTGGATGGAATGCCATGTGCCGCGGACCCGCTCCCGGCTGCAAGGCCGTCTCGCCATGAGTTACCAGCTTCCCGGCGTCCGTATCCAGCCTGTAGCCGACAATGCGGTCGAGTCCCAGATCCGGCACGAACGCAAACCGGTTATCCGGGCTGAAAAAGACCGAGTGCGGATGCGGACGGTCCTGCCGCTCCGGATCCACGCTCCCACCTTCGTGCTGCTTCACGTCGAGCAGCTCGCCGATTGTATCGTTTGCTCCCGCCGCCGACAATCCGATTTTTCCGCCGGAATAGCTGGCTACCGCAAAAAAACGGCCGGTCGCATCGCGCTGAATATGACACAGCGACGTATCAACATTGCCTTCCCATCTCAGCGTCCGCAGCTTGCCTTCCGCAGGATCGATCTCGAACGAAACGGCAGAGCCTTGGCGCTGCCCGTCCACGACCCGATCGGCGATGGCGTACAGTCTTTTTTTAGCCGCATCCAGACTGAGGAACGTCGGATTTTGGTAGCCCGCCACCTCATCCAGCGGTGTGAGCGCTCCAGTCTCCCTATTCAAACGAAACGTATATACGCCGGGTTCCGTCGGCGGTCCATACGATCCGATAAAAACAAGCATATTCTCCTGATGTGCCACGCCTGATTCCTCCCCGACAGTTTACGTTAGGCCAATCTCTTTCCTTAACTGTACACGTTTCGCCCGGAAAAGAAAAGAAAGCGCAAAAAGAAAAGAGCCCTCGACATCGTCAAGGACTCTTCTCGTTGGATGCGGTCGGAGAGACTCGAACTCTCACGGGCGTACGCCCACTACCCCCTCAAGATAGCGTGTCTGCCATTCCACCACGACCGCGCGGCTACCAGAAGCTGTTGCAAAGCTCTGGATGTGAGCCATGTAGGACTCGAACCTACGACACCCTGATTAAAAGTCAGGTGCTCTACCAACTGAGCTAATGGCTCAAAAAAAGCCGAGACCGCGAAACCTTCCACTCGTCTCGACCGAACTTTTTAAAAGGAAGTAAACCGTAGGGGATACTCTGCGCTGCGCTTCGACGAACCTAAAGGTTCTCATCCCCAATCGAAGCTATAGGAAGAAAGTGACCCGTAGGGGATTCGAACCCCTGTTACCTCCGTGAAAGGGAGGTGTCTTAACCCCTTGACCAACGGGCCAAACTGCGATATTTTGCCGCCCTTCGAAGCGACAAGAGTTATTATAGCCGATATTGGGCATGATGACAAGCTGTTTTTCACATTTTTTTCAGCGTGCGACAGAGCAACTCTTTTCCCTTATCAGGGGTCAGTATGGTATGCTTTTGCCATAGTGGAGGTGCCGTGGAGCATGATGCTTGTCTATCATAAAACAAAACGTCTCGTAACCGAAACGAAGGTCCGCGCGCCGGAGCAAGACGAGATTGTATGGATTCGGCTGCAAGCACCGAAGCAGGATGAACTTCTGCATGTGCTGCGCGACCTGTTTCACTGTCATCCCCTCCTTGTCGAAGACTGCATAAAGCTGAATCAGCGTCCAAAGATGGACCGCTACAAAGACCAGTTTTTCATCTCGTTTTATGCATTAACCGAAAAATTAGCTACAACGGAGTTCGCTACGGTTATCGGAGAAAACTTCGTCATTACCGTCCACAACGAACGTATCCCGTTTCTGGACGAGCTGAGCGAAACGTTTCGGCAAATAGAAGGCCATATGGAATTTTCAGGCCGGATTCTTTATCATATTTTGGATCGTTGCGTCGATGAATATGCCGAGCATGCCAACCAGCTTGATAACCGGATCGATAAGATGGAGCAAGCCATTTACCGCAGTCCTTACGCCCGCATTGCCCGGGATATTTTTCATATGAAGCGCACGCTGCACCGGCTGCGCCGTATATTCACGGAGGAGCGCACACTCGTAGGCTCGATCGTTCATCAAAACTTTCCGTATATCCGGCAGGAGTCGGACGTGTACTTCGTCGATATTTATGACCATGTGTCGCGGATCGTCGACTCGCTCGACATTTACCGGGAGTCGCTCGACGGTTTGCTTGAACTGCAGATGAACATGAAGTCCGACCGGATGAACGAGATCATGAAAACATTAACCGTCGTCAGCACGATCTTTATGCCGCTTACATTTATTGTAGGCGTATACGGGATGAATTTTCATAAAATGCCCGAGCTCGACTGGAACTACGGGTACTTAGCCGTTTGGATCGTCATGCTGGCTATCGGAATCGGCCTCTGGATGTATTATAAAAAGAAAAAGTGGCTGTAGCAGGAGTTACGCATACGGAGAAAGAGGGGACTTCGGTCTACGGCCTTCGAGACTGCGATGCCTATCCTAACGAAGCGTCGCTCCGACGAACCAACTGTCGGGCTCTCATCTTAGTTTCTCCAAGACGTATTCGGGAGCAGCAGACGTTGACAGTTTCAATTAACGGAACTAAAACTTCTGCTAAATGCCGAACTCCCTGTGTATTCCCTTTATAACGGAACAAAAAGTTCCGCTATATGCTGGAACGAGCCGGATTGGGCTGGTTTTTACCGGCTTAGCGGAACATGCACTTCCTCTATCGAGTTGTTTTCACCCATTACTTGTGCAATAGCGGAACAAACGGTTCCGTTACTTTGCCAACTCCCCGGAATGTCTGTCGGGTTCTCACCGCTCTTTACCCAACGAAAAAGCCGCCCTTCGGCGACTTTTCGTTTACGGAAAAGAGGGATACTCTACGGCCTCTGGCCTCCGAGACTGCGATGCTTACCCTAACGAAGCCCAGCTCCGACGCCCCCTAAATCGGGTTCTCACCACTCTTTCTCCAAACGAAAAAAGCCGCCCTTCGGCGACTTTCGTTACGGAGAAAGAGGGATACTCTACGGCCGACGGCCTCCGAGACTGCGATGCCTATCCTAACGAAGCTCTGCTCCGACGCCCCCTCAATCGGGTCCTAACCGCTCTTTCCCCAACGAAAAAAGCCGCCTTTCGGCGACTTTTCGTTTTACGGAGAAAGAGGGATTCGAACCCTCGCGGCTGTTACACCCTAACGCTTTAGCAAAGCGCCCCCTTCGGCCTCTTGGGTATCTCTCCACAAAAAGCTCCCCGAACAGGACTCGAACCTGTGACAACTCGGTTAACAGCCGAGTGCTCTACCAACTGAGCTATCAGGGAATGTATTTAACAATTTATCATGAATCGGGTTTCAAGTCAAGCATGACAAGCTTCAGTTTTCCCCGGCATTTTCCACAGGAGTATTTCTTAGGGTCCATGCGACGTTTGCGCAAATATGCGGTGCCGCAGGAAACGCACTCCAGCTTGTAACGATAAGCCGAAGCTTTGTTCTTCATCCCGAGCGACTGGCAATACCGGCTGCCGCCCACCTCGGCGAGCAGCTTTTTGAAATCCGCATCTTGGTGCTTGTAACCCTTCTGCTGCAAATGCAGATGATAGTGGCACAGCTCGTGCTTGATGATCTTCTCGACTTCCTCCACTCCGAACGCCTCATACTGGTGCCAGCTTATGTCGATATTGTGCGAACGCATAAAATACCGCCCCCCGGTCGTCCGAAGCCGCCGGTTAAACGTCGCCCGGTGCAAAAACGGCCGATGGAAGTACTGCAAGGACACTCGTTCCACCCACAACTGCAGCTGCTCGTCCTCCATCCCGCTCCCCCTTAACCATTATGCTGCCCGCGCGAATCCTCTCTTGAATTTTTACTAGATCATAAGCTACACTGTCAAGTAGAAGAAGCATCCGTCCAACCCTAGCATGGGCCGGACCGCACCCACACGTATTCGTCAGTGTCAACCTGAGAGGAGAACGAACCCGTCATGCCGAAAATGAGATATGCCGTGCTGAAGCTCGGCGATCTGCTCGAATTTGTAGAAATGCCCGCCGACCACGTGTACCAGCTTACCGCATTAAACCGCCGTCTGCACAAGGAGCTGAACAAGCTGACCGCAGCTAACGTCCCCGCTCTGCCGCACGTTGTAGCCGAGTGCGACGCGCTCGATATCGTAGACAATGCCTGCGAAGTGCTGCACGGACTCGAATACATGAACGGACTCGAAAAGGCGTTCGCCGCTCTGGACGAGAAATCGTACCCGCTCATTTCGCTGCTCACCGAAATTCGGGCGCTGCAAGCTCAGCTAGAGCAGTGGTACGAAGATGAGCTGGATACGTAAAGAGCTTTAGCGGAATTACCAACCTGGCTGATGACAGAGCTCTGTGAACTCCGGGTTCCTGCTGGTTAGCGGACAAGATACGTTACCTACGCTAAAGCTCGTAAGTAGCCGCTTTTTTTCGGACCGGGACCTGCACCGGAGCCGCCCCTTCCCCATATCCTATAGGTAGAAGCACAGCACAAGGAAACTTTTTGGGAAAGGGGTTGGCGTTATGCCGCAGTGGCTTTGCCATCAACTGGAGAAAGCGTTCCGCAAGCAGGATATACGGCAAATACGGCTGCTGAACGATTGCTGGTTCTTTTATCGAACCAAAATCACAGACTCCAAGGAGTCCGTTCACATATCGAGACAGTAGCGCCCCGGGAAAGCGTCCATCCCCCGGGGCGTTTTTCTGCCTATGCGGCCAATCCCAATCGCGGCTTCCCTTGCTTACGAAGAGCTTTTGCTCGGATTTTTCATCGTTAACCCGACCCGGCCCTTTTTCAGATCGACATTCAGCACCCATACCGTGACCGTATCCCCGACCGAAACGACATCCATCGGATGCTTTACGAACGTATCGCTAAGCTGCGAAATATGAACAAGCCCGTCGTTCTTAATCCCGATGTCGACGAACGCGCCGAAATCGATCACGTTGCGAACCGTCCCTTGCAGCTGCATGCCGGGCGTCAAATCCTCAATCTGCAGCACATCGGTGCGGAAAATCGGCGGCGGCAGCTCCTCGCGCGGATCGCGCCCAGGCTTCTGCAAGCTGTCCAAGATATCGCGCAGCGTAGGCACCCCGACATCCAGCTTCTGCGCCAACGACTCAACGTCCGCATGCTGCAGCTTATCCTTCAGCTCCTTGGAGCCTAAAGACCCCAGATCCAGCCTCAGCTCGCGGAACAACCGGTCCACAACATCGTACGATTCGGGATGAATCGGCGTATTGTCCAACGGGCTAGCCCCTTCGCTGATTCGCATAAAGCCGACACACTGCTCGAACGTTTTCGCGCCGAGACGCGGCACTTTTTGCAACTGCTTGCGGTCTTTGAATTTGCCGTTTTCCTCGCGGAATTTGACGATGTTTTTGGCCGTCGTGGCATTGATCCCGGAAACGTACGATAATAGCGATGGAGATGCGGTGTTCAGATCGACGCCGACATGGTTAACAGCCGATTCGACGACCACCTTCAAGCTTTCATCCAAATGCTTCTGCGCCACATCGTGCTGGTATTGGCCGACCCCGATCGCCTTTGGCTCGATCTTAACGAGCTCCGCGAGCGGATCCTGCAAACGCCGCGCGATCGAAATCGCACTCCGCTCCGCCACATCCAGCGTCGGAAATTCCTCGGCCGCCAGCTTCGACGCCGAATAAACGCTCGCCCCCGCCTCATTAACGATCAAATACTGCAGTCCGCGATTTTTCAGCTTGTTAATCAAGTCCGCAATAAACTGCTCCGTTTCGCGGGAGGCAGTGCCGTTGCCGATGACGATCAGTTGCACGCCGTATTTCTCGATAGCAGCCTTCACCTTCGCCTCGGCCTCAGCCACTTTGTTGTTCGGCGGCGTCGGGTATACGACGTCGATATACAGCATCTTGCCCGTTTCGTCGACGACAGCGAGCTTACAGCCCGTCCGGAAAGCCGGATCGACCCCCAGTACGACTTTACCTTTGACAGGCGCCTGAAGCAGCAAATTGCGCAAATTTTCCGCGAAAATCTGGATCGCATGCTCCTCCGCTTTCTCCGTCAGCTCCCCCCGGACTTCCCGTTCGATCGAAGGGGCGATCAGCCGCTTGTAGGCGTCTTCAATGGTGAGCAGCATCGTTTGCTTGACGATCGATTCGCCTTTCACGATCTGTCTGGCTATATAATCGTGTATACGGTCGGCCTGGACGTCCAGACGAACCTTGAGCACTTCCTCCCGCTCCCCGCGGTTAATCGCCAGCGTACGGTGAGGCGGAAGCTTGCGCACCGGCTCCTGGTAGGCGTAGTACATCTCATAAACGGATTCCTGCCCGGCATCCTTTGCTTCCGTCACGATAATGCCCTGGTCATGTGTGTACTTCCGCACCCAGGCGCGGATCTTGGCGTCGTCGGCCACATTTTCCGCGATAATGTCCATAGCGCCCTGAATCGCCTCTTCGGCGGAGTTCACCTGCTTGTCCACATCCACGTACTTCGCGGCTTCTTGCTCCAGAGAACCTTGGCGGGGCTGCGTCATGATCCACCCGGCTAGCGGCTCGAGTCCCCGCTCTTTCGCTACGCTGGCGCGCGTTTTACGCTTTTGCCGGTATGGCCGGTACAAATCCTCGACCTCTTGCAGCTTGATCGCCTGCTCGATGGAGATGCGCAGCTCGTCCGTCAGTTTCCCCTGCTCGTCGATCAGCCGCACCACTTCCAGCTTACGTTCCTCCAGGTTGCGCAAATATTGCAGCCGTTCCTCGATATCGCGCAGCTGCGTCTCATCCAGCTCGCCGGTCATCTCCTTCCGGTACCGGGCAATGAACGGAATCGTGTTGCCTTCGTCCAGCAAGCCTACCGAGGCCCGCACCTTGGATAGCGGAAGCTCCAGCTCTTTAGCGACCTGCTTCAAAATGCGCTCCTGACGCGCCGCTTTCTGCTCTTCCGTAAGCTCGTATTTGGCCGACCCTTGTTCCCCAGCAGCCGTTTCTTTCATCTCTAGCTCTTTAGCCATGCCCGACCTCTTTCACTCAGTAGATTTCATCCGAAAATCCGGCTGTTACCGGCCCCGAAGGGCTTATAACCGAATCGCACTAACGTACATTATACCACACGAATCTGCCGTTCACCGAAACTAGAGCAGCCCCATCCCGCCAAACGGCCGACCCCTATGCATTCTGGACAGGCTTTTTCCAAACCCAAGAGCTTATCCCCAACCTTATACACATCTTATCCACAGTAAGCACTTCCACCGCCATAATCTATGCAAAAAAGGCAAACAAAAAAACGAGGGTTCTCCCTCGCCTGTTCCCCATCTTTAAAATTCAATCAAGCCCACGCTCACCTGAAGCGCTTCGTCTACCTTCCGCATCGACTCGTCGTCCAAATGCGTAATTTTGTCGGTCAACCTCTGCTTGTCGATCGTCCGGATCTGCTCCAGCAAAATAACCGAATCGCGGTCAAATCCGTGCGATTCCGCGTCGATCTCGACATGAGTCGGCAGCTTCGCTTTCTGAATTTGCGCCGTGATCGCGGCAACGATGACCGTTGGGCTAAAACGGTTTCCGATATCGTTTTGGATAATAAGTACGGGCCGTACGCCGCCCTGTTCGGACCCCACCACCGGTGAAAGATCCGCAAAAAATACATCGCCACGTTTCACAATCAAGCTCTACACCCCGCTAACTAAGCGATCGAGGGTACCGTCCGCTTCATCCTCCGCTTGAAAGGCCTCCGTTGCCATATGCAAATTGATTTTCGCCATTTCCATATAACCGCGCTGCATCGATTCTCGCAGGTGACGCTTCTTTCGCTCCATCAGATACAGCTTCATAGCCTGACGAATGAATTCGCTGCGATTGGAATTTTCCTTTTCCACGATGCCGTCCACTTCCTGCAGCAAGTTATCCGGAAGACTGATCATGATCCTTTTCGTGTTATGCGCATTGGCCACCGATCTCGCACCCCCAAAACATTCCCAACCCATTACTTCCATTATGTCGTTAATAAAGTCATTTTATACAAGACCAAGTATATGCCCCGGATATATCACGTATGTATATCCTTCGCAAAATATTGTCCGCCGTGACATCTCCAAAAAAACACAGAGCTTTCCCCTGTCCGGCATGCGAAATAAAGCGCCTTACCGTTCTGCCTCCTGGAGTAAGTCCCCTAAGGGTCCGTATATACATATTCGCTGCACTGCGGGTAAATCCTTCGCCATTTTCCGATTCTGAAGCTGGAAAATGTTTCACATAATCCGCGGATACAAGCAGTCTGAAAAGAGGATGCCGCTGCAGGAGCGCGGTATAACGTTCGGATCACTGCAAGCGAAGCAGGCTTGAGGAGAATACTCCGCTACGGATTTTGTAGCGAGGGGTGAAACTTCTTGCACTGCATTGCTACTCTGCGGCAGGATAAAGAACGTCTTTGGCCCCCGAAGAGCATAAATCTTCATCATATCTTCCGCTCAGACGCGCCGTCATTTAAAGCAGATAGTACCTCTTACGTTATTCACCTAGCGAGCTATAAGCTCTATCGATCCAGCCGGAGACTGGCCCATGTTACATCTTATGATGCTAAACGGCAAGTATTCGGAATGCTACGTCAGCGGATTAGAGGATTAACCACACTCACCCGCTTGCCGCCCTTCGTGTACACTCGCGGAACCCGGTGCGAAACCATACATGTAATCTCATAGTTGATGGTTCCAAGTAGCTCGGCCAGTTCTTCAGCCGTTACACTCTCGCCACCTTGACGCCCCAGCAGAACCACTTCCTCCTCCTTCGTCGGATTCGGAATGGCGCTGATGTCCGCCATACACTGGTCCATGCAGATGCGCCCCACAATAGGCACCCTGCGCCCGCGCACGAGCGCCTGAACCTTTTGCGATAGCATCCGGCTGTAACCGTCAGCGTATCCGATAGGAAGCGTACCGATCGTCTCTTCCCCTTCGGTGCGATAAATGACGCCGTAGCTGATACCTGAGCCAGCAGGAAGCTTCTTGATATGCGACATCTTCGTCTTGATGCTCATAACCGGCTCGAGGCGAATGCTCGCATGGTTCACTTCCCCCGAAGGATACAGACCGTACATGGCGATACCGAGCCGAATCATATTGTAGGAGAGCTCAGGGCAATCGATCGCCGCAGCGCTGTTGCCGGTATGCATATATCGAAACGAAACGCCATTATCCCGAAAATAAGCGATAACCCGCTCATACTTCGCGTATTGCTCCAAGGTATACGATTTATCCGTCTCATCGGCGCTGGCAAAGTGCGTGTAGATCCCTTCCACGTCCAAAGAAGGATGCCGAAGCGCCCGCTCCACGTAGGAGATCGCTTCCTCATCGGCTTGCAGCCCTATCCGGCCCATCCCAGTATCGATTTTGATATGAACCTTCAGCTTGCCATCCCCGACCGTCTCCAGCGCCGCCCACAGCTCCTCATGGAATACGGTCAGTGTAATATCGTGATCTATAGCAGTCCGCAAGCCTTCCGGCGGCGTATAGCCGAGCACCAGAATCGGCGCGTTTATGCCAGCCCTGCGAAGCTCCAAGCCTTCGTCCAGAAAAGCGACTCCGATGTAATCGACGCCGCAACCCATCGCTTCCTGCGCCACCTTTATCGCCCCATGTCCATAGGCATCCGCCTTGACGACGGCCATAAGGGCCATTTCCGCCGGGAGCACCTGCCGAAACGCCCGGATGTTGTGGGAAAGCGCATCTAGCGAAACTTCCACCCACGTCGGCCGATAAAACGTCTCCAAGCTGTCCACCTTCTTCTCCGAACAATCCCTCTCCTGGAGAGGGCCATCTGAAAACCCTTCATCTATGGTAATGCCCTGCCGCCCCCCTGTCAATGAATAAAGACTTATAAATGCATCATCTGCGGCGGCAAATAAAGGAAACACCCGTTCGCAGTGTGCTGCGGGCGGGTGCCTACCTTTAACAGTCTAAATAATTAACGATCCAAACCGCCGTTACTTCCCTACCTGCCCCACCACAGACTGCGCAACCTTAACCATTTCCTTATCCGGCAAATCCCCAGTAGACAGTCTATACTCAATACCGTCGTAAGTCCATGTCAGTGTCCTTAGCCCTTTTTGTTCACCGGTCACAATTCCAAGCGTGTAGCCCAGATCCAAAATCGTACCGGAAAGCGAGGTAACCGTCTTGGCTTGCGGCATCGACTCCAGCAGCGTGTAGTTGTAAGTTCCCGAGTAGCGGAACAAGATTGCTTTGTCCTCTCCCAGCTTCATTTCCTTCGGATCTTGCTTCTTCACACCCGCCGGCATATACGTCGGCTCCACGATCCCGAAGCTTTGCGGCGCTTTGGCCGTCTGCTCGGTAGTACTTGTTGGTTGTACGGAAGTACCGCTCTTGGCAGTTCCGTTTGCAGCCGCACCTTGCTTGGCAGTATCCCCCACCGTAGCAGTCGTTGGCAGCGATTGAATATTCCAGCTTGTCATATTCCGCTGCATATCGAAGGAATCTTTATCGAACTTCTTGCCGAATTCAAACTGCGTAAATTTCACCGACACCATTACATTGTTATTCTCATCCGATACTTGAACCTGCTGCGGAGCATAATCCTTCTTATTCAGCCAAATCTTTTGCCGGGAAAGCAGTCCATTCTGGTAGTTCGCCACTACGTCGAACACATAGGCATCCTTCTCTTGCGTAAATTGTCGCTCATTGTCACTCACAATGCTCTGCACAAGCGATTGGAACAAATACACTTGTCCGGAATTTTCCGGCCAATCGCTTTGGAAACGGAACATTTTATTCAAATGCGGCGTCAATACAAAAACGCCTTCATCGTTACGAAGCACAATTTGCGTAATATCCTTCGCCTCGTTCGTCAGCGCGATCCGGTAATAATGCGGAGTTTTATACCACACCTCCACATTGTACTCCTGTGCCTGCTGCCCGGTCTGCAGCGTCATCTTCCCCGCGCCCTGATAGCTGTCGAGCTTTCCGATCACATGATCCAAATCTTTCACAACCTGTTCCGAACTCCTCGTCCCACAGCCGGCTGCAACAAATGCAACGCACATCACGATGGCTAGTATCCATGTGACCCGACGCATCCTATCCACCCCTCACACGAAATAATGATTACTTGTACATCTCTATGTGGGCAGGTGGACAAATATGCGGGACAATAACCGAAACGAACATTTGTATGCAGCTCCCAGTAAGTAGGACTAAACCAATGAATCTATGCTATAATTGTTAAAATAGATCAAAGTTTGTCAAGGAGCGTCTGTTCATGAGTCTGGAGATTCAAATGGTCAAAAACGTAAAACCCGGCCACCTACTTATCGCCGAAGACATCGTCAGCCATAAGAAAAAAACAGTCCGCATCGAAATGCTGCTGAACGCCGGACTTATCGCGCTAGAATACATGCTTTATGTAATAAGCTTCTCAATTTTATTTCTATATAAAGTAGTAGCGGATTACGGAGCGATCGACTGGCACGACTTCTCCAGCATCCTGGATATTCCGGTCATCGGCGAATATTCGCTTCTGCTAGCCGTTATCTTTACCGTTTATACAGGATGGCTATACCAACGCGGCATGTTCAGGTGGAGCCGGGATATCAAACCGGTAGAAGACACCTTCACGGCAGCCAAAGCCGTCACAGTCTCGTTTCTAATTGCGCTAGGACTCGTCTTCTTCTTGAAAACAAGCGTCATTTACTCCCGGGTACTCATACTGGCTTTAGCGATACTTATGGTTCTGATCTTCCTTTTAACAAGATTCATACGTCTCGGAGTGCTCAGCGCTCTACGCAAAACCCAGCTCTACAATAAGAATGTATTGATCATCGGGGCCGGTCGTGTAGGTGAACAAATCCGCGATCAACTGAACGACAACAAAACGAGCAGCAGCTGCTTCGTAGGGTTCCTTGATGATTACAAAAAGGGCCCGCAAATTCTAGGAACGATCCCGCATATCGAAAAACTGGTTCAGCAGCATAAAATTCAAGAAATCTATATTACAATCCCTTCGGAACGTGGACTAATCAATAAATTGATAACAAGCGTACGGAAATACGATGTACAGATCAAAATCATTCCGGAATTATTCGAACTGGTTACTTCCAGCGTCTCATTTGATCACGCATTCGACTACCCTTGCATCGAGATTGTCCGAACGCCTTTACGCGGACTCAACTGGTTTATGAAGCGCAGCGCGGACTTTATTTTATCCGCTCTCGGAGTTATTGCGATCTCCCCTGTACTGTTGCTGGTAACTCTAGCAATAAAACTCGATTCCAAAGGCCCGATACTGATCAAGCAAAAACGCATCGGTAAGAATGGAGCCCCCTTCCATATGCTGAAGTTCCGCTCTATGGTCGCCAACGCGGAGGCATTGAAAGCATCGCTCGCCAGTCAGAACGAAGCTATGGGCCCGGTATTTAAAATCAAAAACGACCCACGCATCACCCGCGTCGGCCGCTTTATCCGGAAGTACTCCCTTGACGAGCTTCCTCAATTGCTCAACGTACTCGCGGGGCAAATGAGCCTTGTCGGCCCGCGCCCACCGCTCCCCAACGAAGTAGAGCAGTATACGGATTATCAATGGCGCAGATTCGATGTTCGGCCAGGGATTACTGGGCTGTGGCAAGTTAGTGGACGAAGTGACTTACCGTTCGAGGAATGGGTGAAGTTAGATATTTACTACATTGAGAGATGGAGTTTGGCGATGGAGTTTAAGATTTTGCTTAAGACGATTCCGGTGGTTTTGAAGGGTGAGGGAGCATATTGAAAAGCATCAGACCGTCGATATTGTGATATGCTCCCCTTTAAGTAGGCAGGTTTAAAAGATAAACCATACCGTCTACTTGGAGGAGAGTGTTATTTTGGCAAAACCGGACAGCTATACAGCGATAGAAAAATTAGCGATTGTAGAGGAGCTTGCTGGAGGCGGTGGCACTCGAGTTGAAGTCGCTCGCAAGTATAATATCGGTATCAGCACGTTAGTGTAATGGCGGCACCGCTATGAGTTATACGGAATGGACGGATTGGAGATTCGGACTCATAAACGCAGTTACTCCATTGAGCTGAAGATCCGGGCGGTGCAAGATTATCTATCGGGTGAGTACTCGCAATATGAACTCGTCGACAAATACAAAATTGCAAGTCGTACTCAACTCCAAAGCTGGATTGCCAAGTATAATAGTCCTAGCAGCTTCAAACCAGTTGGCGGAGGAGCTAAAGCTATGACAAAGGGTCGATATACGACGTGGCAGGAACGAATCGACATCGTATTCCATTGCCTTGCACATAAGCGTGACTACGGAAAGACAGCAGCGCAGTTTAAGATTTCCTACAACCCTGTGTACCAGTGGGTCAAGAAATACTAGGATGGCGGAGAAGAGGCGCTCCAAGACGGGCGTGGACGGAAGAAAGCACCAGAGGAGTTGACCGAGGCTGAGCGTCATAAGCTGGAACTAAAGAAGCTAGAGTATGAAATGGAGCGACTCGCAGGCGGAGAATGCATTCCTAAAAAAGTTGAAGGAAATGAAAGGAAGGAGAGACTAAGCCGCCATCGGCAAACCTATGTGTATGTGGCGATACAATCCGTACACGAAGAACAAGGGTTTAGCGTGAAGCTGCTGTGTGAGGTTGCCGAGATGGACAATCCAGCTACTACAAGTGGGTCAACCACAAACCCAGCCCGCGTGAGCAGGAAAACAAGCAGTTGACGAAAGAGATACTGGCCCTTCATGAGCGGGTACAAGGCATATACGGCTACCGACGACATGCCGTCCAGCTTCGTAGAGACACGAACAAACCGATTAACTCCAAACGGATCCGGCGGCTGATGAAACTGGCGGGCATACAGTCGGTCATCCGAAGGAAGAAAAAACAATACGCGTGCTCTGCACCTCAGCATATCGCCGAGAACTACTGAACCGCAAGTTCCAAGCTGAAGTGCCTATGAGAAATGGTTAACAGATGTAACGGAATTCAAGTATGAACTCGGCCAAGAAGGCTTACCTAAGCGCTATTCTGGACCTCCATAGCAACACAATCGTTTCCAATGTGCTGGGGCATTCGAACAACAATAAGCTCGTATTTGAAACGCTGGATCGGGCGCTTGAGGCTGCGCCGGGCACAACCCCCATGCTTCACAGGGCTGTTGACAAAATGGGTTGAGGACGATATCCTCAACCCATTTTGTCGTATTTATAGAATTTAGCCTAATTTGAAAGCCCCTTCGGCCCTTATGCTATCGCTTTAATCATTCGTTTGATGTTTAGGGCCAACGCCGAAAAGAGGCAGTGTTCCGTAGCGTTACGGATGCCCCGTTTATGAGTTCAACTTAAATTATGAGATTGATTCATAATCCCGAAATACCTTCACACCAAACGCTCCGAAGACGCATGAGGTTCCGATACTCGTCTGTCTTGGCCCATTCCTTGTTACGCTCTATAGCTTCATGGAAAAGGGCACGTCGAATGACTCGATATTTCTTTGCCTTGCCGTAGCATTGCTCACGCAGCGGACATGCTTTGCAATCTTTCGTTTTTGCCGCATACACCCTTCAATAAGCTTCTTTAATTCCGTCGCCCTCTATGTGAGTAAACTTCAGTAGCTTTCCTTCCGGACACAGGTAATGATCGGATTGTTCGTTGTATAGAAACGGTTTATCCCCGATGGCCTCAATACTATCTGTACTTACAGGGGAGATGTATCCTTCAATCTGCTGCTTATCTAGTACGTGATGAACCACAGCGCAGTCATATCCCTTGTCAGCACAAGCCCTTTTGATGTCCAAGCCAAACTTTTCTTTCTGGATAGCTAGGGCCGGCTGTACGGCTCATGGTCATTCACATTGCCTGGAGTGACGTGCATATCTTTGATGATTCCATGCGCTGTATCTATACTGGTGTGACCCAGATAGTGAAAGCCTACTGGTTTATAGGACGATTCATAAGACCGGCTTCAGAGTCTGTCAGACTCCGCGTCACTTCGGTCTGAATAACGGCATCCGAACGTTTCTGTTTTATCCCCCCGCATTTATTCTTTCCTTCCGCTTCACGCTCTGCTTGTCGCCGCCTCTCCAACCGCCGTGCTTCTTCCTCTAATTCCTTCAGGTATTCCGATGGCTTTTTATCTACCTTTACTTTCTCAGAGCGACTCAACGATGCGCTGACTTTGATGTGAGTGGAGTCAGTTACAACCACTTCTCCCGTCATAATTCCCTTCTCTATACAGATTGTCACGATATGATCGAATAGGTCTTGAAAGATGGAGCTATTTTTAAACCTACGACGTCGATTTTGACTGAGCGTTGAATGATCCGGAACAGTATCCATGAGATCTAATCCCAAAAACCAGCGATATTCTAAGTTCATATTCACTTCTTCTTCCAATTTGCGTTCGGAAGGAATCCCATACAAATACCCGACCAGCATCATTTCATAAGCAGTACAGGATCTATGGACTTTCGGCCTACAGAAGAGTACATGTGCTTCACTTTCTCGTAAATGAATGTGAAGTCCACTTCTTGTTGAATGACGCGCAACAAGTGTCTTTTTGGCACATACTCCTCCAGATTGAAAAAAACAAATTGGTGCTGCTTATCTCCGTTTAACCCCCATCATGACCTGAATCCCTCCAAAAGAAAAACTGCATAGAATTAAGTTCTACGCAGTTCTCCAATAACCTTTGTATATTCTGTTTGTCAACAGCCCCTCACAGCGACCGGGGGTTCCAATACACTTCGTCGGCTTTTAAGAAGAAACTAGACAAAGCGGAGATGAAGTAGAGCATGTCCGTATTGGCCGGTGCATGGACAACGGACCTATGGATGCCTTCTGGGGAACCCTGAAATGCGAGAAGTATTATCTGAATACAATACAGCACGTTCGAGGAGCTGGAGAAGGATATTAACGCCTACATTCACTTTTACAATAACGAGCGATTGTAGGCAAATTAAACGGCCTCAGTCCCATGGAATACAGGACTAAGACCGCCTAAATTTTTTACTTATTTGTACTGTCTACTTGACGGGGGGCAGTTCATTGGATCGGCGGTCTTTTTTATTGCCCTGGGCTAATTCCTTTTGAGTGTTCGTGACTTTTTCTTTTCGAAGAACGTAAGTGTTTTGAAGCTTTCCACAACTGATCTTTGAGTACGGTCAGCCCAAACTTAGCTCCTATTCCCACATACATCAAAATAGTCACCCAGAAAGGATATTTTTTACGATAATGCTTGTCGTAAAACAACTTCATCGCTCGGTGAAATTCATAAGCAATCCGAAACGGCCTTCCACGACTACTTCCTCTTTTGTAATGCGTTATTTGAGTTTTGGGGTAATAATAGTTGATCCAGCCTGCCTCCTGAATGCGATAACACCAGTCGGTGTCCTCGAAATACATAAAGAAACTTTCATCAAGAAGGCCCACTTGTTCAATTGCTTCTCTTCGTACCATCATAAAAGCTCCGACTAAGCAATCAATCGGATACGACTCGTCTTCGCTTAAATACTCCATATGGTACGAGTTGAAATGAGGACTCTTCGGGAATAGTTTAGCCAGCCCTGACACGTAATAAAAAGTAGTTAAAGGCGTAGGGAATCCTCTACGGCACGCCTTATCCAAGGAACCATCGGGAAGAACTACTTTGCAACCCGACGCTCCGACTTTTGGATGCTCGTCCATGAAGCGTATCATGGTTTCTAGTGTGTCAGGTTCGACCGTTGTGTCTGAATTCAGAAGTAGGATGTATCTTCCTTTTGCAATGTGGATACCTTGATTATTAGCTTTTGAAAATCCTGAATTCTCGTTGTTTGCAATCACAATAACCTTCGAATGAAGCATTTTAATGGCAGAAAGCGTATCGTCTTTGGAATCATTATCTATAACTACGGTTTCAAATTCATACTTTAATCTACTTTGATAAATGGACTCTAAACAATTCAAAGTAAGTTGCATAGTTTTATAGTTAACAATAACAATGGATAAGTCCATATCAAACACCCTTCAATATTAAACTTCCAGATTATCTTCAATCATTAAACCATTTGTAAACATTTGAATTACTTGCTTTTTGTCTTGATTTGATCCACTTTCTCTTTTTTAACATTTTTGGTATTTTAGTCCAAAAGTCAATCCATATCGGTAGTAATAACGGTTCTTTGAAAATTACATAGCCAAAACTTAGAATCTCATACCAAATAATTGGCATCAGATGTCGAATAACATATACTATACGATCATTTTTTACTAACATTTTATATCTATTTATATAAGAAAGACGACGAACAAAAATATGTTGCCTTTTCCGACTGCCAGACTTCCAACCACGTTCATGAATCGCGATCGCTTCTGGTTCATAATAGGCTTTCCAGCCCAGTAATTGTGCTCTCCATGCAACATCAACATCTTCTTTATAAGCAAAAAAGTCTTCGTCAAAAAACTCGCCTTCAATACTTACCTCTTCAACCATGGTTCTCCTGTAAAAAGCGGCTGCTCCCGATACACCAAATACTTCTGCCTTGTCCTTCCATTTCACTGCACATTGATTCTCTCCCCGATCAAACGCCCTTCTTGCCCGATTAATAATTAGACCCGTGCTATCTATTATCTCTTGCCTTTGTGAACGGATTAGCTTTCCAGTCACACTGCCTACGTTAGAATGGCACATCATCACTTCAACTAGTTTAGCCACAAATTCCCGATCAAGAATGACGTCCGGATTCAAAACAAGATAGTAATTACTGTTTGATGCATGAATTGCCTGATTATGCGCCTGGGCAAAACCTGTATTAACTGAGTTAACTATCACTTCAATCTTATTTTGGAATTTTCCCAAAATAATTCTTGTTCTGTCCGAAGACGCATTATCTATCACGATGATCTGAGAAATAGGATACGTTTGCTCCAAGACAGAGTCTAGACAGGCTTGAATGTAATCTTCGCTGTTAAAGGAGACTATGTGAACGCTCACTTCATGCGCCAAGTTATTCCCTCAGTTCTTGTATGAAAGATCGTAGAGCCGTTCTCCAATGAGGCAACTCTTCAAATCCATTTATTCTAACAAACGAATGATCCATTACTGAATACTTTGGTCTAGGGGCGAGTTTAGGAAAATCATCGGTAGTACATGGCTCTACCTCTATCGAAATGCCTAGCTCTTCAAAAATTGCACAGGCTAGTTCATACCAGGAACAATTACCTGTATTGGATACATGATAAATCCCATACTTATTTGTTATTATTAATTGAGCTAAAAATCTCACCAAGTCAACTGTATAAGTTGGTGAACCAATTTGATCATTCACCACCCTAACTGTATTCTCTCTACTTGAGATATTTATCATAGTCTTCACAAAATTAGAACCTTGTAGACCAAATATCCAAGATGTTCTAACAATGAAAAACTTTGAAGATAAGGATTGTACTAAAAGTTCTCCTGCTCTCTTAGATTTCCCATAAATATTTTGTGGATTTGTATTATCGAATTCATTATAAGGCTCTTTCGCCAATCCATCGAAAACATAATCAGTGCTAAGATAACAAAATTTTGCTCCTATCGCTTCAGTCGGCACCACTAAGTTCCTTGTTCCAAATGCATTAATCTTATAAGCAGAATCTTTATCACCTTCAGCAAGATCAACAGCAGTATAAGCTGCGCAATGCACAACTACATCTGGTTTAATTTCATTTATGCGTAATTTGCATTGATCTTCATTGGTTATATCCAGTTCATCACGGCCATATCCATATATTTCATATTTACGTTCTAGTAGGGTGACCAACTCTTTACCCACTTGCCCATGAGCACCTGTAACTAAAATTCTCACTGGTTTACACTCATCCTAGTACCATATTGTTTCAAATAATAATTACGGTATTCACCAGCCTCTATATCCTTCCACCAATCTTGATTCTGAAGATACCAGTGTATTGTATTCCTTATACCTGTCTCAAAGTCATACATTGGATTCCATCCCAATTGACTACGAATCTTTTTAGAATCAATACCATAACGTCTGTCATGTCCAGGTCTATCCTGAACGAATTGAATCATCGTTTCAGGCTTACTTAGCTCTCTAAGAACAGTTTTTGCTAATTGTAAATTTGTTCTTTCATTATTTCCACCGATATTATAGACTTCACCATTGACCCCCCTATTAAGAACCAGATCGATGGCGGAGCAATGATCTTCAACATAGAGCCAATCACGTATATATAAACCATCTCCATAAATTGGTATAGCTTTTTCACTTAAAGCGTTAACTATAATCAAAGGTATCAGCTTTTCTGGAAATTGAAATGGTCCGTAATTATTAGAGCAGCGTGTAATAACCGTAGGTAGACCATAAGTTTCGTAATATGCACGAACTAGAAAATCGCCCCCTGCTTTACTAGCGGAATAGGGACTATTGGGTAAAAGGGGTGTTTCCTCATTAAAGAACCCTTCTTCCCCAAGGCTTCCATATACTTCATCTGTCGAAATCTGAACAAATTTTGAAACTTTATTCAGTCTTGCTTCTTCCAAAAGAACTTGTGTTCCCAAAACATTTGTTTTCACAAAAATATCAGGCGCCATTATACTTCGGTCTACATGCGATTCAGCGGCGAAATTGACTACTGCGTCGATACCTAACTTAAATATTTGATTAACTTCTGTACGATTTGCTATATCAGCCTTTATAAATTTATAGTTAGGATTGTTTTCAACTTTAATCAAGTTATTTAGATTACCCGAGTACGTCAACAAATCAACATTAAAAATTTTACAATCGGCATGTTTGTTTAACATATATACTATAAAATTGCTGCCGATAAAACCTGCACCACCAGTTACGAGAATCCTCATGTGTTCACCAGCCTAAACAAAATTGATATCAGCATCTTTAAATAATGGAAAGTTCTGATCTTTAGCGGAAAGAATCGGATTCGATGTTGGCCACGTGATTCCTAGATCTTCATCTGCCCATAAAATTCCTCTTTCATGATGAGGGCTGTAGTATTCATCGACCTTGTAAATTACCTGGGTATTTTCAACGATTGTACAAAAGCCATGTGCGAAACCTTTCGGGATAAGCAACTGTCGTTTGTTAGCCTCACTGAGTATTACTCCAAACCATCGTCCGAATGTAGGGGAATTTCTTCGAATATCTAAGACAACATCATATATTGCCCCAGAAATGACTCGCATAAGTTTCATTTGCGCTTTTGGATTTAATTGATAGTGGAGTCCTCGTAATACTCCCGCTTCCTTTGAAAGTGAATGATTATCTTGCACAAAATTCACTTCTATACCATGCTCTAGTAGCACTTGTTTACTATAGCTTTCCACAAAAAAACCACGTTCATCATAATGAATTGTAGGCTCAACAATAAAAACTCCGTCCAATGTTGTATTAATTAATTTCATATCGACACCTACCTTATTTTTAGTATACCGAATTCATCCCCCAAGTGAAGTTCTTTTGCCAATTCATTCGCTTTCGATAAAGAAGTTTGTGTACCAGCATCAGTCCACCAGCCCTTCAAAATATCGTATGTTAATTCATTATTACGTATATAGGCATTATTAACATCAGTAATTTCGAGTTCTCCGCGGAGAGAAGGTTTTAATCCTCTAATAAGATTAAAAACCCTGTTATCATACATATAAATCCCAGTTACAGCATAGCTGCTCTTGGGATTCTTGGGTTTTTCTTCTATTGAAACAATTTTATTATCAATAAGTTCCGGTACGCCAAATCTTTGAGGATCCTCTACCTGTTGAACAAGTATTTTGGCTCCATTCTTTTGTTGAATAAAATTCTTAACATATGGAGTAATGTTGTCAGAAAACACATTATCCCCAAGTATGACCACCATTTTATCAGAACCTACAAATTGTTCTGCTAAACCAAGTGCCTGCGCGATTCCGCCAGCTTCATCTTGAACTTTATAAGTCAAAGATACACCAATCTCACTACCACTGCCCAGAAGATTAACTACATCACCCATATGTTCTTTACCTGTTACAACCAATAAATCATATATCTCCGCAGCTTTTAGTTTTGCTACAGCATGGTAAATCATCGGATATTTACCTACAGGGAGAAGATGCTTATTTGTTACTTTAGTTAAAGGATAGAGTCGAGAACCAGTTCCACCAGCAAGAATTATCCCTTTCATTGTTACCCTCCATTTTCAAAAGATAACGAACACGACTTGATACAAATTTAATTATTTTATAAAAGGAAACTTCTTAAGTTTATATTTAGCATAATTAATTACTCTATCAAATAAGAAAAAACGACGATTAATTTCTTCTACAGACTTACTGATGTTCACCAATAAGCCAATGCCTATTTTATTTTTACTGATGTCATCTCGTAAGTACTTATTTCTTAGTATAGTATCATACATTTTGTGTTTATCTATACCACCTATTACTGAATTGCTATAATCGGATGATTTACTTACTAATCTATGATGATAGAAAGCCAGAGAATCTTTGATTACATGAATATCGAATTTCCCCATAAATCTCAAATTAAAATCCCAATCACCTAGTACAGGAAGATCAGAATTATACATACCGATTTCGTCAAAAACACTTCTTTTATATAAAAAGGAAATTGGAGGAAACAAATTAGACGCGCACATTCTATACAAAGTTATTGAGTCTAGTGAACTATTAAAAGGAGCTTTTCTTAATTCAATAACTTTATCATTATCTATTTTCTCAACAACTTTTATACTATGCGTTATAACACCTTTTACATTATCATAGGGACATTGATCCATATAGCCTATTGTCGTTTTTAAAAAATCTTTGTGCCAAGAATCATCGTCGTCATGAATAACTACATACTCACTACTAGAATTTTGTATTCCTTTATTCGATGCTGCTTCCATTCCAATAGAGGTTTGATTATGAATTACAGTTATTTTCTCAGTAAATTTCTCTTGATAAGATTCAACTAATTTATCAATTTCTCCTGAATCTCCTCCGTCATTTACTATGACCATAATCCAATCAGAAAATGTTTGATTCACAACACTCTCCAATGCTCTTTTCAACAAAATGTTCCTATTTTTTGTTCTAGTTATTATCGCTACTTTTCCTCTTTTCGTAAAAATACCTCCTTCTCTCCGATGATACCAATGCTATATATAACTGCTTTAAAGTTGAGACCACACCATATAATTCTAAATGGCTTGAAAATTTGTCAATAACAAAAGAAACATTATTATATGGATTAATAAATTTTGCTATCTTACGAATCACTGTTATTACTTTGTGGCGATATTTATGTTTTGTCCAACCCATCCTCAATTCTAATGCGTATTCCAATGCTTCATTCTCATAGACATGCTTGATCCTATTAGCTTCCCTGATTTTCTGAGCACAAGCTTGTAATATTTCAATTACATGTTTCTTATTTAATTCGTTTATTTCGCAGGTCAAAGGACATAATAATTGTAGTTCTTCACTCGAAAAGGTGATCTCCAATCGCCGGAATGAATCCATCATTACTTTTTTATAATTATTTGCTCCTTCATTTTTTCTTAAACCAGTATAATTGGAACTATGAAATCTATATTTAAGCAAGACTTGTTGCATATTTGCGAATTTGATATAATGACATGCACGAGACCATAGTTCAAAATCTTCAGATGAATTGAAATCGCCATCGTACATTAAATTATACTCTTCCATTATATCTTTTTTTAACATTACAGTGGGATGCCTAATAAAACAATAGAACATCAAACCAGCTTTAATATATTCATGGGTAAGGGGAAAATTATCCCGCAATAAAGGTGTTTCTATCCCTTTTTCATTTAAATACGTCACATTAGTTCCGCATATGGAGATATCAGGATTATCCTCCAAGTATTTCACTTGGTCTTCTAATCGGTTTGGTAATGAAATGTCATCGGCATCCATTCGGGCAATATATTTGCCTCTAGCCTTCCCTATCCCATTATTGATTGAGAGTGAAATTCCTTTTTTTTTTCGTTTTTCAAAAAAACTATTCTATCATCTTGCTTCATGTATTCAAGAACAATATTATCTGAGTCATCGTCACCATTATGTTCACTTACAATGATTAACTCAAAATCCCTTAACGTTTGGGTTAGTATACTTTCTATAGCTTCACGCAAAAACCTCTCACTGTTAAATATAGGCATTATCACTGAAACTTTAGGCATTAGATGATCCTCACTTTTCCTCATTCGTGAAATATTACAAGAACGAATACAGTCACATAATCTGACTGTATTCGTTGTTTAATATCTAAAATATTCCTGATCATTCTTCTAAACTAAACCCTAAATTGTCAAAATATCACTTTACCTCATCTGCATTTCTCTGGGAGTATCTGTTTGATACATTAGTTCGTCCGATGACTCTTCTTGTAAACTTAAAACAATATCGTCTTTA
Source organism: Paenibacillus ginsengarvi (assembly GCF_003626695.1). Lineage (GTDB taxonomy): Bacteria > Bacillota > Bacilli > Paenibacillales > NBRC-103111 > Paenibacillus_AB > Paenibacillus_AB ginsengarvi. Next base: position 140,120 of record NZ_RBAH01000012.1, read on the forward strand.
ATCCGCTCTCCACATTTACCATCGAAGAATGGAATACAAAGTTTAAATGCCGCATCTCTTAGTTGTTTCTTGGGATCAGCCCCTTCTTTACACATTTCAACAAAATTAACCATATCTTCACTGGTAGTACCTTGATAATAACTCTCAACCAAAGGTGTTATAGCTTGTGTTAGTGGTTCATTAAAATCGGGATTATACATATATAATATCGGTACACCAGTTGCTGCCGCTTCAATCATCACGGCGCTTCTATCGACTATAATATAATCTGCACTTAGAAGAGAGGGCCGATAATCATCATCCCTGTCAATATACACATTTTCCTTGATTTCTAAAGTGTCGATGAGTTTTAATGTTTGCATTTTTATAGTCGGGTCATTATTAAACTCATGGAATCTTGGATGTGGCATAAATATAAAGAATAAATCAGAAAAATGTTCAACCATTTTCGTGAACAGTAGATATTCATTTATATATGGAGTTACTAAGTTATCTTTACCATTTTCTTTAATAACCTTTGGAAAATGAACTTTCCAAAGAACAATTTTTCTACCCTTTGCTCTTTTTGCAATAGTTCCATTTAATCTATAATTACCTCTTTGATATAAACTATCAAACTTGGGGAGACCTAATGCTTTAACAGCTTCTCCATTATCCGAATGGAATCGATATTCCTTAAGCATAGCATCTGAAAAAGTATAGGTTCTCCAACTATTTTTAACAACATCTTGATTAAAATGAGCATCTCTAGCATGTTCGGTATCCGCAATTTCAATTCCATATGGAATATAAACAGTCCTAATTCCTTTATTCTTCATAAAACTACTTGTAAGCTTGTCTCTTCTGTTCGAATCATAAGGAGTTTGTAGAACCACTACGTGTGGTTTATATCCATCAACATCAAATTCTTCCCATGGAATAAACAAATGCCCTGTTCTAACTAAATAACTTCTTGCAGTTTCAACTTTTATAGATGGATCAATATTCTCATCGTAGCAAACTAGAACAACTTCGAATCTATTATCATTAAGACACTCCGTATATAAACTTTCAAGAGATGGCCAAAAAGAAGCTACTTGAAACAAAAATACGATTCTTATTTTCTCTCCATTCTTGTATTTAACCAAATTATTACGAAATGACATCTTACTAACTGTTTGCTGAAGACTAATCACTCTTTTTTCTAGCTCCCAAATCCGTGCATCCATTGTTCTACTCAAACGCTTATAATCATCCTTGGAAATACTTTCAATCGCATTCACTAGACGATTGTGACGGTCCCATGTATAATTTTCAACTGATGTAATAATTCTGTTTTCCATTCCACTTAACTTCTCTTCGACTCTTCTTCTGATTGGATTGATAAGTGGTTTTAGCACTTTTTTTAATATTTTCCTGGTTCTTAGGTTTAATGTTGGATTATCTCTCAAAAATCTTTTTAATTTAACAATAAATGAAGGTCTATAGTTTTCGTCGAAAATTTCATTAATATCCGATACATGCTGGGGGTTGTTCCAAGACTCGTTATATTTAGCCCACTTCCACTTTGCTGACAAAATATTCAGCAAACTTTGTTTATCATAGAATTTTACAATATTATTTGTTTCCCAAATTTTCAAAAGAATCTCTTTAAATCGTTCCAACATCATTGCTCGCTTCTTTTCATCATCACTTAAAAATAAATTCCCCCAACCATCAAAGAGATAAACATTATCTTCCGAAATATGCATTTTAAGGTTGTTTTCCAATGATTTCGCTACAATATAACCGCTTTCTTTCTTAAGAGCTTCCATCTTCGTCAGAGTAACATTATCTTCGCCCCATCTGTACTCACCTAGTACTTCTGGAATATTAACTATATCTGTTACTGCAACTGTTCGTGTCCATAATTCAAAATCTTCAGCTAAGTAATTATTGTTGTAAAACAAATTATTTTCAATAAAAACTTTTTTTCTAAGCATAAGTGTTGAATGACATAAATCACAATAAAAAAGTAAATTGGCCCTCGTTTGATGAGCTGTTGTTGGCGGCTTGTGAACCCAATTGCTTTTTGGACCAAAATGATGTTGATATGTTCCGCATACACCTACGTTAGGGTTTTCTTCCATCATCTTTACTTGTTTCTCAAAACGGGTCGGATGAGCAAGATCATCTGCATCTAGACGAGCTAAGTATTTGCCGTTCGCCAGTCTCATACCTTTGTTTAAGGATTCACCCAAGCCAAGACGTACATCATTCTGAATTAAACGGAACCTCTGGTCGTGAATGGCATACGCCTTCACAATTTCTGATGAGCCGTCGTTAGAACCATATTCATTTACCACAAGAAACTCCCAATCTGTAAATGTCTGTTTTAATACACTATCTATAGCCTCTCTCAGATGCTTTGCACTGTTATAAACAGGCATGAGAACAGTTACAATTGGAGTTGTCGATGTATTTTCAAATTCGTTATAAGCAAATTCATCAAATTTCAAACCACAAGCTCGGCAAATCCAACCCCAACGTTTGTGAAGTATTTCTTCTAACGCTTCAACATTAAATATTTTCAATTCGCAATTTTTATTTCGTATTTCCTCAAGTAATTGGAAACCATCCTTTAAAAATTTTGCTTTGTCTTTTATTAACCGCTCTTCGGGTAAACTTCTCCATCCTGATAAAAGCATCAAATCACGATCAGTCATATCAATACCCAAGTATTCCAGTGTCCTTGCATTTATTTCTCTTACTTCTTGTTTTAAGCGCTCCCCTTTAGAAATGCTAATATTTTGAAATCCCCAACGATGGTCTACTAATACTTCATTCAAATTAACTATATGTGCTTCAAACATTATACGTGTCCAAAGTTCAAAATCTTCGCCTAAAAAATCCGGATTATATCTCCAATTATTTCGTATGAAAGTCTCTTTACGAAACATAACCGAGCAGTGACTTATCTCACAACCAAACAACAAAGCTGCTTTTAATTGTTCTCTCTCACATGGAACATGCTGAACCTCATTACCTTGTGGTGTAACACTCCTTTGCAGAGTTCCGCATAAATCAACATCTGGATTACTCTCCAAATAATTAACTTGTTTCTGTAATCGAGTTGGATAAGAGGGATCGTCTACATCTACCCTAGCAATATACTCGCCATTAGCTCGATTAATTCCAACATTCAAAGAATCAGCTAAACCAAGTTTTGTTGTATTTTGAACCAAAATAATTCTGCTGTCTTGTTGTGCAAAACGTTTAATGATTTGCTCTGACCCATCACAAGAGCCATACTCATTAACAATAATGAACTCCCAATCTGTAAATGTTTGGTTCTGTATGCTTTGAATTGATTCTTTTAAAAATTTAGCGCCATCACAAACTGGCATGACTACTGAAACTTTTGGCATTTAAATCCCCCTCTACTTTGGTAAACTGTAAGAGCTTACCTCTGTTAAGTCACCATTCTTCTCAGATACGGAACTTTCGACAATACGTAGCAAAATAAAAAAGATGCAATAAAATTCACCATCAGACTTATGATTCCACTGTTACCAAAAAGAGAAATTGCTAGAGGATGAACAAAGTAAACACCTAGTGTAAGAGTAGATAATTTTCGAATAAGTATTTTAATTTTGTTGGGTACACTTCTTAATCTTTGCTCTAGTGAATAAAACAAACTAAAAACCCCAATAGAAAATATTAAGACAGGAAAACGAATTTGTTCAAAAAAAGAAAAGTATGATTTTTCAAATTTCACTGACATATAGTAGCTACACATAACAACACCATATAGCCCTAAAATAGCAAGTACAGTTGGAGCTAAATTTTTAACTTTATGATTACGTAAGTAATCATAAAGCAACTTACCTAAGAAGAATAAGCCCAATTCCGCTATTCCTATTCTTGACCAATTAATTTGTAGAAAAGTGGGTGCCTCAGGGAAAGCCAAGCGGATTATCATATCCATGAAACTTGGAATGACTAATGCAATTGCTACAAAATACCATCTCAAGGCATTACTACATTTATGATAAATTACCGCTAGAATCGGGGATATTAGATAGAAGCCAATAAGCTGATATATAAACCATAGGTGGTAATATCGATGAGTGATTGGAATCTGCAATATTTCATTCCATATTGTTGTACTTTCATTCAAATAAAACACCTTCAAAAGAGCATAACAAAAACTCCAGAAAAGGAGTGGAATTAGGACTTTCGGAATTCTCTTAGTGATTACTTTTCTAATTGAATCTGTCTTAGATAAAATATATACTCCCGATATCATCATAAAAACTGGGACCGCAAATCTTGTGACTGAATTAATAAATAATGCTTGGTACCAATCGATTGTCTCAGCATACTTACTATATATCGAACCTGTGCTGTGTATAACATGAATTGCAAAAATACTAACAATACGAAGTAAATCGGCCCAAATATCCCTATCATTTTCTGTATGTCGCACTGATTCTTTCTTCTTATCCAACATCATTAAAACTATAATGAGAAGTAGGGATAATCCAAAAACAATTGCAAAAACAGCGTTTTTTACGCTGTTAATATTTTTTTGCTCAATATTAGCTGATGGTTCAGTTTTAAATGAAAGTTCGGTACTCTGCTGATTACTTGAATACAAATCCACATTCTGTTTCTGACCATCAACCTCAATTGAAACAATACCACGCCACTTATTACTCTCAAACACAATTTCCCTATTTTCGCCGTATGGCAGTTCCCCTATTAAAATTGTTGACATTCCTTCAGGTTGATCGTAATTTTTCCAACCTAACATTTCACCCTGTTTAATCCAATTACTTTTAAAGATCTCAGTTGGTTTGTAGTTCCTTCCATCAATTATTATTTTCTTTATCCAAACTTCACTTCCCTCTGAATTTGTATTCTTCAAATCCAAAGCAGTGATAGAAATTGGAGTTTTCAGAGGCTTCACGATAAGCCCTGGTATAATGGAACCACCAATAAAAGCCATAACTGTTGCCATAAAAAAGGCAACAGTTACTTTTTTAACATAAAATAATTTTCGAAAAGGTAATGCCGAAATAATTGCAGCAATAACCAACAGTAGAATAATAATAAAACTTATCCTGCTCATACTAATCCTTTATATGATTAATTCCACACAGGGTTTTATAGAAAATGCTCATAATCAAGTGATCTAAGATCATGTGAATATCTTCTGTAATTTGCATGCTATTGACAGGCACATGCAATGAAACGTCAGATAACTGCTTCAATTTCCCACCATTGTAACCGGTCAGGCCAATAATTTTATTCCCTTGTTCCTTCGCAAACTCAACGGCATTAATGACATTCTTTGAGTTTCCACTTCCTGATATCGCCATCACAAGATCCCCTGGTTTAATGTGCCCACGCAGTTGAAATCGGAATACCTCATCAAAACCTATATCATTGGCTATTGCCATCATTGTAGCAACATTGTCATTTAGGCAGTAAAAATTAAATTTTTTATCCACATATTCAGAAATTCCTTTATTGAAATCATTCTGATAGTGTGATGCGGTAGCGGAACTGCCTCCATTACCAAAAATATAAATGGTTTTCTCAGACTCATAAACTTCCATTATCAAATTCATTGCATCATTAATTGCTTCAACATCCATAGCCCTTAAAGTATTGATCTCATGTTCAATATATGTTTTAATATCTGATTTAAAGTCCATTTCCATTTCTCCTTTTGATTTCAATATAATAATATATTATTGATTGCATCTAGCAAGTTGTTACATGTAATATCAGAAATAACATCATATTTCTTATCCGCCCCAGCTTCCCCAGTTAAAACCAACGCCGTTTGCAGTCCTATTCGTTGACCGGTCAAAATATCAGTGGTTGTATCACCTACTATCCATGATGATTTTACGTCTATATTATATTTTTCAATACAGATTTCTATCATACCTGTGTTAGGTTTTCGACATTGACACGGGATTTTATAGATTGGGTTTTCTTCTGGATATCCTTTGTCGGGATGATGAGGGCAAAACAGAATATCATCCAAAATAACGCCTTGTTTACCTAATAAGGATTCTAATTTTTTATGAATATTTTCAACATCAGAGATATTGCACAAACCACGAGCTACTACAGGCTGGTTTGTAACGACAATTGCTAAATAACCTGACTGATTAATTTTTCGTATAGCTTCAGTAGCACAAGGCTCAAGACTAAGGTCATCCTCAGAACTAATAAGACCATTTAAACGATTAATCGTGCCATCTCGATCCAAAAAAATACACTTTTGTTTATTTTTTAAATTTCTATTTGAAACAAAACCACTAGCCAACTCCTTTGCCGCAACAGCAATCCGTTCTGGGGTGCCAACATCCTTGATGTATTCTGGTGAAAAGTAACTGTAAATAGGTGCATGCTTCGCCGTTAAGGGAATGAAAATATCTTTTTCCAAATCTGTCACTTCATCTTTAACTACCAAATTACAGAGATCTACATTTGCAATAAATAACCCAGCATTTACACAATTCTTATACCAATAATCGCGGTTATTATTTTTGGAGTCGAATTTGATAACCTTACATTCTTCATCAGTTACTACTAAGTCCGAATCATATGGATGGGAATTAGGATGAGTAAAGAGTGTCGCTAGTGAATTCTTTTCTCGATGAAATCGAATCATCCTTTGGATATCAATATCGAACAGAACATCTCCATAAACAAGTAGAAAAGTGTCGCTAATTAGCTTTTCTTTAATATAATATAATGCTCCAGCACTACCAAGTGGTTGTTCTTCTCGAAAATAGGATATCTTTACTCCAAATTCCGCACCATCTTTAAAGAAGTCCTCAATTTTCCTACCCAGGTGTCCCGTAACTATCAATATGTTTGTTATATTATTAGATTTTAGACATTCAATCTGCCATTCAAGAATAGTTTTTCCATTAATGCAAGCCATCGGCTTTGGTATTTGGTCGTTAGTAATTGAACGTAATCGTGTTCCCTTACCACCTGCCATAATTACAGCTTGCATCAAATAACCTCCTCTGCTGTTTTTGCTACCGTCTCATCCGAGGTCCATTTTGCATGCCAACCAGTTGTATGAATCTTGTTCAGATTATATGCAAACACTGGTACGTCTCCTCTCCAGCCTCCACGCCCCCCAGTGTATAAATACTTCACTCCATTCAAATTCATTTTTTCACAAATTATATCAGCTATTCTGGTTACGGTCGTCTGTGTCTCAACACCAATATTGTAAAGCGTAACTCCATTAATAAGTTGTTCTTTGATCATAGTAATCCCCCGTACTAAATCAAACACATGCATATAGGGTTTAGACTGAGTACCATCACCCAAAATTAAAAGTTCTTTAGGATTCTCCCTCAGCCTCTTTACAAAATCAAATATGACTCCATGCGTAAGTCTTGGACCAATTACATTAGGAAAACGAAAAATTAGAACAGTAAAATCGTTCATATAACTATATGCAGATATCAATGCTTCCGCCCCAAGCTTAGCTGCTCCATAATATGAAATTGGCTCTAGCGTTGAATCTTCGGATACATGTTCCCCTTCCTTCTCTCCGTAAACCGCGGAGGTTGAAGCAAAAAACATTCTTTTCACTTTATGCTTTCTCATACATTCCAATAGATTGAATGTTGTTGTATATGTGTTTTTATATTCGATTTCTGGATCTTTAGCGCTCGCTTGAATATCAGAATTAGCAGCGAGGTGAAACACATGGTCAATTTTTTCTTTTTCAAATACAGCTGAAAGTTGTGGCAAATCACAAAGATCCTGCTCATAGAAACGGAAGTTCGGTTCGTTTTTTAAATGCTCAATGTTTTGCTTAGTACCAATAAAAAAGTTATCAATACACACCACTTCATGCCCTTCTTCAAGCAAGGCATCACATAAATGGCTTCCTATGAAGCCAGCTCCTCCGGCAACTAACATCTTCATTTAAAAGATCCCCCAAAATCACTCTCGTGTTTATTTCCAATATTTATCTCCAATATGAACAACAGATGTTCCATCATGTTCAAATTCAAAATCCATTCTCTTTAAACCAATTGCTGTTCTTACTCTTTCTTGATTCTTTGCTTCACAATAAAGCAAGAGGAATCCACCTCCACCTGCTCCGAGAAGTTTCCCACCTAAAGCACCATTTTCCATTGCAATTTTATACGCTTCATCGATCTCAGGATTAGAAATACCCGCAGAAAGAGTTTTCTTTAGTTCCCAGCCCTTATTTAAAATATCTCCAAATGAGGTTAAATCGTTAAACTCCAGAGCAGCTTTCATTTCTTCTGCAAGCCCACACATTTGGATCAGATTCTGCACCTTATCCTCATCACTCATATTTTTCTTTTGATCACTTAATATCGTATTAGCAGAACGAGAAGCCCCAATATAGAACATCATTAGATTTTTTTGAAGTTGTTTGTATGTTTCCGGCCTCATCAATATAGGCTCTACAGATACACTACCATTCCTATAGAAACGAATAAAATTAAGACCGCCATAGGCAGCAGCGTATTGATCCTGTTTCCCAATAGGAGCACCTAGCTTTTCTATTTCGATATCACATGCTTCCTCTGCCAATCTTGCTTTCGATACATACTTCCCCTCATAACAAGATAAAGCATGTAATAACCCTACTGTGAACGTACTAGAGGATCCTAACCCAGTCCCAGCTGGAACATCGGCGGTGCTGCTTATCTCAACACCAGAGATTCTCTTTTGATTCAACACACTATTAAATATTTTATGTTTAATTTTAGAAATATCTTCAACAATCTCATTCTCTGAATACTTTAAAACTGTATAATTGGAATCAAAATATGGATGTACTGATATATACATATACTTATTTATAGATACACTCAATACACATCCCCCATGTTTTTCGTAGAACGCCTCAAGATCGCTACCACCTCCACAAAAACTAACTCTAAAGGGGGTTTTTGTAATAATCATTAGTAAAAGCCTCCATTATCTATGTCAATTTTGAGTAACATACGTCATATAAGCGTCACATATCGTCCTAACATCTCCAATAGCAGCCACTCTACCTTTATTGATCCACAACGCACGATTACATACACTTAAAACCTGCTCTATAGAATGGGATACAAGTATTAGCGTTACACCATTGGCTTTCATTTCCGCCATCTTCTTTTCGCATTTTTCTTTAAAATTCGCATCACCAACGGACAGAATCTCATCAACAATCAAAATATCAGGCTTAGTAATCGTAGCTATAGCAAAGCCCAGCCTCGCTTTCATTCCTGAAGAAAAGTTTTTGATAGGAACATCTACGAAATCCCATAATTCAGCAAAACTTATAATATCCTCAAAGTGTGCACTCATCATATCTTTAGTGTGACCAAGTACCGCACCGTTTAAATAAACATTCTCTCTCGCGGTTAGCTCCATGTCAAAACCAGCACCAAGTTCAATCATAGGAGCAATACTGCCATGTGCGACAATTTCTCCACTAGTAGGCTTATAAATGCCCGATATCATCTTTAATAATGTACTCTTCCCACTACCATTCGTTCCAATAATTGCAAACGAATCCCCCTTCTCCACTAGGAAGGAAACATCAGATACAGCATTAAACTCGTCCCTGATATATTCCCTTTTTAATCTTTTAACCATATATTCCTTCAAGCTATCTACTTTTTGGCGTGCAAGATTGAACCTCATATATACATTTTTAACTTGAATTGCATATTCCTCTTGCATTTGCGATACACCTCTAGATTACAAGTTCAATACAAGTTTGTCCTGATATCGTTTAAATATAACGAATCCAACCATCAAGGAAATAGCTGCAAACGCCATGCAAATAACGTTTTCTTCTACTGTTGGAATATTGCCATAAAGTACGACATTTCTGAACATATCTACAATATGGTACAAAGGATTAAATTTCAGAAAGAAAATTACATGAGGAGGCAAGGAATCAATGGGATAAAAGATTGGAGTTGCATACATCAATGCCGTTAATACAACACCATATAAATGAAGCATATCTCTAAAATACACTGCTAATATCGAAAGTATCAGCCCAACCCCCATAGAAATCATTACTAGGTAGATTAGTGGTAGTGGAAAAAATAGAATTGTAAATTTTATTTGGGCACCAGAAACGAACAAGATAATTATAACTGCAACTAGTGAAAATAGCAGATTCACAAAAGAGGAAATCGTTGCAGCTACTGGAAATATATACTTTGGGATTCTCACCTTTTTAATCAATGATTCCCCACTTATGACTGATTTCATAGCCTGATTAGTTGATTCTGAAAAAAATTGATAAATCACTTGTCCACATATCAAATATGCAGCATAGTTTGTGATTTGATTCTCAAATATATAAGAAAACACAGCAGATATAACTAACATCATTAGTAATGGATTCAAGATACTCCATAAGTATCCAAGCACAGAGCGTCTATACTTTACTTTTAGATCTCGGGAAACTAGCTCATTTAAAAGTGCTCTATATCTTAGAATCATGGCTAGACTCTCAACTTTCAATTTGAGCCTCTCCTTTTACAGGATCATATAATAAACTTTCTATTTAACTTTCTTTGAAACTAGTTGAATCTCCAACAAGACTAAATAGTATCATATAATTATTTAAGGAAAATGACAAAGATTCTCCATCATCTTTAATAAATTTACATTACCAATCGAATCGTGTCAACTATTGTAAAAGACTGATAAATTAATCATACACATGAATTAGGGTCAAAACTATGAAGCCGATATCAATCTAACATAACTATAAGCATTACTGTGATACATGCAACTTGCAAGAATTTGTACACCATGTTTCTCTCGATTTTTTGAATTGAATTTCATTCTCACCTCGTCGGTGAGGAAGAGACCTCTTGATATTCCATCCATTCTTTCTATATATTTCCTAAATCTATTATTTACGGGTTCAGATATTTTTAACATAAAACTGTAATTGAAGGAGAAAAATGTGCTCGTGATTCGCTCTAACTCTATTACATCACACGCTTTCTTATTTTAATATTCTTTGATAAAATCAATGACATAAATAAAGGAGAAGAGAAACGAGGTTATTTGACAAAATGAGTCGACATGTATACGGCAAAAGTACTACTGCCAAAACGCGTCACGAGATAGCCGACACATCATCTATGCTCTATTGGCTTACATTATTCTTTGTAGTATTCTTTTTATTTTTCTCATCCTTCCAAACGGCCCTATTTAATGGTGAGTCCAATCAAGTCTACGCTGTAAACTCTTTCGAACGTCCGATCATTACCGCGGTCCTTTGGTGCTCTATCATCCTGCTTTTGGCTGCTGTATTTTTCATCAAACACTGGAGCCTGAACAATCACGCTGATTTATTGTCAGTGTTGGTCTGGTTCATTCCATTGGCTTATGTACTAGCTTCTTTCAACGCCGCATCATCGCATTTGTCAACAAAAATGATACTACTACAGGTCATGTACGCTACTTTTTTTGTTTTGGGGGTCTATTTAACGAAAAATAATCTCAGCAATACCATTATTATTAACTCCATTATGATTTGCGGATATGCCGTTGTTCTATACGGTATTCTAAATCTGCTCGGTAACGCTTATTCTCGAGATGGCGTTATGCTAACTGACCAAGGCTTGCGATTAACATCAGTATTTCAGTATGCAAATGCCTATGCCGCCTTTCTTATGGCACTATTGTTTGCTGGTATTTACCTATTAATTCATTCACGCACGTGGTATTCCATCATCCTCCATAGTGTAATGCTGGTACCAATTCTTTTGTCCTTTTTCCTGACGCTATCTCGCGGCGGTCTTGTCGTATTACCGATAATACTAGTTTTGGTTTTACCGTTTCTCCCGCTCAAAAAGCAGCTCCTGTTCATTCTTTATTTAATTATATCAACTTTGGCCTCTCTTACGATAACGGACCGGATGGACGCGCTCGGTAACGATATTGTTAAGAGGGTTTTGGCGACTCGAACTGTTGAAGATAAAGTAACACTTCTAGGCTTATCTGATCCGAAAGTCATGGATGGATTTATTACCTTCATTCTAGCAACTTTGGCGCTTGCGTTAGTTGTTACCCTTATTCAAAAGTTTGTGGCGCCCCGATTTCTTGATAAGTCGATATCGTGGTTATCTTTCAAATACTCTGCATTTCTATTACCTGTTATTGCTGTTGTTGTCGGATCCATCGGGGCTTACTTATTACTTAGCGATTCCCCGATTCGTAAAATGCTGCCCGATACGTTGGAGCAACGCATAGATAACATCAACTTTGAGCAACATAGTGTATTGGAAAGAACAACCTTCTACAAGGACTCTTTCAAACTAATCAAGGATTATCCTATTCTTGGTGTAGGCGGCGGTGGCTGGGCTGCTCTATACGAAAAATACCAGAACAACCCATATACAAGCCGGCAAACTCACAATTTCTTCCTACAGTTCTGGATCGAAGTCGGAACGCTTGGGATCATTATACTTGCTGCCTTCTTACTTTACATTTTCTATCAGTATGTACGTAGCTATATTAAAGGCGATGAGGCTTCACGAAAGGACAAATTCGTTTTTTACATTATTGCGCTCTCGCTGCTAATACACAGTACTATTGACTTTGAAATGAGCTATGGATTTATCGCGGCACTTGTGTATCTTTGTTTGGGGGGCATGGCTTCAGGAATATCTTCGAACCAATTGTCTATCGCCAAACACCCTTGGGCTGCAAAGGTAAAGTTAGGTTACCCCATTCTTCTTGGTATTATTGCTATAACTGCCTTTATTATGTCTGCCATTCAGTTCAGCGGAAATAATAAATATGCGTTATCGTTAAAGAACGCTGCAGCCCAAAAGCCATTGCAAGAAATTATGAACCCGCTCAATAAAGCTTTAGAACTGCAACCGCATCATCCTGATTATGTAGCAACCAAAGTCGGATTTCTGACTCAGTTGTATTCGCAAAACAAAGATGAAGCGATGTTCAACGAAGCTATCCAGTTGCTGCAGGAGACGAAACGCCACATAACCAACAATAAAATTTTGTTTGGTCAAGAACTTGATTTGTATTCGATGAAAAATGATCAAACGAAGATGCTTTCGCTGGTTCAAGAAGGGTTGCAACAGTTCCCCTGGGATAACGCCCTTTACGAGAGGTCCGCAACATTAAACCTGATGTTCTATGATCAATTGAGGGCAACGAATAAAGCTCAAGCGGAATCGTATAGCAACAAAGTAATTGAGACTTACAATACCGCTCTGCAAAAAGTTAAGCATCTTGAGACTTTGCCTAAAGGACAAATGCAAGGCGCTGCTTTCAATCTTACACCTAACATCATATCCTCAGCTGCGCAAATCTACATTGCTCACGGGGATAATCAAGCAGCAGAAACTATTTTGAAGAGTTCAATTGGCGGAAGCCTGGATGATGCTAATACGCAACTACTTGTAAGACTATATCTTGTTTCTATTATGAAACAAGGCCGATCAGATCAAGACTTGTACAACAAACTAATTGCCAAAAATGCCAATGAAAGGGCCCAAATCGACAATATGCTTAAAACCGCGCCATAAAGCGCGGTTTTTCATTTTTTTCATATAATAGATATTTCCAAAAGTTCCTCCATCCATTACAATAGATTAGCGAGGAGGTGAAACCATATCACATGGTTATTCAAAATTCAACAAATAATACTAGAGAAAGGAGGAAACTACATATGCTAAATAAATTAGCGGCTATGAAAAAAGTGTCCGCTCTGCTGGTTACAATGATGCTTCTGTCGATTCTTACGCCTGTACTGGCTGCGGCGGCAAATTTTGCCGGCGTTACCTATGACGGTAATAACGTTTCGGGCACCGTGTACTCAAAGACCTATGCTCAAGATGGGCTTCAGGTTCATGTGTATGGTCCTGATGATACCTTTTTGAAGATTGTAACTGCAACTTATGCAAGTTACAATCCTACAACGGAGGAGTACAAGTACACGCTCAACTCTGAGCCAGTATCAGATACGATTTTTTCTAAAATCAAGCTTAAAGAAAAGTCTGAAGATACTTCCGAGGAAGTCTCCAATGTAGACTATCAGCCTTATATCACGAGTCTGACCGTCGATAAACCTTCTTACACTGTAAAGGTTGACGAGAGTGTACAAGCTATTGTGTCAGCAATGTACTCGGAAGAAACCCAAGCTCGCGACGTTACGAATTTAGCTAGCTACACACCTGTTGATTCGTCGATAGTCACTGTAGTTAACGGATTGATTACCGGTGTTGCTGTTGGTACTACAGATGTCACTGTAGGCCTCGGGACATTCTCTAAAACAGTGAGTGTTGTTGTTACGGCAAACGATAACGGCGGCCCAGTAGAGCCGCAAAAACCGTATGCTACAGCAATCAGCGTCGACAGCCAGTCCTATTCCTTGCGGGTTAACGAAACCCACAACACGGTTGTCAAAGCTACATACTCGGACAACACTACTCCGGATGTAACGAAATTTGCTACGTATGCTTCCAAAGATGCGTCGGTAGCAACTGTTAACAGCCAAGGTGTTGTGACTGCGCTCCGCGCGGGTACTTCCGTCATCTCGGTAACCTATGCAACGTACACTAAAGACGTTAATGTCCAAGTAATCAGCTCCACTTCCAACGGCGGTGGTGGCGGCGGCGGTGGCGGCAACTCCACCAATTCCGACGGTTCGATCAACGTAACGAACGGTCAAGTGGACGCTACGACGCTTAAAAACGCTTTTGCTAGCAAATCGGATGTTACTCTGGTTGTAAAAGGCGAAACGGTTACGATTCCTGGATCTGCTCTTGTAGACGCAGCGAAAAAATCCGATTCGAAGCTTACGATCAAAGGTGACTACGGCACTTATGTACTTCCATTGTCGCTCTTGAATCTGGATGCACTGGCGAAAGAGCTTGGCGTTGCTGTGAGCGATCTGAAGATCACGGTTAACATCAAGAAGCTTTCCGGCGATGCGGCCAAACCGGTATCGGATGCTGTAAAAGCTCTTGGCGGCAAAGCTTTGGCTGACGCTGTTGACTTCAGCATCACGGTTGAAGGCAAAGACGGCAAGAAAGTAAACATCTCTTCCTTCAGCGATTATGTGAAACGTTCGATTCCGCTTACTTCGACACCTGGTACTAATGCGACAGGCGTTCTGTATGACCCGGTTACAGGTACGTTCAGCTTTGTTCCTGCAACTTTCTCTAACAACGAAGCTACGTTCTTCCGTACGGGCAACAGCGTGTACACGGTAATCGAAACTAGCAAAACGTTCAGCGACATCGCTGGTCACTGGGCTAAGAAAGACATCGAGCTGCTTGCAAGCAAGCTGATCGTAAACGGCGTTACGGATACGACATTTGAGGCCGATCGTAACATTACCCGTGCCGAATTCGCTGCACTGGTTGTTCGTGCCTTGGGCTTGTCCCCTGTTGCATCCGCTGCTAAATTCAGCGACGTGAAATCCGCTGATTGGTATGCAGGCGTTGTAGGCGCTGCTGCACAAGCAGGTATCGTAAACGGCTACGAAGACGGTTCGTTCCATCCGAACGCTCAAATCACTCGTGAAGAGCTGGCAGCTATGGTTGTCCGCGCATACGAGTTTGCAGACGGCAAAATCGCTATCGATCAAGCTGCAATTACAAAAGCTTTGTCGAACTACAGCGATTCGAACAAAATCGTTTGGGGTCAAAAAGAAGTTGCTGTCGCCTTGACTACCGGTCTTGTGAACGGTATGACGGATACGACTCTCGGCACTTCCAGCGAAGCTACTCGCGCTCAAGCTGTTACGATGCTGACTCGTTTGCTCGCGAAAGCCAAGTTCGTAGACTAATGTTCCTGAATAGGACCTCGCTATTCCCTCGCGGAATATGCGAGGTTTTTTTCATTTCTGTCATTAGCTCTATTTTCCATATGCTTTCGTATGCGCTTTTTAATATAGGACCGTATCTATTTCAAAAAAACTTTTAATGGAAATTTGCTCCCAACCCCCTCATACTCTTCCAACTCTCTCGAACTTATATATTTAGGGAAATGGAAGAGGCCAATTTAGAAAAGGAGGTGACCTGGTATGAATGAGCCAAGCCTACTCCCGAGTCAATCAAAGAGAGAAAGAGTGGAAAGGAGCGGGAATCTGTTGATCTCCAAAACGCTGTTTAAAAAAGCGTCCAGTTCTTTAGTTGTCCTTATGCTTTTATCTATGCTCGTTCCGGTGCTCGCTTCTGCTGCCATGATATTTAATGGCACGTTCAACTCCGGCGGTACTGTGACCGGACAAGTTTATTTTGACGGCGATGTCGGCGATGCGGTGTACGGTGAACAATCTGTCGATCTTGCGGTCTACAGCAAAAACGGGCAATTTATTCAAAATATTACGGTGACTTTCGATACGTACCAAGGCGGTAAATCGTATTATAATATCAATACGGATATTCCATCCGTATATGACGCCGTTTATTTCGGGTATGCAGACGGAAGCGTTACAGAGAATGTATATCGTAAACCCGCACCTCCGACTGGTTGCACGTTCTGCGGTGGTGGAGGCGGCGGAGGTGGTGGTTCCTCCATCAGTGGGGACACCGTTGAGTCGTCGAACGGCACTGTCAATGCAAACGACCTGAAAAATGCTTTGGAGAAATACACGACTGTCACGATTAAAGTGAGCGGCGATCATGTAGCCATTCCGGTATCCGCTTTGCTGAATGCCAAAGAAGGATCGATTCTGAAGGTCGTAACCGAGCAAGGTGCTTATCTCCTTCCTCTGGATGCGTTCGACTTCGAGGCTTTGGCCAAATCGGTGGAATCTACGGTTAACGATCTGCTTCTGAATGTCGATATTAAGAAGCTTAGCGGAGCAGACGCTACTGCAGTGGAAAATGCTATCTCCGCACTTGGAGCCAAATCGATTGCTGATGCTGTCGACTTCGGCCTGTCGGTTGAAGGTAAAGTTAACGGCAAGAAAGCTTCTATTGATTCTTTCGATCGTTATGTGAAACGTCTCATTCCTTTGACATCCAAAGCGGAAGGTTCCGCTACGGTAGTCCTGTACAACCCGGATAGCAAAACGCTCAGCTTCGTTCCTAACTCCATCACCGAAACCGAAGCCGAGTTCTGGCGTACCGGTAACAGTATCTATACTGTGATTGGGTTCAGCAAAACGTTCAATGACATCAAGTCGCATTGGGGACAAGCGTATATTGAGCAACTCGCCGGCAAACTCATCATTGACGGCATGACCGATACGACGTTCGAACCTGATCGTAATATCACTCGTGCCGAGTTTGCAGCATTGGTTGTACGCTCGCTGGGCCTCAGCACCATTACGGATAAAGCCTACTTCGGTGACGTATCTTCGGATAGCTGGTATGCGGGCGTCATTAACGCAGCAGCAAAAGCTGGTCTTGTAGACGGTTATGAAGACGGTACGTTCCGTCCTAACACCCAGATTACTCGAGAAGAGCTGGCTGCTATGATTGTCAGAGCATACAAGTATGCTGGCGGAGAAATCTCGCTTGGGGCATCTGAACAGACCGAGATCCTAACCAAATGGTTTGACGCTAACCGCATCGTTTGGGGTCAAAAAGAAGTAGCCCAAGCGATCAAAGCCGGGCTCATGGACGGTATGACTAACACGACTCTGGAAACCTACGGACAAGCTACCCGTTCACAAACGGCTGCTATGCTGCAACGTTTCTTGACTGGCGTGAAATTTATCAACTAAGTGAGCTTTTGGTTTTATCACATAAAGAGGGTGTCCCAAAAGCCATAAAAAAGGCTGAGGGAGACCCTCCTTTCAATGTGTACAACAAAAAGAAACCGATCCTTGGTAAAATGGAAGTGCGACCAACCATTACCGAAAAGGAGCCGGTTTCTTTGTACATTCAATATAGCATGGATCAACTCTACCTGCCAATGGATTTAGAAGAGGGCATTCCCGCAAATCACCTCGTTCGCGTGGTAAACGCCGCCGTCAATCGTCTCGATGACGCTATCTTCGACGCGGCTTACCCCGGAGGTGGACGAGACAGCTACCACCCCAAGATGCTCACTAAAGTCATCCTTTACGCCTACACACAGCGGATCTACTCCTCTCGTCAGATTGCCAAAGCCGTCCGCGAAAACATCATGTTCATGTGGATTGCGGGCAGGCAACGACCGGACTTCCGAACCATCAACCGGTTTCGCTCGGATCGAATGAAAACAGCTCTGGAGACCGTATTTACCGCGGTTCTTCAATTTCTGGCTGAGGAGAATTACGTGCAGCTTGAGCATTACTTTGTGGACGGCACCAAGATCGAAGCCAATGCCAACCGGTATACGTTTGTTTGGGGAAAGGCTGTCGTGAAGCAGAAGGCTAAGCTTCAGGAGAAAGTCCAGACCTTGTTTGCCGCCATCGAGGAAGCCGAGAAGCAAGAAGAGGGAACGCACGGCGGCCAGGATCTTCTCGAGCTGGGCGAGTCCTCGAACATCACCGGCGAAAAACTAGAGCATGCCGTCAAGCAATTGGAAGAGCGCCTGCAAGAGAAACTCGAAGACAAACCACTAAAGAAGGCAGTGCGTACGCTCCGCAAGGATTTGCTTCCTCGCCTTCAGAAGTACGAGACTCATGAAGCGATTCTAGGCAGGAGAAACAGCTACAGCAAAACGGACCATGACGCCACATTTATGCGAATGAAGGAAGACCACATGCGAAATGGCCAGCTCAAGCCAGGCTTCAATGTGCAGATCGGCACCGAAAATCAATTCATTATCGGCTACAGTTTGCATCAGCGGCCGACCGATACGCGCTGCCTCATTCCTCATCTTGAAAAGGTAAAATCGCAGTTAGGGAAGCTACCGGGCACGGTCATCGCCGACGCAGGCTATGGTGGCGAAGAAAATTATGACGATCTGGAGCAGAACGAAGTCCAAGCCATCGTCAAATACAGTACGTATCATCGCGAAAAAAGCAAGGCGTGGCAAAAAGATATCAGCAAGATCGACAATTGGACCTATAACAGGGAACAAGATACGTGGACATGCGCGGCAGGACAAACACTCTCTTTCAGCCGAGTGAGCAAAGAGAAAACGGAAAGTGAGTACGAAATCGAATACCGACATTACCGAAGTGCCAGTTGTGAGAGCTGTACGCTGAAACCACAGTGTACGAAAGCCCAAGGTGATCGCGAGATCAAAGTGAGCATGAAGTATTGGCGGCTAAAGAACCAAGCCAGGCAAAAGCTTCGTAGCGAAGAAGGCTATGCCCTGGCCGTAAGGCGAATGATCGAACCGGAGCCTGTGTTCGGTGATGTGAAGAACAACCGAGGCTTTAAAAGGTTCCTGCTTCGAGGCTTACCGAAAGTAAGTCTGGAGGTCGGGTGGCTTTCCCTTGCCCACAATATGGCTCAAGAAAGCCGCCGTGGACGCCAAAAACGAAGGAGCTAAGCGAGAACAGATCGCTTAACTCCTTTGTTTTTTCCAAAGGCTGTCACATTCGGTTTGCTAAGGGTGTTCCAAAGTTACCTTTTGGGACGGCCTCGTTTTCGTATTATGTAAAATAGAAGCACAAAAATCGTCTTTTCTTGTAAAATGGAAGTTATCACACACCCATTCCAGAAAGGACGTTTTTTTGCGTAATCTGACGACTACTCCGAACAGTATAACATACAACTGACACTCCCTCTAGGGGAGGTAGAAGAAAAATGTTGTTCTTCTGTGATAATGTAGTACCATAACAATTCTGAGATAATGTCACTATGGGACAGGAGATACTTACATTGAGCAGAGAAGAACTGAAGAGGATTCTCGTCGTGGAGAGAATCCTGGATAGACATATGACGAACAGCAAGGGAGCTATGACGCTAGGGATTTCCGTGAAGCAACTCATCCGGCTAAAGAACAAATATCAAGCAGAAGGGGAACAGGGTATTGCTCACAAAAATCGAGGAAGGAAGCCCATTCACAAAGTAAGTGATGCCATCAAAGATCGAGCAGCAACGTTATACACAACGAAGTATTACGGCAGTAACAGTTGTCACTTCGCAGAACTGCTCAAGGAGCACGAGGACATCCAATTAAGTAGTTCCAGCGTGAGACTGCTCTTACTTGCCAAAGGGCTCAAACAAGCGAAGCAAAGGCGTCGAATGAAAGGCCCATCAACCGCGTCAGCGCCGATCCCAGGCAGGCATGCTGTGGCAGATTGACGCTCCCCTTATGCGTGGCCGGAGGATCGAGCCCCTGCATTTACCTTGCATGCCGCGATCGATGATGCCACAGGCCTCGTAGTTGGGGCGGTATTTCGACCTACCGAATGCCGTGAGGACTACTCCGCAGGGTATTCACCAATACGGGATTCCCCTTGGTCTTTACAGCGATCGACATACGATTTTCCGTTCACCGAACGAGAAACTTACTGTTGAACAAGAACTCGCTGGCGAAACGAAGCCTCTTTCGAACTTTGGAAAAGCGATGGCTGAACTCGGCATTGAACACATTAAAGCGGTCACCCCACAAGCCAAGGGCCGTGTCGAGCGACTCTGGGTGACCCTCCAGGACCGGTTGGTCATTGAGTTTCGGCTACTCGGCATCACGACGCTCGAGGCCGCTAACGCAGCCTTGCCTCAGCTCATACAGAAACATAATGCACAATTTGCAGTCGACCCAAGGTCGAACGATACCGCCTACATGACGCTGAAGGATGACACGAACCTGGAACATATTTTTACCATTCGAGAGTACCGAACACTGGGGACAGGCCATACGTTGTCTTATGGCGGCATCACGTACACCTTTGTTGCACCCCACACCTCTCAGCGTTTCGACGCTAAAACAACCGTTGAAGTCCGTGAGACTCTCACAGGGAGTCTTTTCGTCTGGCATCATGGCCAAGCTTTTCCTCTCAAGAAAACAGAACGGCCAGCGCGCAAGCAAAAACAAGGCAAAGAGGCGAGTCCCGCGTCGCCACGCAAACCCGCCAACGATCATCTGTGGAAAACCACGTATGATAATGTCATCAGCATATTTTTAATGCGGCATTTATGTATATAAAAGTATCTTTAACCACCTTCCGTTACCTTTTCGTTACCCCAAAAAGGACTTCATTTCAACGAAGTTCTTTCGATTGTTTCATTATATGCCTGAATTGAGATTAGAGATCAGCCATCCTCTTTCACCTATCAACCGCTAGCTCACGGGCCCGTTCCTCAGATCGTTGAGACCGCCGGCTGATCCAAACTACATCGGGGAGCCAGTTTTGCTGGTAGAGGCTGTACATGATCCAGAGTATTTTACCGCTGTGTATCCTCCAGCATCAGGCTCCCTCCTCGGCTCTGCGATAAGCTCCAGCGAATCCTCTCTGGCCGCGAAAGCCTTGCAGGCATTTGTCGTTCGTACGATCCGTGCGCCTGAGTTGGTCCTAAATGATTCTGATTTCAGCGTTCAAGTTCATCACTCAAATAAGAACATTCGCTCCTGTTTTAATGCAAACATATGGTCAAATACAAATAGAAATAGGACGATTTCATATATGGATATAAAGCTGATCGAAGAAAAAACATCTCCTGAACTTATCCAAGCGATCCAAGAAGAGTTGCTCGAAGGCGAACGAAAAGACAAAATTGAAATTGTGGAGTATTATACAATCTACTGTGTTGTACGTGTTTTGACCAGCATACATTACGGTGGTTTTACATATCGCTCACTACGTATTCGGAACTGGCGAATACACCAGACAATCCGACAGAATACGCCTACTGTATACTATTGGCGCAACGATGCAAAACATGCTAGAGTGGGCTGAGCGATAATAAAAATAACCACCGTCTGTCCATAGTGGCTGGATGGGCGATTACATGTATTATGTCCTAATATTTGTCGAATTTCCCGCCTATGAAGTCGGTATATAAATTTCTGTAATACCTTGAGACTGAAGGCCGTTTATTAAAATCTCAAACCTCGGTTTATTAAAAGATAGATTGTATTTGGATTTAATGGGGTCCTTGCTTATTTGCTCCAAAAAGCTATTTTTGTACTTTTCTTCAAACCTACAAACCGCGTATTTGTCTGCTGGAATTATATAACTGATCATCCCTACGGGAATTGAAGCAGATTTCGTAACTTCGTAAGCAGCAACTAAACCAAGAGTGCTTGTAATTAAGTATTGATTTTGGTTCTTCTTATTTTCAATCTCATTTCCCCTTATTTCTAGCTCCTTGAAAAGTATACTTTTATCCCGAAGAATTCCTACTTTTAAACCAATAACTAGTATAGCTTCTTTTTTCTCAAAGTGTATCTGCATGTAATCTTCAATGTGTACATCCACTTGGTGCACTCGTCTCTACCCCCTAAAGCTATCGTTAGTATAATTATGGCAGACGTAGATGACCCTTAAATGAACTAAATCTTAAAATTATCTTAATATACTATACAGCTACTACGGCCAGACGGGGTATTATGCTTTACTTGTCAGCTCTATTTACAATAATCAAATTATTTGCGACGTCCAACTCAAACCGCATCTATACCCCGGATGATGCTTTTTTGACAAATTATATTCGTCAAGCAACCTCTTCTCATAAGCTCTTTGAAGTGATAGCGCCAGCGTTTCCCGTCTACACGACCGCATAGGAGCCATATACGCCCGCCGGACAGTAAGATTTTCGTGACGTTCCCCGCTTGCAAACGTTTCTCCAGGTCGCCTATTACGTTGTTGGCATTATCGTTTACCCTCACAGTAAGATCATGCTCAGTATCTAGCCGATCCAGACAATGGCTCCATAGCAATCATTTTGTGCAATTTTTGGCTAGGCATCACGTAGTTTCATGTCCCCATGTAAGTTTTCCAGGTTCTCCATTACCACTTCGCCTCCCTAATACAAATTTCGGTTTAAAAACAAATGAAATAGTACAATCCAAATCCGTTCCGTCGATCGTAACCGTATTTAAGCTCGGAAGCATATTGATAAAATCTCCTGTCATTTCCGGCATAGCATTGGTCCCATTAAGCTTGACCGTCATTCGCTCGCAATCTTTCGCAAGTGTTTGATTGTAGATTATTGTTGTATACCCGAATGCCTTCCCATTCGCCGATATACTCAGGATAGTCAAGCTGCCCGAAATGATGATTTCAGGTTCCGTGATCAACCCCCTAGTTGTTCACTTCAAAAGAACCAGGACCTATTATTTTTATAATCCATTTGTCATCCAACCGAATTGGTAGAGTCCAAAATGATATCCAAATCCAAGATTATCGCATCAGTCGCTATGAGGGATCGAGGGAACGGGTCAAAAGCCACTAAGGGATATTGAACTGCCCCAGTCCGATAATACGTTCGATGTCGAGATTCCCAACATATCGAACCAAGTAATACCGATCAGTCTCAAATCAAAAATAAGTTGAAGGGTTCGCACTTTCCCTACCCGTCTATAAAGATGCAAGGGATTCGACAGCTAACTGAAGGCTTAAAGCATCTCTATTGATCATGGTGCAATCAAGATTAAGCTACCTCGAACTAACATTGGCTCCGAAATCTCACGCGCCATTTCTTCCATGTATGGCGAGTGTTCGATCTACCGTAAGCGGAAGGATAGGCTGACGAGAGGTACTTAGTATGATCATTCCGAGTTCCTTAGCAGTTTTTCCAACGAGTGTGAACTCGCCGTTAATAATCTCATCGCCGTTTGTTACATATTAAAACGATTCCTGCGCTATCCGTTTAATGTCAGAATCGTTTCGGGCCCATGAAAACGGCACCCGAAAACAGGCCGTCCAAATAGTACACGGCACTGGTAGCCGCCGCTCCGGCCGTACTCCCCTGAACGTCAGTAGCCGCGGCCGCCATCTCGGAAACCTGCTGTTTGACATCGGTTATACTGTTGCCGAGTCCTTTCGTAAATCCCTTTCTTCGCCTGTATACTCGCCAAGATGCATCAGCACGTGAGGCGGGGAATGAATGTCAAGGGCAAAACGGAGTCCGCTGGTAACTTTGTCCGTGACGCCAACCATATTCTTGATTTAGGCCCTTAATAATGTTTTCGCCCAGATCTATCATGTTCTGAGGAAGATTCACGATCCAGTGAATCGCCTGATTAATTCCCTTTGTAATTTCGGTCCAGATCTGAACGTGACTGACCTGAGCGCGTTCCAGGCAGTCGAGAAATAGCCCTTGATGACGTCTAGCGATCCGCGAACATCTTCTTGATGCCTCCCCATATTCGGGTAAGAGCGTCTTTTCAGGTTGTCCCATATCTGGATTCCGTCAGTCTTGTGCTTTCTGAAATCGCCCTTCATTAGATCGATGCTAAGCAGCAACGCTCCGCTAAATATATTCTTAATTAGCTTCCAGACGCCAACGGAAAAATCCTTAATGCCATCCCATATCTGATTGAATCCATCCTTTGTGTTGTTAAACAGCTCGATTGCCATATCTTGATCCGTTGCCAGAGCGCCAACAGCCCTTCTTTAATATCTTCCCAGTGTTTCACTATCATGGGTGGCACTCCAAAAAATGGACCGAGAAGCGGAATGAGCTTATCGCCCCACTGCGCGAAGAATGCCTTTACCACCTCCCAAACGGCTGATAATCCGGCTTTGATCTCGTCACAATGCTTCACGATCAGTCGGCTGATCCCCATGATCTACTTCAAAAAAATGAAAACGAAAACCACAACGAGAGACCAGTATCAAAAAACTCTAAACGTTAGAAGGCAAACAGTAAGAAAAAAGGAGTCGGCTATTCAGACAATACGCTCGTCGTGTACACAGCACTGATGAGCTATATTCAAAAAGGCCGTTGAATTGGGTATCATTCGCTCCGACCCGACGCAATGCCTACGTGCCAAAAGTGCAAAAACTATTGATGAATTGGAGACCAAAAGAAAGAGATGAAATATATGGAGCAGGAGCAAGAAGATTTTCGCACGTGGAGATCGATACTATAACAAAGGTTATACTGTGCCAAACATAGAACGCTACCCCGGATACCCACGTACTATAAAACAAACCAGCTTATAGTGGCCAGAATGCTTAAGCTATCGGGATTAAATCCTAAATTGACACCACATTCGCTTCGGCACACTCACTTGCCGAAGCTGGCGTAGAATTGCCACAAGGACGATTGATCTAACAAAACAAATTTACTTACACGTTACAAAAGTAAAAAGAAAGAAACCTCCCAAAAGTTCGATGAACTAATGAGAGGCTTATAAAAAAACAAAACCAATGTTACCCTGCGGTTACCATAAAGCCGTAGATGCTTGGCGCAAAAGGCTCTACGAGCCTTATCACATCATGCCACCCATACCGCCCATGCCGCCCATATCCGGCATTGCAGGAGCTTTGTCTTTTTCCGGTTTGTCGGCGATGACTGCCTCGGTAGTGAGGAACATAGCCGCAACGGATGCTGCGTTTTGCAGAGCTGAACGAGTAACCTTAGTCGGGTCGACGATACCAGCTTGGAACATGTTAACCCATTCGCCGGTTGCTGCGTTGTAGCCGATACCTGCAGCTTCTTTTTTGATGCGGTCTACGATAACGGAGCCTTCTTGGCCGGCGTTCGTAGAGATGATGCGGATCGGCTCTTCCAGAGCGCGCAGAACGATGTTTACACCCGTTTGCTCGTCGCCGGAAGTAGAGATAGCCGATACGGCGTTATATACGTTCACGAGAGCCGTACCGCCGCCGGAAACGATACCTTCTTCCACAGCTGCACGCGTGGAGTTCAGGGCGTCTTCGATGCGCAGTTTGCGCTCTTTCAGTTCGGTTTCGGTTGCTGCGCCGACTTTGATTACGGCTACGCCGCCGGACAGCTTGGCGAGACGCTCTTGGAGCTTCTCTTTGTCGAAGTCGGAAGTCGTTTCTTCGAGCTGCGCTCGGATTTGAGCAATGCGAGTGCCGATGTCTTTTTTGTCGCCTGCACCGTCAACGACGATGGTGTTTTCTTTGGATACGCGAATTTGACGAGCTGTACCGAGCGCATCAACCGTAGTCGATTTCAGGTCGAGGCCGAGCTCTTCGGTGATCACTTGACCGCCTGTGAGAGCCGCGATGTCGCCCAGCATAGCTTTGCGGCGGTCGCCGAAGCCAGGAGCTTTAACTGCTACGCAAGTAAACGTGCCGCGCAGTTTGTTCACTACGAGCGTAGCGAGCGCTTCGCCGTCTACGTCTTCTGCGATGATGAGCAGTTGGCGTCCGGATTGAACAACCTTCTCGAGTACCGGCAAAATTTCTTGGATGCTGGAAATTTTCTTGTCGGTGATCAGGATGAACGGGTTGTCGAGTACGGCTTCCATTTTGTCCGTATCGTTAACCATGTAAGCGGACAGGTAGCCGCGGTCGAATTGCATACCTTCTACGACTTCCAGCTCCGTTACGAAGCCTTTGGACTCTTCTACTGTAACGACGCCGTCATTCCCTACTTTTTCCATAGCTTCGGCAATCAGTTGGCCGAGCTCTTCGTCAGCAGCGGAGATAGCGGCAACTTGCGCGATCGATTGTTTGCCTTCGATCGGCTTGGAGATCTTTTGCAGCTCTTCTACAGCGGCTCTAACGGCTTTCTCGATGCCTTTGCGGATAACCATCGGGTTAGCGCCTGCGGTAACGTTTTTCAGGCCTTCGCGGATCATCGCTTGAGCCAGAACGGTAGCAGTAGTCGTACCGTCGCCTGCTACGTCGTTCGTTTTCGTTGCTACTTCTTTAACGAGCTGAGCGCCCATGTTTTCGAACGCGTCTTCGAGTTCGATTTCTTTGGCGATCGTTACGCCGTCATTCGTGATGAGCGGGCTGCCGAATTTTTTCTCCAGCACGACGTTGCGGCCTTTCGGTCCGAGCGTCACTTTTACAGCATTAGCCAAAGCGTCGACACCGCGGAGCATCGCCCGGCGGGCGTCTTCACTGAATTTGATTTCCTTAGCCATGTATCGGATACCTCCCGAATTGTTGTGTGGTAAAGATCAGGTCCTGCCAAAAGTTGCTTAAGTATAGGTTATCGGATGTACGGAAACGTTAAGAAAAACCTTCTAACGTTAAATCACGATTAAACACCCGCGTCACAGCGGAAGTTTACCGAGAAAGGTTTTCTTACGAAAGTACAGCCAGGATGTCGCTTTCGCGCAAGATGAGCAGTTCTTTGCCCTCGAATTTCACTTCGGTACCGGCATATTTGGAGAACAGAACGCGGTCGCCTTCTTTCACTTCGAGCGCAATGCGTTGTCCGTCTTTCACGTGGCCGCTGCCAACAGCAACGATTTTGCCTTCTTGCGGCTTTTCTTTTGCCGAATCCGGCAATACGATACCACTAGCTGTAGTCTCCTCCTTGGCAATAGGTTCAAGAACTACGCGATCACCGAGCGGTTTAATCATGAGAAAACTGCCTCCTTCGATTAAAGTGATTGGGTTGAGGGTGTTAGCACTCGATAGTGGTTAGTGCTAATAACAATATTTATATTAATCATTTCGCCGCCGCATTGCAAGTATTTTTGGGTCATTTCATAAAATTTTAACGGCATCCTCTTTTTCCACACCCTGGGTATTGTATCCTCAGCGGAATCTTCCTATTCGCGGCCTATTCAAGCCTTACTTCTTACGCCTTCTTTCGACAAAAAACGGACTGCGTTTCTTAGAAACGCAGTCCTCCTACTACCCGGGCGGCATTGCCGGAAATCTCGCATGAATCCGGCGATCGGCATCGTTATTAAGGCTCGCGTTTCGTAAATCGGTTGTTGCTTCTTTCCTCTTGAATCTTAGGCCTCTTCAGTCTGAGACATCCACTGTTTGTCCATCTCCAGCTGCTTCTTATAAATGCGGGCCGACAGCATGATGCTAACCTCGTACAGCAAAATCATCGGAATGGCGACCAAAATGTCGGAAATAAAATCCGGCGGCGTGACGACCGTTGCGATGACGACCAGCACCAGATAAGCGTAACGACGCAGCTTCTGAAGCCGGGACGGGTTTAAAATCCGCAGCTTGGTCAAAAACATAACGACAACCGGAAGCTCGAACAGAAGAGCCATAGGAAGGAGAATGTTGAACATAAACGAAAAGTATTGCGCCGCTCCGTAAGTTTCGGTCAAACTAAGGCTCTGAGTTACGTTCGACGTAAAGTAAAAAGCCATCGGAAAAATGACGAAGTAGGCGAACGATAGCCCGAGCAAAAACAGCAGAACCGCTCCCGGGATGTAGCGCAGCGTCGCTTTCTTCTCATGATCCAGCAGCCCCGGCCTCACGAACAGCCAAAGTTGCGTAAGGGTGAACGGAAGCGTAACTACAAGACCGATCGCAAACGAAAACTGCATGTACAGCCGGATCGCATCCCACGGAGAAAACGTATTCAATGTAATAATGCTCGAAGCAGGCTCGGAATGCATCAAATATACGATGATGGGCTTGGCCGCGAAAAAGCCGCCGATCATCGCCACTACGAGAACGGCGACTATCCATATAAGCCGTTTGCGGAGCTCGGTCAAGTGCTCTACCAAAGATGCCGTATTGTCTTGCACCAACTTCACCAACCTTACCGTTCATATCATCGATAGCGGTATCGATACTCGTTAGCTGGCCTCAAGGAAACAAACCGAAGCCCTCCGCCCGTTCCGTTAAAGCAGCGGGCCGCAGTATGCAAGTCCGGGGCCGCTCATTCGGGCAAACGCTTGTTGTCGGCGCTTTGTACGCCCTGCGCCGAGGCTGCCGCTTGAACGACAGGCTGCTCCTGTTTTGCCTGCTCCAGCTTGGCGGCTGACTCCGCTCTCACTTCTTTGCGATCGGAATCGTCCTCCATGATTTCCTTGGCTCCGTTCTTGAACTCGCGCAGCGTGCGTCCGAAGGCACGGCCCAGTTCGGGGAGCTTGCTCGGACCGAACAACAGAAGCGCCACCAAAATGATCAAAATAAAACCGGTTGGGCCAATGTTAGGCATGACACATTCCTCCTAAATAAAGTTCTTTACCCTCTGTCCGCAAACAGTCCGCCGTAGCCGAGACGGGTGATCGCCTGGCGCTCGATCCGCTCGCCCGCGCATATACGCGGCAGGAGGACGTCGAAAACAGTAAATTTGTCGTGCATGATACTGCCGGGCAATCCAACGACCGGAATGTCTCCCAAATAAGCTACGAGCAGCATGGACCCGGGCAGCATCGGCGTCCCGTGGCTGACGATGTCGGCACCGGCCTGCTTGATGGCGCCGGGCGTCCGGTCGTCGGGATCGACGGACATACCGCCGCTTACCAAAATCAGATCGACCTTTTGCTCCGCGAAATAGCGGATCTCCTTCATAATGTCCGGAATGCCGTCCGAAGTGATCCGCTGTTCGAAAACGGCGGAGCCGTATGCTTCCAGCTTTGACCGGACAACGGGGCCGAACTTGTCCTGAACTAGTCCATTATACACCTCGCTTCCGGTCGTGATGAGCCCTGCCCGCAATGTTCGAAAAGGTTTCACGGATATGGGCCCTTCTCCCATATGAGCATCGCGCCAG
The DNA here is from genome assembly GCF_003626695.1 of Paenibacillus ginsengarvi. Taxonomy (GTDB): domain Bacteria; phylum Bacillota; class Bacilli; order Paenibacillales; family NBRC-103111; genus Paenibacillus_AB; species Paenibacillus_AB ginsengarvi. The sequence goes on from NZ_RBAH01000012.1 coordinate 169,570, forward strand.
CGCCGGGCGGCCCTCCCGGCCGCCTCCACTTTTTCCTTGGCAACAAGCAGCGGGATGACTCTCGTGCCGGCTATGGACTGTCCCTCGGAAACGACGGTGTGGCTGGGCAGCGTAGCCATCGCAAGCTGCTCGATATCGTTTATCTCGTCGATCAGCGCTTGATCGACTACGGCAAGCCCGTGAATATCCGACTTCAGCATCACTTTGCCTTCGCTCGGGCCGACCAGCCGAATATGGGATCCGCGTACGGCTTCGGCCATGCAAACAGCCGCGTCGTCTTCGTGCAAATCGTCGTCGCCGAGCTCGAGCACGTAAATATGCTCTTTTCCGATCCGCCTCAGCTCCGGGATGTCCTCCTCGCGAATCAGATGCCCTTTGCGAAACGCCCTTCCTTTAAACTCCCCGGGAACGATCCGGGTCAGGTCGTGAGCGAGCGGCAGTCCGACCGCCTGCTCGATCTTCACTTCCCTGAGCACGCTTCTGCTCCCCATCGGTTACGGCTCACCCCCTTTGCCTCTGATCATGGTCAAAGCGATGGGCAGCTGATCCATCACGGCGGCCAAACATTCATGAACGCCCTTCGGATCGCCCGGCAGGTTCAGCAGCAGCGTACGATCGCGTATACCGGAAACGCCGCGCGTCATCATGCCGAGCCCGGTCTTCTGCATAAGCGCGGCTCTCATCGCTTCGGCGAACCCTGGCGCCAGACGGTCCACCACCTCGAGCGTCGCTTCTGGCGTTACATCTCTAAGCCCCATGCCGATTCCGCCAGTCGTCAGGATAAGGTCGGCTTTGTAATAATCGGTCATCTCGATGAGCGCGGCTATAATCTCATCTTTTTCGTCCGGAACGATCCGGTATTCGATAATTTCCCCCTGCAGCTCTTCTTCAACAAGTTCGCGAATCACCTGGCTGCTCGTATCTTCCCGTTCGCCGCGAGAACCTTGGTCGCTTGCCGTCAATAGGCCAACTTTCCAGCGCATTCAGCGTTTCCCTCCCCTGCTGCGAAGCTCTATCGCTCTTGTATGCCGCTTGGGGCCCCCGTGAACGTATAGTCTCCGCTTTTGCCTCCCGTCTTCGCCAGAAGCACGGTCGGTCCGATGATGATCTCTTTCTCAAGCGCCTTGCACATGTCGTATACGGTCAGAGCCGCAGCCGACACGGCCGTGAGTGCTTCCATCTCGACGCCGGTTAGTCCTTTCGTCTTGACGGTCCCTTCTATATATAGCTCGTTCGATCCGTTGTCGGAAAAACGGATGTCGATGCCGGTCAGCGGAAGCGGGTGGCACATCGGAATCCAGTCCGACGTTTTTTTGGCGGCCATAATGCCGGCCACTTGCGCCACGGCGAGCACATCGCCTTTACCCGCCGTTCCTTGTCTGATCGCCGCAAGCGTCGAAGGGCGCATCGTGACGGTCGTGCGCGCGGTCGCCGAACGGCTCGATTCCGGCTTGCCGGAGACGTCCACCATACGGGCCCGGCCCTCGCTGTTAAAATGGGTAAGCCCGGATGAATCCGTCATGATGCCCCCCTCTCTTCTGTTTTGCAAGGTGCGTTTGATGGTAATGTATAGCTAATATGAATTAGCAGATACCGTAGATGCACCTGCATTTCCTGCGACCCGCCTGGAAGGATATGGGGCGGTAATGGGCAGATACTGCCGCGCGAGTTATGTTCTGAACACATTCGACGTATGTGGGGCTATGTCCTTTTTTTGAAACAATAAGAAATCGTTTAAATTCGCGCGTCTTTATTACCGGTTGTCACGAGCCATTTGTGCTTCTCCGTCACAACAGCGTCTACGCGGAAATCGTGATCGTCCATTGGAACGGCAGCGACCCGTTGCACATCAAAAGCGACCGCCAGCTTGTAGGGCTCCTTACCCGCGTTTTCCCTGCATCTGCGAATAAAAGCGTCGTAATAACCTCCGCCGTACCCAAGACGTCCGCCCTCGCCGTCGAAAGCGAGTCCCGGCACCAGCATGACGTCGATAGCAGATAAGTCGGACACGATCGGCGCGGACATCTCGGGCTCGCGAATGCCCCATTTGCCGGTTACGAGTTCATCCAGGCCGCCGATCAAATGAAGCGACATCAGCTTCCGGTCGGCGATGACTTTCGGCACGGCGACGCGTCCTCCCCGCTGCCAGCACCACTGCATAATAGGTGTGACGTCCAGTTCGGTCCGGAACGGCACGTAGCTAAACAGTGTAAACGTATCGTTTCCTAAGGCTGGGAATAACGTATCCAGATAACGTATCGCTTCATAGCACGCCTGGGCCGAATATAAGGCCCTATCTTCGACGGAGAGCGCGGCTCTTGCCGCTTCCGCTTGCTTACGGAGCTCGGTTTTGAGCGCTTTAGCGGTCATGTCGTTACCTTCTTTCTAGCTGCTGTTCGACCTTTATAGGAGCTTTAACGGAAGCTCCTTTGCTCCCAGTTTATCATACAACCGCCGGGAAGAAAAAAGAAGCATACGGGACTTTTGGGGCGATCTACAGATTTTCTGGCAGCCCTTCTGCCGGAACTCAGGTAAATCTTAGGTTCAGTCAAACTGTCGTTAAAATAACCCCACAAAGTGGAACCTAGGCTTCGAAGCTTATTCCAAATACTTTGTGGGGAGCCCCGAAACTTATAAATTCTATAAAGGTAAAGAAAAGCTTCTGAACGAAGCCATTTCGGTGTGGTACATCCGAGCTTTAAAGGTTGCTTTTCTTGGTACAGAAATTCGCACTTCGGCAACCATTAATGCTTTGCCGAACCTAAATTGCTGTAACGTTTACAAAACGCCTCCCCATCGGTAAACTTGAGCTATATACAGGGGCTTACTATCGAAATCGCTTACGGCGATCCGAAACGCACCCGACGAATATTTTCCGGAGGAAGACAGCAGATGCTTTTGCAAGTAAACGGACTCAGTAAACATTACGGCACGACTACGGTGCTGACGAACATATCGATGCAAATTCAGGAACGCGACCGGATCGGTCTCGTCGGCGTCAATGGCGCCGGCAAATCGACGCTGCTCAAAGTGATCGCGGGCGAGATGTCCCACGACGAGGGCGAAATTTTCCGCTCGAAAGAAGCCCGGATCGGTTATTTGGCGCAAAACAGCGGCCTGCAATCGGATCGCTCGATCTGGGATGAAATGATGAGCGTTTTCGCCGGCCTGCTGGAGGCGGAGCGAGAGCTGCGAGAGCTGGAAGCGCGCATGTCAGACCCGCAGCTCGCGGCAAACGGCAAAGCGTACGAAGATTTGCTGCACCGCTATTCGGTCAAATCGGACTTGTTCCGCGAGCAGGGCGGCTTTCGCATCGAATCGCGCGTCCGCAGCGTGCTGCACGGGATGGGCTTCGGCTCGTTCGATCCGGGGACGATCGTCCACACGCTGAGCGGCGGGCAAAAAACGCGGCTGGCGCTGGCCAGACTGCTGCTCCAGGAGCCGGAGCTTCTTATGCTGGACGAGCCGACCAACTATTTGGATATTCAGACACTAACGTGGCTGGAGGACTATCTTCGCGGCTATGCCGGTGCCGTGCTGGTCGTTTCCCATGACCGTTTCTTCCTCGACGCGATGACGACGGTTATCTACGAAATCGAGCGGACGCGCTGCAAGCGGTATACCGGCAACTACACGAGATATATGGAGCTGAAGACAGCCGAATACGAAATCGAGCTGAAGCATTACGAGAAGCAGCAGGAGGAAATCGCCCGCATGGAAGATTTCGTCCGCCGCAACATCGTGCGCGCCACGACGACGAAACGCGCCCAGAGCCGGCGCAAGGCGCTGGAGAAGATGGATCGGCTCGATAAACCGGCCGGGGAGCTGAAAAAGGCGTCGTTCCGGTTCGAAACGGAACGCCAATCGGGCAAGGAGGTGCTGCGCGCCTACGACCTCGCCGCCTCGTATGACGGAACCCGGCTGCTCTTCAAGCACGCTTCCTTCGAACTGCGGCGCGGCGATATGGCCGCCCTGATCGGCCCGAACGGAATCGGCAAGTCGACGCTGCTGAAAATATTGACCGGTCAAAAAAAGCCGATGGCCGGCACATACGACTGGGGAACGAACGTAACGATCGGCTATTACGATCAGGAGCAGCAGGGGCTGAACCCGGACCATACGGTGCTCGAAGAGCTGTGGAACGAGTACCCGCATATGGAGGAAGTTCGCATCCGCACCGTTCTGGGCAGCTTCCTGTTCAGCGGCGAGGATGTGCTGAAGAAAGTGTATTCGCTAAGCGGCGGAGAAAAAGCGCGCGTCTCGCTCGCCAAGCTGATGCTGAAGCAGGCGAATATGCTCATCCTCGACGAGCCGACGAACCATCTCGATCTGTTCAGCAAGGAAGTGCTGGAGGCGGCTTTGCTCGATTATGAAGGCACGCTGCTGTTCATTTCGCATGACCGTTATTTTTTGAACAAAATGGCCGATCGGATGCTGGAGATGCACGCCGGCGGCATCGACGATTATTTGGGCAACTACGACGACTATGTCGAGAAAAAACGCGATCTCGCCGCCTTCGAAGCCGAGAAGCTGCTTGAGGCTGCCTCGGGTAAAGCAGCCGCGCCGAAGGCCGGAGCAGCGGCGGCAGGCGCTTCGCGGGACAGCGGCGGCGACCAGGACGCCTCCGCTGCGGCGAAGCCGAAAGATTACGAGGCGGAGAAGCAGCAGAAGCGGGAAGAGCGCGGACGCCAGCGGAAAATCGAGCAGCTCGAGGCTCAGATCGGCGTGCTTGAGGATGCCATCGCCGCGCTCGAGGGCGAGCTGCTGAAGCCGGAAGTGTTCAACGATTATGTCGCCGTCCAGCAAGTGAACGGCGATCTGGAAACGAAGAAAACAGAGCTGGAGCGGCTTTATGCCGAGTGGGGAGACTTGTCCTCCTGAAGCCGCATGAGCAGCATCGGCACCGCGGCGTATACGATCATCGTGGCCGCCGCCACGATGCCCGAGTCGTTGAAGGCCAGCGCGGCCACCGAGCCGACGGCGATCGCGATAAAACCGTTCATATAGAACGGGTGCTCGCTTTCCCAGCGGCGGAATGCGCCCCTCGGACGTACGACGGCCACGGCCATGACGATAAGGCCTGCGGCCAGCACCTTCGTCCACACCGATACGCCGATCAAGTGGACGTTCATTTGCAGCTTGCGGACGATCATCGCCGCGATCAGATCGGTCCGTCCGTCGCCGAGCGCCGCCATCGCCCGCCCGATATGGCTTTGCTGCGACGCCTCCGCCGGAATGGCGGCGTTAAGCAGCCATAACGAGGCGAAGCCCGCAGCGACGAGCGCGGCGCAGACAAGCACAAGCGGCAGCAGGCCGAGGCGGCGAGCTGCGCCGCCCGCGAAGCTGCGCAGCCAGGCGAGGCCGAAGGCGACCGCCGCGGTGACGGCGCCGCCTGCGTTCGTGCCGAGCTGCGGGGCGGCGAGGTACAGCAGGGGCACGGCGAGCGCGAGTGCGGCGAGGCCGGCGGCGCGGACGCGAGTGCGGCGGCGGTGCGCGTGCTCGGCCGTGCGCGAGGCCGGCGAAGCAGGCGCGGCGGGCGCAGCCGTGCGCGAGGCCGGCGAAGCAGGCGCGGCGGGCGCAGCCGTGCGGCGACGGCGTTCGAGCATGGCGGCGAATACGAGCGTGACGGCGCCGACGAGCACGCCCATGTACTCGTTGCCCATCCCGTAATAGCGGGCGCCGACCATCGGATCGTAGCCCAGCACCGAGCGCTTCATCCCTTCCGCGCCGAACAGCCCGTCAAGCAGCAGCGCCGCGGCTGTAATTCCGCTCACCGCGACTGCGGCTTGGAGTGCGCCGCTTCTCGCGAGACAGAAAGCTGCGATCAGCGCCGATCCCCCTATGAACAGAGCCGCTTGCCCGTATGCGGGGAGCGGCTTTATGACGTTCAGCCAGCCGGTCATGAGCAGCACGAGCGGAGCGGCCATAATGGCGAGCAGCAGCCATTCCACCCAGCGCACCGCTTTACGCGGCTTCCACCAAATGACGAGTAAAGCCCCGAGCATAACAATAGCTTCCACGGAGACGAACGGAAGCAGCAGCCGGGGCCGCAGCCGATATATATCCTTGATCGTATCCAGTTGTTTGCTCAGGGCGGTCCATGCGCCCGGCCGGGCTATCACTTCCATCGGCTGTCCCACCATATCTTGGGGCGCTTCGATGCCCAGCGATGCGAGTACCGACGGAGCGAAATCCGAAGCCGTCACGATGCCGCTCCGGCGCGTGCTTGGCGAAGTGAGCAGCCCGCCCGCCACTCCCGGCCCGGTGTAGATAACGGGTGCGAGCAGTTCCCTGCTTCTGGATGCTTCTGAGCCTACAAACGGCGAGAGGAGCCAGATGGAATCCCCGTTTCGTTGCGCGGCGAGAAGATCCCCAAGCAAGGAGTCGAGACGGCTGAGCGCCGACAGCTTTTGCCGTTTCGCCTGCGCCCCCTCATATAAGGGCTGCTCACTCTGAAACCGCAGCAGATCGCCCCATTCCAGCACGACGACGGCCGTCCCCTGAACCGACTGCCACGCCTGCAATAGTGCCGCCGCATTCGTCTTCACCCGGGATGGGGCTGCGTCATCCGGGGCTAGAACGCTCTCGTCGATGCGCCCGCAAGGCACGCGTCCCTTCTCGTCCATCAGCAGCAGTGGAGCATATCGCTTCTTGTCCGGCGGCGTATCGCTGTTCCCGATCACACACGCCGGTATGCCGGTCTTCCGCAGCATCTCTCCGAACAGGCCGGGACGCGGCCGCTGTGAGCGGATATCGTTGCGCCGCAGGATCGCCTCTATTTCCGGTAAAACAATCGCCGCTTCCCCCGGCTCCCGCCCCGTCAATCTCCGATACCGCTTCCCCCCTTCCCGAGCATCGTCTTCCCCGCCACGATTAACAGGCCATGCCCCGTACTCCGGGCTGCTGGAGGCAGGCGCCCCCGCTCCCAGCGTCACATATAGATCCTCCAGCCCTTTCTCGGGAATTCGCACATTCATCGCGCCGATAGCCCCCTCCCGAATGAGCAGGCTTATAGTAGGAAGCTGGCTCAGCACGTCCTCGCTCCAGTCAAGGAACGACCATCCGGGAATCGTGACAATCGTTACTTTATGATCCGCCTTATCGGGAACCGGACTGACAGGGACGGCTGCGGAAGCGCCATTGCCCGGCCGCATAGCAGGTCGCGACTCGGCTATGGAAGGAGGCGGATACCCAAACACCATGGCAGCTGCACATAAAACCATAATGACGACCATATTCGCATATCGAACACATGTTCCGAACCGTAAAAAAGCTGAGCTCATCATCAGCACCCCCGCAAGGATTGGGCGTTTCTGGTACGATTGCCAATGTTAGAATGCCCGGTTTTGCAATTTGCGAACCGTTTTTTCCCTTTCTGTCATGTTTCAGCAATCGCTAGACAGTTTCCGTCACAATTTGCCGCACGCATACAATTTCCATCCACATCTTCATATTTTATTAACAAAGTTATCCCCAAGCCAAAAAGCGAAAACAGCCGTTTCTTATGCGGATACACGGTGTCATCCACAAGGTTGTCCACATTATCCACATTTTCGGTTCCATAACTTATCCCGTCCTCAACAATGTTCGACACGTTGTCCCATCTGTGTTTCCATAACTTGTACACATTGTACACAAGGGGTGTGCATAACTTTGTCCACATGTGCAAAAGAGCTGATTTTATTGATTTTCTTCCAATTTTATTGGCAGCCCTCTTTTTCGTGAAAGGAACTGGTACACTGGAAGATGTGATGCAGCTATCAAGCTGGGACAAACAGGGGGAACTAATGATGGGTATGGAGGCGTGCATACGACAAGCACTCCCAAGCGATGTAGTGGCAGTATCGGAGCTATCCGGCCTTTGGGAAGCCGAGCAGATTACTTACGGGCTGGCAGCCAGCGACGAGGGTATGCTCGCAGATAGGCTCGGCGACTATTTTTACGTGTCCGAACTAGATGGTATCCTGATCGGTTATATATTTGGAGTTGTTCATGTAAGCGAAGGGCTCGCGGTCATCGACCAGGGAGAGCGTTATTTGGAGATTGAGGAGGTTTACGTTCATCCGGATCATCGCGGCGGCCGGATCGGGCATCGGCTCGTGGATGAGCTGCTCCGGTCTTCGGAGCATAACGGCGTGACCCGGTCCGTCGTTTATTCCGCCACGAAGCAATGGCAGAAGATGGTCGGCTTTTATGAAAAGTTCGGATTTCAAATGTGGTTTATTCAAATGTATCGATAACCGGACAATCTGCAATGGGCCAGGACCGGACAAGATTCGACGAGGATAACCTGTCTAATGTCTAAGCCGCAACTAAAAAGCAGCCGCAAAGCCGGACACTTCCATTCGCCCGGCATGACGACTGCTTCCGTACTTTTAAGATACTATACCGTTCCGTCGACCGGCTGCTTGACCGACCATTCCTCCAGCGAAAGTACAGGCTCGGCCTTGAGGTCCAGCTCCGACAGCTCGCCCGCTTCCCACTTGAGAAAAGCGGCGGCAGCGATCATCGCCGCATTGTCGGTGCAGAGCGATAGCGGCGGTACGAGCAGCGCCAGCTTCTCCTGCTCGCAGCGCGCGGCCAGCGCTTCGCGCAGCCCTTTGTTGGCGGCTACGCCTCCCGCGAGCAGCAGTTGCTTCGCCCCGTACGCTTTCGAGGCACGGATCGCCTTTTCCACAAGCACATCCACAACCGAATCTTGAAAGCCCTTGGACAAGCTGGCCGGATGAAGCACGTCGCCGCGCATTTTCGCCTGGTTGATCGCGGCCAGCACCGCCGACTTCAGACCGCTGAAGCTGAAGTCGTACGATTCCGGCTCCAGCCACGCCCGCGGCATGGGCACCGCCTCGTCCGCTTCGAGGGCAAGCCGGTCCACATGCGGCCCGCCGGGATACGGCAGCCCCATCGCCCGGGCGACTTTGTCGTACGCTTCGCCCGCCGCGTCGTCCCGGGTTTGCCCGATAATGCGGAATACACCGGGTGCCGGGACATGCACGAGTTCCGTATGCCCGCCCGATACGACTAACGCGACAAGCGGATAGTCAAGACGGTGAACGAGCCGGTTCGCATAAATATGTCCGGCGATATGATGAACGCCGATCAGCGGAATTTGCAGCGCGCAGGCTAGCGTCTTCGCCGCCACTACGCCGACGAGCAGCGCGCCGACGAGACCCGGCCCTTGCGTTACGGCGATGGCCGACAAGTCGCTGAGCCGAATTCCCGCTGCCCGCACCGCTTCCTCCAGCATAAGCGTGACGCTCTCCACATGTTTGCGCGAAGCGATCTCCGGGACGACGCCGCCGTATCGTTTATGCGTATCGATCTGGCTCGACACGACGTTCGCGAGTATCTCCGTTCCGTCCCGGACGACGGCGACCGACGTTTCGTCGCAGCTCGTTTCCACGGCTAGAATGAGCTCTTTTCCAGTAGTCGTTGATTCGTTTCGTTCCGTCTGCGTCATTCGTTTTCCAGCGTCCCTTCTTCGGACATGCGGCGCAAATGCGCCCACATAATGATCGCATCTTCTCCGTTGTCCGTGTAGTACCCTTTGCGCAGGCCGGCCGGAATAAAGCCCATCTTCGCATACAGCCGCTGCGCGATCACATTGGATGTGCGTACCTCCAGCGTAATTCGTTCGGCGCCCAAAAACACCGCCGCCGATTGAAGCTGAATCATCAGCCGCTCGCCGAGCTTTCTCCCCCGGTATGCCGCGCGTATGGCGATGTTGGTAATATGCGCCTCATCCAAAATAAGCCACATGCCGCCGTACCCGATAATGAGGCCGTCCAGTTCCATGATGAGATAATGGGCGAACTGGTTGTTCGTCAGCTCGTTATGAAACGCTGCTTCCGTCCACGGCGTCGTGAACGCCTCCTTTTCGATGTCGCAGATGACCGCTATGTCGTCCACGCGCATCGAACGGAACTGGAGCCCGCCTTCCCCTGCTTCTTCAGTCAGCTCCAAGAGGATCGCCTCCCCGCTTTTCCTTCTGCAGCAGCTTCACTTCCGCTTCCGCCAGCTGCGTATAATTCGGTACAAGCGCATGCATATCGTCCGCTTCGCCGCGACGGATGCGGCGCCAGGCCAGCTCCGCAATCCAGGCCGCTCCGACCTCGCTCTCCCGAATAGCCGAAGAGTGGCCGCTCCAGCCTTGAATCGTTTCGCGGAAACCGGCCGTTTCGCCGCCAAATACGATCTTCTCCGGTACGCTGCCTGTCGCACGGCGATCGTCCAAGAGGGCATCCAGCTCCCCGAGCCAGTCTTCCACAACGCGTATGCCGTCCTGAACGATAGCGGTCCAGCCTGCAGGGCCCGACTCGTAAACCGCGCAATATGCCTGCTTCCGCCGAGCGTCCAACAGAGGAATATACCAGGTTATACCCGCTTTCGAGTCTCCCTCCACTGTGTGCGCGTCTCCAAGCGCCAGCGCTTCCAGTCCAGACACCCCGATGACGGGAATGCCGAGCGACCACGCGAATGTTTTTGCCACCGTGACGCCGATACGCACTCCGGTATAAGAGCCTGGTCCGGTCCCAACCGCCACGGCATCCAGCGCCGAAGGGGATAAGCCTGCCTCCTTCAGCATGCTGTTTATTTCCGGTAGCAGTTTGATCGAGTGATTTCGTTCCGTTTCCGAGCGTCTCTCGGCGAAGATTCGTTCTCCGTCCGCAAGCGCCACGGTCAGAACGCTCGTTGAGGTGTCAATGGCCAGTAAGGTTTTGATCGCTGTTTTCTGATGAAGTGTCGTCATAGTATCGTCCCGTTCTCCTTCAAGCGTTTGCACCAATGTTCGTACAGCTCACCGTGCGGCATCAGTTCGATTGTCCGCTCCGTATCGCCGGTGCGATTCAGGCGGATCGCCAAATAATCGGCGGGAAGCAGACCCGGGATGAGCTCCGCCCATTCGACCAGCGTAACGCCTTCGCCGAAAAAATAGTCGTCCAGACCGAGCTCTCCGGCCTCCAACTCGGAAATGCGATAAACGTCCATATGATAAAAAGGAAGACGGTCTCCCTCGTACTCCTTAATAATCGTAAACGTAGGGCTGTTCACGATACCGGGAACCCCCAGCGCACGCGCAACCGCCTGAGAAAACCGGGTTTTACCCGCTCCCAGGTCGCCATCCAGCGTTACAACGGTTCCGGGCTCCATAAGTCCGGCGAGTTGCTCGGCCAGCCGGGCTGTATCCCGTTCATCGTTCGATAGGAACGTGTATATGCTCGTATCCGTATTCGTTTCCCCCTTCTCTCCCGTAAGCGGCCGGCAAGATGCAGGCGTTCGGGTAAGTGGCGTCATGCAAAATGATTATAGCCGCGTTTGCCGACCGGCGCCGGAACTCCGCCTTCGGAGCGAATAAGCGTCACGCCGATTGCCGGATCCGTGCCGTCTTCTCCGGCGGCCGCGACTTCGCCGACGAACCAGAGCCGAAGTCCCGCCTGCTCGAACATACGCTCCAGCTCCGCCCGATAATCCGGCCGTACCGTCCCGACAAGCTCGTAGTCTTCACCGCCGTACAGCGCAAATTCCAGCGGATCGGCCTGTACGGCGGCGGCGTATTCGCGCAGCTCGTCCATCAGCGGAATCCGCTCTCCGTGCAAAATGAGCGTTACGCCGGACGCCTCCGCAATTTCCCACGCTTCGCTCGCCAAACCGTCGCTGATATCGTTCAGCGCTCCGCACTGGCGCGGCTCCACTGCGGCCAGCAGCTGCCCCGCCTGAATGCGCGGCTCGGGCAGCCGGTGCGCTCTCGCAAGCGGCCGTAGCCGCTCCGGAAGCAGCTCCAGCGGACCGGCCGCTTCCCTGCGCTCCAGCATCGCGCGCAGACCCGCCGCAGACCCGCCGAGCGGCCCGGTCACGAACACGGCGTCGCCCGGCTGCGCCGCGCTGCGAAGCAGCGCCCGCCCTTGCTTCACTTCGCCGATCACAGTCACGGTCACGACCAGCCCGGACGGAGACGACGTCGTGTCACCTCCGACGATAGCTGTAGCGTACTTCTCCGCACAAGCGTAGAGGCCGTCGTACAGTCCCTGCAGCTTATCCGCGGGAAGCGAGCGCGGAGCGGCAAGCGCGACGAGCGCCCATCTCGGGCGGGCTCCCATAGCGGCCAGATCGCTCAGATTCGAAGCCATCGCCTTGTACCCGATATCCGCGAACGTCATCGTCTCCGGCTTGAAATGCACCCCGTCCACCATCGTATCGCACGAGACGACCAGCTCTGTCCCGCTGCCCGGCCGCAGTACCGCCGCATCGTCCCCGATACCGACCGTTACGCCGCTATCGTCCGGCGAGCGCTTACCGCCGCCATGTCCGCGCGGCCCGTTCAGCATCCGGATCAGCGCAAATTCGTCCATATCAGGCACAAGCGGCCCCTCCCGTTTCAACTTGTACCTATTATATCGGTACGGGGAAACGGCCGCAACAGCTTGAGAGGATGAAAGCGCGGATGCGCGGCCCGTTCCCTCTATCCAGTGTATTCTGCATGTTGACATCTGACGACAAAGCCTGCGTCCGTTCGCGCTTTATTTCCGACCTAAGGAACTTCCGCCGAGCGGAGAAACGAATCGACAATTTTTTCGTATACATTGTAATAGATGGGCTCGTATAATAGGACGTTAACAGCCGTTCATCCGAGGTGATCGCTCTTATGCTGCACAACCGTAATTCCGCTTGCCGCAGACGCTCGCCGCTTCGGTGTTCCGCCTGCCGGCCGCTGCTCTTGTCGATTATTGTCGCAGCTTTGGCCGCAGGGCTCTTTCCGTCAGGAGCTGAGGCGGCGTCGATTGCGGATAAAATAAAAGGCTGGTTCGAGCTGCCGTCCCAGGTGGACGAGCTGAAAAGCCAATATGAAGGAACGAAGCAGCAGCTCGAGGATGCGGCGAGACAAATCGACGAGGCCGCCCGCCAGTCCCAGGAATCGCTCGAGCAGTACCGCCAGGCCGAGCAGCGGCTGCGTGAAGATAACGAGCGGCTTGCGAAGCAGAACGAACAGCTTGGCGAAGCGATCAAAGCGCTCCAGGCAGCGGAGCAGCAGCGGGAAAGCCGCTCCCGCCGCACATGGACGGTCGTCTGGACGGCCATCGGCCTGGTTGCACTATACTTTTTGTCCTCGCGGTTATTCCGGGTATTGATTCGAAGCAGACGGTTATAAGAAAAACGTCTATCGACGTACTTCAAGGATGAGCGACCGCGGTTTAGCGGAAGTTTCTCTTGGTAAAGAAAGTCGTATTTCGTTACGCTTTAAAGCTTTACCAAACTTTAAACTTTCTTTAATGATAAGAAAAGCTTCTAATTGAAGCCTTTCGATGATGCACATTCGTGTTTTAGCGGTAGCTTTTCTTGCAACATCAGAATTCTTGAGCTTCGCTCAAAACTTATAAATTCTGATGTTATAAGCCAAATTGCCCTCCGAGAAAGCTCCTCCGAGGGCCGAACGAATATAGGATTCTGAAGGAGAACGTTCATGGAGATCCGTACTGACAGCCTGAACGGGGCCGGGAGAGCGCCTCACCAGTCTTTCGCCGACCTGGCGCTGGAGCCCGGGGAAGCGCTGCATGTGCTGCACCCGCAGCAGATCGTCGCCTTTCGGGGCGAATCGCCGCAGCGCGAGGACAAGCTGATGAATCTGAAGGGCATGTACCGCAAAAAAAAGCTGATCCGCTCCAGGCTGACCGGTCCCGCTTCAATGCTGCTGGCCCTACCCGCCGGGTATACGCTGCAAACGCTGACGCTCCGCGAAAGCGAGGACCTGCTCTTCGAATTTCGCCACCTGCTCTTCTATACGGAAGGGGTCGAGATGAAAAGCGTGATGCTCAGCTTTAAAAATATGATTGCAACGAAGGATGTCATGCGGCTCAAATTTTCCGGGGAAGGCTCGATTGGCATCATGTGTGCCGGACCGCTGCGCGAATGGAAGCTCGACCCCGAGGTCGCTTCCTATATCGATACCCGTTCGCTGATCGCCTATCCGCACAATGCGAAGATCGACCTCAGCGTATACGGCAACCATCTCGCCAGCCAGCATATGCACTATCAGTGGAAAATGACGGGCAGCGGCAGCGCGCTGCTTCAGGCGGGCCGTCCCGACGCGCAGCTCGAGCAGTTTGTCGGCCAGGACAGTTTAATGAAACGGCTGCTGCGGGAAATCGTTCCGTTTGGCGGCGTATGGTTCAAATAAAACCGGGAAAGTCCCGATCGTCGCCAGTGGCGAATATCGGGACTTTCGTGTTCTGCGGACTCCTTACTGCTCGAAGGAAGCCCCATGCTCCTGCAGCTCGGTAATCGGCACTTTTTTGGAGACGCGTTTGTCATTCTCCGGGTGAACGGTAGCCACTCCGCTGTACTTATCCACGCTGTCAATCCAGACGGATTCGCCCTGCCAAGTTACTTCAATTTTGTCGTTAGATAAAATAATATGTTGAGCGCGATCGTAATCCATGCGCCGCCAGCTCCTTTCTGTCCTACAAGTTCTCCTCTTCCTCTACAAACGTGCCGACCGAAGTTTCCTCGATCAGGCCGTTATGCATCGTCACATTGCCCCCGCCAAGGCCCTCGTTAATCATCCGGTCGACGTCCATGTCGTATTGGTCGCGCCCTTCATGGATGGAATCCTCCTGCCGCTCTGTCATGCTGTCCCTCCTTTTTTGCTCCGACATGGCGTTTTTAGATTGTCCATATCGGTTTCGGGGCATACGACAAGCTCTTAGGTCATACGCTAGTAAGCGGGAATACGTGTAGAACGCGCGGTTTTGGTGAACACTGTGAGTTAAAGAAGGTGCAAGCAGAAGCTTTTGAACCGGGGCGCGTTCGCTGGACGCGTCACCGCCAAGGAGGAATCGGTTATGCATACGGTCTGGAAAGGCGCGATCAGCTTCGGTCTGGTCCACGTGCCGGTTAAAATGTTTTCGGCTACTGAAGATAAAGACATCTCCATGAAATACATTCATACCCAGTGCGGCACGCCGCTATCTTATGTCCGGACATGCCACCACTGCGATCAGGCTGTGGAATGGGAGCATATTTCGCGCGGCTACGAATACGAGCCGGGCCGGTTCGTGCTGTTTGAGAAGGATGAGCTGGACAGCTTGTCGGAAGCGAGCAAAGAAATCAAAATATTGGATTTCGTCGATCTGCACGAGATCGATCCGATCTATTTTCAAAAAACGTACTACCTGTCCCCCGGCGATACCGGCTCGAACGCTTACAGCCTGCTGCTCGAGGCCATGCGCCAGTCGGGCAAAATCGGCATCGCCAAAGTATCGATCCGTTCGAAAAGCTCGTTGGCGGCTATTCGCATCATCGGCGACTGCATCGCCATGGAAACGATCTTTTATCCGGACGAAATACGTCCGATCGCACAGGTGCCGAACTTGCCGGAAAATCCGGCCGTTAGCGATAAAGAGCTGACCATGGCGAAAATGCTGATCGAGCAGTTGTCCACGCCGTTCGAGCCGGAAAAGTATAAGGACGATTACCGCGAGAAGCTGCTCGAGGCGATACAAAGCAAAATCGCCGGCGAAGAAGTCAGGGTAGCGCCGGAAGCGCCGAAGACGAATGTGGTCGACCTCATGGCCGCCCTTCAGGCGAGCCTGGAAGCCGTCAAACCGGCCAGCGTACCGACGCAGGCATCCGAATCCACGGCCAAGCCGAAGGCAAAGAGCCGGAAAAAGACGAAGGAAGAAACCGTGTCTTAACGTACGGAGCTTCCGTCTTCGGAAGTCATAACGCAAGCCCGGGAGGACGCTATGGACTTGAAGCCGATCATACCGTTCGAGCCGATCCGTGCCGAACGAGTGCCTGCCGGGCCAGAGTGGGTCTCCCAGATCAAATGGGACGGCGTTCGTATGCTCGTTTATTTCGACGGGCGCGAGACACGCTTGTGGAACCGGAGAAGCAACGACAAGACGTTGCAGTATCCCGAGTTTGCCGATGCCCGCGCTTACTGCCGGGCCGATTCGGTCATCCTGGACGGCGAGATGATCGCGCTGGATCAAGGCAAGCCTTCGTTTCACCAGATCATGAAGCGCGACCGGCTGCGCATCGCCGGCCATATCGAACGGGCCGTGCAGCTTGTACCGGTTACTTACATGATATTCGATGTCGTCTATTGCAACGGAACTTGGGTGCACAACCTTCCCCTTGAGCAGCGGCAGCAGCTTCTGGAGCAAATCGTCGTTCCCGGCGATCGCGTTCAGCTCGTGCGAAACGTCCCGGACGGCGAGGCGCTCCTGCAAGTGATGCAAGCCCATGATATGGAGGGTATCGTCTGCAAAGATATAACAAGCGCTTACGCTTTGGACGGCAAAGACTCCCGATGGCAGAAAATCAAGCTGTTCCGCGATCTGTACGCGGTCGTTGGCGGAGTTACTTACCGCGATAAGATCGTCAACGCGGTGCTGCTGGGCTTGTACAACGAGAATGGCGAGCTTGTCTACATCGGCCATGCAGGGACCGGCAAAGTGACGGGCGCTCAATGGGAGCAGTTGACCCGGCGTACGGAGACGATGCGGCTGGCGGCCAAACCTTTTGCCAATGAGCCGGAGAGAAGCAAGGATGCCTTTTGGATTCGCCCGGAGATCGTCATCAAGGTGCAGTATCTGGAATGGACACCATACGGCATGCTCCGCCATCCGAGCATCCAATCGTTCGTGGAAACGGAAACGCCCATTGAGCTATGTACGATTAGCCAATTGCGGGATAACTGAAGGAGGCGACGGACTTGGCCACGGCGACCAAAGGCACGATCACAGTAGAAGGCCACGACATTACGATCACTAATCCGGAGAAGCTGCTGTGGCCCGAAAAAGGAATTACGAAGCTGCTTTATCTGGAGAAGCTGATCGCCCTCGCCCCTTATTTGCTGCGCTACTGCCGGGACCGGCATTTGACGACGATCCGTTTCCCGAACGGCATTCACGGCAAGTCCTTTTATCAAAAAAACTGCCCGGAGCCGATTCCCGATTTCGTTCGGCTCGCTCCGCTGGACGGCATTCAGTACGTCCATCTCGATTCGCTGCCGACGCTGCTGTGGCTCGGTAATTTGGCCTGTCTGGAATTCCATGCGTCCTTTCACCGGATCGGCTCCGAACTGCCCGCCGAATGGCTGATCGATATCGATCCTTCGCTCGATTACGAGCCGCGCATCATGCAGGCGGTGCATCTGATCGGCGAAGCGCTCGACAAAATGGGCATCCACGCCGTGCCCAAAACGTCGGGCGCTACGGGCGTGCAGCTGTACGTGCCCATCGCAAAACCGTATACGTTCGAGCAGCTCCGCACGATCGGCCACTTTCTCGGCCGCTATTTGACCGAGCAGCACCCGAAGCTGTTTACGATCGAACGGCTCAAAAAAAATCGCGGCGATCGTATTTACGTCGATTATTTGCAGCACTGGTACGGCAAAACGCTATCCAGCCCGTACACGCCGCGGGCGCGCGAAGCCGCCTCCGTGTCGGCGCCGCTCGAATGGAGCGAGGTCGAGGCCGGCGCCGATCCGCGCGACTTCCATCTGCTCAATATCGAAGAGCGGCTGCGTACGAAAGGCGATCTGATCGCGAAGTCGCCTCTGCAATCGCTCGACCGCGTGCTTTCTTTTATCGGACAGTAAGTAGGTCTTTGAATGACAAAAAAGGCTGCCCCCTTGCTTCCTTCAACCGGATTCGGTTTAAGCAGGGAACAGCCTTTTTCGCGTTTTACGGATATTTGAGCGGCTTTCGTCAATCCGCCGTTTTCTTCAAATTCTCCAGATCCGAAGTGACCCGCTCGATCATGCCGACGAACGAGCTGAGCTCCTGCGAACTGCTGGCCTGCGTTCTCGCGTGGGCCGACGTCTGCTCCGACTCCTTCTGGACGCGCTCCAGCATTTTGCCGATTGCCTTCAGCTTGCTCTCGATCTGTACGAGCGCTTCCTTCGAGCGGGATGCCAGCTTGCGCACCTCGTTCGCGACTACTTCGAAGCCCCGCCCGTTCTCACCCGCACGCGCCGCCTCAATCGCCGCATTAAGGCCGAGCAGATGGGTCTGATCCGATATTTCCTTCATCAGCTCGCCCATGTTCTGAATGTGCCCGATCTCGGACGTAAGCTCCTTCACGAGCTCATTCGCGTTGTCTTGGGACTCGGCCGTCCGATGCGCCGTCTCGGCGACAGCCTGGCTGCTCTCCCCGAGCTCCACCATCATCGCCGCAAGCTCCTGAACCGCTGAAGTGACGACTGTGAGCACGTCCCGCTGCTTATCGACCAGACGCTCTACCTTCCGCTTCTCGTCGCGTTCATACGCTTCCAAGACAAGCTGGGAGTCTAGGTTGAACATTTTGCTCAGCGCGAAGACGACCTGATGCCATTCGCCCGGCATCACTTCCTGGAAGTAAGTCGTAGCCAAATTCAAATAGAGCATATAGGTGCCCAAGTACCAGTCCGTTGTCAGGCCGACCCGGGAATGAATTTCACCGATAATAATCCGTCTCGAGATATACTCCTCGTCCACCACACCCGAAGCAATCGACAAAAAGTACCAAACCTGCGTTTGCTTCAGCCTCTCGAGCGTGCTGTGCTTCTGAATAATATCCATCAGCTCGGGCTGTTCCATGATCCGCTTGTACAGCTCGTCCACAAGCCGGTTTACAATTTGTTCGAATTGCGGCTTTTTCGATTCCAACAGCTTCAAATCGGTATCGGTAAGCCCGATGTAGTCAATTTGCTTTTTCCTTGCTGTATTTAGTGCAATCATCACAATACCCCCTGATCGTGGCCTGCTGCCTACCTGTCATGATTCGACATTTTGGAGGCGTTTCCTTCCGCGCTCAGAGGGAATGCGACAATATTTGCGCTATTTCCCATTTCCTTGCCTTCGGACGCTTCTTCCTTTTCTCAAAATAACGGAGCAAGCATGCGTCCTACCGATTCTTTCATACGCTGCCATCTGGAGCGATTCTCGAACTCATTTTGCCGGATTTCCTTGCTGTTCTGCAGATCGGCCTTAAAGTCATGCTCCAGTCGTATAATCGTACTTTTGTCGTATAAAACAGCCATTACCTCGAAATTGCTGAAAAAGCTGCGCATGTCCATATTCGCCGTTCCTACGGTGGCGAGCATACGGTCGATAATAAGCGTTTTGGCGTGGACGAATCCTTTCTGGTACTGGTAAAAACGCACCCCGGCCTGCATCAGCTCCTGTACGTAAGACAAGGACGCCCAGTGTACGATTCTCGCATCCGGTACGCCTGGAAGTATAATTCGCACGTCAACGCCGCTTA
The DNA here is from genome assembly GCF_003626695.1 of Paenibacillus ginsengarvi. Lineage (GTDB taxonomy): Bacteria > Bacillota > Bacilli > Paenibacillales > NBRC-103111 > Paenibacillus_AB > Paenibacillus_AB ginsengarvi. The sequence continues at coordinate 188,818 of NZ_RBAH01000012.1, forward strand.
CGGCCGCCGTCTTGAGCGCCATCGCTATGCTTGGGTCGGGAATGAAATACGGAGTTGTAATATAAATCCGGTTGCGCGCCACGGCCATCGCCCCGAAAAACACTTCCAACACCGTATCCCACGGCGCATCCGGCCCGCTTGCAATAAGCTGTACCGTATCGTTGCCGCTGCAGGTATGCTCAGGAAAATATTTCGGGTCGGCCAGCGACTTACCGCTGGCGAACGCCCAGTCGGTCGCAAACGTATGCTGCATATAGTAGACGCAGTCGCCTTCGATCCGCACATGAGTATCCCGCCAATAACCGAGCTTCGGGTCGGCGCCCAAATATTCGTCCCCGATGTTGATGCCTCCGAGGAAGCCGATTTTGCCGTCGACGACGACGATTTTGCGATGGTTGCGGTAGTTGATCCGTTTGTCGAAAAAGGCGATCCGGGGCGTCAGGAAGCCGTGCACCTCGACCCCGGCCCGCTCCAGCTCGCTTATGTACGTTCCGCTCAGCTTGTAGCTGCCGACGCCGTCGAACAACAGCCGGACGGACACCCCTTCCGCCGCCTTGCGTATCATCATCCGTTTGAATTTCTCGCCTATGCGGTCGTGGCGGACGATATAAAATTGAATATGGATAAACGAACGGGCCTGCTCCATCGCTTTAAACATCGCGGCATACGTGTCTTCCGCGTTATTGTATATATCGACGCAGTTGCCCGGTGAAATAATCGAGCCGGGGATGTTGCTAAGAAGGCCGAGCAGGCGGTGCTCGCGGTAAATATCACAGCGGCGTATCGCATCGCCGGGATCGGCCTTTTTCGCTTTCATCCGCAAGGCGCGCCGAATTTCGTCAACGACCCGCCGGTCCTTCCGCTTCATTTTTTTGCGATGCGTATATTCCTTGGCCAGAAAGTAATACACGATGAAGCCAATAATCGGAAAAATAAACAGGATGGACAGCCAGGCAACCGCCTTCGCCGGATTGCGAAAATCCAAAATCAGTATGGTCGCGATTTGGAATATGAACAGCCCGAGCGCAATACTTAACCACATTACGGATGACACCTCCCCGGACGAAAACTTTCACCGGCGCCGGACTAGCCTGAACAGCGCATGTTCTAGCATGTACCCGCAAGCGTTCCGTTATTCGCCCTGCGGACTGCAAGGCTCCTGTTCCTGCAGGCGTCTCTTCCGTTTGCTCCATATGTACCAGATGGCCGCTAGCATAACGGCGGTTGCGATCAGGCTGCCTTCGGCGCCGAACGAGCCTCCCGACCACAATGGCGAGCCCTCCGCTGTAATTTGCAGCGGAGATACAACCTTCGTGCCGGATACTTCAAAGCCGAACACATTGCCCTGCACATAGTTCCATGTAAAGTGCAAGCCGATCGGAAGCCACAGCGTTCCGGACACTTCCCGGCAAACGGCAAGCAGCACCCCGGCGATAAAAATGTTGAGCAGCGGAACCGGCTGCTCCAGCGCTCCCGGATTGAAGGCGTGCAGCAGCGAGAAAAAAAGCGAGGAGCAGATGATGGCCGCGCCCGTCCCGAAGCGGTAACCGATCAGGCCCTGCACATAGCCGCGACTGAACAGTTCTTCATTCAGCGCCACCAGGGCGAAAAGCAGCAAATAAGCGGCCATGTCGGCCCAGACGGCGGCGTCCGTACGGATCGAATCAATTCGGATCACGCCGGCTGCAAGCATAAGCACGAAGATAGCCGCCATCAAGACGACCCCAATCCCCATCCCCCGCGCCAAATCGGCAAAAGCCGCCCGGTTCATCCGCCAGCCGATCGTCCAGCCTTTCCTGCGCTCGAACAGCCCATACATAATCGGAACCGCGGCCAAAAACCCGGCAGCTTGCGCAATCATGGAGCCGTACGTAAACGTCGGATCGCTGAGCAGCATATCCAGCGTAAAGTCAGTCCCGGCGCCCCCTCCCGACATGATGGCAATCACGATCACGACCGGTATCATCGCCACCAGTGTCAGTATAAAGGCGAATAGAAACGCCAGTATAATTTTGCCGACCGCTATTAGGATTGCTTTGGTTTGATCCACTGCCTCGCCTCCTTTCCTATCTTTTTCCATTGTACATATAAAACGGCAGCGGCAACAATTGAATATTAAATCTATGTATTGTATATTTATTCATATTTGCATATAAAGGAGATTCCTATGTACAAATCGATTGAAGAACTAACATTAAACAGCTGGCCTGCGGAACAAACGCTGCTGCTTCAAGGCTGGCTTGTCCGCTATGCAAGCGGCTTTACGAAACGCTCCAATTCCGTCAGCCCCCTATACGACTACGCCGGCAGAGATACGGAAGCGCTCGTTCGGACTTGTGAGACGTATTATAACGAGCGGGGACTCGATTCGGTTTTCAAATTAACCCCTTATACGAGTCCCGGCAATCTCGATACGATTCTGGAAGAGCGCGGCTACGCCTATGCGGACAAGTCCGGTGTCAGGGGGATCGATCTGGAGCGGGCGGCGCTCCCCCGGCTCACCGCGACGCTTTCGGAGGAATGGAGCGACGACTGGCTTGCCGGGATGGCCGCGTGTAACCGGCTGAGCCCCGGACAGATCGAGACTTGCAGGCGGATTATGAGAAGCCAGACTTTACGGCACGCCTACTTTACGCTGCATGATGGCGGCATCCCGGTAGCTTATGGGTTAGGTGTCATTCAGCATGGCTACATAGGCCTCTATGACATCGTAACCGGCGAGAACTGCCGAAGAAAGGGCTATGGGGAACAGCTCGTACTGAATATACTGCACTGGGGCAAACAAAACGGAGCTACGCACTCGTATTTGCAAGTGGTAGAGAGTAATTCGGCCGCCGTACGACTTTACGACAAAATTGGATACCAGCCTCTTTATTCATACTGGTACCGGGTGAAAAAGTATGATCCGGGGCAGGATGTATCTTTCGTATTTTCACCGGACTCCTAACCGGTGTGGTATGCTAAGAACATAGCTGATCTCGTTTTTTCACTCCCCGTACAAGGAGCGTGTCCGCATGTTATTATCCGATATCCGCCGGCTGGCCGAACAAGTGAAGCAAAATATCGGCAAAGTGATCGTCGGCAAAGAAGAAGTGATCGATCACCTGCTCGTCGCCTTGATCGCATCCGGGCATGTGCTGCTGGAGGACGTCCCGGGCACCGGCAAAACGCTGCTCGCAAAGGCAATGGCCAGATCGCTTTGCGTCCAGTGCAAGCGCATCCAGTTCACGCCGGATCTGCTTCCCTCCGATCTTAGCGGCATTAATTATTACAATCAGAAGGAGGGCGCCTTCCAGTTCCGGCCGGGCCCCGTCTTCACGAACATTTTGCTCGCCGACGAAATTAACCGCGCGACGCCCCGCACGCAGTCGAGCTTGTTGGAATGTATGGAGGAACGGCAGGTAAGCATCGACGGCGAAACCCGCGCGCTGAATCGGCCGTTCATGGTCATCGCCACGCAAAACCCGGTCGAAAATCAAGGAACGTTTCCTTTGCCCGAAGCGCAGCTCGACCGGTTTCTGCTCAAGGTGAGGATGGGCTATCCGTCGCGGGAGCAAGGCGTCGATATATTGAAAAGGTTCAAGCAGGCTAGTCCGCTGGACGAACTGGAAAGCGTTGCGGCGGAAAACGAGCTTATCGCGGCTCAGATGGCTTATTCCCAGGTGGACGTTCACGACGATCTGCTCGGTTATATCGTCCAGCTTGTCGAGAAAACCCGCAGCCATCCGGACGTCGCTCTCGGGGTAAGCCCGCGTGGCAGCCAGGCGCTGCTGAAGGCGGTGCAGGTGTACGCCATCCTGCAAGGACGGGATTACGTCCTGCCCGACGATATCAAAGCGATGGCGAAGCCGGTGCTTGCCCATCGGCTGCTGCTGAAGCACGCGACCCGGTTGAAGGACAACGCCTCGGAAGCGGTCATCGATTATTTGCTGCGGGAGCAGCCGGTTCCGACGGAAACGGTCGCGCAGAACGGTTAAGCCGCCATGAGCGTACATTGGCTGCTAATCGTAACGGCGCTGATCCTATACTTGCAGGGCAAGCTGTATCAGTGGCAAGGGCTGCGCGGTGTCAACTACCGACGCGAATTTGACGTGTCCGCCTGCTTCCAGGGCGAGGAGGTTCAGCTAGTCGAGGTCATATCCAACCGCAAGCTGCTGCCGCTGCCATGGCTGAGACTCGAGTCGCTCATGCAGTCGGGTCTCCATTTTCACAGCCAGTCGAATCTGGATATCTCCAAGGGCGAACTGCTGCAAAACCATCGCAGCTTGTTCAGCCTGATGCCGTATACGCAAATTACGCGCAGGCACCGGGTGCTCTGTCTGAAGCGGGGCTGCTACGACCTGAAATCGGCGACGATGACGTGCGGCGACCCGCTCGGCCTCTACACTACTTTCCGGTTTTTGCAATTCGACCGGCAGACGAGGCTGCTCGTATACCCGGAGCGCATCCCGCTCAGTGATATCCCGCTGCCTTCCCACAGCTGGCAAGGAGATGTGACGGTACGGCGCTGGATCCTGGACGATCCGTTCCGCATCGCAGGCGTACGGCAGTACCAGTACGGGGACACAATGAACATGATCAATTGGAGCGCCACCGCGAGAGCCGGATCGCTTCAGGTGCACCGGCGGGATTTTACGGCCGATCACCGGATCATGATTATGCTCAACTTCGAGATTACGGAAACGATGTGGGGCGCGGTGACGATTCCCGAGCGGATCGAGAAAGGCATCGCCTATGCCGCGGCCATCGCAAGCTCGTGCCTCTCTCAGGGGATCGATACCGGTTTTGCCTGCAACGGCGTTTTGATCGACGACCCGGAGAAGCGGTCGGTGCGCATCCCCCCTTCCGGCGGAGACGCCCATCTGCTTGATCTGTACGAATCGATGGCAATGCTGCAAATCGAGCGTAGCGAAGACTTCTCCGATTTTTTGGAATACGATCTGCTCGAAGGGACGAAAAGCACCGACTTTATCGTCATTACGTCGTATGTGAGCGAGAAAATGGAGCGGCAGTTTGACCTTCTGCGCCATAGCGGCAATGCAGTTCAAATCGTCTCGCTCACGGACGCGCCGCTTCCGTCCTATGGCGAAGGAGACGGCTTCGCTTCGCCGGAAAGCTTCGCCATAGGCCGCGACGGCGATAACGGATCCGCGGAAACGAAAGGAGCGTAGGGCTGCCATGATTCACGTCAAACGTTTCACACTCGCATGGCTCCAAGGCGCGGTCGAAATATTCGTGTATTTCCCGGTATTCGTCGCGCTATACGTCCTTTTCCCGCATATTTATCCGAATTTGGCCGCCAGTCTGGCCGGCTTGTCCGTTTTTTACCTGCTCGGCTATGCGTTTCATTATGTGTTTCCGTCCGTTTGGCGGTGGGTCGGCTTGCTTGCCGCCGTCGCCTTACCCGGAGCCCTTACGTGGCTCCTATCCCAGCACGCTTTTAATGTGAACATCTTCCTTCCCGCTCTGCTCGCCTGGTTTCGCGGCCGCCATAACCGGCTCTCGGGCTGGGACAACTCGTTTCCGGCCGGACTGCTCTGGATCGGACTGCTGCTCTACTTTTTTGCGTCCTTCCTCTATCCACGGATGGCGCAAACCTGGCAGTATGCCCCATGGGTTACAGGCTTCGGCATCGTCACGCTCGCGCTGACGCTGTATCGGACGAACGCCCTGACGCTAAGGTCGGAGCAGACGGGCATGAACGGCGGCGAGCGAACGCAAGTAAGCCGGGAAACGAAATGGCGCAACCGCTCTCTCGTTCTGACGCTGTTTGCCATTATCGTCTTTATCGCCGCCTTTCGCACGATCGCCTCCGCGTTCAAGCAGGCGGGCGAATTTCTGTTCTACGGCGCAATTAATCTGTTCTTGAAGTTTCTGAATTTGCTAGGAGACGGGCAATCGAACCCGCCGCCGAAGCGGCAGTTGGAAGACGATTTGTTAGACCAGGGCGGAGAACCGTCGACCTTCGCGCTGATTATGGAGCAGGTGCTGTACGCAATAGGCATCCTGTTGACGCTCGCCCTGCTCATATGGCTGCTGGTTTTCCTGAGCAAGCACATCAGGCGGTGGATCGCTCAGTTACTCGGCTGGTACGGGGAAAGACTGGACGACCGGAGCGGCGCGGGTTATGTCGACGAAAAGGAGTCGCTGCTGGATGGCCGGGAATGGACGCGGCAGCGCACCAAACAGTGGAAGGAGCGAATCGCCGGCCTGTTCCGCAAGGAGCCGGGCTGGGACGAGCTCGCGGACAATCGCGAACGGGTTCGCCGCGCCTATCTGCTCGTACTGCTCGGGAGAATCGCCGCCGGCTACAAGCATAGCGAGGCGCGAACGCCGCGCGAAACCGGCCGGGAGCTGAACCGCCGAGCCCCTCTGGGGCAGGAGGAGACAGCCGTGCTTTCGCTGTACGAGGAAGCCCGCTACAGCGGCAAACCGATCACCGACGAGGATGCCGCAAAGGTGAAACGTTTGTTCGATCGCAAATAATCGGATACAATACGGTACAGCGAGATTTACACGGAAACGGGAGGACGCAGGCATGGAGCTTGAATCGGCTTACGAAACGTACAAACGGCTGATGTTCTCCATCGCGTATCGAATGCTCGGTTCGGTAGCGGAAGCGGAGGACGTCGTGCAGGACGTATTCGTCACGCTTCATGGACCCGAGCCGGAGGAGATACGCGATATGAAGGCGTTTCTGTGCCGGGCCGTAACGAACCGGTGCTTGAACGTGCTCCAATCGGCCAGACATCGAAAAGAGGTGTATCCGGGGCCCTGGCTTCCCGAACCGCTTTATGACGCCGGCGGCACAGAGCCGTCACGGCGTCTGGAGCTTGCGGAAGAGATCAAGTACGCCTACCTCGTTTTGCTGGAGCGGCTGTCTCCGGTAGAAAGGGCCGTTTACGTACTGAGAGAGGCCTACGCCTTCGAATATGAGGAAATCGCGCGAATGATCGGCAAGTCGCCGGACCATTGCCGTAAAATACTTAGCCGTGCACGCAGCAAATTAAACAAGACGGACGCGGACGGCTCCGGAAAACCTGCCGACTATGACGACAAGCAGCAAACCGCCGCCCTGCGGTTTATCGATGCGCTGCGCCGCGGCAGCATAACGGACGCCGTAAGCCTGCTCTCCGAACAAGTCGTCCTCGTGACGGACGGCGGGGGCAAAGTTCCTTCCGCCTTGCGGCCGCTTGCCGGCATCGGGCGGGTCGGCGCTTTTCTCGGCGGGATCGCCTCCAAAGGCGTGTTCGATCTCGGTGTTCTTGCCGCCTCCGTCAACGGCGAAACGGGCATGCTGCTGCGTCGCGACGGGCTGCCAGACGCCGTTTGGACGTTCGCGGTGGATTCTCATACGGGACAAATCGTCGGCATTTACGCAGTCAATAACCCGGATAAATTGCACGGCAACGAATAACGGAAAATTTCCGCGTCCGTTGTCACAAAATAGTCCTGTACGTTGTCTTATGGGTGAAACACCATTTCAATCCCGGACGGGACAGGAGGAAACGACGATGGAAACCCGTTTTTTGATGAATAAGGCAGCCCCAGGCGGTTACGAAGCGATGCTCGGGCTCGAGAAATTCGTAGAGGGCTCAAGCATCCCGAAATCCTTGCGCGAACTTATTAAAATACGCGCCTCGCAAATCAATTCGTGCGCCTTCTGCATTGACATGCATACGAAGGAAGCCCGCAAGCTGGGAGAGACGGAACAGCGCATTTACGCGCTGAACGCCTGGAGGGAGACCCCGTTCTTCACCGCGGAAGAACGGGCTGTGCTCGCCTTGACCGAAGCGGTTACGCTTGTAGCGGATACGCACGTTCCCGATGACGTGTATGAGGATGTACGCCGCTTCTATGACGAGCGGCAAACGGCGGAAATCGTCATGCAGATCGTTACGATCAACGCCTGGAATCGGATCGGCGTCACGACGAGGCTCATGCCCGCCGAAAGCAAATAAATACGGCGGTAAAGCGCAAAGAGACTTCTTCCCGGCTTATCCGGAAGAAGTCTCTTTGTACTTGGAAAGTGATGGGTCGGGCGGCCGCTCCGGCTATATGGCGCGCTCGAAGGCTACGATCCACTCGCCTTGAACGGCGGCGTATCCTTGATCGCCTTCGACAACGAGACCGAACAAGTTTTTCGTGTCGAGGTACTCTTTGCGCTCGCCGCCATCAAACTCCAGCGTAATGTAGTAGTACGTCCTTGACGAATGAACTGGCTGCATGACGCCATTCGCATTGTGATGATGGGTCGTATGATTGCGAACCTCCATCCGCTTGGCCACGACCCGGGCGAAGACGGACTCGCGCGGAGCGCTCGCATTGTTATAGTACCGTTTGACGTTCCGGATCAGGCCGAAAATGACGATCGCGAACACGAGCAAGAAAATAATAGGAACGGCTGAAAATATGCCGCCGCCATAGCCGAACGGTCCGATATCAAACATGCGACAGCTCCTCTCCGGTATGGGTTGTATTATACTACGTTAAGACGGCGGCTAAGTTCCCACCGGCAAACAACCCGGACCGTATGGGCCCGGGTTCACTGTAAGGAACGCGCATGGATGTGCGCTATCCGTTCGCCTTTGGGGAACGCCGGCTAAGCACCAGCCCGAGCAGCCCCGCCGCAACCGAAAAAATACCGCAATACCAATTGGCTTCCTGCACCGATACGGTTTTCCACCAGACAACTACATGTACAAGCTGCCCCATCGGCGTAAATACGAGCCATAGAAACAAACATGCCGCGATCAGCAGCGGCTGGACAAGACGAGCCGCTATTTTCGCCTTCTTTCGGTTTTCCGTGCCGTTTGTTGATTTCATCTCCACTTCTTGTTCCCCCCGCGTTTTTTTATCTGTACGCGATAATACTTCCATCCGAATCGGCTTATTGTGGCCGTTAGCTCCTCATGGAGCTTTATGGTTTAACTAGCGCAACCGATCGAGCTTGTCCGCCAGCGCCCGCTGCAGGAACGGCGATATCCCGAGTATCTCCGCGAACCGCTCATAGGCCGCTGCCTCGGCGTCCGCCCTTCCGTCCCCGCTTTGCGCTTTTGCCTTTTCGGCGCCTCCCTGTTCCTTGACGGCCCGAATAAGCAAATTTTTCGGCGTATGCTCCATATCGATAAATTCCAATACTTGCGTCTTGTAGCCGAGTTGCTCCAGCAGCTGCGCCCTGGCCGCATCCGTCACGAGCGAAGCGAACCGCTCCTTTAAAATGCCATGCTTCAGCAAAGGCGCCAGCGCCTCGTTGCGAATTTGCCCGAACAGCTCATGCTGGCAGCACGGGACGGACAGGATGACCGACGCGCCCCAGCGCACGGCCTTCTCCAGCGCCGCATCCGTTGCCGTATCGCAGGCGTGCAGCGTCACGACCATGTCGACCTCGTCCGTCTCGTCGTACCGGTTGATGTCGCCTACGAGAAAGCGCAGCCGTTCATAGCGGAGCCTTTCGGCCAGATCGTTGCAATGGCGGATAACGTCTTCCTTGAGATCGAGGCCGACCACTTGCAAGTCAAGTCCGCGAATCTCGTTCAAGTAATGGTACAACGCGAACGTTAAATACGACTTGCCGCAGCCGAAATCGACGATGCGAATGGTCCGGTTTTGCGGTAAATGCGGGACGACATCGTCGATCATCTCAAGGAAACGATTAATCTGCTTAAACTTATCGTATTTGGCCGCCAGCACCTTGCCTTGCGCGTTCATAACGCCGAGCTCGACCAAAAACGGCACGGGCTCCCCTTCCTCGAGCAAGTACCGCTTCTTGCGATTGTGAGCGAGGTCCACGTTCGTTTTCGTTGCTTTCTTCTTCAGGACGGTCACTTCGCCCTTCTTGTTCAGCAACACATGATAGTCCGCTTCGCTCGTTTGCAGCAGCGCCTGCTTGTAGTGCGTCAGCAGCAGCTCCTCCGTCCGGGCGGCTGCCTGTCTAGGCTCCACGTTTTCATGCAGCACTTTCGTTCCGGTGTAGTGGGCGAATTGGTAATGAAGCCCGGTTTTCAGATTAACCGGCTTGATTTTGACTTTGTCGGCTGTTGCGCCGCTGCCTTTACGAAGCTGGCTGAGCACCGCCTGCGTCCATATGCCCGTTTCTACGGTTCTTTTCAATACTTCCGTCAACGATTCCATTAGGTCCCCCAAAAGTGAAGCTTATGCTCGTTTTGTTATGGGAACCATTATACTTCATTACAGTTGACGAATAAAAGGAAAGAGCTGACGCATAGCCGCTACTTCGCCTCCACAACGATACTGCCATACAGTCGGCCGCCGATAAACGCCATCAGCCGCCATTTCCCCCGCTTCGGCAGCATCATCATCGAAGGGAACGCCGCATCCGCCCCGTTCAAGGCGGAGCCGAGCCGCTCGACGTCGAACACATCCGTGAGCTGCTGCGTACCTTGCCGGACCGCCTTGATCTCGAGCCGGCCGCCCAGCTCCTCCGGATTGCCCCAAAAATGCCACATATACTTATTCGCCTTCCCTGCCGTAAAACCGATCACGTCAATAAAGCCGAGCCGCTGGGCAATACCCCTCATCTCGTAGGCGCCGCTTCTGAATGTCGGACTAACCTCCCACGGACCGTCGGCTACATCGAATACGACATCGGCATACCGCTCCCCGTCCAAATAAACGATGAAATCCCACTCCCCCGGGAGCGGCAGCGCAAAACGGGTGGCAATCCGAGTGATTTCCGTATCCGCCGAACCGGGCCCGGTAGTGGTCCGATAAGCTTGCCCGACCTCCGACACTTTCGTTTCCGCTAGCTCCTCCAGCTTAGTTCCGGTTTCGCGATGCACCCCCTCGATTCGAATTAGGCTGTCCTTCAGCCGTTCGATTGGCGTATACAAATTCCACCAGCAGCCGGCGGACGCTCCCGCGGCGTAATCGCCTCCGGGAAAAGCCTCTACTAATTTGACGTTATTTTCAGCATAAAGGTTACGTGTAATCCTTTCATTCCCAATTTCTTTATCGGCCGGCCAGATGCCCTTGCCCGGCGAGGACGGCTCCGCCGGAAGCCACGCCACCGCTGCCGCCAGCAGAAGGCCCGCAGCAGACAGCGCTCCCGCCGCATAAACGGCTCTGTTCCGTCCGCGCCCCTTTTCTCCGTATAGCCTTTCGATCACGCGCCGCCGCGAGTTTTCACCGAATGCGCCTTCCGGATAAGGCGAGTCCCGCAATTGTCCGTACCAAAAAGGTTTCGTCTCCCCGGACCGGACCGCCCGCCGTCCTTTGGCGTACCGATTGTCTGCCCCGCTGCTTCGCTTCCCTTCCGTCATTCGCCCTCTACCTCCTTTAGGCTTTTCTCGACTTTCGCCCGTGCCCGGTGCAGCCGGGATTTCACCGTTCCTTCGGAAATGCCGAGCACCTCGGCCATTTCCCGGTAAGACAGCTCGTAGTGGGCGTCCAGCACAATCACCTCACGATATTTGGCAGGCATCGCCAACACGGCCGCCCAAACGTCCCGCTCTGCTTCACGGTCCATGACAATATGCTCGGCGGAACGAGCGGCTGTGTCCGTTTTCGGTGCAAACAGGCCGAACAGTGTCACTTTGCGCACAAAGGCCGAGCGCATATAATTAAATGCGGTCCGGCGCGTAATGCGCAGCAGCCATGTTTTCACCGAGCATTCCCCGCGAAACGAAGCCAGATGGCGATACGCCTTCCAGAACACGTCCTGGGCAATGTCGTCGGCCGCATCCCGGCGGCCGGTCAAATAACAAGCGTACCTCCACACATCGTCCCCGAACGTGCGCATCAGATCGTTCAGCAGCGCTTCCGGATCGCCGGACGCTGCGAGATGGCGCATATAATGATCGCTCAAAAGCGTCGCTCGCCCCCTTCCCCACACTCCGCTTATTCGCCTAAATACCGGTACGCCGTTTCTGCCGGCCTTACGCGAGCCAAGCGAAACTGTCTCTCTCCAAATAGACACCGTACACTAATCAAATGTTCCATTTCCGCTGATCCATACCGCTCTTTCTTCTAAAGACGTCCGGCTCCTCATACAAATAGTACAATGAAACGAACCGGATTGGGGGATCTCTCATGGCAACAAGGCCGCCTATATTGCTGCAGGGCGACACGGTCGGGATCGTGACGTTAGGCAGCCCGCTCGATAAACAGACGATCGATACCGGCGTGGAATCGCTGACCAATATGGGCTTCAAGGTCGTGCTGGGCCGTTACGTATATGCATCGACCGGCTTCCTCGCCGGAGATGACCGGCAGCGGGCGGGCGACCTGATGAGCATGTTCCGCAATACTAACGTCCGGCTTATTTTACCGACTCGCGGCGGGGTCGGCGTTGCCGGCATTTTGCCTTACCTTGATTTCGGCGTCATCCGCCGCAACCCGAAAATCGTATCCGGCTACAGCGACATTACCGTACTGCTGAACGCCTTGTACCAATTCGCCGGCCTCATCACGCTGCAAAGCCTGATGCTGCTTAATTTCAACAACGCCACCCCCGCTTACAATTACGATCAGTTTTTTACGGCGACATCGACGCTGACCTCGCCCCGGATCGTGCAGAACCCGCCCGGCATGCCCCTGGTCAGCCTCGTCCCCGGCAATGTAACCGGCGCTCTCGTCGGCGGCAATCTGACCTCGTTCACGGACGTTATCGGCACCCCTTACGATATTCCTACCAAAGGACGGATTCTGGTGCTGGAAGAGACGCACGAGCCGATCAATAAAGTGTACCGGATGCTGAACCGGATGAAGCTGGCCGGCAAGTTCGACGACTGCCTTGGCATCGTCATGGGAGAATGCACGAATTGTCCGTCCGCCTACGGAGAGACGTACCGCGAATTGATCCGCAGCGTGCTTGTTCCGCTCGGCAAACCTCTACTGACGGGTCTCGCCACCGCTCACGGACTGTACAAAGCGGCGGTACCGATCGGCGCGAGAGTGAATTTGAATGCCGACAACAGCACGCTAACCGTGCTGGAGCCCACCGTTTCCCCTCCTTAAAGCACCGCCCGACCGGCGGCTGCCAATACTTACTAGTATAAAAACAAGGCTGCAATCCTTTAAGATGGAAAAGTATCCATCTTCCAAAGGAGTGAGCCCTACATTGAAAAAAGCAATAAGTCTGTTGTCCGGCGCTCTGCTGGGATTAGCGTTTCTCGGTACGTCCGCGCACGCAGAATCCTATACGGTCAAGAATGGCGACACGTTGTGGAAAATCGCCGCAGCCAGCGGGGTCAGCTTCAGCGAACTGCAAAGCCTCAACCCTTCGGCAGGCGACATGATCTACCCGGGACAAACGATACGCTTGCCTGACACGGTGAAAGCGTATACGGTTAAGCCGAACGATACATTCTGGAAGGTCGCCCTGAAATTCGGCGTCACGACCCGTTCCCTAATCGATGCGAATCCGCAAATTGCAAATCCCGATATTTTGAATACAGGCGACCTCCTGCGGATTCCCGCCAAGAACTTATCCGCGTCTTCCGCCGTCACCTCAAACGCCAACGGGCAATTTCCGTTAAAGGCGAATACTTATCAGCCGTTCACGGACAATTATGCCGAGGCACGGACATGGTCGCAGAGCGGCGAAGAAATTCGCTCGCATGAAGGCGTCGATATTTTGGCGGCCAAAGGAACCCCCGTATACGCGGCCAAAGCCGGCAAAGTAATCCGGTACGGCTGGAACGAGCTCGGAGGATGGCGTCTGACCGTGCAGGTCGACGATTCGACCGCCTTTTACTATGCCCATCTGTCCGGCTATGCGGACGGAATTGCGCTGGGAAGCACGATCAAGCAGGGTCAGCTGATCGGGTATGTCGGCAATACAGGGTACGGTCCAGAAGGAACGGAAGGTCAATTCGACCCCCATCTTCATTTCGGCATTTACCAGACAAGCCCGTGGAAAGCCGTAGACCCTTACCATTACTTGAAATCGATCGAAAACTAATAACGGACGCAAAAATGGCGCAGCCGGTGACTTCCACCGATGCGCCATTTTTTCATCGTTTTTTTGCCTCGAACATCCGCCTCAGGCCGTCCTGCATAAGCAGCCGCAAGCTCAAAAGCGGTTACGCCTCCGGCGTAAACGCGCGCTTCGCCAGCTCTGCGTCCAGCATGTAGAATGCGTTGCTGTCATTGTCGATCCGGCGCAGCTTCTGGATGATGCTGTCGAAGGTCGATTCTTCTTCCACCTGCTCGTCGATAAACCATTTCAGGAAATTGATTGTCGCATGCTCCCGCTCGTTCCAGGCCATATCGGACAAGTCGTAAATCCGCTTCGTTACCGTTTGCTCATGCTCGTACGCCTGCTCGAAGGCGTCCAGAAGCGAGCCGTATTCGTTGGACGGATCTTTCATCCCGCTAACAACGGCGCGTTTGCCGAGTGTATTGATGAAATGGAATATTTTCATGGCATGGAACTTCTCTTCCTCAGCCTGCACGATGAAAAAGTTGGCAAACCCGTCGAAGCTTTCCGCCGAACAATAGGCAGCCATCGCCAAGTAAACCTGGGACGAATAAAACTCGTAATTCATTTGATCGTTCAGCTTGTCCAGCAATGCTCCGCTAAGCATGAAACAACATCTCCTTTTCGTCGTGGAATTTTCTGCTCCTTCATTATAGCTGTAAAATTTAGCAAAACACAATGTCGCCCCGGCCAGCGTCCGAACGGCCCTTCTCCCTTTTTTCCCAAAAATATTCTTGACGTAGCGGTCCGATGTTTTTATAATAAAACCTATTAAATCAGTAGGAATTATTGAGATTAAGGGGATGAACGGACCATGTTTCCAGGAGTGACGAAAAAGGCGAAATCCGTGCGGATTTTGGCGATAACGGCCGTAGCTGCGATGATGATGGTAACCGCTGCGTGCGGCGGAAGCGCGAAGCAAGGAGCCGGCGGGGCTGCTCCGAGTCAGGTTGCCGAAACGAAGAAAGAAGCGAAGCCGCTCACGGTCGGTTACTTGAACGTTATGGACGACGCGCAGGCCATGCTCGCCTACGACGCCAAAATGTACGAAAAACACGGCTTGACCGTCAAAATGCAAGCGTTCGAAAGCGGCACCGACCTGATCAAAGCGATGGTCGGCGGACAAGTAGACGCCGGCGTGCTCGGCTTTACGAATGCCGTAACGTGGGCATCCAAAGGCGCGGGGCTGAAAGTAGTCGGCGGCGCGCAGCTTGGCTTCCACAGCATTCTCGTTCGTAACGACAGCGGCATCAAGTCGGTCGAAGATCTGAAAGGCAAAAAGCTCGCTTCCCAGAAGCAGGGCAGCACGGCCGACATCGTCCTGAACGGCGTAACGCTCGCTCAGGCGAAGCTAACGAATAAAGATTTGCAGATGGTATACGCGGAACCGGCTCAGGCGATCCAGTCGCTCGCCGGCGGCGCAGTTGATGCAGCCTTCGTTTTCGAGCCGTATTCGAGAATGGCCCAGCTTACTTCTCCGGTGTCGCAAATCTATGAAATCGGCAAAGTATGGCCGTTCCCGTGCATGGTCGTCATCACGACCGACGATGTGCTGAAAAAAGACCGCGATGCGGTGAACCGGATGCTCGACGCGCAGAAAGAAGCGATCGACCTGCTGCAAAAAGATCCGCAAAAATCGGCCGAGTACATTACAGCCCGCTTCATCCAAGGCGATTCGTTCAAAACGCAAAGCGGCGAAGTGAAAGCGACCAGCGTCATTAAAGACTCGATCGCCTCGCAAACGTTCAACTGGGAAATTACCCCGGAGCAGGTAAAACGGATGCAGGAAATCGCCGATATTATGATCGACCAGAAGGCTCTCGACAAGCCGGTCAAAGTGGAAGACATTCTGGACCTGAGCTGGCAGAAGCAGCAGCAGGCCAAAAAATAAGCTGAAGTAAGGGGAAGAGCCCGGTGAATTCGACAACCGATAAACCGAACCGCTCCGCGAAGCGGCACGGCGACGGCCTGCGCAAAACGCTGCCGTTTCTCGCCGCCGTAGGCAGCCTGCTGCTGGTATGGCAAGTCTACTCGTGGTATTTGCATAAACCGTTCCTTCTCCCGGGAGTGGCAGCCGTATTCGAGCGGCTGTTCAAAAGCTTTTCGGATGCCGACTTCATGGACGGCGTCAAGCAAAGCTTGATCCGGCTTGCCTTCGGTTATCCGATCGCCTGCGCGCTCGGGGCCGTGCTCGGTTTGCTAGCCGGTATTTCGCGCAGCTTCGCCATTTATTTGCGCAGCCTGATCTCGATTCTTCAAGCGATTCCGCCGATTACGTGGGTACCCTTCTTCGTGATCCTGCTCGGCTTCGGAAACGCAACGATTATTACCGTCATTACGATTGCCAGCTTCTTCCCGATGGCGCTGTCGATGCTTAACTCGACGGAAGGCGTAAGCAAGACGCATCTGGAGCTGGCCCGCGTATTCGGCGCTTCAAAGCTCCAGCAGCTTACGAAAGTATTCGCGCCCGAATCGTTCCCGGCGTTCATTACCGGCGCCCAGGTTGCCTTCGGCAACGCCTGGCGGTCGCTCATCGCCGCGGAAATGGTCGGAGGCGCGTTATCCGGCCTCGGCTACTATTCCAGATGGCGCGGCGAAGTTGCCGACATGGAAGGCGTCCTGCTCAGCATCGTGATGATCGGCACGATCGCCGTTTTTCTCGACTACGTCGTGCTGGAGCAGCTTAAGCGCAGATTGCTGAGGTACCGGTATGTGATGGGAGGCGACCGTTAATGCAGGAAATCCGTATCGAACGGGTAACGAAGCGATTCGGCGCGCTCGAGGTGCTGTCCGACGTCGATTT
Organism: Paenibacillus ginsengarvi; assembly: GCF_003626695.1. Taxonomy (GTDB): domain Bacteria; phylum Bacillota; class Bacilli; order Paenibacillales; family NBRC-103111; genus Paenibacillus_AB; species Paenibacillus_AB ginsengarvi. Next base: position 205,563 of record NZ_RBAH01000012.1, read on the forward strand.
TACGATCGGGAAGGGCGAGTTCGCAGCCATCGTCGGCCCATCCGGCTGCGGTAAAAGCACCGTGCTGCGTATGATTGCAGGCCTTGATAAGCCGACAGAGGGCAAAGTGCTGGCAAACGGCAAACCGACCGGAAAGCCTTCGCCGGAGCGCGTCCTCATTTTCCAGGAACATGCCCTCTACCCGTGGCGTACCGTTGAGGATAATGTCGGCTTCGGTCTGGAGCTGGCCAAAGTTCCGGCCCGCGAGCGCCGCGAAAGAATCGACGAGGTGCTGGAAAAGGTAGGCCTCAGCGGCTTCCAGCATTATTATCCGTCGCAGCTGTCCGGGGGGATGAAGCAGCGGGCCTCGATCGCCCGGGCGCTGATTATGAATCCCGAAGTGCTGCTGCTGGACGAGCCGTACGGCGCACTGGACGCGATCACGCGCCTGACGATGCAGAACGAGCTGATCAAGCTGTGGCGCGGCACGGGCAAGACCGTGCTGCTGATCACCCACGATATCGACGAAGCGGTTTACCTCGCCGATACGATTTATGTGATGAGCCCGCGCCCCGGGCGCATAATCAGCCGGGTGCACGCGGACATGCCGCGCCCCCGCAACCGGAATAGCACGGAGTTCATCAAGCTTCGCGAGCAGATTATGGATCATCTCGATATCGGCACGTACAGCATCTAATCGTCCCCGCAAGTGAAGATGGCCTAGCGGGACACCGAAAGCATATACACAAAGCCCACGCTCCGCAAACGGACGCGTGGGCTTTTTTCTTTTTTTCAAATGTTGCGGTACTGTTTGGGCGTAACGCCCATGCGCTTTTTGAAAATGTTGCAAAAATAGTTGAAGTTCGGCCACCCGGACTTTTCGCCGATTTCCTGCACGGAGCGGGTCGTCGTCTTCAGCAATATACAAGCCTGCTTCAGCCTGCGATCGATAATAAATTCGGTGATCGTTTTGCCGGTCGCTTTGCGGAACAGGCCGGATGCATGATTCGGGGACAGATGAACCGCCTGGGCCAGCGACTCGAGCTGAAACTCCTTGTCGTAATTTTCGTTAATCCAATCCATCATCCGAACGACTACCGGAACTTCGGCCCGCTTCGGCTGGCGGTCAGGCTCCCCCTTCTGCCAAAGCGGATACAAAAAATGCAGCAGGGCGATGAGAAACAGCGCGTTGCCCTCCATCGGGCTGCACATCGGACTTCGCTGCAGCCTCTCCTTGTGCTCCGCCAAAAACCGCTCGAGGGGCTCCCGCTCGGACATATACTGCACCTGCAAGCCTGCAGGATCTCCGCATATATAATCGTGAAACTGGGCAATCGAAGGAAACGCTTTCAAATATTCGGCGAAGTAGGCGACATCATACTTGATCAAGGTGCGGACATACGGCTGCGTCGGACTGATTTGCAGCTTCAAATAGTGGGGCTGAAACGGCTTCATGAAAATGAGCGTTCCCGGCTTCACCTCATGAATAGTCTGTTCGACGACCAGGCTTCCGACTCCGGCATGCACATAAATGATCTCAATCCCCGGGTGAAAATGAAACAGCTGCTTGAAGCCGCGGGAATGATCGTAACAAATCTCGATTGTAATCGGGCTGCGATCCAAATCCAGGTAAGGGCAATGTTCGAATACCAACATAGTTCCTCCTGTGGAGCACATTAATAGTTTACTGACATTTTATCATAACCGGGTGCAACTTTCCTACACCGGTTTTGTGATACTCTCGGGGTGTGCGGAATCGAAAGCAGGTCAAATAGAGAGCGCTTTCGACTGCGTCCAAAAAGAAACTCCAATTATTTGGGAGGTACTGCCATGAGGAAACTAAGGGGATCATCCATGAAACTTCCAGCCGCCATGACGGCTGCCGCGCTGCTGGCATCGCTCGTCGCAGCGTGCTCATCGGGGAGCGGCACGACAAGCGGTAAAGAGACGGAGAGCGGCGTCAAAGCGCCGGAGAAAAAAGAGCCGATCGAACTTACGTTTTACTCGGAATCCGGCGACCACGATACGGAAGCGTTCATGAAGCTGTTCGGTAATAAAATCAAAGAAAAATTCCCTTATATTACGCCTAAGTTTATTCCGCGCGTCGCCGGCACCTCGATCGAGAATTTGATTACGGCCGGGCAAACGCTCGATATTTTGTACCTTTCCAGCGGACAGACGAACTTTTTGACCGATTCCAGATTGGAGTTCGACATTTCCGAGCATATCAAGAAAAATAAATACGATCTGAACCGGCTCGAGCCGACGACGATCGACATTCAGAAGCTGCTCGCAAACGGCGGCATTTATGGATTGCCTGTTTTCAACAATACGATGACCATGTTCTACAACAAAGATTTGTTCGATAAATTCGGCGTCGCCTATCCGAAGGACGGACTGTCCTGGGATCAGGTGTACGATCTCGTCAAGCCGCTGTCGCGTACGGACGGCGGGGTGCAGTATCAGGGCTTTACGCTCTCGATGTCTCACAGCATGCTCGTCAACCAGTTCTCGATCCCTTATACCGACAACCAGAACAAAGTGAATTTCACCTCGGACCAGTTCAAGAAGCTGTTCGATATGTGGACGAGATTTTACCATCTGCCGGGCAATGAAGTGGACAGCAAAACCGTAAGCTATTCGGTGCAGGTGAACAAGTTCGATCAGGAAAAGTCGATCGCGGTATACCTCGGTCTCGCGGCCCTCGGACCGGCCAGATTTAAGGAAAACCTGAACTGGGACGTCGCCTCTTTCCCGGAATGGAAAGAAAAGCCGGGGATCGGGCCACAGCCGTACCCGTCCTACTTCTATATAACGAACATGAGCAAGAAAAAGGATGACGCGTTCGAGGTCATCGCGTACCTCACTTCAGATGAGTTCCAGAGCCATCTGGCGAAAAACGGGATGTTCCCGACGCTTAAAAACCGCGACGTGATGAAAGATTTCGGCAAAGACGTGCCATACCTCTCCAAGAAAAATATAAACGCCTTCCTGCCGAAAACATTCGCTCCGCCGGCCAAGCCGTCTCCCCACACCGCCATCGGCGCGAAGCATTTGACAACCGCCTTCAACGCCGTACTGCTGAAGCAGAAAGATATCAACACGGCGCTGCGCGAAGCGGAGGAAGCCGCGAACAAGGAAATTCAGACGAAGCTTTCCGGCACGACGGCCAAATAAGAGAATCACCAGCCAGGCCCGCCCAGGGTGTCACTTTTGACGCGCCGGGCGGGCTTTTTTGTACGAAAGCGATTGCAAAATGATGACTAATCGTCGCGAGTGAATCGAAAAAACGGTTTCCCCGTTACGAATCTTACATCAATCGTCCGCGAATAGTCCGATGGCGTCATGCCTGTCATATTTTTGAACTGCCGGGAAAAGCTATGCACGTTGTTATAGCCCAGACATTCGGCGATTTCGGTAAAATTGTACTGCTCGTCGGCAATCATCCGCTTTGCGTGTTCAATTTTCATCAGTCGCCAATATTCCATAATCCCGTACCCCGTTTGCGCCTTGAACTTTGTCTTCAGCTGGGTTCGTCCGATTGCAAACTGGTTGCAAAGTTCGTCTATCGATAAATCTTCCGCCGCAATATGCCGAGTCATATATTCAATGAGCTTTAGCACTTCGCTCGTTTGCTGGTTGTCCTTCATGACGGATGCCGGCTTCGCATGGTCGCTTCGCCTTTCGCCATTGCGAATTAATTCCAGCAAAAAGATTTCCAAATAGTTAATAATAAGCTGCTCCGTGCCGAATTTGGCCCCTTCCCACCGGTTCGGAAATCTCATTCGCGCGGAATCGACAGGAGGATCGAACGCCTCCGTTCCGATTTTGACCAGGTTTGTCAGAAGCTGGAGCTCCTGCTGCTCAAGCCTGAATTGATGATGAGGAAAAAAGCTCATGCACGCCGCATCACATTCAAACGACAAATTGACCAATACCGGACTGTCTTCGGGATTTGTTTTCCCGACATGAAATAAATTGGGCTTGTAAAAAATAATGTCTCCTTGATTCAAGTCGTACCGGCCGATATCCGTAAATACTTCAACCTGCCCTTGGTCGATGTATGCAAATTCCCAAAAATCGTGACTCTCGCCGACGCTGAAATATTGTTTGGGCAGTTGACGGTATGAAAACGAGATGATCGTTTCGATGGACAGCTCTCTATGCAGCCGATACCTCGGAAACCTCATGTTCGATATGCCTCCTCCATATGAACCCGAGTCTACTAACGCCCACCTGCTCGCTACTCGCTCATTATAACGCGATCGTCCAGTTTGGTAAAAGAACCGACCAAGCAGATAAATCATTTTGCCAGAAGGAATTTTATAATAACGTTGAAGTCATACATGAAAAAAGGGGACTGTGACCATGAACGTTCAGAAAGGAACAAGCTCGCTGCTTATTGCGGCGCTGACGTTGACGACGGCAGCATGTGGAACGGGGAATACGGGCGCGAAGGATGACGGCAAGTTGCCAGCATCCAAAAGTGCGGAACAAAAGCCGGTTGAATTGACATGGTATCATGTGCCGGCCGACGGCCCGGTCGGAGACGCATTTCAGCAGCAGTACGGACAACTGATCGCGAAAAAATACCCGAACCTCTCGTTCAAAGTGCTCGTCAACAAAGAGGAGAATACGTTAGCCAATGTGGTCGTCTCCAAAACGAATCTTGACGTCATGCTCGCCTCCTTCGCTTCGCTGCCGGCGGTGAAGGATAACGGACTGCTCGGCGACCTGTCCGATCTGGTCAAGAAACATAACTTTGATCTGAACCGGATCGAAACAGCATCGCTCGATATGATGCGCAGCCTGGATACCGGGAAACTGGTTGCATTGCCGCTTTATGAGCTCCGGTTCGTTTTGTACTACAACAAAGACTTGTTCGACAAGTTCGGCGTGCCCTATCCGAAAAACGGATTGACCTGGGAGGAAATGATCGACGTATCCAAACGAATGACCCGTTCCGAAGGCGGAGTTACGTATCGCGGCTACGTGGGACCGCCATCGAATTTTATTAATGCCAATCAATACGGATATGATTTTATCGACGCGAAGACGAACCGGGCTATCATCAATACCGACAACTGGAAAAAAATCGCGGATAAATTCATTCCGATCTATACAGCGCCAGGCTACAACGCAGTCAAAGAGGCATACGGGTACGATCTGTTCCTGAAGGAAAAAACAGCGGCGATGACTAGCGCTTACAACTCGTACGCCGCAACGGTAAACGCCAATGTGCCGAACTGGGACGCCGCCAGCTTTCCGGAAATGGGCGACTTAAAAGGAGTAGCGTCACAGCCCTATCCTGTCGTCTTGACCGTGCCAACAACGAGCCAGCACCGCGACGAAGCGTTTCAAGCGATTGCCCAGTTGCTAACGGACGAAGTGCAGCAAGAACGCGCATCGAAGCTGGCATTCCTCGCTCCGCTGAAAAATCCGGACGTGAAGTCCGCATTCGCCCGCGACGTAGCCGATTGGAAGGGCAAAAACATTAGCGCGGTCACGGCGCAAAAAGGGCCTAAAACGATTGCGTACAACCAGTATAATACTTCAGCGGCAGCGGCGATCGGCAATGCGATGATGGCGGTTATTGACGGGTCGAAAGATATCAACACCGCTCTGCGCGAAGAGGAAGAAAAGCTAAACAAACAGATTACGGCAGATGAAGCGGCCAAAAAGTAAACTTCACACGGACCCGTTCAAGAAACGGTTCCCTATGTGGACGAGCTTATAAGCTTATCGGCACTACGGCCAAGTAATATCCGCTTGCCCAAGCCCGCCCAGGGGCGTCCCTTCGACGCACCGGACGGGCTTTTTGCGCCGCTTATTCTCCTTCCATTTCCATGCGACCAAAAGCGCTCACCTGCGTATGCATATACAAGAGAGACGGTCAGATGAAAAGCGAGGCGGCCAGCGAATGAATTCATATGAGGAGACGGTACGCGCACAGCTTGCACAGTGGGAGAGCCAGTTGTTCAAGCCGCCCGGATTCCTGGAGCGTACAGGCAAAACGGTGCAAACCAAAATCAACGAAAAAATACCCGCCAAGGTGCATCAGACGATAACATCCGCGGTCAAAGGCATTTTTCATACCGTCTTGTTCACGCTCGATTTCGTGCCAAAGGGGCTTCCGCAAACGGGACTTACACTGAAGCAGCGCGACGATAAGGCGGCTGCGCTCGTAAATACGTACAAAAAAATCGCCGCTGCGGAAGGAGCCGGCACGGGTGCCGGAGGGTTCGCCCTCGGGCTTGTCGACTTCCCCGCCCTGATCGCGATCAAGATGAAATGCCTGTTCGAGCTGGCCCATCTGTACGGCTATTCCACGCATGATTACCGCGAGCGGCTGTTTCTGCTTTACGTCTTCCAGCTCGCTTTCTCGGGCGGAGATCATAAAGTCCGCGTATACCGGATCGTACGCGATTACGACGCCTTTGCCGGACAATACCCCGCCGGAGAGCAGGCGCTGCAGTCGGTCGATTGGGAAAAGCTGCAGCAGGAATACCGGGATACGATCGACTTCCGCAAAATGCTTCAGCTCCTCCCCGGCATCGGCGCCATCGTTGGCGCATGGGCGAACTACGATCTGCTTGAGGAGTTAGGCGAGGCAGCCATCCGTTCGTTCCAGCTGCGGCTGCTGAAATAGGCCCACCCGCCTGTTTCGCTGCCTGCTGTAGACTAGGCGGTCTTTCCTGCATTTGCAAATTGCGGGCTTATTTCCCCTACCCAGCGCCGCCGAATTCCGGTATGCTGATATAGACTTCCATGCAGAGACGACTATAGAACAGAGAGGATCGCGGACTCAAGTGGCGAAGCTTTATTTCCGGTACGGAGCGATGAATAGCGGCAAATCGATCGAAGTGCTCCGAACCGCTCACAATTATGAGGAACAAGGCAAGCAGGTGCTGCTGTTCACGCCCGCCGTCGACGACCGGTACGGCACGGGAGCGATCACATCCCGCATCGGCATCCGCAAGGAAGCCATCGTCATCACGGCCAAGCTTGATATGTTCAAGCTTGCGGAGCGGGAGATGCCCAACTGCATCCTCGTCGACGAAGCCCAATTTCTGAACGAGCAGCAGGTAAGATCGCTATGCGACATCGTCGACGAGCTCGATATTCCGGTGATCGCTTACGGCCTCCGGGCCGATTTTCTGGGCAAATTGTTCGAGGGCAGCTATCATCTGCTCGCCCTGGCCGATAAGATCGAAGAAGTGAAGACGGTGTGCTGGCATTGCCAGAGCAAAGCGACGATGAATATGCGCTGCAAGGACGGGGAACCCGTCTTCGAGGGCGAACAGATTATGATCGGCGGCAACGAAAGCTACTTGCCGGTATGCCGCAAATGCTACGGGCTGGCCCGTAAAAAGGCGGCTGCCCGCATCGCCGGCCGGTAACGGCAAACAGGGAGAGGCTTCGTATAAAGCCTCTCCCCTTTTATTTCCGCAGGGATTATACGGTTATGCGCCCCAAATACGCGGCATCGGCATCGATTCTTTGCCGAGCTCGGCCCACATAAACTTCAGCAGCAGCTCCGACTTCAGCGCGGCGCACTGCGGCTCGTCCCACAGGTTGCGAATTTCCCCCGGGTCCTCCTCCAGATCGAACAGCTCCCCGTACGTTTGGTTGTAATACACCGTTAACTTGTACCGAGGATCGACGTACGTTTTCTGGTGAATCGTCGTCGGCTCGTGGCGGAATTCGCATACGGCATGATCGCGGGCAGCTGGCTTCGTCCCTTGCCAAACGGCGCTTTGATCCACCCCGGTCATCGCCGGAGGTACCGGAATGCCGGCCAGCGACAAAAATGTCGGGGCGAGGTCGACAAGCGACTGAATCGCCGGATTTACGCGCCCTTCCGGCACATGGCCGGGATAACGGACGAGAAACGGCAGCTTGATCAAATCTTCATAGTGGAAGCCGCCTTTATGCTGCAAGCCGTGCTGGCCGAAAAAGTGGCCATGGTCGGTCGTGAAGACGACGACCGTATGTTCCGCCAGTCCCAGCTCTTCCAACTTGTCGAGAATGGCGCCAATATATTTGTCCATACAGCTAATCATGCCGTAATAGGTCGCCACCTGCCGTTTACGCTCGCTCTCCGACACGTTCACATGCGAATGGTAGCCGTGTATGCCTTTGCCCGTTTCGTTCCAGGCGGAGAAATCCGGCTGCTCCTCCTGCGTCAGGCGAAAATGCGGCGGATTGCGGTCATGCTCGCCCGGGGTAACGCGCGGAATCGTAAGCTGCTCCGGATCGTACATCGAATCCCACGGCTCCGGCACGAGATACGGCGGATGCGGGTCGAAGAAGCTCGACCACAGGAAGAACGGCTCGTCGTTCTCCTTATAGGCCGACAGCAAAGCATTCGTCCGTTCGGCAATCCACGCATTGTTATGGAACTGCTCCGGAATCGGCCATGTATGCTTGATGCCGCGGTCCATTGTGCCGGTAGGAGACGCGTAATAGTCTCGCCAATTGGTGCAGCCTTTCTCCTCCATCCAGATGGCGTAATGCTGCCCGGCATGCGCTTCGTTCGTATGATTGCGCGCCAGCTCCACATGGTCGAAGCCGTAAAACGGCCCGTGAAAGTTCCGCCAAAAATCGAGATCGTGCAAAATCGGATAAGATTCCAGCGACGAATACGCCTCCGTCTCGCGCAGAGGCTGAAAATGGGCTTTGCCTACCAGCGCCGTACGGTACCCGCCCTTGGTGAAGTCTTCCCCCACCGTATGACGCTCCTCCAGCAGCTTCGTGCCAAGCGTCCATGCTCCGTGCTGGCTCGGATACTGGCCGGTAATGATCGTGGCCCGCGTCGGCGTACATGTCGGATTCGGGCAGTACGCCCGCGTAAACGCAGTTCCTTCCTTTGCGAGCCGGTCGAGATTCGGGGTACGAATCTCGCTGTTGAACGCTCCGATCGTATTCCAGTGCTGCTGATCGCTCGTAATGAGCAGTATATTCGGTTTCTTCACGGTTATCGCCTCCTGTCGTCGTCAAATCTATGTTATTTTTGGGACAGCATCGCATTCACTTGTTCTTCCGCCTCCCGCAAAACGGTATTGGCATCTTTCCCGGCCACAAATTCGTTGAAGCCCTGGAGCAATATCGTCCTGGCTTCGGCAAAATACGGGGAAAATTCCTTACCGGGAGCCGGCTTGCTTTTGAAAATGCTGTCGATACGCTTTCCTTTCAAGCTCGGCAGCTCTTCTCCAAACCTCTTCTTCAGACCGGTATCCGACAAAGAGGACAATCTACCCCTTTGCATCAGCATGTTCTGCACCGGTAGCGATGTGATGACGTCCGCGACTTGTAGGGCTTGATCTTTGTGCTTGCTTGTTTTCGTAATCGCGACAATATGCGTATCGACCATTCCATAAACGTTTGGCTTGTCGGGATAGCTCGGATACTGGGCGACATCCCAGTTCGTAAATCCATCCTTGCTTGCCTTCTCCAGCTGATCGAACAAGTTGATCGAAGCGAGCATCGCGACGTTCTGGTCTTTCATGAAAGCGGTCGTATAGGCAGGCGTAGCGGACCAGTTCCCGGGAATGCCGATAATCCGCCCCATGACGTCGAAGGCCGATTTCCAGCTGTCGTTGTTTATGTCCGCCCGGTTCGTCTTCGGATTGATGAGATTGATCGAAAAGGGAAACGCCAGCCGCATAATCGTCTCCGGATGAAGCCCGCGGTATTGTACGCCGCCTTCCTCCCTCGTCAGCCTTTTGGCAAGGTCGATCGCTTCGTCCCACGTCATTCCGTCCTTCGGATAAGATGTCCCGAACTTATCGAAAATGTCTTTGTTGTAATACAAGGCGTTAAGTTGCACCGCATAAGGCAGACCATAGAGCTCGGATTTGGACGAAATCGCTCTTACCGCATCGAGCACTATACCGTCGAAGCGGGTCAGGTCAAGCCCGTGCTTTTTGATAAGCGGATCGATCGCTTCAAGCAGATCGTATTTGGCATAGCCGCCCAATTCGCCGTTCCAGACAAGCATCATATCGGGGACGCTGCCGGACGCGATCCAATCCTCCACCGTCGACCCATTCCCGTACTTCACCAGCTCCAGCGTAATATGCGGATATTTCGCCTTAACCGGCTCGGTGAACAGCAGCCGGAAATCGTCTTCCGTCACGCTCGCCGACGGCGTCGTTGCAATGCGGATCGTTACGGGCTCCGTGCTTGGCTTGTACGTTTCACTAGATTGTTCTTGTTCGCCGCTCCCCTTTCCTGCCGAACACCCCGAAAAAAGGAAACAAACGGCTATTCCTGCCATGATGAATGACTTACCGTTATGCCTCATCCGAACATCCTCCTTATGAGTAGCTGCCTGATCGCAAGTCTGTTCGTCGTTGTCTTCTTTCCATCATAAAGAGCAAGCCGAGGCGGGTAAATGTCGATCTGTTTTGTTGTCATTTGTCAATTTGTTAGACATCGAGTATAGTAACGAAAATGGTTGCGAAACAAAGGAGGACTCCGGATTGCAGGAATATGCCCACGAATACGCCGTCAACCGGCTTTACTCTCCTTCGGACCTTGGAGACGCGGGAGGACTTCGGCTCATCCGTTCGGGTACGAATTTGGCCAAGCCGAATTATCAAGTGGGGCCTAAGCGGATGGACTATTACAGTGTGCATTTTGTTGTGGATGGGGGGGTGCGCTTCGCGTTCGACGGGGAGACGGCGCTGCTGGCCAAAGGGGATCTGTTCTGCATGTTTCCGGGCGACTCCGATACGAATACCGGCTCCTCCCCGCCGAAAGGACGCTGCGAATGTACTGGCTCGCCTTTGACGGGGTGCAGGCGCCGCTTCTGCTGGAGCGGCTCGGCTTGACGGCTGCGGAGCCTTGCCGGTTCGGGCTTGTCGACAGCCAGTTGGAGCGGCTGCTCAAGCATCTGGTTGACGAGGCGGGCACGGGCCCCGCCGCAGAGCTGGCGCTGCTTGGCCAGACGTACAGCCTGTTTGCGGAGCTGTACGCGGCCCACAGAGAGGAGCCGCCCGCCGAGTCCGGCTGGCTGGATGACTGTATTCGGTACATGGAGCTGCATTATACCGAAGCGATCAACGTGAACCAAATCGCGCAAGATTTCGGCTTGAACCGTTCATACGTGACCACCGCGCTGACGAAACGAATCGGACAGTCTCCGGGGCAATACATCCAATCGCTGCGGCTGCAAAAAGGGGCCCGGCTGCTGCGCGAAACCGATCTGAGCGTCACCGAGATCGCCCTGACGGTCGGCTATCCCGATCTGTACAGCTTCAGTCGCGCCTTCGCGAATGCCCACGGGCTCTCCCCGAGCAAGTTCCGCTCATTATAGGTAACCGACCCCAGGGCTGCGCAAAAAAGCCATCCGCAAACGTCTGCGAACGGCTTCCTATGACGGCTATGCAAACATCCGCGGCGGCCCGTTGCAAGGAAGGCGCGCGATCGTTACGCTGGACAATCGCACGGTAATGACAGCACCCGTGACCATTACGAATGACATGAACCATTAACGGTAGCAACGATTCATTCCGTTACAGTTCAGCCGGGCATCCTGGGCGTTGTGCAGCCTTGAATGCCTTTTCTTTTCACTATCCAACGCCTGCCGTTTCCGCTATGATGAGAGATAGAATGCCCCTTATTCGCTATTTTGTGGAAAGAAGGTTTGCCGAACTTGAAATCGCCAGCCACTCTCGCCAAGCTGCTCCTGCTGTTATCGCTGACCTTGCTGCTTTCGGTCGCCGGGCTATCTCTTTCGCCTGCGAAATCGATGGCCGCTTCCTACAAATCTCTCGGAACGCCAAAAGAAACGGTTGGCACCACGAAGCCCCCGATCCGCTTCTACTATACATCCGATATGACGACTCCCCCGGATTCCTATTCGATGTATATCGACGAGACGAAGGTCGCAGCCGTCTACGATAAAGAAGAGGAGGCGTTCCTGTACACGCCGACAGCCGATTTGACGCCCGGCACGCATACGGTCCGCATGAGCATTGTTTACAGCGGATACGAGCCGATCGACCAATCGTGGACGTTTACCGTTGCCAGCGATGCAATCAAGCAATTCGCCGCCGCAAACGCCGCGCAGATCGTCGGACTAGCCGCCGTTAACGATTACCGGACCCTGTTCGGGCTGCCGAAGGTAGTCTTCAATGACAAACTGAATGCTAGCGCCTCCTCCCACGCCGCCTATCTGGATCTGAACAAGATCAAACAGGGCAAGGACGACTCGGAAAGCATGCACGCCGAAAATCCGGACAAGCCCGGTTTTACCGGCAAAGGACCGTTCGATCGCGCCGTCTACTTCGGGTATACGTCCGGTGTGGGCGAAGACGTCGCCTACTCGAAAGACTCGATCGCGGGTTCGGTCGACTCGCTGTTCGACGCCCCTTATCACCGCAGTCCGTTTCTGGACCCGTACTTAAAAGAAATCGGGATCAGCCAGGTCGGCTTTTATACGGTGATCGAGTTCGGTATGGATCGCCAAGAGGAGCCGAAGCTCGTCGTTTCACCGGCGCCAGGAGATCGCTATGCGCCGACCGTTTTCGGCGGCAATGAGGAGCCGGACCCGATCCGCATCCACAGCGGCAGCGAATACCCGGTTGGCTATCCGATCATGGCCGAATATTACGGCCTCGGTATGGAGCAGGTCAAGGTGCTCGGGGCCGACCTGATGAACAACGGCACGAAGAAATCCGTCGACTTCTGGATCAATTCGCCTGAAAACGACTCGTCGCTGGACGCCGCCGTTCTTCTCATCCCGCGCAAGCCGCTCGAGCCGGATACGAGCTACCATGTTATGCTGACGCTCCAGTTGACGAAGGGCGGCCAGCGGGTAACGGAGGTCAAGGAGTGGGACTTTACGACGGAGCCAGCGGCGGAGATCGGCAAGAAGAAGCTGCACAACAATACCGATTCCTACAAAAGGCTGTCCGACTCGGCTGCCCCGGTTCAGCGAACCGTCGTTTTCGGACTTGATGCCAGCAGCTATACGCTTGATGGCCTTAACTACCCGATGAAGCAAAAGCCGGTTATCGAGGACGGCTCCTCCTATTTGTACGTCCGCGATCTGGCGGCTGCACTCGGCGCGAGCGTGGAGTGGGATTCTGGCAACCAGGCGGCGGTATATACGAAAGGAACTCGGAAAGTAACGCTGTACACGACTAAGAACGAAGTCGAACTAAACGGCGAGACGCGGACCACCGACACCCCGGCCAAGCTGATCGGCGACTATACGATGGTGCCAGTCCGGCTGCTGTCCGAAGTGCTCGGAGCGAAGATCACGTATACCGAGGCGACTCGGACCGTAACGATTGCGTATTAGCGATCGCCCGGCAAAAGTTCTTTTGCCGGCGGTTGAACCTCAAGCAGGCCCGAAGCCGGCAATTGTGCGGCTCAGGACCTGCTTTTTGGCATTTTTCAATTCGCAGCGCGAAACCGATCTTGGGTAATCACGTGCAGCAGTTCCCCGTTGCAGTCCGCATATTCCCCTGTTAACCCTTCAAGCACCCGGTCGATCGTAAACCCAAGCTTTTCGAGAACTCTCCGCGACGCCTTGTTTCGCGAATCGGCCTTGGCATATAGCCGTTCCAGCCCGATCACATCGAAGGCGTAAGCGGCCAGAGCGGCCGCCGCCTCGGCTGCATAGCCATTTCCCCAATGCTCGCGGCCGATCAAGTAATACAGCTCCTTCTCGGGCGCCATCCAATCCAGCACGCCGACGCCGCACCAGCCGAGGAACACTCCCGACGCTTTGCTGCGTATGGCGAACGAATATTTGAACGGCTCGTGAAACGGTGTCCGGTAACTGCTCAGCAGCCATTGAAACAGCTGTCGGTAGGCTTCAAGCGGCAATACATCCATATGCATATAGGTGAATAGCTCCGGGTGCTGCATCAGCTCGAACGATTCCGTCAGATCGCTTTCGATGTACGGACGAATGATGAGGCGCTCGGTTTGCAGCAGCATGGCGGATAACGGCGTTTGCATCCTAAAGCTCCTCCGGGTGCAAGTCTTTTTTCATATAGTAATGCGTATATCCGCCGGCATTCGGGATCGTTCCGTATACCTCAAAACCAATTTTCGTGTAAAACTCCGGCGCTTGAAAGCTTAGCGTATCCAGCTTCATAAAGTCGCATCCTCCTGCTCTAGCTATACGCTCGGCTTCGCGTACCAGCTTCGCACCGTACCCCGACTTGCGATACGGCTCCTCGATGAACAAATATTGCACCTCGAGCCAGTTCCAGCATATTTCGCCTACAAGTCCGCCGCAGGTCCGGCCTTCGGCATCTTTGACAAATACGGCTACCTCCCGGTAGTTGCCTCTCAACCGCTCGGGAAAATGCCTACGGTTATAAGCAATCATGCCGTCTCTCACAAAAGCTTTGTCAGCCTCGTTCGGCTCGATCGATATATAAAGCGTCATCTTCGCTCCTCCCTACTGCAATCAACATATCATATCGATCCCGCCGCAGGTCCGGGTGAAAATGGTTATAGCCAAACTGGGCGCAAGCGGAACAAAAAAAGGGACCCGCGGCAACGGGCCGCAGGTCCAATGATCTATATTATGAAAAGGGGGTCGACTCTTAGTATAGGCTTTGTTCATTAAAGCCACATGAAAATAATATTTCAATCTTGTTACATTTCATTCGGCAACCCTCAATCCGCAGAAATAGCGCTTTCCCTCTGCCGCACTTACGTCTTATTTACCCGCTTCGGCGGCGACGGCTTTGTTGATTTCCTCGTCGGCCTGCGCGAGCGCGGTGTTGACATCGACCGCCCCCTTCACGTACTCGTCGAATTTCACCCGTACGATTCCTTCCGCCTTGCTGCGGTATTGCGAAGCGATCGGGTATTTGACCGGCTTGCTTTTGAAAATGCTCTGTACGCTTTTTCCCTTGAACACCGGCTTGTTAATACCGAACGCTTGCTTAATGTCCGCCTTGAGCAGCGGCGTAACCCGACCGGACTTGGAGCTCTCGAGCTGCACCTCGTCCGATACGGCCGCCTCGACTACCTGCATCGCCCGCTCCTTATGCTTGCTCGCTTTCGTAATCATAATCACGTTGACGCTGGCGTTGCCGTAGGTGTTAGGCTTCTCCGTGTAGCTCGGATACTGTACGACATCCCAGTCCAGCCCGTCCTGGGCGGCAATCTCCAGCTCGCTCGCAATGCTCAGATCGGCGTACATCGCGACCGTTTTGTCTTTCAGGAAGTTATCCTTCGCCTTGCCTGTCGTCATATTGCCCGGAATCGTGTAGAACGCTTTCATAAGTTCGAATACCCGCTTCCACTCATCGGTGCGCATCGTCGCTTTATCCGTCTTGTAGTCGATCGCCGCGATGCCGAGCGGCTGTGAAGCCCATACCATATTGCCGATATCGAAGCCGCGGTATTGTGTTCCGCCTTCATTACGGGTCATCTTTTTAGCGACTTCCAGCGTCTGTTCCCACGTCATGCCGTCCTTCGGATAGGCCACACCGAATTTGTCGAACAAGCTTTTGTTATAATAAAGCGCATGATAGGCCAGGCTGATCGGCAGACCGAACAGTTCGTTTTGGGTGGAGGCGATTTTCACGTCCTCGATATAGCCCGAGTCAAACCGGCCCAGGTCGACTTTGCGCGAGGAGATCAGCGAGGTCATGTCGTACAGCAGGTCCTTGTCCCGGTACGATGCAATTTTCCCGTTGTAGGAAACGATCAAATCCGGCGTTTCGCCCGCCAAAATCAGCTCATCGAGCGTAGAGCCTTTTTCGCTTCTGTATATTTTCAAGTCGATGCTCGGATGTTTTCTCTTTACCTCGGCCGCCACCTGCTCGATAAATTCCTGCTCGATGCCGGAATCGTTTAACAGGACGAGGCTGACCGGCTCCTCACTAACCCCAGATGAACCGTCTGCTTCCTTGACGCCTCCGGACGTCTTGCCGCAGCCCGATGCGACGACAGAGGTGAGAAGCGCTAAAACCACCCATTTTTTATGGAATATGTTCATGTTGATCCCCTCACTTATGGAAAATGTAGAGTTGTAGAATGGAATATTTATACGTATAGATAATAGTTGTAAAAAATCGATTTGCAGGTGAATCCGCATCAATCTTGCACAAAATATGCAAACCACATTCCCATCGCACAATCCGTCCTGCTATGAAACTCCTTGCCCTGTTAAACGGTAACCTTGTAGAGCGGATCGCCCCGAAGCCTGCTTTTTACGCAGACGCACCATGCAGCACGCGCTAAACGATCACTTTTGTCATAATGTCCTGCCTACTTGCCGCCCCAGTCTCTGGTACGGACCTTCTGTTTGTAACTTCCCCCGTCGTTGTAGCTGTTCGTTTCCATCCATACCCAAGCTGTGACAGCGCTTTCCCAAATAGCGCCTTTCTTGAGACGGGCCTCCTAGAACAGTCCACCTCCCGATTCATATTTACACGTATAGATAAGGCGAATAAAAAAATCCTAACGCGTATCCCTATTGTATGCCTTCGGCATCCAGCGGTCAATACCTTATTAAAAACTAAGAGCGCTGATAATTATCGTTATATCTGGATAGGTGGGTGCGCTGTAAGCCAAATACGACCACCTGCCACTACCAGTCGCGCAGTACGGGTGTGGCTGATCCTGACGGCTGAACGGTAACGGAAACGAAACTTCCGCTATATCTGTATCCCTCCACAATTTCCCCTTATAGCGGAACCGAAAGTTCCGCTATACCCTCGAGAAGAGCCGGAAACGGCTCCTTTTTCCGGCTTTAACGGAACATTCGCTTCCGTTATCGGACCGTCTCCGGCCCTTCCCTGCGCAATAACGGAACAAGTAGTTCCGCTATGCTAGGCAGCGGCTCGCCGCTCTTCCCTATTCTTCGTCACTCCTCCTGTTCTTCCTTCGGCGAGCCTATATCGGTTCCTCATTTCTAAGCTTACGCCAATACGCCCAAGCCCGAATATAGTCCGGCAAATCTAGAGAATGGTGCTTCAAGCACGTCCCGATCCGACAGTACAAAAGCACAAGAACTTCCTCTATCCTAGTCCGGCGATCCGTCTGATGCAATGCCGAACTGTCGAGCGAGCTCGCCCCCTCGAGCAGCGTCTCCATAGTAAGATCGTCAGGAGACGAACAGAAGGCGAAAAGAAAGTCATAGTGCGGCGGACCGATCATCGGGATCGGATCGATAACGCCTTGTAACCGCGACGACTCGAATACGAAATTATGAACGCCACAATCGCCGTGCAGCAAATACGCTTCCGGATCACGCGAGCGGTATATAGCCGCCGGAAGCCGCATGACCATCTCATGATCTTCCGCAGGAAGCAAATCCCCGATTGTCTGGCGCGCCTGGGCGACGGACAGCTGCAATAGCTCTGTCCAAGAACCGCGCGGTTCGTCCAGCCATCCCCAACCTTTTATGGAGGAGACCCGTTCATAACGATTTAGGAGCATCTCGGACAACGTTTTCAGCCAATCGGCTTTCCGGCCCCTCTCGTCATGGACCGTCCCGGAGAGATACGCATAGACGAAATAGTCGCAGGCAGGATCGGTAAAATGAAGCGCGGGGATTAGCGGACCTTCATAAGTCCGGAGAAAATCGCTGACCATCCGCACATACTCGGGAGCGTCCATTTTCAAAATGTATACCGGATGATCGCCGCGATTCACGATATACACGCATCCTTCGGTTGTCCCCGACATTTGCCGCCCCAGCTCGCAATCGGGAGGAACGATTCTTTCGTCTTTTAGCCGATTAAGTATAACTTCTGGCTGAGTCCTCACTTCCATCCCCCGTTTCCAGCGATGCTGAATTTGCTTCTGCTTACGACAACGACAAACACCGGACGATTTCGCCGTCTATGAGCTCTTCGCTAATCTTGTTGAAGCCTAACGATTCGTATAATCTGCCGGCCACCTCGTTATTCGGCCTATGCCCGATCATCACCCGCTTCGCCTTCATTAGCCGCAGCTGCTCGATCAGCATCTTTATCGCCGCCCGGCCATAGCCTTGCCCTTGATGCTTCTCGTTTATCATCAGCGCCATAATCCAGTGATTGCCCTCCTCATCGGCCTCGCTGCAAAACACGGCAAATCCGACCGGTTCTTCCCCCGAATAAACCGCACGGAGCTCGAAGTGTGGTTCAAATTTCGATTCGGCAATCCAGTAGACGACAGGTACCGGAAATACAGCCTGCTGCTCGGCTTTCACCTTCAGCTTCGTGCAAGCATACCAGTTATGGTCGGATACGTTCCGTAGGCTAATATTCAAATGCTTCTCTCCCCCAGTGCAAAATAGGCGGCCGCTTCATGCCGGCTGCACGCCCTTAATCGGGTGAACGCGATTCGGCGGACAGTTGTTTGATCAAGCTGATCCGAACAACATCGTCCCAGATCGGACCTCGCCGCACCTGCCGGTAGCCGAGCTTCTCGTTCAGCTCGACCACGTGAAGATTCCGCTCCTCCGTATGCGTATAGATCAAGTTCACGCCGCAGCGCTCCGCTTCCTCGTCCAGTTTTCGCTTTAACTGAGTCGCCAAGCCCGTCCGGCGATAATCCGGGTGCACCCACAGATTGAATACTTCCAAAAAACGTCCGTCCTCTTGAAACCAAGAGCGGTCAAGCTCGCTATAGATCGTTTTCCACGGATATTCGCGGTCCCGGTTTGCGATCGCATACAGGATCATGGCGATCGGCTTCTCCTGAGCCGTGTCCTCGATCACATATCCGCCTCTCTCTTCATCCACGAGGAAGCTCATAATTTTATTTTCGTGCTCCCGCTTCTCCGCCTCGCTCATCTCCATAACAGCGGACTCCGTATAGCCGTCGTTCTTCAAATCGATACGGACCAGGAATTCGTGATCATCCCGGTTAACTTTACGCATGCTTAACACGGATCTTCCCCCTCTCTTCCGATCAACTTATGGCAAAAATTCGGCCTCGTAATGAATCCTTTTGTAATCCAGACGGAAACCGATCTTGCCATACAGCGCTTTGGCCGCATCGTTGCGGCTGTCTACCGTCAGCCGAACTTCCTCGGCTCCCTCCTGCTTCAAGCGCCGCAAGATTTCGGTTAACAAGGCCTCCCCTATTCCGCGCCTTTGCCACTCGGGCTTCACCGCAATGGTCGGAATCCGGCCGCGGCTCCCCTTTACCGAAGAGCAGACGAATCCGACAGGCTCCCCGGCCTCATTCACCGCCAGCACATACAGCTTCGGGCTAAAATCGCTCCCTTGAAATTCGTAAACTACGCTTTCCGGCTTTTTGCTGCTGCCGAACGCTTTGTTGTAAATATCCGCCCAGAGGGCGGCATCCGACACCGTCGGGGCGCGAAATTGCAGTCCCGGCATCGGTCGGGAAGAAGCTCCCTCGTCCGTACCGCGCAAACAAAGGACTTCCAGAATGTGTTGCTCCTTCATGCCAAACCGAATCCCCAAGCCGGTTTCGCCGGGAATGCTCGTAATCGCCCTGTGGATGAAACGAATCGGTTTGCCCTCCCGTCGGGCAATACTACCCAGTCTCGCAAAGATGAACCGGAACATGGCCGTACCGATTCCCCTCCTGCGAAAGTCCTTATCCACAGTCCCATAGCAATAAACCTTACTATGCGAGACCACCGCAACAAAACAGAGCGACAAATAACCCGCGGTCTTCCCGCCGATTCGCACGACAAACGTATTGTCGCGGATGCGTTCTCCCGGCTCGTCCAAATCCCGTTCAAATTCCGCCACCGTTATCCCGTTCAACAAGTGAAACGGGTCGCGGTTCACCATTGCCACAATCGCCTCCGAATCGGAGGACGTATGCGGTTGAAACACAAGCTCGCTATCCGACCCTTCCATCCGTTCATTCCCCCGCCCGCTTTTGGCTGAAGCCCTTACCTTCAGACTACCACATCGGTTGCGAGAAAAAATGTTAAAAAACGGCTTTACTCAACTGTTCCAAAACTTCATTCGGAATAAACTGGAGAGAGGAAACCTATACGAGATCCAAATCGAGGAGGGGGTGCCGCGGCGGAGCATCAGCGCCCCTTACTTGAAGGACGTTCTGCTCACGCCGGCGGCGTGGAAGTTTCTGGAGTTGCTTATCCGGTAATACCGTTAAAACGGCAGTTTGAAAATATCGTCGGTTTCTACGCGATACGTATAATCGTCGACATAAACGCGGGCTCCCTGCTCCTTTACGCCTTCTTTCCAGAAGGGCCGGTAATATCTGGCCTCGAACGTGTACGGGGCTGTAATTCTCGTAAACGGAGCAATTTCGTCCATACGGCGGACGGCCCTTTCTGCCCCTTCGCGAATGATCCGGCACGACTCGTCCGCATCGATATGAACGGCAGACTCGAAGCCTTTGCCAAACTTCGTAACCGCAGTCTCGATTTCCGGCACGAACATTTGGGCTTCCAGCGCCGCCTTATCATCTCCGGACAAAAAGATCGTCGGCACCCCCTGCACGCCGGCAAGCAGCGCCCGCGCGCCGAACTCGCCGATAAATACGCCGTTTAACCGATAATACAGGATGTCGCGCGAGGAATACGTATGGCATAAAGGAGCGTCGATCGTCCCAGCCATCGCATGCTGGCCGACAAACAGCATGGCCGCGTAGCCCGCCAACTGGCCGCAATGCGGCCTGTAGTCCCGCTGATAGTCACA
Organism: Paenibacillus ginsengarvi; assembly: GCF_003626695.1. Lineage (GTDB taxonomy): Bacteria > Bacillota > Bacilli > Paenibacillales > NBRC-103111 > Paenibacillus_AB > Paenibacillus_AB ginsengarvi. The sequence goes on from NZ_RBAH01000012.1 coordinate 226,163, forward strand.
TCCGACGAGATCCTCCGGAAAGATACCGCCGCTTCCGTGCCCGTCCCATACGTCGATGACCGCATCCGGGTAAACGGCGCGGATGCCTTCGGCGCAAGCATTCACCTCGCGGGCAAGCTGCTTCATCGACGGGCCCTTGCCCTCCGGTCCCGAATCGTTCGTTCGTGTCTGCGTGAACGAATCCGTTCCCGATACGCCTTCCAAGTCGGTCAAAATGTAAAATTTGATCATGTCTGGTTTCTCTCCATCTCTATTTATTTTGTAAGGAGCTCCCGTAAAGCAATCGGACTATGCTGCGAAGCATTCCTTCGCTTTATGGGGGGGGTTATCTGCTCTTAATCTCTGCAACCTTCTGCTGCACTTCCTCGTCAACCTTGCGCATCATGGTGTTCATATCCATATTGCCAAGCGACAAATCGGTTAAATATTTGCGATAAATAGCCGCCAGGTCCGGGTCATAAATCGTCCGTTTGGACAGCGGAGCCAGCTTTACTTTAAAGACGGACTGAACATTGCGATCTTTATAGTACGTATTTTGCGCAAACTGCTTGATCCGATCGTCGTTGACGATAACCGGATAGTTGCCGTCGCGCGCCGTAAGCGTCTGGTATTCGTCGGAGTACAAATATTTAATAACTTCCATCGCCGCGTCTTTGTTTTTGCTCATATTCGTAACTCCGAACAGGAGCAGGTTCGCTTGCGCGCCGCCGCCCGGCGTTTCCTTGAAGCTTGGGTACGTCGTAAGGTCCCAGTTCAGATCTTTCATATCGTACGAAAGCGGAATATGAACGAGGCCGACCTCCATCGCCGCATCTCTCGTTTTATAGAAGTTCGCTTCCCCTGGTAGCGCTTTCAATGTTGCTGTCTTTTCCTTATAACCAGTCGCCGTCATCGGCCGAACCGCAATCGCTTCGTAAATCGTCCTCCACTTCGCCTCGTCGGTTACAACCGACGACTTGCCCGTCTGCATATCGTAATACGGCAGAGAAAGCGCATTAAGCGAAAAATGCTGAGCCGGCGCAACGACCAGACCGGCATACGACGTGCCTTGATCGACCCGGGTCAGCTTGTTGTTCAGATCGTACACATCGTCCCACGTCAGGCCGTCCTTCGGATAAGCAACCCCGAATTTATCGAAAATATCTTTGTTGTAAAACGTCGCCAGCGTCTCGACCCCAATCGGCAATCCGTACAACTTGCCTCCCCATACAGGGCTCAGCCCTTGCACCCAGTTCATGCCGACCTTGTTCGGATCGACATTGTGCTTTTTCATCAATTCAGTCATGTCGTACACCATGCCGCTCTTCAAAGGCCCGCTCGTAAAGTCATTGACGGCTGCGTAGACGATATCGACCATCGTATTTGTAGCGACCAGATCGGTGAATTTGACGGCCGAGTTCGGAATGAACTTGATGGTGTAATTCGGGAACTTTTTGCGAATCGCATTGCCGAATCGGCTATCGAACGCTTCCTGCGAATGCCCGGCGTTCGTCACGATCGACAGCTCTACCGGTTCGTTAGTAACCGCCGGAGCTTTCACCGGCTCGCCGGACTTCTCATTGCCATCCGAACTTGTGCCGCCGCCTCCGCTGCAGCCGACCAATCCTGCAACAAGCGCCGACGAAATCATAAGCAGCGCCACTTTTCTTTTTGCCAAAATGAACCCCTCCCATATCGTAAACTATAACTGCCGTTTCACCCGGGTGATGGATTAATCATAAATGGCTTTGGCAAACATTGTCAACAAAAATTGTAATTCAACTTGCAAGCGGATTGTCGTATGACACGGATCAGCAGCTCCTTGCACTGCTGATCCGTGTCATTTGCAAACCCAGTTACTCTTTACAACGATTTTTGTAAAAAATCATATCCTCGTTCCAGGGCATCCATCGGCGGATGATGTCCGGTTGCGTGATTGATGAATAGATACTGCGACGCATCTGAATAGCCGGCCCGTTTGAGGACATCCAAGGCATCTTCATTGTCGTACAGTCCTGCGATCAGCACAAAGGACTTGAGTCCGCTGATGCGAAGCAGCTCGGCATGATCCATGTTAGCGGCTTTCAGCTTATCTAATTTTGCTCCCCAATACCAAGGTTCCGACCAGTTCGTTCGGTCCCATTCAATCCCGAAGTCCGTTCCTAATATTGCTTTGATGCGAGGGTCTAAACAGCCTGTGTACAGAGCCATTTTGCCTCCCAGCGAATGCCCGACAATGCCGATACGTTTGTGATCGACGCGATGATCGGAGCACAGGAGGTCCACCAGAAGCTGAGTATCGGCAATTAGTTTCCCTATGCCGGTCCATTCGGGGTGGTCGCGAAGCAAATACTCGGCAGACAACCGCCAACGCGAGAAATCGTTGCGTTCCAATTCCAGCTTTCGGTAGGTCAAGTGAAACGCTTCCGCTGTGACTGCAACATACCCTCGGCGCACAAGATGCAGGGCCAGCGCAATGCCAGGCTCGTTGTTTGGCTCCAGTGTGTCTTGATTATATCCGGCAACCCGTTCGGGGTAGTAAAACGGAACGACTACCCCCGGCAATTTGCCGTTAATCGTTTTTGGCAGCATCAGTAATGTCCGTTGTACCGTACCCGGGCCGTTTGCTTGCTCATACAACTCGCCAACAAATTCGCTCGTCTCGAACGTGCGAATAAGCTGTAGATGAGGCGGATACTCATAGTTTTGCGGCTTTCCGATCAAGTCCAGCCATTTTTGTGCGGAATCATTGAAATCGTTCATGCTTGTTCTCCTATTTTTGTTCCGTTTATCTGCTCTTGATCTCTGCAACCTTCATCTGCACTTCTTCGTCGATCTTGCGCATCATCGTGTTCATATCCATATTGCCGAGCGCCAGATCGGCTGAATATTTGCGGTAAATGGCCAGCAAATCCGGATCATAGATCGTTTTTGGGGCGACGGGCGCGAGCTTCGTTTTAAATATCGATTGAACGTTGCGGTCCTTGTAGTACGTATTTTGCGCAAACTGCTTGATCCGATCGTCATTGACGATAACCGGGTAGTTGCCGTCGCGCGCCGTAATGGTCTGGTATTCGTCGGAATACAAATATTTAATAACTTCCATCGCCGCGTCTTTATTTTTGCTCATGTTCGTAATTCCAAAAAACAGCAGGTTCGCTTGCGCGCCTACTCCCGGCGCTTCTTTCAAGCTCGGATACGCGGCAATGTCCCAGTTCAAAGTCTTCATGTCATAAGAAAGCGGGATATGAACGAGGCCGACCTCCATCGCCGCATCTCTCGTTTTATAGAAATTCGCTTCACCCGGCAGCGCTTTCAAAGTCGCTACTTTTTCTTTATAACCTGCCGCCGATAGCGGCCGAACCGCCATCATTTCGTAAATCGTCTTCCACTTCGCTTCGTCAGTCATAACCGACGATTTGCCCGTCTGCATATCGTAGTACGGCAGCGACAGCGTGTTAAGCGAGACGTGCTGCGGCGCCATGACCAGACCGACATACGACGTGCCTTGATCGACCCGGGTTAGCTTGTTGTTCATATCGTAGATTTCGTCCCAAGTCGGAGTGTCCTTCGGGTAGGCGACCCCGAATTTATCGAAAATATCTTTGTTGTAAAACGTCGCCAGCGTCTCGACCCCGATCGGCAATCCGTACAGCTTGCCGCCCCATACCGGGCTCTGCCCCTGCATCCAGTTCATGCCAACCTTGTTCGGATCGACACCGTGCTTTTTCATCAGTTCGGTCATGTCGTACACCATGCCGCTCTTCAAAGGCCCGTTCGTAAAGTCCGTGCCGGCTGCGTACACGATATCGACCATCGTATTCGTGGCGATCAGATCCGCGAACTTGATAACCGAGCTGGGGATGAACTTGATCGTATAGTTCGGAAATTTTTTGCGGAGCGAATTGCCGATGCGGGTATCGAACGCTTCCTGCGAGTGTCCGCCGTTCGTTACGATCGTCAACTCCACCGGCCCGCTGCTCTCCGCCGGAGTTTTGGCCGGCTCGCCCGATTTCGTATCGCTTTCGGAGCCGCTGCCGGTGCTGCAGCCAATCAATCCCGCTGCAATCGCCGACGTTAAAAGGAGTAATGCTGCCTTTTTTCTAACCAAGTAAACCCCTCCTGTAAATGAAGTACCTCTATAATTTCATTTCATTTACTATCACTCGAGTGATAATCTTTTTAAAAAAAAGGCTGTTTCAGAAAAATTCTAGAATCAGCAAACTTTTCTATAAATTATCACTCGAGTGATAAAATCATCATAATTCACTGAGTTCGCCCTTGTCAACAAGAATATTCAACTTCAAAAAGGCTACAATTCATCGATTATGTCGCCCGTACAGCGTACAAAAGCGCTGGATGCGCGGAACAAATCAAACAGCCGATTTTGGGGAACCGTCCCCTTTCCCGGCTGTTTACACTGGCTGATTCGTAGGGCTCGTACTTCCCCGAACGATCATCTCATACGGCAGCACGATTCTGGCCTTATCCTTGTTAGGCGCCTTCATCCGCTCAATTAAGAGCCGCCCAGCCGTTTCACCCGATTCCCGCAATGGCACACGCATCGTAGTCAGTTGCGGAACCCCGAGGTTGGCGTACGCATCGTCGAAACCGACAACAGAAATTTGCTGAGGCACGGTTATGCCAAACTCTTTCAAAGCGAACAGCACCCCAAGGGCGTGATCGTCGCTTGCACCGACAATCGCGCTTGTCTGACCCAGATTGCCGCCGGTGGCTTTTAACGTCATATAGCAGTCCTGAACGATAATGGACGGCTTTGTCGTTTGCATGGCCACGACGACCGATGCCGGCAGCCCGGCTTCATGCATCGCTTGCAAATACCCTTGCGTCCGCAAGTTGTTGGAATCTCTAGGCGATATTCGCTCGGTATCGTCCAGCAGCTTCAGCACGGCCCCGGGCAGGGAAATCATCATAATATGCCGGTGTCCTTGTTCGATCAAATAACGGGTCAAATCGTATCCGGCCCGCTTATGATCATACTGAATGCTGTCGACGCTATCATGGGAAAACCGCGAGCCCGTTACATTGATCGCCATGCCCGATTCGGTAAGCTCGATGATGTATTGCTCGTCCAGCTCTTCATGCGTGCCCGCCACGAAGGTTGCCCCGGATACGCGCTGCTGCCTCAGCAGGCGGATCGCCTTCAACAGATCTTCTTTTTTCCGCTCCACATGGCAGATGATGACCGCATGCTGGTGGGCCCCCGCGACCTGCTCGAAGCTTCTAACGAAAGAGGCGTAAATATTGCGGTTGATCTCGCTCGCGACGACGATACCGAGCACGGCGTTTTTTCCGGTCATCAGCCCGCTGGCAAACGGGTCTTTATGGTAGCCGAGCTCCTTCGCCGCTTGCTTCACTTTCTCGACCATCGCCTGAGACAGTCCCGGATTGGCCGACAACGCTTTGGACACCGTCGTCCGGTCGATATTCAGATGGACGGCAATGTCCTTCATCGTAATTTTCTTCTCGCGTACGTACCGCCCTTCCTCCATGCAGCCTTCTCCCTTTCCCCGGAGCTCCCCCACAAGCGAAGGCGATGGAGGAGCCCCTACAACTGTAAATCTTTAAAAAGCGAGCTTGCCCTCGATAAACGACTTCAGCTCGGCGATCGGCATCCGCGTTTGCTCCATCGTGTCGCGGTCGCGAACCGTCACTTGACCGTCCTGCTCGGATTCGAAGTCGTACGTGATGCAGAACGGTGTGCCGATTTCGTCGTGACGGCGGTACCGTTTGCCGATCGAGCCGGCTTCGTCGTAATCGACCATAAAATGCTTGGCAAGGTCGGCGAATACTTGGTTCGCGCCTTCCGACAGCTTCTTCGACAGCGGGAATATGGCCGCCTTAAACGGTGCAAGCGCCGGATGGAAATGAAGCACCGTACGGCTGTCGTCGCCTTCGAGCTTCTGCTCCTCGTAAGCGTCGATCAGGAACGCCAGCGTGACGCGGTCGGCGCCGAGCGACGGCTCGATGCAGTACGGCACGTACCGCTCGTTCGTTTCCTGGTCGATATAGTTAAAATCTTCGCCGGAATGGGTCATATGCTGCTTCAGGTCGTAGTCGGTGCGGTCCGCGATGCCCCACAGCTCGCCCCAGCCGAACGGGAACTTGAACTCGATATCCGTCGTCGCATTGCTGTAGTGGGACAGCTCATCCTCGGAATGGTCGCGCAGGCGGATGTGCTCTTCGTTCAAATTCAGCGACTTCAGCCATTCGAAGCAGAACGAACGCCAATATTCGAACCATTTCATATCCTCGCCCGGCTTGCAGAAAAATTCAAGCTCCATCTGCTCGAATTCGCGCGTGCGGAACGTAAAGTTGCCCGGCGTAATTTCGTTGCGGAAGCTTTTGCCGATTTGGCCGATGCCGAACGGCATTTTTTTGCGCATCGTCCGCTGGACGTTTTTGAAATTGACGAAGATGCCCTGCGCCGTTTCCGGGCGCAAATAAATTTCGTTCGCGCTCGATTCGGTAACGCCCTGGAACGTCTTGAACATCAGGTTGAACTGGCGGATGTCGGTAAAGTCGCGGCTGCCGCAATCCGGGCAAGCGATCGCGTGCTCCTCGATCAGCCCTTTCATCTGGTCGAACGACAAGCCGTCGACGATCATCTCGATGCCCTTGCTGTCCAGCGCGTTCTCGATCAGCTTGTCGGCGCGGTGGCGAGCTTTACATTGCTTGCAGTCGATCATCGGATCGTTGAAGTTGCCGACGTGGCCGGAAGCGACCCACGCCTGCGGATTCATCAGAATAGCGGCGTCGAGGCCGACGTTGTACGGCGATTCCTGGATAAACTTTTTCCACCAGGCGCGCTTGATATTGTTTTTCAGCTCGATGCCGAGGGGACCGTAATCCCATGTGTTTGCCAAGCCGCCGTAAATTTCCGAGCCCGGAAATACGAAGCCTCTATGCTTGGCCAGCGCTACTACTTGATCCATGTTGACACTCATTTACGCTTCTCTCCTTTGTGGCCATGAGCAGGTGTCAGGCATAAGAAAAAGCCCTCTCCCATGGCATATGAATATGCCTAGGGACGAGAGCTTCGATTCGCACCCGCGGTTCCACCCTAGTTGACGCACCGGCGTTCCCCGGCTGTTCGGCTGCGCCGAACATGCGTCCCCTTTGTTCGTATGCGGCTCCGGACTGCCGTTTCCCCGCTCCCTTTCCCCGGGCTTTCACCGTCCCCGGGTCGCTTATGCGAAAGTGGCTATGCGAGTACTATTGGTCCTTCACGGCCGCAATTATGCTTTGCCAATCATTGTACCCAACTTTATGAAAAAAATCAATCGGGCATCGCACTATCGGAGGGCAATCCGTCTAAGAGACTACTCCTTCAGCGGCGTATAAAAATTTTGCGTAAAGTACACATGCATCGAGCCGCCGAAGTACACCCCGACGCCGAGCCGGGTCGTCGCCCCGAGCAAGCTTTCGCGGTGACCTGTGTGCGAGTTGAGCCAGCCCGAATGAGCGACGATCGCATTCGGCTGCCCGGCGGCAATATTTTCCGCGCCGGTTCTGTACGCTACGCCGTTTTGCTCGAACCGCTGCTTGAGCGTGTCCCCCTTCGGGCTTTTGTGGTCAAAATACCCGTTCTTCGCCATATCCTCGCTATGGCCGTAAGCGATGACCGCCATTGCATCGTCCCACTGGAACGGCTTCAACCCCCGTTTGGCGCGGGCCGCATTGGCGAGATCGAACACTTCTCTCTCGAAAGCGGTTCGCAGGGCGTCGCTCGGCGAGCCGTAATAATCCGGCTTCGCTTCCTCAACCTCTTTGGCGATTAGCTGAATCGCCTCGACGGTATTGTTCTCGTGTGTATCGTAGTAAAACGTCACGTAGCTGTCGTCGATTTCGTATACGCCGTCCTTTTCGCCGGGATTGTTTAGTATATAAAGGGTAAACCCTTTCGTAATCGAATCGAGCGGCTTGCCGAGCGCCTTCACGATATCCTGCGAAGTTTGGCCTTCGCCGATGCCCGGCTTGTCCGACGTCCACGCTGCGGAGCTGGTGTACAAGCCGACTACCTTGCCGTCCTTGATGCCGATCTGCGCATAGTTGGCATAGTCTTGGTTATAGATGTACCAGTCGAAGCCGTATTCGCTCGGATCTTGACGCGCCGGCTCGCCGAGCTTCGCCCGAACGTCCTTCAGCGAGTCGCCCAGCGATATGCCGCGCACCGTAAAAGCTCTCGCCGAAGCGGGAAGTCCGGTAAGCTGCAGCTTCTTGCCGAGCACATTGCGGACCAGTTGCACCGCTTCCGCCCGGGTTACGGTGTCGCTTGCTCCGAAGCCTTCGACCGTAGCCGCCGTTTTGCCCTGCGCCAGGCCGTTGTCCAGCAAATAGCGGATTGCATTCGGCACGTTCAGGCTTTGACCGCCGGCGGCGGCGATCAGACGTGCAACTTGACCGCGCGCATACGGGACATTCGCCTGTCCCGAATCGACCGGCAGCCGCAGCTCGTTCGCATAGGCGTAATAGCCGGTGTACCACGGCGCGCTCGCTCCGGTCGGCGCAATCGCCTTCCCCGTAAAAGCCCGAAGCAGCATCGTGACGAACTCCGCTTCGCTGACCGTCCGGTCCGGCTGAAACGTTCCGTCCGCGAACCCGTCGACGATCCCTTGCGCAAGCGCCCAGCCGATCGCCTCGCTGCCCCAATGGCCGGCCGTGTCCTTGAAAGCGCCCGCTGCTGGCTGTGCCGCTGCCGCCACTGAGACCGCAGGCTGAGCCGCATTAGAAAACTCCGCTGCGGACGACACGAACGAGGACGAGATTAGCAGCGCCGGTGTTAGCAGCGCCGTTATGCTCCATTTGCCTATATGATTCCAACCGTATCTTTTTTTCATGGCGATTTCCTCCTGCTACTCCATACATTCGACATAGGGGCCGGAAATTCCTGTTTGCAGGCGTAAATGGAGATAACTGGTTTGAAAACCCGCAAACCTGATAAAATCATACCTATCCCGCTCCGGCAGATCTGTTAGACTGAAACAAAAGAAGAAAGCACTGGAAGAAGGTGCTCCATGAACACCAACGCCCCCATCCAAAGCGCAATCGATTATATCGAGATGCACTTGAGCGAACCGCTCGAATTGGCGCAAATCGCCGACAAAGCCTATATGTCGGTACCGAATTTGTACAGAGCTTTCTACGCGCTTACCGGTCACCCGATCAAGGAATACATACGGAAAAGACGGCTCAGCCAGTCCGCCTGGCTCTTGCGGCATTCGGACAAGGCGGTTGTCGATATCGCATTCGAGTGCGGCTTCGACAGCTACCAGACGTTCGCGAAAATGTTCAAAAAAGTGGTAGGCATGACGCCCGGCGCTTACCGCAAATCCGTCGTGCATTACTCGTTTGAAGCCATGAGCCTCCCGGAGCGCGTTTGTTACTTGGAAGAAGGGGAGCTGTCCGCCCGATATCCCGACGTAAAAGTAATTCGCCTCCTGCCGATGCAGGTTGCCGTATACCGGCACCGCTCCGGGGAGCGGGAAGGGCTCGAGGAAGAAGCCGTTCGAACTGTATTCGAGCTGCTCGACAGGCTCGGAGCGGCTGCGGAAAGGCTCCGGTTCTATGGCACCAACACCCAGCTGCCTTCGGCAGATCGGCCGTACGGATACGACATCCTGATTCCGCTCGCCGGTCCCGAATCCGATTCGGCGTTTCAATCGGAGGCATTCCGGATAACGACTTTTCCGGGCGGGCTTTATGCTGTAGGCAAATGCCCGGAAACGACCGGCGCGGACATCGTTGCCGCCTGGGATCGGCTTCTGTGCCAATGGCTGCCGCGAAGCGCCTTCGAGCTTGGCGCCCACCCTTATATCGAGCAGTATTTTACGTACCGCGGGGCGGTTACGCGTATGAACCTGCATCTTCCGGTGCAGCGACAAATGGAACCGGAAACGCTGGATACGATTTTCGTAAAGCCTGTAACCGTCGTGGTCTGCAGAGCTTACGGCCCTTCTGCACAAAACGATGCCGACGATCGGTTGACGACATGGCTAATTCAAGAGGGACTGACCGGCAATCCGGAGTTAAAGCTGTTCATGTCTTATAGCTACAGCGTCAAACCCGGAGATGAATTTTGGTACGAGCTGTCCGTATCGCTTCCCGACAACCGGGCCGCCGCCTGCTCAACAACCGATTCTGGAACGTCTCTCGGCGAATGGGGAGGCGGACTCTACGCCTGTGCAACAAGCGGAGCGTACGGCCTGATGACCGGGGTGCTGGACAAAATACACCGCTGGCTTTACGAAAACGAAATATATGCAGCGGATGCAAGCAGACAATGGTTCGCGGAATACGTCCCGGGCGAAGGCACCGATCTGGAACGGTCAACCTCCGTTAAGTGCTATGTCCCCGTTATTCAGACGGCTTGTCGAAACAAGGGAGGAATGTAAAGTGGCAGAGGGCGCATCAAAAAAGAAGCAAGGGATTGGCGATAACTATAAGCCGGCAGCCATTCCCCGGGCATTGCGTTTGTTAAGAAACGAAAGCAATGGAGCAGAAGAATTGCTATCCGAAGAGCCCGCTTATACGATCGTCCGTATGGCCGATACGAAATTAGTCGGCATCCGGTTGAAGGAGCCTTTCCCCGGTTTCGATTATAAAGCGGAATATTTGACCGATGGTTGGGAGCGGCTTGCGGCGCTTTTGGAAGGCAAACTATGCGCCGAAAATCCGTCGGCTTATTTCGTGTACCACGGGTGTGAGGCCGGCCTTTGTTTGTGCGTCCGGATGAATGATCTTAAGGGCATTCCGGATGGTCTAGTCCAAATTCCGGTTCCAGGCCGTGAGTTCGCCGTCGTTTCGTGTCAAGGCTCATTCAGCGATCAAGAACAAATCTTTATGGATATTTGCAAGGCCGATTTCGAGATGGATCTTGATGCTATCCGGTTCGAGCAATATGATAGACGGCTGCTGCCATCCGAAACCGGGGAATACGAATTCAAGCTGTATTTTCCGATGAAGGATGGGCGGAACGTAAGCGAATAACAGACAAAACACCGAAAACACCGGTACCGCTCCTTTGCGAGCCAATACCGGTGTTCTTCGTTTGACGCGGCGGTTACTTGTTCTTATCCGCCTCGATCGTTTTCTTCACCGCTTCCTCCGCGTCGCGCAAGGCGGTGTTCATATCTTTGCCTTCATACAGGATGCCGCGCAGGGCGTTAATGCCGAGCTGCGTCGTCGCGGTCGAGTAATATTTGCTTTGCGGAGACGGTTTCGCCATATTTTTGAGCGGGATGGCGCTAATATTGCGTCCTTTGTACAGCGGGGCGTCCTGGCCGAACACCTTCGGGATGTTCGAGCTGCTAAGCGCCGGGATGAACGTCGCCGCCTTCGCTTTTTCCGTCAGGAACTCCTCCGTCGACAAATAGTCCATCACCTGATACGCCTCGTCCTTGAACTTGCTGCCGACGTTCAGGAACATAAAGGTCGGATAAGGCTGCGCCCCTACCCCGTTCAAGGTCGGATACGTGATAATGTCCCAGTTCAGCGGCGCCAAATCCTTCTCGACGTGCAACCCGCTGATCGGCGTCCACATCGCCGACACCTGATCCTGGAAGAACATTTTGACCAGACTGTCCATCTTCGTTTTGTCCGGATTGAAGCCGGGGATCTGGTAAAACCGCGCGATGTTGTTCATTAGGCTTTTGACGCTATCGGTTTGCAGCGACAACTGCTGCGTCTTCGGATCGACGAGATTAAGCGATAGCTGGTTGCGCAGGAAGTAATGGGTCGGCGAAAGCGTCAAACCGTAATATTGGACCCCGCCCTCGTTGCGCGTCAGCTTGACCGACATATCGTACAATTGGTCCCATGTCGCGCCGTCTTTCGGGTACGGGACCCCGAATTTGTCGAACAGGTTTTTGTTGTAATAGATGACCGCCGCCTGGTTGTCGAACGGGAGAGCGTACAGCTTGCCGTCGCTCATCTGCCGGATCATCTCCAGCGTTTGCGGCTCGAACCGGTTTAAGTCGGTTTTGTACTTTTTGACGAGCGGTTCAATATCGTACTGCATGTTGTTGAGGTACACGCTGTTGTAAGCGAGCCCGACCGAGCCGAAAATGACGTCGATCTGCTGATTGGTCGCAATCAGCTTGTCGAGTGAGCCGCTTGTCGTAGGAATAAGAACCGGAGTGACGTGAGGAAATTTCTCTTTGATGTATTTGCCGAACTTTTCTTCGAAGTAACCTTCGGCGTTAAAGTTCGAACCGACGTTGTAAAAGTAAAGCGTGACGGGGTCCTTTTTCTGCGGCGGAACGTCCGCCGGAGCGGCACCCTCGTTTTGCGGGGATTTGCCTGTGCCGCCGGAGCAGGCGGCTATAACGGGCAGCAGCCCGATCATTCCAATCAAAACCGACTTTTTCAGCATAAACATGACACCCTCTTCATCGTTTGTTTGTCCTACGGCTAATGCGTGGCCGAACATAAGGATGACGAATCTGGCTGCACTTGTTGCTGCCGCATCTGCCCTCGGCCTGCTGCGGCCGTTCGGACCAGACGCTGTTTCTCTGAAGTTCCGGTTTCCCTCCCCCGTTAGAGCGGCTCGGACATAAAATAAACCGCTTTCAAATCCTTGAAAGAAGGATATGCCGCCCTAGGCTCATACAACTTCAATACCGGTCTTAACAATGTAAGAAGAAAAGCTTTTAAACAGAAGCCTATTCCACGATGAATGACCCGGCGTAAGCGGTAGCTTTTCTTGGTACAGAAAGTCGCTCTTCGCTTTAATACTTTAGCGAAATTGAACTTTCTATCCTGAAAATTAATCGGGTGGGAGAACGCCGCTTGGAGGGTATTGTCTTTGCGCAATCCTCCGGATACGCACGTTTTTGGCAATAGGAAACCAACCCCCCTGAATTCGCTTTGGTAGTTAAT
>NZ_RBAH01000013.1 GCF_003626695.1 Paenibacillus ginsengarvi
GCCCGCTCGGTTTCGTTAAAGTGTTTTTTACTCATGTGCTCGCCCCCACTGTTAATTCCAGTATACAAAAAGGTACCCCTACACTAAACACTTTTTTCTAAGTGTCCAGAGTATGGGTACCAGTTTAGTTCGCAGTTCTTTTTTATTTATTGTAATAATGAAATTGCTGGGTATTTAAAGGTCAACACTAATGGTGCTCAGTCTGAAGAAATGGGTAAAGAATCACTTGAAGTCGAAAGGATTTATGTAAAAAGCAAATTCCAAAAGCATGGGCTGGACAAATACCTGTGAATAAATCTATAGAAATTGCAATGGAACATGATAAAAAGATAATTTGGCTAGGTGTATGGGAAAGAAATGAAAATGGGGTTTGCTCAAACAGGAGCTCACTCTTTTTATATGGGTGATGAAGAACAAATCGATATTATCATGACCAAAACTCTCAAATAACATTTCTGTGAAAGATATCCATCTGGCAATAAGAGCGACATTGGTTTCGCAGCATAGTGGAGTACCCTTCGCTACACATTTACCATTAATATTGGATAAGGAGAACAAATACCTATACGGGCATTTTGCACGTCCGAATCCACAATGGAAGGATATTAGCAACCAAATTATTTTAGCAATTTTTCATGGTCCGCATTGTTATATTTCTCCTTTATGGTATAAAACAAATAAAGCAGTTCCAACATGGAATTATGTGACTGTTCATGTATATGGAGAAGTCGAACTTATTGATGATGAAAAAGAGTTAATGGATTCCTTGCTTGATATGATATTGAAGTACGAAGCCCCTGATAGTTCATATAGATTGCAAGAGTTGACGCTGACTTTATTGCTGGAATGAATAAAGGGGTTCAAGGATTCAAAACGAGAATTGATAAGATAGAGGGAAAAGCAAAACTAAGTCAAAACCATTCCATACAAAGGCAAGAACTTGTCATAAAACAATTGGAATGGATTCAGGACGGAGACGAACAAAAGATTGCCTCTCTTATGAAAGCAAACCTTAAAAAATAAATTCAGGTTATTGCTAAACCAGCTAATAGTTGTGAAGATTTTTCTAATAAATGTGGGTAACGTAGATGCTATAATAAAAAATATGACAAATAACCTTTATCTGGAAGGGTTTACCTGGTAAAGCATCTACTTAGGCCAGATCAAGGAAAGTTGTTTTCCGTTTCAACAGGGCAAAGATGCAGCATCTTGTACACGCAGGCGATCACGGCAACTTTGTGCGCTTTCCTACGGCAATCTTCAACGAACTGGAGCAGGTCGCCGCGGAGCCTGCTCCAGTTAGACTTATTTAATCCCCCTGATATATTCGCTTCTTAAGGAAAGCTCCTTGATCTCCGTGGTCGTCGCCTTTGAGTGATTTGGATCTCAGTATAAATCCTAATGATTGCAGAGAACAACCATCGTGATTATTAAAACTAATCGAGGGGGTATGACATGCCGAAAACGATCTTGATCGTGGAAGACCAACAAGTACTACGGGAAATCATAAAGGAGTATTTGTTGGATGAAGGATACTGGGTGTTGGAGGCGAGCGGTGGGAGGCAGGCTTTGGAGTTGTTTGAGGAGCATGAAATCGACTTGATCATTCTGGACATCATGCTTCCGGAATTGGACGGGTGGTCCGTCTGCCGGCGGATTCGCAAGAAGTCGAACATCCCGATTCTGATTTTGACATCCCGATCGGACGAGGACGACACGCTGCTTGGATTTGAGTTAGGTGCAGACGATTACGTTGTCAAACCCTGCAGCCCTCCCATCCTATTGGCGCGGACGAAGCGGTTGCTGGAAAGCAGGCATATCCGTGATTCGGAGGACACGCTGACCGGCGGGGCGATCATGCTTCATCTCCCTTCCCGAACCATCATGGTGGACGGAAAGCTTGGTAGCTTGACGCACACAGAATTCGAAATTTTGGCCTATCTGTTGAATAACAAAGGCATCATTATCTCAAGAGAGCAACTCATCACGAGAATCTGGGGCTACGATTTCGCTGGTGACGATCGTACGCTCAGCAGTCATATTCGCAATCTGCGTTCCAAGCTGGGCGATCATGCGAGCCGGATCGTCACCGTCGTTCGTTCGGGGTATAAATTTGAGGATCAGCCATGAGAAAGAGCATCGTCTTCAAGCTGTTTTTGCTCACAACAGGCTTATGCGCATTCGTGATCGTAAGCCTCTTTGTCGGACAAACCCTGTTTTTCAAACAATTTTACGTGCATCAGAAGGTAGAGAGCGTCGAATCCGCCCTCCTTACCGCTTCTCAAGACGATTGGAAGAATGCCGGGGACGCCCGAACCTCATTTCGGAACGCACAACAATTTTATCAGAAATATAACACTTGGATCGCCCAACTGGACGCCGCGGGCAACCTGAAATATACGAACGACTTTGAAACAGAGGTGCGATTGGAGAACTCTGCAGACGCTCCTACCTTATCCGGCCAAACCATTACCATCCCGCTCTACACGGTCATGAATGTGGAAGATTTGAGCGCAGACAATCCGCTTCGGGATTTCATCTTCGTCAATCCGGGGGAACGCATCGCCATCGAAGGCATCCTAATTGACAATCGGCTGTTCCCACAGCGAATCGGTAGGAACGCCTCCAATCTGCGGGAAGAAAACCGTCTGGAAAACGGCCAGCTCGTCGCAAGGAATACGAAGTCGTCTCGAGGTTTAAGAGCCCGACCGAATATCGCGAACGTTACCCGAGCAGTCTGGTATACGGTACCGTCGTGCAAGTCCGGACGCCGGAGGGAGCGGATCAACCGCGGTATACGAACCATTTGTTTTTGGAAAGGGTGAAGGCTTTTCAAGCCGATCTGCTCTACGGAGATTTTAGCGGAAATACCGATACCATCAGCGATTATGAGGAAAATAACGTCCCATACAAAATATTCGTGAAACGTTTGACCAATCGGACAGGAAACACCGAGTACCTGTTTGCCATGACATCGCTCCAGCCCGTGAACGAAGCCGCTGGTGTGATGCGCCATTATTACGGCTATATCGTGTTAGGCTCTTTTCTGCTCGTCCTTCTGGTTTCCTTTTATTATGCCCGCCGCATTGCTCGTCCCATGCTCCGCATGAACGAAGCGACGCAAAGAATGGCAAATCTGGACTTTTCCGTCCGACTTCCGATTGCGACCGAGGACGAGATCGGCAATTTATCCCGCAGCATCAACGAGCTTTCTGGCTTGCTGCATGACCATATCGTCCGACTGGAGCAGGATATCGAACAAGAAAAGCGGCTGGAGCAGACACGAAAAGAGTTCATCGCCGGTGTATCTCACGAATTGAAAACCCCGCTCAGCGTCATCGAGAGCTGTCTGTTTATTCTAAAAGACAAGCCCGAAAGCGAGAAGCGATCGTATTACTTCGCTGCCATGGAAGACGAAGTGAAGAAGATGAACCTGCTGATTACGGACATGCTAGAGCTTGCGAAATACGAATCCGGCACTTACAAAATGGAGATGACCCCGTTCCGAATCGATGCTGTCCTGGAGCGAGTTTGTGCGAAGCTGGCTCCGGATATCGCCGGCAAACGGCTACAGCTCCACATCCACTTCGTCCCTGTAGAAATTGAAGCTAACCCGCTGCGCATCGAACAGGTCGTTATGAACTTCATGACGAACGCGATCCGCTACACGCCGGAAGGCGAGAACATCTTCGTTACGACAGTCGAAGAACGGGAAACGGTCAAGGTAAGCATCGAAAACAAAGGCGCCCGCATTCCAGATGAACAGATGGAGAAAATATGGGACCGCTTCTACCGTATCGAACACTCCCGTCATCGTTCGACCGGCGGCACCGGTCTCGGTCTTGCGATCTCCAAGCAAATTTTGGAGCTGCACGAGGCACGTTACGGAGCAACCAATACCGAAGACGGTGTCCTGTTTTATTTTGAATTAAACAAGAAAAGGAAAACGTAGAACATCCGTTCTACGTTTTTTTAATTGATCTGCAACTCGTCTGCATATGATCTTTATCTCCATAGGGTAACCTTTGTAGCATCATACATACCAGTCCTCGTTGGAATCGGATGAATTTGCTGATTGCGGATATGCTGGAATTGGCAAAATATGAATCCGGTACGTATAAGATGGACGTCGGTTCGTTCTATATCGATATAGTCATCGAGCGGGTATGCACTAAATTAACGCCGGAGCTGTCCCGAGGTCTACGGCGAATCTCGGTCGGGCGGCTCCTTTTTTTCTATCCTTGAAGCCAAAATCTATAAATCACTTTGATATAATCTGCACTTTATTTTGACCTTGCGCGATTATACTTTTTTCGGAAGGAGGAGAGAGAGTTGAAGGAAACGGACATGCCGGCCGTCTTGATCGGGACGGGATATGTAACGAATCTGCAGGAAGAGAAAGCAATGCTGACAGAAGATGTTCAAAGACGAATAGCTGCTTCTATTCTGGAAGGCATAAAGGAGTACCTAAAATTAAATTAAGAGAGGACCATGTTCATGTTTAAAAAAATCATTTCAACGCTAGTTATAGGCAGCACCGCACTCACCTTTGCAGCATGCGGGAATGGACAAGACCCGCAAAGCGCGACGTCTCAGCCACAAGTCAATAAAACAGCTCCCTTAGAGAAGTCAAACAATACTTCCTATAAAACGATTTTTAAGAACAGCGTATTTCTGGGGGATTCGATTACAGAGGCGCTATCCTACCATGACATTTTGGACGAGTTTAATGTAGTGGCAGGTGCCGGAACGACTACCGAGCTATCTCTGGAGGGCGGGGATGTCGATAAGCTGGCAAAGCGGAATCCGCAGCATGTATTTATCATGCTGGGATCTGATGATATCCTATTGCCGCCCCAAATTACCGATAACCCTAAGCAGTATTCGCTAATGTTTTACGCCAAATTGATCGACAGCATCAAGGAGAAGCTTCCGAAGGCATCCATAACGGTTTTACCGGTTACTCCGGTTACGCCGGAAGCTGAGAAAGTGGAACAACGCTACAAAAATATCAACGATTACAATCAAGGCTTAAAAGAGCTGGCGAGCAAGAAGCAAGTCGGATATGTCGATTTATCCTCCATATTTAAAGACAGCCAAAATTTGTACAGTTCGGACGGCGTTCATTTTAAACCGGAGTTTTATACACGTATGCTGGATTTGCTGAAAGATCGAGTGAAATAACATGCATATAGGTCATCAACAGGAGGTGACGGGGATTGGTCTTTAGTAGTCTCCTATTTCTATTCCTCTTTCTGCCGGTCACTATTCTGATCTACTATATATCGCCCATGAGGATTAGAAATGCCATTCTGCTCGTCGCAAGCCTGATCTTTTATGCATGGGGTGAGCCCGTCTATATATTCATCATGATCTTCTCGACGGTATTCGACTATGTGAACGGGATCTTGATCGAAACATACAGGCATCGTAAGGCGATTGCACGGGGAGTTTTGATCGTATCCATGATTGGAAGCCTAGGAATTCTGGGCTTCTTTAAATACGCGGGTTTCGTCTTCGACAATATCAATTCGTTGTTTAACCTGCACTTACAGGCAGCAGATCTTCCGCTTCCTGTGGGAATATCCTTCTACACATTCCAAACGATGTCTTACGTAATCGACGTTTATCGAGGGAAGGTGACTGTTCAGAAGAACCTAATCTCCTTCGGCGCCTACGTGACGATGTTCCCGCAGCTTGTAGCGGGACCGATCGTTAAATACGGAGATATTGCGGGGCAGCTTGTTAACCGCAAAGTGACGTTGGACCGTTTTGGCGAAGGGGCGGAACTGTTTATCAGAGGACTTGCTAAAAAAGTGCTGCTTGCCAACAATATCGGTTTGCTGTGGGCAAGCGTCAAATCGGTGCCTGCGGATGAGTTGTCAGTTCTTTCCGCATGGCTCGGCATTGTCGCCTTCACGTTTCAAATCTATTTCGATTTTAGCGGGTATTCGGATATGGCACGTGGTTTAGGTAAAATGATCGGGTTTGAATTTATGGAGAACTTCAACTATCCCTATATTTCCAAGAGCGTTACGGAATTTTGGCGGAGGTGGCATATTTCGCTCGGCGCCTGGTTCCGCGAGTATATCTACATCCCGCTCGGTGGGAACCGAGTTGGTCTGCTGAAACAGTTGAGAAACTTGGCGGTTGTATGGTTTATAACCGGATTGTGGCATGGAGCGAGCTGGAATTTTATCATTTGGGGCTTATATTTCGGTCTTTTTGTCACAATCGAAAAGCTATTTCTCTTGAAATGGTTTCAGCGCTTGCCAGCCTTCATAAGCCATGTCTACACCCTAATTATCGTGATCATCGGCTGGGTATTTTTCGAATTTGAGCATCTGCCCGCAGCCATGACATTCATCGGAACGATGTTTGGCGCTGGAGCAAATGGGTTCGTAGACAACCGGTCACTGTACGATTTGTCGACGAATGCTCTGCTAATTCTGGTCATGGCCCTTTGTGCAACGCCGTTTCCCCGCAAAGCACTGGCAGGCATCAGAACCAAGTTCGCCCGATCTGGATCGATTGTCGCTTCCGTCATCTACTTCATCTTTATGGTGGCGTCAACAGCTTATCTGGTCAACGCAACGTACAATCCATTCTTATACTTTCGTTTTTAATGGGGTGATTGAATTGAAGAAGTACGACCAGGTATATTATCGCGCACTCGCTATTCTACTGCTGATGTTTACCGGAGCGGTATTGGTTATCAACTTTCTGACCCCGAGTCAAGTATTTTCCGAATCAGAGAACCGAATGCTGCAGCAGCTCCCGAAATTCTCGCTTCAAACAGTAGTATCAGGCAAGTTTACTTCAGAATTTGAATCGTATATATCGGATCAGTTTATGGAGAGGGACTTTTGGATTGGACTAAAATCCGATACGGACCAGGGAATGGGGAAAAAAGAGAGCAGCGGGGTTTACATCGGCATGGACGGGTACCTGATTCAAAAATTTTCTCCTCCCGAAAAAGGAGATTTGGAAGACAAGGTGAACGCCATTCAAGCATTTGATAAGGCTACGCCTGGTCTACGCAAATATATGATGTTGGTGCCGACGGCCGCTGCCGTGCTTGAGGATAAATTACCGCCTTATGCTTCCGGTGGTGATGAGATGGTCTATTGGGAAAAGATAAAGGATTCTCTTCTTGGGGACATTCGATTTATCGATGTATCCCCCGCGCTAGAGGCGAACAAGGAGCAACCGATCTATTATAAAACAGACCATCATTGGACGACCAAAGGCGCTTTCCTTGCCTATCGGGAGCTGGGCGCGCCAATGAGTTTTACAGCCAAGAACGAAAATGATTTCAACACTCGTCAAGTCACTAGTCAGTTCTATGGAACTTTGTATTCGAAAAGCGGGTTTAGACACATACAACCGGATTCTATTGAGCTATATTATCCAAAAACACCGGGGACCATTTCCGTGGATTATGTCGACGAACAGCAAAGTGCGGATTCGATGTACGTCATGGGGAATCTCACCAAGAAAGATAAATACACTGTATTTTTTAATGGGAATCATGGCTTGATCCGAATAACAACTGAAAATACGGAAGGGAGAAGGCTGCTTATTGTTAAAGATTCGTATGCAAACAGCTTGATCCCTTTTTTAACATCGCATTTTAGCGAAATTGATGTGGTAGACCTCAGATATTATGATGGGGATGTACTGAAACTTACGGAAGATCGGCAAATCCACGACATATTGATTTTGTATAATATGACTACATTTTTTGAAGATCCATCAATGAAATCATTGGCGGATTCCGTGGAATAATGCAAAAAAGGAGGTCAGTAACGATGCTTACTGGAATGAAAATGAAATACTTGTTTGTCCTGTCTGCCGCCATGATCTTATGTGGCATTTTGATCGGGTGTTCCGGCAAGAACGAAGGCGCCAAGGACGTTCCTGTCCATACAATTGAAGAACGCATCAAGCAAGTGGCTTCTATGGAAGATATGGAAAAAGGGGATATGAACAGGCTTAAGAAGCTATATCACCTCGATGCAGATGAAGTTCAGGATTTTGTGCTGTATACGGCAGAATCGAACGTGGAAGCGAATGAACTGGCCGTGATCAAAGTGAAACAAGAGAATCAAGCGGAAAGCGTTAAGGAAAAAATCATGAAAAGAATAGATGCTCAAAAGGTCAAGTTGAAAGACTACCGTCGCGAGCAATTTTACCTCGTCGAAAAGCATGTATTAAAAGTCAAAGGCCCATATATTTTGTTTTCGGTCTCCAAGGATGCTGAGAAAATCGAAAGTGCGTTTGACAAAGCCCTTAAGTAATAGGAGATGCTCCTCTATTTAGGCGGTATCGGGAACCGACCAACGCTTTTGCTGATTTTCGGTCGACTTCCAATGAAGCTAAGGGATTTTCCGAAGGAGTCTATATCTCTATACATGGTATTCGCTGCCTTTTCCACTTAAAAGAAAGTGCTTGTCACAGCTTGCGCTAGTTGAGTATATAGCTCGTCGCATCTGATATAATACTAATAGGAGATCTATTAGGAAGGATAAATGGAATGTTAAAGAAAATTGATGAACTGCGTAAACAATTGGATCAACAACGTCCGCTCCGGCCAGATCTTATGCATACAATCGCACAGAAGTTTCGTGAAGAGTGGACTTACCATTCTAATGCGATAGAAGGCAATACGTTCACTTATCAGGAAACTGCCTTTTTCCTTAGGGAAGGGCTGACGGTTAAAGGGAAATCACTTCGGGAACACCTTGAAATCGTTAATCATGCTGAAGCTATCGATTTTTTGCAGGAGAGTCTGCAGGATCGAGATCTGAGTGAACGATTGATTAAAGATTTGCACGCAATCTTATTCCAAGGAGTTCGGAATATCGATTTTTCTCCAGGGAACTACAAGAAAAAAGACAATCATGTTCTAACCTTGTCAGGGAACATTCACCATTACACTCCTGCTATTCAAGTACCATCAGAGATGGAAGCCTTGTTAAGGTGGTATCACGAAAGTAAGGATCAGATGCACCCCGTACAACTTGCTGCAGTGTTCCATCATAAACTTGTGGCCATCCACCCCTTTACCGATGGAAACGGAAGAGTAAGCCGTCTTGCTATGAACGCCATTTAATGAGGAGTGGGCTTCCTCCGGCAATCATAAGAAAAGAAAGCCAGGAGGAGTATTACATCGCTCTTGAAAAGGCGGATCATGGTAACCTTGAGCCGATTGTTCAATTGATTGCTATTGAAGTAAAGCATAGTCTCGAACTTATTCTTTCGGTTTAATATCTATAAAAGTAAATTAGAACAAAAAATAGAAGCACCCTATCCGGTGCATTTTTTCTTTCAGAAAAAAATATCCAAGAATGAGATGCAGAAATATGAAACGATTACTGCCTGTCTTCCTCATCGGCTTTTCCTTGGCCCTGCTTTTTCAAAGCTGTAGCAGCGGCGATTTTGAATCACAAATTTCACCCTATGAAGACCAAAACGGAAACCTTTTTTCAGAAGAGGTAATCCCTGAAACAGGCTTGGAAGCCCAAAACGGCGATAGCGGAGCGGTGTCAGGTTCAAACTCGGGATTGCACTCAGGTTTGGTTTCAAGTTATGGATCGAGCTTTGGCTTGGGTTCCGGATCGGATTCCAGTTCCGGTTCAAGTTCTGACCCCAAAGCCTGTTCCGCATCAAAACTTCAGGACATTCTTGCCCCAGCGACTTCTTCAAACGCTTTTGTCAGGGTGGATTGCAATCTTACCCTGAAGTCCAGCGACGTCATCACCAAGCGATTGGTTTATGAAGGAGCCGGAGCTTCCAATCTGACGTTGAACTGCAATAATGCTAAACTGAAAGGCAATGATGGAGTGGGTGACGGAAAAGACATGATAACCGTCAAGTCTATCCAAGACGGTTCCGCTTATTCACGACCTGAAAATATAAAGATATCGAATTGCATCGTTGAAGGTTCCGTGCGCGTAATGGGACTTGGACAAAATGGAGAGGCTGAGAGCGTCTTACTTTCATCGCTCTCCAGCGATCACACGGCAAGAGCCCAACAAGCGGCTCCCAGAAACATTGAATTTAACAATCTCACCATCAATTCAAAAAACAGAATTCCACTATACTTATCTCCAGGGGTGACCTATTCAAAAATTCTCAACTCCATGTTTAAAGGAACCAGCGGCAGCGTAGTCATTTATCTCGATGCCGAATCCGCCTTCAACATTATAAAAAACAACGAGTTCAATGTCACAACAAAGAGTCGTGAAGTGATTGCCATCGACGGTTCAGCAAATAATCAGATCATAAACAATAGACTATTTGGACTCAACAATGGCGGAATCTTTCTCTATAGAAATTGTGGGGAGGGTGGGACGATTCGCCATCAAACACCGAGCTACAATGTAATTTCTAATAATTATTTTTACTACCACAAATATGACGGTAAGCTTCCCTCAATCTGGCTCAGCTCTCGTGATGGAGCCAAAAACTATTGTGAGCTCGATAGGGGTTACACTTTCGGAAGTAGCGAAAGCAATCAGGACCATGCCAGCTCGAATATCATCTCTAATAATAAGATCCAAAAGTTTTCTCCTTCAAAGATGATTCGACTCGGCGGCAGTGCAACAAACAACGTCATTACAGGTAATAAGCAAGTCGAGTAAGAACGTATAATGCAACTGCGAATATGAAGGAGAGTGAAAGAGATTGAGGAAGGTGTAAAGACCGTCCAAACATATGCAAGAAGTGACTCTCACTTGTCAGGCAAAACAGTCTATGGACAAAGAGTAATGCCTTGATATGATGAAAGTGTTCAATTTGCTTAATTTGCTCTGATGAGCCTTTTGTCGAGTTAAAAGCCCTCGGGGAGGTATTACCTTTTAAAGGTATGCCCCCCATAGGGCTTTTTTGTATTTTCTACATTTTACTCAAACAAGCGTTCCTATCGGAGCGTTTGTTTGAAGTCTACGATTGGGCTGAAGCCAAAGATGCCATTCGCTGCCGGCTTCATAAATTTGTTTGTTAATCCTATTAACCATTTTATAGACAGTATCGTAGTATAGGGGGTTGACGGCTAAGAAGAAATCGAATATATTGTTTTTATACCTATACGGGTATATGTTTTACGAAAAAGGGGGAAGAACCGAAAATTCCTTTGTTTAAACTTTATAATTTTAATTTTTTTTTGCTCAACTATATACCCAGTGGGGTATGGCGGCTTCGTATTAGAACCTTCAATTCACATGACAAGCTATGGCAATGTGCAGTAAATCGGAAAGGAGCCCGATATGGATATTGCATGGATTATCACCCTGTTTGCAATCGGGTTTGTAGGTTCATTGGTATCAGGCATGGTCGGTATAGGCGGTTCAATCATTAAATACCCGATGCTTCTGTATATTCCGCCGGCGCTCGGCTTTGCAGTCTTTACGGCTCAAGAGGTCTCGGCTATCAGCGCAGTTCAAGTGTTCTTTGCAACCTTAGCCGGGATGTTCGCCTTCCGCAAAGGCGGATTTATCAACAAATCCTTAGTTTTATATATGGGAATTGCGATCGTAATCGGCAGCTTTATCGGAGGATACGGCTCTAAATTTTTGCCGGATATAGCGATCAACTTCACCTATGCCGTTCTCGCTTTAATCGCGGCCGTCATGATGTTTCTTCCGAAGAAGGGCGACGAAACTGCCGATTTTACGAAGCTTCGGTTCAATAAGCCCTTGGCGGCGATATTGGCATCGGTTATTGGCGTATTGTCCGGAATTGTCGGCGCCGCCGGAGCATTTATCACGGTACCGGTAATGCTGGTCGTTTTAAAAATTCCTACACGCGTAGCTATTGCCTCCTCCTTGGCGATCACATTTATATCGTCGATCGGATCGACCTCAGGAAAGCTTATGGGAGGACATATGCTCTTGATTCCGTCGATTGTCATGGTTGTTGCTAGTACTATAGCTTCTCCAATAGGAGCTAAATTTAGCAAGAAGCTCAACATCAAAGTTTTACAATGGATTTTGGCGGCACTCATTGCGGCTACAGTCATAAAAATTTGGTTTGATCTATTAACTTAAGAGGCAATGTCATGTCGAAGGAAATACGGCCGCATGAAGTGGCTGATCGAATCAATAAGGCCGGGAGGAGTAAGAAGATGACAACGCTGCAAGTGAATCAGACCTTGGAATGTGAAGGTTTAGCTTGTCCAATGCCTGTAGTCCGCACCAAGAAAGCGATGGAGGAGCTTAAGACAGGTGAGGTTCTGGAGGTGCGGGCGACTGACAAAGGCTCCGTTGCCGATCTTCAGAGCTGGTCGAAACGAACGGGACATCAATATATCGGCTTAAAAGAAGAAAACGGCGTTTTCCGTCATTTTATACGGAAGTCCAACCCTTCCGAAGTGAAGGAAGAAACGAAATACCCGCATACGATCTCGAACGAGGAGATCCAAAACAAGCTGGCAGCGGGTGAGCAGGTCATTATTGTGGACGTTCGCGAACCCGCCGAATATGCCTTCGGACGAATTCCGGGAGCGAAGTCCATTCCTTTGGGCGAGCTGGAAGGAAGGCTTAGCGTGCTTGATCCTGAGAAGGAATACGTAATCGTATGCCGCACCGGAAACCGAAGCGATCTGGCCTGCCAGACGCTCGCGGACAAAGGCTTCAAGAAGGTTAAAAACGCTGTTCAAGGCATGGCTGCATGGCATGGAGAAGTCGAGCAGGATTAAATTACACAGGAGGACTAAATATGACAACGAGCGCTGTACAGATTATGACTGCGAAGGAAGTAACTCGAATCGTTCTTAATCAGGAAGAACTATTCATTCTTGATGTTAGAAACGAGTCGGATTATAACGACTGGAAAATTGAAGGGAAAAGCGTAGATATTATCAACATTCCGTACTTTGATCTGCTGGACGGGATCGATCCGGCCCTGGAACAAATTCCGGTCGGCAAAAAAGTGCTGGTCGTTTGCGCGAAAGAAGGCTCGTCTAAATTCGTTGCCGAGCGAATTGCCGAAGCCGGAAGGAGCAATGTGTTTTACTTAGAAGGCGGCATGAAATCGTGGAGCGAGTATCTCGAGCCGGTAAAGGTAGCCGACCTCTCCGGTGGGGGAGAGCTTTATCAGTTCGTCCGGATCGGTAAAGGCTGCCTTTCCTACATGGTGCTGTCGGACGGGGAAGCGGCGATCGTCGATTCCAACCGAATGATCGATCCATACGAGCATTTTATGAAGGAACACGGCGTAAAGCTAGTTCACACCATCGATACGCATTTGCACGCCGACCACATCTCGGGAGGAAGAGCATTAGCTCAAAAATTCGGTGCGACGTACCATTTACCTCCAAAGGATGCTGTGGAAGTGACGTTTGAATACGAAAAGCTGGTGGAAGGCGAGGACATTCATGTAGGAAAGGAAAAGCTTGTCGTTCAACCGATCTATTCGCCGGGACACACGATCGGCTCTACTTCCTTTATTGTGGATCATAAATACCTTTTAACCGGCGATATTTTGTTTCTCGAGTCGATTGGACGTCCTGATCTTGCAGGGCTTGCGGAGGATTGGGTAAGCGATTTGCGCGAAACGCTCTACAGTCGCTATAAAAATCTATCGGAGGATTTAATCGTGCTTCCCGCACATTTCGGTAAAGTCACGGAGCTGGGCGAAGGCGGCCTTGTCTCAGGGCGTTTGGGTAAGCTTTATCAAGAAAATCCCGGTCTTAACATTCGGGATGAAGGCGAGTTTCGAAAGACAGTAACGGAAAACTTGCCGCCGCAGCCAAATGCGTACAAGGAAATTCGTCAAACGAATATGGGGAAAAAAACGCCGAATGAAGAGGAGCAGCGAGAGATGGAAATCGGTCCTAACCGCTGTGCCGTTCACGACAAATAAGGGGGAATTGGAAATGAACAGCCATAAAGTATTGGATGCCAAAGGACTCGCATGTCCGATGCCGATCGTAAAAACGAAAAAAACGATGGACGAGCTGGAATCCGGGCAGGTTCTTGAGGTACACGCAACGGATAAAGGAGCAAAGAACGATTTGGCGGCATGGGCCAAGAGCACCGGTCATGAATTGCTCAGCGACGCCGAAGAAAACGGCATATTCAAGTTTTGGATCAAGAAGGGGTAAATGCAGCAAAAGTCTAAATGGAATGGGGATCAGACATGAATGCGAATAAAGAAAAAACAACGATCGTTTTGTTCAGCGGGGAGCTGGATAAAGCGATAGCAGCCTTTATTATTGCCAACGGGGCGGCAGCCTATGATCATGAGGTAACGATCTTTTTTACATTTTGGGGTCTTAATGCTCTTCGTAAGGATGAAGAGGTTTACGTTAAGAAAGGATTTTTGGAGAAAATGTTTGCCAAAATGATGCCGCGCGGCGCGAATAAGCTGGGTTTGTCGAAAATGAATTTCGGCGGGATGGGTCCTAAAATGATCAAGCATGTCATGAAGAAGCATAACGCTTTGACTTTACCGCAATTGATCGAGATGGCCCAGGAGCAGGGAGTCAAATTAGTGGCATGTACGATGACCATGGATCTGCTCGGGTTGCAGAAGGAAGAGCTGCTGGACGGCATCGAATATGCCGGTGTAGCCACTTATTTAGGCGATGCAACCGATGCAAAGGTGAATTTATTTATTTGAAACTGGCTCCCCTTCGATGTTACGAAAGGCCGCCAATTGATGTTCGGGAGGGCAATTGAGGTACGATAGAAACGAGATAAGGAGCGACAGGCTGCGCAGGCCGTGTCGAACGGGTAGTTGCGAAAATAACGGAACATCAGTCATCTTTCCTGGCTGATGTTTTTTTGCATTGGGAGTTCCTCCGGATTGAGCTGTTGCTTGTCCATTTTGTACTCCATGCTATGTAGAATTTTGTGTTAACATAAAAGAAATGGACTTGGCAATATGCCGAAGTCCTATTAAAAATTAGCTAGGATATCGATGCCAAGGGGGCAATCCATGCTTACACCGCGCAACACTACCCGTTGCCCGAAACGAAAGATCAGTCTTGCGACACTGTTGTCGGGGCTTGCCGCCTTATCGGTCATACTTACGATTACGATTCAGCTAATCGCATCCTATCAATCCAAAAAACGTGCTTTGTTCGATACGACGCTCACATTAAATCATTCCAATGCGATGAAAATGAGCTTGACGATGGACTCACTCTTTAAATCGATGCGAAGCAGTTTGCAATATACCGCCGGCATTATGGCGGATAATCGGCTAATGAATGAAGCGAGTAGGTACGAGTATTTGGAGTTGATGAGGAAAAGCAGCAATTACTTCAATTCCATCGTAGCGGTGGATGAAACAGGCATCGTGAGAACTACAGCGCCGCAAACGGTCGGTACGACCGGAACACCGCTTACGACCGATGCGAGCAAAGAAGCGCTGTCTTTGCGTAAGTCCTATACATCCAAGCCTTACATCTCCGCCTCCGGACGACTCATTATGTTTATGAGCGAGCCTCTCTTCGATAAAGACGGGTTATACCGGGGCATGATCGCAGGGACGATTTATCTTCAAGAGAATAACATCATCCATACGATATTCGGGAGCAACAACATGGACGAGTTGGGGACCTACTTCTTTGTCGTTAGCTCAGACGGTTCGTTGTTGTATCATCCCGACAAAAGCCGAATCGGCGAGAACGTCAGCAGAAACCAAGTCGTCGGGAAGACGATGCAGGGGCTGAACGGCTCTGAGCAGGTCGTCAGTACGAGAGGAGTGGCCTTGCTTGCCGGTTATTCGACCGTCCAAGAGAATAACTGGGGGATAGTAGTCGTTTCCCCGATTGAAAAAGTGTATGAGCAATTAAACCGCGATACCCGATTGATGCTGATATATATGCTTCCTCCGTTTTTGCTCCTCATGCTGTCGGCTATATGGCTCGCGCGAAAATTAGCTAGGCCGTTCGTTTCCCTTGCCGATCTCGTCAGCAAAATAGGGAAGGAGAAGGTGGATCTGCCTGTGCCGCAGAGCCATTGGAACAGGGAAGCCGACCTGCTTACCCGGACGATTATGCTAGCGGTCGCGGATATTCAGAAACGAGCGGATCAACTGACGCAAGCCGCCGTTACGGATCCGTTAACAGGACTTATGAATCGAAGGACGATGGAAGACGCGATGAACGGGTGGATTGCCGAGCAGGCGCCCTTTTCGATTATTGTCACGGATCTGGACAAGTTTAAATCGATAAACGATACGTACGGGCATCAGGCCGGTGACGAAGTGCTGAAGCATCTTGCGGCAATCATGAAGCAATTGGTTCCGGTCGTCGACATCTGCTGCCGGTACGGAGGCGAAGAGTTTGTCATTCTGTTAGCCGGAACTACGGTGACGGATGCTTTTATCGTCGCCGAACGAATCCGCCTGACGATGGAGAAGAGCCATGAGCCTTTGGGGAAGCCGGTAACGCTGTCGCTGGGAATCGCGCATTATCCGTCGCATGCGCTATCGGCGGAATCTTTATTTTTACAAGCCGATCAAGCCTTGTACGAGGCGAAAAAAAGGGGCCGAAACCAAACGGTCATAGCGCGATCTTACGAGGTTTCCGCTGAATTAAACCAGACGGAGTCCCGCGGTTAAGGCGGTTCCTTGAAGACGGATGGACCTAACTTTAAAAGTATACAAGAAGCTGCCAGTTTATCCGGCAGCTTTTTTGACGCATCCTGGACTCGGTCGGCGTCTTCGCGGCGGCAATCTGTTAACAATGTATAGTGAATATTAAATAAATACTATTTTCAAACCGGGTAAAGCTATTCTTATAATGAATAGATAAGAATGCCGAGGAGATGACCGACATGAAACATACTCTCAGCCGCAATCGCCGTGCGGTCTTGATATCCGGCATTACGCTTTTGGCATGTTTGACGGCCGGATGCCGCGGTGATGACGGAAAGCCTTCGGAGTCCGACCCCGGCGGAATGGGCGAAACGCTTACGGGTAGAAGTATAACGGCATATATGGGCAACAGCCCGGCAGCCGAAGCCATACGATCTTTATTGCCGGAATTCGAAGCCCGCACGGGTCTGAAAGTAGATTTGACGAGTTTTACGAACGAGCAGCTGAGTCAGAAGCTTTCCGTACAGTTTGCAGCCGGCAGCTCGAGCCCGGACGTATTCATGACCCGGCCATTGGAAGAAGTAAAATCGTTCGGCCGTCATGGCTGGCTTCAGCCTTTGGACAAATACGTTGCAAACGATTCGAACTACGACTTCGCTGATTTTTCGCGGACTGTGATCGAATCCGTTACTTATGGCGGGAAGATCGCAGCCATGCCGCTGTCTACGGAGCAGCAAATCTTATTTTATCGCAAAGATTTGCTGGCGCAGGCCGGATTGCCCGTTCCCCAGACGATGGATGAGCTTGAGGCGGCCGCCAAAGTTTTGCATGATCCTGCGGGCGGCGTATTCGGCTTCGTCGCGAGAGGACAGCGGAACGCACTCGTGACGCAGCTATCGTCGTTTCTGTACTCGGAAGGCGGAGATTTTCAAGTAGGCGGCAAGGCGGCGATCAATACGCCGGAAGCGATCAGAGGGATCAGCCGTTATGTAACCCTTCTGAAGCGGTACGGGCCTCCCGGCGTGTTCAATATAGGCTGGCAGCAGGCGGCCGGACTATTCTCGCAAGGGAAGGCGGCGTTCTACACGGATGCTAGCGCGATTTATTCGATCGCGATGGGCTCGAATCAATCGTCGATTGCCGACAATGTCGGCATCGCCATGTTTCCGGCGGGACAAGCCGGCTCGAAGCCGTTCAACGTTACTGCCTGGGGCTTGGGGATGAACGCGGGCTCTACCCGTAAAGATGCCGCTTGGCTTTTTATCCGTTGGGCTACGAGCAAGGAGGTCGTCATGAAATCTCAGCAAATGGGCAATCCCGGAGCCCGGACGTCCGTATGGAACGATCCGCAAGGCGTAACCGGATTCCCTTCGGAATACATTAGCGTGGTCATGCAATCGATGCGGGTGGGCGTCGGCCATGACCGCCCGCAGGTCGTCCAAGTAGGTCAAGCCCGCGACATCATCGGCGATATTGTCATTCAAGGGCTGCTGGATGAGGACATAACCGCGGCAGCGGACAAAGCGAACCGCGAGTTCCAGGCGCTGATCGATAGGGAGAATGTCAAATGAACACATTCGGTAAAATCATTTTGCTCGTCGTCTCGCTGCTCATCCCGATCATTTTGCTATATGGATATTCGAATCAAGTAAGCGTAAACGTTGTTCGCGACACGATTGAGGACGGCAACCGGAACAGGCTCTCCTTCTTCATGAGCCAAATGGAAATGATGATCGACCAGTTGACGAAATATTCGGTTACGGCCAGCCGCGATTACAGCATCCGGGAATATTTGAACGGCCAAAATACGGATTCCCGGCTCATTCAGCTTCAGCGGCAAAGCCGGATCGTAGAGATGCTGAATATGCAGATCGCGACGAGCGCCTGGAACAACCAAATTATTTTGCATTTACCCGATTCCAAGGAAGTGCTGTCGACCGATTATTCGGTACAATACGACGAGAACTACATCCGCAGCCCGGAATGGAGAAAATGGACGCACCGAAGCGCGGTTACGTTCGGCATCACCCAAACGTTCTTCTCCCGGATCAAGGAAAGCGACATCCCGAATCTGCTAGTCGAGGTCCGGTTTACCGACGATAATTTGCGCAATATGCTGAATTTGCTGAAGCAGGGAGGGGAGCATGAGCCGTTCCTGTACCAGGCCGGGGCGGAGCCGATTATTAGCTATACGGCGGACCGGGCGCTCGTAAGCCGGACCGTGGAACGGTTAAACCGGGCGGAGCTTCTGCCCGGCGGAAGCTTGACGATCGATCTGGACGACGGCAAATATATCGTCAACTACATCCGCTCCGAAAGCCTAGGCTGGTTCCTCGTCGATATCGTCCCCTTGCAAAGCATCTTCGCCCCTATCGTCACGAGCCGGAATTTGTTCTACGCTTCGATCTGCCTGCTGATGGCTCTCAGCATATTGGTTACCCTGCTTCTGTATCGAAACGTGCAGCGGCCGATCCAGATGCTCATACGAGGCGTGCAGCGCATCAAGGATGGAAAATATTCTTCACGGCTGAAGAAACAGACGAATAACGAGTTCGATTTCCTGTTTCACAGCTTCAACGAGATGGCGGAGCAAATCGGGGATTTGATCGAGAAAGTGTACAAGGAAACGCTCCGTTCCAAGGAGGCGACGCTCAAGCAGCTCCAGTCGCAAATCAATCCGCACTTTTTGTATAACTGCTTATTTTATATTAAAAATATGGCCAATCTCGGCGATAAGGAAGCGGTCGTTGCGATGGCACTGAATCTGGGGGAATATTACCGGTATTCGACACGGCTGGAGAAGCCGACCGCGACGCTCGCCGAGGAAACCAAGCTGATCGAGAACTATTTAAATATCCAGACGATGCGTATGCAGCGGTTTCATTACGAGATCGATATAGCGGACAGTATGCTCTCGCTCGAAATTCCGCGTCTGCTCGTGCAGCCTCTCGTAGAAAACGCGGTTATCCACGGTGTGGAAGACAGTGTTCAATTCGGGTTCATTCGCATTGCGAGCGAACAGGGCGACGGGCTGAACCGGATTATCGTGGAGGATAACGGTCCGGGTATGGACAAGGCCAAGATGGTGGAACTGCAAAGAAAAGTAGCGTTGCCGAAAGACGAGAACGCAAGCTTCGGCTTGTGGAATACCCACCAGCGCCTCGTCCATAT
The DNA here is from genome assembly GCF_003626695.1 of Paenibacillus ginsengarvi. GTDB lineage: Bacteria > Bacillota > Bacilli > Paenibacillales > NBRC-103111 > Paenibacillus_AB > Paenibacillus_AB ginsengarvi. The sequence goes on from NZ_RBAH01000013.1 coordinate 19,723, forward strand.
GTACGGCGGAAGATCGGGTCTTTACTTCTCGCAGCCCGGACCGAACGGTTTTCGCGTGGAGATGGTATGGGAGTACCGGAAGGAAGCGACCTGAACGGTACATGAAGATGGGAGGGTTTCGGATGTTTCAGTTGCTAATCGTCGACGATGAAGCCAGTGTAGTAGACAGCCTTGCCGATACGATTCCGTGGCACGAGATCGGAATCTCGACCGTGTTTAAAGCCTATTCCGGCAATGAAGCGCTGGAGCTGCTCAAGACGAATACGATCGATATTATGATGACAGACATCCGCATGCCGGGTTTGAACGGGCTGGAGCTGCTTGCGCTCGTTCGTCGGGAGTGGAAAAGAGTCAAATGCATTTTGCTGTCGGGTCACGCGGAGTTTGCTTATGCGCAGCAGGCGATTCAGTACGAAGCCCACGAATATTTGCTGAAGCCGATCGGGGATGACGAAGTGCTCGCCAAAGTCGGAAATCTCGTTCAAGCGCTCAAACAGGAACGGGATGAGAACCGGCACTATGAAAGAGTCGTGAAGGCGTTTCAGGAGCATTTGCCGAAGCTTCAGGGAGATTTGCTGGGCGATCTGCTGCAGGGTATGAAGATTTCCCCGGAACGGCTGCGGCAGAAGCTGGAGTCGCTCAAAATCTTGATTCCGGCCGGGGAGCGTTTCGCCCTTATGCTGTTTCGGCTCGAGGACCGGTTCGCCGAGCTCGATTTCTACAGCTTGTCGCTTATGGAGTATGCGGTCGTCAATATGGCGGAGGAGTTGTTCGAAGACGAGTTCCGGTTATGGAGCTGCAAAGATCTGCACGGTTATTTGGTATTCCTCGTCACGCTCTCCGAAGAGCATCGAGAACGGCAGGAGTTTCAAGCGGAACCGGCTGAGAACCGGCTGCAATCGATGGCTTCCCAGCTGCAGCTCAGTGTCGATCGTTTTCTAAAAGGGAGCGTATCCGTTCTGATCAGCAGATGGGGATCGTTCCCGGTCGACATCAAGCCCTTATACGATGAAATTCTGTTAACCATGCGCAAGCAGGTAGGGAATCAGAGCGGCCTGCTTATCTATGCCTCGGAAGAGCTGGAACAGCTTCCCGTACATGCTCTGCAGCGTCTTTACGAGCCGCCGATGCTCGTCCACCTTCTCGAATCCGGTGACTGGGAACGGACTCACGATAAGCTGACCGGCATCTGGAGCGAGCTGAGCCAGAAGTGGGCCGACTCCCAGGAGCATCTGATGGAAGCTTTCTTCTCCATCTATGCCTCGTTCAGCTCGTTCGCGCACAAGAACGGACGCCAGCTGACCGATATGATCGGACCGCACCTCTCCGATGTTACCGGCCTTACGCAGAGCCGTTCCCTGGAAGCTTTGCACCAGTGGATGTTCCAGTCGCTCGAGCTGCTGCAGATGTGCATGGAGAATGAGACGAGAAACGACCGGGAGAATACGGTCCGGCGCATCAAGCAGTTCGTGCAGAAGCATCTGGTGGAAGATGTGTCTTTGCAGGCTATCGCCGACTACATGTACATGCATCCCGTCCATGTTTCGCGCATCTTCAAGCTGGAGACGGGGGATAATCTGAGCGATTTCGTGCTTCGCCTCAAAATGGAGCAGGCCGCCGCCCTGCTCGCCGATCCGTCGCTGAAAAACTATGAAGTCGCCCTGCAGCTCGGCTATCAAAATCCGAATTATTTTATCAAGGTGTTTAAAAAGTACTATTCGCTCACACCCCAGGAGTTTCGCCAAAAGCTGGAGGCGGCGGAGGAAAAGTAGCTTGATCGAAACCGTCCGGGGAATATCCCTGGACGGTTTTTGCGCTCCATATATCAGTCGCAGCCCGAATCCGATCTCGTTAATTTTGTGCCATCCAGGTTAAATAGTTGTCATTTTAACGGCAGGGGAAACGCTTTACTATAAATTCATGAGGCGACGATGTCTAGAACCGATAGGGATCGGAGGCCTGAAACGACCAACAAATATGGGAGGTCATCAAGCATGAATCACTGGATCAAAAAAGCGGGCGCAGCCACTTTGCTTGCGGCGCTGGTTACAGGCTGCAGTACGGGAGGCAAAACGACGGCGGGCGAGACGACGACGGACGGCAAAACAAAACCGACACTGACGTTCTGGATGAAAAAGCAGTTATTCGAAGATCAAAACAAGCTTATTCAAGAGCGGGCCAAGCAATTCGGCATCGACAACAACGTGAACGTCAATATCGAGCTGATCGCCTATGAAGATTTTTATCCGAAATGGTCTGCGGCGATCGAATCGAAAACCGTCCCGGACGTATCCTTCTTCGGTTATCAGGAGATCGGCCAGTTTTATGGCAAAGACGTGCTTGAGGATTTGACCGATGTGGTCAAAAAGATTGAAAGCAAAAACGGCGACATGCAGGCAAGTATGAAAAAGGCGATTACGTTCCAAGGGAAACAATACGCGATTCCGTTCTGGACGGAGTCCCAAGTGCTGTACTACCGGAAAGATTTGCTGAAAAACGCCGGCTTCGACGCTCCTCCGAAAACGTGGGAAGAGTTCAGAAAGATGGCCAAGGCGCTGACGGACCCGAGTAAAGGCGTATATGGCGCGGGTATGGGTTACGGCAAAGGCAACTCGGACGCCGAATTCCTGACTCGCGGCATCATCTGGTCGTACGGCGGCTCGGTCGATACGAAGGACGGCAAGACGGTTATCGCCAATACGCCGGAAACGGTCGAAGCGACGAAGTTTATCCGCGACATCTTCCTGACCGACAAAAGCACACCGCCAAGCGCGCTGGGCTGGGATGACAGCGGGAACAACAAAGCTTACTTGAGCGGTCAAGCGGCGATGATTTTCAACGTCGGCAGCACGCTCAGCACGATCAAGAAGGACAATCCGGATCTGTACGAGAAAACCGGCATCGCTCCTTACCCGGCCGGACCGAAAGGCACGTTCATCCCTGGCATCAGCAACAACCTCGGCATTTTCAAAGATTCGAAAAACAAAGATTTGGCCAAGCAATTCATCGAATACATGCTCGCAACCGACTGGTACAAAACATGGATCGAGAAGGGCGCGCCGCTCACCGGTCCGGTTTATACGAAGCTTACGAGCGAGCCGGTATGGCAGGATGAGAAGAACAAAGCGTTCGTCGATTCGGTCAAAGGCTTCTATTTCCTCGGCTACCCTGGCGAATACAACCCGAAGGCTGGCGAAGTGTTCAATCTGCGCATCGTGAACGATACCTTCCAGAAGCTGCTGCTCGAGACGAGCTACACGCCGGAGACGGCGATCAAAGATTTGCAGACGAAGATCGAAGATATTTACAAAAAGTAATCATTAAAATGATGGCTGCGGATAACCGGTATCGTATAGGTTATTCCGCAGTCTGATAGTTAGGCGGGATGAAAACTTGAGAACGAACTCGGACAACAAGCTTGCCTACGTGCTGATGAGTCCCGTATTGATCTATCTGCTTGCCGTCATGGTCGTGCCTTTCGGATGGGCGCTTTACCTAAGCTTCACGAACAAGGTTGTCGGGGTGCCGGCGAAGTTTATCGGCTTAGGCAACTATATCGAGCTGATCAAAGATTCGCTGTTCTGGAAGGCGGTCTGGAACACGGTTGTATTCACGCTCGTGGCGGTTATCGGCAAAACGGTGTTCGGGATGATCATGGCGCTTGTCCTGAATGAGAAAATCGTATTCCGGAACGTATTCCGGGTACTGCTGTTCCTGCCGTGGACGATTCCTACAATCGTATCCGTCTTTACTTGGCAATGGATTTATTCCGATGTGGGCGGCGTGCTCAACTTCCTGCTGCTGAAAGCCCATCTGATCTCAGGGCCGGTCGGCTGGCTGGCCAGTCCAGATCTTGCGATGTTTTCGGTTATTTTGGTCAATATATGGCGCGGGATTCCGTTTATGGGAATCGCCATTCTAGCCGGCATGCAGACGCTGTCCAAAGAAATGTACGAAGCGGCGATGCTGGACGGAGCCGGGGCGTTCAAACGGTTTATTTACATGACGCTGCCGTCGGTCAAGGAAGTAACGGTGCTCGCGGCCGTCATGACCACGATCTGGACGCTGAACGATTTCGAGATCATTTGGCTGCTGACGCGCGGCGGTCCTTCCAACGGTACGCAAGTGCTGTCTACGCTCAGCTACACGATCGGGTTCCTGAATATGAGTCTCGGTAAAGCGATCGCGATTGCGATTCTGACGATGCCGCCTTTGATCATGCTGATCAACTTCGTCACGAAGCGTTCGCTATCTTCGAATGAGTAGGTGAGTAGAGTATGGAACATAAATCGATCGCGAACCGGATAGTCGTCTACGCCACATTGGCCGTTTTGCTCCTTTTCGCCTTGTTTCCGCTGTACTGGATGTTCAATACGTCGTTCAAATCGAATGCCGAAATTTATAACATGACGCCTTCGTTTTGGCCGAAGCAGTTTACTTGGTCCGCTTATGTCAAGCTCGTGACCGAGAAAGATTTCCTAATTAACGTGAAGAACAGTTTGGTTGTTTCCGTTATTGTCGCATTTGCTTCCATTGCAGTCAGCATGCTGGCGGCATACGCCATCGCGAAGCTTCGTTTTCGCGGGAGAAGCGTCATTTCCAGAAGCATTTTATACGCTTACTTGATGCCGCGGGCCGTATTGTTCATTCCGCTGTATATGCTCGTTTCCTTGATCGGCCTGAACAACTCGATTTACGGTCTGATGCTGATTTATCCGACGATTACGATTCCTTATGCGACTTGGATGCTGATCTCGTATTTCAAATCGATCCCCGTCGAGATCGAAGAGGCGGCCATGATCGACGGCTGCAGCCGGGCGCGCACGATGTGGAGCATCATTTTCCCGCTCGCCGCTCCCGGTGTTGCCGCAACCTTCATCTTTGCCTTTACTTTATGCTGGAGCGAATACTTATACGCACTGGTCGTAGTGACCAAAGGGTCTGACAAAACGTTAACGCTGGGATTGTCGGATATGATCGTAGGAGACGTATTCGCCTGGGGGCCGCTGATGGGCGGTTCTATCCTCGCTTCCATTCCCGTAGTCATCATGTACCTGTTCACTTCCAAATATATGGTTAGCGGCATGACCGTAGGAGGAGTCAAATAATGAGCGGTTTGAAAAAAGTGCTCGTCACGGCAACGAATTATTCGGCGTTGTGCGCGGAAGCGAAACGTTTGCTCGAAGAGGGCGGCTGCGAAATGATCGAAAACAAAGTGGGCAGGCCGCATACGTTCGAGGAGCTGGTTCCCCTCGTTGCGGATATCGACGGCGTAATCGCCGGAGTGGACACTTGGGACGAGCCGGTGTTCAAGCTGGCTCCGAAACTGAAAGCGATCGCCCGATTCGGCGTCGGCGTGGACAATATAGATTTGGCCAAAGCGAAGGAATACGGCGTGAAGGTCACGAACGTCCCCGGAGGAAACGCGAACGCGGTGGCGGAGCTGACCGTAGGGCTTCTGTTGTCGCTTATCCGCAATATCCCATCGCTGCATCAATCGGCCAGACTAGGTTACTGGGACCGGCAAGTGGGAGAGGAGCTGGCCGGAAAGACGGTCGGATTGCTCGGCTTCGGCAACATCGCCCAAATGGTCGCCAAAAAGCTGCGCGGCTTCGATGTCTCGGTCATCGCCTACGATAAATATCCGAACACGGCCAAGGCCGAGGAGCTCGGTGTCGAGCTCGTAACCTCCGACGACGTATTGTCTCGCGGAGATATCGTCAGCATGCACTTGCCGAGCCTAAAAGAAACGCGCCATATGATGAATGACGCCGCTTTCGCCATGATGAAACGGGGCGCTTATTTCCTAAATACTGCACGAGGCGCACTCGTTGACGAACAGGCTCTGTATCGCGCTTTGGAGTCGGGGACTATCGCGGGAGCGGCAATCGACGTGTACGAATCCGAGCCGGTATCGGCTGACAACCCTTTATTTAAGCTGGATAACATCATTACGACGCCGCATACGGCGGCCGAAACGGCCGAAACGTATCGTAGAGTGGGGCTTGTAACGGCGCAGGCGCTGCTGGACGTTTTCGCGGGCAAGGAGCCGGCGAATCCGGTTTGACAGCTTCTTGATAGAGGAGGTGTCTCCGGATGAAGGGCATGTATGTCAATCTGGGGCGCGTTAGCTATGCAAGCGAGGAAGACGTACGTCTTCCTTGTATGGTGCCGGTCGTCCAGCAGTTCGCATCCGGCGGGATCGATCCGGATCGGATTGAGCGGATTGTAGGCGACGAGTTCAATAAGGATTCGATTCGCGGCAAAATCCGCCCGGGCATGCGAATTGCTGTCGGTGTCGGAAGCAGAGGGATCGAGAATATCGCCCGCATCGTCAAGGCGGTAGTGGCCGAGCTGAGAAAGCTGGGCGCGGAGCCTTTCATCGTGCCGGCCATGGGCAGTCATGGAGGGGGAACGGCGGAAGGACAAGTAAGCGTGCTTGCCGGTTATGGGATTACCGAGCCCGGGGTAGGTGCGCCGATTGCGGCGTCAATGGACACTGTCCGTTTAGGAAACGTGCTTGGCGAGGTCGAAGTGCACTTTGACCGTTTTTCTTATGAGCAGGCCGACGGCATTATCGCGGTGGCGCGTATCAAGCCGCATACGGATTTTAAAGCATCGATCGAAAGCGGGATTATGAAAATGCTCGGCATCGGCTTCGGCAAACAGAAGGGCGCCGCATATTTGCACCGGTTCGGCATGGACAGATTCGGCATGCTGTTGCCGGAGGTCGGCAAGCTGATTATAGAGCGAACGCCTTTCTTGTTCGGCGTAGCCGTCGTGGAGAATGCGTATCATCAGACGGCGCTCCTCGAAGCCGTCCCCCGGGAAATGCTTCCCGGGCGCGAGGAAGAGCTGCTAACGGAAGCGAAGCGGCTGATGCCCCGTTTCTTGCTGGACGAGATCGATGTGCTGGTCGTGGACGAGATCGGCAAAAATATAAGCGGCAGCGGGATGGACCCGAACGTGATCGGCCGTTCCGGCGCGAACAGATCGTTCGGCGACGGCCCTTCGATCAATAAAATCGTAGTGAGGGGGTTAACCCCGGAAACGAAAGGAAGCGCGGTCGGCATCGGGATCGCCGATTTTACGACGAGCCAAGTTGTGGAGCAAATCGATTTCGCGACGATGTATACGAACGTTTTAACCGCTATGGATCTATCAGGAGGCAAGCTGCCGATTATTCTGAGCAGCGACCGGGAAGCTATCGCCGCTGCGGTGTACACGGCTGGGAAACGCGACCCGGGGCAAGTAAGGATCATACGAATCCGGAACACGTTGGCTATGCAGGACATATTGGTTTCGGAAAATATGGCGTGCGAGGCGGAGGCGCATCCAATGATGAGGCTTGACGGTTCTCCTCGGGAGTGGCGGTTTGATGCGTCGGGCAATATCGCGGATCGATTGTAGGAAAGGCGTGTGACGAATGGTGCAGGGTATTGCCGTAGTCGGCAGTTTGAATATGGATATCGTAGTGACAGTAGATAAGCTGCCTGCTGAAGGGGAGACGCTGCACGGGAGAGGAATGTCGGAAGTTCCCGGCGGCAAAGGAGCCAATCAGGCTGCGGCGATCGGCAAGCTGCAGACGCCGGTGCGCATGATCGGTAAAGTGGGCACGGAGGGCAACGGCACCGCTCTGCTTCGCTCGCTCGAAGATGCGGGCGTGGATACGAGTGCGGTTATGAAAACGCCAAGAGCTCCGACTGGAATCGCAGTTGTCACGGTCGATGGTGACGGACACAATCATATCATCGTAGTGCCGGGGGCGAACGGGGAACTGAGCAAGGAAGATATCGACTTCCAGAGACATGTGATCGAGCAATGCGACATTGTCATCCTCCAGCTGGAAGTCCCGCTCGAAACGGTTGCGTATACGCTGCGGCTGGCCAAAGAACTCGGCAAAACGACCGTGCTCAATCCGGCTCCGGCGCGGAAGCTGGACGAAGACATTTTGCGATATGTAGACATCTTGATTCCGAACGAGCATGAGCTGCAGGTCATGGCCAAGCTCGATCGGATCGATAAACAGACTTTGGAACAAGCGGCCCGTCAATTCATGGAGCATGGTGTTGGAGCGGTCATTGTCACCTTGGGCGAGGAAGGCTGCTTTTACGCGGATTGCGATCGTATGGTGCTCTACCCGGCCCGTAAAGTAAAGGCTACCGATACGACGGCGGCCGGCGACAGCTTTATCGGCGGATTCGTCGCCGGATATTTGGCGTCAAGAGACGCCGATGCGGCGATCCGGCAGGCGCAGATTGCGGCTGCGATCACCGTGACGAGGCATGGGGCGCAAAGCTCATTGCCGACTCGACAAGAGGTCGAGGCCGTGCAAACCGAATGGAACGAATAAAAGAGGAGAGAGCGGATCATGAAACATTTATACGGCGTTACGACAGCTATGGTTACCCCATTTCATAAGGATGGAACGATCGATTACGGCAAAGTGGAGCGGTTGACCGAGTTCCTCATCTCGAAAGGCGTGCACTGTTTATACCCGCTCGGTACGACGGGTGAAATGCTTCGTCTGTCCGTACAGGAACGCAAAGCTGTTGCCGAAACGGTCGTGCGCCAAGCAGCCGGCAGAGTTACCGTGTTCATCCACGTGGGGGCGATGACGCAGAACGACACGGTTGAGCTGGCGAAGCATGCGAGCGAGATCGGGGCCGATGGGATTGGCGTCGTCACACCAGCGTTTTTCGGATCGAATGACAGGGAACTGGAACAGTACTTCGTCACGATCGCTTCGAGCGTTCCCGAGACTTTCCCTGTTTATTTGTACAACATCCCGCAATGTGCGGCGAACGATCTGAAAACCGAAGTCGCCGAGAAAGTGGCGGCGACGTGCAGCAACGTAATCGGGATCAAATACAGCTTTCCCGACTTTTTGCGGACTAACGAGTATTTGAACATTAATGGTGGCGATTTCTCCGTCATGCAAGGCTCCGACCGCCTGTTCCTCGCCGCGCTGGCGATGGGCTGCGAAGGCGTCATCTCGGGCGTCTCCTGTGTTTACCCCGAGCCGTTCGTTGCGGTTTATAATGCGTTCCTCGAGAAAGACTTGGAGAAAGCAAGAAAGCTGCAGCGCATAGCCATCCAATACTGCGAGACGCTAAAGAGCGGAAGCAACATGTCCTACTTCAAAGAAGCGCTCAGGCTGAGAGGCATCGACGCGGGTTATATGAGAGCTCCTCAGCTCGACCTGCCCGGGGATGAAATTGCCAATCTGAAGCGGAAATTGGACGAACTGAACGCGGTGACGTTTTACGCTTAATGTACGTCAGAAGGACGCAACGCGAATCGCGGATAAAAGCGAGCTTTAGTGACGTTGTCGAAAATGTTCCTGCCATTCGATTAATCCCTCATCCATTCAATAAGCCCTAAATCCTTCGGCCTGCAATTTTTGTGCGGCGATTGGTGAAAATTTATATGATTTAGGAAAAGGGAATGCCTTACTAGCGGTGTTCCCTTTTGTATGGATATTTTTCAAAAATTAGCAGCCTGAATCATCATTTGGGTTCAGTCGATTAAGTTGAGATAGGGGCAGCGGCCTCGAGGAAATTCACAATTTGAATTTATTATCAAAATAGAGGATGTGGAAATAGAAATATTCGCAGCGATATGGTACGTTCTACAAGGCGCCCTAAGTTGATTTCACTTATGAACAGGATGGGATGACGTGTCGAATCGCTTTTACAACGTCCTGAGTAAGCCGGATTACGATCTGCCGCTGTATATTATCTCGACCGGGTATTGGCTTAACCAGCACATCGTGATTCGGGATCATGGCTGGGGTGCTTACCAATGGCTTCAATGCCAGGGCGGGCAGGGTGTTCTGGAGCTTGGCGGAGAGACCGTAACCATCTCGGACGGGCAAGGGATTTTACTATTCCCCGCCGTCCCGCACCGGTACTATGCCCTGCAGGAACCGTGGACGATGCATTGGGTCGAGTTTAACGGAGCGCTCGTCCTCGAGCTGCTCCGGGCTTTGCATTTTCCCGAAACGGCGGTACTTTATTTAACCAAACCGAATACGCTCCTCGCCCGCGTGAAGGAAATCAACACGCTTTTTCAAATTAAAAAAAGCATTGTGCCTGGCCACGACAGCTCTCAGCTTATGTATGATCTGCTCATCGACATTTCCCGCTACACGTCTCGGACCGGGACGGACACGAAGCCGTATGCGTATGAAAGGCTGAGACCGGTTATGTCACTCATAGAAAGTCGTTACCGGGAACCGATTACGCTGAAGGACATGGCAGACAGTTTGCTCGTGACGCCGCAGTACACCTGCCACATATTCCGTCAAGCTCTGGGAATGACTCCCATCGAATATTTGAACCGGTACCGCATCAGTAAAGCGAAAGAATTACTGCTCGAGCACGCGGATTGGGGAGTGAAGACGGTAACACTCGAAGTCGGCTTCGAGAGTCCGAGTTACTTTATTAAAATATTTCGCAAAAACGAAGGCATGACCCCCCTTGAGTTTCGAAGATTTCACCAGTCCGTTTAAAGGCACCGGTCGGATATGAAAATCGTGCTATAGGTTTTAAAATCGTATGATTGATGGCGCTTACCCTGCGGCTATACTATTAGCTTGAAAGACCTGGAGAATATGGATCACATGAATTTTGTGCGATCGTAGGATTGGAATGTAAAGGATCCAGGTCGATACTTGGGGGAGGAATCAGCCAATGAAAATGAACAAGTGGGTGTCGGGCGCCGCATGTATGGCGATATTGTTGTCGGGCTGCGGGCAAAATAGCGCAAACGACGGAAAGGAAACAAATACGGAAACTAAATCTTTGCTGCCGGTTACGTTAAAAATATATAACGATCTGGCGTACATTTCGGAGCGAGATTTTAAAGAAATGATCGCCGAGCCGGTCAAGAAAAAATATCCTCACCTTACGGTAGAGCAAGTTGCTACCAGAAACGATCTGGACAAGTTGATAGCAGCCGGGGAAGCGGTAGACTTTTTCGTAACATGGAATGGACAAATGGCGTTTTACAAAGACCTCGGCTTTTTTGAAGACATTACCCCGCTTGCGAAAAAAAATAATTTCGATCTGGAAAAATTCGATCCGGGCGCTTTGGATGCGATCCGGACTGTATCGGAGAACGGCAAGGAACTGTACGCGCTGCCTTATGCGGTTCAATTGAACGCGCTTTACTATAACAAAACGATTTTTGATCGTTTCGGCGCCACGTATCCGAAAGACGGGATGACGTGGACGGATGCCATCGAGCTTGCCAAAAAAGTATCCCGCAAGGAAGGGGATGTCCAGTACTATGGTCTCGACACGGACGATTATGTCCGATTCACGTTCCCGTTGTCCCTCGGAGCGGTCGATGCCAAAACGAATAAAGCGCTCGTCAACAGCGAGCCTTACAAGCGAGCGTTTGACATGGCGAAACAGTTATATTCGTCGACGGGGGTCAAGTACCAAAATAAAGGGATTGAGCGGTTTACTAAAGATCAAACAGTTGCCATGATCGCCACAATCAATCTGTTTCAACAGTTGAAGCAATCGTCCGGGCTCGATTGGGATGTAGCCCAATTCCCGAGCTACCCAGATAAACCTAACGTTTACGGTATGTATGACCTGCATATTCTCATTCCGAATCGGAACAGCAAAAACCAGGACGACATGATGAGGACGATGGAGGTGTTGTTCTCCGACGAGGTGCAGACGAATATGGTCCGGAAGACGGGCCGGGTCTCCACTTTAAAAGACGTGAAATATAAACAGCAATTTGGCAAAGACATTCCTGAGCTGCAGGGCAAACGAATCGAAAGCATTTTCAAAAGCACTCCGGCTCCCGCGCCGGAATATTCGCGATACTACCCGAAGGCGGCCGAAATATTGAGATGGAACTACGTCGATTACATGAACGGCGTGAAGGATGTCAATACGGCGCTTAGAGATGCAGAGGAAGCGATCAACAAGCAAATCGACGGGCAGCAGGGCAAGTAAGACCAATCTTTAGCGGGCAGCCGCAGTAGATATCTCTCGGACCTATTGAAGGGAAGATCGTTTCGGCTATGAATGGCTGGAACGGTCTTTTTTTGTGCCGAGCCATTGCATCTTTTTCCGGTGTGCATATTCCCTTTCGGATGGGAGTATGGTATAACTTGGATATAATTGAATTTTAAAATTCACAAACTATAAAATTATGAATTATTAGATTCGCTTAGGGGGATTGGATTGAACGCCGAACCGATATCCATCGAACAACTTGTCAAAGGTGAATTTAACGGATTGTCCGCCTCGCAAAAAAAAGTCGCCGAATATTTGCTGTCGCACCCGGACGAATGCGCCTTACTAACCGCGAAACAAATTAGCCGGGAAGCGGGCGTCAGCGAAACGACCGTCATTCGGCTATCGTATGCGCTCGGGTTCAGCAATTTCTCGGACATGCAGAAGCGGCTGCGCGAAAGAATACTGAAGACGAACAGCGCGCCGCAGACGTTATCTTTGGAAGCTTCAGAAGTCGCAGACGAGCCGATGCCGCTCGCCAGTCTGATCGAGAACGATATCGCGATACTGCAAGTATTGCTGCAGCAGCTGAATCCGGCGGACATATGGAAAGCGGTCGACGCCTTGATCGAGGCGGACCAGGTGCTTGTAGCCGGATACCGCGCATCGTATGCGGCGGCTTGCTGGTTTTCGTTATCGCTCGGCATGACGCGCGGCCATGTGCAGCTTTGCCAGTCGGCGGGAGACGATTATGTTAAGCTGGCGCATTTGACCGAGCGTTCCGTTGCCGTCATCATCTCGGTACCGCGCTATTCTCGGGAGATATTGAATTTGGCCAACCAAGCTAAGGAGCATAACGTCAAGCTGATCGCCGTAACGGACCGGCTGCTTTCGCCGGTGGGGCGTATCTCGGACATTACGCTGACGACCGACGTCAATATCGACTCGGGCATGGTATCCGCCGCCTCGCTGATCAGTGTGCTGAATCTGCTCGTTTACGGCATCAAGACGAAGGACAGCCAGCGGTTCCAAGCGAAGCAGCAGCAGCTCGAGCAGCTGTACGCCGCTTCTGGCATTTTTATCGAATAAGACGCTAAGGATGGACTGCGATGAAGATTGAGAAGGTTGAATTGCGAGTGTTAAGCATGCCGCTGAAGGCGCCGTTCGAAACGAGCTTCCTGCGGTTTGCCGAAAAGGAATGCGTATTTGTGACGGTGTATAGCGACGGGGTTAAAGGTTATGGCGAAAGTGTAGCGTTCCCTTCCCCACATTATAACGAGGAGACGACCGAGACGGTATGGCATATGCTGGAGCGTTTCCTTATTCCGGTACTGTTAGGAAAGGAGCTGGAGAAGCCCGAAGACGTCGCCCGCTTGATGGCGCCGATCCGCCGCAACTATATGGCGATCGCCGCACTCGAAGGCGCGGTGTGGGATGCGTACAGTAAGCAGCAAGGATTATCGCTGGCCGAAGCGCTTGGCGGGCATAAGCGAGAGATCGACGTCGGCGTAAGCATCGGTATCGAGCCTACGATCGGCCATGTGCTCCGCAACGTCGATAAGTTCCTGCAGGAAGGGTACAAACGGATTAAAGTGAAAATTAAGCCCGGCTTCGATATCCGGCTGATCGAAGCGATCCGCAAGCAGTTCGGCGACGACATCCAACTGATGGCCGACGCCAATTCGGCGTATACACTGCAAGATGCCGACTTATTGAAGCAGCTCGATCCGTACAAGCTGCTGATGATCGAGCAGCCGCTTGCGCACGACGATATCATCGACCATGCCGAGCTGCAGCGTCAGCTCGAAACGCCGATCTGTCTAGACGAGAGCATTCATACTGTGGAGGACGCGCGCAAGGCGATTCAGCTTGGCAGCTGCAAAATCGTCAACATTAAAGTCGGGCGCGTCGGCGGGCTGACCCATTCCCGAGCGATTCACGACTTGTGCCAGGAGCATGGAATTCCGGTCTGGTGCGGCGGCATGTTCGAGACCGGCGTCGGACGGGCGCATAATATCGCGCTGACGTCGCTGCCGAACTTTACGCTGCCGGGAGACACGTCGGCTTCAAGCCGATACTGGGTGCAAGATATCGTCGAGCCGGGCGTCGAGTTCATTCGTCCGGGGACGCTGGCCGTACCGGCGGGAGCAGGCATCGGATATGAAGTGGGCGAGCGGACGCTCGACCGGTACACGCTGCGTAAGGCGCTGCTATAAGGGTCCCCCGAAAGGGACGTGACGCTGCGTAGCTTAATCCGATTACTTTCGGGGGAGCTCCCGACTTCGAAGCATCGCGTCCATTTTGGGATTTCTAAAAGGGGGCATCGGTATGGGGATCCAATACAAAACGGTAAGCGACGTGGAAACGCTGCTGGAAACCGTCGAATTGCAAAAACGGGTATGGTCGGCCGATTCGGTGACGTCCATGCACCAAATGATGGCTGCTACGCATCACGGAGGCGTCGTCATCGCGGCTTTTGACGCGGATCAGGTAGTTGGCTTCGTTTACGGTTTCCCCGCATACGACGGTGTCAAGCCGTACTTGTTCTCGCATATGATGGCGATCGACCCGGATTACCGCGACGCTGGCCTCGGCAGCAGCTTGAAAATCCGTCAGCGCGAGTGGGCGATCGGGAACGGCTACGACAAAATCGCTTGGACGTACGACCCGCTGGAAACGAGAAATGGCTATTTGAATTTGAATAAGCTCGGAGGAGCGGTCCGCACGTATTATCTCAACTACTACGGCCATATGAACGACGTGCTGAATGCGAGCTTGCCGACCGACCGTTTTCTTCTCGAATGGGAGCTCCAATCCGCTAAGTGTAAAGACGCTTCGCAAGGAATCGCGATCGATTCGTCCGCATGGGCAGCGGCGCCGCATTGGTGCGAGTGGGAGATGGAAAGCGCTTTCCCTAGGCCGCGTCCGCGAATGCAGGCGGAATCGCAGCAGCATTCGCCAAAGCCGCAGGAGCTAACGGAAAGCACGTATCTCGTACCCGTGCCGAAGGCGATCCGCGAGTTGAAGTTAGAACGGATGGAATTAGCTCTTGAATGGCGCCTCCTGTTGCGCAGCAGCATGATGCAGGCATTTTCCTCAGGTTATCGCGCAGTCGGACTATGGCGCACCGAGCAGCCGGTTCACTATTACGTAATAACCAAATCTTAGGGGGAATTGGTATGGCTAACAAGACGGGAAGCACGCTGCTCGCAGTCATATCCTTAATCGCGGTCGTCGGCTGCAGCAGCAGCGAGCCGGCCCAAACGGCGGGCACAGAGACGAAAGCGCCGCCCGCGCCAAGCAACGAGCCGGTGACCTTGTCGATCCTGTTCGATACGGGCGTACCAACCGATGCCGAATTTGACGAAATTTACGTCAAGCCGCTGAAGCAAAAATATCCGAACATTACGCTGCAGCGCGTGACCGGTAAAATTGAAGAAATGGTTGCGGCGAAAACCGTCCCCGACATCATTTATTCGTTCACCGGCCGCATGTACCTCTACGATAATTTGAAAATATTGCAGGATATGACCGCGCTTGCCAAAAAGAACGGCTTTGATGTAAATCGGATCGATCCGGTCGTTCTCGACTCGATCTACTTGACGAAGCCGGGGCAGCTGATGGCCATTCCATTCGCTATGAACTTCGGCGCGCTGTATTACAACACCGATTTGTTCGATAAATTCGGCGTCAGCTACCCGAGCGACGGCTTGACGTGGGATCAGACGATCGACATCGGCAAAAGGCTGACCCGGGTCGACGGCGGCGTCCAATACAGAGGGTTTCATGCGTATGGGCTGACGCGGATGCAGCGGGTGATCGGCAATACGTACTACGATCCGAAAACGTTAAAAGGGACGCTGACCTCACCGGAATGGAAATTCATCTTCGATACGTTTATGAAAATTTACACGATCCCCGGCAATGAGACGAAAAATCCGCCTACGGACGGCGGAGACGGGCCGTTTATGAAAGAAAAAGTGCTGGCTATGCTCGCCTCGAACAACTACTTCCCGCAGCTGGAGGTCGCGACGAAGGACGGGCTGAACTGGGATGTAGCGCAGTTTCCAAGCTTGCCGCAGCGCCCGAACGTATTCACCGACGTTGACGCTCATCAGTTTGTCATTCCAAACACGACAAAACATATGGATGCGGCGATGCAAGCGATTGCCACATTTACCTCGGAGGACGTACAATTGCTGGGGGCGAGAAAATATGCGAAGCTGTCTCCGCTGAAGGACCCGAAATTCAAGCAGCAGCTTGGCGCCGATCTGCCTTATCTGAAAGGCAAAAAGATAGCGAGCATCTTCAAGAGCAGCATCGGCATTTCCCCGTTCCGCGACGAATACGCCGGTCAAGCCGGGACGATTTTGAACGACGAGTTTTTGCAAGCATATCAAGGCAAAAAAGATATCAATTCCGCATTAAGAGACGCTGACGAGAGGTTGAACAAGTACATCGCGGAAAATCCGAAAAAGTAAGGAGCCGGTCGCATGAAGCTGTCCGATTTGGAACATTACCGAATAGGCATCCACGATGTGTTGGATCAACTGAAGCAGCATGTATACGGCAGATCTTTGGAAGCGTTCGCAGAAGGGGACCGGGCGCGGGATGCGATTGCGACGGTCGAGCAACTGGAAGAGCGCAAGCAGATGATCAAGGCGGCGTTTATGAAGTCGCTTGGCGGTATCCCGCCGAGCGATACTCCGCTGAATCCGCGGGTGACGGGTACGGTGCAGGGGGATGGCTATACGGTCGAGAAGGTGATGTTCGAATCGCGTCCGGGCTGCTATGTAACGGCCAATCTGTACATCCCCGGCGGCATTGCTGCGCCTACGGCTGCGGTACTGCATTTGTGCGGGCATAATCCGCTGGCCAAACACGCCGATCTGTACCAGACCGTCTCGCAACATTTGGTGCGCGCCGGATTGGTTGTGCTGACGACTGACCCAATCGGCCAAGGGGAACGGCTCAGCTATTACGAGCGCGACACGGCGAAGCTGAACGTGCAGGCGTCGACTCGCGAGCACGAGTATGCCGGTAAGCAAAGCTTGCCGCTCGGCGACAATATCGCCCGTTATTTTGTCCATGACGCGATGCGGGCGATCGACTACTTGTGTACCCGCCCGGAAGTCGATCCGGCGAGGATCGGCGTAACCGGCTGCTCCGGCGGCGGAACGCAGACGAGCATGATGATGATTAGCGACCCGCGTGTCGCGGCTGCCGCGCCATGCGCCTTCATCATGAACCGCGAATCGTATATGCATGCCGGGCAGGCGCAGGACGCCGAGCAAATATGGCCGGGCTTGACGAAGATCGGCTTCGACCATGAAGATATTTTGCTGGCGATGGCGCCGCGCCCTACGCTCGTATTGGCGGCGGAATACGATTTTTTCCCGATCGAAGGCACGCGCCGGTCTGTAGAGCGGACGCAGCGGTTTTGGCCGATGTATGGCGGCGATACCCGCTTGGAGCTTTTCGAGGATGCGTCGGTGCATAATTATTCGCCGACGATGGCCAAGGCCGCCGCCGCTTTTTTCAGCAAACATTTGCTATGCAAAGAGCTGAACTGCTCGTGGGACGGCATCGCTCCGGTCGCGCCGGAACAGCTGTGGGTGACGAAGAGCGGACAAGTGCGCGGCGACTTCGACGAACAGCGCGCCGTGCACGAGGAGAATCGCGACAGGCTTGCCAAGCTGAACGAGGCCGCCGCCGCTGTGCCGGATGAAGCGCGCAAAGAACGGGCGCTCGCCTGGCTGCGCGATCGAGTATACGGCGGGCGCAAGCCGTGCCGGCTCAATCCGCGCCGGATGAATCTCGGCAAGGCTGGGCAGGACGAGGAGCTGACCGTGGAAAGCGTGCTGTACTGGAGCCAGACGGCGCTGTTCAATCACGGCTTCCTGTTTCGCTCCGGCGAAAGCGCGGGCGAGGACAGTCCGGTGACGATCGCGCTGTGGCCGCGCGGAACGAAAAGCATCGAGCCGCGACTCGATTGGATTCGCGCGACATGCAAAGCCGGGCGTGCGGTGTTTGTGCTTGACGTATCGGGCGATGGGGCGGTGCAGCCGAACAGCATTACGACGCACGGGCTGCACGATTTTTACGGCACGCTGCATAAGCTGACGATTGATCTGTTTTGGATCGACGACAGCTTGGCCGCGCTGCGTACGTTTGACGTGATCCGCGCGCTCGATATGGTCGATTGGCTCGGCGGCGGCACGAACGGCGACATAACGCTGCGCGCCGAAGGGCGCTTCAGCTTATACGCCAAGCTGGCGGAGGCGCTGGACGGACGGCTGAAGCGGATCGAGCATGTAGACGGGATAGAAAGCATCGCCGATTTTGTCTCCTCCCGCTACTACGACACCTTGGATAGCGAGGGCATCGTCATGCCGGGCATGCTCGGCTATTTCGACATGCCGGATTTGCAGCGCTGGAAATAAATCCAGGCGACGGATGCGGATAAGGAAGGTGATATCGATATGGATATAGGGAATGTGGGTATGGAGAACCTCTCCGTGCAGCAGCGGATTAAACAGTGGCCAGCCGAACAGCAGGCTTTGCTGGAGACGACTTATCGCGAACTGCACGAGCTGGCCGAGGTGAGCTGGAGCGAGGTAAATACGAACGCTTATTTATGCCGCGCGCTGGATCGGATTGGCGTCAGCTACGAGACGTTTCCCGACCAGACGGGGGTCGTCGCCATTTGGGACGAGGGCGTACCCGGGCCGACTGTCGGTTTGAGAGCGGACATCGACGCGCTGCCGCATGAGTGGAAAGGCAAGCAATTGGCGATCCACTCCTGCGGCCATGACGCTCATATGACGATCGTGCTGCACACGCTTAGCTGCTTGAAGCAATGCGGCTTTCGGCCGCAAGGACGGTTAAAGCTGCTGTTTCAGCCTGCGGAAGAGACGGGAGACGGCGCATTGTCGTTTATCCGCAAAGGCGTTATCGACGATGTCGATTATTTGCTCAGCCTGCATGTGCGTCCGATTCAGGATATGCCGTATGGCAAGTCATCGGCAGCGATTTACCATGGCTCTGCGGTGCAAATGCGCGGGGAGATCAAAGGCGTTCAGGCGCATGCCGCCAGGCCCCATCTCGGCGTGAACGTTATTGACGCTCTTGCTGCTATTGTTCAGGCGGTTAATGCCGTACGTTCGAATCCGCTCGTGCCGAGTTCGGCGAAAGTGACGCAGGCGGCTGCGGGCAGCACGATCAACATCATTCCCGACTACGCCTCCTTCGGGATCGATCTGCGCGCGCAGACGAATGAAGCGATGGACGATTTGATCCGGGGCGTTGTGCGGGCGGTGCAAGCGGCCGGCGCGGCCAACGGCGCCGAGGTGTCGATCGCTCCGACGGCTCGTATGGTTGCGGCTATGCCGAATGCGGCGATGGAGGCGATCGTCGGTCAGGCGATTCGCGAGGCGCTCGGCGACGAAGCGTTCCATCCGCCGGTGCTGACGTCGGGCGGGGAAGATTTTCATCAATATGCATTGGCGAAGCCGGGCCTCGCGACGACGATGGTCGGATTAGGCGCAGGTTTAAGCCCGGGGCTGCATCATCCGGAAATGAGCTTTAATCTGGGGGCGCTGCAGCACGGTGTCGCCATCATGGCGACGGCCGTGACGAAGTTGTTCGATCAGGACTGCAACCCCGGCGCCGGGAAAGAAAGCGTACTGTAACCACTGTGACCGATTGGTCGAGTCAAGTACGTGGATAAACGGCCGCTGAGATGTCGTACGCGAGTGCGCCGACGCCTGCCGTGGTAGTGTTGACAAAAGCGAGGCTTGGGATCGTTTTCCTAGTCTCGTTTTATCAGCACTCCTATTTTTTTGTTTTTGCTAGACCAATCCCACAGTGAAATGTAAAATTTAAATTGTTACCCAAAAAAGTGACCAAAACATTGGAGGAAAACGCTCTTATGTTTCTTAAGAAGTCTCAGTTTACAAAAAGCGGAAGGACGTACAGCTACTATAAAATTGTCGAGACTTACAAGGACGGGGCAGGGTGTCATAAGCATCGGGTTGTTAAACATTTGGGCAAGCTCAGCGATGAGGAAGCCGCAAACATTCGGCAAGTGCTCAAGGAGCAGCGCAAACGGCTGAACGGCATACAGAACCGGGCAATCCGCAGCGAGGCGGACGATCCGGCTTATTTGCAGCGAAACGCGCAAATTGCGGTCTTGCTCGAGACCAAGATGCTTGCCTATGAGCCTTATGCCCAAAAGGAATGGAATGTGACGGAAGCGGATATGCTGCTGCTAGTTCGGGAAGGAACCGGCGAGCTGTATATGGACGGAAAGAAGATTGAGCTGCGTTATGGGCTCGTTGTATACGCGCCTGCGGGCAGCGGCATGCATGTGGTCAATACTAGCGGGAGCGTCCTGCAACTGGATCGGATGACTATCGAAGCGGTAAGCAGAACCGGCAGCCCGGCAGCGGGAGGAACATACCGTTCGGAGCGGTTCTCTGCGATCGTCCCGGAACCGAAGCGTCTGCATTCACCTTATCGGGCGCTGCAATTGTTTAAGGAGCTCCACGAAGGGGGCGACAGCCGCGATCCGCGAAATTCGATCAAGAGGCAGCTGCTATTTTATACGTTGCTGGATATTATCGCTTGCAGCCGGCTGGAGGCGAATCCTAGCGATAGCGATCCTACTGACGTTATTGAGCAGGCGGTTGAAATGATTCATGAAAGCTACGGTGACGATTTGACGCGCGATCAGTTAGCCGAGCAGCTTGGCGTATCGCCCGAGCATTTTTCCCGGTTGTTCAAGAAGGAGAAGGGCATGAGCTTCATCGAGTACTTACTCCAGTTTCGCATTGAGAAGTCCCGAGAGCTGCTGCTGCTTTCCAAATCCAGTGTTAACGAGGTTGCCGGTCGGGTCGGATTTCAGAACCCGTACTATTTCAGCCGCAAATTCAAACAGCTGGTCGGAGTATCGCCAAGCGCCTATATTCATCAGGCTAAAAAATACGTCACCTTGTACGCAGGCTTGACTTCCTGCTTGCTTACTCTTGGCGTTATTCCTCGTGCCGGGATCCTAACGGATTGGATGGCATCGCATTACAAGAGTTTGCTGGACAAGCACGATTTTCTACCCATAGAGGGTTTGGACGACCGGAGCTTTCAGATGATCAGCGAGCTGAATCCGGATCTCGTCTTCTGCAATGTGCATAAGATGGATTTGGCTAAGGTGGTCCAGCTTGGGCCAGTCGCGGCGATCGATATGGAGAAAATCGGCTGGCGGGAGCAGCTCCGGTATATGGCGGAGGTGGTCGGCAAGCAGAAGGAGGCGGAGGATTGGCTGAGGTCGTTCGAGCAGCGGCTGACGGAGGCGAAAAAGAAGCTGAGCGGCATCCTGAACGGGCAGGACACTTTCGCCATTATGAAAGTCGTATCCGGAAAAATGTACATCTATGGCGATTTGAGAAGTATGGGCGGACCGATGCTTTACCGGGAACTGCAGCTTCCGCCTCCTGCCGCCGTGAAGGAGCGAATTATCGATCAAGGCTTGCTTAATGTGTGCGTTACGCCTGCGGAGCTAGGCGATTATTCAGCCGACCATCTGTTTCTGATGAACTACGAATCCAACTGGACAGATAATGTGAAATCGTTCAAAGCGCATCCGAACTGGAAGAAGTTCAGTGCCGTTGTAAAAAATCAAGTGTATGAGGTCAATCCCGAGTTGTTTTACGGCTTCGATCCGTTATCGCTTGAGATGCAAATGCAGGAAATCTTAAAGCGTGTGCTGCCCGGTCCCGGTCACAATCGTAGCCTGTAACCATCACGAATGTGTATGGACTGCTTCCTGTAGTACTTGTTATGATGACTATGATAATAATTATCATTATCAAACAAACAAGAGACAGGGGAGCGACAGTGCATGTTGGCAATAAAAGGTTGGGCAGCGCTTTGCATGGCGGCGCTTGTGGTTATAGGCAGCGGCTGTGGCACTTCATCGGGAACGAACACGGAACAGCAGACTGCTGTAAAACCGGTAACGAATCAAGCGGAAGGAAACAAAACCAGAGTAGTTAAATCGGAAAAGGGAGAGGTAACGATTCCCGCGGAGCCGAAGCGCGTCGTTGCCGCCTATTATCACGGTACGCTGGCCGCCTTGGGCATAAACGCCATCGGAGCCAATAAGGAATGGTGGATGGGCAGTCCGTTTCTGAAGGAGCAGGAAGCCAAAATGGAAGATATCGGGGCACCGGGCTCTGTGGAGAAAGTAGCCTCCATGAACCCGGATCTGATTGTCATCAACGGCTTTGCCGAAGCGGACTACGATAAATTTTCCAAAATTGCGCCGACGGTGTTCATCCCGTACACAGCTTACAAAAATGTCCGGGAAGAAGTAAAGCTGCTCGGGGACACGCTTGGAAGACAGAAGGAAGCGGCCGACTGGCTGGCCAAATACGAGCAGAAGGCGAAAGAAAGCCGCGAGAAGATTAAAGGCGCGGTCAAGGACGGAGAAACGGCTGTAATCATCAATGTCCGCGAGAAAAAAATATCGCTGCTGGGCGATAATTACGGCCGCGGCGGGGAAGTCATTTACAACATGCTGAAGCTGAAGGCGCCGGAGTTTGTACAGCAGCAGGTCATCGACAGCGGCAAGCAGATCGTTGAAATATCGATGGAGATGCTTCCTACGTATGCGAATGTCGACCGAATCTTTATTTGTATGAACGACGGCACGACGGAAGAGCAGGTTAAAGCTATTTTGGACAGTCCCATTTGGAAAAACATACCGGCTGTAAAAAACAATAAAGTATATACGCTCGATTATAAAACGTATTTGTATTAAGATCCGATTTCCATTCTGGGGCAGGCGGATCTGATAGCAGACATGCTGGCGAAAAGCGCCAAATAACAAGCCGAGCCGCATCTGCGGGTATGCTCTAATGCAGAGCCGATAAGTTAAACCCGTAAAAAATCCTGGTACTATCAGGATTTTTTTGTTTTCGCGGGTGGAAGGCCGACCAAATATTTCCTTTGCTTAAGCGCGGAGCGAGGCGTATAATCCGTTCTGACATAGAGGGAGAAGTGGGGAATTGGTTATGAACAACGGTTTGGTCAACGCCATTATCGCGTATATCATGTGGGGGGTACTCCCGCTTTATTGGAAGCTGTTTACCGACGTCCCGGCAGGCGAGATTTTATCACATCGAGTCGTCTGGTCGTTCGTCTTCATGGGTATTCTCGTCGCCGTCCAGCGGCGATGGGGCGAAATGAAGCGGATTGCGGCTAGCCGTGCGCATCTGCTGCCGCTCGCAGCCAGCGGACTGCTGATCGCAGCGAATTGGCTCATCTTCATCTGGGCGGTTAACAACGGCCATGTGGTCGAGACAAGTCTCGGCTATTACTTGAACCCGCTGCTGAACGTGCTGCTGGCGGTCGTTTTCCTTCGCGAGAAGCCAAACCGCAGCCAATGGCTCGCGATTGCCATCGCTAGCGCCGCGGTGCTTATCATCGCCATCGACTACGGGCGGTTCCCGTGGATCGCGATCTCGCTTGCTGCGTCGTTTAGCTTGTACGGCTTAGCGAAGAAGAAGATCGGGCAAGACGCTTCTATAGGCTTGCTGTCGGAGACGGCGGTCGTCCTGCCCTTCGCGCTCGGATACTGGATCTACTTGGCCGCCGTGGGAAAAACGACGGCATGGACGCTGCCTGCGTTCACTTTCTCCGAGCTGCTTCTGTCCGGCGTGGTAACGGCGCTGCCGCTGCTTTTCTTTGCGCGAGCGGCTGCACGGATGACGCTGTCCACGCTCGGATTCGTACAATACATCGGACCGACGATCATGCTGTTTTTGAGCGTATTCGTATTCAAAGAAGCGGTCTCGCCGGTTCTGCTTGTCGGCTTCGCGCTCATCTGGTCAGCGCTCGTCGTATACGCAGTGGCATCCGTTCGCGGTACGAGACTCACGAAGACGAAGGCGAACTGAAGGCCAAAGGCGCTCCGGCGCCGCCATAACGGCCATTTCCGTCCGACTGGGCGGGGATGGCCGTTTTTATGTTTGCAGTGAGTTTACTTTAAACAAGAAATTTTCCCTTATGGAAACGCTCTTGCAAAATCACGCGCAGCTCCTCAGGAATCCGCTCAAACTCGACCCCTTTCCCCAAAAACAAAAGCCAATCCGCATAATACGCCAGTGTCTCCGCATCGGTCACATCCAGTTGAACATTGAAAATCCCGCTTGACTGAAACATCCCGGTCAAGGACAAAATAATCCCCGGCGGGTGCATGCGCTTAAAGCGCTGAATTCCAGTCATATCAAGCTTCACAACAAGATTGGCATCACGTGCGCCAAGCCGCTTTTTGCTTAAAATCTCTTGCTCGGACCACTTCATCTCCTGCTCGGAAATGGCGGAATCCCGCAGCATCTCAACAGGCAAATACCGAAACTCATCCGTATCAAAATCATAAACCTCGACCCGCCACTGAGCGTTCGAGTTAAAAATATGCAGCAAAAAAACGTCCATGAGCTGCGGCCAGCCCGGGTTCAGCTCATAAGTCAAGCGCAAATGCCTATCCCGCACAGCAAGCGAAATCAGCTGGTTCAGCTCCGCAGGCGCCGCATCGTCGAGCTCGAGAAGATTCGGATTGGCGGGATTTGTATTTTCGAAAAGCAACATATGATTCAGCTCGATAAGTTCGTCTTGCTGGGTTTGCGACGCGATGCCGATGAGTTTTTCAGTGATCGAACGGCGATTTTGCAAATAAGGCAGCTGCGAATTTTTCGAGGCGATAAAGCTGATAAAAATCGCTTTCAGCTCTTCCGGCGTGAAGCGGACGGCGGGCAAATACTGATTTTGCAGGACAAAGTAGCCGCCACCGCGCCCAAGCTCAGTCGTCAGCGGAAAACCCATTGCCTGAATCTCGTTAATGTCGCGAATCGCCGTCGCGCGGGAAATCTTGAACTCCCGTTGAATTTCGGCAATCGTAAAATGCGCGCGGTTATTGATGTAGCGCATAATCAAGTTCACTCGTTCTGTTTTCTTCATGATTTTATTGTACCAAAAATGTAGCAATAAAAACGTATCATTTTTTGATACATTCAAGGGGTACTATCAATCTTGTAAAAACTAAACCCGCAAAGGAGAAAATAACATGCCTAACTACTCCATCAAAACCATCTCGGAAAACTACAAAATGACTGCTTTCGGTGTCACATTTCAAGATTTCAACGACTGGGCAGGTAATGCTGCAAAAACTGCGGCGAAAAAAGCCGAAATCACAGAAAACGGCGAGCTTGCTAAACTTCTCGCGCTCGCTGACGGGCAAGAATATCAAATCAACTATGTCGTCGACGGCAAGGCTTGGCGCGGCTTCGGCGTGATGGGGGAGTTCGAGGTGGAAGGCGCGGTCGTCCTCGATTTTCTCGCTGGCGACTACCTTGTCGTACCTGGCACAGGCGCAAACAAAGACCGTCTTGCTGACGAAATCACAGGCAAAGTTTTCGGCGGCATGCTGCAAGAAATCAAAAACTACCAATACGTTGGTCCTGGTAACTCCACATTCGTCCAAGCCGCTGAGAACGGTGAATTTTACGGCGAAATGTGGCTTCGCGTAAAGAAAGTCGAAGGCTAATCGCTAACCAACCCGCAGAAGTTAAACTTGGATAAAAGGAGCATTCCCATGGCAGCTTACACACTTGAGCACAAAAAATCGTTCACATTGACCGGTTATGGTTTTTCAATCCGGTCGAATTTCCAAGACGTTCCGGCTATGCAGAAGGAAAAATCCGAGTTCTGGGGCGGACTCAAGGCTGACGGGCGTTTCGCGAAGCTCAAAGACGCGGCAAAAAACGATCGCGAATGGTCAGTCAACGAGGTTTATCAAGGGAAACCGTGGAATTATTTCGCGGTAGAAGCTGGCAAATCAGTAGCTGACGCAACGCGCCTCATCGAGTTTCCGGAGAGCGAGTACATCGTGGTCGCAGGAAATGGCGACAAGGAAACTTTGTTCGATCAGCTGACTTACCATGCTTTTGGTGAAGTCTTGGCCCAAGTCACCGACTATGCCTACATCGGCGGTCCAAATGCGACTTATCGCAAGGATAACGGCGACGGCACTTTCTACGGCGAATTTTGGGTGCCTGTGGTTAAAAAATAATCCTCAATTTCGAAAATAGGGGCAGCATGGATTGGCCGCTTGAGCTTTAGAGTGTAATCGAAATGTAACATTCGGTTTATATTCCGCTAACATTCCGCGGTTAAGATGTAGTTGACCCCCTTTTTTATATAAAATTGCCCGCGGCTTGTTGGCCTGCGGGCTTCTTTTTGCACAATCGCATGATCTAAAGACTTCTCCCTAACAAAGTGCCGACTTGTTTGGCCATGACTTGCGGCGGATACGGCATACCATTCCGAATCCACCATTCAATAACCCCTACATATGCCGTTCCGGCGTAATGCAGCAGAACCTCTTCACTTAATTCAGCATTTTTGCCGCTTTCTCTGTCAATCTCTCCTTTGAATCCTTCGATAAAAGAAGCAAGCAGCCGTGTTCTGAACGACGATGGGGCGCCTTTAGCCTCTTTACTGGCCAGCATCGTCGAAAAAAACAAATAGTTTTGCTCGAAATATTCAAAATAGGGCACAAGAGCATCGGTCCAATCCAATTCACAAGCCCATTTATCCATTTCAACTAATTGAATGAAGTGGGTTTCTATGAGTTTATCCAATAAATCATATTTATCCTGATAATGAAGATAGATGGTTCCGCGGTTTACATTGGCTCGGTCTGCGATATCCTGAATCGTAATTTCGTCAAAGTTTTTTTCAGACATTAGCTCAATAACCGCTTTTTTCAAGGATTCTTGCGTTTTAACAATTCTCCGGTCCACTTTGGTCATCGATCAACATTCACCTGGCCTTCTGAGTTAATGAACATTTTCTATATATTTTGTTGATTTATCAACGTTTTACGTTTTATTAACCATTGAATCTGCTCCTCTACACTTTATAATAATAGACATAAGTTGATTAAACAATGTGATTTGGTTATTGGCTTCGCGTTGTTTATTTCAAGGAGGATTTATATGATTACTGCTAGTGCACGTGCTGTATTCAACGCAGAAGGTTCGTTCAAACAAACTACGATAGAGCGCAGGGATCTCAAGCCTCATGATGTTCTCATTGCGATAAAATACGCGGGTATATGCCACTCTGATATCCATACCGCTCGCGGCGATTGGGGACCGGTACAATATCCGCTCGTTCCGGGACATGAGATCGCTGGAATTGTCACTCAGGTTGGTTCGGATGTCAGCAAGTATGCTGTAGGCGACCGGGTAGGGGTAGGCTGTATGGTTGACTCCTGCGGGAAGTGTGTGAACTGCCATAAGGGAGAAGAGCAGTATTGTCTAAGTGGAAATACGGGGACTTACGGAGCGATCGACCGGTATGGACACTATACACAGGGTGGCTATTCCACGCACATCGTCGTAACCGAAGACTTCGTGGTTAAAATTCCTGGCGGTATGGAGCTTGACGTCGCCGCTCCTCTCTTGTGTGCCGGCATCACCACCTATTCGCCGCTGCGCCACTGGGGGGCCGCTCCCGGGAAGAAGGTTGCTGTTGTCGGTCTGGGCGGACTTGGGCATATGGCTGTGAAGCTCGCTCATGCTATGGGGGCGGAGGTTACGGTATTATCACAATCGTTGAAGAAGAAAGAAGACGGTTTGCGGCTAGGGGCCGACCATTATTTTGCCACGAGCGATCAGGAGACGTTTAAGCGGCTCGCCGGTTCATTCGACCTCATTGTGAATACGGTGAGTGCGAAGATCGATATTAATGCCTACCTTTCGTTGCTGGCATTAGACGGTACCTTGGTCAACGTCGGTGCGCCGTCAGAACCGCTGCCGGTTCAGGTATTCTCCCTGATCCCGCATCGTCGCTCGTTTGCCGGATCGATGATCGGCGGTATTCGCGAAACTCAGGAAATGTTGGATTTTTGCGCCGAACATAACATTGCCCCCGAGATCGAGGTTATAGCCGCGAAACAGATCGACGAAGCCTGGGATCGCGTATTGGCTTCGGATGTCCGGTATCGTTTTGTGATCGATATCAGCACGATGGAGAATGAGTAACGATTGATGTACAAGCCTATACATGCAGGAGACCTAGCGCCATTGGCGACTTAGGTCTTTTTTGTAGTTCGTATGAGAAGAACATCAGCTGAAAACGCACTTTCAAGCCGAAGCATCGAAAAGTTAGATGTCCATCATCTCCTCGGGGCGAAGCACCGATTCGCGAATCGTCAATTCAGCTTCCACGGTGATGTCGATCCATTTGCCGTCAGGAGAATCCGGCTCTTCGGCAGTCAAAATATCGAGAGCCGCCTCGCTCAGCCGATCGATGCTCGGGCCAACCGTCGTCAGCGGGACGTCGAGAATTTGTTCCATCTCTGGAATGCTGTCATATACAATCAAGGCAAAATGTTTCGGAATGCTAATATTATGTTTTTTCGTAATCCGAATAAATTCGAACAGCATACCATGGCTGTCCACAACGAAGGCGGTCGGTCTTTCCTGCGGCCCTTTACGGATGAGGCCAGACAAACTGGCTTCGGGCAGCGGGGACGGAGAACTGTGATGAATGATGAAATCCGGATGATAAAACAATTGGAATTCAAGCAAACCCTGCATAAAGCCCGCCAACTTTTCCGCGTCTTGACCGACGAACGCGATGCGCTGATGACCGAGCTCTGCCAAGTGCTGTACCGCTTTAAAGATGGCGTCTTTCCGATTGATGCCGATTCGGTGCGTGTTTTCTACGGAGTTTCCCCCCATTATGAGTACGGAGCCCGCAAAGCCTTGGTTTTCCTGAAGGAACTCCAAGGTTGGCGTCGATTGCGGACGGCACCAATAAATAATCCGGTCGATGAAATGTTCTTTGAATTGTCGAAGCGCTTGATCCGGCTTGGCGAGCGAGATCATCGTCGAAAACCCGCGCAAATCCGCCCGCCGCTGCATGTCGTTGCACCAACGGCTGTAAAACAAACCTTGCGCGTTATACCAAATAATGCCGATGCAATTCGATTTTTTGTTTGCGAGCCGTTTGGCGGCCATATTGGGGACGTAATTCATCTCGCGGGCGATAGCTGCGATTTTATGTCGCGTCAGCTCGTTGACGCCCGGTTCATTGTTGAGTGCCCTGGATACTGTAGCGATGGTGACCCCGGCGGCCTTGGCGACATCTCGAATCGTCGTCATGGTGAATCAACTCTCCTTATGTTGTGCGATCACAATTTCTGTAGGGATGATGATCATTATTATAGGAAACGGTTGCATGGTTTGCAATACAAAAACGTCTATCGACGTTTAAAAAAGCCGGAAAACTCAAAAATAATAAAAAATATGGGATTGATCATTATGTAACAGTTTTGTATAATACGCATTAGAAATCCAATACTATTATGATTTATAAGGAATGTAAACTGTTTAGTAAAAGGTTGGAGGTGATGTTTCCGGTACGCGAAGGCATAACCGATTGACCGATTGTGTTAAGTCGTTAGGAAATGAAAGCGATTTCGAATTAGGGAAATTGGAGGGTGTTTTTGTGGAAAAATCACTGGTTTTGCTTCTTGGCAGCATCTTCTTGGCGAGTGTGTCACTCGCAGGTTGTAACGGCAGTCCGCAACAAGCGGAAGGAGTTTCGAAGGAAGCATCATCGGCTGCTCCATCGACCAAGGAACCGGAAGTTCCACCGGAACCGGTTACGCTTGTTTTTTATGTGGCCAGGGGGGATTTGCCGGATGAGGAATTTGAAGCGTATTTTGTAAAACCGGTAAAGAAAAAGTATCCACACATTACCTTAAAATTGGTCCGGGCGGGAACGGGCACGCAGCTTCAGGATATGGTGGCCGCCGGCGAACAAATGGATATTATTTATAATTCGCAGGGCGGCTGGTCGGCTTTGCTGGATACGAAGCTGCCAGCGGATATAACGGAGCTGATGAAGACGGAGAAGGTAGAAACAAGCCGGTTCGACCCGGTTGCCATGGGATGGCTGCAGGGTCAAGGAACGCCGGGGCAGCTGCTTGGATTGCCGTTTACGCTCAACGGGTCGGCTTTATTTTATAACAAAGACATCTTCGATAAATTCGGCGTAGGGTATCCGACCGATCATATGACCTGGGATGAAGTCATTAATCTGGGGAAACGGGTGGCGCGTACGGATGGCAGCGTGAAGTACAGACCGCTATTAACCCCAGGCTTGGACAAATTTGCTTCCCAACTGACTCCAAGCTATACGGACCCGAAAACCGACGCTCCGCTGCTGGACTCCGAGAAATGGAAGAAAGCAGGCACTTACTTGCAGAACATCTACAGCTTGCCGAATAATGACGAGATCGTACCGGTAACGCAGTATTTCAAAGATCAGATCGTCGCGATGTATGCCGGGGTATCGGTTTATTATGTCGATCAGATGAAGCAGATGAACAAAGCCGGTACGACGTTCAACTGGGGGATGGTCACTTATCCGGATTTTCCGGAACGTACCGGCAAAGCGATGCCGCTGGATGCGCAATCGCTCATTTTATCCTCTACAAGCAAATACAAAAAGCAGGCTTTTGCGGTTATGGCGGTTGCTACCAGCGAGGAAGTTCAGCGGGAGATGAATCGGGAAGGACGAATTCCCGGATTGAATAAACCGGAATGGAGAAGCGAATACAGCAGCAACCTTCCTTTCCTGAAAGGGAAAAATCTCGAATCGATCTTTAAACTCGAGGCGAGCGTGGCAGACAGAGGAAAGTACTACGATGATGTCGTGAAATTCGTCGATCAGGCGCAGCGCAAAATTATTGGCGGTACGGATGTGAACACGGTGCTGCGGGAAGCGAACGATGCGGCGGCGCAGGCGATCCGGGCCAAAAAGAAGCAGTGACAAGCGACGAAAAGAGAATCGAAAGGCAAGCTGGTGGAACCGGGAGCGGGAAGGAACCCCTGGACGGAAAGGATAAATCATTCGGGAGGTGGTTTGTATGCTAGGCAAAGCGGGAAGGTCTGCCTTTGCAGTTGTGGTCACGATTAGTCTGTTTTTTAGTTTGCTGCTGCCTGGAACCGGGTTTGCTCGGGGAATAGGGGAAAGCGGCGAAAATTTGCAGGGAAGTCCGGCTCCAACCGGAAATTCCTCCGATTCAGGCTCTTCGCAGGTGTCCGGAGCCGTATATGGCGATCCGCTGTATTTGGTGCAGAACGGAGCGGCGAACAGCGTGATCGTTATGCAAAATGGCGAAACGAAGCTTCCGCAAGCGGTGGAAGAGCTTCGGAACGACATTTACCGGGCGACCGGCGTAATTTTGCCGGTTGTGAATATGGCGGGGCTGCAGCATGTACCGGAAGGGACGGTGCGTATCGCCGTTGGTCCCGGACCGCTCGCCCAATCGCTGGGCATCGTTCCTGATACGCTTGATGAAGAGGAGTATCGGATCGTGACTTCGGGCAACCATCTCGTGTTCATGGGAAGCGAGTCGCGCGCCGATCTGTGGGCCGTGACGTATTTTCTCGACCGTTATATGGGCGTGCGCTGGCTCTGGCCCGGTGAGATCGGGACGTACGTACCCAAGTCGGATGATATCCTCGTTCCCGCTATGGATGTGATCGATCGTCCTTCTCTATTGAACCGGAGATTGAGAGTTCCCGCCCCGACTCCGCAAGAGGGCGTGGACTGGTTGTCCCTTCATCAGATGGGCAGTCGCAGTCCTTATACGTTTGGTCATTCGTTTACCAAGTGGTGGGACAAGTACAGCGCCACTCATCCGGAATATTTCGCCATGCCGCCTGCGGGGTATAGCTTGGGGCCGACCGATCGGGTCAAGCTGGATATCGGTAACCCCGCCGTCGACGATGTGATCATTCAGGAGTGGCAAGCGGCCGGAGCACCCGATAATTGGAATGTATCGCCGAATGACGGTACCGGCTTCTGCGTGAGTGCGGCATGCCTGGCCATGGATACGCCGGCCGGACAGGCGATCGCCGGCATCTGGACGGGGAAAGCGAATTTGACCGCCCGGTATGTCCGCTTCTGGAACAGGCTGCTGGAGAAAATGCGTCTTATTAATCCTGAGGTGGAACTCTCCGCCTATGCTTACAGCGCTTACCGCGAACCACCTCCAGCCGGAGTGACACTGAATGGCGGCATGGTGCTGGGATTTGTGAATACGTACTGGACCTATGACGCCTGGCGAGACTGGGCCGATGCGGGGGCGAAGCTGTTCCTCCGCCCGAATTGGTGGTATAGCGGAGCGGTTGCTCCTTATTTGCCTCTCCATGAGCAGGGCGACTTCTTCAAGTATGCCGGGGAGCATGAGATGGTTGGCTTCGATTTCGACACCTTGCGGGGCAACTGGGGTACGCAAGGCCCCTTGTATTACCTCGTCGCAAGACTGTCGGAACGGCCGGATCTTTCGGTGGATGAGGTGCTGACGGAATATGCATCGGCGTTTGGTGCGGCTGAACCGATGATTGCCGATTACTTGGACTTTTGGGAGCAATTCGCAGGCAATGCTGCCTACACGGTGAATGCGGGCGAGACGGTATCCCGGGACACATACGGAACGTATGAAACCCTTGCACGGGCACATGGATTAACGCTCGAGCCGATTGTCGGCAGCTATGAAATTTTGCCCTATCTGTACACGGACACCGTACTTACCCAGGCACGAGCCATACTCGATCAAGCGGAAGCGCTGGCGACTGGCGATGCAGAGGCGCTTGCGCGGATCGGCTTCTTTCGCGATGGACTGCGCAATCTGGAACTGACGAGGGATGTTGTGGAATACGGCTATGAGAGGACGCGTCCGGCCGAAGCAACATGGGCGGAATTTGTTCAGCGCTTGCAACAGCTGGAAGCCTTCCGCAAAGAGAGCGCTTCGCGGCACGTCGTGTGGGCCGATACTCTGTACGACTTCGAGCAAGTCCGGAACGTTCCGACGGAACCTACCCGTTCGTCGGGATGGGCGAAATCGTCTTCTCCGCAGACGGCCAATCTGCTGATCAACCCCGATTTCGAGTTGGACAGCGATAGGAACGGTATGCCGGACAGTTGGACCTTTCGAAACAACATGGCTTGGAATGACCAGGAACATCACAGCGGGCAGTATTCGGCAGAGATGATCGCGCTGACGCCAACGACGAAAACGACGGTGAGCCCGCTCAATGCGAGTGTGCAGCCGGTGTTGCCCGGACAATTTTATACATTGAATGTGTGGATAAAGAACCCGTCTTCGTCGTCCGGGGCCGAAGTCATGGTGCGCAAATACGATTCGGCCAAAAACCTGCTGCGCGGCAATCTGGGCATCATTCGCGCCGCGGCGAATTCCGATTGGACGAAGTATGAGCTCTCCTTCATCATACCGGACGATGGCACCATCTATATCGGGGTTTGGTTAAATGCGAACAATTTTGAAGGCACGGCTTATTTCGATGACTTTTATCTGTGGCAGGACACGTCAGGCGCCACTCCCCCGCAATTGCTGAACGTCACTGCTGGTCCGGTGACAGCGGGAGAGTCGGTGTCGGCAACGAGCACGAAGGACGGCATATTGTACTTGGTGCCAAAAGAGACGGAGGCTACTAGGCCATCCATCGAAACGGCTGGTCAGTCGGCCAGCGGACGAGCGGCTGCGGTAGTGGAGAACGTTTACGGGGCGCTGGATACGACTGGATTGCCGCCCCAACTGTACCGGGTATACGTAATCGATCTATTCGGGAACGTGTCGAACGGATCTGCAGATATCTCCGTATTGAAATCGTCGCCGATGATCAGCGGCGTGACCGATGGCGGGACTTACAGCGGAGAGGTGACCATAACTTTCAATTCCGTAATGGGGTATACCGCGAAGCTGAATGGGAAGTCGCTGCTTAGCGGCACAACGGTTGGTGTGGAAGGAAGATATACGCTCGTAGTGAAGAGTGCTAGCGGAAATGAGACTTCGGTAAGCTTCACCATTGCGAGTGCACGGACGATCCTGACGATCATGGCAGAGCGCATCGGCCAATATGAAACGACAGGTGACATGAATGCGGTATTTGCCGATCAGTTGGATTATCGACTGCAAATAGTCGGCATTCTGCTTGACCAAGGGGCCGATACGCAAGCGGCGGCCTATATGCAGGATTTCCTGACCTATATCTCCGATCCCGCCGTTCTTGCGCAACAGCTGCTTTCGAATGTTGCCAAAGAAGAGCTGAATCAACTGGGGTCCGCTTTTCTCCAGACCTAATCGACAAGTCGGACAGGCTCTCGGAAGTGACGGTCGTATGGCAGTACGTCGTCATAGTAGAGCTTTGAAAGGAAGGAATTGTTCATGCAATCGGAATCAAAAGTTAAATTGGGGGTTATCGGGCTAGGCGCGAGAGGGAGCGGCTTGATCCGTAATCTGCTAGTCATGGACGACGTGGAAATACCGGCTGTATGCGATCCTTATGAGGACCGCTTGCAGAAAGCGCTGGACATTGTAGCGGAAACGGGAAGGCCGAAGGCGGAAGGGTACTCGGACTACAAGCAGTTGCTCGCCCGCGACGACATACAAGGCGTTATTATCGCCACGACTTGGATTACACATGCCGAGATCGCATGCGCGGCTATGAAAGCCGGCAAATATGCGGGGATCGAGGTTGGCGGAGCCGCTGCCCTCGAGGAGATCTGGGAGCTGGTCTGGACTTCGGAGCAAACCGGTATTCCCTGTATGCTGCTGGAAAACTGCTGTTACGGACGGGAAGAGCTTGCCGTCCTCCATATGGTCAAGCTGGGGTTATTCGGCGAGCTCGTTCATTGTGAGTGCGGCTACGAGCATGACCTGCGCAGCCAGGTGGCGCTCGGCAAGCAGAACCGTCATAACCGCTACAGCAACTATTTGCATCGTAACGGCGAACTGTATCCGATCCATGGGCTAGGCCCGGTGTCCAAACTATTGAATATAAACCGCGGCAACCGGCTTTTGACCTTGACCTCGATGTCGTCGAAAGCGCGCGGCATTCGCCAGTGGGCAGCGGACAAGTTCGGGGAAAACGACCCGCTGGCCAAAACGGAGTTTGCCCAAGGCGACATCGTCACTACGATGATCAAATGCGCCGACGGTGAAACGATCTCGATCGTTCACGATACGACGCTTCCGCGCCCCTATTCCCGGGCGGGCCGGGTGCAAGGGACGAAAGGGTTGTGGATGGAGGACAACAACTCGATTCATATCGAGGGAAGAAGCCCGCAACATAAGTGGGAATCGTTCAGCGGCTACCGCGAGGAATACGAGCATCCGATCTGGAAGCAATTTTTGCGCGACGGGGTCAAAGGCGGTCACGGCGGCATGGATCACCTGGTGCTCCGCGCCTTTGCCGAAAGCGTCAAAAACGCGACGGACACGCCGATCGACGTCTACGATACAGCGGGGTGGATGGCGATTACCGTGTTTTCCGAAGATTCGATTGCGCTTGGCAGCGCTCCGGTCAGCATCCCCGACTTTACGAGGGGCAAATGGATTAACCGGGCTCCGGGTCCGACGGGCCGATATAGGCTGGACAGTATAGACGAGTCTTGGTTTTTAACATAAGAATGGACATGACGGCAGCCGGACAGAACGATCGGCTGCCTTTCTACATCAAGATAATAACCGCCGGCCTTCCTCTCGATTTCCATCACAATTTTGGATTCCAAGGACAGCATTCGCCGGACAATAACGGGTTACACCGGTGATGATCGGTGCTAATCCAATCAGCCCCCACCAACTTTTCGCGTACAGGCCCCAACCGACAATCGCTACTCCAACCGTTATTCTAATCGCTTGTTCGGTTTTACCAACGTTGCAATTCATGGTTAATATCCTCCTATAAGGCAATGTAATGACCGTTTTAGAATTTGTAACCAAAGGTCTTTCCATGCGAGGTCTGACGAAGACCGCTTTTTTTGAATTTAACTAGATTTGCTGGATCATCCAAATTATTATTTCGATAGGTCTGCCCGAGTCTCTAAAAAGCGACGGCGTTGCAATTGAAGGAGGAAGTGGGTACAGACATTCTGGTGATGGGAAGTGGGACTATCGTGCAGCAACTTGCCGAAGCTGGTTTGATTGATGAAATTCTTTTATCGTGACACCCGTTGTCGCCGGGGAAGGCAAACCGTTGTTTCAGCATGTAAACCAGTTCGGTCTTTCTCTTCTTGAGGCGAGAGTTTTCCAATCAGGTAACGTGGTGCTGCATTACGAATTCAAGAAATGAACGATTAGTCACGTTCTTAGGCCTTATTTCCTGCCCTCTCAACGAGTAGTGCCAAAAGCTCAGTCTGCTTACTACATGCTGGAGGGGATGTATTTTTTTAAATCGGTATGGGCAAGATAATTTTTGCAAAACCTCGTTTATTAAAACCTAAGGAGGTGATATAGATGACTAGAAACAACGAACGTAATCGAAACGATAATTATGACCGCAACACAACCGACACGGCTGGAGTTGATGCTGGAGAAGCGGTAGGAACCGTCGGCGGCGGTGCAGTAGGTGCTGCAGTAGGTACTGTTTTAGGAGGGCCTATTGGTACTGTTGTTGGTGGCATCGTAGGAGGAGCCTTAGGTAACAAGATTGGCGAAGGCGCTGATGATGACGAGGATACCGACACGCAAACCGAATAAAATAGAATGAGATCATAGCAACAACCACAACCCCCGTCCGTAAAACAACTGATGGGGGTATTATCTAATTTTCGAAATGCTTAATAACAGAAGCTGCTAATCCCCAGTTCGACTGGGGGTTCAGGAAAGCTTATAATTATGAGTATCGGAATACTTAATCCTATTCAAGGAGCTGGTATTATGCTGGAACGTACAATGGGCAGGCTGAATTACAAGACGTCCGTCATCATGTTTGGCGCTGCGAAGCTGGGCTCTGTTTCGCAGGAAGAAGCCGATACATCGATATCGTTCGCACTGAATAACGGCGTGCATCATTTTGATACCGCTGCCAGTTATGGAGATGCCGAAGTGCGCATGGGTCCGTGGATGCCAAATGTTCGGGACGGCATTTTTTTGGCGACCAAGACGGAGGAGCGCTCGAAAGAAAAAGCGAAAGAGCAAATTCGCCGCTCTTTGGAAAGACTGCGGGTCGATTCGCTGGATCTGATTCAATTGCACGCTGTAGGAGACATCGAAAACTTGGACTTATGCACGAGAAAAGGCGGGGCGTTGGAAGCGCTGATCGAAGCCAAGGAAGAGGGAATCGTCAAGGCGATCGGAATTACCGGACATGGACACGGCGCGCCGGCGACTCATTTGGAAGCGCTTCGCCGATACCCGTTCGATACGGTGCTGTTGCCGCTCAACTACTATTTGTATTCCATCCCGCAGTACAAGGAAGATTTCGATAAGTTTATGGAGGAAGCGGGGAAGCAGAACGCAGCCGTCAGAGTCATTAAAGCGATTGCGAAAGGCCCTTGGGGCGATGGGCAGCCGCGAAACTACTCCACTTGGTACGAACCGTTCGATCAGCAGGACATCATCGATGCCTGCGTTCACTTTGCGCTTTCGTTCCCCGGGGTAGTCGCATTGGCAAGTGCAGGCGACATTCATTTGTTTCCGAAAATTGTGGATGCGGCCAACCGTTTCGGCTCGATGAAGGACGAAGACGCACGTCGCATTTTGCAAGGAATTACCGAATATGCTTCTCCTTTTGCGGCGTCTATCTCGTGATGCCGGCGCCGAAGCCGCGTTTACCGATCAACCGGTATCGCGGCTTTGGTTTTTCTTTATGCGTACGATGTTCTCATATTCAGGCTGCTAGCATCACCGGCAGCCTATTGAGCTATTTCGCACTCTGGGTGAATGTCCAGGCCGCCCTAATGAACAGAAAACCGCCGAGCAACCACCATGGATCCCATAGCAACAGATGCCAACGAGCCGCTTCCGAGTGCATGGATTCGGGGGTGCTCATGATCCCTGCTTTCATAAGCCCGCGTACGACGAGGTTAGCTCCCGCATATAGCGTGAATAAGATTCCCGTGCCCCAAGCGGCGACGAGTAACATCCAGCGCGGTACCTTACTTCCCCAAGGTTGAACAAGCGCAAGCGCGAGCAATCCGACCAATGCTTTCGAAATGCCGGTCCCCCACAGTACCAATGAAAACCAGGCGGATTGTGACAACTCTGTAATGGTATCGCCAATCGTCGCCGTGCCGGCAGTTCCTCCCGCAGCCCAGTAGAAGCTTTTTGCGGCGAATGTAAACGACCATACGCATGCGAAATAAGCGGCGTAGGGTTTATATGGGGAGATTTTGGCTGATTGAGGAACGTTTTTGTCAGTATTCTCCATCTTAAGCACATCCTTTTTGGGTTTAAAGAAGGCTACTGCCCATTTTACACTCCTTTAAATAGGCAATTGCATAGGATGAAGAAGGTAATAATCGGGGAGGGAATTGCAATTGTACCGTCAATTAGGGTACCACCACCAGTGGCTCCATCCAATGTATTACAACTGGTATTACAACAATCGGAGCATTCATGATAACCCTTATTTATTCCATTATACGAATATTCAAAACGAAAGAAATCATTATAACGGAAACATCGCCTTAAAGGACTATGGGCCAAATCCACTTGTAATTAATATTGAAGAGGCTACTAAGCAAAACAATAATTACCGAACCGCAATATGGACAGGAAGACATCTACAAGTTACTTTGATGAGTATCAACGTTGGAGAAGATATCGGCTTGGAAACTCATCCGACACTCGATCAGTTCCTACGTATTGAAGAAGGTCAAGGACTTGTTAAAATGGGAAAGAGTAAAGACAGATTGGATTTTCAAGCAAATGTCCATGAAAATTATGCAATCATGGTTCCTGCCGGAACGTGGCACAATCTAATTAATACGGGGAATAAGCCGATAAAACTTTACTCGATTTATGCGCCTCCACAGCATCCACATGGCATAGTTCAAGAAACAAAACCAATAGCAACGGCTGCCGAGTAAAACAGCAGAGCGGATTGAACCGGGCGTGATGCTCAGGATTCTATCCGCTTTTGTTTAATTCCAAGGTAATGGTTTCCTCGGGAAGAATTGTCTAAAAGGGATGATCAATCCCAGGAGAGATATAACAATAAAAACAACTTGATGGATATGATCATTCTCTGGTGGCAACCCGCCCACCAGATGTAAAGTCCAGAAAATGGGGTAATACCAAAGAATAAACCATGCCCATCTTTCTTTTCTTCTGTATGACAGGAGCGTGATCATGGTACCGAATAAACCCATTCCTGTCGTTGCAATGCCAAGCGCTCGCACCAATCCCAAATCATAAGAACCTGCGGTCTGTGGGTACACGGAAACCAATATTCCAAAGATCAGGATCCCGATTCCAGTAATTAAAAGGAATATCCAGCTAATTCTGAGAAGGTTAGTCTGTTCTTTGAATACCGCCATATTCGCACCCCCTATACTCGTTTTTACTAAGGTTTTCTATTCATATTCTCGGTGAGAAGGGTATATCCTTTTTCGTTGAACAGACTAAATAGGTAATTATCTTACTCATGAAAGGTTGGTTCTTTATAAGTTGGAATAAATCCTGTGAAGATAGATAGAACCGCTTGGCCTGATCTTTGTTGTCGGGTACAAGAAAATTAAAAAAGCCGCAAACTGCGGCTTTTTTTAGCAGTATAGGCTTCCGGTCGCAGAATAAGCGGTTCCGGAGGCCTTGGATCTAATCCATTACGGATAAGATCTAGGTACTTAGCAATTCGCTGATCTCACTTAAATTTTCTGCAAATCCAACAAACACCTTATCGCCAATCACGATCGTCGGTACAACTTGTTTTCCCGTCAAGTTCCAGACTTCTTCTGCATACTTGACATTTTCTTCGCAGTTATAATCTATATAGGCGATCCCGTGTTCTTTGAAGTAACGTTTGGCATAGTTACAGTCGCTGCATGTGGGGATTGAATAAATTTTAATTGGTTCCTTCATTTCAAGATCACTCCTTGTCTAGACTACCGTTATGCTACAACGTTATATCCCTTATTTTTTTCATCAGCATTTAATGGCGTACTTTAACACGCTGAAGGCGAAGCGCATTGAGAACAACGGAAACAGAACTTAATGCCATCGCAGCACCTGCTACCCAAGGTGCCAGCAAGCCAATTGCAGCAATCGGTATTCCGAGGGTGTTATAACCAAGTGCCCAAAATAAATTTTGTTTGATGTTGCTCATTGTCTTGCGGCTCATATAAATCGCATCCGGGATGCTTGTCAGATCACCGCGCATGAGGGTTACATCCGCTGCCTCCATGGCCACATCAGTACCGGTTCCGATAGCCATACCAATGTCCGCTGTTGCCAGAGCAGGGGCATCATTAATACCGTCTCCGACCATGGCCACTTTTTTCCCTTGAGCTTGCAGTTTCTTCACTTCTTCGGCTTTACCTTCCGGAAGCACTTCTGCGCGAACATGATCGATGCCGACTTGAGCCGCAATAGCCTTGGCCGTCCGTTCATTATCGCCTGTGATCATGATGACCTCAATTCCCATTTCTTTCAGGCGGCTCACAGCGGCCTTCGATGTTTCCTTAATCGTATCCGCCACAGCGACCATACCTGCAAAGCGGTTATCGATCGCAACAAGCATGGCTGTTTTTCCGGCCTCTTCCAAACGAGACATCGATGCATAAGCTTGCTTTGCATCCACTTCGTATTTATCCATCAATCTGCGAGTCCCGATCAGCATTTGTTTGCCTTCTACCACAGCTTTGATCCCGAAACCTGGAATTGCCTCGAACGATTCTGTACTCGGCAGCTCGATGTTTTTTTCCTGAATGCCTGCAACGATGGCTTCCGCCAGGGGATGCTCCGAGTTTTTCTCCGCCGCGCCGACGAGTCTGAGGAATTGCGTTTCGTTTTCTTCCGTCAAAACGTCTGTCAGCTCCGGTTTCCCCTTCGTAACGGTACCGGTTTTATCCAAAATGATCGCGTTTATCTTATGCGTTTGTTCCAAATGCTCGCCGCCTTTGAACAAGATCCCGAATTCCGCCGCGCGACCGGAACCTGCCATGATGGAAGTCGGCGTTGCCAAACCAAGGGCGCAAGGGCAGGCAATGACGAGGATGGCGATTGCCTTTTCCAAAGCTTCTGCTAGTTGACCAGGCGTAACGAAGAAATACCATACCAAAAATGCGACAACTGCGATCCCTACGACAATCGGAACAAAAATGCCGGAAATGATGTCCGCTACCCGTTGAATCGGCGCTTTGGAGCCCTGTGCTTCTTCTACGACTTTAATAATTTGAGCAAGCGCTGTTTCTTTGCCTACTTTCGTTGCCTTAATCCGGAGCATGCCGTTTTTGTTGATGGTGGCTCCGATTACAGAGTCGCCGACTTTTTTCTCCACAGGAAGACTTTCGCCGGTGAGCATCGATTCATCTACAGACGACACGCCTTCAAGTACTTCTCCATCGACCGGTACTTTGTCGCCGGGACGTATAAGTACGATATCCTGGGCGATGACTTCATCCACCGAAACCGTCAGCTCTTGGCCGTCACGAACAAC
Organism: Paenibacillus ginsengarvi; assembly: GCF_003626695.1. Classification (GTDB taxonomy): domain Bacteria; phylum Bacillota; class Bacilli; order Paenibacillales; family NBRC-103111; genus Paenibacillus_AB; species Paenibacillus_AB ginsengarvi. The sequence goes on from NZ_RBAH01000013.1 coordinate 61,244, forward strand.
CAAAGCTGTTTTCGCCTGTAGACTCATCAAAGATTTGATCGCTTCCGATGTGCGCCCTTTGGCGAGCGATTCGAACAGTTTCCCTAGAATGACCAGCGTTATCAGGATCGCGCTTGTCTCGTAATACAAGGATGGTCCGTGATGGACACTGCCTCCCCGAGCGAACCAATCGATTGTCAGATAGAGGCTGTAGAAATAAGCGGCCGAGGTTCCGAGCGAAACCAGAACATCCATGTTGGCACTTCCATTGCGAAGTGCTTTATACGCACCTACATAAAACTGCCTTCCGACATAAAATTGTACCGGAGTAGCCAAGACAAACTGGAACCATGGGTTCATGAGTACTTCCGGCATGTAGATCCATGAAGTGAATGAAAAGTGAGCGACCATGCTCCACAAAAGAGGGATGGAGAGTACCGCTGAAATCAGCAATTTCCGTTTTTGATGGCGAATATCTTGATTGCGATGATCTCCCGCGTTTTCATGTTCCTGCTTCGAGATCGCTTTGTAGCCAAGCTGTTTGACCTTGTTTTGCATATCCTCAACCGAGACTTCACCCGGCGAATATTCGACCCGTGCTGTCTCCATCGCAAAGTTGACGGAGGCGCTTGTAACGCCGGGCATTTTGCTAAGCCCCTTCTCGATCCTATTCGCGCACGCAGCGCACGTCATCCCTTCAAGTTTGAACTGAGCCACATCTTTGGCCGTATCGTATCCGAGTTTTTTTATCGTTTCTTCCAAATTTTGGGCGCCGATTATCGCCGGATCATAAGTAATACTCGCTTTTTCCAAAGCAAAATTTACATTGGCGGAAGCGACGCCTTCCAATTTACCCAAGCCTTTCTCAATGCGGTTCGCACAAGCTGCGCAAGTCATACCTGTGATTTGCAAAGTTGTTTGCTTCGTTTCCTGAGTAGCGGTTGCTGCCACGATTGTTCACTCCCTTATACCCATTTCCATTGATCTTCTTGTTTTTAGTATACCCCACTACCCTATATTTAGTCAACGGTTTTTTACAATACCCCGGAATCCTATATTCCAGACAAAAGAAAAAGCAGCAAAAGCTGCCGATTTTTATTTAATTAACTTATTCATGGTTGTCATAAGTTCCGTCAAAACCTCGGTGTCGCCTTCTTGAATCCTCTCGATGATACAGCTTTTGAGGTGATGCTCCAGCAGAAGCTTTCCGACTCCGTTTAAAGCAGATTGAACAGAGGCGATCTGATTCAGAACATCATCACAATACGTATCTTTATCAATTAACCCTTTTATACCGCGTATTTGACCTTCAATCCGATTTAATCGGCTGACTAAGCTGTTTTTCACTTTATCCGAATGATGGCTTTTTCGATCGGATCCATCGGGCGAGCAGCAACCCGAATCATGTTCACTTACATGCTCCAGCATTTCCATATCAACACTCATCTGATTCGCCTCCTATACAAGTATTATACTATAGCCCCACCCCCTATACAATGAGGTTCGTTTGAAAGGGGGTGGGGAGGGATTGTTCGATTGAAGTCTCCAGCCAAGCGATTCGTTAGCTAGAGACCTATCCTAATCACATTGCCGCCGGCCCGCTTGATTCCCCTTGTTTGGGTGAACGTATAAAGAGAAATGCTAAAACAGCTCCTGCAAAGGCCACGATGCCGGACCAAAAAAATGCTTGATGAAACCCGGTATTCAAAGCTGTTAATGAATCGCTCCCTGTTTGGGAGGCTGCTCCCCCTGCAGCGATCGCCACCATAATGGCCAAACTAATGGCCGAGCCGATCTGGTAACTGGTATTAGCCAAGCCGGATGCCAGGCCCGCCTCTTCCGGTTTCGCTCCTGACATGGCTGCCATCGTTGCCGGGATATATGCAAGAGACATACCGAGCGCCCCTAATAACGATGCCGGGAGGACGTTCGCAACAAAAGTACCGTCTACCGGTGTATTTCCGGAAAATATAAGCATGGATACTCCAAGAGCGATCAAGCCGATCACTAAATTAGCTTTCATTCCGAACTTCCCGATCCATTTGCCTGTAATGAACATCATGAAAATCGCAATCAGGATCGTCATCGGCAGCAAAGCAACCCCGCCGGCGAAGGCGGAAAATTTCAAAATCTGCTGCATGTAAAGGTTGAGGAAATACCAAAGCGGAATCCAGCCTCCGGACAGCATGATAAGCGCAATATTCCCGGCTGCCAAGTTGGGTGCTCTAAATATTCGAAGCGGTACAAGAGGCTCTTTTTTAACAGCCTGCATGAAAAGAAAGAGAATGAAAAGAACAGCTCCTAAAATGAGGGTCCATAGAGTGGACGGCGAAGTCCACCCCTTATGCTCTGCAGTTACTATGCCGTATACGATTAAAACTAAAGCGGCTGTGACGAAGAGGGCGCCCGTAACATCAATACTCCCTTTTTTGCGCAGCCCTTTCGACAACAGGGCAGGGGCTAACCATAAGGCAAAAATACCGACTGGAACATTGATTAGAAATGTCCACTTCCAACTCAGCCATTCGGTAATCACTCCTCCAAGAAACACGCCGGCAGACCCTCCCGCCGCCGCTGAAGCGCCCCAGAAGCCAAGAGCCTTGCCCAGCTCCTTCGGGTTTCCGCTAAACAACATCATGACAATCGTTAATGCCGACGGTGCAATTAAAGCGGAACCGAACCCTTGCAATGCGCGGCCAACGTTAAGCGCCATATCGCTCCATGCCAATCCTGCAAGCAGGGAGGCCAAGGAAAGGATGGAAAAACCCCAGATGAAGATAGTTCGTTGACCGAATAGATCGGATAATCGGCCGCCGAGCAATAGCAAACCGCCAAAGAAAATGACATAGGCGTTAAATACCCACTGTAAGCTTTCCTGCGTATATCCGAGTGCTTCTTTAATGGCCGGTAATGCTACCCCGATAATCGAGGTGTCCATAATTACCATAAAATTTGCAAGGCAAAGCAAAGCCAATGCTTTCCAGCGCTTAGGATCGGCTTGCAATAAAGCTTGTGATTGCTTCGACATACTATAACCTCCAGATGAGCAGAATCCTCCGAAGAACTCTCTCCAGTCAAGATAACCTCGTGACGGCCGTCATAAAACGAGATTTGTGGAGAGCCATATTTTTCCGGATTACGACCATTATAGTATAGGCCCCTACCCTATTGTCAAGATCCTTTTTTGTTGCGAGTATGATTTGTTTTATTTTCATGTAGGGGTAAGGGAGATGGTATTTGGAGCATGTTGTATGAAGCAGGATTATTGGGTATTCGCAAAAATAATCACCCGAAATAAACCCGGCCAAATGGCCAGGTTATTGCGAGTGATTGGCTTCAACACCGGCGAACGCTCAGTATGGTATCACTCCGGTTTATTTCCTGCATGGGGGTCTGCAACAAAATCAGCCTTATAGTCTGTATATTTTAATTCCGTTACCATGCCAGACGAAGCATGATGAAGATCGTGACAATGGAACATCCAATTCCCTTCATTATCAGCTTCGAATGCAACAACGTATTCTTCGCCCGGCTTCAAATTCAGCGTATCCTTAATAAGGGGGGACCCTTCAAGCGGTTTCCCGTTTTTGCTCAGCACTTGAAAGAAGTGCCCGTGCAGGTGCATCGGATGATCGTCGGTTTTCGAGTTATTGACGAGGCGAACCTTGATGGTATCTCCTTTTTTAACATTTATCGGTTCGGTTTTCGGAAACGTTTTTCCGTTTATGGTGTAGACCATGTCGCCGTTTTTCATTTCGGTGTTCAAATTCATTGTGTATTCCAACGTATACTTCTGACCTAACGTAAAGGTAGCTTTGCCCGCTTGGCCGTAACGGCTTATATCGACGGCCGCCAGCTTCTCCGATTCATTCGCCTTGTCGGAACCTGTGGCAGCTCCTTCATAAACGATCGTCGCCTTCATCCCTTTAACTGCTGTGTTGCCGCCATGGTCCTCGATCAACCATTTGCCTGGGTTGTTCGCTACAAATTCAATATCGTAACGCTCTCCTGGAGCAATACTTATCACATTATCTTTCAAAATACCCGGGTTATTTATCGGCTGCCCATCGGCAGAAATAACTTTGTACTCGTGTCCGTGCAAATGAATTTGATGAGACAAATACCCTGCATTGATCAAACGGATTCGGACTTTATCTCCCTGCTTGACAGGGAGCTGATCGACCAGCGAGCCGGATTTTCCATTGATGGTGTACAGATCGTACATGCTCATATCGTGTCCCATATTCATCATACTGTGGTCCATGCCGGACATCTTGCCTCCGGACATATTCATGCCTGACATTTCCCCGGAGCTCATCCATTCATCCAGCATCAGTGTATAATCGCGGTCCGCTTTATCCTCGTTGTTACCTTCTACAACGAAAGAACCGTACAGCCCGCGATCCAACTGATTTACACTATCCTGATGGGAATGGTACCAGTAGGTGCCGGGGACATCCGCTTTAAACTCGTACGTAAACGACTGGCCCGGTTGAACCGCATTTTGCGTTACGCCCGGTATGCCGTCCATCGCATTGGGCACGGGAACGCCGTGCCAATGAATGGTGACTGGCTCCGGCAACTGGTTCTTCAAGTTAATCTTAACGGTATCTCCTTGCTTAACCCGTATTTGCGGCCCGGGAACCGAATTATTAAATGTCCAGACCGGCAAAGTTTTGCCGGGAGCTATTTCCTGATTGCTTACGGAAGCCGTCAAATCAATGCCTTTGCCCGTTAGAACAGCCGGCTTCACCGTTTTCGTATCCGTCGTCTCTTTCGGAGCTTGTTGCGTCCCTTCCATATTCATTTTGGAGTGATCCATTTCGTTTTTTGAATCGGAACAACCCGCCAATACGACGGATAAAGCTCCGATTGCAAGTAGACTTTTAAACATCCAGCTAGCCATGATTTATCCTTCCTTTCTGTATCAAAAAATTGGATAGATCCATCATAACCGGTTCATATGTAGAACTTTTGAAGAAAGGGGAGCTACATCGTTTCTACACAAGTGGCTGGTACGGTAGACTACATGTATTGTGTATGGATGGAGGTTAGTGATGAAAACGATATTAGTTGTAGATGATGAACCTAAAATTCGAGATGTCGTTGTGTCCTATTTAAGCAAAGAGGGCTTTCAGACGGTTGAGGCCGAAACTGGCTCAGAGGCCATCCAGATCGTGCAAAACGAATCGGTAGATTTCGTCATTCTCGATCTCATGCTCCCTGATATGGAGGGCGAGCATGTTTGCCAATCGATACGACAAATCCATTCCGTTCCGATTCTGATGCTGACCGCCAAGGTTTCGGAACATAATCGGATTAAGGGGTTATCCGTAGGAGCTGACGATTACTTGATCAAACCTTTCGATCCGCGTGAAGTGGTGGCGCGAGTACGTGCCATCTTGCGGCGGACCGACGACTCCTACTTGCTTGCGGACCGGCTGGCCTTTAACAAAGGGGAGCTGACAATCGATTCGTTGAGGCAGCATGTGTACCGCGGCGGTGAACTGGTGAGCTTGACTCCGAATGAATATAAGCTGCTGCTCCTTATGGCCAAACATCCTCAGCGCATTTTTTCGCGGGAACAACTCGTGGAAAGAGTGCTTGGTTATGATTTTGAAGGGGACATTCGCACGATCGATCAGCATGTGAAAAATATCCGGCAAAAAATAGAAATGGATCCCAAGTCGCCTAAATATATTGTGACGGTGTATGGGACGGGCTACCGTTTTGCGGGAGGCACAGTATGAACAGGCTCCATACCCGTTTAGCGCTAATGATAATAGGAATTGCTGCCGGTATTGTCTTGATTTCGACCATCAGCCTCATTTTAACCACTCACTATCACTTCTCGTTGTATCAAACACAAGCCGGCATGAGTCATCCATTTCCGGAGCTCGATTACCATTTAGAACAAGCACTTATGCAAACGATCGTTTGGACGTGTCTAATTTCCATTGCACTTGCGATCTTTCTCGGTTTTTATGTGGCCAGACGGATTTCGGCTCCTCTTGTGCATATGACACGTGTTGCGGAACGAATGACGGGAGGGGAATGGAGCACAAGAGTAGTTATTCGCGGGAAGGATGAGCTTGCAGATTTGGGAGTGTCACTTAATACTCTCTCAGGTCAGCTTCAACAGCACGAGCAGCTGCGCATTACGATGACGGAAGATATCGCCCACGAGCTGCGGACCCCGCTGGCCACGCTCAAAAGCCATATGCGGGCCTTGGAGGACGGGATTTGGGAGCCCACGCCGGAGCGCATCCACTCCTGCTACGAAGAAATTGAACGATTAACGCAGCTGGTGGCCGAACTGGAAGACTTGACCCATGTGGAATCGCCGGGTTTTCAATTGGCGAAAAAAGAAGAATCGTTGTCGGTTATCATTGAGAGAGGTGTAGAATTGGTTGCGGCTGCCTACCGGGAAAAAAACGTCATCTTAAGAGGAGCAGTTAGCCCGAATATCCGTGCTTATGTGGATTTTGACCGGATCATTCAAATCCTTGTCAATCTGCTTAGTAATGCGCTGAAATTTACTCCAGAACGAGGAGAAGTGCGTGTTGAGGGAAGCGAGGACGGCAGTCATGTTAGGATCCAAGTTCAGGATACGGGGACGGGCATCCCGCAAGAGGACTTGCCCTATGTGTTTGAACGCTTTTATCGAGCGGATAAGTCTCGCAATCGGCGGACCGGCGGCAGCGGCCTGGGGCTGACCATTGTAAAGGAATTGGTCGCAGCTCACGGCGGGGACATATCGGTGGAGAGCGGGCAAGGTACTACGTTTACCATACGGCTTCCCAAGGGATAGCCAATCGGCTTTTTATGCAACCTATATAACTGTGTTAAAGTTCTGTAGCGGCAATATAACAAGAAAAAAATCCGTTTAAAGCCATCTCAAAGGCTAAAAGCGGATTTTTTGTGTTTTGAAAGTCTCCGGGGGCGATCGCTTCGAATGGGCCGGTTCGGTCACCGGGCTCTTGATGGCAAAAAAAAGTATTGCTACGATGGAAAACGTTTGGTATATTTATTTTCATCGAATAATTCGTTTATATAAAAGGATTATTTGATAATTGATAAACAATAATAGAAAACGTTAAAGTAGGTGCTAAAGTGAAAAAATATGCCATCGTAGGAACAGGGGACAGGGCGGCAGCATTCGGAAAACCGATGGCGGACGCTTTCCCGAACGAGGTCGAGTTTGTAGGCGTGTTCGATAGTAATCCGTTGCGAGCCCATACATTCGCTCAAGAGCATGGCGGAGTTCCCGTTTATACCGATTTCGATACTATGCTTTCTCAAAGCGGCGCCGAGTTGTATGTCATTGCAACGCCGGATTATACCCATCACAAATACATCATCCGGACGATGGAAGCCGGTTTTGACGTTGTTACCGAAAAGCCGATGACGACAGACAGCGACAAGTGCAAAGCGATATTGGAAGCGGAACAGCGCACAGGGCGGCAAGTGACGGTAGCCTTTAATTGCAGGTTTATGCCCTATATGGCCCAATTGAAAACAATCATCGAGGAGGGGACGATCGGCCGGATTTTGAGCATCGATTTTAACTGGTACCTCGACACGCTTCACGGAGCGCAATATTTCCGCCGTTGGCACCGGCATATGCATCAAAGCGGCGGGCTGTTCGTGCACAAATCGACCCATCACTTCGATCTGGTCAATTGGTGGCTGGACGATGAGCCGGTGCAAGTGGGTGCGATGGGAACCAGGCAATATTTCGGGGCTTCGAGGGAACAGAGAGGGGAACGATGCCTAACGTGCAGCTTCAAAAAATCGTGCGAGCATTATATCGATATTCAAGCGAGCAGATACCTCCGCGAGTTTTATTACGATAACGAGAAGGAAGACGGGTATATCCGGGACAAATGCGTGTTTGGCGACGATATAGATATTTACGACACGATGTCAGCCCAAGTTCAATACAAAAGAGGCGCCTTGCTGAACTACACCTTGGTGGCGCACAGTCCGTATAAAAATTGGTCCGCCACGTTTAATGGAACGGGGGGGAGAATGGAAGCGGGCGAATATTTCAGGGGACCTCGAGCCGAAGAGCCTATGCACCACATTCAAATCTATAACCGCGCCGGAGAGGTGATCAGCCGGCAGTCCAAAAAAGCGACAGGCTCACATGGCGGCGGTGATTACCGTCTTCAACAGATGATCTGCACGCAAGCGGAGGATGAGCTGCGGCAGCGCGCCGGTTCCAAGTCGGGAGCGATGGCCATGCTGATCGGTGTTGCCGCGAATCGTTCGATTGCAGAAGGAAAGAATATACGGATTCAAGATTTGCTGGATTGAATTCATTAGGCGACGAGGAGGATACGATGTCAAAGAAATCGATTACCGTAACAGGACTTATTTTGCTGACCCTCGGCTTTTCGGCTGCTTGCCAAAAGCAGGAGAATAAGGAAACGACAGCCCCGCCGAAGGCCGAGGAAGCGGTTGCCGATCAAAAGCTGGAACTCGTCTTCCATTCGAGCAGCGGAGATACAGAAGAATCGTTTAACTCCTTTTATGGAGACGCGCTCAGGAAAAAGTTCCCGAATTGGACGATCACCTATATTCGCAGTGCTGCAGGGAGGACGCTTCCGGAGCTGCTCGGAATGAAACAAAAAGTGGACGTTCTGTACAGCGCAAGCAATACGTTTAACGAGATGGCCATGCCTGTTGAGCTTCAATATAATATGACCGGGCTCATTCAAAAGCACGGTATCGATCTGGGACAGTACCAATCGGATTTGATAGAAGGGCTGCGTACGACAAATGGCGAAATGTATGCGCTGCCAATCACCAATATCGTTCAGTCGTTATTTTACAACAAAACGATCTTCGATCAGTTCGGCGTGCCGTATCCCGTAGACGGCATGACTTGGGCAAACATGCTGCAAACGGCCCAGCGGCTGACGCGGAAAGAGGGGGATAAGCAGTATCTTGGCTTTGCCGCATCTCCGTCCTTTCTGAGCATGAATCCGTACGGACAATCGTTCTGGGATACGAAGTCGGACATGCCGACATTCCAGGAGGAAGTTTGGAAACGTCTGGTTCAGCAATATTTTATCGATCCGGCGCAAGGGGCGGGTTATAAGGAATGGGTGGTTGCGAGCAATCGCCTTCCCTACCGGCTGGAATTGACCAATGCCCAGCTACTGGCGATGTTTGTATTTAACTCGCAGTTTCCCCTCACTGTCCCGGAAGATATGAAGAAGATAGATTGGGACATGGTCGCACTGCCCACTCTTGCAGAGGAGCCCGGCGTTGGCTCGCAGTCGACTCCGTACGTCATGGGGGTTACCAGCATATCGGAGAACAAGGATGCCGCCATGATGGCGATTCAATATTTGATGTCGCTGGAGATGCAGAGCGATTATTCCAGAAAAGGTTATATGCCGGTACTGGATCGCGAAGACGTCCGCAGTTCGTTTGCGCAGGATACGATATTTAAGGGGGAAAACTGGAAATCGGTTTTCTACAACAAACCGGGCCCAATGGCGAAAAGCAGCCGGTATGAGCTGATGGCGGGCAAACAGCTGCAGGCGGTCGTTCCTCGAATCGTGAAAGGGGAGATCGATTTGAATACCGCGCTGAGAGAAGCTGGCGAGAATGCGCAAAAGGCGGTTGCGGAGGCAAAAAAGCAGCGTTAAGATGCCTTACCCGCCGTGAATGGCAATGTCCCCGATTCTCCTTTATAATGGGAGCATAGAACAGAACTTTCATGAATCGGGTGAATACGTGGTTACGATTAAAGATATTGCACAGATGGCGGGCGTCAGCTTCACGACAGTGTCGAAAGCGCTTAACGGCGAACCGGGGGTTCGCGAGGAAACCAGAAACAAAATTCTGGCAATCGCGAGCAAACTGAATTATGTCCCGAATCTGGCCGCCCGCCGCCTCGTTGACCGTAAATCGGACAGCATCGGTTTGATTTGGCCGAACAAATCCGGCCTGTTTCTATATCATCTGTTCGAGCAATTTCAAATCCAGGCCGAAAAGGCGGGATATTCGGTAATGGTTGCGTTGGGAAACCCGACGGCGTCGGTTCGGACATTCATGAAACATTTTGTCGATACGATTGTGGTATGGCCGTCTTCAGAAAATACGTCCCCGGAATTTATTCAGGCGAGAGAGGCGTTTCAGGGGACGCTGCTGATGTTCAACAGTTCTCCAAGTCCCTACTACCATACCATATCCATTGACCGGCAAGAGGCGATTCAACAAGCTGTAGATCATCTTGCCGGACTCGGCCATCGAAAGATCAGCTTTATCGGCTACAATTCGGAGAAGATCACCGGGTTTGACCGGGCCACGCAGCTTCTGGAGCTGGAAGAGCATCCCGACCGCCTCATCTTCACTCCGAAAAACGCTGCGGAATCGTGGAATCGGGTAGCGGACATGCTCCGCAAACCCAAATCGCAGCGGCCGACGGCTCTCATCGTCGACAGCTATATCGCCATGTTCAAATTGCTGAAGCTGTGTAAAACATATAGTTTGCGAATCCCTGAGGATTTTTCGCTCATCGCCTACGACGATGTTCCAGAACTTGAGGAGATCACGGATATTGCCGTTACGACAGTTGGGCCAAGCGTCGAGCATTTAGCTAGCGCGGCACTGGACATTTTGTTCGAACTTAGACAGGGGCATCCGGCAGAAGTCGGGCATCGCCACGTAAAAGTGGCTTCGCAATTGACTGTCCGCGGAACGACCAGACCGGTCTCGGACTATGCGTTGTGAGATTAATACGAGCAAATGAATTCCAGAAATGGATCGCGGTTGTCACCTTAAGGTGACAACCGCTTTTTTGGATTCGAGCCGACTATGAATCTGTGAAATTATATACGAAATAAGGGGTTACGGTTGAAAAAAAGGAGTGGTATTATTGGATTTGTACGAAAGCTAAAATGAGTCGTTAGTCCCCATGCAAGAAAAAAGAGGAGGGAGATTTGGGAGATTTGTAGCAGGATCTATCGTTTTCGGACGAAACGAATAAATCCAAAACCAACTGAATCTCCTACTATACCGCAGTCGCTCTCCCTTGAAGTGCATAAATGGACTTATTCCTGACGTTATAAGCGATAAAAGAAACCTTGCCAGACAAGGTTACCCGCTCAAATTGAGGTGCTTTCTATGAAAAAAAGGTTTCATTTAATCGGATTCATCGTTTGCCTAATGATGGTACTTTCCTTCTGTGTTCCCTTTCATCAAGCGTCGGCCACCCCGTTCACGGATGCGCTGCCGCCAACGATCACTGGGCAGCCGCAAGGGGCGACGGTAACCGCTGGAGATGTCGTGATACTTACGGTAACGGCAACGGGAAGCGGCACCCTTAGCTACCAGTGGTACCGGAACGACGTGGACAGCAATATGGGCGGTGTTGGCCTAAATGCTACGGGGCCGTCGTTTACGGTGCCGACCCCTGCTGGATTGGATTCTTACTACTATGTAGTGGTAACGAATACGGATCCAAGTGCAACAGTGAACAAAACGGCAATCGAACGAAGCAACACAGCGCATGTGGTCGTGAACGCGCTACCAAGTGCGCCCGCGCCGACGGCGGTGCTTCCGCCAATGACGGCGGTGAACCAGGGAACACCTGTGACACTGGAGGTAACGGCGACGGGAAGCGGCATCCTGAGCTATCAGTGGTACCGGAACGACGTGGACAGCAATATGGGCGGTGTCGAGCTGACTCCTCAGAAAAGCGCATCGTATACAGTGCCGACAAGCTTTGGCCGGGACGACTATTTTTATGTAGTGGTTACCAACACCGTGCCCAATGCTCAGCCGACCAGTGTTAGAAGCAATACAGCGCATGTCGTTGTTACTGCTCTCACGGCGGCGGAGACGCCAAGTATCCTTTCCCAGCCGCAAGAACCGGCAGCGCCCGTGCCGGAGAACACGCCTTTGGTGTTAAGCGTGGACGCCAGCGTAACCGACGGCGGAACGCTCAGCTACCAATGGATTAGAAACACGACGAACAGCCTGTCCGGCGGTGCTTTTGTTGTCGGAGCTACAGACAAAAACTTCACGGTCCGGACGCAAACGGCCGATGAAGGATATTACTTTGCATGGATCACCAACGATAATGAAGCTGCGCCGGGAGATAAAGTAGCGAGAATTTACAGCGACATTGTGCATGTCGTGGTGGAGGATATAACCTCGCCGACAGTGGAGATTTCATCGCTCGTGCCGAGTGCAACGAATCGTTCTTCGTTTGATATAACGATTATATTCAGCGAATCGGTAACCGGATTTACGGCATCGGGTATCACGGTAACGAACGGAACCTTAAGCAACTTCCAACAGTCCAATGATCGAATGTTTACCGCTACGGTTTCGGCAGTCGCGGAAGGCGACATCGTTCTACAGATTGGAGCGGATGCCGCGCTCGACAAGGCGAGTCATGGAAACCTGGCTTCCCCGGAGTTCCGCGTTGCCTATGACGCTACGAGCCCGACGGTCGCTGTTTCATCGACAGAAACGAGTTCGACGAAGCAATCTCCGTTTGACGTGACCGTATCTTTCAGTGAGGCAGTCACCGGATTTAGCGCAGGCAGCCTGAACGTAACGAATGGAAGCGTCAATTCCGTATATACCCTGGACAATAAAAGCTACACGGTCAACGTGACCCCGCTGGCCGACGGTGTAGTAACCGTTTCGGTCCGCCTCGGCGCAGTTGCAGACGCTGCGGGTAACAGAAGCTTGGCCTCAGCGCCGTTCACGGTTACATACGACGGAACTCCGCCGGCAGTGACGCTGACATCGGCGAAAACCAGTCCGACAAAAGAACGGACCATCCCCGTAACCATTCAATTTAACGAACCGGTACGGAACTTCGGGCTTAGCGGCATTAGCGTCATAAACGGAAGCGCAGGCAACCTGCAGACCGTAACCGGAAGTACGTATCAAGCCGACATCACTGCCGCTACAGATGGAGTCGTGACAGTAAGCGTATACGGGGGCACTGCATTCGATGCGGCGGGCAACGGCAATACCGCAGCGGTCCCATACTCAATCACCTATGATGGCACAGCGCCCGTTGTAACGCTGCTCGGGGTTTCTACCGTTCGGGTGAAGATTGGCGACCCTTATGTGGAGGCTGGGGCAACGGCCACGGACAACATCGATGGGACGATCACGGCGATTACGATCCTCGGAGACGTTGTTAACGCTGCGAAAAGCGGCATCTATGTCGTCACTTATACGGCTGCAGATACGGCGGGCAACGCGGGAAGCGTAAGTCGGACCGTGGAAGTATATGATGGAGATAATCCGGTCATTACGCTGATTGGAGATGCTGAGATGCAGCATGAAGCGGGCACCGCATTCACCGATCCCGGCGTTACGGTTACGGACAATTACGATTCCGATTTGGCCGGAGAGCTGACGGTGACCGGTTCCGTGTATACGAACCAGCTTGGCGATTATGTATTGAAATACAATGTGAGGGATCGTGGGGGCAACGCGGCTGTAGAGCGAGTGCGGATCGTTCATGTTGTCGATACGACGAAACCGGTAGTCGCCGTAATCGGCGACAATCCGCTCCTGATTCCGGTAGGCAGTCCCTTTGTCGACCCGGGGGCGCGGGCAACGGATTCTTTTGAAGGAGACATAAGCAATCGAATCACCGTAACGGGCTCTGTTTATACAGGCATTCTGGGTTCGCATACACTTACGTATCGAGCGGCAGACTCCTCGGGAAATCAGGGGACCGCTTCCCGTACGGTTGTCGTATACGACAATATGCATCCGGTCATAGCCTTGGCTGGTGAAGCGAACATGACGCATGAAGCGGGTACCATATTCATCGATCCCGGATTTACAGCATGGGATGCTCAAGACGGAGACTTGACGAACAAGGTAACCGTCACGGGAGCCGTGTATAAGGACCGGCTTGGAACGTATGCGCTCGTCTACAACGTTCAAGACGCGGGCGGGAATTTCGCCGCTCCGGTTACTCGAATCGTAAATGTGGTTGATACGACGAGTCCTGACCTTACCTTGCTGGGGGCTAACCCGTATCAAATCGCCCGAGGGAAAGCGTATGCGGAACCAGGAGCCACTGCGCGGGACCGTTTGGAAGGCGATCTTAGCGCGGCTATTGTCATCAAGGGAGCCGTAGATACGAATATACCGGGCCTGTATACGCTCACTTACGAAGTTTCGGATTCGTCGGGGAACAAGGCAAGCTTGAAGCGCACCGTACAAGTTTACTCGAATGAGGGCGGCGGAGGCCCCACCGATCCGGAAACAGATACAGATACGGATACGCCATCCGAGCCGGTAACCGAAGAGCAGCCGCCAAAACCTGCGGTTACTGGAGTCGATATCCTCGTTAACGGCAAAGTAGAGAAAGTAGGGAAAGAAACGACGGGAGTAGTTAACGGGCAGCAGGTAACAACCGTCGCGCTGGATGAGGTCAAACTGCAGCAAGCGCTTGAAGCGGCAGGAACAGGGGCGGTTATCACAATCAACGTATCGAACGATAGCGACATCGTCATCGGGGAAGTGAGCGGACGTTTAGCCAGCCTGATGGAGAAGCGGCAGGCCGTCTTGGTCGTTCAGAGCGGGAAGGCCGCCTATACACTGCCTGCTGAGCTGCTTCATATGGATGCGATTGCCGGGCAGTTCGGAACGAATGCCCGCTTGCAAGACATCCGGATTCACATTGAAATTGCCGAGCCGCGGCCTGAAACGGTTCGACTGGTAGAGGATGGGGCCCGTCGGGACGGACTTGTGCTCGTTCTTCCTCCGCTCACCTTCAAGGTAACTGCTGTCTACGGCGATCGTACAGTCGAGGTGACGAATTTTGACGCCTATGTGGAGCGGACGATTGCGATTCCGGCAGGCATCGATCCGAAGCGGATCACAACCGGTGTCGTGCTCGAGCCGGACGGGACCATGCGGCATGTGCCAACCAAGATTGTTGAGGTAGGAGGCAGCTCCTATGTGAAGATCAACAGTTTGACAAACAGCACGTACGCGGTCGTATGGCATCCGCTCGAGTTCAAGGATATGGCCGGACATTGGGCGAAAGATGCCGTGAACGACATGGGATCGCGGATGATCGTGGAAGGAACGGGAGACGGACAGTTCAGCCCGGACCGCGACATGACTCGCGCCGAGTTTGCAGCCATTGCGGTGAGAGCATTAGGGCTGCGCCTGGAAGAGGGCAAGAGCCTGTTTATGGATGTCCGGTCGTCGGACTGGTACGATCGTGCGATTCGGACAGCTTCCCAATACGGGCTCATTAACGGATTTGAAGACGGCTCCTTCCGTCCGGACGATAAGATTACTCGGGAACAGGCGATGACGATTGTGTCGAAAGCGATGGCCGTTACGAAATTACCGGGAAAACCGGGAGGCCAAAGCGCAAGCGAAGCGGTTCGCACTTTCTCCGATGCCGACACCATCTCGAACTGGGCTCTGGACGGTGTTGCGGATAGTGTAAGCGCAGGGATCGTTGCGGGAACCAGCAGTGAACGATTGGCGCCAAAAGCTTATGTTACGAGAGCGGAAGTGGCGATGATGCTGCAAAGGCTGCTGCAAAAGTCGGACCTGATTAACAAATAAGGCCGAAAAAGCAGGAAAAGACCGATCCTTGCCCTGGATTAGGGAGGGATCGGCTTTTTTTTGGTACCATACAGCAGTTATGCCTAGTACGAAACAAATCTGTGCATGCAACGTATCACTAGGTAAGGAAAAAGATGGATGGAGGCATAACCTTTGGGGATATTGGATTGGCTAAGAGGCAGCTTTACCGGACAAAAAGTTTGCCCAATCGAACATCTTGAAAGCTACAGACGTTTAGGCGAGCAGGTTTATGGGCTTCACGTGGAGCTGGCGGCATGCGAAAGCCCGCGGGCGCTCGCATTTTTGGAGGCGGCAAGAAGTTTGCAAAAAATGGCGGATTCCCTTCTGGGGGACGCCTTCTCCAGCTTCGGAGGCGCGTCCAAGGCGGTTCCGATCATTACGCACGATCAAGCGGATGTATGGTACGGGCTTATCCCCGATCTGTTAGTGGCAGCCCGACAAGAGGCCGCCTTCCCGGGTTCTGCGAAACTGGAGTTGCCGATAAAGCTTGACGGGCAATTGGAAGGGCCAAGCCCCTGTCCGATCGAACACCTCTCTGGATTGCGAAGAGCATCTGCCGACATGGAGCAGCTTGTGTCGGGTGGAATCATGATAGCTCGAAGAAAAGGGGAGTTGTATAAGGAAGTTATTCTTCTTTATGAGGAAGCCAGGACGCGTAAAGAAGCCGGGGATGCGATTATAGGCACTCTTTCTAAAAGACGCCGGGTTTCAGCCGAGACTCACGAGGACGCGGAAAAACAATACTGGATGGCTTTATCCAGTTATATGCTTGTCAATCAAGGTTTAAAGGCTCCCGAAACCGTAAGGGCTTCCTACGCGGCAAAGTACAAAACATGCAAGCTGGATTCTGACGATATTTGGAAAGTGACGTCGCTAATAGCGATTCGGGAAATTCAAAAAGCAGGAGAATGGGAGCAGGCTCGGGATGATCTGATCGAGCACTGGGAGACGTATCGGATTCGCGAGGAAGAACGCGAATATGAAGTAACCGTCGAGGAGCTCTTGGCCAAAGGGCAGATTAAAGAAGATGGATACTGGTATTGTTGCCCATTTGCATCGACCTATAAAGCAGTTACTCCCGTTCATGTATTAGGCCATCTTATTCCCGAAGGAAACGTTTTTGTATACGAATACGGCGATAACGGAGAGCCGGGACGGTTTATTACTCAAAAAGTATTTGGCGAAGCAGACTCTAGAAAATACTGCGAAGATTAAGAAATAGGCGGGGAGTCGCGAGTATGGGGATTTTTGAGCGCATCAAAAGCTTATTCAAATTACCGAACCCAAATGAAGACCCGGAACGGCTTCTTAATTCCTACATTGAAATGACTTCGGAGAGACTGAGAGAACTTACGGTTGCAATCAGTAAAGCCGAATCCGATCGTTTATCTGCCATAACGTCTATCCATAATTATGAACAAGAGATAGCTTATCTGCGCAAGGATGCTGAGCAAGCTTGTCTTCAGCAAAACGAGATCAAGGCCAGAAGCTTCCTGGAGCAGGAGCATGTTAAAAAGCAGCTGCTTGAAAAGAAAAAGGCCTCGCTTCTCAAAATGGACGAAATGATGGAGCCTTTCAGAAACTCTTATTCGACTATAAAAGAAAAATTGAATCAAGCAAAAGCGAATCGGGATCTCTTGATGCTAAGAGGAAGAACGGCCATCGACAAAAAGAAGCTGCAAGAAATTATTTCCGCATCAAGCGATGAAGCGATTGAGTATGTGCGAACTTGGCAAGATAAAATCCTGCTGCTTGAAGCAGAGGAGGAAGTTTCTAAAGTAAGCAGCTTATCCATTGACGAAGAGTTTGAACAATTATTGAAAACGAGCAAATCCAGGAATACTTCCTGAAATTGCTCGTTTTTCTTGCTTCTTTAAACAAAATACGTATTGGCAGTTATAGGTGAGAAAAAGGAGAGTACGTCATTCGGGCTCTTAACAAATACGTAATTTACTCGATAGGATATTCTTCGTGTTCATGTTAATTTATTAAACGTACACGAAGTGATGTTTTTTGATTAAACAAATACAATACATGGAGGTACTGTTCATGAAAAGAAAACCTGTAATTACTATGATGTTGGTCGCAAGTATGATAGCTTCCACAGGCACGTCGCTTACTGCTATCCATTCGGATGCGAAGTCCGGGAGATCGGCCGTGGCAGTCAAAGCGGAAGCGAAGCCTGAGAGATCGGCTGCCGTGGCAGTCAAAGCGGAAGCGAAGCCTGAGAGATCGGCTGCCGTGGCAGTCAAGGCGGAAGCGAAGCCTGAGAGATCGGCTGCTGTGGCGGTCAAACGGAGCGAAGATCCGTCCATGCCAGAACAGCCCGAGGTTCCTTTTGTTTAAGTTTGTACTCTAATACGTGCTGTGATGAAAAAGAAGGGTTTCTTCGCCAACCATTGGGAAGAGGCCCTTTTTCACCATTCTGAAGATTCTACGGCTTGAATTAAAATATACGTAGTTCCAATGGAACGAATACGTAATTTACTCGATAGTTCCCGTTCTGCATACATGATACTTTAATCAAGGCGATGCAACGTTGTTGTTTCATCCGATAAAAACTAATTGAAGGAGAGTCGAACATGTACTGCAGGTTTAAACGAAATGCAACTTGTCCAAATGCCCTTCTGATTGTGGTTATTTCCAGCTTTTTCATCCTTACTGGATGTATGGGTGACAAGTCTGAAACAGGCATTGACAGGCAAACGGCTGTTCAAACAGCGTCATCAATCAGCCATGCCGTTGAAGCGGTACTTTCGGCATCGGATAAAATGCCGGACGGTTTTCCAAAACAAATTCCGATCCCTCGGGATGCCGAAATGCTCGCTTCCATGAAGTACGAGGATAGTATGACCGTAGCCTTCGATGTGAAGAAGAGCTTTGATGAAACGTTAAAAATATACAAGGAGTACTTCAAATCAGCCGGTTATCAGATGGCGAACGAAACGTTGATAGGGGATTCCTTTGTTGGAACCGGTACGCTTGAAGGCAACAAACTCACGGTGATGATCAGCATGACAACGGAGGACAACCGGCTCTCTTCTGTGTCGCTTACGTATCAAACGAAAAAATAATCGCAACAAAAGAATGACTGTCGAGACTTTCTCGACAGTCTGAACCGGGAATAAGCAAATGCTATACTCCCGGTGTTTTTCTTAATTTTTATTCAAATTTTGCTTCATAAAAGTTCCGATCAGTTGACCGCGATTTTTGACGCCAACTTTATTCAATATGCAGGAAAGGTGTTTTTTCACCGTCATTTCACTTATAAAAAGCCGATTGCCGATTTCTGCGTTTGAGCAGCCCTCAACGACCAGATCCGCCACTTCTTGCTCTCGCTGTGTTAAATTCCACGAACTCCAAAGCGGCCCCTGCGGCTTTTCCGCTGAAGGTATTCCTTCATGCCGCCGCCATTCCATCCCTGCCTGATGCAGTAGGCGGGAAAGATATTGCTCCAGTCCGTTTTCACGAGTGTCAACGATCAGATAGGGGGCAGGGGTTTTACTATCGTAATGGCACTGCGTCACTCCCGGCACTATTTCAAAACCCCAATTGATAAATCCCTGAATAACCGCTTCAGTCGGCGGAGGAGAGAGGATGAAAATCCCCCCGGTGCACAAATACGAGCTTTCCAATCGAAACCCTTCCCCAATGTAAGAGGGATCACCGGGATCACAAAAGTCCAACGTGCGCATAAACCATCCCGCCGGCCTATCCGGTAATGTTTCCAGCCTTTTGCGCTCGGAAGAAGATAGATTGTAAAGAAAGGGACGGAGGACGGGATCCTCCTCTAAGCTTAGGAGGGTGCCTTCATGGAGAGGTACGATAATAGCGATCCCTACTATCTCCCCTTCATCTGAACGCAGGAGATGTACGCATCGGGAATCCAGTTCATGAAAAGCACGAATATCTACATCTTTAATCAAGTACGTTGATTCCTCTGCTGTTAAGGCGAACTGAACCTCCGTACCCGATTCCGGATCATTATGTTTAAAAGCTACCTTGTTTTTTGAACGCATTCGGGCTTCTACGTAAGCCTGAGCTTCGGAGACAGTGAAATCGGTAAGGGGCTCCCAGTAATACTTTTTGTTGTCAGCCAAATATTTTACCGTTCGCACAAGACCATCTTCCAAGAAATAAAGAAATTCCATGACCTCCCAAGAAACGTTTGCTTTTCGCGATTTTTCGAGGATGGCATTGGCGTAATAGAAGGCGCATTGCTCAATTAAATGCTGGTAGTAGCCGGGTGTTCGCTCTTTTAAAAGACGGCATGTCGCTTCTCGCATTAAATCATGAATCTTCCAGCCTTTTTCGGAGCGTTGAACAAAGGACAAGCGAGTCACGGCATCGAAAAGATCGGTATCAATTTCCTCATTCAGCAGGTAAGCGAGCATCTCCTGATTGAAATGCTGTAGTACCGAGGCGACCTCTACTAGTTTCCGCATTTCTTTGGAAGGTACCTCTTTCAGCCATAAAGCGGCAATATCATAAAACCAGTTCAATCCGAATATGCGAACCGATTTGCCATTCGTCCATTGCGTGGCAGCCATTAACGAAATAGCGAGCGGATGGCCTTTCGACTGATACCACATATGTTCCATTTGTTCCTCTAAGTTGATTCCGCAGCGTCGTAAATAATCGAATGAGTCCTTTCGATTCAAGTGCTCAATCGGGATTGGAAGGATTCTTTCTCTCCACGAAGGAGATAGGAGCCATGATCCTTTTAAGGGAAGCCGACCGGCAATCAGGACGAGAACATCTTCCGGGAGCCATTTCAATACATGTTCCCGAAGCCATGATTCCAATCCTGTCAATTCTTCGAAGGTGTCGAACGCCAGAACCACTTTCTGATATGCAGAAAGCTCTTGCAGGGCAGTAACGCTCGCCTCCAAAAGGGGTTCCAGATCAAACTCACCAGAGGTGCCTTTTACTTGTCGATACAGTGCTTTTAACAAATCATGTCCTGTACGGTTAAAGTCTCTGCTATCTAGCAATATGTATAAGGCATCCTTCTGACTGGCAAGGAGACGAAATACTTGCATAAGAGTGGTTTTGCCTACGCCTCCAGTACCGTAAAGGTTCCAGATGTTTTTGCCATGTATAATCCCGTTATCCAAGTACTCTGAAAACATGGAGATTTCATGATCGCGGCCAACGATGAATTGATATTCCCGCTCATCGAAAGTATTGATTTTCTTAAGCAACTTCTTCACTCCTTGACACGAAATCCCCTTTATACGACTTAAGTATACCACTGTTACAACCTCCGTGTAATACACACCGGACCACGCTCCATGCTATCTTATCCAAAGAACGGTAAATCACAAATGGAGTGTCGAACTATGAATATCGCCGGAAATAATAAAGGAGTTATCTACGCGCATAAACGCTACGATCTGTATGGTCCCGTTCATAAGGGCCTCCGACATGCCTTAGGCGGGATTTGTTTCCGAACGGGGTCGGCAGACATCGCGGATCATCAGAGGTTGGAGGCGATCTTAGCAGAATGGAAACGAATCGTGATCATTCTGGAGGCGCATTCCCGCGATGAGGATCTCCATCTGGACGAAGTGTACATGAAGTATGCGCCGGAAACGGCAAAGCAGCTTGAAGTGGAGCATGAAATGTTGGACGGAAAAATAAAAGAAATCAACAAAATTGTTGACAAAATCCAGTGCCCGACAACTTCGGTAGAAGAGTGTCATCGTTTGTGGTACATGCTTAGCAGAAGCCTGGATAGCTTTACCTCCGAATATTTAATTCATCTGCAGCGGGAAGAAGGACCTGGGATGGAAGCATTGTGGGGGAACCTGGACGATGAGCAAATCCATGAATTGTCTGTAAAAATACGTTCTTCCATTCCGCCCCAAGCTATGATGATTCTTCTCTACTATATGCTGCCTGCCGTTACACACGCGGATCGATTCGTGATTGTCAGCGACATGAAACGTTTCGCTCCGCGGGAATTCTACGAAGGGGTTCTTCGTTTGGCAGAAAGCAGGTTGGATCCTCAAAGCTTTTCGAAGTTAAAGTCGGCAGTAGATCGTAATTCAATGGAATCCTGAGTTAAACATTGATTTCCATTTTGATGATTATGAATCTTAGATTGTGATTTACAAGCATCCGCGCCTCCGATGCTTCGACTGTTGACTGTTTTTATGAAGAGGACGTAATCTCTTCAATGGAACGGTTCCGGGCTAAGGCGAGGAGGCTTTTTTTGTTTTCGTACAGTGGCGGCGGCACATAGGAAAAATGCTGACTGCTAGAGAATACAATAACATGGAAATAGAAGGAACCTATTCGCCATTAGGGAAGGATTCCAATCATGACTTTAAAACAAGCGCAGATGGTCGAGAGGGAGAAGCACATTAACCAGATTCCCGCCATCATAGCCAATCTTGCCGATGGCAAAGGAGCTATTGTTGCCATTATGGGGGAACCCGGTATCGGGAAAACGCGGCTTTCCCAAGAAATTATGCATATAGCTGAAGAGCAGCGATTCCAGATTCTGCATGGCCGTTCCTATTCAGTAGCGAAGGATACGGCTTACACACCGATTATCGAAATGGTTCAGCAGCATTTTCGGCGCACGGATCCTAAGAAGGTGGCTGCATGGACGAAGGATCTCCCGGACTTGGGAAAGCTGTTCCGCCGTTTGCAGCTCCCCGATTCGCCCAAGGTAGGGGACCCGGCCTTGGAGAAAACGCGTTTATTTGAATCGCTAGCCTGTCTTGTGGAACGGATGGCAGAAGATCAGCCGCTCCTTATCGTTCAGGAGGACCTGCATTTCGCCGATCCTGCTTCCCTTGATTTTCTCCATTATTTGAGTCGCGGGATGGGCAGTTTCCCGTTGATTCTGGCAGTTACGATCGATACGTTTGAACTGGCCGATAACGACCATGTAAAAGGGCTGATCCAGTCCTTGCGCAAAGAGGACTGGTTTCAACAATTCCATTTGACCCGTCTGAGCGAACAAGGCGTTATCCGTCTGCTTGCGGATAGGCTCGGCGAACCATTGCCGGACGGATTGATTCCGATCGTGATGAACCATACGGAAGGCGTGCCTTTGTTTATCGATGAATTGTTGCATTCTTTGCTCGAAACAGGAAAATTATCGAAGCAGGGAGGAGTCTGGATTTTTACCGGACACTCCATCGATACGATTCCTTATCGAATGAAGGAACTGATGAAGGATCGCATTCAAAGGTTCCATTCCGAAGACCAGAAAGTCCTTCTCTATGCAAGCATAGCGAAAAGAACAATTTCTCATCCAATCCTGCACCGTCTCTCCCAAATGGAGGAGGATGTTTTTTTGGCCGCCATTCAGAGACTGAAAGCTTCGGGATTGATGTATGAAGAAATCGAACAAATGGATGTCTACTACGGTATTTATCATGCGCTGGTGGGGGAAGTTGTGATCGAAGAGTTTCCGATCATGCTTCGCCGGCGAGCCTATCGGTCGTTCATCAAAGCGCTGGAAGAGAGCGGGTATGAAGATACGGAATATTTGGCTCATTTATATGATGGAGCTGGTCCGGATGTCGGCCCTGAGCGCACTCTGGATGTTTTCCTCAAGGAAGCGGACCGGGCATTTCATGTGTACGCTTACGCATCGGCCGCAAAATATTATAAATTGGCCTATCAGCTCCTTCAAAATCATAAGGCTGATGCTGAGGGCGGCAGTCGCGTTCCCCGGCTTCTGAAGCGTTTAGGAGAGGCCCATAACATGCTGGGTGAGCGGAACGAGGCCAAGAGGTATTGCCTGGAAGCGATAGGCGCATACGCTAAAAATGATTGCCAGATGGAAATTGCGCGGTTGCACGGTTTATTGTCGGTTATTTATTGGGAGTCCGGACATATCGAGCAGTCCGTACAGCATTTGGAGAACGGCTTGGCCATCGCCCGAAGACAACCGGATTCCCTTGAAGTGCGTTATGAGCTTCTACACAGGAGCCTGATTTTTTTAAGTCGGCTTAAACGGCCGAAGGAATATTGCGACGTATACGAAGAAATTCAAACTGTGCATCGTCTGATCGGGACCCCGCAAGCCGCTGTGCAAGCCAAAGTGGCGGAAATTGACTATTGGACCTCCTGCGTTTATAAGGATAATTACAATCCAGGGAAGGTTGAGCGTCTGATCGAAGATCTCGTCAAGTCCGAGGCGGAAGATGAGACGTTATTTCGCGGCTGCTTTCTCAGTGCTATCAATTTTACCTTTTGCGGTCAGCACGAATTAAGCAAAACGTATTCGCAGAAGGCGCTGGAGACCGCCAAGCGAATACGGATCGCGGAGTACGAAATCCGCAGTTACTGGATACAGGTTCAAGCTGATCTGTTAAGCGGTCACTGGAAGCAGGCGATGACCAAGGTTGATTTGAGCATGTCGAAGGCTCGAAGAGTCGACGTCGGAAGGCCGCTCATGTACGCTCATATTACGAAAGCGAGCGTTTATGCGTGGATGGGACACTATGTGACTGCCGAATGCTGCTTTGATGACATGAGAAGCTCAGTCCCTGACGTTCCGGTGAAAGATGGTCATATTATGGATATGATGGCTCCGATCGAGATGATGATTGCCTTGGGTACTGGAAAGGCGGAGGATTATTATGCTTCTAAGAATCGGATACGGCCGTATTTCGTCACATTTCCTTGGCTTAACCTGGCGCTATGGGGGGAAATCCAGCTAGCTGCAGGCGATCGGAGCGAAGCGATGAAAACGGCCGAAGAACTTCTTGTCGGAAAAAAAGCGGAAAACCTGTATGCTTGGGCGCTTGGAAGGCGGTTATGCAGCAAGCTGGAAGCCGCTTGCGGGAATAGGAAAGCTTCTCTGCTTTATATCACCGAGGCGGCCAATGATTTCAAACTGTTAAAAATGCCGCTTGATTACGGACGATCCCTGCTCCTCCATGTCGGTCTGCTTATCGATTCCGATCCGGACGAAGCGAAGCAACGCTTGCTGGAGTGCATGGAACTATTCGAGCATTTCGAATCGGAGCAGGATTTTATGGCCACTCAAGCATTGATGAAAAAACTCGGATTACGTTTGCCAAAGCCTGCTGCGGCGAGCGTAAGCCGAAAGGAAACGGAATTGAGCAAACGAGAGATGGAGGTAGCCCGCCTCGTTGCCGAAGGATTATCCAACAATGAAATCGCAGAAGCGCTGATTATAAGTCCGCGCACCGTCAGCACACATCTGGAAAAAATTTATCGGCGTCTCGGTATTAACTCCAGAGCCTCTCTGGTCAAATATTTGATGGAATCATCCTAATGGCAACCGCTAATCGCCCGAAGTTGTGGAGATTAGCGGTTTTTGCGTATAGGGGGAGGCGGCCCCGCTTAACCGGTTAGTCCATGTAAACAACCCCGTTGGTTCCGTCAACCGTGATCCGGTCTCCGTCTTGCAGGAAGGATGTAGCTACCTTCGTTCCAACAACGGCGGGAAGTTTATACTCTCTGGCAACAATGCTGGCATGGGACAAAACTCCGCCGGCATCGGTGATGAGGGCGCCGGCGATCGAGAATAAAACGGTCCAGGGCGGCGTCATCGTTTTACAGACGAGAATATCGCCTTTCGTTAGCTTCGAGAAGTCCTCTTGCCCGCCTATGATCTTAACGGTCCCGGTATAGGTGCCCCTGGAAGCGGCGCTTCCTTTGAAGGATTTCGCTTGCCCGCTTGTGGCGTCATGTACATGCGGTTTTCCAAAAATACGTTCAATAACCGGGTCATGCAATGTAGCGGGAGGAACGCCGAGGAAGGGTTCCGGTTTTCTACTCCTATTTTCTTTGCATTTTCTTTTATTAATCTCGACGACTTCATGGAGAGGCTTGGGCAACTGCAGAGCGTCCAATACATCGTCGAGATACAAATAAAAAATATCTTCTTCGCAGCCGATAACCTGGTGCTCTACCAAGGTTCGCCCAACATTTTTGAAGAAGTAACGCGATTTGGCGGCGATCATGGCATCGATATAAAAATGATGATCCTCATCCGCTCCCCAGCAGTCGAAAGCCCATTCATACATCATTTTAAACCGATTTGTCAGCTCGTTATCGGGAAGACGATCGAACAACTCCTTAACCTTGGCGTCGCGTTCCGAGACGACCCCTTTGAAAGCGGAGTCGAAGTCATAATCCTTTTGGATGTAATTTGCAATAAGGGATAGTGCATAGGACGGATTCTCGAACCAAGTTTCTTCCGAATATTCGTGGGTGGCGGCGGTGCGGTGACCATAAATATTCAAAAAATCCCGCAGTTCATTTAGAAATTCTCTGCCCTCCGCCGTATGCTGCAGAGTTTCGATCGGACTCGCAGATGTGGCCAGCGCGGAGCGCAGCCATGGAGAGGATTTCGCCTGATTGGCTAACAGCCACAACCCGCGGTCAGTCTCGAGGGACATATTCATGATTCCCTGTAAATAATCATAGACCTCCGCCGTATTTTCGCTTCCTGTCACTTGTCCGTAAAGCTCTTCCAAGGTGACGGCCAGATAGGTGCGAGGTATTGAAATTTCAAAATGGCTTTGCCACGTTTTCTCGTAAAATTGCTGTAGATCCTTTATAGAATGCAAGGCTTCGTTCGGAGATAAACGAACTGCTGAAAGTTCGGATAATTTGTTGTAAAACGGCAGTAGAAGGTCGTCGACAGTACGCTCCAAGTACGACTTGATTCGGGGGAACAGCTCCTCCATTTTTTTCTTATGCTTGGGCATTCTTTCTTCCAACGGCTCCGGATGGGGAGGCATCAACTGATAATAATAGCCGTGATCGGTCTTCACAACGAATTGAGCGATAGGCATTTTCATGTTGTCGAAGGCTCTTTTCGAACCGATGGTTACGGCCGGCAGCAGCAAGGAGGCAAACAGGGGCGCCAGCGGTTTTGAAAAATGGGTATCATCCAGCATCCAATATCCTTGCTGCTTATCGTAATCGCTGAGTATCAAGCTTTTCTTAAAATCGGACAGGTCGTTCATGAGGCCTTCTCCTTTACGTCGAAATTCTCCTTGCTTGCAAAATATAAAGCTGACCACTTCTGTAGGCAAATTCGATATCAACGGGATATCCCAAACACGTTTCGATAGCTATGGCCATGCCCAGCAATTCATGCAGCTGTTCGTCCCGTAAGCTGTAGTCCGTTTGTTCCGCGGGAGTCGTTTCGACCACTCTGGTCCCTGACCCGCCGAGAATCACTTTGCTTGTTTTGTCTCCAAGCTCTCTGGCGACAATTTCTTTCCTCCGCTTGGAGAGGATGTGAAAGTCCGGTGTGACAAGACCTGACGCAACCGCTTCGCCCAATCCGAAGCTGGAATTGATGACGACCTCGTCTTCGTTACCCGTGACCGGGTTTTTGCTGAAGAGCACTCCCGCTCCGTCTGCATCGATCAGCTCTTGTACAATAACGGATAATGCCGCTGTTTGTCTTCCCGCGGAATATCTTTGCGCCATATAGGTACGGACGTGATCTTGGTTGCAGGAGAGCCAGCAGCGCTGGATCGATTCGAGCAGGTTATCCTCAGTCACGTGAAGAATCGTTTCATATTGTCCGGCGAAGGAGGCCGACTTCGAATCTTCCGCGGAACAGGAGGAACGGACAACAACAGGAGGGGTTACAAAAGTCCGATACGCTTCCATAATTGCATGGCACAATGCTTCCGGAAACATCCGCAGGGCAGGGTCCGGATCGTGTTGAACAGCGCGTTGAAACGCTTGTGCCGCGATAACGAAGCCCTTGGGAACAGGAAAATGAGACTGCAGCAGCAGGGCAAGGGTATACGCCTTTGAGCCAACGGCGTCCTCGGCACTCGCATCCGATAGGGAGATGATCCCGCTCACTAATGAAACACTCCTTCACGATAGTTGCTTCCTATGGTCATTTTACGTGAAATCCGCTCGCTCAGCTATCAGGTTATTTACGTATTCCGTGCGTCATTTGGAGAACGGCTCGGTTTGGCGGTTTTTACATATTTGGCGGAGACGGGATCGAGAAGAGTACGTAATTCGATTCGGTGAAAATACGTTGTTTACTCGATAGGACGCAAACGGAGAATTTGATAATTTTATTTGTGTAGACGAAACCGATTCTTACATTCTCAATTTAAAGGAGTGCTTTGACATGTTTCATCGTTTTGATCTGTACGCCCAAGTTCACAAAGGGATCCGATTGGCATTAAGCGGCTTATGCTTTCAAGCAGGATCGGCCGATTGTTCCGATGACGAAAAGGTGCTTGCATTCGCCGAGGAATTTCGTCGTATCGTTGTCATTCTGGAGTCCCACTCCAGAGACGAGGATGCCCATCTGAATGAATCCTACGAGAAGTTCGCTCCCGACACGTTGCACCAACTGGAAGAGGAGCACAGCGGATTGGAGCTGAAACTGGGCGAACTGGTCGCACTGGTTGACCAATTGGAGAATACAAAGCAAGACCCCGTAGGACGCCAGAACGCGTGGTATCAGGTCGGCAAAGCGCTGAATCGATTTACAGCCGATTACCTGATTCACCTTCAACGCGAAGAAGGCCCCGGAATGACGGCATTGTGGGAGCACCTGACGGATGGGGAGCTGAAGGTGCTGTCGCAAAAAATTCGTTCGTCCATTCCTCCCCAAACAATGGCCATATTTATGTACTACATCATTCCGGCGATCAGCCATGCGGAAAGGGTAGAAATGCTCGGCGAAATGAAGCTGTACGCCCCGAAGGAAGCCTACGCAGGCGTGCTCGGCTTGGCAGAGTCGCGACTGGACGCGGCGAACTGGGGTCGACTCCAAGCCGCATTGGAGGAAGTCAAGGCGGAAGGGATGAGCCTATGAAAGTCGGCGTAATCGGAGGTACAGGATTGGTAGGCAGCCGGCTGGTACGGGAATTATCGGAGCGCAATGTTTCCGTCCGCGTTCTGGCAAGGAATCCGGAGAAGCATCGGGGCAGTAATCCGGGTGTGGAGTGGGTTCGCGGCGATTTGGAAGCTCCAGGTAGTCTGGAAGGGGCATTTGATCAACTGGATGCCGTTTTTCTATTGAACGGTTTGGCTCAGAACGAAACGAACCAAGGGATCGCGGCCGTTACCGCCATCCAAAAGGCGGGTATCCGCAAAATCGTATATTTATCCGTACCGATGGCGGAGCATATGCTGCACATCCCTCATATCAAAAGCAAAATCGGGGTTGAGGATGCGATCAAGCATTCCGGAATAGCTTACACGATTTTGCGTCCGAACAACTTTTACCAAAACGATTGCTGGTTCCGAGACGCCATTTTACAGTATGGCGTGTACCCTCAACCGCTTGGTACGGTTGGTCTCCACCGCGTCGATATTGGGGATATCGCCCATGCCGCGGCTAACGCGCTTTTGCTCAAAGGATATGAAGGCGGCGAATACCCGCTTAACGGCCCGGAAGCTTTAACCGGTGAAACGATTGCCGAGACATACAGCCGACACACGGGCACAGATGTCCGATACGCCGGCAACGATCTGGATGCATGGTACCGGCAGGCGGTAACGGCGATGCCGGAATGGCTTGCCCGCGATTTTCAAGTCATGTATGCAAGCTTCCAACAATTCGGCTGTTTGGGAACGGAGCAAGATTACGCGCGCCAGAAGGAATTGCTGCTGCGAGAACCTCGTTCGTTCGATGATTTTGTAGCAGAAACGGTTACCAATTGGAAAAATGAATAACGAATGGGAGAGAAAAAAACGATGAAAAAGCAAGGCGCAATGCTGCTTATGCTCGTGTTTATTATGCTGGCGGGGGGAACCGCTGCAAGTGCGCACGCGGGGCATTCCAAACCGCATGAACTGACGGTTCTGGTCAACGGCGTTCCGGTTCAATCCGCGGCCAATCATCTCTGGGACGGGAAAGCTTATGTGTCCGCAGCGCAATTTGCAAGGCTGTTTCATCAAGAGGCGACTGTCAGCGAGGATCATCAATCGGTGGCGTTCAACGGGCAAAAGATAACCGATATTCGTTGGCAACAAGGCGAAGCGACCGTGTGGGTGCAGGAGCTTGCCAGAGCTGTTCATGCGCAAAACATCGGATGGGATCAGGAGCAAGGAGAAGTATACGTGCTTGCATTGCCGCAGGGCTCGGTTCAGATCACTCCGGTCGTTCCGGCCATGGGAGAGCACTGGTCCAACCCGCAGGCGGGCGACCTGCCGACGGGGCCGATATATGGCGTCTACAACGGGAAGCTGGTTTTTCTGGAATATATGATCGCGAAGGACGATTTTGTAAAAGGAACGGATCACATTAATTTGGCTGGAATGAAGGGCGTTCCGTCGCCGTCCGTAGTGCAGCTCGATATTGAATTTCAAGCAACCGGGCACGAAGGGTTCGAAGTGCCGCACTACGATATCCATGCTTACTTCATTTCGGAAGAGGAGCAGCAGAAGATTAAGTGAGCGGGCTTTCGTCAGTAGAATCGGAGGGAGGGGGAGAAACTCTCTCCCCGACTTTGAATGATCGAGGACGTTGTATCATTTATGACAAGGTGATTACTTGTGACAAACGGAACGGTATCCATTGGCGATACCGTTTTTTAATCGTTTTAAGAGATTAACCCCTACATGTTCGTAATTAAGAAGGCAATCCTTGACGAAATCGGGTGAAATAATATAATACTTTATAGTAATATAAATGAATGGAGGGAGATGGGTACAGATGGGGCAAAGAGGAAGGAAGAAAGGAGCGAGCGGTGAACAAAGTCGCGGTGTACTATTAAGCATCGCCACAGAAGAATTTGCCTTGCGAGGCTATCACGAGACGAAGGTAAGCAGCATCGTCGAGAAGGCGGGGGTTACCCAACCTACCTTCTATCTTTACTTCGAGAATAAAGATGCGCTGTTTCAGGAATTGGTTCAGTTATTTCGTACCCGATTGAGCGAATATACCGAGAAAAGCCGCCTCGAACCGGGTATTGCGAAAACTGCCATCCGGCAAAAAATTGCGGAGGGGCTTATGCCGTTCTTCCAATTTTTCATCGAAGAACCCCATCTGGCCAGCATCGGTTTTTTGATTGCGCCTCAGGCGGCCGAGATTAAAGACCAATTGGCCGATCAGATTCGTGCGAACCTGATTTCGGAGCAGCAGGCAGGCTATTTCCGTAAGGACCTGAATATGGGGGTCGTTGCGGATAGTATCGTGGGCATGATGGAACGTTTTATTGCGACACAAAAAAAACGCTCGTTTAAAGAGCCGGAGCTATTGGCGGATGAGGTCGTGCGTCTTTTTTTATACGGAATTGCAGAACCGTAGAAATGGTCATGGGAGGGGATAAAAATTCGTAGGCAGGTAAATAGGATAGCAGCCAGTGTACTGACTTTTTTACTGATCCTATCCGTGGTGCCGGAACTGAACGGAGAGAAAGTCCACGCTGCAGGCGCTTACATTATAGATACGGTAGCGGGCTCGGGGACCGGCGGCTTTTCGGGGGATGAGGGACCTGCGACATCCGCTCAGTTGATGAATCCATATGGAGTAGCGGTAGACCGCAGTGGAAATCTGTACATTGCCGATTACCAAAACAATCGGATTCGGAAAGTAGATGTCTCGGGGACGATCCATACGGTTGCCGGTACGGGGAGTGCCGGATTTTCGGGGGATGGGGGAGATGCGACATCCGCCAAATTGAACTACCCAATGGGAGTAGCGGTAGACAACAGCGGCAATCTGTATATTGCGGATACGGTAAACGGTCGAATCCGAAAAGTGGATGCATCCGGAACGATCAGTACGGTCGCCGGTACGGGGGTTTTTGGCTTTTCGGGAGACGGAGGATCTGCAATATCAGCTCAATTAAGCTATCCAAGCGGAATAGCGGCGGACAACGATGGCAATGTGTACTTTGTGGACCAGTCTAATTATCGGATTCGGAAAGTAGATGTGTCGGGGACGATCCGTACGGTCGCCGGTACAGGAGGTGCCGGAGATTCGGGTGATGGAGGATCTGCGACATCAGCAGAGCTGAGGAATCCGACTAGCGTCGCGGTAGACGACAGCGGTAATCTATATATAGCAGACCTTATCGACAATCGAATCCGAAAAGTAGACACAGCGGGAATAATCGGTACGGTCGCCGGCACGGGGGATAATGGCTATTCGGGAGATGGAGGAGCCGCAACGTCAGCCCGGTTGTACTACCCCGCTGGAGTATCGGTAGATCGCTACGGACAGTTGTATATAGCAGACACAGGAAACTACAGGATCAGAAAGGTAGATGCCTCGGGCATTATAAGTACGATCGCAGGCACGGGGGATAATGGCTATTCGGGAGATGGAGGAGCTGCAACGTCGGCTCAACTTGCCAATGCTTTTGGAATCGCGGCAGGAGGCGATGGGGATCTCTATATTGCGGATGTGTTTAACCAACGGATAAGGAAGCTAAGCATACACGCGCAAAACGTCGCCGCATTCGCCGACTCGACCACCCCGGGAGTCGGCATGGAGGACACGATCACACTGACCGTGAAGAATGCGCAAGGGAATACGGATATATCCTTTAACGGAACGCATGATGTAACCGTATCCGGATACTTACAAGCGCCGGACAACTCCTATGGCAGCTTGAACGGGACGGCCTTAAGCGCATCTCCCAATACGATCGGCGTCATGTTTAACAATGGCGTTGCCACAGTAAATGTGAGTCTGCACAGAGCGGGGACGCAAACGATCCACATAAGTGTAGCGGACGTGGTATCGCCCGTTGCCGATGCGTTGATTATTACGCCAGTAGCAGGAAGTGCGGCCTCTATGGCGCTAACCACGGACATGAAAGCTCCAGCAAGCAATGGAGGCGCATTCGCTCAGCAGCCTGTCGTCACGCTTTTCGATGCTTATGGCAATCAGAGTGTGGGCGACAACAATACGGTTGTTACGGTAAAGAAGAAGGTCTCGGAAGCCTGGAATCTTACAGGAACAACAACGGCGACAGCAAGCTCAGGCAGCGTAACGT
The DNA here is from genome assembly GCF_003626695.1 of Paenibacillus ginsengarvi. Classification (GTDB taxonomy): domain Bacteria; phylum Bacillota; class Bacilli; order Paenibacillales; family NBRC-103111; genus Paenibacillus_AB; species Paenibacillus_AB ginsengarvi. Next base: position 93,772 of record NZ_RBAH01000013.1, read on the forward strand.
TTACCGATCTTGGCGCAACGAATGGCGCCGTGGTAACGGGAGCGCAGCTTCGATTTGAAGCGGATGGCTTGCCGCCAATTGATAGTAATACTGTAACATTGCCTTGGGAGGCTCTTGAGGTAACGATTCGGCGTATGGGCGATTTGCCGATCGGCACGAACATTCGCGATAGCAGGGAATGGGGTTATTTCACAGCCGGGCCAATTGAAGCGGGATTGTCGGATGCTGTAGTTTACAAGACGGCGCCTATCAACTGGATTCTTATTGACCAAGATAAATACGAGCGCGGTACCAGCTTGTTCGTTTCAGAAGAAATTGTAGCTGAAACGCAAGAAGTAGTTACCGAGCGAGAAGTTCCCTGGAATCGTTCTCCCATTCGCCAATGGCTAAGAGAATCGTTTTATCCCGCCTTCTCCTCCCAATTCCGCAATGCAATCTCGTTAACGAGCTACGAAGGTTTATCCGGCGGCGATTCGTTGCAAGAGGACACATTTTTCATTTTTGCAGCTTTAGAGCTAATTCCTGTTTACGGTAAAGATCAGTACGTCATTCCTTACTTCAAGGATGCTAACCACAGAGCGGCGAGTGGCAGCGAATCACAGTATCATTGGACGAGATCGCAAAATGGCATTTTTGGATATCTTCCCTATCTAGTCAATAACGTGAACGGGGAAGTTGTTTTGAAGTCCGGCAGCTTAAAGCTTGGCATACGACCGGCCGTTAATCTGAAATCCGATACTCTCGTGGAAGGTCCTTTTAACGATACGGCTAACGGAAACGCCTACTATCGACTCGTCCACGTGCCCTATCAAGCGGTAGCTGAGCTTGAATCGTCAGAGGTAACGGCGGGCTCGCCGGTAAACGTTCTCTTTGAAGTTCATGATGCAGACGGCAGCTTGAATACTTCCTTTAACGAGCCGGCAGAAGTAACACTCGAAGGCTATGCAGCAGCGCCGGATGGGACATCAGGATTTTTTGCAGGCGAGAAATTGGACGGCACACCCAAAACGTTTCAGGTGCATTTTAGCAATGGTGTCTCTAAAGTACCGCTTGTCTTGCACGCAGCCGTACAGCAGGCGCTTCATTTTCAAGTTCAAGGACTGACAGAGCCCAGTTTGGAAGCCATTATCGTACACCCCCAATCGGGTGACGGAAAGAAACTGCAACTACAAAGAGATATCTCAAGATTTGATCAGCGTACGGGATTATTTGACCCGCAGCCGATCTTATGGCTGGTTGATGATTTTGGCAACGTGAGTTTACATAGTTCCGCGCCTGTTACCGTATCTAAAAACGATTCTGGAAACTGGGAATTAACGGGTACCAACATGAAGCAAGCGGAACATGGAAAAGTGGTCTTTGAGAATCTGGGAGCGAACTATTATACAGAGATTACAGGGGCTCAATTAACCTTTGCAGCGGCTGGACCTGGATCGGGCGGGGTTACAACAAGCGAGGCCATTACTCTTCCGCGCCCCGTGTTTGTTGACCCGTTCGCCGGTAACTTCGATAAGAATCCGCCCAATCAAGCGGATGTGACCACCACGATTAAAATGAAAGACAATACTATACTTAGCATCAAGAACGGTTCGGAAGAGTTGGCGACCGGCGAGGAGTACACCATTGTCGACAATGTGCTGACGATCAAAAAGGAATACTTGGCTCTTCAGGCGACAGGCTTGCTTACCCTTACGATCCATTTCAGCTTAAGCACTCCTGAAACGCTGGACATTCCGATCATGGATACGGCGTTGCATGAACAGGATACTGAAGCTCCAAAATGGCCGGATGGCAGCAAATTGATGGCGTCGGACATTACTAAGACAAGCATAAAACTGTCGTGGCCAAGTGCCACTGATAATGTCAGAGTGCTAGGCTACAGGATTTATGTGAACGATACGGAGCACAAGACCGTAAGCAGCAGTGTCTATGCGACGACCGTTGATGGCTTGAACGCAGACAGCACTTACTTATTCAAGGTCACAGCCTATGATGAGGCGGGGAATGAGAGTAAATTAGGGCTGAGGATGAAAGCCGCTACATTGCCGCAACCGCCTGACCCGGACACCGAAGCTCCGCAATGGCCGGATAGCAGTGAGCTGATCGTCTCGGATATTACACAAACGAGCGTGAAACTGTCATGGCCAAGTGCTACGGATAATGTGAGGGTGATAGGTTACCGGATCTATGTGAACGATACAGAGCACAAGACGGTAAGCGGCAGTGTCTATGCGACAATTGTCGATGGCTTGAACGCAGACAGCATCTACACAATCAAGGTCACGGCCTACGATGCGGCGGGGAACGAAAGCGCAGCCGGATTAAGCAAAACCGCCACAACGAGTCGGTACCCCTCAGGCGGTAATGATGATACAGGCGGTAACTCGGGGGGCAGCTGGTATTTGTCCCATAATGCCAGCCTGAAAACGTTGGAAATTTGGATGGCGGGTCAACGAGCTTCTCTTATACCATCGTTTTCGGCGAACGTCTACTCCTATACAATCGAAACGGAAGCAAAACGAGTTGAAGTGAAAATGACTGCGGATCATATAGCGTCCAAAGTTTTATGGCGAGGCCGGGTATTGGAAGACGGCATCGAGATTGAGTTGGAGGAGGGAGAGAACGTCATTCAGCTGATCGTTCAAGCGGAAGACGGTACTCGGAAAACCTATACGTTCACTATTAACCGGGTAATGCCTAACTCGGAACAACCTGAACCCCCGGTAATCTCGTTTACCGACATCGCAGGACACTGGGCGGAGAGCGACATTAAACGCGCCGCAGCGAAGGGCATCGTCAGCGGTTATCCGGATGGAGCATTCAAACCGAATGATCCCGTTACTCGCGGCGAGTTTACGGTTATGCTGGCAAACGCTCTGGAACTGGAGGGGCAAGATGCCCATCTTCCATTCACTGACCAAGATCAAATCGGTGCGTGGGCCAAGATGGCCATTGCCAGGGCGGTGCATTCGGGCATTGTCAATGGATACGCAGACGGCAGTTTCCGTTCGGCTGAACCTATTACCCGTACAGAGATGGCAGTCATGATCGCCCGGGCTCTCAGGCTGCAACATCACGTTCAAGCACCGACCGGCTTTGCCGACGACGAGGAAATCCCGCAATGGGCAAAGGGCGCAATACAATCGATTCGTGTGCTTGGCATCGTAGATGGACGCAGCCAGAACCGCTTTGAACCGAATGAAAAAGCGATGCGGGTGGAAGCAGCGGTCATGTTGCTGCGAATGCTGGGACAACAGAAAGTGGAATAAAAAGTTTTTTGTATTCCCATCAAGCACTGGCTCCTGCAAAGAAGCCAGTGCTTATTAGTTCAGGCAAGGGTCTTATTCGGTTAAGAACGACCAGGGGCTAGCATAGACGAATCGCTCGCCTCGAGCCATGACATGGCACTTCTGCTCGGGATAACGTTCGTATAGCTCCTGCACGAAATTGCCCGGTTTTTCGCTGTTTCCGGCAAAAAGATCGTAATGGAGCGGAACCACCATGTCCATATGGGAGATCTTGGCCAGCTCCGCCGCTTCGCGAATGTTCATATTTCCGACGATTCCGCGGGACGTTCTGAAGTAATCCCGCCCGTTGATCGGGAGCATGCCCAGATCGATACCTTCCTCGGCAAGAAGCTCCGGGAGTCCGGGGTAGACGATAGTATCGCCCGCATGGTAAACCTTGACGCCGTTAATGTCGAGCAAGTAGCCCACATAACGATGCGCCCGCTCGTTTCCTGTAGTCTCGATCGATTCATGAGCAGCCGGGATCGGCTTAACCCGGATCTGTTCTCCGTTATTGCCGTCAAGTTCGAGCCATTCCCCAGTGAGCGCATCGATAATCTGTTCCGGCTTCATCTCGCAGCTCGTCTCCAGCTCGGGGCGGCAGCTTAAAGGAGCCATGAACCGCGCTTTCGGGCATTGCTTGGCAATCACCTTCAGCGTCCATGGATCCAAATGATCTTCATGCTCATGGGTAACCAAGCATAAATCGGCGACTGTAATAGACTCGGGCTTCAGTAGAGGAGGGTAGACTCGCTTCACCCCGCGCACTTCGAGGTAATTGGAATAGAACGGATCAATATGGATTACCGTCTCTTTTCCTTTGATCACCATGCTTTCTTGCCCGAAAAACCATACGGCAATACAGCCTATTGGTAGCCGCGTTCCACGAATCTCCTCCATGAGCCGCTCCGGCGTTCGTTCCGGATTATTCCGCGTAGCCATCGTTTTCCTTCCTCCTCCATCGGCAATCCTTTTATGGATAACCTCCTTAGTTTACAGGGCCGCCGGATTTTTTTCTACCGCTTTCAATGACTTCCGAACTTTGCCGCTACTCCTTTTGGTCCCCTCGTTTGTTAATCTTGAGTAAATTTCCGAAAAAAAACGTAAACGCACGGAATATGTATTATTTTATGGATATACGCGAAAATTGACGAGCCTTGGAGGTATTCGGAATTGAAGGACCAAAAATCGAAGGACACTACCAAAAAAACGGAGAAAAGAAGGCAGGAAATTATAAACCGTATCGACCGGGAACATGAGGTTTGGGTCGAACCTCTGCTAAAAGAATTTGAGGTTTCCGTCGAAACCATTCGCCGGGACCTCCGATTCCTCGAAACGCGGGGGATCGTTAAGAGAGTGTACGGCGGTGCGATCAAGCTTGATAAATCCGCTCGCAACATTCCTTACTCGGTTCGGCAGAACCTCCATTTTCCGCAGAAGGAAGCGATTGCGCTTGAATCCGTCAAACTGCTTGAGAACGGAGATTGTATTTTTATCGAAGGGACAACGACTTGTATCGTTATGGCCAGACACATTCCTTCCGATCTGGAAGTAACGGTCGTCACGAATTCCATTCATGTGGCCTATCGTCTGCAAGCGAGCCGGTGCCGGGTGTTTCTGGTAGGAGGGGAGATGAACGAAGGCGGGATGGCGATGGGGCCCCGTTTGCAGCAGGAAATCATCAAATACCGGTTCGACAAAACGTTTTTCTCGACCGGCGCCGTAAATGTAAAAGGCTGCTTCTGTACAAAACCGGAAAACCAGCACTTGATCGTTACGCTTGCTGAAATTAGTACAAGCCTTATTTTGCTCGCCGATTCATCCAAAATCAATCGCTCCGCTTTTTTATTCGGTCTGGATCTGAACCGATTGGATTACCTCATTACCGATCGGGATGTTCCTCGTTCCTTCCTCGATGCTACCGCCAATGCCCACTGTAAAATTGTTGCGGCTAACCCGCCATTTTGACTGTTTCCGGCCCTCAAAATGACCGTTGCTAACGAAAATCTCATCCGAATTGTTAAAACCGGTCATAAAGGGCGACAATTTAAACCTCAATTTAATAGAGCCGTTTATTTGCGTCTAACAAACCCTTGATACTATTAAAAGTGACTGAAGGAGATCCATCACATACTGGACATTCCAAGAAAGTCACGGGAGGGTTTCGATTGCAACAGGACAATCTTACGTTTTTTGGCGGAGTGGACGAATCCGGCGGCGTTCAAATTGTGTATGAGCGAGGAGGCAAAGCGCTGCTCTTCGATTTTGGGACCGCCCACCATTGCTTGCTTGACCCGGCTTATTTGAATACAAGTGACCCCGTAAGGCCAACTCCAGGCCGTGAACTTCGTCAATATTTGCTTGGAAAAATGGCGCCCCCTTTACCGGAATTGTATAGTCCCGAGCATCTGCAAGGACTGGATACGGAAACCTTGCGCCCTCTTTGGAACGATCGGGATTTTCCGAAATACGCCGACATCGGCATCTTCATCGGACATATGCACCAGGATCATATGTCGCTGCTGCCCTTTGCGCGGAAAGGGATTCCCGTGTTTATGCATAGAGACGCCTATTCTTTATACCGCGGTATCGTATATTCGCGACAATATCCGGATACCGAGGCAAGCCTTGTTCCATGCGACGATAGGAGTGTGCTCGATTTTGGAGAGTTCTCCGTGCAGATTATCGAAATGGACCATAACACGCCGGGTTCCTCGGCGATTGTTATAGAAAGCCCGGAGCATAAAATCGCCGTTACCGGCGATTGGCGCCTTCATGGCAAACATCCGGAGCGAATCGACCGATTTATCGAGCTATGCCGCCGGAAAGGAATCGATATCCTCATCACGGAAGGGACCCGGGTAGGGAAAGGCGCGGCATTCCAAAACTCGCGAACAGAAGCGAAATCCTTATCTATGTTTTCAGCCGTGTTGGATGAGTCCGAGGGGCTTGTATATGTGCAAACATCGCCACGGGATCTTGAACGAATGGCCGATCTGATCCAAATGGCCGCCGACAAGGGACGAAAGATCGTAATGGACGGTTCCATCGCCGCCATCTGGCATACGGCTACCCGCGAAGGTATCGCGGCGCTCGACAACCATCCGGCTCTCCTCGCGAGCCTTCAAATCATGGAGGGAACAATACCGGACGGAGTCCGTCTGCCATACGAAACGGTATTACTGGAGGAAGTCGCGAAAAGAAAGAACGAGTGTTTATATGTGATGAGGTTTCCGAATCTCGGTCATTGGATCGAGCTTGAAACGCTAGGCGGGAGGCGGGGGGACTCGCACTATGTTCAGGCCGATAACAGCATCAAGCCGGACAACCCTAAACTGGCGCAATTTCTGGATGTCTTTGGCATTACCGGACACGCGATAGGCAATAAAGGACACGCCGCTCCGGATGAAATATCCGATCTGATCGAGCGGATCGCTCCCCGAATGGTAATACCGGTCCATACTTTGCACCGGGAGCAGCTCGATACAAGGGGCGTCAAGGTGTATTTCCCGGAACGCGGAGAGACCCGTTCGATTTCGGAGCTTTTAGCCGCCGCTGTTGCGAGATAAGGAGGTTTCGTATTTTGACAACGATCACATTCGTTAGACACGGCATCACAGACTTCAATCGGGAAAAGCGCGCACAAGGCCATCTGAGCAACCCGCTGAACGAAACGGGTATCCTTCAAGCGAAAACCGTCGCCAAACGTTTGGCCGGGGAGAACTGGGATGTCATGTTCTCAAGCGATTTATGGCGGGCCAGACAAACTGCGGACATTATTGCCGAAGAGCTCGGTATACCCGTCTCTCGTTTCGATGTCCGTTTGCGCGAAATTGGCAGAGGGCAGCTGGAAGGAACGATCGAGGAAGAACGGATCGCCAGATGGGGACCCAACTGGCGCGAACTTGATCTCGGAGAGGAAAGCCATGAATCGGTGCGGGAAAGAGGCAAGAGATTTGTCGGCGAGGTAGCCGCACAATATGCCGGTCAAAACATACTTGTCGTCAGCCACGGGTTTTTGATCGGCCAAACGTTAAAAGCAATCATGCAGGACGAAACTACGGGGGAACGGCTTGGCAATACGTCCGTCACGGCCGTTGTGCGCAGTGGAAACCGGTGGGAGTACCAGCTTTATAACTGTATGAGACATCTCGATCCGAATTTGATGGAGGCGTGAGCGCGTGTTGAATCCATTATTAAAAGGTGCCGTCGCATTACTGATGGCAACTGCTGTATTAGCGGCCTGCGGCCCGGGCCCGGGCTCGGGTTCGAAACAAAGCTCCGATCAAACGAAAACGTCTAATCAAGGAGCAGCGCCGGTAAAGGTTTCCACAGAGCCGGTAACGTTAAAGTTTTACGCTCACGTGGCCGCCTTGGATCAAAGCACGTTTCAAACCTACTTCGCCGATGTGGTGAAGAGAACAAATCCGAATATTACATTGGAATTTTCATTCGGCGCGAGAGGGAAATTGGAGGAATGGATCGCGGCCGGCACGATTCCCGATATCCTTTATTCCGGATCGGACAACTATATGTCGCTCCAAGATCTGGGTGTTTTGGAGGACATGACCGACAGGCTCAAGTTAAACGGTCTCGACCTATCGGTTTTTACCCCGGATTCGATTCAAACGATGCGGGATTTGGCCGGCGGCAACATGACGGGCATTCCATTCAGCAGAAACGGGGCGGCTTTATTTTACAATAAAGAGATGTTCGATAAGTTTGCCGTCCCTTACCCGACTAACGGAATGACTTACGACGACGTAATCGGCTTGGCCCGCAAGATGACTGTAACGCAGGGCGGCATCCAATACATCGGCTGGGAGCCCGGGTTCCCCGACGCCAATATTAGTCCGTTCGTTCAGCCTCTTGTCGATCCGAAAACGGGCAAGGCTTTAATCGATACGCCCGCTTACAAGAAGGTTTTCGAGATGATGAAGACGGGCTATGAAATTCCCGGATTTATGGGGCCGAAGGATTTGTTCCGATATACGCCCAGTCATTTTGTAAACGATCAAATCGTCGGAATGTATGTGGACTGGTACAACAAAATGATGCCTCAGCTCCTTGAAGCGGATGCGAAAGGAAAGGTTCCGAACTGGGATATCGTAACAGTGCCCAACTTTCCGGAGTATGTAGGCGTAGGACGTCACGAATCGGTGCAGTTTTTGGCCATCGCGAAGCAAAGCAAATACAAAGATCAGGCCATGCAGGTGCTCAAAGCCGTATCCTCGCTCGAAGCGCAGCTTCTCCAAAGCAGAAACGGACGCATATCCGTGTTGAACGACTCGGAAATCCGGAAGCAATTCAGCCAGGACGTAAAAGCGTTCCAGGGCAAACAAATGGATAACTTATTCAAGTTTAAAGCGGCTTCGTCTACCCCGTCCTCCATCTACGACGACGCCGTTACGACGATAGTCCGAAATGTGGCGAAGGAAATCGCCGTGAACAAAAAGGACGTCAATACGGCGCTTCGGGAAGCGTAGGAGCTTGCCGACAAGAAGATCGCGGAAGTGAAAAGTTCCAGAAATTAACAGATAAAAAGCTCAGCCGACGTAACAGTCGGCTGAGCTTTTATATTTTTTGCCGAGCTATGCGTGCCTCAAGGGAGCGTGTTCAGCGCTTGATCCAAGTCCGCCATCAGCGTTTCCGCCCGTTCCAGGCCAACCGAGATGCGTACGAGACCGTGAGGGATTCCCGTGCTGCGGGATGCTTCTTCGCTAATGCCTACGCCGACATCGACAATAAGGCTTTCGAAGCCGCCCCAGCTTGGGCCGTGCTCGAAGTAGCGCAGCTTCGGAATCATATCGCGAATCGCCTGGTCCTCGGCGCGCGGCACGAAGCTGATCAGGCCGGTGTAACCGGCAAGCTGCTTGCGGCCAAGCTCGTACCCGGGATGGCTGGGCAAGCCGGGATAAAACACGCGCTCCACCTTCGGATGGCTTTCGAGAAAAGCCGCTACGGTCATGGCGCTTTCCTGATGCTGCTTCATCCGGACCGGAAGCGTCCGCAGTCCTCTCAGCAGCAGCCACGACTGGTGCGGGTCCATAACGGAGCCGAATAGCGCCCGTTCCTTATACGCGATCCGCTCCATCGCCTCGGCCGAGCCGATAAGCACCCCGCCGATAATGTCGCTGTGCCCGCCCAAATATTTGGAGGCGGAGTGTACGACCATATCGATCCCGTAGCGGAGCGGGTTCTGGTACAGCGGCGTAGCCCATGTGTTGTCGATCAGCGTGCCGATACCGCGCGCGCGTGCGAAGTCTGCAACAGCCTGCAAATCTTGCATGGCGAATATATGCGACGACGGGCTTTCCAAATAAAGCAGCTTCGTGTTCGGACGGACCACTTGCTCGATTTCCTCCAGCGATTCCCCGGAAACAAACGTAACCTCTACGCCGAATGCAGCCAAATAGGAGGAAAGAAATTCGCGGGCAGGTCCGTATGCGCTTTTCACGCAGACGACATGAGTATTTTGCGCGACCCAGTACATAATGCCGGCGGAAATAGCACCCATGCCCGAGGAAAAGCAGCGAGCCGCTTCCCCTTCCTCAAGTGCTGCGATTTTGCGCTCGGCGATTTCCGTCGTCGGATTGCTGATTCGGGTGTATACATAGCCGTGGTTTTGCGTTTTACGGGTAAACAGCGAGTTTTGAAAAATCGGCGGCACGATCGCCCCCAAATACCGGTCGTAGTCGTCCCCGAGATGGGTACAGATTTCTTCCTTGCTCATAATTTCCTTAGGATTGGGGGAATCGTTGGAATGGGACATTAGGGTATGGTGCTCCTATCGCGATGTAGTAGTTTCCTCTAAAATATAACAAGAGTTGTAAGGTACTTCAACAGCGAAACTGAAAGGAGCTACTAGTAGGACCGCTTGATGCAAGCGACGGGATATTATTTCGTTGAGGACCGGAAGCGGTTGTATCTGCCGGTACCTTTTGCGTTAAGCATTCATAGTTCCGTCTGTATCAAGCCGGTATTAACGGCTTCCCACAAATACAGGGATACGATCGTGGAATATGGCTTCCATTCGGCATGTTTGCGCTGTAATAAAGACTTGCCATCGTTCTCCTCCGCGGCATACAGCCATTCCGCAGCACGCTGCAGCCCTCTGTCCCCGAAAGAGAGAACATCCTCTCGGCCCAAATAAAAAATGAGAAACATCTCCGCCGTCCACCGGCCAATTCCTTTTACGGAGGTGAGCAGGCGGACGACTTCCTCGTCATCCAGCCCGCCAAACGATTGAAAGTCGAGCAGGCCTGCTTGGACCCTCTCGGCGACGTTCCGAATATAGCCAAGCTTGTTCCTGGATAGTCCGGCTGCGCGCAACTGCTCCTCTTCTGCAGCCAGGACGGTTTCCGGCGTTATCGTTCCGCATACTTGTTCGACCCGGCGAAAAATCGTTTCGGCGGCTTTGCCCGAAAGCTGCTGCCCGACTAACGATCTCGTCAGGTAAATAAAGCCGTCTTGCCCACCCGGAACGCGGATCGGGCCGACCCGGTTGATCAACTTGTCCAACTGAGGATCGCTCTTGCACAATTCGCGCGCGCAGCGGTCGTTCGGACCGATATCGAACAGATGCAACAAGCTAATCATCCTTTCTTGTCGGAGTCCAGCCGAACAAGTGAGAATCAACGAGCGTATGGGCCGATCTGGAGAAATGATCAGGGTTAAAGTCGGACTGCTGGATATAAGACAGCATAACGGCGCCATTGCATAAGATGCGCAGCAGCTCCGCCAGCTCGGATGGACGTGCGGCACCCGCCTTCTCCGCCAGTTTCTCGATCGCTTTCCAGTTTTCCTCCGTCCCTTTCACTGCATTGACATGATTGTCGTGAGCGGAGTCCGGAAATTCGACCACCGTATTGACAAAAGGACACCCCCGGTATCCCGGCACTTTCATTTTGGCAACGAATCTGTCGATCAAGGCATGCAATTGCAGGGCGCTTGAATCCGGAAACAAAAGCTGAACCGCCTCCAAGTCCTTCGCATTCAGCTCCTGCTGATATTCCAAATAAGCTGCAACCAAATCGTCCTTCGATGCGAAATTCCGATAAAAGCTGGCTTTGGCTACGCCTGATTCAAGAATAATACGATCAATTCCGACGGCCCGGATGCCTTCTCTATAAAACAAATCCGATGCGACTTGAAGAATTTGGTCCCGCACTGACTTTCTTGGCATTTGATCACCGTCATTCTAAAAGATACAGTCCTGTCTCTTTATATACTATGACAGGTAGTAGTGTATTGTCAATTGACCAGTGAAAAAGCGGGGATAAGAAGTTTGACAGCAAATTGAAAAAACTGTAATATCATCGAATAGAGACAGATCTGTATCTATTCGTGTGGAGTTAAAGGCGTTGATGCATCTGTCCACTTGAACCAATTGGAGGTATTTGCGATATGACGGCAACGGAAAACTTGGTGCGTGTGTGGGATTCCGGTTATGACAAGGAAAGCGGCTGGTACCCTTCGCTGGAACGCGGACTGCAGGGGTTAACGGCGGAGCAGGCGTGCTGGAGAACGGATGGCAAATAATCGTTACGGCGCTTTGGATACATGAGAGACTAACAGCGGAATATGGGGAGGAGAACAGGGATGGCAACGATTCAGCGTGAAATCGAAATCAATTGCAGTCTCGATAAAGCTTGGGTCCAGCTTCGGGACTTCGGAAACGCGGCTGCATTGTTCGCGGGCGTTCTGGTGGATTGCCGGGAAGCCTCGGGACAGCGGACGGTGACCTTCGGCAACGGATATGTGGTTCAGGAGCGGCTTGTAAGCATAGACGAAGAGACGTGCCGTCTGGCCTATGCCGTAGTGGACGGCGGATTCACCCATCACAGCGCATCCATGCAGCTGCTGCCGACTGCCGAAGGCGTACGTTTCGTCTGGATCAGCGACTTTTTGCCGGACGAGGCGTCGCAGCGCGTCGAACCTTTGGTCGAAGCAGGCTGTCTGGCCATTAAACGTTTCCTCCAAACGCTCTGAGCACAGGCGTTATTTAAGCCTGCACAAAATGATGGGAAAGTGTGGAAGACAAAGAAGTCAGGTAAACCCCTTCAAGGAACTGCGAAGCAGTTGTACAGCCTGACGGCACTTCGCTTCCGCATCCTTCCCTCTCCAGTGTAATTGTCGGATTACCAAATCTTGAAATTGACTCCATACAGAGATAAACCCAATTTTCCGGCGACGCTTCGGGAGGCCAGATTGTCCCATGATGTGCTGTATAGCGGGAGTTTTCCCGTTTGCCGAACCGCCATTGCCCATCCGGCCACAACGGCGGCGGCGTAACCTTTTCCGCGAAAATCCGTCAGTGTCTCCAGCCCAGCTTCATCCGCCCTGGGTGTAATGCGGACGCTGCGGCAGACCGACACGGCCCGGTTGTCGTGTAACAGCGCAACACAGGGCTGCGCATAATCGATTTCCGATGCCAGCCACTCGAACCCTCCGCGCGAAACATCCTCTTGGTTCTCTCGCGTAATGCGAATGACATCCCTATTCGGTTCCAGCCGTTCCGGAACGAGAAAGCAAGGCCCCATAGTGAACCGATCCCCCTGGAGGATCTCCATATAGGTCTCGAAATGCTTCGGTTTCGCTTGAAAATCGCCGCCGGATAAAGCCTCATCCGCGCAAAGTGTTGTCAATTTCCCGACCAGTTCTTCCGGAACATCGTATCGAAACCGGCATAGCGCCGTCCCCTCAAGATCGCGGCCCAAGAAAAAACGGGGTGCCGGATCTTCTCCGGGCCAGGGCTCGTTAATGGTGCGAAGCCTCATATTCCGATCGTGTGTGAACAAGGCTTCGACATGGAGCTTCATCAGTTCGGAAGCGTTAGATTCGGTGTTTTTTTGACCCGTCGTCATAGTGTCCCTCCCATCTTTCTCCCCTCATCGTAACAAAATCGCCGGCAAGGCTGCTGAGAAAAAATGAGTAGAATGGAAGTTTTCCCGCTTTGGAATGTGCTGCGTCGGTAAAAAGGGGTCCTGAGACGGATTCAACATGACAGAACGAGTGACAAAGATCATGACGGTTTGTAACTAGCTGGTGTTGTAACAATCCAGTATCATATGGAGTGTCGGTGGGATAAATTGGAAAACTGCGGATGATTCGAGGTGATGAGCTGTTGTCAATCGAGTGGAGTCCGGTATTGGAAGGAAATGCGAAGGCACGCGCCCTGGAAGCGGTTGATGGAATAGCCGAAAGTCTCCGGGCTTCTTGGCGCAAAAATAAAAGCTCCGCCGAGCCGGATCTGACCGTTTTCGAAAATCCGACGTTGAGCGAAGGTACTTGCGGTTTAGCGGTTCTGTTCGCTTATCTGGATCGAGTACGGTCCGGCGATGATGCTTCTACTGCCGCAGAGCTTCTGGAGCATGCCATGAGCAAGGCAGCAGCAGCTCCTATGTCCTCGGCTCTGCATGGCGGTTTTACAGGTATAGCGTGGTCTCTGGCCCATCTTCAGGAACGGCTTGGCGATTATAAGTTCGAAGATCCTTGTGCCGAGGTAGACGGCGTACTTCTGGACTACGTGAACCGTACTCCTTGGAGAGGCGACTACGGCCTGATAGAAGGCTTGGTCGGATACGGGATTTACTTTCTGGAGCGGCTGCCCTCCGCTTCGGCAGTTACGGGCTTGGAGCGTGTGATGGATCGGCTTTCGGAAATCGCTGTAGAGACGCCGCAGGGGATCGGTTGGCAAATTCCGCCGGAGTCACTCCCCGAGCGGGTTCGAAAGTTATGCCCCCAAGGCTATTATAACTTGGGCATGGCACACGGAGTTCCGGGTGTTATTGCATTCCTCGGCGCATCCTGCCGTGTTGGGGTAGCCGAACAAAAAGGCAAGTCTCTTCTGGCTGGAGCCGTCTCATGGCTTTTGGCACAACGGCTGGATTTGGCGGCAACGGGGCTCTTCCCCGGCGCGTTCACGCCTGGTGTAAAACCTGAACCGGCAGCCGGGGCCGCATGGGATTATGGGGATCCGGGGATCGCGATGGCGCTGATGATTGCTGCGAGAGGTGCTGAAAACCCAAGGTGGAGGGAGGAAGCGCTCGCCGTCGCCCGGCATGCAGCAACTCGGCCGTATGAGGCTTGCGGGGTGAAGGATGCGGGGTTTTGCCAGGGTACCGCCGGCTTGGCACATCTTTACAACCGCATGTTCCAGATGACTGGGGATGAGGTGCTCGGGCAAGCGGCGCGATTCTGGCTTGAAGAAACCGTATCTTTGCTGCGGAAGCAAACGGAAGGGGCCGCTGACCCTGGAATTCTCTGCGGCAGCGCCGGAATCGCTTTAACGCTTCTTGCTGCGTGTACGCCGGTCGAGCCTGCTTGGGATCGCATGTTTCTCGTATCATCTAGGTAAGACTACGCTCGGAAAGGAGGTGATGAAGGTGAATAAAAAGGATCAAAAGATCGCCAAGAAACTCGTTCTTCACAAGGAGACCGTTCGCGTGCTCACGGAGTCCGAGATCAAGAACGTAGTCGGCGGCAGGGCGGCGACGCTTTATTTTGGGTGCACAAACGATTCTTCTGGGGCAACAAAGTAACACAGAACTAATACCGGGATCGATGAAGGGGCGGGAGACGTATCCTGCCCCTTCTCGGCATTTCAGGAGGAGACCATGATTGTGCATCGGCATTCGGTTTGCTTTAGACCGGCGGGTTTTTTCGTTTTACGCACCCCGCTGCTCCCGTTCGAACAACTGATCGCGTGGAGTAAAGGAACAGAATCGCATAGGGCCATAGACAACTCCGATGTTGGGGATACCTCCTATAGGGCGGATCAATCCCTCTTGCGTGACCGTCTTCGGGCATTCGTGGCCCGTCCTGACATACGGGAGGCCATTTTCCTGGCTTCGCCGGACCTGGAAGATCAGATTCGTCTGTGGATCGAGGCTCCGGCGAACGAACGCGGGAAAACGATTGAATCGGCGCTGGTTCGATATGTGTGCCGCATGTCAGGGCGGGCGACGCCGTTCGGGCTTTTTGCCGGCTATTCCATCGGTACTGTCGGCAGACAGACCAGCATGACTCTTCCTCCTATCCATGCCTATCGACGCCATACAAGGCTTGACATGGATTATATCTTTTCGCTTGCGGAGACGCTCGGGAATATCCGGGAGCTCCGGAGTACATTCGCCTACTATCCGAACTCCAGCCTTTACCGGACAGCAGGACGGTATAGATATGCGGAAGCCCGTCTCCATGGCGCCAACCGCTCTTACCATTTAGTAGCGGTGGATCCGACGGAATATTTGGATCGAGTATTGGAGCTCGCTCAAGCTGGAGCCGGTTTTGGTTCTCTCGTGGACGCTCTGGTGGCGCATGATCCAGAGATAACCCCGGAAGAAGGCGCAGAGTACCTACACGAATTGATCGACAGTCAGATCCTGATGCCCGGCATAATGCCCACAGTTACCGGCGGAGAGGCGATTCGCCAATTGATTTCGCGGCTGGAGGGCGATCCCGCCACTGCACAGGAAGCGAAGCACCTGGCGGAGGTGGAGAAGGAACTGGAGGAGCTGGACGCTTCAGGGCTGGGGATCGATCCGGGGCGCTACCGGGAAATCGGGGAACGTTTGACCGTCCTGCCAGCCAAGGTCGAACTGCCGCGATTATTCCAAGTGGATATGACCAAGCCGGCTCCTAACTTGACCGTTGGGCAAGAGGTTCTTGAGGAAATCACCAAGGGGATTCAGATCCTTCATCGCTTGAGCCGTCTGTCGCAGAAAAGCTTCCTGGACCAGTTTCGTGAGGCTTTCCTTACCCGATACGGGGACCAAGAGGTCCCCTTGGCGGAGGCGCTTGATGAAGAGACGGGGATAGGCTTCCGTGAAGCGGATGCCGCCCATGTGGAGCCTTCCCCTTTAATAGAGGGTTTGGTTTTTCCCTCGTCCGGTAACGAAAGCAGACAGTGGGGGAAATCTCATGCCGTGCTGCTGCACAAGCTGGCCGAGGCGCTTTCGTCCGGTGCCCGGGAGATATCGATCGATACGAAAGATGTCGATGAGATGGCTGGGGAGGAAATCCCGCCGCCGCTGCCGGATGCATTTTCCGTGACGGCAAGGCTGGCGGCCTCCACGACCGAGGCGGTGGAACATGGGGATTTTCAAGTCTGGCTGAAGGGGGGAGGCGGTCCCTCCGGAGCGCGGCTGTTTGGGCGGTTTTGCTCGTCTGACCAGGTTCTTCACTCCCGCGTACGCGATCACTTACGGGAGGAGGAGGCGTTTAGGCCCGACGCTGTCTTTGCCGAAATTGTGCATTTGCCGGAGGGACGTATAGGCAATGTAATCGCTCGCCCCGTGCTCCGCGAATACGAGATCGTCTATCTGGGCCGGTCGGGCGCTCCCATAGAGAAACAGATTCCTATTCACGATCTGACCGTCTCGGTTGAAGGCGAGCGCATCATCCTCCATTCCGTACGACTCCGGAAGCAAGTCATTCCTCGTATGTCCACGGCCCATAATTTTGATTTGCCCGGACTGGGAATTTATCGGTTTCTATGTTCCTTGCAGTCCGAGGAGGTAGCTTCCAGTTTCGGTTGGAATTGGGGACCGCTGTCGACTTGTCCGTTCTTGCCCCGAGTGGTTCATGGGCGGCTCGTGCTTTCCAGAGCTCAGTGGTATGTCACGAAGGCGGAGCTTCGTGCTCTAGGCGAGCTCCAGGGAGCAGCCCGCTGCAGATCTGTACGGGAATGGGCAGCCAAAAGGGGGATTCCGGGGATGTTTGTTCTTGCGGATTTCGACAACGAGCTGCCTGTGGACCTGGATAATGTCCTAAGCTTGGAATCGTTCGTTGAATTGGTAAAAGGACGGGATGCCGTAAAATTGACGGAGCTGTTCCCGGCGCCCGACCGCCTGATTGCCTCCGGACCCGAAGGTTCTTTCGTCCATGAACTGGTGATTCCTTTCGTGCGTCAAGCGGAATCGGCAGATCTTGCCCTTGCCGTATCTGCGCCCCAGCGACCGGCATCATCGCAAATTTCCCTGTCTCGCCGCGTATTTCTTCCGGGGTCGGAGTGGCTCTATGCCAAGCTGTATACCGGTACAGCGACCGCAGACCGGGTGCTGCGGGAAGTGATCCGTCCGGTTACCGCCAAGGCTTTGCAATCCGGTGCGGCTGACCGCTGGTTTTTTATCCGTTACGGCGATCCTGATTTTCATCTGCGTCTGCGTTTCCACGGAGACCCTCAGAGACTCTTGACGGAGGTTCTTCCTGCTCTTAGGGCGACGGCTGCTCCGTTGTTGAATGACGGCAGTGCGTGGAGAGTTCAACTTGACACCTATGTCCCGGAGTGGAATCGATACGGCGGTCCCGAGGGAATAAGGGCAGCGGAGGAGCTTTTCCACTTGGACAGCGAAGCTGTCCTGGCTCTGGTCGAGACGTTCCATAGGGACGACAGGGACGCCCGTTGGCGGCTTGCGCTTCGGGGAATTCACCTGCTCCTGGATGACCTGGGACTTGACATGGATAAGAAGATTAAGGTGATTAGCCGCGCCCGGGACGGATTTGCGCAGGAGTTCGGAGTGGACAAAGCCTTAAGGATCCAATTGGGTCAGCGGTTTCGCAAGGAACGAAGCGGTATTGAAGAGGACCTTACGGCCGGTCCGGACAGCGGGAACTGGCTGGCGCCGGGTTTCGCCATCCTTCAAGAGCGGTCAGAACGAATCCAGGCAGCGGCAGAGCATTTGCAGGCCTTACAACGGCTGGGCACCGGTTTGCCCTCCATCGACCAATTGGCGGCGAGCTTCATTCATATGTATGTGAATCGACTGCTGCGCTCGGCCCATCGTGCCCAAGAGCTAGTGCTCTACGACTATTTGGCTCGGGTTTACGAGTCATGGTCGGCTCGAATGAGAGGAGGGGGATGAACCGTGTTCCGAGAGGAGGCTCTTGCCCATAGAGACGAGGAACAAGTCAAGGAGACGGAAATTGCACCGATTCCGGTCTGGGTGAACGGTACGTTTTGGTTCGTCATTTCGGCTAGCGCCCTCGTTGCGGGACTCGTCCTGTCGGGCAGACTGCCTTATCTGGTAACGCTGTTCGGAGGTGGCTTCCTTGGATAACCGGATACGGTTCAGACGCAAAATTCCGGTCATCCTTCAAATGGAGACGGCGGATTGCGGTGCAGCATGTCTGGCGATGGTTTTAAGTTTCTACGGCATGTCCGTCAAGCTTGATGAAGTACGTCAAGTAACGGGCTCCGGACGGGACGGATTAGATGCCCGGTCGCTATTGAAGGCCGCCCGCTGGTTCGGCCTCGATGGAAACGGAGTGACCTTTGAGCTTGACTACCTGCAGGATCTTGCTCCCGGTGCGATCCTGTACTGGAATTTCAATCACTATGTCGTGTTTGAACGGATTTTTGCGCGTGGTGTTCAGATCGTCGATCCTTCCTTCGGACGGAGGATCATCCCAATGGAACAGTTTCGCCGTTCCTTCACAGGCGTCGCCCTCCTGCTGGAGCCGGGTGACGGCTTCCAGCCGTCAAAGCGCACGGAGCAGCCCTTATGGCGGCATCTCAGAATCGTATTCCAGTCCCCGGGCTTGTTGATTAAGATTGTGCTGATGTCCGTATTGATTCAAATTCTTGCACTCGCTTTGCCTGTTCTGACCGGCGCCCTGGTGGACCGCGTTTTGCCTGGACACCACTACTCGCTGCTGAGTGTGTTGTCTGTCGGGCTGCTTGCCATTGTCCTTTTTCAACTGCTGGCTGCACTGGTTCGGTCGCATTTGCTGCTCCATCTAAGGAGCATCCTGGACCGGAAGATGACGGAAGGCTTCCTTACGCATCTGATGGACCTTCCGTACCCCTTTTTTCAATCCCGGACATCGGGCGATCTCATGTCGAGAGTCGGAGGCAACGCCGTACTGCGAGAGATGTTAACTTCCGGTGCGGTCTCGACGCTTCTGGACGGCGGGCTTGTCATCACCTATTTGATGATCCTCCTCGTTATGAGCCCGACTCTTGGATGTGTCACCCTAGGACTGGGACTGGTACAAATCTGTATCTTTCTCGCATCCCGGAGGCGTCTCCGCGAATTAACCATTGTCGGCTTGGAGGCTAACGCCCGTTCCGGCGCCTACCTGGTACAGGTGCTGGCAGGGATGGAGACGCTCAAGGCGACGGGCGCGGAAGAACGTGCCGTCAGGCACTGGTCCGGGCTTTTTATTCATGAGCTGAACCAACTGCTGAAACGGGACCGGCTCCATGCTAACGTAGAATCGCTGTTGAGTACGATTCGTATGGGGTCGCCGCTTTTGATTCTGGTGGTCGGGGGCGTCCAAGTGCTTACGGGGAGTCTAACGCTCGGCAGTATGCTGGCGCTCAGCGCGCTGGCCGGAGGCTTTTTGCTCCCTCTCTCCAGCCTGCTTACGACCGCCGTCCAGCTGGAGCAAGCACGCAGTTATATCGACAGGTTGAACGATGTCTTGGATAAGCCGCCGGAACAGGATTTGTCCAAGGTAAGGAAGTCGGGAGAGTTGATGGGCGGCATCAGCTTGCAGGGGGGTTCTTTCCGATATGGTCCGTTGTCGGAAGAGGCCGTACAGGACGTGTCCCTTGAGATTCGTCCGGGTGAGTTCGTTGCCATTGTCGGACGCTCCGGATCGGGCAAATCCACCTTGGCCGGCCTGCTGCTGGGTATGTACGTGCCAAACAGAGGGCAAATTCGGTATGACGGCATCCGTCTGGCTGAACTGGACCTTCGTTCCGTTCGCCGTCAAATCGGCATCGTGCCTCAGCATCCCTACCTATTCGCTGCAACTATCAGGGACAATATAACGCTTCCCGATCCGGCCCTGCCCCTGGATTCCGTCATCCGGGCCGCCCGCCTAGCGCACATTCATGACGATATTATCGACATGCCGATGGGCTATGAAACCTTGTTGGCGGAAGGGGGAACAACACTTTCCGGAGGGCAGCGGCAGCGGCTGGCCTTGGCTCGGGCGCTTGTTCACGATCCGGTTATTTTACTGCTGGACGAGGCAACAAGCGCATTGGACACGGTCACCGAAGCGTACGTCCAGGAAGCGCTAACGTCGCTCCGATGTACCCGGATTGTTATTGCACAGCGGCTCAGCACCATTATTCGGGCTGACAGAATCCTGGTGATGGAGGGAGGGCGAATCGTGGAGCAAGGCTGCCACGAGCAGTTACTTGCACTAGGCGGAAAATACGCCGAACTTGTGTCGGCACAGGTGACATGAAGGCGAGAGAGCGCATTGCTGGCAGTGTGGTATGAATGGTGTCCCGTTGCCTCGATCGTTATTAGACAGGATCGCTATCCTTCTTTTGTTTCGACAAGCTGCGAAATTGGTTGGCCGTAATCCCTTTCCTCTCGCGGAATACGCGAGCGAATGTACGAAACGATTCAAACCCGACTTCCATAGCAATATCCGTTACGCTGATATTCGTGTGCTGCAGCATATTGTCAGCCGTTTCAATTCGCAGGTGATGGATATATTTTACGAAGGTGTGGCCGGTATACTTTTTAAAAGACACACCGATATAAGAGACACTGAGTTCGAACCGCTCAGCCAGTTCCTCCAGGCTGAGCGGTTTTCGATAGTGGAGATGAACATATCGCAGAACGGGCCAGAACAGTTGTGTGCGCGCAACTGATTCTTTGTTTGCGATTAGTGAGTTAGGGCGGGATTGCTGGCGCCTCGCACAGCGGATGTAGATCAGGATCGCCTCCGTAAGCTTGGTGCGAACCAGATGGCGGTAAAAGGGAGTATCGGATTCGCTGAAAATTTCCAACAAGAACTCGAAAATTTGTTTCATTCTCTCCTTATCAGAGCCTTCGAAATCCAGGAAGGAAGGTAAATCGGTGCCGATGGAATCAAGTAAGCTGGAAAACTCACGATCTTCCTGATGTCCGAACAGCAATTGAACGTCAAACATACAGCAGTATTTGGAAACTTGCTGACCAGGTGCGCCTGAGATGGAGTGCATATGATTGGGCAAGAGGAACGAGACCGTACCCTGCCGCAGCTGATGACGGACGCCATTGATCGTTTCGAAACCGCTTCCGCCCGTGAAGTACGAGATTTCCGCATAATCGTGATAATGCAGGTTGGTCTGTGAAACGTTAGTCTGATAGATGCCGAAGCGTTCTTGCGTTTCTCGGAATCTCGGAATATCGTCGATGTCTCCCTGGTACTCCAGATAAAATGTGTTATCCATGAGAATCATCCTTATACGTAAGTGTCACAGAATACATTTATTCCATTAAACCATCACCTACATCGGACTGTAAACATGAAATCATGATCCTCATTAAAACGGAAAATGGCAACTACGATCCCATTTTCGGCATGTGTTGCTGGTGGTAATGCTTTAGTATAGAGGCGGAGCAGGATGAAATGGTAATGGTTATGTTACCCGGAAAACATCCAAAACATAAGAAGGAATGATCGGATGAAACAAGAAGGAACTAAAACAAACCGCGCACGTATCGGGTACTGGCCTTTGCGCGAGGACTGTCAAGATGTCTCGACGAATCAGCGACACGGGCAAGCGGTAGCCGTACAATTACAGGACGGAGCTGTCTTCGACGGGAAGCAATCCGCCATTGTGCTGCCGGATTCGGAGTTGACGAATGGCGCTCATCCCTTCACCCTCTCCATGGAGTTCGAAATTCATGATGAGAAGGGATCGCTTCCCGGAGGAATATGCAGTCGGTATACGGAGGAGCAGATGGCTGGCTGGCACTTGTCCGTGCTGACGCAAGCAGGGGTAACTTCCACTCAACCGAACTGGCGGAACTTGCAGTTTGGCTGGAGCTTGCGCGAGTCGACGGACCAGTGGCAGGATCGAGGCACCCCGGGCAACAGCCGTCTGATATGTACGTTATGCGTGTATGAGGGAGAGCTGTATGCCGGAGTGTTCGACGATGCGCGCGACAACAAAGGCAGGGTATACAAACTGGGCGAGAACAACGAGTGGATCGACTGCGGCAATCCGGATGACAGTAACTCGGTATGGTCGTTAATCGAATATAAAGGCAGGCTGTATGCGAGCACGATGCGTTACAAAGCATCCGGATCTGCGCTTCCGGAGTCGCCCAATATGGAACCGGGCGGCAGAATCTACCGCTATGAGGGCGATCGGTCGTGGTCGTTGTTCGCTGAAGTTCCCGGTTCAGATAGCGTTGCTTCGATGGTAGTTTATCAGGGCAAGCTGATCGCGATGTCCTATTATACTCCGGGAGTGTATGCTTATGATGTTCATGGGGGATGCGAGGATTTGGGTGCGCCAGGGCCGGAAGGGAAGACGCGGACCATGACTTTGGCGACTTACCGGGAACGATTGTATATCGGCTGCAACGAGCTCGAAGGCGTGTATAGCCGCACGTTTGATGAAAACTGGGTGTATGAGGGAAAAGTAGCAAAATGCGATCAAGTTTATTGTTTTGCGGTATACCATAACCATCTGCTGATGGGGGTCTGGCCGGAAGCGCGCATGCTGCGTTATGAGGGAGACAAACAGTGGAGCAATTACGGGTTGATGGGATCCGAGCTGGAAGTGATGGGGATCTCTATGTTTGGCGGTAAGCTGTACGGCGGCACATTGCCAGGCGGTCATGTATACCGTTATGCCGGCGATGGCGCGTGGACGCTGTCCGGCGTCCTTGAACCGGAGAATCCGGACATTCGCTACCGTCGGGTATGGTCGATGGCTGTATATGGCGGCGAACTGTATGCGGGTACATTGCCGGGCGGCAAAGTGTGGAGCTTGCGAAACGATCCGCTTGTGACACTGGATCGTTCCGTGGCAGATGGATGGCACCGTGCCGTAATCACTTATGATCTGGAGCGCATCTCTCTGTACCTGGATGGAGTTCTTGTATCTTCCGCGCCGATTGATCCGGCGAAGCTTAGTGATTTGGGCGGTACGCCGCTTGTGCTGGGCAAAGGGCCGCAATCTCATTTTTCAGGCAAAATTCGTGAAGTGGAGTTGTTTGATGCCGCCATATCCGAGCAAGAAGCAGATGACCTGTACGGCCATTAAAACCTGATGTCTTCATTAAAAAAGTCCGCACTTGTGCGGACTTTTTCTTGTTATAACAACGGGGCGATAAGGGAATACCCGATAATGCCCAGCATGAGAACCGTAATATGAAGCAGCGAGAAGCCGAACATGGAGTTCGCCCATTTGTTCTCCGGTTTGCGGCGGTAGCCCGACACGCTAAGAACGATCCACCAAACGCTAAGAGCGGCATTCGTCAACGCGATAACCGGATGAAGCGACCAGAATAACAGGCTGGACAATAACAACGCCACCAAATAGGCGTTCATTTGCACATATGTTCTGCGAATTCCTTTAACGACAGGCAGCATCGGAATGTTCGCTGCCCGGTACTCCTCCATTCGTCGAATGGCGATGGCGTAAAAATGAGGCATTTGCCAAATGAGCATCATCAAAAAAATAGCCAGCGCTGCCGGATGCGTGATGTCGTTCGAGATCGCCGCCCAACCGATCAGCGGCGGCATAGCGCCCGAAAGACTTCCGACCTCCGTGTTATAAATCGTTCTGCGCTTGGTCCACATCGTATAAGGAACAACGTAAAGAAACAGTCCAAGATAGCCGAATAAAGCGGCTAGCGGCGAAGCCAAATACAAGACGATCGTGCCGAGGACGGCGGTCGAGAAACCGATCATCAAGCCGCTTTTCGTGCCGACCTGTCCCGTTACGGTCGGTCTCTTTCTCGTTCTCTCCATAACGGCATCGATATCCCGGTCATACAAATTGT
Source organism: Paenibacillus ginsengarvi (assembly GCF_003626695.1). Classification (GTDB taxonomy): domain Bacteria; phylum Bacillota; class Bacilli; order Paenibacillales; family NBRC-103111; genus Paenibacillus_AB; species Paenibacillus_AB ginsengarvi. The sequence continues at coordinate 117,812 of NZ_RBAH01000013.1, forward strand.
TGAAAACGCCGGCCGAACCGATCACCAGGGACGAACCGATCAAGGCTAACACGATGGGGCCGATCTGATCAAATATGGATAATTGTTCGACATAAAGGGCCATACAGAGACCTGCGAACATGGCAATTAAGTTCGATTTGATAATCCCGATCTTAATCGTATCGAATACAACTTTAGTGAACGATCTCGTCTGTATATCGAGACTCAGTGTATTGTTTGGTACGCGCTCCACGATATGCCCACCCTTTCCTGCTATTTCTCTCCATCTAATGTTACCATAAATCGCGTTCATGTTTCCTGTTTGTCTGCGAGGTATCATCATATTGTCAAATTGTTATGGCACAATCGTGTCCGCGAGGTCGGTTAAAAAGAGGGAGAGCGGGGTCAGGCATTGCAGCGAGCGCCTTCAATCGGATTCCGTATCCGCGGGCTCGGCTCCCTGGGCTTGCCGCCACTGGCTGGGGCTCATGCCGTACTTCTGCTTGAACTGCCGGCTGAAATAGTGGATACTGGGAAAGCCATTCGTCTCGGCAATGTCTTTGACCGTCATGCTTGTATTGGTCAAATAACTTTTGGCCGCATTCATGCGCAGATCCTGCAAATATTGGTAAGGGGTTGTCCCTGTATGCGTTTTGAACAGGCGAATCAAATAAGAGGAAGCCATATGCGCCCGCGACGCCAGCATTTGCAGCTTCACTTCGTGTAAGTAAGCGTTCTCCATATATTGCATCAAATCTTGAACGATCTGTTTGTTCGGGTTCTCGTCCTCGGGCTCAGGCGAAGCGGCAATGAGCAAACGGCGCTGCTGAAGCGCCGCGGTAATTTGAAGGAAGAGCTTGCTTACGTCGAGCAGGACGATTCGCTCGCGCAATTCGCCGTTCCGGGTCAGGCTATCGCTCTGCATCGTGGCTACGATGGAGTCGGCTGTCGCAGCGATTAACCCGGCAAGCTCGCTGGGGCCGGACGCCAAAGCTTCGTCGCCGCACTGCAGGCGGTTCCAGACGACCGCTTCGCCGACAGAAGGGAAGGAAGCCGCTCCCGGAAGCGGCCCCGTCCCTTTATCCAGCTCCAGGTACCAGAAGGAGGCGGAAGCGGAATGTTTGAAGAGCTGATGCGGGACGTTGTCCGGGATGAGAAACAACGTCCGGCTCCCGGAGCGGAACGATTCGTTCATGAATTCGAGCGTCATTTCGCCGGAAGCGATGCACAATATTTCGTAGAACGGATGCGTGCCGCCGCCTATTCTGGATTTCTTCTTGTCGTCTACTACATAGTGAAAGTTGCGAATGATCATCGGAGTCCCACCCATTCCTGTCAGCAAAATGCGATACCTTAACTATAAGGTCCCGGAATCGGCGTGTAAACCGGATCAACGCACGAGAACAGGAGTGCTGGCCGTAAGCCCGCGCGTATCGCGAACGTTAAAAAAGAAAGCTTTGGCGTCTTGCGGAAGGGGAGTATGGACGCGGCGATCCGAGGGATCGATCGTACAATCGGCGGTTATCCATTCGCATTGCTGCCAGTTGTCGCAGTTCCGCGTGTAGAGCAGCTCGGCCTGAACCGGTTCATGTCCATCGGCGGAATCGTAGGAGACAGCCGCAGTCCCGTTATGCTCTGTTGGTTCGCCGAGACGCAGCAAGCGGCTGCCGTCTCGAACGATACTGTCCGCAAAGGCGTAAATTTCATCCGGCTTCCAGCCGAGCGGGTGGGAATGCCCGAGCTGGGGATAGATGCATAGGCCGGATTGCTCGATACCCTTTTTGGCGTGACGATACGATTTGCTGAAAATATTCATTCCGAAATGCGGATCGTAGAGCCAGTTCACCCACAGAGTAGGCATCGTCACACGGGAGAAATAAGCGGAGGGTTCGGTTTGCCTTTTAACGGATTCGGCGCCGGATGCTCCCATCTCCACGAATCGCTCCCCCCATTGGTTGTGGGCTTCATACAAATAGCCGCACCCGTAGACGGGGATGGCGAAGGCGAACCGGCTGTCGAGCCCGGCGACAAGACTGGTTACGATGCCGCCCCACGAAATGCCGGTAATTCCAATCCGTTCGAGGTCTACTTGCGGCAGGGAACGCAAAAAAGAATGGGCCCTTATGCAGGCGGCCGCAGCATGAAACATCCATTGATCCTGGACAGGCTCGTCGCAATCCAGGAAAATGCCCTCGCGAGCCGGACCCGGCATCGCGTGACCGATCCGTTTCGTTCCCCCCTCCGACTTGTCGGGAACATTCCCCTCCAGATCCATCGCAATCGCGGCGTATCCCCGCTTCATCCACAACTGCACCCATTCTTCATAGGCGGTGCCCCCGCCTCCGTGTACGAGAACGACAGCCGGCACCTTTTCGCCCTCCGCCGCTTCCGGTATTCCGTAATGGGCGAAAATACGCGTTTCTTTTCCTTTGTAGGGCAATCCCTCGTAAAAGACCGAACGGATGCCGCTGGCGGCTGTAACGTCGGACGGATCTATACGCGGGGAACGAAACAACTGCTCCATATTCCACGGCGTCCAAAACGGTTTGTCCATCTTCATCTCCCTCTCTGTGAGCAACCTGACATTGTACTTACTGTAACAAAACAGCCGCCTCATGTATTTGGTTTTTATTGGGCTATCTTCCGTCTATAACGTACGGCGTCCGTAACCGCTTTGCACATAATTGACCTTACGATTTGCGAAGCGGCGGCCGTTCTCTGTTCGAACGCGGGCGAAGGGGAAGTCGTTTTTGTACAAATGGGGGCGGAAAGCACGACTTTCGTGCGGCCGAACTGATGGATTTATACCAAATACAGAAACGGTTCCATTCAGTAATCTAATGGTGCAAGCGCTTAACCAGGAGCATGCGGGGGTTGCGGTAGAGAGAAGTGCCCACTGCGGGGTTCAAGCAGCAGCAACAAATCTATTCCAATTACGGGAGGGTTCGGCAATGAACCAAACAAAACGAACGGCACTTTGGACAACATGCGTGATGTCGGTCGGCACGATACTGGCAGGCTGCGCCGGCGGAGGGGAGAAGGAAGCGGCGACGCCGCCGCCTGCGGAAGCGAACAAACCGGTTACGATCACGGTTTTTAATCCATCCAATTATTCGGACTATTTATGGAATAACCTGTGGGTGGAGCCGATCAAGAAAAAATATCCGCATATTACGCTTGTAAACGTCAAAAACGAAAAAGGATCGAGCCTGGCCGAGCTCGTCACGGCGAATCGCGTGCCGGACATCATTCAAGGCTCGGGGGTCAAATCGACATTCGAGTATAACGATCTCGGCATTGTGGACGACATGACGCCGCTGATGAAGGCGAACGGCTTCGATATCGGCGGGATCGATCCGATCAGCATCGACAACTTAAAGATCGATAAAAAAGACGCCAAAATATACGGACTTCCCGTAGGGCAAGGACACGCCGCCTTGTATTACAACAAAGACTTGTTCGAGAAGTTCGGGGTGCCTTACCCGAAGGACGGGATGAACTGGGATGAAGTGTACGAGCTTACGAAAAAGCTGACCCGTACGGACGGAGGCGTCAAATACCGCGGGTTCGATTTTGTCGCGGATTTCCAAATTCCGTACAATCAGCTGTCCTTGCCGTTTATCGACAATAAAACGGACAAGGCGGTTGTGCAGACGGACGGCTGGAAAACGCTGTTTTCGACGATGAAGAGGTTCTACGAGATCGACGGCAACAATCCGGGCGCTTTGCCGAACGTATTCAATCCGTTCCTGAAAGACAAAACGGTGGCGATGTTCGCCGTACCGAATATACTCAGCCCGCTGATCGAATCGACCCAGAACGGCTTGAACTGGGACATGGTGACGCTGCCGACGTTCGCAAACGGTCCGAAGACGGGCATACAGCCGGTCGTATCGGGATTGTATGTGACCAAGACGAGCTCAAACAAAAACGAGGCGTTCCGTGTCGTCGCGCATCTTCTGTCCGAAGAGGTGCAAACCGAACGCTCCCGCATCGGCGAGCCGTCGATTCTGAAAAAGCCTGAAATCAAAAAAACGTTCGCCGTAGATATGCCGCATACGAAAGGCAGAAACGTCATCGCCTTCGTTTCCGGATCGCCAGCCATTTCACCTAGCTCGGTCTCAAGATACGATGCCTTGGCCGGCACGGAGATGGCGAAAAAATTCAAGGAAGTCGCTTTTAACGGCAAAGACATCAACACGGCGCTCAGGGAAGCGGAAGAAATCATTAATAAGAAGATTGACGAGGAAAAAGCGAAAAAGTAACGTTCGGCCCGAATCCGGGACTACAACTATGGGGGATTAGCGGTGGGTTTCGAAACAAAGCTTCGGGAAGATGTGTTTGCGGACGGTGTTTCGTTCGAGAGCTGTCATGCCTCAACACTGCTTGCGCTGCCGGGCGGCGAGGTGCTTGCGGCATGGTTCGCGGGAACGCGCGAAGGAGCGGACGATGTCGCGATCTGGGCGTCTCGGCGGACGGAAGATGTATGGACGGCTCCCGTTAAGCTAGCGGACGAAGAGGGGCAGCCCCATTGGAATCCGGTGCTGTTTCAGAGCCGGGACGGGAACGTATGGATGTTTTACAAAGCCGGAAAAACGATCGAAGGCTGGAAAACGATGTACCTCCTGTCCGAAGATGACGGACATACTTGGACCGCTCCACGGGTGCTGGTCGAAGATGACTGCGGCGGCAGAGGGCCGGTCAAAAACAAACCGATCGTCCTGCACGACGGCACTTGGGCGGCGCCGGCCTCGATCGAGCTGGATACATGGGAAGCGTTCGTCGATTTGTCTCGCGATAACGGGCTGACCTGGACCGCCGGCCATAGAGTGTGGCTGGATGCGGAAGCCGCTTCGGCAGCTCCGGTTATACCGGCTACGGCTTCGGATGCCCTCGAATTTTCCGTTCCAAAAGCAAAAGGAGTCATACAGCCGACTCTGTGGGAGTCTGAGCGGGGAATCGTGCACATGCTCCTGCGCAGCTCCACAGGCTTCATATGCCGCAGCGATTCGGCGGACGGCGGGCGAACGTGGTCGCCCGCCTACAAGACCGGGCTTCCGAACAATAACAGCGGGATCGATCTCGTTCGGATGGATAGCGGCACACTCGCCCTCGTCTACAACCCGGTCGGCCAAAATTGGGGCAAGAGATCGCCCCTCGTCATCAGCTTGTCCCGAGATAACGGAGCGACATGGGGCGAAACGGTTACGCTGGAAGACGCTCCGGGGGAATATTCGTATCCGGCCATCGTATCGGCCGGAGAAGATGTGTTCGTAACGTATACGTGGAAACGAAGCAGAATCGTCTTTTGCCAATTAAACGTGACGCCGTAGAGCCCACTCCGGTTTGCTTCGTCCGAGGAGAACGGCATTCAGGCCGTACGATGGAGGAGGATTAAGATGAACGAGAAGGAGCCAGCTGCACGAAAAATAAGCCGGAGGGCGATGCTCACGACAATCGGTGCGGCGGGAGCCGCGGCCGTATCGGGTGGTCTGCTTCATCAGGTGAACGGAGTGTCCAGCGTAACGACCTCGGTATACGGGGATGGGGAAACGGATGCGGATTCCGTATCGTACCGGTACGGAGCAGGCCAGCCCGAGAGAAACGTCGCCGCCAAATTGCGCGAATCGGTCAGTGTGAAAGATTTCGGCGCGATCGGCGACGGCATCGCGGACGATACGGCAGCCATTCAAGCTGCGGTGAACAGCTTGACGAGAGGCGGTCTGCTGTTTATCCCGGCCGGCACGTACAAAATCAGCGACACGATACAGGTGCCGCAAGGGATGATCCTTCAAGGCGCAGGCTTGCACAGTGTCGTCATCAATATGACTGATTCGGCGAAGTTCGCGATCAATGTATTCACACCCGGATCGCGGGTTGAGTATTTCCGTATCGGCGGTTTTACGCTGAATGCCAAGTACGGAATTACGAATCGCTGGGATGTGGGGACCGACTACGCAAATGCGGCAAACCCGTCGCGCTCGGTGAGCATCTCCGATGTGAAATTCCAAGGGACGTACGACGCGCGTAACGATGCGGAAGCCCAATCCGCCCTTGTCCCTGCAAGGGAACAGCTCGAGTCGTTCGGAGTAGGGCTGCATCTCGTTATGGTATACGGGGCCGAAGTGAAAAGCTGCCTGTTCGACAATTACGGAATCGCTCTGGAAAATATCGGCTGCACGCTGGCCAAGGTGGAGCGCAATCGGTTTAACGGCAACGCCCGGCACATTCATGACGAACGGGTATTGTGGCATTCCTCGTCATTCGGGATGGGGGCGGATAACGTTTATGAACAGAACGATTTGCTGGATGTTACCCGTATCGGGGGAATTACGCTGTGGCGCTCGTTCGGCGCGGAGCTGCGGCATAATTACAGCGAACAGTTGGAACGCGGCGGAATCAAGTCCGTGCCGGAAATGTATTACCTGTACAACCCGGATTCGTGCAAAATTCATATGAATCATCTGAATGTATCGCTTTCCGTCGCCAAGCAGCGGCCTTATTTCAAAATCGTCTACAACGGGGATTACATCGGCTGCGCATCCGGCAACGTGATTCAGATGAACACGCTTACGCCTTTTAACGGTGTACTTGGCAACATCCTCGAGATTGTGACGACGAAATGGGATAAACGGTATCCCTGGAATACGCAGCTGTACGTGCAGGGATTGTCGCCCGTTCGGCGTCTGCCGTATGTCATTAGCGGCGTACAGCCGGAATGGAACGTTATGGCCTACGACAACCTGTTTCCGCAGATGAATATATCGGGGACGCTCGCGAACCGGGATTTGGCTTTTGCCGAAAACGGTAGCAACCACGCCTGGCATCTGGCCTCGGGGGAAAACCTCAATTTTCGCTTTAAACTTTATGTTGCCAATCCCAAGCTGACCACCGATTTCGAATTGCAAGTGACGGCGGAGGGCAACCCCGATACGGCACCGGGAAACGGGAGAGCGCACACGGCAGTGAGAGATGCAGCCGGAGCCGTTTTATTCAGTAATTATGCATTTACAGGGGTAACCGGCCTCATAACCGCAGTGATTCCGCTGCATGTAACGGCGCCGGAAGCGATACAAGCGTTCGATATCGACTTTACCAATCTGTCGTTTAGCAAAATTTATCGCGCCGCTATCGTACAGGCGGAATAACAATCATCGAACCTTGAGGGAATATCCTTCAAGGTTTCTTTCCTTTTTTTTCAATAATTCCAAGTGAACTCGCACTGAATGCGAACATATGTGCTATAATGAAACTGTGAAATTTTTCCGTAACGGATAATCAAATTCGACTGACGGTGGGGAAACGGATGGAGGAATATTGGTGGTGTCCGCGATGCGAGTGCGTCTTTCTGAAGAAAGAATGGAACATCGAAGGGAAGATGGGCAAGTTCGGGATGTGCCCCAATCTATGCTCCACATCCGGACGGAAAGCGGTCCATTGGCCGATCATAGCCAAAAGGTACGGATACCCGCCGGAGCCTGTGTCCGGTGAAAGTTATCCTGTGGACAAATTGTTTTGAAGAGCCGCCCAATCCCGTATAAACACTTTCTCCGACAATGCAGAACCGGCATCCATGTTATCAATCGATTAGTCTGTGCAGGTTGATCGGAGCCTCAGTCCGATAACGTCGAAGACCGTTCCGCGAGTGGGAACGGTCTTTGCGGATATTGCTCTATTTCGCCAGCAGCTCCAGCAGGCTGGACGTATAGTCGGATTTCAACTGGGCGCTCTCTTCGTCCGTAATTCGGCCTTCGCCGGCCAGCCCGTTGATCTCCTGATTGGCTGAGCGCAGCAGACTGTAAATCAGGCTATCCTTGTCCGTATGTGCGGCTGACGAGAGCGAATAACCTTGCGCCAGCGCCTCGAGGAGCTCGGAAGCGTTCACTCCATCCGTCTCCGCCGCCTGTTCCACAATCCGGCTTGCCAGCTCGCTGCCGTACAACTGCGCGTCCACTTTGCCTGCATACCCCGCCGTTTCGATAGCTGAACGGATCAGAGTATAAGCTTCCTCCCGGGTAGCTTGCTCCGCAGAACGGTCCAAGCGGCCGCTTAACACCGCCTCGGCGATATATGAATCGGCTTCCGCCTTCAGCGTGCCGAGCAGTTCCTCTTCGGTTAACCCGGTCGCTTGTACGAGCGTTTGACCGGAGGCTACCGCCTGCTTCAAATCCTCGTAAGACAAACTGGCATACGATGCGCTGGCTTTCACGATATCTCGCGTGCTCCCTTGGGCGATGGCCGCATCCGCTTGCGGCGAGCCGGCCGGCGCTTCGCCGCGAATAAGCCGGTTCAGCGCTTCGTCGGCCTTCGCTTTCCATTGGTCTGCGGCTTGCCGCGACAGACTGCCGTTAAGCCAGGAGGCGTCGATCGCCTGATGGATCGGGGAGCCAAGCTGCTCCGCCAGATCGGCTTCCGAAATTCCGGTAGCGTCCGCCAGCGTTTTTCCTTGCGCCAGCGCCTCCAGGACGTCGGAATAATCCTTGCTCGACTGAACGGCTGCCAATCTTTCCGCCGAATCGAGCTTCCGGGCGACGAGTTGTGCGCCGAAGCGATCCATCCATACCGTATTGACCTTGTCAAACGACGGTGTCGATACCGCTTCCCGGATCGCTTTTGCCGCTTCCGCCTTTCGCGCTTCGGCATCTGCCGCGAGCAGTTTGCCGGACTGAACGGCATTGTCCAAGTCGGCGAACAGCTGCGAATCGAGCTGGTCGGACAACGCATCCGCGCTCAAACCGGCTGCTTCCGCCAAGCTTTGTCCGGCTTGCATTGCCCGAAGCAGATCGGCCGCGGAGCCTTCGATATAAACTGCAGTGTTCGGCACAATCCGGCTCAAGTGAAGCTGTACGAGATCTTGTCCGGCATCCGTGGCGGACAAGCGGGCTGCCTGGTTCAGGCTGCCGGATACCGCAGCGGATATAGCGCTCGATAAAGAGGTAACAGCCTGCTCGCCCTCCGTGGCGGTCAAGGAACCGGCGGCGACCTCCGCCTGAACGGTATGCTGCACGGAAGCCGTCAACTGGTCATTCAGGTCGCCCGGCGAAACTCCGGCGGCTTCGGCAAGCGATTTTCCCTCATACACCGCTCCCAGATAAGAGCTATAGTCGATATCCGAGTCGGCAAAAGCGAATGCAAGCGTGACGATTTGCGACAACTGCTTGTGCACCAGCAAATCGGCGTAGGTGAGCGGAGCGGCCGCTTGAACGGTTGCCGCCGGGCTTGTCTGCACCGCTCCTTCATTCGAAGCCGGAGCGGTTTCCGATTTCACCGCATCCGCATAAGCCGAATGCTGAGGGCCGGCGAAGCCGCCCGATGCCGCAATAACTACCGCACCCATCAACACGACAAAACGTTTTTTCATTGCACTTCCTTTTTGGTTTCTCAATTCCATCTCCATCCTCTCGTCTCTATGTATGATTTGCTCCTACGCCTAGAGTATAGGACGCCTGTATGACTTGTAAGTGAACGGAGCCTTAATGCAAGCTAAAAATAAGCTGAATGGTTGCTTAATGTGCGGCAATGAGGTCTGAAACCAAAAAAAGCCGCCCCCCCTTCAAATAGAAGGAGAGGCGGCCGTACTTATCAAGGGGCGCACATACGCGGCTCAAGCTTAATCGCGATCCTCCGCGCGTTCCCCTTCCTCGGCTCCGATGCGAAACAGCTTGCGCGGCCTGCCCTTCGGCGCAGGCGCTTCCTCGCCGACGACGCGGGCCAGCCCGCCTCGTTCGAGCTCTGCGAGCAGCCGGTTCGCATTGCGCGGCGTCATGTCCAGCCACGAGGCCAGGTCGGCCGCAGTGACGCTTTGCTTGCCCGTCCCCGCTTGCACGGATACGATCTTGCCGAAGGTGGCGGCGGAGACGCCGGCCCGCTTGAGCCGCTCGATCACGTCCGGATCGTCGCTGCGGGATTGGAACGCAAGCGGCGGCAGATGCGGAAACGTTTCTTCGATCGCTCCGGTTTCATCGGCGATCACGAGTCCGCCCTTCTCGTGTTTTTCCGTGCGCGACAAGGCGAGCGCCGCATTTTGCTCGGCTCCGAACGCCGTGAGCCCGTAGCCGATGCCGAAGTGGACGGTCCCGCCGGACAATAGCCGGATTTTCTCAAACAAAAGTGACGGGGGGAATTCGGTGTTCCGTTCGATCGCCCCGCGCGTGGAGAAGATGCTGAACGTTGCGCCGCCCGTCGGCAGCAGCGCGCCGGATATATGTTCGGCGAATTGCAGCAGCAGCTCCTGAAGCTTCAGATTGAGCCTATGCATTTCGTAGGCGTTCGTATTTTCATGAAACGCGTTTCGCACCTGCAGCTGGATCGCGGCAATTTGCGATTGCCGGAAATGATGCGTTTCCCCGAGCTGGGATGCGAGCCGCAGCGTTTCGCGGATGGACATAACGGTCGGAACGATCCGGATGACGGCCACGCCGCGCCGGCGCAGTTCTTCGTACACGTGTCCGCGATGCGTGATGCATAATTCCGCTTCGCCCGACTGGTAGAGCGATTCGTGAAAACGAACCAGCTCGACGGACGGGATGTAGCCGCGCTCCGGATGAACGATCGGCACGCTTTCATGCAGCCGCAGCTCGTCCAGCGTCTCCGCGACCTCTGCCTCCGGCAGCGAATCGAGGCTGAACCGTCCAGGAATGCCCCGGGTGCGAACGGCTTCGAACAGCGCCTTCATCAGCGCGGAGCCGCTCGAGCGGATCATGAGGGCGCCGCCTTCGGGGAGGTGGGGGATACCGAGCTCGTAGGCGAGCCGGCCGGTAAAGAGCCAGACGTCTATGCCGCCCCGGTTCCCCGTCACGATAGTCGCCACTTCCTCCACGTCTTCGTATACAAAAGGCACGAGCCGGATGCGGCCCTCCCATTCCTTGCCTACCTGCTGCACGAGAGCGACCGTATCTGACGGCCCGACCAGGCCGACGACAATGTTCATGTCGGACCTCCCTTCATGTAGTCGTAATCATAATGTTCGAACGATTGGCCGCCCAAACCGGAAGGATTTCCCGGTGCCCGGAAGGCCCGATGTGTTTATTATGCCGGGGGATGCGGGCAAAAGCAAACGGCGCGGAGCGGGGCAAACCGGCGCTTTGGAAGGCGCAGCGAAGCAAAACAAACGATTGACAGCCGGATAGGGCGGTGCTACTCTATATACGGAATATATAAAGAAAATGTCTTTATGTGAAAAACGGATGCGAGCGGTGTGCAAACCCCGGATCGCTTCCGGAAAGGATGTGGGGGATGGAACGGATGGGGAGAGAGCGATGGCTGGATAGTATGGTCCTCTGCCGAAGAGACATTCACGCCCACCCGGAGCCGGGGTGGCTGGAATACCGGACGGCCGCTCTGGTTGCCTCGAGGCTTTCCGCGCTTGGCTATACGGTGACGACCGGGAAGCGGGCTTGCAAGTCCGAGGCGCGCATGGGCGTTCCGGGCGCGGAAACGATTCGGCAGCACGAAGAGCGGGCGCTGCGGGACGGCGTCGATCCGGCCTGGCTGGAGCAGATGAAGGGCGGGCATACGGCCGTCGTCGGTGTGCTTCGCGGCGCGAAGCCGGGACCGGTCGTCGCGCTGCGCTTCGATATGGATTGTGTCGAAGTCGGGGAAAGCGAAGAAGCGGGTCATCCCCCGCGGCAGCTCCGCTTCGCCTCCGATCGGCCCGGACTGATGCATGCTTGTGGCCATGACGGGCATACCGCCATCGGGCTCGGGGCGGCGGAGCTAATCGCCGAGAGGGCCGGCGAGCTGGCCGGCGAAATCAGGCTGCTGTTCCAGCCGGCCGAGGAAGGCTGCCGGGGAGCGAAGTCGATGGTGGAGGCCGGCTGGCTGGACGGCGTGAACTACTTCCTGTGCGGGCATATCGGCGTCAGGAGCCGAACGCTTGGCGAAGTCGTGGCTTCGGTCGATGGCTTCCTGTCCACGACGAAGATCGACGCGGTGTTCCGCGGCAAGGCAGCGCACGCCGGCGAATCGCCGCAGCTTGGCAGCAACGCGCTGCTTGCCGCGTGTGCCGCCGCGCTTCATCTGCACGGGATCGGCAGACACGGGGACGGGGCAACCCGCGTTAATGTCGGGATGCTGGAAGGCGGCTCCGGGCGCAATGTCGTTCCTGCGGAAGCGCGGATGAAGCTTGAGCTTCGCGGCGAGACCGAGGCGTTATGCGAGTACATGGTCCGGGAGACGAGCCGTATTCTGGAGGCCGCAGCGGCAATGTACGGCGTAACGTGCGAGTGGGAAACGGTTGGTCACGGCACGGGCGGGGAAGGCGACCGTTCGCTCATTCCGCAAATCGAGGCGGAGTGCGCCCGGATGGAATCGGTCGGCTCGTTCGTCGCTTCGATGCCGATCGGCGCTTCCGAGGACGCGACGTGGATGCTGCGCCGGGTGCGGGAGCAAGGCGGCCGCGGCGTTTATATGTTGTTCGGCAGCCCGCTAGCCGCGGGCCATCATCAGACGACGTTTGATTTCGACGAACGGGTGCTCGGCACCGCCGCCGAGCTGCTTGTCCGTCTCGTGTACGCATGTCCGGGCTGGCCGGAGGCGCCGGGTACCGGGGCGTCGGGCGGAGAGGAGTGAGGGCAACCTTGACCAAAATGACGATGGCCGCAACAGGCGACAGCTTCATCACAAGGCGGTTTCCCGCCGGCGATGAGACGCACCGCGAATTGGCGCAGTGGTTCGGCGGCTTCGATATCCGCTTCACGAATCTCGAAGTGACTTTGCCCGGTCCGGAATCGTGTCCGGCGGCGCAAAGCGGCGGCACCTGGGCAGCCGCCGATCCGTCCGTATTGGACGATTTGCGCAAATACGGCTTTAATGCGCTTGCCTGGGCGAATAATCATTCGCTCGATTATTCGTACGGCGGGCTGGAGGAGACGGAGCGCCAACTGGATCGATTCGATTGGGTGCACGCCGGGGCCGGCAGCAATCTGGGAGAAGCCGGTGCGATCCGCTATATGGAGCTTCCCGCAGGCAGAGCCGCGCTGATCGCGGCCACCTCGACGTTTCACGAATCGTGGCGGGCGGGGGAGCAGCGGGGAGATATGGCCGGCAGGCCAGGTGTGAATCCGCTCCGCTTCTCGACGACATACCGGATCTCGGAGCAGCAGCTTGCTGAGTTGAGGGCAATAGCCTCTGAAACCGGCATTAACGACTACCAGGAGATGCTCGTCAAGGAAGGTTTCTTCTCCCGCGATCCGGACGACGGCATCACCTTCGGCGGTCACCGGTTTGTCGCAAGCGACGTTTCAGGAGCGGCGACGCAGCCACATCTTGGCGATATGGCCCGTATTCTCGGCGCCATCGGGAATGCGCGGCGGCAGGCCGACTACGTCATCGTTAGCATCCATTCGCATGAGATCAAGGACGGGCGAAAGGACGCTCCGGCCGATTTCCTCCGGGAGTTTGCGCGGCGCTGCATCGACGAGGGGGCTCATGCCGTCATCGGCCACGGGCCGCATGTGATTCGCGGGGTGGAGCTGTACCGCGGCAAACCGATCTTGTACAGTCTCGGCAACTTTATATTTCAGAACGATTCCGTTGACCGGCTGCCTGCGGACTTTTACGAAAAATACGGCCTCGGCCCCGAGCATCGCACGGCGGATGCGCTCGATGCTCGAAGCGCGGGCGATACGCGCGGGCTCGGCGCGAGCCCGGACGTCTGGTCATCCGTCGTCGCCGGTCTCGAGTTCGAAGGCGGCGATCTGGTTCAGATGCGCTTTCGTCCGATAACGCTCGGCTACGGCGAGCCCCGTTACCGCAGAGGCTGGCCGCGGCTGACCGGTGACGGGAGCGTGCTGCTGAAGCTGCAAAGCTTGAGCCGGGAGCTCGGCACCGAGCTTGCGATCGAAGGAACGCAGGCGATATGGAAGCGCAGTAACGGTAACGGTTAACAAGTAACAAATAACGAGCTCGGGTAGTCGTAACGGGAATAGAGGGTGAACAGGAGGAATGGAGATGCTGCAATGCGGAATGGCCGAGCTGGATATTACGCCCCCTCTCGGCAGCTCGATACCGGGTTACACGGAGGAGCGAAAGTCGAACGGGATTCGCGATCCGCTGTACGCGAAAGCGGCCGTTATCCAGTCGGGGGATACGGTGCTGGCGCTCGTCGCGATTGATGCGCTGTTCGTTCCGGAGCGGGAGGCAAACCGTATACGCGCGCGGGTTGAGGCGTTTACCGGCATTCCGGCGGCGCGTACGGCGGTATTCGCCACGCATACGCATACGGGAGCCCCGGTGCGCACCGGACTGGACGGCAGCCGGCATGACGACTACCTGGCCTATATGGCCGACCGCGCGGCGGATGCGGTCCTTATCGCGTACAACGGCCGCGAACCGGCTCGTATCGGCTGGGGAGCGGGCCACGTCCAGGACGTTTCGTTTCAGCGCCGATACTGGATGAAGGACGGGACTCTGCGGACGAATCCGGGTTATATGAACCCGGATATCGACCGTCCCGCCGGACCGATCGACCCGGAATTGTCCGTTCTTAGTCTGGATCGTCTCGACGGCAGCCCGATCGGCGTCGTGTCGTGTTTCGCGTGCCATACCGATACGGTCGGGGGAAAAGTATACAGCGGCGATTACCCGGCCCATCTGTCGGCGGAGCTGAAGGAAGAGCTAGGCGGGCAGGCGGTCAGCCTCTTCTTGCTCGGCACCTGCGGCGATATTAACCATGTCGACACGAGCCGGCCGAAGATGGCGGCCCGGAATATCGCCCGGGATATCGGCAGACGCCTGGCCGAAGAGGTGCTCCGGGTACGCACCGAGACGGCTGCGGCCACGGAAGCCGAAGCGGACGCGCTGAACGATTTCATAACGATGGAACTGCGCACAGCCAGCGCCGAGGAGATCGAGCGGGCGCGAAGCGTGCTCGCCGACAGCCGGATTACCGGGGCGGAGCGTTTTTTCGCCGAGCAGGTCATGAAGGTGTCGGAGCTGCCGGGAGGGACGGCGCGTCTGGAAGTCCAGGCGCTGCGGATCGGCGGACTGGCGCTCGCCTGCTTGCCCGGCGAAATATTCGTCGAGCTGGGGCTTGCGGTCAAAGCGGCTTCCCCGTTTCCGCACACCCTCGTCGGGACGTTGTGCAACGGCTCGATATACGGGTACGTCTGCACGCGGGCGGCGTACGATCAGGGCGGCTACGAGCCGCGTCTAAAAGTATTCAGCCGCATTTCCCCGGGGACGGGCGAACGTTTGGCAGAATGCGTCTCCGGCTTGCTGGCAAGATTGACGGATAAACGGCCGAGCTTGCGGCCGTAACGTCATCTGTGCCGAGCGGCAACGCATCTGTGCGCGCCAATGCTGCTTCCAAACAAACAAACGTCCTCCTATAGCTGCAGGAAATCATCGAGTTACACCCGATTTCCCGCCGCTAGGAGGACGTTGTCATTTGCCGCTTATTTGCCCTTCGTTGCCGCTATCGCCTTGTCGGCGCGTTCAGCCGCTTCCCGCAGAACGGTGTTGACGTCCTGGCCGGCCGCATAAGCGCCGAGCGCGGCATTCACCTCTTTGTCGGCCGCCGCCTGGTACAGCGTTTTCACCGTCGGGTCCGCGAATTTGTCCGGCAGTATGGCCGTCAAATGTTTGCCTTTGTAGAGCGGCTTGTCGACGCCGAAGACGGAGGCGGTTTTGCTCTTATCTTTGAGCACGGCCGGCGTTCCCGTTTTGGCCTGCCACATCTGGAACTCTTCGGAGGCGACGTAGCTGAGCACCTGGAAGGCCGCGTCTCTTTGCTTGCTCGTGCTGGTAACGTAGAAGTAGTTCGGATACGACTGCGGGCCGACGTCCGGCTTGTCCTTGAACACCGGGAACTTCGCTATATCCCAATTCCAATCCCCGAAGTTTACACCGCCTGTGCTCAGCGTAAGCAGCATCGCCACCGTTTTGTCCTTATAAAACGGGTCTTGCTGATTGTTCAAATAAAATGTATTGCCGGGAAGCTCATTGCCGGGAATTTTGTAGAAGCGGGCCATATTTTCGAACGCTCTCACGAAGTTGTTTTCCAGAAACATTGCTTTGTACGTTTTTGCATCGAGATGAGGCGCGGACAGCTGGTTCAAAAACATCAAATGCTGAAACGCCATCGTGAGTCCGCGATACGTCGTTCCCTCGTCGGAACGCGTCATTTTTTTGGCCAAATCGTACTGGTCCTCCCAGGTCATTCCATCTTTTGGGTACGGGACGCCGAACCGGTCGAACAAATCTTTGTTGTAGAACAAGGCGGCGGACGTCGTGTTTACCGGGAGACCGTAAATCCCGCCTCCGGCAAGCTGGCGCTGGATGTCGATCGTGGATGGCTCCAGTCCGGTCATGTCGAAACGGTACTTTTGAACGAGATCGCTAATATCGCTTTGCAAGTTGTAGGTCAGCACGGAAGCCGGCGTTAATCCGACCGAGCTGATGAAGATATCGTACGACTGGCCGGATTCGATATACGTTTTGAACGAGCCCTCTACATACTTGATTTTGTAATTGGGAAACTTCTCGCTAATCTTGGTTCCGTAGTCTCGCATGAACTGTTCATTCGTGGCTCCGCTTGACGAGCCGATCACCAGCTCCGCCGGTTGCTGGGCCGCTTGTTTGGCAAGCTCCGCGGGGCCGGCTTGCTGCGCTGGAGTCGCCGCATCTTTAACCGCCTGTCCCGATTCTCCGTTGTTTCCGCTGCTGCATCCGGCAAGCGCCGCTATCAAAGCGACGGATACCGGACCGATCCCTATTTTGTTTCTCATCGTTCGTTCCCCCCTAAGTATCGCTGCAACCCCAATATAGCACGGGCTGTTGTTCGGAAACTTGACTATCGCTGGGAGAAAGAGGCGGCATGTATGATCCGGGTTGTTTTTCGCGAATTTCTGCTATAATGGCAGCAGAGCGGAAAATGATTTCAAAAAACGCCCACTAAATGGAGCCCAGTTTTCGATGGTGGGGGATGCGCGAGAAAAGGCGGGATGTTTCGTGGAGACGACTCGGCTGCAAGTAATGGACCACTACTATTACAAATGGAACAGGTTATTGCTTGGAAACACGCTTGCTCATTCGCATCTGCAATACGAAGTGTACTATTTTCACGCGGGCCGCTGCGTGTACAGGCTTGGCGATCGCGCCATAACCTTGCGGCCGGGCGATCTGATTATTATGAACGGCCTTGCGTCCCACTACCCGCAGGTGGATCGAACGAAAGAGTATGTGCGCACGATGTTTTCCTTCGATCCCCGCAAGCTGGCGCCTGCCGAACACGGTTTCCTTGCGATTAATCCGCTAAAGCCGTTCGAGCTGCTGCGCAATCGCCATCTTCGGCTCGGAGAGAAAGCTCAGGCGGAATGCGAGATTTTGCTTGCGAACATCAACCGGTTCTACCATTCTATCGACACGGTGGATCAGTATCGGCTGCTCGCAGCCTTCTACGACCTGCTGCTGTTCATTTATGAGCTGTGCCGCCCGGAGATGGAACGGAAGTCTTATTCGCTAATGGCCGGTGAACACAGCGTGCGGCAAGCGATCGTCTACATCGAGGAGAAGTATATGGAGGATATCGAGATGGAACGGATGGCGTCCGAACTTCATATGAACCGTTTCCACTTGATGAAGGTGTTCCGCGAAATCACGGGGCTGACGGTGTTCGATTATTTGTATCACAGAAGGGTCGAGCAGGCCAAGATTATGTTCGTGCACAGCGACCGGGACACGGTTACGGATGTTTGCTACAAAGTGGGCTTCAAGCACCCGTCGCATTTCAGCCGGGTGTTCAAGCAGATGGTCGGCGAAACGCCCGATCGTTATCGCAGACTGGTGCGCGGCGCTTTATAAGGCTGAAGGACGGAATTATTATTCGTGATCGGGGGGTAACGCGGCAGAGCCGGAAATACCGCAACCCGAATCAAATCGCGCCTGTTTTCGCCAAGCCCGGGTCAAACGGAATCAGCCGCCAGTGTGCTACACTCGAGGAGAAACTTTTTCCCGATTTATCAACAAAGGGTGATGCCAATAGAGGCAACCTCCCATTCTCCTCGTTTGCCCGGTACATGATATTTAACGATCGCGTCACCGCCCGATTATCGTTCGAAGGCCGGTTTCGCAGACGGAAGATGAAGCCCGGACCCTGGAAGGGAGAGCCAGATCTCAATGAATGCCCAGCATCCTTATCGCATTTTGTCCGACTATTATTACAACTGGGCAGGGCTGAGGAACGGACGGCCGTTTGTCCACACGCATCCGCAATATGAAATTTTTTATTTCCACGGCGGCACCTGCGACTATAGGCTGGGGGAGCGGACGATTGGTCTGGAGCCCGGCGATCTGATTATTATGAACGGCACGACGCCCCATGGTCCTGAGGTGTCCGAGCCTACCGGATATGTGCGTACGATGTTTTCGTTCGATCCGCATCTGGTGCAGCTTTTCGACGAGAGTCTGCGCACCTGCGATCCGCTTAAGCCGTTTCGCGTGCTCAAAAACTACCATTTTCGTCTCTCGCCGGAAGCCAGGGAGGAATGCGAGGAACTGCTGCGGCGGATCAATCGCTTTTACGGCTGCAACGACATCGTCCAGTATAACCGGTTTTTGATGGCTTTTTACGATTTGCTCCTATTCCTTCTTGTTCAGGGACGCTCTGTCATGGAGGACAAGCAAAAAACCGACCCAGGGCGGGAACAGTATGTCGACCGCTTGATTCGCTTTATCGATTTGCATTTTATGGAGGAGCTGAAGCTGGAGGATCTCGTCAAACACGTTCATATTAGCAGGTTTCATCTGATGAAGCTGTTTCGCGAGACTACCGGCACAACGATCACCGATTATTTATACGAACGGCGCATCAACCAGGCGAAGCTGTTATTGATGTGCGAGAAGGAAATATCCGTAACTCGGGTGTGCTATGAAGTAGGCTTCAAGCATTTGGCCCATTTCAGCCGGCTGTTCAAAAAGAAGGTCGGGCATACGCCGGAAGCGTACAAAAAACTGGCTCATTCGGAAGGCGGACTTACGCGGCAGCGGCAAAAAACGAACCCAACCTGTATAAGTTGAACTGAAACCTCCCGTCGGCAGGCCAACTCCATCCGGGGAACTCCAGACGGGATATGCCTGAGCGGTGAGATAGTCCATTTCGGAACGGAACGGATCTCCGAAATAGTTGGGCAACTTATACAGTTTGAATTTTGAGAGCGATTTCAATTTTCGAATCGGGTACTTCTCCGTCTGCCGGATCAAGCCGCAAATCATTCCAAAAGAGGAGAAGAACTGATGAACGATAGAGAACTTAACAAGCTTGGAGGTACATTCGGCACATCTTTTGTGGAAGCGGGGGGTTCTCTCGAGCCGGGGACGGACGTGCTGAACGGTGCGGCGAGCAGCTCGGAGCGCGGGATTAGCCGAAGAAAAATGCTTGCCGCTCTAGGGGCGGCGGGAGCCGTATTCGCAGCCGGGGGGCTGCTTCAGGCGAGCGCGAGCGGCCGGGGACCGCATCAGGGGGTATCCGGTTCGGTGTACGGCCCGGACGATCCGCAGCCGGGTGCCTGTTGTATTCGGTGCGCGACGATGGCCGAGCTGCGGGCGATGACGACGGTGCCGTCTGCCGAGCTGATCTATTTGACCGATTCGGGCAAGGAAGGCTACTTCGCTTACGATCCGGCGGATACCGCGAGTCCGGATAACACGGGGACGACTCTGGTCTCTTCCACCGGCGCGCGGTTCAAGAGATTGCAGGTTAACGGTGTTTATCTAGTGAATTGGTTCGGAGCGGCGGGAGACGGGATTCAGGACGACACGGCCGCGCTGCAAGGGGCGATCCAGGCGGCTGCGGCAACGGGCGGTCAAGTGTTCCTGCCACCGGGAACATACTTGATCGCCTCCCGGTATGTATTCGCGACGCCGGGATCATTGGACTTCGGTTACGCCCTGCGCGTTCCGGGCAACGTAACGATAGCCGGAACGACCGGCACGGTATTGAGGCAGGCGATTACGTATGATAACAGGAGGGTTTTGTTTTATCTCGAGGGCTCCCATATCTCGATTCACGACTTGCGGATCGAGAATACGTATCCGATTGCTCCAGGCGGGAATTTGTCCAGCATCGAATTCGGGGCCGGAGACGGCTTCGACGCTTCGCTGGCTTCGGATATCCACAATATAACGATCGAGAACGTGACCGTATTCCGTTCCTGGCACCCGGTCAAGTTCCATTTCTCGGACGGCTCGGGCAAGTCGGCGCGCAATATTACCGTGCGAGGTGTCCGCTCCTACCATGACAAGACGTCGAAAAGCAGCGGAGGCATCAATTTCCGTTCGACGCCGAACGGCCGAATCAGCCGGGTCACCGTCGAGGCGTGCCATATCCACGATCCGGTTACGTCCGCAGCCGTGGGCTTCTATGGCGTGCATGACGCTACCGTCAGCGGCTGTTCCGTGACCGGGACCGGAGTAAACGCAGCCGGTATCCAAATCGAAAACGGAGGGAAGCTGATCGCCGTTACCGGCAACACATGCACGGATAACGTAAACGGCATCTGGGTGGACGACTCGGTCGATGTCACGATTACGGGAAACGTCATTACCGGCGTCTCAAATGCAAAGGGAATACGCGTGACGCGCCAGGGCTACCTGGATGAGCCGAACAAGCTTACGACGGGCATCGTCATCAGCGGAAACAGCTTGCGGGGCTGCCGCATCGTCTCCGAGGAATTCGGCGCTTCGCCGGCAGGCGCTTTCGGTACGATTACGGTGGCCAACAACGTGGTGATCGGCGATGGCGCGAATGTGACGACCGCGATCCACATGTACCGGGTGCCGTATTTGACGGTTGTGGGGAATACGGTGCTCGGAGCCGCGACTTACTCGCTGTATTTTTCGACGCTAGCGGACGATATGATTAACGTCGCGATGAATATGACGGCTAAGGTCGGAAGTGAAGCTTCTTCGGGAATGCGGGTGACCGGAGCTGCGGTCCGGCTGAACGTGGTCGGCAATATGTTCGCGAACGGATACGATGCCTGGAACGGGCAGCAGGGGGCGTCGGTCGCCAACAGCACGCAGAACGGACCGGCGCAGTGGCAGTACGGAAGCACCGGCATCATGGCGGGCAGCGGATCGCCCGAAGGCGTGCAGAGCGCGCCCGGCGGGTCCTTGTTCATGCGGCGGGACGGCGGAAGCGCACAAACGCTATATGTAAAAGAAAGCGGCAGCGGCTCCACCGGCTGGATCGGGAAGTAAATCGGCGCTGCTGAAGCGGAGCGGTTTCGTTCTGAAGCCGTGCCCGCAATGGACGCGGTTGACTGCGGCGGGTTGCCGACTGCCGTTATCGTTACCGAAACCGCAAGGGAGCAAACTTGCATACTGGACGGAGTCGCAGCAGCGGCCCCGTCCATTCTATTGATGTGGGGTTGCTTTATAGTTGCTTTATAGACATAATTGTTAATTTCGGATATCGTTTGGAATATAGAGCAAAGGGTCATTTATTTTCGCATGGAAGGAGGCCCGTTATGAAGACGTGGCCTGACTCGGTGCATGCGTTCTTAGCGCGGAAGCATGTCCCATTGTACATTCATCTTGCCGCTGCTACGGGCGCGTACCCGTTTGGGTGCCGAGGCTACAGTGTCCGGACCGAACCGGATGTTTCTGTATGGATAACCGTTCTTGCAAGCCAGTGGCTCCGGCTGCGCGAGCATGTAAAGGCGGGTTCCTCCGTGGCGGCGCTGATCACATCCGGTGCGGACAACGAGTCGTACCAGCTCAAGGGGCGGTTTATCGACTGCCGGAGCGTGGGACGCGAGGAGGCGGTTTTGCTGGAGGAGCAGCGGAATTATGCCGCACTGCATTATCCGAATTTGCTGCCGCTTATTCAAGTCGGCGTGTCGGATTGCGTATCGATCGGATTGCAAGCAGATCGCGTTTACGCCCAAACCCCCGGACCTGCGGCGGGCCGCCTTTTGCAAGAAAAGGAGGCGGACTGAATGCTTCCTGAAGAAATGGTTCCGGCGTTCGAGGGTGCCTACCCGTCCGTTATGATGACCGCCGATGCAGAAGGCATGCCGAATGTGGTGAATTTGTCGCGGGTTTGGCTGGTCGATCCGCAGCATGTCGCAATCGCCAATCAAATGCTGAACAAAACGCTCCGTAATTTGTCCGTCCATCCGCTGGCGACGATCAAGCTGGCCAATCCGGTCGACCTCGTCCACTGGGAGCTGGAGGCACGGTACACCGGTTTCGTATCGGCGGGCGAATGGTTTGAGAAGGTGCAGCGCGACCTTCAGACCGTTTCCTGGATGGCGGGGATTGATTCCGCTCCCCCGCTGAAGTCGGTTCTTCTATTCGAAATTACCGGCGTTCGGAAATGCGTCGAAGAGGCGAGGCATCTTCTTCCGGAGCCGGAGACGTTCAGCGTGCTGCTCAAGGCTCTGGCCGAAGGTTTGCAGCTAAACCGCTCCTCGGTGTGGTCCGATTCCGGAGAGAGGGAAGGAGAGCCTGAGCTTTTGGCGTCTATCGGAGTGCCCGGGGCGGGCGCGGATCGTACGGCTTTTGTCTCGATGGAACGGCTTGCGGCGCTGGTAGCCAGGGAGCGGACGGTTACCCGGCTGCGCAATATCCGCTCGCAGATGAAATATATGCATACGCTAAGCGATTCCGGAGTCGCGACTCCGCAAGCCCCGGGACCGTCTTCTCCTTCCGGCTTTTTGGCGTTTCCTTGCATCGCGGCCGATACGGTGTTCGGCATTATATGCTGCGAGGAGATGGAGCCGGATACCGGCGTGTTCGCACGCTGGCCGGACGATTTTTTTCGCCTGCTGGCCCGAATGCTCGGCGAGACGCTTGCCTCGATCGCCGTTACGCCGCAAAACGAACGTTTATCGCGATTCCGCCAGGTCGTGGAGCGAACCAAGCTGCAGTGGAAGAAAGAAACGGACCCGTTCCTTACGGCGCTGAGCGCGAGGGAACGGCAGGTAGCGCTTTGCGTGGCGAAGGGACTCACCAACGCGGAAATCGCCAAAACGCTGTTCATCAGTCATCGCACGGTATCGACACATATGGAACGCATTTTCCTGAAGCTGCAGCTCACTTCGCGTGCGGCGCTAACCCGCTATGTAGTCGAGAACGGATACGAGGTGGACGAGTTTAAATGACGGAAAATACGTAAACCAACCGATACAGCCGAAAACAGAATGCCGCTATGATGAGTGTGTGGTTGATTGACAAACTCATGAATTGGAAAGCGGTGATAGGTATGAAATGGATCGTTTTGGTACACGTCATTTCGGCGATCGTGGGGCTCGGACCGACTTATGCGTTTCCTATGCTGCTGCGCAGCGGCTCCTCCATTCGCGAAATGGAAAGGTCCTTGCGGCAAGTGAGCGCTCTGGAGCTGTTTCCGAAGCTGTTCGGAACGATTGCGGTCCTGTCCGGACTCGTCTTGTTTTTTCTCGGCTCGTACGGCTCGTTTTTGCAAGTGTGGATTGTCGGAACGCTCGTCCTTTATGTGATTGTCGAGCTGGTCATTATTCTCAGGCTGAATCCGGCAGCGAAGAAGCTGCACAGCCGGCTTGCGGACAGTTTGACGCCGGACGAAACCGCGGCGGCGAGCCCGGAAGTTTCCGCCCTGTACGATCAGGTGTGTCGCAGTCACATTTGGGCAACCGTTCTCGGCACGATCATCTTCATTCTGATGATTCTGAAGCCGCATTAAGGAGGCAGAGACTATGCTCACAGCTACGCTTCGCAACCGGTACCTCGATCATTTGCAAACACTGGAGCAGCCTCCGAGTCTCGACTATTTGCGCAAGCTCATCAAGCTGCACCTCGGACGGTTTCCTTTCGAAAACCTGAGCAAATTCCACTACTATACCCATAAAGGGCAAAAAGGATTGGAATGGCTGCCGGATATGGAGCTGTTTCTCGACAACTGCGTATCCCGGGGGATGGGCGGCAATTGCTACATTCTCAATTCACACTTCGGTGCTTTGCTGGAATCGCTCGGCTTTCAAGTCGAGCTGGTTCGTGCTACCGGCGGTAATACGCATTTGGCTCTGCGGGTTACGATCGATAAACAAATGTATTACGTCGATGTCGGATATGGCGCTCCGCTGCTGGAGCCGTTAGTGCTTGAGGAACAGCCGCGCTTTTCCAGGCTCGGAGAAGAAATCGAAATAACGCGGCTGGGGCCGGGACGCTTCATAATCGACAGACGTGCCGGAGGGCAAAGCTTCGTGACGAAGACGATCGAATGGGAGCCGGTCCGATTGGACGATTTCGAAGAGGTGATTACCGATTCGTTGCGGGACCGGGACGATAACCCGTTCATGCGCCGGATTGTGGTGACGCTGCTTCAGGAGGACCGCGCCTATTCGGTTATGAACAACAAGCTGTTCGTGAAAACGAACGAGCGGACGGAAGTACACGAATATACGAAGCAATCCGATTGGATCGCCATGATGAAGAGCACTTACGGGCTGGATGAGGAAGCGCTTAGAAGTTCGGTCGATTTCGTGGCGGAGCGCGGCGTCAAGCTGTTTGACCGGTAAGGGCGGATGGAGGTTTGGGCTCTGCCAAGGCCCGATAGGTTCCCCGTCTGATAGTTGCGGCCGGGCGGGGATGCGATTCGCCTTGTCGGCATACTGGAGGCCCAGCACCCCTTTAGTTGACAACCTCAGTTGCTGAGGGTATTATCCAAATAAGTTTACACGTCTCCCTTAATGAGGGAGCTTTTTTGTTTTCTTCGTTAAGACCACGATCAGGAGGCCGAGATGGAAGAAACGAACCGAAACCATGTACTCGTTGTCGAAGACGACGATTCTATCAGACGTTTTGTAACGATCCAACTAAAGAGAAGCGGCTTCGAAGTAACCGAATCCGCCTTGGGAAGACCGGCGCTAAGCAGCTTGCACGTGAAAAAGCCGGACGTTGTCGTGCTTGATCTTAATCTGCCGGACATGGACGGCTTTGAATTTTGCACAAAGCTTAGGGAAGTCGATCCGTATATTGCGATCATCATTTTGACAGCGCGCGGCGGCGATTGGGACAAAATCAGGGGACTCGAGCTCGGGGCCGACGATTATATGGTCAAACCGTTTAATCCGCTCGAGCTTGCGGCCCGCATCCGGACCGTATTGCGCCGTACAAGCCATGCGGTCCGGCCGGAAAGGAACGTGCTTCATTCCGGCCCGATCCGGCTCGACCTCGATGCGAACAAGCTGTACAAGCGCGATTGCTGGATCGAATTGACGCCGAAGGAGCAGCTAATCGTCAAGGTGTTTCTGGAAAACCCCGATAAAGCGCTGTCCAGAAACGAGCTGCTCAATCTGGTGTGGGGCGAGGATTTCGTGGGCGATCCGAAGACGATAGACGTTCATATTCGCAAGCTGCGGGAGAAGATCGAAGACGACAGCTCCAGACCGCAGCTGATCGAAACGGTATGGGGGCTCGGGTATCGCTGGAGAAAGGACGGTTGAACGTTTGGGAATCCGAAAACGGCTCGTCGGCAGTTACCTGATCGTTATCATCATTACGGTTTGTATTTTGGAAGCGGTTCTTATCGGGCTTGTCCGGGCTTATTACTACGGCAACATCGAACGCATCCTGATGAATCAGGCGGAAATATCCGCCTCTTTTTATGAGCAATATTTCGCCGTAGAGGACGTAGCGGAGCAAGCCGAACGGCTGCTGCGGGGATTTGCGCAAAATAGCTCCGCCCAGGTTCAGATTATCGCCGCGTCCGGACTGCTTCTCCGGGACACTTTGGGGGAACGGGCCGGTAAAACGATGACCGATTATCCGGATGTCAGGTCCGCGATTGGCGGAGATGCAGCGGCATGGAAAGGGCGCGAGCTATCGACGAAAGAAGCCGTGTCTGCAGCTTCTTATCCGCTCAAGGCGGGTGGCGCCACGGTAGGAGCGGTCCGTTTCGTATCCTCGCTGACGGATTCAGCGGCTACGATCCGCCATATTACGATCATCCTGATCGTCATCGGGCTTGCCGTGATTGCGATTGTCGCCGTGCTGGGCATGCTGCTGTCCGGAATGATTACCGGCTCGATTACGGAGCTGAAGCAAGCTGCGGAGAAGATGGCGGAGGGCGATTTTAAGGCAAGAGCCGCGAAACGGTACCGGGACGAGCTGGGAGCGCTGGCCGATACGTTCAATCGGATGGCGATGAAAATCGAGCGGCACGAGCTGCTCAAAAACGAGTTTTTTTCCTCCGTGTCCCATGAAATCCGCACCCCGCTTACCTCGATCAAAGGCTGGGCCGTCACTTTGAAATATGGCCATAACGACGACAAAGCGTTGCTGAAGGAAGGTCTCGATATAATCGAGGCGGAGACAGACCGGCTTACGAAGCTGGTGGACGAATTGCTCGACTTCTCCAAGCTGGACAGCGGCCGCATGGAACTGGCCCGCGCTCCGGTCGAGCTCTCCGAATTGCTGCGGTACGTCGGAAGACAGCTTGCTCCAAGAGCCATCCGGCAAAACATAGAGCTAAGCGTGCAAGCGGAGGAGATGCAGCCTGTGTACGCCGATGAAAGCCGTCTGAAGCAGGTGCTTGTGAATCTGCTGGACAATTCATTCAAATTTACCGGCAGCGGCGGTTCGATTCGGCTGTGCGCCCGGCCGGACGGAACAGAGGCGGTCATCACCGTCGAGGACACGGGAGAGGGAATTGAAGAGCGGGATTTGGAACAAGTGAGACAAAGGTTTTACAAAGGAAACGGAAAAAAAGCCGGGAGCGGTCTCGGTCTGGCGATTTCGGAGGAAATCGTCAAGCTTCATAACGGGCGGCTCGTTATCGAGAGCGAACCCGGCCAAGGAACGAAGGTTGGCATTTATTTGCCGATGCAGCCTGATCCGGACACCATTTTAACTATTTCATAACCCTTTATTCGTACCGACCCTTTAGAATAGGAGAATGGAAACGATGATGAAGGAGCAGAGCCGTACCAAGACCAGCCGCCGCCGGCGCTTTCGGGCCCTGTTTGCCGCCGCTGCGCTTTTATGGATTTGCGGATGCGGCATACCCGCAGCCCCGATCGATCTGATCAAGCCGCCGCGGTTAGCAGCCGGTTCCTTTGGCACGGACGACCCGGGCGACCTTCGCGCCATGCTGCCTGCCGGGGCCAAAATTGCTGTCGCGGGAAGCGGAGCGGGCGGTGACGCCATCTCGTTCGGGGATGTGGACGGCGACGGCTTCGACGAGGCGATCGTCGTATACGAGGAGGGCGGCCGGACGGACAAAGCGATCAAAGCCGCCTTATTGAAAAGGCAGCAGGAACGCTGGCATGTCGTCTGGGATACGAAAGGCTACGGCCGCGGCCTGGACTATGCCGGGGTAGCCGATCTGAACCGGGACGGAAGCGGCGAGATCCTGCTTGGATGGACGATGGGTGCGGGAGAGAACGGGCTCGACATCTACGAATGGAAAAACAACTCGCTATCGCTGCGGAGCCAGGAAAGCTATCAAGGGCGATTCGTGCTCAGTTCGCTGTATGAAAACTCCGGCGAATAGATCGTTTGCGTTAGCTGCACGGGCAAGGCTGTTGCCCAAGGATCGGTAACCGCCTGGCCGGCAAGGATCGTATCCGCAAAACTGTGTTCTTAAAACTAAGGCAGTAAAGGATTGCAGATGAATTATTTCGACAAGCTTAAAAAACTGGACTTATTTGTATTAGCGGTCATGACTTGCCTGGTAGCGATCGGCACTTTCGCCGTTTACGAGGCTACTAGGGGGACGAGACTGGAAGGTTTGCATAGCAGCAATATGATGTTGTTCGGCCTGTTTTGCGTGCCGATGCTGCTGGTTGCTTTATTCGACTACCGGCTGCTCACGGGCAAGCTGTCTTATGTGTTATACGCGATCGGAATCGTGATGCTTGTATGGGTCAAGTGGAAAGGGGAAAACATTAACGGGGCGGTTCGCTGGCTGACGATCGGAAATTTTCAGATTCAGCCGTCGGAGCTGGTAAAGATTTCCACTATATTGCTTGCCGCCCATCTTTTAAATAAGCGGGCCGGCGAGAAGCTTCGGCTTGTTCAGGATATCGTTCCGATACTGGCTATCTTCATCGTTCCGACGATTCTGATTATGAAGCAGCCTGACTTGGGCACAGCGCTTGTATTTGTCGGCGTACTGCTCGGGATGCTGTGGAAGGGAAACATACGGGCGACCTATTTGCTCATCGGTTTAAGCGCCGCCGCGCTTTGCATCGGGGCTGTGATTTGGCTGTATTATTCGGATTACGAGCTGTTGTCCAATCTTGTGAAGTCTCATCAAATCTCGAGGCTGCAAACGTTTCTGGACCCGGCAAGCGATCCGGATAAATCGTGGCATGTCAAAAATGCGATGCGCGCGATCGGCGTGGGCGGGTTGAGCGGAAGCAGCGGTTTTTTCACGCAGAACGGATACATTCCTTATGTGTACTCGGACTCCATCTTCGTCGTGATCGGCGAGGAGCATGGCTTCATCGGTGCTGCCTTGCTGCTGCTGCTCTATTTCCTGCTCATTTATCAGATGGTCCGAATCGTAGGAGATGGCAAGGAATTGACCGGTTCCTACGTGGTGATCGGGATTGCGTGCATGTTCGTGTTTCAAATATTCGTCAATGTCGGCATGCATGTCGGGCTCGTGCCGCTAACCGGCATTTCCTTGCCTTTCATCAGTTACGGCGGCAGCTCTTTGCTGCTTAATATGCTGGCGGTCGGGCTGGTGTTAAGCGTAAAAATCCATCAAAACGAACCGGCCTATTAGCGGTCGGGCGTTCGGAATTAGCATATCGGTACAAGAAAGAAGGGACGCTTTTTGAGAAAGTCGCCGCGTAACAGGTACTACCCGCTTTACTTCGGCTTGCCGCTGCTGCTCGGTTTCGGAGCTTTGGCGTTTGCAGCTACTCGAAATCCTGCAAGCTCTCTAGATTTGAGCGTAGCCTCCTTCGTGCAAAGCTTCGAGTCGCCTTCGCTTACGAAAGTCATGGAGCTGTTCACGGTTCTCGGTTCTGCCAAAGTTTCCGCGCTTGTTGCGCTCCTGTCGATCGTCTTATTATATGTCGTTCTCCGGCACCGATTGGAGCTTGTCTTTTTGTGCTGCGTTGTGGGCGGCTCGGCGGTGATGAATCAACTGATGAAGATCGTCTTCCATCGGGAGCGGCCAAGTGTGCATCGGTTAATCGAAGAGACCGGCTTCAGCTTCCCGAGCGGTCATACGATGGGGGCAATCGCTCTGTACGGGGCGCTCGCGTTTTTGCTTTGGCGGCATATTCGGACGCGTATCGGACGCGTGCTGCTAATTATAACCAGCTGCGCGATTATCGGCATGATCGGCATAAGCCGGATTTATCTCGGCGTGCATTATCCGAGCGATGTGCTAGCCGGGCTGCTGGCCAGCGGATTTTGGTTCAGCTTTATGGTCTATCAGTATCAGCTGTATATGGAGCGACGCACCGGGAAAATGTCTATTGGCCGCGGAAACACACCGTAGCCGAAACTGTGCCGGAAACAAAAACACGCCGTGTCGGGCGTGTTTTTGTGTTCCTTAACGCGAAGTGCGACTTTCTGAACCATGTCTCATTTATGCTGGGCCAGCCATAACGCCAGATTGGCGACTTCCTCTTCCTTCAGGGAGCTTTTGAACGCGGGCATTCCGCCTTTTCCGTTCAGCACGAGCTTGTACAGCTGCGCTTCCGTAAGCTTTGCCCCGACCTTTTGCAGATTGGGCCCGATCTTGCCCTCGAGCTGGTTGCCGTGACAAGCGATGCAAGACTGCTTGTATAGCGCTTCCGCCGCCGCCTGATCCAGCGTTACGCTCGGCATCGCCGGCCCTTGCGCTTCCTGCTCTTTCGCAGGCTTATCCCCGCCTGCGGTCACCATAAGCATAATCAATCCGAAGGCGCAGGCACCGAAAAACAATACAGCCATAATCCATTTCTGCATCTCTTAACCTCCTTCTTATCCGTTCAAAATGATACCATTGTATGGCTAAGGCGTATATAGCCCCAATGAGTCATACCGGAAGCGGCTATTTGAAACAGTTCGCATTTTTTTGTTGCTCGCTTATCGCTTCCGGATGTATACTGATTGATGCGTAGAAGGAAGGCTTATTCTGCAAAATGGATGGTTACAACCGCGGAACCCGACAATAGACAACATGGCGTTTCGGCAAATCCGAACGAGAATCGACACCACGAGGATGCTCGAACCCTGTGATTATGAATCATAATTGCAGGGTTTTTCTGTGTGCCGGAGTTCTGCGCAGTTGCTGAAAGCGAGAATCTAGTTTCGAAGGAGGAGATACATATTATGGAGCAGGACGGAGAAAGGACGGAGAAAGGGAGGGGCATGTCAGGAACGTTAAGTTTACGGCGCCGGGTCCGGTTTGTTTGCTTGCTGTTATTGTCGGCGCTGCTGGTCTTTCATGCTGTACCGGTTCCGACGGCGAATGCGGTCGCTACAGGTGTGACCGACGGTACGTATGACTTTGGCGGCACTCTGGTCGCACTGGGCGGCGATTACAATAAAACCGGAGACAAGTTTCTCGTCAACAAGGATCTTGTAAAAAACGGAACGAGTTTATGGCCGCAAACGCAAACGGATGCGAGCATTCCGGGTTATATGATGATTAAGGCCGAGGGCGCTTCCGTTATCGGAAGCTTTACATTTCAGGATTTGGGCTTCAGCGCTACGAGCAGCGGGCTCAAGCTCGATTTTCTGCACATTACGCTATACGACTCCAAAGGTTCGATGATTACGACGATCGACAATTACACGTATGCCGGCGGAGCGAAGCTGAGCGTCGGGACCGGCTCGGTCAAGCTTTCGTCGCTGCTGAATGCCGGGCAGCTTTTCCAGATGAAAAATGTGAGCAGTATTAAAATATTATGGACATTCGAGGACGATCTCGCGCCGTCGCGATTAAAGCTGGACAATATCACGATTGCGAACGTGCAAAAAAGCAAATACACGGTTTACTTCAACAGCAATGGCGGCACGGCGATTGGCAGCCAGACGGTGACTTACAATGGTACGGCCACGGCACCTGCCAATCCGACAAGGACGGGTTACACGTTCGGAGGATGGTACAAGGATGCGAACCTGACGACGCCG
The DNA here is from genome assembly GCF_003626695.1 of Paenibacillus ginsengarvi. Taxonomy (GTDB): domain Bacteria; phylum Bacillota; class Bacilli; order Paenibacillales; family NBRC-103111; genus Paenibacillus_AB; species Paenibacillus_AB ginsengarvi. The sequence continues at coordinate 148,853 of NZ_RBAH01000013.1, forward strand.
TTCGCTTTCACGACCGCGATAACGGGGGATCTGAACCTGTACGCCAAATGGAACGCGATCAACTATACGGTCACTTATAACAGCAACGGAGGCACGGGCGTCCTCAGCCAGTCGGTAGGGTATAACGCGATTCCTGCCAAACCGGCCGATCCGACGAAATCGGGATATACGTTCCAGGGGTGGTACAAGGACACCGGTTTGACGCAAGCTTATTCCTTCAATACCGGTATTACAAGCAATATGACGCTGTATGCCAAATGGGGACTGAATGCTTATACCGTCACGTTTAACAGCGGCGGAGGTACGGCGGTGAACAACCAGACGGTGAATTATGGCGGCCAAGCGGCTGCACCGCCGAACCCGACCAAAGCGGGCTACACGTTCGGCGGTTGGTACAAGGACGCAGGCCTGACAACGGCGTTTAATTTTAGCACAGCGATCACAGGGAACACGACGCTGTACGCGAAGTGGACGGTCAACACCTTCGCCGTCACCTTTAATACAAACGGCGGCACGGCGGTGAGCACACAAACGGTGAACTATGGCAGCCAAGCGATTGCGCCGCCGAACCCGACGAAAGCGGGCTACACGTTCGGCGGATGGTACAAGGATGCGGGCCTGACGACGGCGTTTAATTTCAGCACGGCGATTTCGGCTGCTACGACACTGTACGCGAAGTGGACGATCCATACATACACGGTTACATTTGCGACTAACGGCGGTACGGCGGTGAGCAATCAGACGGTAAGCTATGGCGGTACGGCTGCGGCGCCTGCAGCGCCGACCAAGACGGGAAGCACGTTCGGCGGGTGGTATAAAGATGCAGGCTTGACGACGGCTTATAACTTCAGCTCGGCGATTACCGGCAACACGACGTTGTACGCGAAGTGGACGCTTAATAATTACACGGTTACCTATGCGAGTAACGGCGGCACGGCGGTGAACAGCCAGACGGTCACCTACAATGGTACGGCCACAGAGCCTGCCAACCCAACGAAGACGGGTTATACGTTCGGCGGATGGTATAAGGATGTTGGCCTGACGACAGCCTTTTCGTTCGCGGCAGCGATTACGGGCAATACGACGCTGTATGCCAAATGGACGGTTAACAGCTACACGGTCGCGTTCGAAAGTAACGGCGGCACGGCGGTGAGCGGCCAGACGGTGAGTTATGGCGGTAAGGCAACGACGCCTGCCGCGCCGGCGAAGGCGGGGGATACGTTCGGTGGCTGGTATTCGGATGTAGGCCTGTCGACTGCCTTTTCATTTGCCTCGGCGGTTACTGCGGATGTGACGCTGTATGCGAAGTGGACGCCTGCCGTTTACACAGTCACGTTTGCGACAAACGGCGGCACGGCGGTGAGCGGCCAATCGGTGAATTACGGCGGTACGGCCACGGAGCCTGCCGCGCCGGCGAAGACAGGATATACGTTCGGCGGCTGGTATTCGGACGCGGGCTTGACGGCGGATTTCCTTTTCACGACGGCGATAACCGGGAATACGACCTTGTATGCGAAGTGGACTCCACTCAGCTATACGATCACGTTCGAGAGCAACGGCGGCACGGCGGTGAACAGCCAGACAGTGAACTACGGCAGTTTGGCGACGAAGCCGGACGATCCAACGAAGACAGCCGTTTTACCCGATCTGACGATTTATACGTTTGGCTGGTGGTATACGGACCCGGACTTTACGCAGCCGTTCCTGTTCTCGGCACCGATTGCCGGGGATATGACGCTTTATGCGAACTGGACGACAGACAACAAGTACGCGGTGACGTTTAATAGTAACGGAGGCACGGCCGTAAGCGGTCAGATGGTGAGTTCCGGCAATCTGGCGACCAAACCCGCCGATCCGACAAAAACGGGTCACACGTTCGGCGCATGGTATGCGGACGAAAGCTTGGCGCAGGAGTTCGATTTCGATACTTTAATCACAGGAAATACGACGCTTCACGCGAAGTGGATCGCCAATCCGTACACGGTCACGTTCGTCACCTACGGAGGGACGCCGGTAAGCGTCCAGAGTGTTACCTACGGCAGCACGGCTCTGGCTCCTGCTGATCCCGTGAAATCAGGTTACCTGTTCGGCGGCTGGTATGTAGATGCAGGATTATTGACCGCCTTCTCCTTTTCGACGCCTATTACGGACAACATAGCGCTGCATGCGAAATGGGCGGAGGAAACGTATTCCGTATCGTTCGATAGCGATGGAGGCACGGCCGTGAGCAGCGTGACGGCAGCTTACAACAGCACGGCGGTTGCGCCTGCCGACCCAGTGAAATCGGGCTACCTGTTCGGCGGCTGGTATGTGGATGCAGGATTTTCGACCGCCTTCTCTTTTACGACGCCTATAACGGACGACATAACGCTGCATGCGAAGTGGACGGCGGAAACGTACACCGTGTCGTTTGACAGTGGCGGCGGAACGGCCGTGAGCAGTTTGCAGGTGAGCTACAACAGTTTGGCCTCGGAGCCTGATGCTCCGACAAAAGCGGGGTATACGTTCGCAGGCTGGTATACGGACCCGGGACACACGACGGCGTTTACGTTCACAACGGCTATAACCGGAAGTATGCTGCTGTATGCGGACTGGACGACGGACGATTACACGGTTATGTTCGCTACGAACGAGGGGACGGCGGTGAGCAGTCAGGAGGTGAGCTACGGCGGCCTGGTTGCGGCTACGCCAGACCCGACCAAGCCGGGTTATACGTTCGGCGGCTGGTATACGGACGAAACGCTCACGATCCCGTTTCAGTTCACTACACCGGTCACCGCAGACATAACGCTGTATGCGAAATGGGCGACGGGCAGCTATGCGGTTGTGTTCGACAGTCGCGGCGGCACGGCTGTGAACAGTCAGGCTGTGAGCTACGGCGGAACGGCTCTGGAGCCTGTGAACCCGGTGAAGCTGGGGTACACATTTGAAGGCTGGTACGCAGACCCCGGCCTCACGAGCGCTTTTACGTTCACAACGGTCATTACGGGAAATACGACTCTGTATGCGAACTGGACAACGGACCGTCATACGGTCATGTTCGATACAAACGAGGGTACGGTCGTGAGCAGTCAGGAAGTGAGCTATGGCGGCCTGGTTGCGGCAACGCCAGACCCGACCAAGCCGGGTTATGCGTTCGGCGGCTGGTATACGGACGAAACGCTTACGATCCCGTTTCAGTTCGCGACGCCGATCACCGAGGACATAACGCTGCATGCCAAATGGGCAACGGACAGTTATTCGGTTGTGTTCAATAGCGGAGGCGGTACGGCCGTGAACAGTCAGGCCGTAAGCTATGGAGCATCGGCCCAAGAGCCTGTGAATCCTGCGAAGGCGGGGCACACGTTCGGCGGCTGGTATCGGGACGCAGGCTTCACGACCCCTTTTTCATTCTCCGCAATCATTTCAGGGAATACGACGCTGTACGCCAAATGGACGGCAAGCGGCAATGCGGATTTAAGCGGTTTAATCGTTTCGGATACGATGCTGAACCCGCTTTTTGCAGCCGATACGACAAGCTACAAGGCGAGCGTTCTGAACGGCGTCAGTTCGGTGACGGTAACGGGATGGGTGTATGAGAGTTTTGCGCAGCTCAAAGTGAATGGGAAGGAAGCTTTCAGCGGTCAGGCGACCGAAGCGATTCCTCTGAACGAAGGGGACAATACGATCGTCATCGAGGTAATCGCCCAGAACGGCACAATGAAATCGTATGCGGTTGACGTTACGAGGGGGCCTGCAGCCCCTGTCGGACTTGTTGCTCTGGCAGGAGACGGTGTAGTTTCGCTGAACTGGCAAAACGTACAGGGAGCCGTTTCCTACAGCGTGTACGGCGGTACCTCTTCGCGCGGCTACGGTTCAGCACCGATGGCAACGGTAAGCGGCGCTACGTATGGGTACACGGCGTCGGGGCTGGAAAATGGCACGAGCTATTACTTCACCGTCGTGGCGAACAGCGACGGGAGAAACAGTTTGTACTCAAACGAAGCTATCGCTGTGCCGCTTAGCGGGGATGCGACTTTGCAGGCGCTGAGCCTGGCGGGGATCGAGCTGAGCCCTGCATTCGAGTGCGGCACGTTCTCCTACTACGCCAGCGTATATGAAAGCTCGTACGAAACAACGGTTTCGTCGGCAGTCTACGAACGCCATGCCTCGGCGAAAATCGTAGTTGACGGCAAGGAAGTGCCGGATGGCAGGGTGGAGTTGAAGGAAGGCACCAATACGATTAGCATCGAGGTCGTCGCCCAGAACGGTATGATGAAAAACTATGTCATTACCATAGAGCGAATGGTTCCGGAGCCGTCGTCGCCGGTTTCTCCAGCGTCGCCGGGCGAAGAGCCCGTTACGGGTAACACGAAGCCGCAGCAGCCGACTGACGGAATCCGCTTCCTGTTCAACGGACGCTTCTACGAGCGAATCGTGACGGCAACGGCGGCGAATCGCGATTGGACCGTTACGGTAGATGCGCTCCAGCTTCAGACGCTGCTGGGCGAGACGGATCTGAAACCGACTGTAAGCTTGCAGATTCCGTCCGGGACGGATCGTGTAACCGTAGTTTTGCCGGGGGATATCATCAAGGCGATGGAACGAAAACAAGCCGTATGGGAAGTTCAAACGCCTTATGGAAATTACAGCGTACCCGCGGCGGAAATCGGAATCGAGACTTTGGCCGCGAAGCTGGGTGCAGAAGCGCTCAAGAACATCGAGGTGCGGCTTGAGATCGGAATCGTCAAGCCGGACCCGGACCTGTGGAGCGCGGACCTTTTCGGGAACAGCCAGATAACGTTAATCGGGCAGCCTGTACAGTTCCGGCTCACGGGGACGTATCAAGGCGAGACCGAGGAAATAAGCAGGTTCCGCTCGTTCGTCAAGCGGGAAATCCCGCTGCCGGACGGAATGCGGGCGGATGAGGCGACTACCGCCGTCGTTATCGAGCAGGACGGAAAGCTCCGCCATGTGCCGACTTTCTTCAGACAGAGGGACGGAAAAACGTTTGCGGTTACCCACAGTTTAACGAATAGCGTTTACGCGATCATTCGGCATCGCCTATCTTTTGAAGATGTGGAGCAAAGTTGGTCGAAGCAAGCGGTGAACGATCTGGCCTCGCGGCTGATCGTGAACGGGACCGAACCAACGCGCTACAACCCGGGCGCTGCGGTAACGCGCGCCGAATTCTCGGCGATTGTCGTGCGGGCGCTGGGGGTACCGGTGGCTGGAAACGCGGCCGGATTCAAGGATGTAAGGTCCGGCGACTGGTACGCAGGGGCCGTGGCGGCAGCGCAGGAATACGGCATCATTGCCGGATATGAGGACGGCTCGTTCCGTCCCGGCGCCACCATCACGCGCGAAGAGGCGATGGTTATCGTGATGCGGGCGATGGAGCCGGCAGGTTTCGCAACCGGCGGGAATTCCTCCGATATCGAAGCGGTCTTGTCCGGAGCTGCCGGGAGCGAGGCGGTAAGCGCCTGGGCCAAACCCGCTGTCGCTACGGCCGTGAAGCTCGGCATCATGAACGGAAGCGAGGCGGGCCTTATGCCCGGCAGCCCGATTACGAGAGCGGAAACGGCGGCTGTCGTTCAGCGTATGCTGCAAAAGGCCGGACTGATCGACTAGGCCCGGCGCGGTTGCCCGCTGGATTAGTTAAAGAAAGCACCTCTTACTGGCTGCATAGGCAGCTCCCTCGGGAGTAAGCCGGCGGGTAAGGGGTGCTTTTTTGGATAGAGCTGCTACGGCTTTTATGTGGCGTCGCGGGGAAGCTTGCGTGTTTTGCGCATCGTCAATTCGACCCGCGTTCCGCTGCGAGCAAGGTGCAGCTCGTCCATAATGCCGGCGATGAGGACGAGTCCGCGTCCGCGCGTAACGTCGCCTCCTTTCGCTAGAGCCGCCGGGGTGCTCAGATCGACGTCGAACGTTCGGCTTTCCTGGCATATAACGATCTCTATGGTAGGAGCATCCGCTCTCCACTTTATTTCGAAATAGCCCGAGTGCTCCAAGGCGCCGTAGTTTTGGGCGTTCGTACAGGCCTCTTCCGTAGCAAGCTGCAAAAACAACGTTTCCTCGGCGCTGAAGCCGAGTTCCTCCGCAAGCGTTCTGGTCATTTGCATCGCTGTCAAAATGTCGTCCCGATCCCGGACCTCCAGACTTTTGTGCACGTTCCCGTGTCCGGAACGGTTCTGCAAACAGCTCATCCTTGTTCGCCTCCACTTCCGAAATGGCGCTTAAGCCGAACCCGCCTACGTAGCCGGCCCTGAACGGATGTAAGCGACAGCCTCTTCGCGCTGCCGGAACAGCCGGATGAACGCGCCGAATTTGACGATGCTGAGAATTTCGCCGACGGTCGGTTCGATGCCCGCGATGACGAGCTGCTTCCGGTGGCGATCTCCTTGTCGAACGGCATCGGCGATGATGCCGAGGGCCCCGCTGTTCACATACATGACTTCGCGCAGCTCGAGCACGAGAGAGTTCTCCTCCGAGTCCAGCAGCTTCCGCACGGCCAGCCGGAAATCGTCAACGTTTTTGAGTGTCACATCCTCGTTCCACCATAACACGCGGATACCGTCTTCTCTGGTCAAAAGCATGGCCCGAATCTCCCTTCTGGCATAGGTTCGCTGCCTAGGCGGCGTCAAGCGGGCGTTGACCCAGACCGTTAGCGCTCATCCAGTATGCGGTCGATATCGAGCAGCATGACGAACCGGTCGCCTTTCTTGTAAATGCCGTGAATCGCGCGGCTGTCTCCGCCCCCGGTCCGGGCCGGGGCGGTTTCGATCTCGCCTCCCGACACTTTGAGCACTTCCGTTACTTTGTCGATCAGGATGCCGACATCGCGGCTGTTCGTCTCGACGACGACGATCCTCGAATCCTCGCTGTGCGCTTTGGGAGGCAAGCCGAAGCAGCGGCGAAGATCGAAGGCGGGCAGGAGCGCACCGCGCAAATTAACAAGACCGAGCATATGGGGAGGGGCGTCGATCATTTTGGTAACCGGCGGCACCTTGATGATTTCTTTGACTTTATGGATGCTGAGCCCGTATTGCTCCTCTTCCAGCGTAAACGTTACGAGCTGCTGCTCGGTGTGCTTCGCTTTATGCTCCACCGGCTCCGCTTCGTGGGAGGCGTAAAGGGAGCCTTCCTCCTTCACGATCGCGCCCACATCGAGAATAAGCGCGACATGACCGTCACCGAGTATGGTCGAGCCGGAAATGTAGGGGACATCGCCAACGAAGCGGCCAAGCGATTTGATCACGATTTCCTGGTTGCCGACGGTTCTGTCGACGACAAGGCATACGCGTTTGTCGGCGATGCCGACGACGACGACGAACAGGCGCTTGCCTTCGCGCTCCGCTTCCGTTTGCGGCATGTTCATTTTGCGGTGCATGCGGATGAGCGGAAAAACCGTGCCGCGTATGACGCATACTTCCCGTCCCTGGATCGTACGGATTTCGTCGTGCCGCAGCCGGACGATCTCGATGACGTTTACGAGCGGAATCGCGAAGGTGCTCGGCCCGAGCCTTACGAGCAGGGAGCGGATAATCGCCAGCGTGAGCGGCAGCCTGATCGTAATGACGGTGCCTTCGCCAACCGACGTGTCGATATCGATAATGCCGCTAAGCTTCTCGATATGCGAGCGGACGATGTCCATGCCGACGCCGCGTCCCGACAAATCGGTAATTTTGTCCGCCGTCGATACGCCCGATTGGAAGATGAGGAATACGAGCTCCTTGTCCGTCATCCGCTCCGCTTCCTCGGCGGTGATGAAGCCTTTGCGGATCGACGATTGTTTCACTTTTTGCGGATCGATGCCTCGGCCATCGTCGGCGATCGAGATGACGATCTGGTTTTCCTGATGGGCGGCTTTCAGCACGAGCTTTCCACGTCTCGTCTTGCCGACGCTTTCCCGCTGATCGGGGGATTCGATGCCGTGATCCGCGGCGTTGCGCAATAGGTGAATGATCGGATCGCTGATTTCTTCGATCAGCGTGCGGTCGAGCTCGGTTTCTTTGCCTTCCATCACGAAATCGATCTCTTTGCCGGCGATTTGCGCGGCATCGCGAACGAGCCGCGGGAATCGATTGAACAGCTGCTCGATCGGCAGCATGCGCGTTTTCATCATGCCGTCTTGCAAGTCGGATATGACGCGTCCGAAATGGCTGCATATATCGTTCAGCACGGCGGCATCCTCGTGATCTCTGAAATTGGCGTTAAACCGGCTCTGGAATTGCTGCAGCCGGGTATTGTCGATAATCAGCTCGCCGACGTAATTGAGCAGCTTCTCGAGGCGATCGACGTCGACACGCACCGTCTGGCTCACCTTCGGCTTCGGTTCCGTCTCCGCACGCGGCTTCGGCAGTTCGCTGGCAAGCTCTTCGCCCGCCGGCGGATGGGCCGCTTCGGTCTGAATAACCGGAACCGTCCGGCCTTCGCAGTAGCTGTCCACATTGTGAGGGTGAATCGAATCGATATGGAACGCATCGATCTGCGAGGTTTGATTGATCGTATCGATCACCGATTGCCGGCTTTCCTTCGTGACGAAGAGGAACACAAGACCGCCCTGGAACGACTGTTCGTCTTCGATCTCCTCGGTAGCCGGATAAGAAACGACGACTTCGCCCAGCTCGTTCAGATTGTTGTATACGAGCAAGGCGCGAACCGATTTCATGACGGCGTCGCTATTCAGCCTGATGGATACAGCCATTACCTGGAAGCCGTCGTTTATCGCTTCGAGCACGGTATTCCGCTGAAACTCGTCGAGACGGACGAGCGGAAAACCGGATTGCGCGCTTTTCTCCTCGCGAGGGGCTTCTTCGTCGTTGCCGCTTTCGCCGGCGCCGTTCTTCGCTTGTTTGTAAATCCGGCCGAGTGTGTCGGTCAGCGGACGGATATTGGTCTCTTCCAGTGTGCCGTCATGAATCGCCTGCCGCAGCACCTTCATATAGTCGATGGAGTGGAACAGCGCGTCGATAATGGAGGCGCTAATGGCGAGCTCCCGGTTTCGGATCAGCTCGAATACGTTTTCGAGGCTGTGCGTCAAATCTTTGAGCGGCTCGAAGCCCATGGCGGCCGCCGAGCCTTTAAGCGTATGGGCGGCGCGGAATATGACCGAAATCGTATTCATATCGGCAGGATCCTGCTCGAGCCTCAGCAGGCCGGCATCCAGCATCTGCAGCTGCTCGTCCAGCTCGTCGAGAAATACGCCCATATAGGCGGACATTGGATGATCCATAACAACCCGCCTCCTTTACCCGTAATTGGTGTCGTCGTACAAGATGCGCTCCAGCTTCAGCAGGCCAACCAGCTCCGAGCCGTTTTTGCCGATGCCGACCACATACCGCTTCTCGCGTCCGCCCGTTTTCTCCGGCGGGGGCTGGATGTCCGGGAACGAAATCACCTGGTGCACCTGATCGACCACCAGACCGACCAGCGCCTCTTTGTCGCTGACGATAACGATCCGGCTTGATGGAGTGAACGGGATTTCCGGCAGCCCGAACCGCTTGCGCAAGCTTACGACAGGGGCTACTGTCCCGCGAAGGTTGAACACGCCTAGCAAATAGGGCTTGCTGTTCGGAATTTCGGTAATTTGCTGAATTTTTATAATTTCGCGGATGTCCTCGATAGGAAAAGCGTACCGCTCTCCGGCGATGCCGATTTCCACGAATTGTGGTTGAAGTACGTCTGCCATGCCGTTCCCCCGTTCCCGTTAGAGTTATGGTAGAGGCGTCGATTTGCGGACTTTGAAGACGGAAACTGCCTCGTTCAGCTCTTCCGCAAGCTGGGCCAGCGATTGCGATGCGGAAGCGGTCTGTTCCGCCGCCGCCGCGGATTGTTCGCTCGTCGCCGCGATCGATTCGACGGAGCCGAGCACTTCTACGGTTTGGGCGGACTGTTCTTCGCTGGCGGCGGCCATCTCGCTTACCTGCGCCGCAGAATCGTTCACTTTCGCCATAATGGTCTTCAGGGCGGACTCGATCTCCCTGGAGCTGGCGGCGGCAAGCGTTACCGCTTCGGCGCTGCTTCCCGTATTCGCCTGCATGCCCTTGATGATGGCGGCGATCTCCTTCGTCGCGTTGCTGCTGCGTTCGGCCAGCTTGCGCACCTCGTCGGCGACGACGGCAAAACCTTTGCCCTGCTCGCCGGCCCGTGCCGCTTCGATGGCGGCGTTAAGCGCCAGCAGGTTCGTTTGATCGGCGATGTCGTCGATCACCGAGATGATTTGCCCGATTTTGCCGGAATCGTCCTGCAGCAGCTCCATCTGCTTTTCCAGCTTGGCCATGGCCTGCATCGTCGATTCGATGGTCGTCCCTCCGCCGATGGCGACCTCTTTCGCCTGCATCGACGCCTCGGCGGCGGCTTCGGCGCTGCGCGCGACGGACTGGATGGCGGAGGACAGCTCCTTGAACAGCTCGTTTACTGTTTGCGCCGCGCCGGATTGATTGCTGGCGCCGCTGGCGATTTCTTCGGTGCTCGCCGATATTTCCTGAGCGGCGGCGGCGACATTTTGCGAAGAAGCGAGGACTCGTCCGATGAGCTGCTTTAACGTGTCCATCATCTGATTCGTCGAATTTGCCAGCATGCCGAGCTCGTCGCCGCTGCGCACTGCAATCGGGGCCAGCGTCAGATTGCCTTTGGCGATTTCGCCGATGCTTTCGGTCACGAGGGAAAGCGGCTTCGTAATCGAACGCGTCAGCAGGAAGGCGATCGCGAGGCCAAGCGCCATACCGATCACGATCATCGCGATTCCGATTACTTTGCCGGAGCTGTACGCTTCGTGGGAGCTTTTGCTCGATTGCGCGGCGCCTTCGTGGTTGAACTCAAGCAGCGCATTCATCCCGTCGAACAGCCCTCTCAGCTTGCCGAGGCTCGTCTGGTACATGGCGAATGCCTTGTCCCGGTCGTTCGTCCGGCTAATTTTGATCGTCTCTTCGTTCAGCGGCAAAAACTGTCTCCACGATTCGACAATCGTGTCGAAGTGTTTACGGTCTTCGCTGAGCACGATCGTCCGATCGTAATCGGCGATCGTTTTCTCCAGCTTCGCGAGCGTATCGGATCGTTCTTTCTCGGCGGCGTCCATAGCGGCTTTGTCGGGCGATAAAATATGAGTCAGCGTTGCGCTGAGGACGTATTCCTTCAAATAGCTGATCGAATTGATCGTTTCCACGCCGGGCAGCCAGCTTTGCGTCATTTTTGCCGTTTCCCGGTCCATGCCGGACATTTTGTAGATCGAGACGAAACCGATTACAAACATGATGATCAGTATGGCGATGAAGCCGGCGTACAATTTTTGGCCCACGGTCCATTTCACGATGTGCACCTCATTTTCGTATTTTGGAAACTGCAGGATCATACGATACCGCTTCGGGCAGACCACTTTCGTTAGGCGGCGCGGGCTTTTTTGCTCCTAATCCCCATAATCGGGATGCCGCTACTCTACCTTGAAGGCGGACACGGAGCCGCTGAGCTGCTTCGCCATGCCGGCGAGCGATTGCGTGGAATACGCGGCCTGTTCGGCGGACGCCGCCGCTTCTTCGCTCGCTGCCGCGATCGATTCGATGGAGAGGAGTACTTCCGCCGATTGAGCCGCTTGCTGCTCGGTGGCCGCGGCAATTTCCATGACGGTCTGCGACGTTTCCTGCACCATCCGGACGATGGAGCTGAACGCTTCGCCGCTTTTCCGGGAGCTTTCGACAGCGCTTTGAACCGCTTTCACACTGCGCTGCGTATTGTGCTGCATTCCTTGAATGATGGCGGTAATTTGCTTCGTAGCGTCGATGCTGCGTTCGGCCAGCTTGCGTACCTCGTCGGCGACGACGGCAAAACCTCTGCCTTGCTCGCCGGCTCTGGCCGCTTCGATGGCTGCATTCAGGGCGAGCAGGTTCGTCTGCGCGGCAATTTCGTCGATGACGCCGATAATGTGCCCGATTTTATCCGAATCTTCTTCCAGCAGCAGCACTTCCTCGTTCAAAGTCTTCATGCCTTCGATCGAGGCATGGATGACTTCTCCGCCGTCCTGGGCGATGCGGGTTGTTCGCTCCGACAATTCGGCGGCTTGATCGGCGTGTTTCGCCACCGACTCGATCGCGTTCGTCAGCTCGCGGAACAGGGAGCTGAGCTTCTCCGCCGACTGCGCCTGGCTTTGGCTGCCGGCGGCAATATCCCGCGAGGCGCCGGACATATGGACGGTCGTATCCGACACTTTACGCGCGGAGGCGATAATGTCGCGGATAAAATCGCGGTAGCTGTCCATCATCGCATTAAAGGAGCGGGCGACTTGCCCGATTTCGTCCCGGCTGCCGCCCGGAATGCGCGCCGTCAGATCGCCTTCGTTGCTCGCCAGCTCGCGGAGCTTCGCGGCGACGGTGCCGAGCGGCTGTACTTTGCGGTACATCAGGACGACGGAAACCAGCATACACGCCGTGACGATGAACACGAGCACGATCGAAACGGTCAAGTACGTGTCGAACAACTGGCGAGCCCGCTCGGTTTCCGCTTCGGCCCTGCCGTTCATCGTTCGCTGAAACTGCTGGAGCAGGTCGGTAATTTTCTTTTTGCTTGCGTCGTATGTATCGTCGAACAAAAGCTTCCGCGCATTTTCGTAATCGCCGCGGCCGACGGCCTGGAACGCCGCCTCCTCCGTCCCGACGAGCGCGTCGGAGCTGACTTTAGCTTTCCCGATCAGATCCAGCTCCGCCTGCGGGGCTTCAAGCTGCTTCAAACGGTCGACAACCCGATCGCGTGTTTTCGTTTCGTTTACTTCGCGCCAGTAGTTGTCAAGATGCGTTTTATTACCGAACTGCACGTACTGCCGCGCTTCGCTCGTAAGATAATCCGATGCGCCTAGCAAGTCGTTTCCGAGCTGCTTGAATTCGGCTTCGCGCTGGGTAGACAGTTTCACCGCCTTGTTATGCACGCTCAGCATACCGATACAGGCTACGAGCGATACGGATAACACGATAAAAGCAACTCCAAACGTTTTCAACAGCGTAGTAATTTTCATTTTCGGCAGCCCCCTTGGATAGGTGGTAGATCCTGTTCATCAATGAAGCGATGGCAACATCGTTACTAACATTGTGCATAAAGAAATAGGAATAAAGTATCACCTTTCCTTCTCATAATTCGTCAAATTTCAACAAAATCATACAGGAAGTGATTCCTATAGACATCCTGTCTGTTTTGCAATAACGAATAAAAACCGGCTTGCCTGGGGCAAGCCGGTCGGACATCAGGTATACGACTGCGGGTTTCTCATGCGCGGCATTGCTGCTCGTCGGTCGAATACATTTTGGCCAGCGCCTGGGTACGATCCGCAACGCCGAGCTTCTCGTATATTTTCGTAATATGATTTTTGACGGTGTGGGCGCTGATGTACAGCTTCTGGGCGATTTGCAGATTGCTCAGGCCTTTCATAAGCAGGGCGAGCACTTCCTTCTCCCGGCGCGTGAGCGAATTGTCGATGGATGCGGAGCGGAAGGGCTGGGCTTGGGAGCCGGCGAGCGCAGGCGCCGCCTGCGACGGCTTGAGCGGCGGCATAGTCCGCTGACTGCGCTGGAGGAACACTTCTCCCATGAACGCCAGCACGGTAAGAAAAGGGCGCTGCTGCTCGCACGCTTCCTCGCTGTCCAGTCCGACGGCGAGCACGCCGCTTACTTCGCTGCCGCTGACGAGGGGAAATTCATAGACGTACCGGCTCCAATCGTTTTCCGCCAAAACAGGATTCCGCGACAGCGGCTGCGGAGGGGCGGCAAAATATCTCCGCACGACGGATTTCGCATACGTCTCCACCTGATCGGAAGGAAGCTTTCTGGATACGACATAGGCCTGGGCCGCTATGCCGGGCTGCTTGATCACGACGCATGCGTACGTACCTTGTACGAGGGAAATGCTGGCATCGACTAGCATGTGCATAATCGCGCACTCGTCTTCGCTTGCCGCCATGGACTGGGCGATATCGAACAGAAGGGAGAGGCGGACCCTTTGGCGGCTTTTGGTTTCCTCTTGCATGCTCGCATCAAGCTGCACCGCGTATGCGTTCGCCAGCAGACTGCCGAGCCTGATGCGGCGGGGGAGAAACGAACGATCCGAGACGATGCCGGCGAACGCGATTGCTTTCAGCCTGCCGCGGATTTTGATCGGGAAACATACGAGCTCCTTCGGATGAATGCCGTATTCCATAAAAAAGTCCAGGCGCGGGTCCCAGGCGATTTTATCCCAGTGGCTTGTCGCAGCGGACAGGCCGGCTTGGCCGAGAAAGCCCTCGCCCAGCAAAAATTCGCCGCCGATAAGCCGTGCGTACTCCGGGCCGCCGACCGTGTCGGCGATGTTGAACCGTTCATCCGTACAGACGGCGTAACCGGCAAAGTCGGAAGCCATAATGTCCGCCAATCGCTCAAGCAGCAAATGGGGGTGAAGGACGGAAGGATCGCCCTGCATGAAGTCGTCAATCTCGCGAATATGCTCGTCATACGAATCGAGCGCGTAAGCTTGCTGGAGGATGGTCGAAGCGATATCGGACATTTGCCCGAGCTTGTCAAGCATTTGCCGCTTCCGGTCGTCCGTTGTGTCGGGCACCAGCGCCACGGCTTCGCGGATCGGATCGCTGCCCTTGCGGTGATCGAGCGCTCGCTCGATGAGGGCGCGGTTTTGCTTTTCAATAATGACACCCGCCCATATGAACGCGATAGTGGACCCGTCCGTTTTGATGGGGGCGATAATCATTTTGATGCCCGACTGGCCTTGGTAGACGATCGGCCTGTTAATGCTAGATACGTCCTTCAAGATCGGGAGTAAAAATTGCTCCCGCGTCGGGAACAAGTAGTCCGCAAGCGGCCTGACAAACGAAGGAGACTCCGTTCTGGCGGTCAGCCCCGTTCCTTGCGCGTCCGTGATGACGATCATCAATCCGCAGTCGTTCGAGTAAACGTCCTGTAAATGCTGCAATTGCTTCAGCAGCTGCTGTTTCATCATTGCATCCCGCCTCGTTGGAGTAGCCTAAGTTGTACCTCGAATGTGAAAGAGCCGGCTGATTGATCCAAGTAACCCTATATGGGTATATATCGGCCGGGGCCGCCGGTTTTGTTAACGATAAAGAAAGAGAGTGTAAATCCTGTCAGGGTTGAAGAAGATCAGGGGCAGGGAAGCGGAAGTGAAAGTTCCGCTATAGCTGGCGGAATGGTGCTGACCGGGCGATAGCGGAAGCAAAAGTTCCGTTAAAGCCACAGGGGAAGCTCGGTGGACCTGAGCAAACGGATAATAAAGGAAGTTCGGCTTCCGTTATGCGGGTCTAGTAGGCTCGCGAAGAGGCAGCAACGGAACTAACAGTTCCGCTGAGACAGAGATAACGGAAGCGGAAGTTCCGCTATGCTGGCGGAACGCCGCTACCCGGGCGAAGAGGAAGTGAAACTGCCGTTATTAAGGGTGCAGCGAAACGGATTCGACGTTCTTTGTCCCCAAAAGCTACCGCTAAAACACGAATACGCATCATGGAAAGGCTTGGATCGGAAATTTGTCTTACGGAAGTTACGCTCCCTGCATTCCCGTTTGAGAGAAAGGACGGGGGCCATACGCCCTATTCGTTTTCTCAAGCTGCTGCGCACATTGCCGAGTGGATTGAAAATCGGGACGTTCGGCCTGCATTCGACAAAATGTTTAGAATGTGTTTAGAGCTCGTACTTATAATGGAAGGATGTACGCATTGGAAGGACAAAAGCGCGAGGAGGGGCATTATATGTCGATTCGTGGACGGTAATCGCGAATGAACCATGGATGCAGATGGGGTCCAAAGATGTTGCAGGAAAGGCTTAAGGAGGAGTTAGTCTCGTGAGTAAAAAAAGTGTGAGTTCGAAATGGATATCGGCCGGATTGATTTTCATCTTAGTCGCAACGCTGCTGCCCGTATGGCCGGGGTATGTGGCTTTTGCAGCTGATGATGAGACGATTTATGTGGGCGGCGCAAAAATCGGCAATGCCAGCAACGGCGGGGGAGATAATGCGTTTATCAATTTTAATGGAGGCAGTGGCTTCCAAGCAGCTCCAGGCTTTGAGGTAACAGATAGATCTGGAGGAATCGACCTTTATCCTAACGGGACGATGACTGCTCCGACGAACGATTGGGCAGGTGCCAGCTTCAAGATTACCGTACAAGACAACCCGAAGCTCAAAGAGCTGGCCGCGAGCGGGGAGGGCGAAATCGTTGTCGGTTGGGAGGAGTTGGAGTATGACTCCGGTTTATTCTGGACAGCTATCACATCCGCCGTTTTTAAAGTAGACGGAGAAACCGTATTATCAGGCCATAGCGGTGGTGGGACAATTGGCTATAAAGAGGCTACCGCGTCTATCAAAGCAGATTCCGTAATCGACATCGGTGTGTCGGTCGAGGACAAAGATGTAATCATTACCGGCCTGTTCATCAAATTCCAAGATACGGTGCGCCCCGAGCTGAAAAACTACACGTTCACCGGCACCGGCGTAGAACAGAAAAACAAAAAGTACGAGCCGGAGTTGTACGCGAAGCAAGGGGAGGATGTCTCACTCGCCCTGAACTTCAGCGAGCCGGTCCGGCCGAGAGCGTTCAACTCCGCATACAATGATCATTTCCTCCGTCATCCGTTTTTTACTACGCCTGCGGGGGACGGTCTGCCTACGCAAGGGCAGGAGCAGTTTTTGGTAAACAAAACGTACACGGCGGCTAATTTTGCCGGATCGTATACGAACATACCGCTTCACAAGGATATTACTTATACATACACCGCATCCAAATACCATCACAGCGGCAACCTGCCAGTACGGCCTCGCATGAAAGCGTCCGATGCTTTGCCCGGGATTAACCGGGGACCGCTCGATCTAAGTCTGGAAGAGAAGCTTCAGGGTGCGGACTTTATCGACGGAGCCGGCAACCGGATCAAACCGATCTTGTTCCCGCTCGTCGGAACGGAAGATAGCCAGAAGTTTGCTAGAGGGGGAGACGACGAGGAACGAAAAAACCCCTTCGACGCCTACCGCGTCATCATCGATGCCGTCGCGCCGAAATATTCCAAAGTCGGCAACGGCATTCAGCCGGAAATCGTCACAGGAGCGACCGTAAACGGGAAAGACGTGCTGGATTTCACGGTGCAATTTTCCGAGGACGTTGTCCCAAGAGACGACCGCAACGGAAGCCCGTACGCTCCGGGAGGAATGTATCTGCTGTTCAACAACGGCATGAGAGCGTACTACTACGCCGGGGATGACAACGACAACCTGGGTTACAATACGAAAAATGTACGCTTCCGGATGGTCGTCCCGGACGGAGTGACGGTGGAGGTTCCGCTGCTGAAGGTGCTCGCGCTGACGCACGACTGGAAAGACGCCGCTTACCCGGCGGACAGCCAGTATTTGAACAAAGATAAGAATGTCATTCAGGACTATGCCGGCAATCTGCTCATACAGCCGGCCAACTACTACGGTATCCATGTCGACGGAGACACGTCGAATGTCAATTCCAAGATCGATTGGGCGAAGCTCTCGGTAGACAATACGAAGCCGCTTATCGGCTTCCACTACGAAAGCGACGGCGCGACCGATGCGGTTTACAAGCAGCGCGGCAAAATTACGATCGATGCCGACGATCCGGCGGTGAAGGTGCCGGTCATCGATCCGGAGTACGATGCGGCCGCGAATTTCGAGCGGCCGAGCCGGGGCATTTACCGGCCGTTCAATATGAGCGGTCCGGCATCTCCCGCCATAGGGCTCGTATACTACACCTGGACGCGAAGCGTGGACGACCCGCTGGCCAGTGTGCCGCTCGACCATTACGCCGCAGTAAAGCGTTATTCGCTGACGGCCAAGCAGCCGCGGGAAGACTTGTACGATGGTAAAGCGGCATTTGCGAATTTGAACCTGAACGTCGCAAACAACAAGACGAATATGATAGCCCCCCCTGCCGAAGCGTATACGTCCGAGGGCAGCGGAACCTGGTATTTGCATGCCTGGACCGCAGACATGACGTGGGATACGGCTCGGGAGCTGATGCAATACGAGAAGATGAAGAAGTTTAAGACGGACAACTCGACGCAGTACGAAGCCTGGAAGCAGGAGGTTTCCGGCTCGGAGGCGGACAAAATCATCTATGCGGACAGCAAGGCGTTGGCCGCCGTAGGGCAGTACGACGACCTGGACCTTTGGCTGCTGAAGGATTTCAAACAACCCGACTCCAACTGGACGCATGAGGTCGCTGCGATGCAACTGGATAACAAAGCGCCGACGATTAAGGTGACAGGCATGTCCGGGAGCAACTCGGCGAACGTAGAGATGACGGCCATGATTACGGACGAGCACAGCGGCTTGAGGGACGCTTATTATCAATGGGTGCAGGTCGGCCGCACGCCGGTAGACGTCCAGTGGAAGCCGGTGGTGTTAAGCGGCAGCCAGTTTACGACCGCCTCCAGGAATGAGGTCGCCGAGGATGGCGATTATGTGCTCTATATCAAGGCGACAGACAAGCTGGGCAATACATCGACTGCTACCAGCGAACAGGTGAAGGTGAATTCGGCGGCCCAGGTAACGCTGGACTGGACGGAACTTACGGATAACGAATACATACAGAGCCGGGACATCGTTTTGGGCTTGAACAAGCCGGAGCCGCTGACCGTAAAATCCGTTACGTATTCCGTTTATACGCCTGGCGTAACGGGCGCTACCTACGGCAATATGATGCTTTTCTCGGCTATTCCGTATCAGGTCAGCTACGCGTTCAGCTACAGTTCGGCCCGTCCGGATGCGGCAAGTTACGCGCTGCTCGGCGGAACGACGGCGGTCGGCGGCGGTTACGAATATGTGGTTCCCGCGAACCGGGCGCTGAACGGAACCCAATATTTGCATGTTACGGTCAAGGAAGCGGCTAACGAACGGTATTACTACTTCAATAAAGCGTATTACTTCGACAACCAGCCGCCGACGGTGCAGTTTTCGCTGGAGGAGGACTTGTATCCGCGAGCGAAACATACGGTCGCCTTCGCCGTCAGCGATGCGCTGAATACGAAAGGTTTGGTCAGCAAGTACCAATGGGTGAAGAAAGGCGCTGCCGCCCCGGACGCCAGCTCGACCTTATGGAAGGAATTGATCGAAAACGAAACGGCTCCTTCCATCGACGCGGCCGATCTCGCTCCCGGGGAGGCGCAGGAGTACAAGCTGTATGTGCATGCACGCGACAAAGCCGGCAATGAAACGGTCGTCTCGACTACGGGCCATTTCCGGGTATCGAAGCCGGTCATTCAGCCTCCGGCCGACGCGAGAAGCGATCTGCTCTACGTATTCGGCGATCAGACGGATGGTTACACGGCGATCGTGCAGCTCGGCCTCGATGTGCTCGACAAGAACGGCTACGAATATTCGGTATCGCCGGATTACGGGCAAAGCTGGCTTAGATGGCGGTCTTATACGAACTTCATCGCCGTGCAGGTGCCTTCGGCAAACGTTCAGAACGGGCAGATTCAGGTCCGCTACAAAACCGGGCCGCAGCTTGACGGCAGCGAAGGAACTATCGGCGAAGCGAAACCGCTGAATGTCACCTCCGTCTCCGCGAGCGAGCCGGTTTATGCGCTGGCGACACTTAGCACGGAACGGCCGGTCACGGCGATATCCGGGGTGGATATTGACATCGCCGTTCCGCTCGGCATCAAGGTGGTGCCATCGGCGGTGAACCCTTCCGCGCCGACGCGTACCGGGAACCGGTTCCGTGTGACGCAGAACGGCTACTACTCGTTCGAGCTGACGGATACGGCCAATCCCGACCACAAAAATACGCTTTACGCCGTCGTCAGCAATGTCGATTCGACGCCTCCGACCGCCGTGATCGAACGCATTTTGTCCGTTCAGGCCGCAGAGAATACGGCGGGCAATATAAGCGTCAAGCTGAAGCCGTCGGAGCCGGTTCGCATCACGAACAATAACGGAAGCGCCACGTATACGTTCAAGCAAAACGGCACGTTCACCTTCGAGTTTTTGGACGAGGCGGGCAATAGCGGTACGGCTTCGTTTACGGAGACAAATATCGACAAGGAAGGACCGAAGGTTCAAATTACCCGCAGCTATACGAAGGCCGACGGTACAGAATACGCCCGGATCGCAACAAACGCCGGCGAACTGATCGAGGGCGTTCGGTTGACCGTAGAGAAGGAGTCCGCAACCTCGGAAGAGTTCACTGTAGCAGACGGCAAACCAGCCACTATATATATGAAGGAAAACGGTGTCGCCGAATTTACGGTGCTTGACTCGCAGAACAACAGGACGACCGTCAAGGAAACGATAAACAACATCGTGAATACCCCGCCGCAGGCGGACACAATTCAATACACGCTCGTGGACGTTGACGGGAACCCGCAGCCAGACAGCGCTAAGGTTGTCGTGGACGGCAAGACGTATGCGAAGGGCAAAATGAAGGTAGAGATTGCCGGACAAGCGACGATGCCGAACCGGGTCGTTCTCGGCACGGCACCGTACAAAGCGGACCCTGCCGCAGAGCGGTACGACAACGAGATCAGCGCGGCGGACGGAAGCTTCTCGGCGACCCGTTTGTTCTCGGCGGACGGAACGGTTACGATCGCAATCTCCGATCTGCTCGGCAACATCAACCGGATTCCCGTAACAATCGAGGGACTGGACAATAAGGCGCCGGAGCTGACGCTGCATACGGCTACGGTAGGCGTGGCGCAGAACAAGCCGGATTTCGATTTCCGCAAAGATCTCGGCGGATATACGGTTCGCGACAATGTGTCGGCTCCGGAGCATATTCAGGTTACGGTCAGCGGACTCGACCTGACGCGGCTAGGACGTCAAACCGTCACTTACACGGCAGTTGATCAAGTAGGCAACAAGGCGACTGCGACTCAAGAAGTGTTCGTGATCGGCGGCGACGGCATGCTGATTTACGGCAACGATACGCTCGTGTCGGCGGCAAGCGCGGAAACGGCCATTTTCGAAACGAATGCCGTCAGCTTCCGCATTACGGGCTTTAACGAAATGGAAGTAGCCGGCCAGAAGCAAACGAACGAAAAAGGAACGTACGACTTGTATTATTACTCCGGCCTGTTCCGCGAAGGGCAGATGAAAACGATCGCGACGAAGCTCACGTACGGGGAACTGGCAAGCGGCAATTACGAGGTGATTTTCCCGAAAACAGGCTGGTACACGATCATCGTACGGAATCAGGAGCGGGACCGCGAATATGCTTCCTTCTTCATCAGTCAAATGAAGTAAGGAATCGATCGAAACGACTCGCGCGCTGCACGGTTAACTGACCGGGGACCCCGTTACCGCACAAGGGGTTCCCTCCCGTACGATACGCATGACTTCCGAAGGAGGCTTTTAGGGTGAAGCTGTTTAAAAGAACGCTCGTGTCCTTGCTGGCGCTGCTGCTGCTGCTCGGCTCCCTGACAGGGGCGACTACGGCACTCGCAGCCGTCGCGACGCAGCCCCAAACGACGGTGCTGCAAAATAAGTACATTAAAATAACGGTGAACAACAGCACGGGGCGTTTCGCCATCCGGACTGTGGACGGTCAGCCGATCCGCAAAAAGGACGACAACGTCAATCTGATGTTCGGAGGCGACAACCCGGAGACGTCGTTCACCAGTTTCCGGATCGACGGGACGGATTATATTTTCGGCAATCCGTACAAATTCGGCGCCTCCTTGTTCTCCGAAATTACGCCGCCGATTATCGTGGAGAACAGCAACGGCACGAAGCAGATCGAGACGGTGTGGACGATCAAGGGAGTAGCGATCAAGCAAATCCTGATGCTGTATCCCGATCCGCAGGACAAGCTGAACGCGGGTAATGTCAATATCCGCTACGAGGTGCTGAATAACAGCGGCGCCAAGGTCGAGCTCGGCACGCGGGTTTTGCTCGATACGCAGGTCGGGAGCAACGACGGCCCGGAATTTCAGATCGGCACGATCTACAAGGCTCCGCTGCTTGTGGAACGCAAGCTCGTGCATGACCCGGAGAACAATCCGAACATCTCGGAGGAGGACCGCCCGTTTTACAAGCTGCCTCCGTATTGGGTGATGCGGGACAAGCTGGATTTGACCGATCCGCTTGCAACGAACGTAATGGCTTACGGCTTCAATAACTTCGCCGAAGGCAACATCAATCTGGTCGACGAGATGATCGTCGGTCACTGGAACGGTCTCGCCAATACGAAATGGAGCTATACGCCAAACGGCAATCTCGATTTCACGCGGGATACGAACGACTACGGCTCGGCCGACTCGGCGGTTGCGTTTTACTGGCTGCCGAAGGCGATCGAAGCGAACAAAGCGCAGACGTTCGAAACGATATACGGCTTGGGCGAAATTATCGAGCCGGACAAGGTGTTCTCGATCCGTTACATCGATCCGCCGCTGCAATTGGCGACTGAGCCGGATGGTAACGCCTACGATAACGAAGGCATTTTCACGATTACGGCCGAGCTGGAAAACCTCGCGATGTTCGGCATGGAGCACTCCAATATGACGGCGTCGCTCGAGCTGGAGAGCGGACTCAGCTTCGTGAGGCTGGACGATCAGGGTCGGATCGTAAGAGACCCGGCGACCGGCAAAGTCGTGACGGACCCGTACCGTACGAAGGAGCGGGTGTATCGCAAGCAGGCGACGCCGGAGGAAGCGGCAAACGGCATCGAGCCGAAGTACAAGCCGGGCGATACGGAGACGGTTTCGTTTATGGTTCAGGCCAAAGGCAGGCCGTGGCCGACGACGAAGCAGTACATGCTCACCGTCAAAAGCCCGGAAACGGTCAAACAAATCGAAGGCGTTCAGGACGAAGGGCTGAAGGCGCAATACGAATCGGTCAAATCCGGCTTCGTACTGCTTCCGCCCGTTGGACAGGCGACGCCGACGTACGCGTACGGGTTATCGCCGAAGGAGGCGTACAGCACCGACGTCAAATATTTGACCGTGAACATTACGAATATCGAAGCCTACAATGCGGGCAGCGAGCTGACGGAGCCCAACTTCGACCTGTTTTTGAAGGAAAAAGGCTCGGGTAAACGGTACAAGGTGCCGGTAAAATCGTCGGTCATTTTGCAGCCCGCCGACGACGGATTTTCCGGCGACATGCGTATCACGTACCGGGGCGGCGACCGGGTGGACGCGAAGGGCAACGTGCTTGAAGCCGGACTCGGTCCGGAGCTTCCGCTCGGCGAATACCAGGTGGAGATCGACTTCAAGGGCGACACGGGCGGCGATGCGGAAATCGCGGCCATGTACGACATCACAACGAAGATGTCGTTCAAGGTGACGAACAACCAGGAAGCGCGGGTGCGCGAAGCGAAGCTGATGGCGGTGTATAAGCAATACGTCGATCTGAGCAGCGTCACTTCCTCCACGAACGGCAAATATTTGGAAACGGTAAACAGCGCTTTTCCCGGCAAAAAGTTCGAAAACGGCGCGCTGCTGAAAAATGCCGTCGATGCGCTGATGGAAGTGAAAACGTATGTGGCGATTGCCAGCAAAGCGCTCGATCCGAAGTTTAATACGGCCGTCTTTACGGACCGAAATTCGCTTAAAAAAGTACCGGCCTACAACTATAAAATTTTCGATTCCGAAAACGAATACAATCAGTTTTTCAAAGATACCGATTCGGACGGAGATCCGATTCGCGAAAAGCTGGTCGAAATCCGGGGCATGGTCAAGGAGGTCGGCACCGGCGACGACAAGCAGGTGATCGTCGATACGAAAACCGAGCCGGCGATCATTAACGAGGCGGTCGCTTACCGGGGCAAGGATATGGTATTCGTCCGCGGCAAGCTGGACGTGTTCGACATTCCGAAGAAAGTATCGGGCTCTGTGAACATCCCGTTTCTGGACACGCTTTTCGTCAAAGGCGAGGGTACGCTCAGCGTCGCGAACAGCGGCTTCGTCTTTTTGTCCGGCGAATGGACGCTCGACTTTTTCAACGGCTTTGAGAAAAAATTGGCTCCCGATCTGATGGATAAGACCAAGTACGAAATCTTTCCGGACCATGACAGCAATCCGGAGGATTCGACCTTGAACGGTACGCTGAGCTGGGCGACCGGCGCGCTGGGCGATCGGCTCAATCCGCTTCGCCAGCTTATGCTGACGAACGTTTACTTTAACAAGCACAGCCTGTTTGCGGCGCCGGGCTTTATGATTGCCGGCTTCGGCTTCCAGTTCAACGACTACATCTTGCGCCCGGGCGGCATCTCGTTCGGCGGCAAGCTTTCGATGAAAATTATCGAGGGCGAAGCGAGGGACGTCGTGTTCAACAACAAGGGCTTCGTCGGCGTAGATGCGGAGCTTAGCTTCGATCTCGGCAAAGACCTCGGTTTATTCGAACCGAAGAAGAAGGACAAGGACAAGAAGAAGGATGGCGAGAGCAGCGCCAGCGGGACCATAACCGTCGTTCACTATGAGCAGCGGGATGTGAACCCGAAGAAGCCGAATCAATACGGCATCGAATTCAAGGCGGGCGTCAAGGACAAGTTCGAGGTTCAAGCCGAGCTGGCCTTCAAGCAAGTGAAGGACGGACGCATCCTGCCGGACGTGGTGGCATTTGGTTTGGACGTCGGCAAGCCGGGCGTGCTCATTACCGGCGCGACCTATATATCCGCTCTGCGCGGGGCTGTTCGCGAGCTGGCCGATACGATCGCCGGCGGGACGGCGAAAGATTCGTTCCCGCTCGTCATTCAGGCAGGTGTAGACGTAACCTTCGGCGTGCCGCCGGTATACCTGCTTGGCAGCGTCGATTTGACGGTGAAGCGGACCGGCCTGGCGATTTTGGGCAAGCTGGACTATTCCTTCGATCCGAAGGGCAGCTCGAAAATCAATATGATTACGAGAGCGCTGCTGGAAGCTCAGTGGGTCACCCCATGGTTCG
The DNA here is from genome assembly GCF_003626695.1 of Paenibacillus ginsengarvi. Classification (GTDB taxonomy): domain Bacteria; phylum Bacillota; class Bacilli; order Paenibacillales; family NBRC-103111; genus Paenibacillus_AB; species Paenibacillus_AB ginsengarvi. The sequence goes on from NZ_RBAH01000013.1 coordinate 173,708, forward strand.
TCCGCGTGGAAGCCGAGATCGATATCGGCGGCTGGGGCGTCATTATGGGCAAAGCCGGCATTTTCGTCGGGCAAAACCTGGAGAAGCAGCGAATCGATTTCGAAGGATATATCGGAGCGAGGCTGCAAATTCCGGACAGCGTTCCGGTCGTCGGCGGCATGCCGCTGGCGAGCGTATTCCTCGGGCTGAACAACGACAAGCTTTGGGGCAGCGTCGGCATTTTGTTCATCTCGTTAGGGATTACGTATTACTGGGGCGGCGGCGTCGAGTTCGGCACTTCGCAGGAGCAAATTCCGGAAGGCTTCGCCCATCTGCTTATAGAAGACCCGGAGAAAGGACCGCAGCTGCTCGTTATCGGACAAGGGATGAGCACGGTGGCGACCTCCTGGCTCGAATCCGAGAAGACGAATCAAGAGATCGTGTTCCGGGACATCGCCGAAGGCGTCAAGCTGCTGGATAACAGCGCGATGGAAGCGGGGATCGGCGGCATCCGCGTCAAGGAAGGCGGCCGCATTCACGAAATTCCGCTCGGCGCCGTCTCCGGAAACGGCATGATCGAAGTCGAGTACGATCAGGCGGACATGCCAAGCTTCGCGCTCAAGGACAAAAACGGCACGCTTTATCCGGTAGTGTTCGACAATACGAATACGAATCCGCAGGCGAACGCCTTTACACAGTATATCCCTGCGGCTCAATCGGCTACGAAGGCCGATGTGCGCAAAGCCTACATTCTAATTCCGCAGGCGAAGGCGCTGGAAGGCGGAACGTGGACGCTCACCTCGGCGAAACCGGTCGCTACGCGCCTGCTGAACGTGCCTACGACGGCCAATCTGAAGCAGGTAAACTTGACCCCAAGCAGTACGAACGGGAATCAGTTTACGGCATCGTGGCAAGTGGAGAATGCGAGACCGGAAGATACGATCGACCTGTATTTGACCAGAGAGCCTGTTAGCGATGCCAAAACGGCCGTCGGCGGGGCGGAGGTGCTGAATCCCGGCGAGCCGGGCGTGCTGATCGCGAGCGGCCTTCCGGCGGACATCGGCGGCCGTACAGACGGCACGATTACGAGCGGCAAGCTGGATATCGACGTCAGCCAAGTGACGCTGATGGGCAAGACGGAAGATTTACGCGGTCTGCTTCAGCAGGGCGATTACTACTTGCGCGCGGCGCTCAAGTCTCCGGCATCGTTCCAGACGAAGTCGTCGGCGGGGACGTTCCGGATCGTCGATCCTTTGGCGCCGGGCGAAGTGTCGGACGTGCGGATCGAGCCGGCGGGTGGAGGTTACTTCGCCCTCTCGTTTAAGCCGGCGGCGAAAAAGCCGGGCATGGAGGGAGTGGAGGCGAGCTATTCGATCTCCGCGCTGCAGCAGCAGGACGGCAAGCTGGCTACTTACCCGCATTTTGCCGAACAGTTGTTTACGGAGGAGGAGCTTCGTCCTTACTGGAATGCGGAAACCGGCCGATACGAGGGAATTTTGGTCGGCGGTTGGACGGCATTTTCCGACTCGAAGCAGGTGAACACAGGAAGCCTCGACGGAAGCGTACCGCAGGCGGGTGAGAAAACGACCTACCTCGGCCTGCAAACCGGCGAGTATTATACGCTTGGCGTTTCGGCGGTTACGAAGCCGGGCAAGGCGCTCGACGCGAACGAGAACTACCATTTCGCAGGCAGAACGGTCAGTGCGAATACGCTGCTGCCGGTACCGGTCCTGCCGAAGCTGGGACAAAAGGCGGGCGAATATCCGGACTACCTGAATGTGCTGACGAGCCAGACAAAGCAGACGATTCATGTTGTGGCGGACCAGCCGGATATCGAGGTCGAGGCGCTGTATAATGGCGTTTCGCTCGGCAAAATTGAGCTGACGAACAACGGCGCGACCAGCGAAGGCGATTTGACGCTGGACCAGTTCACCACGGATGGCACATTCGGCATTGAGCTGATGGCTAGAAACAAACGGACGAAAGATCAGAAAGTAACGTTTATGTATTTGAACGTCGATACGAGCGCTCCGATCTTGTATTTGAAAGAGCCGCTTATCGGACAACGGACGGTAGACGGCAAGATTCAGGTAACCGGAACGACTTCGAAGGATGCCAAGTTGACCGTTTATGTTGACCGCGTATCCGAAACGGGAGGCACTTCTGTTGCTGTCGGAGAGGACGGATCGTTCTCGGCCAAAATTCCCGTCGTATCCGGTCGTCCTGAAGCGGAGCTGCTGTTCGTAGCACGAGACGGAGCGGGTAACGAAAATCGGGCGACGGTCGCGGTTACGAACGCGGGCTATGAAGTTGCGGCGGGGCTGGTGTTGAAGCCGCTCGGAACGCTGAAGCCGGGCGTGACGGTAACCGTCGAGCCTTACATCCGGGTGCAAGGAAAGACGAAGGACGGCATAGCGACTTACGAGGAAAAGCCGATGAGCGCGGAGCAATCGCAGCGCGTTGCGTATTCGGTCGTGAAGGGCGATGCCGTTTCGATTAGGGAAGTTCAGGCATCCGGCGGCAAGAAGCAGCTCCAGGTGACTGCTGGACCGGATACCGGCGCAAGTCTCATTCAGGCCCGCTATGCCGTTTCGGACGATGGGGCGGAAGCGTCAACGGACGAGGTTGCCGAGCTGGAATCGATGCTGGTCGCATCCGTGAAAGTGCCGGCTCCTTCCGAGCTCGAGCATTATACGCTGACGACCGGGCCGATTTCGGGCAACAGCTCCCAAACCAAAGTGAATGTAGCAAATGCGGGAGAACAGATCGGGTACCAAATGGTGTATAAACTCTTTTCGGGAGCGTCGCAAGCCGCTGCGCCCAAGTTCGGAGACGACTTGAGCGGCTGGAGCTTCCTCCCGTCGAACGGAGTAGTGCCGGCCAAGCCGGGTGACGAGATCGTCGTCGCCAAACGGGTATCGGCAACCAAAACGGCGGTCGGAGCTTCGGCCGTCACGCGCGTCATCATATGGAGTGCCTCTAGCGGCATCTTCGGAGGCGGCGGAGGTGGCGGAGGTGGCGGCGGAGGCCAAAATTCCGTATCGGTCGGCAATCAGAACGTTGCGGCTACGCGTAACGGGGATACGCTCGAGGTTCGCCTGACAGCGAAAAACGTAGCTGGGGACGGCAAGCAGGATATCGTCGTGCAAGCGACCGATGCGACGGTTACGCAGTTCGCCTTGCGCTTCGACGCCGAAGCGGTGAAGCAGGCGCTGGAAAGCCAGCGGACGATCCGCATCGAGCTGCCGCAGGCGACGCTGGTCATTCCGCCGAAGCTGCTCGAAGGTTTGCGGGGCGATTTGGAAATCAAGGTTCGTCCTAACGGCGCAGCCTCCTTGCCTGTCATGCGTCAGCTTGCCGAGAGCGTGAATGCGGCGCTGCTGGCGGACGGTCAAGGGGTAGAGATCGAGACGAACTTGCCGGAGAATGGCCGTACCGGTTATCTGAAGGCGATCGTTCCGGTTCCCGCTTCGATCGGAATCGGCGATATCGATGCGGTGATTCTGGTCGGTCCGAACGGAGAATGGACAACCGTTCCTTGGAAGCCGGATATCCGTAACGGATCAGCGTATATCGAAGCGCGCTTAACCGGAGACGGGAGCATAGCGTTCTTGTCCGCCAAGAAGGCTGCTTTCTCCGACGTATCGGAGCAGTTCTGGGGCAAGCCGGCTATCGAGTCGGCCGCAGCGAAGCTGTTCATGCAGGGCAAGGGCGAGCAGCAGTTCGATCCGGACAGCCCGATTACCCGGGCCGAATATCCGACCGTTCTTCTGCGCGTAGCCGGTCTCATGAACCGGACGGCTACCTCGGAATTTATCGATGTTCCGTTCGACGCATGGTACAACCGCAGCGTTTCAATCGCGGCTAGACTCGGCATTGTGAACGGGCTGGATAACGGCGGCTTTGCGCCGAACGCCTCGCTCACGCGCGCCGAAGCGATGACGATGGCCGGACGTACGCTCACCGCGCTCGGACTCGGCGAATCGCTTGCGGACGATGAGGTGGAAACGCTGCTGGGCGGCTTCAAGGATCGGCAGTGGATCCCCGACTGGGCTCGCAAGCAGGTGGCGCTTAGCGTCAAGTACGGCATCATCGAGGGCGAGGGAGACCTTGTGAATCCGCAAGGGCTTCTCACGAGAGCGCAGGCTGCGGCTATCGCCATCAGGCTGGACCGGTGGATGATGGGAAACTGATTGACATTTAGCGGCAAGCGGGCCCGCGTCATTTTTACAAAGATGGCGCGGGCGCCATGCCTTTTGTCGTTTTCCTATGTGTTTGCGAAATCAAGAAGGCGGTGTGCAAATGGTAAGAAAGCATAAAGCGAGAGCGATGCTGGGGATCGCTCTTGTCGCTATACTGCTGGCGGTGCTCGGAACGGTCGGCGCCATAAAGGTGAACGCGGATACGGACAAATGGACCGACCATGCGCTTTACAACTGGTACAACCCGAACGACGTAACCGTTACGATCGATTCGCCGGCGAAGCTGGCGGGCGTGGCCAAGCTGGTCAACGAAGGAACCGTCGACGGCTTTCGCAATAAAATTTTGGTGGTGGACCGCGATCTCGACTTGTCCGCCTATGAATGGGTGCCGATCGGCGACGAGCGGAATCCGTTTCGCGGCACACTGATCGCCGCCAATCAGGGCGTATTCAAGATCATCGGCATGAAGCTGTCCGGCAATCTGACGTATGCCGGGCTCGTCGGTTATATGGACCAGGGCACGGTGGGCGGCTTCGAATTTATGAGCAGCGGCAGTATCGATATCGGATCGTCCAACACCACGGGCATTATTTATGTGATGCAATCCGTTTATTCGCAGACGTACGGGCAGGCGTGGCATCTCGTACCGGTGCCGGATACGACCGAAGCGTATGCAGGCGCGGCCGTCGGCAAGATGGTGAACAGCAGTATTGTGTATAACGTCACGAACCGCATTCCGGTGAAGGCGGATTTCGTCGTCAAGCATATTTATGCGGGCGGCATCGTCGGAGCCGGCGAAGGAAGCGTTTCGAACTCGAACAATTTCGCGGCAATTACGACCAGAGGCCCCAATATCGAGAGCGGCGGCATCGTCGGCTACGGGCTGAATCAGGGGCTTGTTGTGAAAAAGGTGGCGAATCAGGCTGCGATCCAGGCAACGGGCGGCAGCGGCGCCATTCATGCGGCGGGTATTGCCGGACATGCGGCCGGATGGCTGAGGATGGCCGATGATGCAACCCCGATCGTCAATAACGGAGCGGTCCAGATTACGGGCGGCCGGATCGCTTATGCGGGCGGCATCGTCGGTCGCGCGGGAGCGGACGTCAATTTCTCGGACGCGACCTCGAACGGCGGAGCCGTTACGATTCAGGCGGCTTCGGCCGAGCAGTCTTATGCGGCGGCCTTGATCGGCTCGATCGATGCGGAGCAATCGAACCCGCTGTTTGCGGCAGCGTTCGTAAACTCTGCGCCGGTCACGAATCACGGCGGAGCTAATGTACACACAGGCATTTTAGCGGGCAATATTAACAGTGCGTTCGTATGGAGCAAGCCGTATCAGAACAGTCTTGTCATCACGGCCAGCGGACAAAACCAAACGTTTACCGGCGGCTTGATCGGAAAAGTCAGCGGCAATGCGACGTTTGCGGATACGGCCAAGAACGGCGCGGCGATTACGGTCGGCGCCGGAACGCAGAAGCCGGGCGAGGCCTACACGGGCGGCCTTATCGGGTACGCGGGCAAGCGGGTGCTGCTGGACAGCGCGGCGGACCAGGCGTACGTCAATAGCGGCGAGATTACCGTAAACGGCGGAACGGGACTGTACACGGGCGGCATCGTGGGGAATAAGGCGTATGCCAGAACGTCCGGACAACCGGCAACCAATGTAATCAGCTCGGCCGATATCCGCGTAAACGGGGACAATCGTTTGTATACCGGTGGCTTTATCGGCATCGTTCCGGCGGACGGAACGGATAAGGCGATTACCGGAGCCTCGTACCAAAAGGAAATTACAGTGACAGCGACCTCGTCTGCTTCAGACCGGACTGTGAGCACCGGGGGGATCGTCGGTTATTACGTGAACCGCACCGACGGCAGCGCGGCCATCGGCAATGTTGCCTTCAGCGGAAGCCTCCGGTCGACCGGAGGCGGGAACGAAACCTACACAGGCGGCATTGCCGGCTATGTGGACGGCGGCCTCATCCGGCAAGCTGCCGCGGGGAATACGGAGACGGCGTTCGCGCCTATCCTTACTGACGGGAATGCCGGCGGTATCGCCGGCTACTTGGACGGAACGATCGATACGGCAAGTGTCAAGTTCACCTCGATCACGCTGCAAACGGCCGGGGGCGTATCCGGAGGTATCGCCGGCAAAGCCAAAGGGGCGATAACAGCAGCGACGGCTGGAGACGCTGTGTTTACGACCGGCTACAGCCTCAAGCTGGATGCGACGGTTCGGGATGCGGCCACCGGCGAAGACCGGATCACGTCTGGCGGCATCGTCGGCGCGAACGCGGGTGCGTTGTCGCTGACGAACAGCCGGGCAGCGAATATCGGCTTGCTTACCCAAGCGGGCAGAAGCCGCTACACGCTCGGCTCGATCGCCGGCTCCCTGGCGGCCGACGCGCAAGTCGGCCAGGCGGGTGCGCCGGTCAAGGCGGAGCATACGAATATCGAACTGCTGGCGTCGGACAGCCAGGTCGGCGGAGCGATCGGTTATAACCGGTCGGGCAACGTACATGTTACGACCGATCAGATGATCTTTACCATTCAAGGGGCGCAGGCGAGGGTTGGCGGTATTTCCGGCGTTCACGATGTTGCTGTCGGAACGGTGCCGGCCGCGGACGGTTTAGGCGCAGCGGGTTTTGCGCTCTCTGCGAGTAACTTGACGTTTACGGCGGCAGGCAGCGGGGCTTCCGTCGGCGGCGCTTTCGGCGAAAATAGCGGAGATACGCCGCGAGCCTCGGCGGAACAAATCGCTATCGTCTCCAGCGGAGCGGATAACCGGATCGGCGGTATCGCCGGAACGAACCGGGGTATTTTGACCGGGAGCTACGCATCCGTTGTTACGATTACAACAAGCGGGTCGGCAGTCGAAGCCGGCGGTATCGCAGGCCGTTCGGAAGCCGCGGCGCAGGGAGCGGCAGCCAAAATCGTCTCGCCGCATGTTCATTCGGAGGATGCGAACTTGATCGTCACCACCGGAGTAGGCTCTTGGCTCGGAGGCATCGCAGGTACCGCGAAGATGACGGAAATCGTCAATCCGCGTGTGGAGGCAGCCGCACCGAACTATGTCGCGATGACGGTTCAAGCGGCCGAGAACGGGGTTGGAGGTCTTGTAGGCCGGAGCGAGCAGGGCAAACTGCTCGGAGATGCGGCTCTGACGAATATCGACAATGTGCTGATTATGACGAGCACGAGTTCGCCTTTGGCCTATGTCGGCGGCATCGCCGCTTACCAGGATCAAACCTCGATTGATAAAATAAACGCTAAAACGGTCAATTTGATCGTAAACGGACCGCAGTCGGTAGTAGGCGGAATGGCCGGATACAACCGAAGCTCACCGTCTGCGTTCATCTCGAATACGTTTATGGACGTGCTGAACATCAAGACGAACGCAACGGCAGCCGGGTCGACGATCGGCGGATATATCGGTCTGAACGACAAACAGACTGGCGATCCTGCGGCAAGTCCGGTTACCGGGGTCAGTACGATCCAGAATAGCCGTTTCGTCGGCTCGGTACAGGTTGCCGCGCCGAGCTCCGTCACCGGCGGCATGGTCGGCGAAAACCGCAGTCTGATCGCCAATAATAGCATTACGGACAAAATTCCGGTTTCCTCCAAAGGCCAGGACGGCATCGTCGGCGGTTTGGCCGGAGTTAACGCGGAAACAGGCACTTTATACTATACGTACTCCAATTCGAATCTCACGATTGATGGGGAAGGCACGCTCGGAGGCGGCTTTGTCGGCGACAACCGAGGTAGCGTGATCGCGTCCTATGTCGATATTGACGTCGTCGGCAACGCTCGCGGCACTTCCGGCCAATCGGTCTATTTGGGAGGCCTTGCCGGCCGCAATACAGGGACGATCGATAAATCGCATTCCGTCTCCAAAGTGACGGCAAACGGTGCCTATACGAACGTCGGGGGTCTCGTCGGCGAACAGGCGGGCGGAACGATCTCCAATTCCTATGCCGGCAATGTCGTCGCGGCAGCGGCTGACGGCTCTTACGTCGGCGGCTTGCTCGGCCGGATTACGAACGGTCAGGTGAACACCGTTTATTCCGCAGCGCTCGTGCAGGCTGGCAGCGGCGCATACGCAGGCGGTTTCGCCGGGCGTTACGACAATGCGAGCAAGGAGCTTTTGTACAAGGCGTACTATATTAAGGATGAGTCGCAAGCGATCAACCAGGATTTGCCGGACTTCGCGGAAGGCAATCATCGCTGGCTGCAGGTGCATGCGCGGCTTAGCACGCTGCAAGCGGCTACGCTGATGGATCGTACGGCATTCCCAACCTTGTCCGGGTGGGATTTCGCGAATACGTGGAAATACGGCTCCGAGCAGGCGGAGTACAAGTATCCCGAGCTTCAGCGGACCGCCAATACCGGCGGCGGCACAGTCGGCGGCGGCGAAGTCAACGCCAACATCGCCTGGTACATGCGCGACAAATACGCGTTTACGTACGACATCAAGACGGAAGCGGAGCTGGCCGGGTTGGCGGCGCTTGTAAACGGCACCGTAACCGGCGCCGACCGGTTCGATTTTGAAGGCCGCACGATTCGCATCGCGAATCCGATTCATATGCAGTCGCGGCAATGGGTGCCGATCGGCAAGGAGGAAAACACGCCGTTCCAAGGTGTTTTCGAAGGCGGCGGTCATCTGATCGACGGTCTCATGCTGCAGCCGGATTACGGCTATTCCGGATTGTTCGGGGTTATCGGCGAGAAGGCGAAAGTCGGCAGTGTCGTTCTGGAGCCTCTGTCCGTAGCCGGGACCGGCTATACCGGGGTACTCGCCGGGTATAACAAAGGCCAGGTTTCGAATGTGTCGATCCGGATCGCCAAAGACCTCAAGATCAGCGGCGGCACGGTTGGCAGTTTGATTGGGAAAAACACAGGGACGTTCCGTGCTGTGAACGTTACGATGGACAGTGGCAGCATGCTGGAAGCTTCCGGCACGGGCGCTGTTGCGGGCGGCTTGATCGGAGACAACGGACAGGCGCTTGATCCGAGCCTGTTCACCTTCCGCTCGGCAGGCGTAACGTTGAACAGCTCGGCCGAAAATGCGACGCTCGGCGGTTTGATCGGCAAGCAGACGGGCTCCGTCCGCTCCTTCGGCCGCGAAGTAGACTTTGCAATAACGGCGTATGGTCCGAATAGCGTGGCGGGCGGTTTGATCGGCCGGCATGTTTCGGGCAATACCGAGGACATAACGCTGACGTATACGACGGGAACGGTAACGGCTTCTGGCGCCGGCTCCATCGTCGGCGGTGTGACGGGCGTATCCGAAGCGGGCAACGGGTTGAAAAACGTAGCGGTTACCGCCTCGGCAACGGGCAAGCAGCTTACGGGCAGCGGAACGCTGGGCGGTATCGTCGGCAGCAAGACGGGAAGCGGTACGAACCGCTTCGACATGGAGCAGGTCAAAGCGGACAAGCTGACGATCGCTTCGCTTGAGACAAGTCCTGAAGCGACGCTTGGCGGCATAACAGGCAAGCTGCACAGTGCAGCCGTGCATCAGGCGGTTTCCGAGGTAGCCCTGCGTGCGGCAGGAGGAGAAGTGAGCGCAGGCGGCATCATCGGCAACGGAGTGGATTCCATTCTGGATCAAGTCGAGGCGGCAGCCGACATCACGTTTGCAGCCAAGTCGGGCGACAGCTCCCTGGGCGGCATCGCCGGCGTAATGACGGCGAACGCTCCGGATCAGGCGTTTGATTTCGGCAGAAAGGCGCCGCTATATCCAGGTATTTATGAAGCGAAAGTGCGCGGAAACGCACTCAGCGCGTCTGGGGGAGACGGCGGCGCCGATCTGAACGTAGGCGGCATTGCCGGCAAACTGAATCAGGCTTCCGTTTATTATGCCAAGACGAATGTCGATTTGGCGGTGCACGGCGCTAAAATCGCGGCGGCGGGCGGCATAGCCGGGGCCAGCAGCGGCATCATCGTCAGCTCGGAGCCGGTTCAGAACATCAGGGCCGATTCCAGCGTCGTATACGATATCGGCGGCGTTGTCGGCCGGGCGTCCGGCGGACAAATTCATTACACGTCGGCGGCATCTCCGGACGGACAAGCGATCGTTGTGGAACGGGCCGTAACGAAGCCGGGAACGGTACCGGCAGTACATGCCGGCGGCCTTATCGGACGCGGCGACAATACGAAGGTAACGAACGCGTACGCGGCGATGCCGGTCAAGGTAACCGACGATAACGCGGATACGACGATTTACGCCGGCGGCTTCGCCGGATTGCTGGGCGATGCAGGCAGCGGCACCGGCACGATGGAACGGGTGTATGCATTAGGTTCGGTCGAGGCGAAAGGCATTACCGGCTCGTATGCGGGCGGCTTTGCCGGCTCTGTAGACCGGTATGATATCGCGGACGCTTATGCGACCGGTCAAGTGGTCAATACCGGCTACGATACCGGCAGCGGCGGCTTCGCCGGCGCCGTGGAGCGGCGGGCGACGATCCGCCATGCTTACGCGGCGCAGACTATTCTCAGCACGACGGGCGTCAATCATCCGACCCGATCGTATACGGGCGGTTTCGCCGGTTACAACGACGGCACGCTGGATGGGGTTTTCGCCAAAACGGCGGAACTTGCGGTAAATGTCAGCGCAGCTAACGTATACAAGGGAGCGCTCGTAGGCTACAATTTCCGCGACGGCAAATTGCTCTCGTCCGCTAATACGGCAGAGCTAGGCCCGATCGGACACAATCTGGGCGCTTCGAACGGCAATGTGCGGGAAGACGTTTCAAGTACGTACAGCGGCTTCGCCGGCTGGAACTTCGATCTGGATGCGGCTTTCCTGAATAGTCAGGTCGCAGCCGATTGGACGATCGTGAACGGATCGCAATTGTCCAGTGTCGTTCGTCTGTACAATGCGGACACGGGACCGGCTTACTATAGCCTGTTCCATAGAACGGCTGCTGAAAAGCCGTCGATCGGCAAAATCGCGCTTGGCGCGAATATCGATCTGGCGGGTAAACGTTGGACGCCGTTTGCCGATTTCCGCGGACAATTCGACGGTCAAGGCTTTAAGCTGACAGGCTTCAAGCATGTGGCAGGCGATACGGCTGAAGCTCAAGGCTTTATGGCCGAAAACAATGGTCTTGTTACGGGCGTTCAATTCGAAGGCGCGTACGTATCGGCCGGATCGAAGGTCGGCATCGTTGCCGGCGTTAACGGTGCGAACGGCGTTATCCGCGACGTTCGGATCGGCGGACAAGTGAAAGGCCGGGACACTGCCGGCGGCGCAGCCGGGGAGAACAAAGGCAAGCTGACCGCGGTTACGGCGGCAGATTTGCGCGTAGAAGGCGAATCGGGTATCGGCGGATTGGCCGGTATCAACGGCGGTACGATTGAGCGTTCGTCCGCTAACGCTTCCGTTACCGCTGCGGGCGGCGCAGCAGGCGGTATTGTCGGCGAACTGAGCCGGGGCGCAATTGTGGAGCAGTCGTTCTCATACGGGGATGTTGCCGCCAAGGGCGACTCCGCGACAGCAGGCGGAATTGCAGGCATCAGCGGCGGTACGATCAGCCATGCGTACGCCTCCGGCAGCGTGAAAGCCGCGGGAGGGTCGCTCGCGAGGGCGGGCGGCATCGCAGGTTATGCGGCGACCGGCACGATCGGCAGCTCGCTCGGCTATGGCGAAGTCGTCGCCGGCGTTAACGATAAGATCGAGCGGGGCAAGACGTTCTTCGGCGGTATAGCCGGACAGAAGGCGGCCGAGGCCGTCATAACGAACAGTTACTACAACAAGCAAGCTCTGAAAGCCGACGTGGCTTATTACGGCGCAGACGGCAAGAAGGCAATCGCAGAAAGCAGCGGAGCAGCAGGTTTGACTGCCAAGCAGCTTACGCAGGGACTGCCTCAAGGGTTCGACAACGGGATTTGGGAAGCGTACGAGGGCTATTACCCGGCGCTCAAGGCATTTGGCCGCTCGAACGCGTCCAAGCTGAGCACTGCAGCCGTCATCCTGAACGAGAAAGATTGGATGAGCCGGGTCGGCACAAGCTTTACGCTTACCTCGGACGCTTCGCTTCAGTGGCAAGCGGATGCGGGAGCGACGTTAACCCGTAGCGCTGCGGGTGTTTTGACGGGAACTGTGAAGAAAGGCGAGCGCGCCCTGCTGACGGTCCAAGCCGGAAACGAGAGCCGCGTCATCGCGGTCAATACGCCGGCGCTTAAGTACACGGAAACGGCCTCGATGCCGGAGGCGACTCCAGCGGGCGCTACATTTAACGAAAACGTCGCTGTTACGCTTTCGGCCGCCGAACCTTCGGCAATCATCTACTACACGCTGGACGGAAGCGAGCCAAGCGTCTACTCCACGCGATATACGGCGCCGATTACGCTTACGGCGACAACGACGATCAAGGCGATCGCGGTTGCCGAAGATAGGGAGGATAGCCCGGTGATGAGCGGGACTTGGACGAAGCGGTTCGCCTTTGTAGGCGGCGGGGGAGGAGCTTTCATTTCTCCACCTGCGATTGAAGCTTCTATCGGCAGCGGTAAAAATGCCGTCGGAGTCAAGGAACCGCTCCAAGTGGCGAAAAACAGCATTTTGAAGCTGAAGGCTCCGGCGGGTCAAGTGATCTATTACACGACCGACGGCAGCACGCCGACCAAAAACAGCAAGGTGTACAAGGAAGGCGATATCGTCATCACAGGCAATATGACGATCAAGGCGATAACCGATAAAGATGATCGCCTCATCACGATCGAGTACAAGGTCGAGAACGCGAAATTCGATATCAAGAAAGACGCGGCGGATGTGAAGTATATCGGCGCAGGTAGCGGCAGTAAGGAATTCCGGCCGGATGCGGCCATTACCCGCTACGAGCTGATCGAGGCGCTGTCTTCCTTGCTGGACAAGGAGGACGTCAGTGTAGACAATCTGCTGGCGGAAGTGAAGGAAGAGGCGAAGGACCGGGTAGCCTTCTTTACGTCGGCGGGTATTATCGAAGGGTATCCGGACGGCACGTTCGGCGGAGACCGCGGATTGACCCGCGCCGAGTTCGTCGTTATGATGTCCCGGGTGCTGAGACTGGATGCGAATACTCGCGGGAATACGGTGCTGACAGATGTAGACGGACATTGGGCCGAATGGTACATTAACGCCTTCACGAAAGCGGGTTATGTGGAAGGCTTCCCGGACGGCACGTTCCAGCCGGACGGCGAAATTACGCGGGCTCAGGCGGTTGTCATCATCAACCGGATTATCGGCAAGAAGAAGCAGGACGCGCCGGCCGTATTCGGCGACCTGACCCCAGATCATTGGGCGTTCCAGGACATTATGGCGGCGGCGGAGTAAAACCTCGATACTCGGAAAGGCGGTAGGGAACAGCCGATGAAACGAAAAATCGCGGCAGCGGCATTATGCATCCTCATTTGTCTGGTATCCGGCACAGCCGTCTGGATGAACGCTCGGGCGGACACACCCGTCGTTTACAATGCAGAGGACATTTATGCGAAAAGCGGGCAGACCGTCCTGTACATCCGGATTTTATGGGAAGACGGCTCGCTCAAGGCGACGGGAAGCGGCGTGATACTCTCCCCGGAGGGGCTTGCGGCAACTGCCTACCATGTGGTCAAGGAGGCGGAGCGTATCGAAGGAACGCTTCGCGACGGCCGCGTCGTAAGCCCGATCGAGGTGGTCGGCTACGACGAACTGACCGACGCGGCGCTGATCCGGCTGCCGGCACTGCCCGGCGGGAACGGGGAAGGCTACGACTATGTGCCGGTTCGTCAGACGGCGGTGTTGTACGGAGAGAAAGTGTTTGCGATCGGTTATCCGATGGCGAACACGCCGATCATTACCGAAGGGATCGTGAACAGTCCGAGCGCCGAAATTAACGGGCGCAGCCGGATCTTGACCTCGGCCCAGATCGCAAGCGGCATGTCGGGCGGGCCGGTTCTCGACCGGTTCGGCCGGGTGGCGGGAATCGTCTCCGGCTCGCTGCGGACGATGAACAACATTCATCTGGTCATCGGCATGGACGATGTCCGGGCATTGCCCGGCGCGGAGGCGATCCGGCGCCTTGACGCCGAATAAAAATGAAGGTACCTTTGCGGAGCTATCCGCCAAGGTGCCTTTTTTTGATGCTGGTTGGCAGAAGGCGAGCCCGGTGTTCGATGGAGCCGTCCAGTTCCGCGAGTGTTTCGCGGTGGTGGATGGTAGTGTTCTTTTGAACACTTTCGGCCACATTTTCTGGCCCAAATCACCGGTTGTAAAATTAAGGAAAATTCCGTATGATAGAGCAAACCGAATACGATCTTTTCAACCAGTTTCGGCGGAGGGGTGGCCCTATGATGCCGCGGCAACCGGCGTACAGGCGCGGTGCAAATTCCGGCGGAGAGTATTCGGCCCTCTGACCAAAGGTGGAACAAGGCGATGCCGGTCCTGACGGCGGCGACCCGTTTTCCCCTGAAGAGGGCGATCCAGAGGAAGGGAGCCGGTTTGAATGTCCATTCGAGTTAGAGTAACTTGCATTTGTATTCGGGATGGGAAAATCGTATTGATGAAAAAGCTGGTGCCCTCTTATGTCACCTACAATCAACTGACGCCACCCGGCGGGGGCGTGGAATTTCAGGAGACACTGGAGCAGGCGTGCATAAGAGAAATGGATGAGGAAACGGGGCTGATCGTCCGCAATCCGCAGATGACAGGTGTGGAAACTTCCATGTCCCGCAGAGACGGCGCGCATACCGTTACTTTCTATTTCGTGACGGATGAGGTGAACGGTGAGCTGCTTGTTAAGGAGCCTCACAAGCATATCCCTTATTGGGTGGAGTTGGACGAGCTGCCGTCTCATGCGTCCGTTCCCGAGTATTATAAAGAAATAATGGCGAGAGCGATTCAACGAGGAGCGTTCTTCAATGCGCGTGTCAAATTTCTGGAGCCGGAAGGGAAGGTTGTTTGGTCTTTGTAAAAAGATGCGGAGGTTGACTCATGGAAATGACGTATAAGCAGTATGTCATTAGCGACGATCGATCGAAAGTTAACGTCCAGACCGTCATCGATTTTTTGGCAAACAGTTACTGGGCCAGCCGGAGGTCCCCGGAAACGATACAACTATCAATCCAAAACTCGATTTGTTACAGCGTTTACGACGGAGAGCGCATGATCGGTTTCGCGAGAATCGTCACCGATGGAGCAACGATGTATTATTTGTGCGATGTGTTTGTATTGGAGCCGTACCGGGGCCAGGGAATTTCCAAAAAACTGATCGAAGTCATTACAAACGATCCGCAGTTCGAATGGATGACGGGCGTTCTGGGAACGAAGGACGCGCACGGGTTGTACGAGCAATTCGGGTTTGTGCGCGAACAGGAGCGATACATGAAAAGATTGCCCCAGGCCCGAAGGGAGCGGGGAGCCAAACAATACTAGCTGCTCCTTCCGGCAACGGAATGCCAGTGCATTTGCCGGGAAAGTATTTTTACTCCGGGCTGGCCCGTAATGAATGGTTGCATGGAGTGCAGGATGACGTTCAAAAAAGGCTGTTTCGCGGCAGAGGGATCTGCTTACGGAACAGTTTTTTTTAACGATTAAGAAAGTTTAAGTTCGTGGTATAGCAAAAGTATTGGCTGCTGACGACCAAACATAGGAATGCTCCTTATCGATAACGCGCGGCGATCGCACTTGCACATAGCTTCTATTGCATAAGAATTACTAGACAAGAATTGCCGAATCTTAGCGGACATTGGGAAGATACGGGACTTTTTCTGCTTTTCGCTCCAAAGCCTATCCAGACACACCTAACCAATAATCGTTAAACAAATCGGAGTATTCTTTATGGCACTCTATCAGAATAGGAATAAAATAGTAGATAGTGTCCCCAGCCTGCCGTCTTTCACCTATCGGCAGGCGGGACAAGGTTACTAGGGAGGGAGTTCTATCGATACAGTAATCCATTACCCGGCGCGGATGGATGACAAAGCGAGCATAAACGTACCGGATGGCAAAAGATTGCCGAGCGGCTGGACGGCGGTGCCGCTCGACCAAGCTGCGGGCGTGCGCCTGACGTGGCCAGCGGACGATACTCGCCCTCAAAAGCTTCCGGCAGGCACGGACTGCCGCCTGCGCCTGTCGGTCGCGCTCGACTACCGCGATGCCCAGCTCGTGGAGGCGCGTCTGGCCGAGTCGGGCGCTTTGCTGGGCTGCTTTGATATCCGGTTCGCCTACGTTTTCCAACTATTCGAACTGCCGCTAACGAGCGAACAAGCGGAAGCGGCGCTGTGCGAAGGTGTCGTGCTGCGGCGCTGCGGCGGCGAGTTGCCGCTGTGGATTTTCGACGAGTTGGGGGGCGAGGTGAAACTTCGGCTGTTTGCCCCGCATCTGGTTGCCGGCGCGGATGCTAATGCTGAGACGGACCTTATGGAGCGTTTTCTGGACAGTTTCGTTTCGCTTTCGTCTCTGCAGCCTTTCGGCTGGCTCGAAGGCTGCGTGCTGGACGGACTGTACGCGCTTCGTCCGGTCCTGGGCGCTGTGAAGATCGATCCGGCGCTGGATGATCACCTCGCTCAATATGTCGCAGCGGATGGCCGCCTACATTATGAAGATCTTCACGGCCGCGCTGCGGACGACTCGTTTACAACGATCGAGGCGACGCTCCCGCTCGCCGTCATCGCCAAATACCGGCCGGACCATCCGGTCGTGGAGCGCGCGCTGGCGTATTGGACGGCGAAGTCGGACGGAGGCGCCGGAGCGATTACCGACGGCCAAACTGTCACGGCGGAAGGGATGTACACAGTTGCGTATCCCCTTGCCGTTATTGCTTCACGGGAAAAGCGAGGCGACTTGGCGGAGCAGGCCGTACGTCAGATGTTGCTTCGCCGGGATACGCTCGCAGTCGGCCCACACGTATATTTGAGGTACGCGCAGCGGACGGGAGAGCGCACGTTCCGCAGCTGGGCGCGAGCCTTTGCCTGGTACATGCTTGGCATGACGAGAACGTGGATCGAGCTGAAGCAGTCCGATCACGCCGGGCTGCCCGAAATGGCGGCGATCGAGGAGGAACTGGTGCGAATCGCCGACGTTGCCCTCGGCTGGAGACAGTCGTCCGGTCTATGGTCGTGCTTTCTGGACGAGCCGCAAACGGGAATCGACACGTCTGGCTCGTCCGGCATCGCCGCCGCGCTGGCGCTCGGAGCCGGTCATGGACTGCTGGCGCAGCGCCATCTGGATGCGGCGGCCGAAAGTTTGGCCTCCCTGCGGCCGTATTTGACGCCGGACGGTATCCTCTCCGGCGTCGCCCAGCACAATGCCGGCGGAGTGGAGCTGCAGCGCGGCGGCTATCGTGTCTTGTCGCAGATGGGAATGGGCCTGATGGCCCAGCTTTACGCAGGACTTCTCACCCGTTCGTAAACGAATTCGCATCGTTGGCGGCAGCTGCAGAGCCCAACACGCTGAAAAGCCCGGAGAACCCGGGCTTTTAGCCATTCATTTATGGACAACATGATGACGTTGTCTTCACTCGGGGGATGCACTACTATGAGAACGAGAACGAAACTTGCTGATTGCGCGTTAGAGTAGGAGTTTTGCTCGATTACCTATTCAGGAGGAACAGGGATGAAATTTTTCATCATTACCGATTTGGAGGGTGTCGCCGGAACCGATTCGTTTACCCAAACCCGCACGAACGATGTGCTTGCCAAACAAGCTTCCATGAAGCAACTAGCGAGGGAAGTGAACGGCTGTGTCGAAGGGATCCGTTCCGTTTACCCGGAGGCGGTCGTGGATGTGCTGGACGGCCACGGCAGCGGGGGCTTGTTTCCGGAAGATCTCGTAAACTGCAGCTATCTCGATACGAAGGAAGGACGGCGTCCCCATCATAGGCTGGACGGCTACTCGGCGCTGCTGTTCGTCGGGCAGCACGCGATGGCGGGCACGATCGACGCTCCGCTGTGCCATACGTATTCCTCGGTCGAAGTGATGTATTACCGGCTGAACGGCGTATTTGTCGGCGAGTTCGCCACGCATGCCTTGCAAGCGGGGGTGTGGTCGGTTCCGACGATCTTTTTGGCCGGGGACGACAAGGCCGCTCTGGAGGCGAAACTGTTCGTACCCGAAATCGAAACGGTCGTCACCAAGTACGGCAAAGGACTGGAAAGCGCCGACCATTTGAGCTTAGACGAATCGGTCGAGCGTATCCGCGAAGGAGCGGCGCGGGCCGTCCGCCGTATGGAGCGGATTCCGCCGTTTGACCGGCTGCGGGCGCCGTATGTATTCGAAGCGAGATATTACAAACCGTTCAGCGAGGAGTGGCTCGCGAGAAAACGTCCCGATGCCGTACTCATTGATGAACGGACGTATCGGATCGAAACGGATGATTTGTTCCAGCTCCCGTTTTAAGACCCATGGAAAAGCTTCGGCAGGAAGCTTTTCTTTGTTTTCGACAAACTTCATCTTTTTCGGACTTTCTATTGATTTGTTCGTCAAATTTGGTATGATACAAATAGGAAAGCTGATTCACGATAACGGCAAACCTGCTGAAAGGCAGCGGCGCAAAGCTACAGGGCCTTCTTGACCTCGGTCAATGGCAGCCAGCTACCGAACGGGTATGCTTTTTTTGTGCTTGTTTCCGGGTTGTCGATTCTACCAGATATGCATATGAAACTCTATAACGATAATAGCAAACTTGCCGAAAGGCAAGGACGCAAAGCTACAGGGCCTTCCTGACATTCCTGTCAGATGGCAGCCTGGCTACCGAAGGGAGTTTTGGGCATGCGCCATATGCTGCTTGCCTTAGCGCTCGTTTTCGCTTTACTGGTCCATCCGCCTGCTATACAAGCCGCTCCGGTCGGCGATTGGCTTAATCTGGACGGTGTAACTAACGGCGCCATCCGCGTCGCCTACGATGTCAAGCCCGGCGTCAAGACGAAGCTAATGATCGAGAAGGGTCAAGACAAATATACGTACACACTGCTGCCGAACAAAGGCGAAGAGACATTCGCGCTGCAAATGGGCAACGGCGATTATACGGTTACGGTTCTGGAGCAAATGGAAGGAAACAAGTACAAGATCGTGCAAGAAGCAACCGTCAAGCTCGAAGTCGCGGACAGCACGAAAGTGTATCTGAACCCAATCCAAAATGTAAATTTTACGGCTGCGAATGAAGCCGTAAAAAAAGCGAAGGAATTGACAGCTACGCTGGCAACCGATCGGGAAAAAGTACAAGCCATCTACGAATATATCATCAACAACATTCAATACGACGAAGCGCTGGCTGCAAATGTACCCGCCGATTATATACCGGATATCGACCGCACGCTCGCGGCCAAAACAGACATTTGCTACGGCTACGCAGCATTGTTTGCCGGTATGCTGAGAGGTATAGATATTCCGGCCAAGCTTATCATGGGAACGACGGAATACGTCAGCGCCTATCACGCCTGGAACGAAGTTTATGTAAATAACCAATGGGTCACGATCGATACGACGGTTGATGCCGGTTGGAACGGAAGCGGCACCGCCTTCCAAATGGAAAAAGATGCTGCGAAATATAACCCTGCCAAGACGTATTAAGCTTGTGCAGCCTGGGAAGCCCCGACCATAAGGTCCGGGGTTTTTTCCAGTTGTTCAGAAATTGTACAGATTCGAGGTCTATACTGCAAGAAATCGAGTATCCATTTGATGAGCAGATTGCTCGGGTGAAAGGAGGTTATGTACGTTTTTTCCGCGCTGTCATCAAGTCCAGCCGCTCACTAGTGCTGCTACAGATTGACGGCGCCGGCACATGAGAGAGTACGCACCTGTTCCGGGTGCGCGGAAAAAGGTGATGGGAGACGAAACGAATAGTTATGAAAAAGAAAATCGGTTCTTTGTTTTTTGCCATTATGTTGTTTATTCAGGCCTTGTTTGGCGGAGCTTTGTGGGGCAGCGGCTCGGTGTATGGTTCCGTTTACGGTTCGGTGTACGGCTCCGTTTACGGCGTCAACACCGGCAGCATTTTGACCAAGCTGACGATAATGGACGATGCCGGTACGGTTATCGATGCCGTGTACAATCCGGGCAGTCAGCTGAATGTAGGCGCGGCCGTAAGACTGAGCTATGACTGGGAGCTTCCGAACGGCCATAGCTACAAGGACGGCGACACCTTCACATTCAACCTGCCGTCCCAGTTCGAGATTTATACGGACATATCCGCTCCGCTCGTAAGCGGACAGGGCACGGTCGGCAGTTTCACGGTTGATCGCAGCGGCAAGGTTGTTATGACCTTCAACGACTATGTGGAGAGTCATTCCAACGTAAGCGGCAAGCTGGAAGTTCGGACCGAGTTCAGCCTGCAGACGATCAAGGGCAGCACGGAGGTCGTGATCGCCATTCCGGTGAGAAGCGGCGTGCAGACTGCGGTAGTGAACTTGAAACCTCAAACCGGCAAAGTCATTGACAAGCAAGGCATTGCGGTCGGCAAAGACCAGATCGACTGGACGGTCCAGGTAAACAAGACGCTCGACAAAATCAAGCATGCCGTCATGACCGATACGCTTCCGGCCGGTCTGGAGCTGATTGCGGGCTCGGTGAAGATGTACCATCTGCAAGTGAACGGCGACGGGACAACCGTGCTGGGCGCGCTTGCCGATCCCAGCCTGTATTCGGTTGATACGAGCAGCGGTACCGGGTTCAAGCTGAAGTTCCTTGACGAAACGATCAGCAAAGCGTATCAGGTGCAGTTTTCGACGAAAGTAACGGGAGAGCAAAGCGACTTCAAGAATACGGCGGTGCTTTCGGGCGACAGTATGGCGAATGCGACCGCTACCTCGACGGTAACGATTCAGCGCGGCGAATTGCTGACCAAAGGGTATGAAAGCAGCGACTTGCAAACCGGTATCATTACATGGGTCATCAAGTACAATTTCGGCGAAAAAAACATAACGAAAGCTAACGCCTACTTAACCGATACGTTCAACGCCAGTCAAACGCTCGTGCCGGGCACGTTCACTGTGTACAAGGCGGATACGAGCGATATCGTTCCGGCAAGCGACTATACGCTGACCGAAACGGCGAACGGATTTACGCTCCAGTTCAATAACGACATCAACTCGCCGTATTCGATCAAGTATAAAACGAAGCCGGTTCAACGGATTGAAGCGAACGAGAAGATCGTGAACAAAGTAACGACGGCCGGGAACGTGTCCAAAGAGTCGAGCGTCACGCTGTCCAGCCGAATTGTCGTGAAGCAGAATACGGGCGCTAACTACAAGACCAAAACGACATCGTGGAAAATTACGGTCAATAACGACAAAAAGCCGGATGGCACCTACTACAGCATGGATAGTGTGCTGCTGAAGGATACGTTTACGAATGGCGGACTCGAGTTCGTGCCGGGAACGCTGCAAATCAAAAGCGCGGACGGCAAGACGGTGCTGAATCAGCCGGGCGATTACACGCTCGTCGCTGCTAACAACCGTAACGGCTTTGACATTCAGTTCACGAAAACGCTCGACCAGCCTTATGTCATTACGTTCGACACGAAATTCGACCTGGACTGGAAAACGGACAAAAATAAAGCCATCACGAACAAAGCGATCGTAACTTGGGTAGAAGGCGGCAAGGCGAAAGGGCCTGTCGAGTCCTCGGCCAATTTTAACCCGGACACCTATACGCAAAATAACGGCGCCAAAAGTGGCAAATACGATCCCGTTAACAAAATCATTACATGGGATGTCATGCTGAATTACAATCTGGATTCGATCGCCCAGGCGGTCGTGACCGACGTACTGAAGCAAGGGCAAGCTCTCGTGCCGAACTCCGTAAAAGTATACGAGATGAATTTGCTCGGATCCAGCAACGGCGTATCGAAGGGCAACGCGGTCGATACTAGCCTGTATGAAGTAACGCCTCCGTCGGCTGCAAACGGCAATGAGCTGTCCGTTCGCTTCCTCGGCCCGATCGACTCGCCGTACTGGATTACGTTCCAGACGACGCTGAAGGATGCGCTGATCGAGAAGGAGATTCAGAACGTCGCCGTTCTGAAGGACGGGGCCACGCAGGTAGCGCAGTGGAGCGCCAAGGTTACTGTTCCTCACGGCGGCGAGTATGTGACGAAAAGCGGCGCGCAAAACGGCAACAAAATCGATTGGACGATCCGGATCAACGAAGGGCAGTCTTATGTATCTAATGCGAAAATTATCGATCAGCCGAGCGCCAACCAGATTCTGATCGAAGATTCGTTCCATTTGTTCGCAACGAAGTACGACAGCAAAAACGCCGTGGTCAAGGATGGCGAGCTGGTCAAAGGAACGGATTATACGCTGACGATCAAAAATGCTGGCGGCAATCAGGAAACGTTCGAGATTGTGTTCACCAAAGAAATTGCTTCGCTGTACATTTTGGAATACCAGTCGTTCATTACTGCTGCCGACAAAGAGATGGTGAGCAACGCGGTATCGCTCGAGGGAGAGCGCCTGACAACCGAGGTTCGCGAAACGAGCAAAGATATTGTCGTGCGCACTTCGTCCGGTTCGGGCTCCGGCGGCGGAGTGACGGGCAGTCTGGAAGTAACGAAAGTCGCTAAGGACGACCCGCAGCAAGTGCTCGCTGGCGCGAAGTTCGCCCTGTACGACAAGGCGGGCAGCCGGGCGCCGCAGGTGAAGACGACCGGTGCGGACGGCAAAATTTTGTTCACCGGCCTGCTGTACGATAATTACGTGCTGGAGGAGCTTACCGCCCCGGACGGTTATGTGATCGACCAGGCCAAGCGGGATGTAACGATCGATTCCGCCATTGTGAAAGACGGCAATGTGAAGAAGGTAACGGTAACGAACAGCAAAAAGCAAACACCGGCCGAGCCGAAGGGCAGTCTGGAAGTGACGAAGGTCGCTAAGGACGATCCCGCGAAGGTGCTGGCGGGAGCGGAGTTCGCCCTGTACGACAAGGCGGGCAAACTAGCGCCTATTACCCGGACGACGGGAGCCGACGGCAAAGCGACGTTTACGAATTTGCCGTACGACGATTACATTCTGGAAGAACTTACAGCACCAAGCGGTTACGTGATCGATCAGGCGAAGTACGAAGTGACGATCGGTTCGTCCGCCGTGAAAGTAACGGTAACGAATAGCAAGAAGCAAACGCCGGTGGAGCCGAAGGGCAGTCTGGAAGTGACGAAGGTCGCTCAGGACGATCCGGCGAAAGTGCTGGCAGGAGCGGAGTTTGCCCTGTACGACAAAGCGGGCAAGCGTGCGCGGCTCGTGCAAACGACGGATGCCGATGGCAAAGCGACGTTCAGCGATCTGCCGTACGACGACTACATCCTGGAAGAGCTGACGGCCCCGAACGGCTACGCGATCGATCAGGCGAAGTACGAAGTGACGATCGGTTCGTCCGCCGTGAAAGTAACGGTAACGAATAGCAAGAAGCAAACGCCGGTGGAGCCGAAGGGCAGTCTGGAAGTGACGAAGGTCGCTCAGGACGATCCGGCGAAAGTGCTGGCAGGAGCGGAGTTCGCTCTGNNGGTTCGTCCGCCGTGAAAGTAACGGTAACGAATAGCAAGAAGCAAACGCCGGTGGAGCCGAAGGGCAGTCTGGAAGTGACGAAGGTCGCTCAGGACGATCCGGCGAAAGTGCTGGCAGGAGCGGAGTTCGCTCTGTACGACAAAGCGGGCAAGCGTGTGCGCCTTGTGCAGACGACGGATTCCGACGGCAAAGCGACGTTCAGCGATCTGCCGTACGACGACTATATCCTGGAAGAGCTGACGGCCCCGAACGGCTACGCGATCGATCAAGCGAAGTATGAAGTGACGATCGGTTCGTCCGCCGTGAAAGTAACGGTAACGAACAGCAAGAAGCAAACGCCGGTGGAGCCGAAGGGAAGTCTGGAAGTGACGAAGGTCGCTAAGGACGACTCGGCGAAGGTGCTGGCGGGAGCGGAGTTCGCCCTGTACGACAAAGCGGGCAAGCGAGCGCGGCTCGTGCAAACGACGGATGCCGATGGCAAAGCGACGTTCAGCGATCTGCCGTACGACGACTATATCCTAGAAGAGCTGACGGCTCCGAACGGCTACGCGATCGATCAAGCGAAGTACGAAGTGACAATCGGTTCGTCCGCCGTGAAAGTAACGGTAACGAACAGCAAGAAGCAAACGCCGGTGGAGCCAGGCAATCCGGGCAATCCGGGTGGCAATCCAGAGGAACCGGGCGGCAATCCGGACACTCCTTCGAATCCTGGAACCCCGGTAAATCCGGGCAAGCCGGAAACGCCTACCGGAGAAAAGATTGTAACGGATGAAGAGACGCCGAAGGGCGGGGTGACTCCGAAAGAGCCTTCGACGAAAACGCCGGAGGTGCCTCCGGTCCAAATCGATGAGGAAGAGACGCCGAAAGGCGGTGTAACTCCGAAGGAGCCTGAGGCCCCAACGCCGGTAGTACCTTCGATCGAAATCGTGGATGAGGAAACGCCGAAGGGCGGAGTTCCAAAAGTAGCGGTTCCGGCGCTTCCGCAAACCGGCGAGGCGAATCCTTTGCCGATGTACATCGCAGGTATTGCTTTGATCGCTGCCGGACTTTACGCCAGACGCAAAAGCATGAAATCGAAAAAAGGCCTGTAAGCGGCCGGCTCCCCTTGTCCTGCTTAAACTTGTCGGGATAAGGGGAGCCGCGTTTTACCGGTATAATCGAAGCAAAGGAGGGAAATCACATGAGATGGAGAGTGCTCTCGTACAGCTTGATCGTGCTTGGCCTTGTCGTGCTGGTTGCGCCCAAATGGATGGAATGGCGGTCGGACTGGGAGATGAACAAGCTGCTGCGGGAGGCCGATCATTTGGTGCAGCCGAAAGGGGCCATCGTTGATACTTCGGTTATCTCCGGCTACGAGCGCGTGTCCAACCTGCTCGCGCAAGTAAGCACGCGTCCCGAAGAGGACGAGCCCTCCGTGCCGGCCGAAACGGAAGCGGCTGCGCTCCCCGTGCCCGCCGCTGCAAACGAAGCAGACGTCCGGGAAGCGGCGCCGCAGGCTGTGGCCGACAAACCGAGAGAGAAAGCGATCGCGGTCATTGAAATCGGCTCGATCGGCGTCAAGCTCCCGGTGCTGGAGGGAGCGACGGAAGCGAATATGAGCGCTGCCGCCACCCATATGACGGAGACCGCACCGCTCGGCGAAGTCGGTAACGCCGCCATCGCCGCGCACCGGGCGCGCACGAAGGGGCGGTTGTTTAACCGTCTCGACGAAGTGAAAGTGGGCGATTCGATTCTCATTCGAACGGCCAACGCGACATACGAGTATACCGTTTACGAGACGCTGCTCGTGGCGCCCGACGATGTATCCGTGCTGGAGAGCGACGGGAAGGAGAAGCGGCTTACTTTGATTACGTGTGATCCGGTCGTAAATGCAACACACCGTCTTATTGTACATGCGAAGATGGAATAGATGTATTTATCCCAGAACTTTTACGATACCCTCCAACTTCTCCATCCCCCGCCGCTCGGCATGTCGGGCTTCGGACAACGCGCGGACCGCATCGCGGATTGCTTCATCTTCGCGAATATGCTGAAACTTTCGCGTATGAAACGGAAAAAGCCTCGCGACGACGTCCAGCTGCTGCGCCGCCGTATCGTACCAGTCCGCCGCTTCCCGCAGCCGGTCGGCATACGGCTCGCCAAGCCGGTCGGCCGCCTCCTTCAGAAACAACGCCGCCAGCATACGGCTCTCCTGCCAGCACGCCGCATTGTACGCGGTTCCGAAGCCGTCGGCACGGTGGTTCTCCAAGGCGCGAATCCACGTGCCATAGCCGGAGTCCCCCGTATGAAACCCTTCCATTACCCATTTGCGCGGAGCTTTGGCAAACTCCAATGCGAATTCGAGCGACTCCTTGACGACGGCTTTGTCGTCGGAGCTGTAGGCGCGCTCCACCGTATACAGCTCGAGCAGGCCGGTTTGAGCCGCTCCCAAATCGTCCCATTGCTTGAAACCCTGGCTGATCGCATAGTCGCCGTGAACCATCAGCCTGCCGTTCGCATCCTCCAGCACGGAAAAACGGTCGCCGTTTGCCTCATCGACAATAATCCAGCAGCCGAAACGGCGTTCAATGCGGACATGTCCGGACAGCTCGAAGCCCCGCATGGAGAAAGCTTGCCGATGCGCGGAAGAAAACAGGCCGTCCGAGAGTTCGGCTCTCCTCTCCTGCACCAGATCGAACCTGTATTCAGCCGTCCCGATTCCGGAATAAAAGTAGCCGTACTGATTGTAGCCGTTAATGACATAATATTCGGCCAGGCCGAGCTCCCAGCCGTAACACGGAAGTCCGTCGTCGAGCGCTTGCTTCGCCGTTTCCCAAGCCAGCTTTTGTTTCGATTGGAATTGCGGGTCGCTTCGCCGTGCAAATACCCCGGAGATGCCGTAGCCGAGATTGTGGCCCAGCAGCCTTACCATTTCCGTATTCCAGGCTGTCGGACCTGCTGCCGATACAGTATCGTTTACGTTCAGGACGAACGCGTGGCCGCTGCCGCCGGATAACCAGGCGTCGGACATTCCGATGCCAAGAAAGTCGGTACACCCTTTGATCGCCCCGATATGCGTCGCCCAGAAAGGACGCCACAAAAGCTTCTCGTGCTTGATAGCCAACCCGTTCACGCTCCTCAGCCCATTTGAATCCAGTATACAGGATCGGTACGCCATATAGTGTCCTACCCGTTTGCAGCGCTAGACTAAATCTTGGACGGCCGGGGCTTTCATGTACTCTCTATACTGAATCGCAAACATGCTGGCGTACAGGCCGCCTTGCTCAAGCAGTTGAAGGTGGTTCCCCATTTCGGCGATCCGCCCTTGATCCATCACTACGATCAAATCCACATCGAGAACGGTCGACAGCCGGTGCGCGATAACGAGCGTAGTCCGGTTTTGCATCAGCGTCCGCAGCGCCCTCTGAATCGAAGCCTCCGATTCGGAATCGAGGGCGGAGGTCGCCTCGTCCAGCAGCAGCACCGGGGCGTTCCGAAGCAGCGCCCGGGCGATCGAGATTTTTTGCTTTTGTCCGCCGGACAGCCGGATTCCCCGTTCACCGACCTCTGTTTCGTATCCTTGCGGCAGCTCCATGATGAACCGGTGCGCTTCCGCCGCTATAGCCGCCTGGGTAATGTCCTCATCCGTTGCTCCGCTTCGGCCTAGCGCGATATTGGAGCGGATCGAACCGCTGAACAGAAACGTCTCTTGAGGCACGAGAGAGAGATAGTTCCGCTTACGGTCTGCCGATTCACCGAGCCTTTGTCCGTCGATCAGGATCATCCCGGCATTTACCTCGTACAAACCAAGCGTCAGATTAAAAACGGTGCTTTTGCCTGCTCCGCTTGGTCCGACGAACGCAACTGTTTTGCCGGCGGGAATATACAAATCGAAATGTTTCAGTATGGTACGGTTCGTATCGTATGCGAAGGAAACGTTCTCATAACGGATTCCGTCCGTCAAGGCTGGCGCGCTGTCCGTCGCAGCGGAGGGAGCCTGAATGGCTGCCGGTTCCCGCATAACCTGAAAAATGCGCTCCGCCGCAGCGAGCGACCGCTGAAATCCCGCCCACGTCCCGGCCATGCTCGAGAACGGTCCGATCAGACCCTGAGTCAGCGAAATGAAAGCGACGAGTTCCCCGATGGACAGCTCCTGGCGAACGATGAGGAGCGAGCCGATGCCTAGCACTATGATTTGGGCGGCGATGCTGATTCCGGTCGAGCCAGCCTGCAAGCCCGCCTTCAATCGTCCCTCTTTCAACTGAAGTCCCCGAAGCCTATCATTTTGCCTGCGAAATCCCCGCGACCGATCGCTTTCCAGTCCGAACGCTCGGATGACCAAATGCCCGGCGAACGAATCGTTTACATATTCGGTTTGTTTGCCAGTCAGCTCTTGAATGTGTCGCCCGTTCCGTCGCATGAGCCGGCCGAAGCTATGGGCCAGCACCGCAGTGAGCGGACCCAGCATAAGGGCGATTAACGCCAGCGGAGGATGGATCGTCACCAAATAGGCAAACGAGGCTGCCGCCCATAAAGGCTGCCGGATCAAGCTGAGCAGATTTCCTCCGATCGCTCCGCCGATTTGCCCTACATCTTGAGTCATTCGGGCGACGAGATCCCCCGAATGATGGCTCGTATAATACCGGGTGGGCAGCTTGATAAGGTGGGCGAACAGATCGTTTGCCAGGCTCGTTTTGACCTTGCTTGTTGCCAGCGACTCCAAGTACATATTCATATACTGCACCGTCATCATGACAATAACAAGGATAGAGCCAAGTGCGAAATAGGTACGTACCGTTGATTCATCCCCGCTGACCGCCGCGTTCGTAATCGTCTGAAAAAACCACGTAAACAGCAATCCGTCGGCGATGCCGGCAAGCAACACTAGAGCCAAACAAAAGTAGATGAACCAAAATCGCCCGACATAGGGCAGCAGCAATTGAACGAATACCGGCTTGCTCACGCGCTTGGGCATCGGAACGCCTCCAATCGTATTGGCCCGCGACTGGTCAATCTTGCAGCAGCACTTGTTCCGTCAAAGCGAAATAGCTTCGCATCTTCTCTTTATCCAGCAAATAATAATGCCTTTGCTCCGATTTGCGTATGCGCACCGCGTCGAGCCCGTAAAAAAAGCTCATATGGTAGGAAATCGCCGCCGGAGTCAAATTCATCTTCTTCGCCAGCTCCTGAGCGTACCACGGCCGCTGAGCGAGCGCCTCGATAATCGCGATCCGTTTCGGGTCGGAGAGCAGCTTGAGAAACAGCTCCGCCTGCTTGCGCTGCGGCTTGCCGCCGAGAAATCGGTCAAGATGAACCCCTATCCGGATCCAGTTGTGCGCCTCATCCTGCCGAACATGCGAATGCATGTCGCTGCACGCCTGATCGAATAGGCTGATGTGAATCCGGGTAGGCCGCACAAGGGCGTCTTCTGATATACCGATCAAGTATGCTTCGAGAAAATGGTCGGGGTGCTGCTTGTAATAATCGTTATATTTCTCAGCGCCTTTTCCGGATAAGAGGGCGATCTGTTCCTCGAGCGGTTTGTACACATGCTCGTAAAACGTTCTCAGCAGCATCAAAAATCGGACCTTCGTTTCGTCCGGAAACTTCAAGCATTCGCGCAGCCGGCCGGCTAATTGTTGGTCCGGCGCAGCGGCCTGATCCAGCACATGTAACAGAAAATCCCGGTCGTTACGCGTTTCCTCCCACGACCGGCCGGCCAGCAAGGCGGGGAGCTGCTGCTTAAATACGGACTTGACCATTTGGGCGACTAACGGTATGGGGGCAAGCTGTTCCACGGCGTGCAAACCGTCCGGGACGGCAAGCGGAGACGGACTGGCAAACGCAACGGTTGCGATCGCTTCATCGCCCAGCGGCGTTTGGTTTGGCGCATGTCCGAAAAAGTAAACAAGCTCATCCCGCATAAAACGGGACAGATGTTCGTCCATTCGCTCGATTAGCCCGATCTGTTCCAGCTTCTCCCCATGCTCCTGAAAAGCTTGGCGGACCTGGGCTTGATTGGCAATGATGGAGAGCGCAGTCCAATATTCAAACAGAGGGTTAAACACAAACGTAAGATCGGGCCGAGTAGAAGGGGGAGGCATTTAGTGCACACTCCTTTATTAAAAATATATTTAACTATAATTTAATTAGTTAAATTTATATTTAACTATTACATCAAAAGATACTACGGGTCCATGGGATTGTCAATCATTACCTGTTCATGGCCCGCAGCTTTTTTTCCAGCCTAAACTTCATCATAGTGCCGAGCCAGCTCGGCGACAAAACGCGAAACGGGTACGGAATCGATAGCAGAAAGCCGATCAAACGCTCTACGCTGTCGTACCGAACGCGAAACGTACGGTTCCCCAGATCGACCGCGTCCAATCGAAAGGCTTCCGCTATGCCGGCTGCTTCGAACTGGATGTCCGCGTAGTACGGCTCCGAACTCGGCATAACAGCGGCTGTTGCTGCGGCCTGAATCGCGCTTTCCATGTGCCGCTCCGTCTCCCGGCGCCCAGCGTCCGGCAGCGATAACGCCGCAGAGGGAGCACCGTCTCCGGCCAGTCGTTCCAGCCTGCGGAACAGTTCGCCGAGACCGAATTGGTCTTCTTCGGGTTTCATGCCGAAATAGGTCGAAAGCTGCCGGAGCGCCAGTCTTTGTTCCGCCGTAATCGTAGTTGCCGGCAATTGAAACGAAGCTTCCTCGTAACGGTACCCTTTGCGCCTCGGACAGTAGACGACCGGGGCTTCCAGAGAGTCGCGCAAATATTCGATATCCCGCGACGCCTGGCGGACGGATATGTTAAATTTCTCCGCGATACCGGGGCCGTTCGGATAACGGCGTTCGCGAATTTGTTTGTCGATCCATAGCAGGCGGTGCCAGTTGCTCATCGGGCATCTCTCCCGTCAGGTCGTTCCAATTGCGGCTAACCGGCCTCCGCACGCGCCTAATGCCGCGGAGACCGACTGGAAACGGTCAAGAATGGACCGGGCAATCGGCAGGGGCGGACAAGATCGTCTCCAGCCTAACGCGCAGCGCCGTTTCGTCGATGGAGTCGGTCCAATAATCTTTCATCGCTTCATGCAGCGGCCGAAGCCCGCCCGGAGGGAGCTGCAGCTCGCCGAGCTTGCGGAAGCTCGGGATTATGTCGCGGTACAGCTGGAAGCGGGACGGCCTGTTCAGCGTATCAACCGCGGCGACCGGCGCTTCCGCAGCAGGCTTCAGGGCCGGGATGCATAGGGTGCGCTCGCGAAGCAGCCGCTGGGCGCGGGGCGATGCCAGGTAAACGGCGAGGCAATCCGCTTCCGTCCGGTGCTTGGACTGTTTGTTTACGGCTATTCCGGTAACGGTCATAAGGGTCCTTGGATCGCTGATGTACGGCACGGACGATATATCGTACTCGATGCCTGTGGCGGCGAACCGGTTCAGCGACTCGTAGCCGGTCATAATCATCGAAGTGCGCTCCTGCATGAACAAGGTGCCGATATCGTTGTCGGAGCCGTACAGCGGATGGGGGAAGAGAGCCTGATTCCCGATGATGTCTTTGCTGATTCGAATGCCGCTCATCCAGTTCACTACCTTGCGTTGTTCGCCATCCTGCGGTCTGCCGGACGGTAGATGCCGCCCGCTTTGCAGCAGGAAGATCGGCCAGCGGTCGTCCATATGTACCTGAAAATGCAGGCCGAAGCGTTGTCCGGGAACCGTCAGCTTTGTCGCATTCGCCGCCGCGATGTCCCATGTCCAGCCGGCGTCCGGCTCCATTAAGCCGGCTTCGCGAAAATGCTTCCTGTTGTAGGCGAGCACGACGGGCGAGAACGATAGCGGCTCGGCGTACAGCACGCCGCCGCGGGTAAACGAACCGGCGAGGAACGGATAATATTGCTCGCTTCCTGAACGCGGTAAGAGCAAATCCGCGAAGCCGCCGTCGGCGATTTCGCTAAAGTGCCAGTCCCTAACAGTAAACACGTCCAGTAAGGCATTGTCGAGGCAGGGGCGCAGTGTCTCCATAAACTGGCTGCTGGAATGAAGAGCGACAACCTCAACGCGAATCGAAGGATGCAGCTTGTGGAAGTCGTCCAGAAGCGGGGACAAGATCAGTGTCTTTTCATTCGTCGAATAACAGCCCATTACGATCGTAACGGCAGGCTCCGCCTCGGACAGGAGAGGAGCGGCCGTCACCATGCTGCCGACACGCGGTATTTTCTCGATAAGCCCCTCGGACATAAGCAGCTCAAGTCCTTTGCGGACCGTTTTGTTGCTGAGCCGGAACTGGGCGGCGAGCGTTTTTTCGGGAGGAAGATACGTCCCGTGTTTATATTTGCCGGTAGCGATCCCGTCGCGCAGCTGATCGATCATTTCGTTCAAGCGGGAACGAAACGTTCTTCTGCCGGATTCCGTAGTGCTCATTCACGTCTCCAACCTTTGCTTGATCTATAGGAATTGATGCGTATTTCCAGAATGGGCTATGGTTTATGATAGCAAATGAAACAGCCGATTGTACAGCACATTGGTTCCCTTTCGCGGAACTAGCGGGCCGAGCGGATCGCTATGGAACAAAAATAATTAGATTGACACGTTGATTCGCTCGATTTATGATGATTGTACATCAAGGGGAATTACATAATGGATAAGGGATGATCTGGTAAGTAGAGCTGATCTTATGCCGGGTTGTGTCGAATCGGGGGAATCAAGGGGAATTAAAAAAGAAAAGGAGAGATGCAAATGCGATACCGCACTGCCGCAGCAGCGGTTACCGCCGGAATCTTATGTGCGTCGCTTGCGGCCGGATGCAGCCGGAGCGCAAATATGGGGAGCGACACCGCCACACCGGTGAAAAAGGAAGCGCCTCCGGCGCACCTCGTCATCCATTCGATGAGCGGCTGGACCGAGGCGTTATTCGACGAACGGTTCGGAAATGCGATCCGCAAAAAATTTCCTCAGCATACGTTCACTTACATCCAGAGCGCTAAGGGATCGACATATCCGGATCTGATCGCAGCCGGACAGGCGATCGACATCGTCTGGGAATCGGTCGGCTTATTCCCGCAAGGACCGATGCAATACGGCTTGCAATACGACATGACCGAGCTGATGAAGCTGAGGGGCGTCGATACGAGCCGGATCGAGCCGACTCTGCTCGATGCGATGAAGGTCATGTCCGGAGGAGGCAAAATGTATGCGCTTCCGGTACTCAACAATACCGTCATGTTGTACTACAACAAAGATATTTTCGACAAGTTCGGCGTCACGTATCCGAAGGACGGCATGACATGGGACGACGTGCTTGATCTGAATACCCGGCTTTCGCGCACCGACGGCTCGGTCCAATATGCGGGACTCGGCCTAGGCCATTTTTTCACGACCAACTCGCTCTCTTTGCCTTTTGTCGATCCGCAGACGCAAAAGCCGGCGATTTCGGACCCGGGATGGAAAACGCTTTACCAGGTCTATATGCGGATGGCGGAAACGCAAACGTTCAAGGACAAGGTGCGAAAGGAAAATAAAGTGCCCGACGTGAACGCCTTCGTCAAAAACAAAGACGTCGCGATGCTGGCTGCGCTGGCCAACACCCACACCAACCCGGATTTTTCGTCGCTCAATTGGGACGCGGTTTCCTACCCCGTATTCAAGGAGAAGCCGAACACCGGGCCGCAATCTTACCCGACTTACTTCGGCCTATCGGCGATCAGCAAAAATAAGGAGCAGGCGATGGACGTCATTCAGTATCTGGTGTCGGACGAATACCAGACCGAGCTGTCGAAGAAGGGCGCGCTGCCGGTTATCAAGACACAAGGCGTGAAGGACGCGTTCGCCAAAGATACGCCATACGCAGGGAAAAATGTAAAAGCGGCTTTCTACGATCAGTTCGCTCCGATTTCACCCCGGACGATCTATGACGGTCCCGTAGAGAAAGCGTATTCCTCGGAAATCATCAAGTTAATGCTGGGCGAAACCGATCTGAATACGGCGTTACGCGCGATGGAGGAAGCGGCGGACAAAGCCATTGCCAATCTGAAAAAATAAATCGCGGATTTCGGCGCGAAAGGGAGCATGGAGAATGGGCGGAGTAGAAACGGGGCGGTACGTAAGGCTGCTGGAGAGATGGATTCGCGGGGCGAAGCCGTATTTGTACGTTTGTCCGGATCGGCCGGAGCTGACCTGCTACGGCACAGGTGTCAATACATGGGGCGTGCAAACGAACCAGAAGGCGTTCACCGCCTTCGCGATGCTGGCCGCGCATCCGGGGTACGACGAAGCGCGCGCTGGCCGAAGCCGCGACTACGTGTTGGACACCGCGCTGCGGCTGCTGCGCTACTGCCTGCATACGCACAAGGAAGGGACGTATACGTGCACGGACGGCACCTCATGGGGGCATACCTGGATCAGCGTTCTCGGTACGGAGCGGATGATGCATGCGGTAGAGGCGATTGAGCCTTTTATGACCGCAGAGGACCGCTCGCTGCTGCGGACGGTGCTGCTGTCCGAAAGCGACTGGCTGCTCGAGCATTACGAGATCGTAGCCGGCTTATACGCGAAGGACGGGAACAACAAGCCGGAGAGCAATTTGTGGAACGGCGCCTTCCTGCACCGCACGGCGGCGATGTACCCGGACGCCCCGAGAGCGGCGTTATACCGGGAGAAGGGTAGCGTCTTTTTGGTGAATGCGATATCGGTGCCGGAAGATGCCGAGAGCGGCGAGATTGTGGACGGGAAACGGATCGCCGAGCGATATGCGGGGGCGAATTTTTTCTCCTCCTATGCGCTTAACCATCACGGCTATTTGAATGTCGGTTATATGGTCATCTGTTTGTCGAACATGGCTATGTACCACTTCGCTTGCAGACGAAATGGCTTCCGTCCGCCCGAATCGCTGTACCGTCATTGGCGTGAGCTGTGGGACGTCGTCAAGCTGTGCACGTTTCCGGACGGTAGGCTCGCGCGGATCGGCGGCGACACGAGAGTGCGCTACACGTACTGCCAGGATTACGTCATTCCGGTGTGGCACATGGCGGCGGACCTCGCGGGCGACCCGGACTGCGAAGGCTTCGAGGCAGGATGGCTGGCGCAGATCGAGTCGGAAATGGAAGCGAGCGGCGACGGGACGTTTCTGTCCTATCGCTGCCGGTCGCTTCAAGAGGCGTCGCCGCTGTATTTCACCCGGCTCGAGTCGGACCGGGCGTGCGTCTTGTCCATGGCGCTCGCATGGCGGGATATGGTACTGGAGAAGCGCGACGGCGGGGAATGCAAGGCTCCGGCTGCGAGCGCGGCAGCGACGGAGGCGGTTTCCGTTACTGCTTACGGGGCGTGGCACGATGACTATCACGGAGCTTACTTGCAGCGCGGCGAACGCAGAATCGCTTCCTGGGTATGGGATGCGGCCGAGAAGCCGCAAGGGCTGTGCTTGCCGCCGGAAGCAAGCGATATGGCGGAATGGAAGGAAAATATGGCCGCGCGGCTTCATGGGCTCGGGCAAATAACGAAGCAGCAGCTGGAAAAGCACGCGGGATGTTCCTTCCCCGGCGGCTTCCTTACCTCGGGCGTCACCACGGTGCGGACGATGGCGCTGCTCGGCGAGGGCGAGCAGGACGAAGATATGGCCCGGAGCCGGATCGTCTGCGCGGCGCTGCCCGACGATGCGACAATGATTGTTCTGCAGCAGGCGACAGCGGTCAAACAGCGAACGTTTATCCGTTCCGTCAAAGGACTGAACCTGCTTATGCCGAACGATGTGTTCAACGGCAACCACCGGACTTATTATACGACGAACGGAAAGCTGTTGCTGCACGGCTACGGAAGCGCCGAGGAGATCGTGCCGACCGGTTCCAGGTGGCTTTGTGTCGACAACAAGCTTGGCGTCATCGCCATTTACGGTACGGACGAAATCGCCATAAGCCGGCCGGGCCTCAGGCAGATCGGCTTATCCGACGGTCCGAAGACGACGGGCATGGAGCGGACGCTTTATGCCGACGTAATCGCCGGACCATGTACAGCCAAGCTGCAATCGTATGCGGCGGGCGATACGATCCTCGATACCGGCTACGTCATGCTATCCGGCAAAACCTGCGACGAGACGGCGAAGCTGGCGGGCGACAGCCGTCTCTTGTCCGCGATTGACTCGGATTCCCCTTATCTTCGCGGCGTAACGGTACGGGGGGCGAACGGCGGCATGTATATGCTGGCGGCCAATTTCGGCGAATCGGACGAAGAGTGGGCGATTGCGATGCCCGCGGCTGGCATCGATGTGGCGAGCGAAGCGGCTATCCGGCCGGATTCGGAGGGGTATTGGAAGCTGCGGCTGGAAGCCGGCGCGGCCCGGCTGCTGCGTCTGCTGCCGCAAGTTTAAGTCAGGCATAAAGAGCCCGAACCGGGCTCTTTTGCATGTTTCGCATACATTTCGGCGTTCGCGGGAAAGCTTCAGAAAGCTGGAACGATCACCAAAACTTGTGAACCGGAAAGGGGCACGCGAAAACGCGAATGAAACGTTTACCTGTAAAAGCGGCGCTGCTGCTGCTTATGCTGCTTGCGGCATGGGGCGGGACGGCGCTGGCGCAAGGCGACGGACCGTATCATTTCGGCTTCAAAAAAAGCAAAAACGGAGCCCCCGCTTCGATCGACGAAGAGGGCTTCAAGGAAGTACTGACCAAGAACGGCGCGCTCTTCCGCATGGAAGGTGAAGCGAAGACGCTGTACCTTACGTTCGACAACGGCTACGAGAACGGGCATACCGTGAAAATTCTCGATACGCTCAAGGCCAAAAATGTGCCGGCTGTATTTTTTGTCACCGGCCACTATATCGAAGACCAGCCCGAGCTGCTGAAGCGGATGGTGCAAGAAGGGCATCTGATCGGCAACCATTCCTGGAGTCACCCCGATATGACGCAAATTTCGGATGAGCGGATGGCGACCGAGCTGGATAAGGTCAAGCAGCAGATTGCGGCGATTACCGGGCAGACGGAGATGAGCTACGTGCGTCCGCCTCGCGGCATTTTTAACGACCGTGTGCTTGATGTAAGCCGCAAGCTCGGGTATACGAATGTGTTCTGGTCGATCGCCTACGTGGATTGGGAGCCGAAAAACCAAAAGGGCGCCCGCTACGCCTACGATAAAGTGGTCAGCCAGCTGCATCCCGGCGCGATCATTCTGCTCCATTCCGTGTCCAAAGACAACGCCGATGCGATGGGCGATATTATCGATCAGGCGCGTGCGCAAGGCTACGAGTTCAAGCGGCTCGATCAAACTTGAACAGGCAAGCAGGAAACTGTCCGGGTATCCGGGCAGTTTTTCGTTTTTCTGCAAAAAGCTCAATATGACAGAGGTTGTCCGCTTTGACGGGTATACTAAAAAAGATCAAAGAAGGAAAGTTTGGCTATAACGATATCCTCATTTTGAAAAATGCTTCATTTGTATTAAAATGTTAGCTGCGCCGTTTTTTCGAGTTCAGGTTTACACAAACTTTAGCAATCGATAAGAAACCGTTTCGCGCCCTCCATGCTACAATAGGGACGTGTCTGGGGAAGGTTGCCCATTTTAAAAGGAGGAACTTTTTTGAATACCGATCATGCTGCATCGGCTCCGGCGCCTTTCGATTTGCAGGGCGTCAAAAGGCTGCCGATTTTGATTTCGCTTCTTATCGGGGCTTTTTTCTCGATACTAAACGAAACGCTGCTAAATATCGCTTTTCCCGAGCTAATGGTCGAGCTGAACGTGTCGGCTCCTACGATGCAATGGCTGGCCACCGGCTATATGCTCGTTGTCGGGGTGCTCGTGCCCGCCTCGGCGCTGCTCGTGCAATGGTTTACGACGCGGCAAATGTTTTTGGGCGCCATGTCATTATTTACAATCGGGACGCTCGTTTGCGGCATTGCGCCGCACTTCTCGATATTGCTCGTAGGCCGTCTGCTGCAGGCGGCGGGCACCGGCCTCATGCTGCCGGTGCTGATGAACACGATTCTCGTGCTGTATCCGCCTGAGAAGCGGGGAGCCGCGATGGGGAGCATCGGCCTCGTCATCATGTTCGCGCCGGCCATCGGACCGACGCTTTCCGGTCTTATTCTGGATTCGCTCGAATGGCGCTGGCTGTTTTACATGGTGCTGCCGTTTGCCGTCTTCTCGATTATTTTTGCTTCCATTTATCTGAAAAACGTGTCGCAGCCGACGAAGCCGAAGGTGGACGTAGTATCCATTCTGCTCTCGACGATCGGCTTCGGCGGCATCGTATACGGGTTCAGCAGCTCGGGTGAAGGACATGGCGGCTGGTCAAGCCCATCCGTGTATGGCACCGTAATCGTGGGCGGCATCTCGCTGCTGCTGTTTACGATCCGGCAGCTCAAGGTGAGGGAGCCGCTTATGGATTTGCGGGCATTCCGCTATCCGATGTTCACCTTGACCGCCCTTATGCTGATCATTATGATGATGACCTTGTTTTCGACGATGGCCCTGCTGCCGTTCCTGTTCCAAGGCGCTCTCGGGATGACCGTATTCGCGTCCGGCCTGATTATGCTGCCGGGCAGCTTGCTGAACGGCTTCATCTCGCCGGTGACGGGCAAGCTGTTCGACAAATTCGGTCCGCGCGCGCTCGTCATTCCGGGCACCGTGTTTCTCGCCATCATCATGTGGTTTTTTACGCAGGTGTCGGTGGATACGTCCAAAACCGTATTTCTCATTTTGCACATTTGTATCATGGTCGCGATCTCGATGATTATGATGCCGACCCAGACGAACGGATTGAACGAACTGGCGCCGCAATATTATCCGCACGGAACGGCGATCTTGAACACGCTGCAGCAGGTAGCCGGAGCGATTGGCGTCGCTTTCTTCATCGGCATCATGACGTCCGGTCAGCGTCACTTTCTCGAAAATTCGACCGATCCGGCCAATCCGGGCCAAATCGCCCAGGCGATGGCGTCCGGCGTGCACAATGCCTTCCTGTACGGCCTCGGCTTTGCCGTACTCGCGGTGGTGCTGTCGCTGTTCATGAAGCGCGTCAAATCGTCCCATGCGCCACATGCCTAAACGGCAAAAGGCCGGGCAGCCCGCCCGCGCAAAAAGGAACACCGATCTGCCTATACGGCGGTCAGGTGTTCCTTTTTTGTTACCTCTATGGAATTCATAAGTTTCGGGGCTCCCCACAAAGTATTTGGAATAAGCTTCGAAGCCTAAACTCCACTTTGTGGGGTTCTCGTAGGATTCAAAACGACTTCACCGTGGCCCCTTCATAAAAACCTCCCTGGAGCAAAATATGCTCGTAAGGCAGGTGGGAATTCGCCA
Organism: Paenibacillus ginsengarvi; assembly: GCF_003626695.1. Taxonomy (GTDB): domain Bacteria; phylum Bacillota; class Bacilli; order Paenibacillales; family NBRC-103111; genus Paenibacillus_AB; species Paenibacillus_AB ginsengarvi. The sequence goes on from NZ_RBAH01000013.1 coordinate 212,594, forward strand.
TTCGCCATAGCATTCGCTCGGCTGCGCGGATTCCGGATTCGCGAATCATGAGCAGCGGCCGCGTCAGTTCCGGCACGAAGGGATTCTCGGCATGGGCGAGACTGATGAGCGAAATGTCGTCTGGGATGCGTTTGCCGATCGAGCTGCAAGCGTTATAAATCCAGACGAGATCGTGATTGATTGCGCTTAAGATGGCCGTCGGCTCAAAATGATTCAGCTTTTCGATTAACTGCGGATTCCAATTGACTTGCCCTTCCAAACCTCCTGTCATATGATCGTCCGGGGACGCCAGGATCCCCGCTTCGTTCATCGCAGCCACGAACGCCTGCCAGCGCAATACAAACCCTCTGTGATGGCCGATTTTGCCGATGTACATGATCCGGGTATGGCCCTTGGACCGCAGGTAACGCACCGATTCGTGTATCGCTGTCCCGACATCCCAAGCGACGCTATCGACCTTGGCGGCCGGTCCGGGGAAATTGATCAGGATGCGCGGAATCGCATAGCGCAGCAAATGCGCCTCCTGCTCCTGGCCGATCATAGGCGTAATAAAAATACCGTCGCAATATTCCAATTGGTGGATTTTCGCCCAGTTCGCAAGTGTGGCTTTGTTTTCGAGACGATACGGGATCGTCACCGTTTCGATCGAGTGGCCGTATTCCGACAGCTTCTCCTGAAGTCCGCTTAATATCAGATGGATCATATCAAACGTTTGGGTACTGTCGGAGATGACCATTTTGAACCTTAAAGGCTTAAGCGGATGCACCGGTATCCGTTCGACCGCATGAGCGCGTTCCTGATCCTTGCTTCGGTACCCGATCTCCCGCGCGATTTTATGGACATGATTCCGCGTCTCCTCCGACATGCCGGGCAGACCTCGAAGCGCTTTGGACACCGTATGAACCGAAAGCCCCGACTGCTCGGACAAGTCCTGCAAAGTTACCGTTTTCTTCCTCCGCATGTTGAAGCTCCTTTATTTCAATTTCTAATTTGATTGTAGTTAAAATTGAAGTATTTTTCAACTGGAAATGAAGCTTTTATTTCAATACAATCAATTTGAATTTGGGAATGAATACAACTTGGCGCAGGCTTGTTTTGGACTTGGCGGAAGTACAATCAGAAGGGGAGAATCGAATGGCGAAAATGAGAAGATGGTATCGAGCGGGTTATGTACTGACCATCGGCGCGGCTCTGCTGGCCGCCTGCTCGCAAAATGGAGGCGATCCGGGGAAGGCTGCCGGAAGCGAAACGGCCCCCGCACCCGAAACGGGCTTCCCGGAACCGGTTACGCTGCACTATTATACGAACGACAACACAAAGTGGCTGGAGATCGAGCAGAAGCTGATTGCCAGCAAGTTTCCGAACGTAACCTTGAAAGTAACGCTGGAGAAAGAACAGAAGATGGATCAGCTGGCGGCCGTCGGGGAGATCCCGGACTTCCTCTCGTTCAGTCTCGGCTCGTTCTGGGATTTGAAGAACTATGCGCTTGTTTCGGATATGACTCCGCTGATGAAGAAGTACAAGTTCGACGAAAGCCGGTTTATTCCTGGCGTGATGGACGGTGTGCGGTCGTATTCCGACCGGGGCGAGGTGCTGCTGCTGCCGTTCGAGCTGAACAGCAACGTTCTTTTCTACAATAAAGGGATATTCGACAAGTTCGGCGTGACCTATCCGCAAGACGGGATGACCTGGGAACAGATTTCCGAGCTGGCGCGCAAAGTATCCCGAATCGAAGGCGGTACGGAGTATAAAGGCTTTATGTTCCAGCATCAGAATCTGGTATGGAAAAACCAGCTCGGTCTTCCTTTCGTCGATCCCAAGACGAACAAAGCGGCGATCAATACGTCGGAATGGAAAAAATGGCTGGACGTTATGGGCGGATTTTATTTTCTACCGAATAACGACTACAAAAGCTTGACCTTCTACAAGGAACAGACGATTGCCATGTGGACCGGCCCGAATATTGTATCGTCCGTAGTCGAAGCCGCGGCGAGTAACGGTTTGAACTGGGATGTAACCACGCTGCCCCAATTTGCCGACAACCCGAGCGGCGGAACGCAGATGATAGCGCCGTTTTATGCGATTCCTCCGACCAGCAAGCATAAGGACGAGGCGTTCCGGCTGATTGCTTATCTGCTGTCGGAAGAAGTGCAGGTAGCCAAGGCAAGACAGGGAAAGGTGCCGATCGTGAACAGTCCCGCTGCAACGCAGGTGTATGCGGCGGATTTGCCGGGAGTAGCGGGGAAAAATATGGGGGCTTTTCTGAAGGACAAAATCGGGAAACCGGCTGTCGTGACCCCGTATGACGGCATCGCCAAGGACGTCTTTTACAAGACGGCGTTAGGCAAAGATTTTTATACCCGCGCCAAAGACGTCAATACGATTCTTCGCGAAACGGAAGAAGAAATTAACCGGAAGATCGCGGAAATGCCGCGGAAGTAAATTGGCAGCTTCGATGCGATTTGTAAACGATTGCAATTACAAAGATGCGAATGTAAGTTCTGGGCAGCCATACTTCGATTCAGAATAATATCGCCTTCGAGCCCTTGTAAAATCCCGAGGCAGCCGCAACTGCGGCGGTTGTATGCACAGGTGTAAGTGTTCCGGAGTCGCCGGGGAGGCGCATTTCTAGCCGCCTTCCCCGGCCATACCGGATTTTCGCCGTATTATTTATTCTTGAATTCGGAGATCGCTTTAGCCGCTTCCTCCTCGGCCGAGCGCAACGCGGTGTTCAAATCGCTCTCTCCAAGAGAGGCTGCTTTGAAATACTTCTGGTAGATCGCATTAAGCTGCGAATAGTAGGCCGGTCTGAGCGCAAGCGGCGCGAATTTGTACTCGACGAGCGCATTCCAGTTACGATCCTTGTATACGGAGTCTTTGCCCAGCTCCTTCTTGACCGCATCGGACGTAACGATCGGCGTGCGATCATCGCCGCATCCTTTCTCCTTGTGTGAAATTCCAGAATTAATTAGATTTGTTTCATAATTCGATAAACGGATTGTTCCAGAATATATTAGAAAAATTAGTATATTCATTTTTTTGAACAAATATACAAAAAAAACAAGGTCAGCCATGAAAAAAATTTGCCTGACTTTGTTTTTGTTTGGAGTTGACTCATTTGCGACTCTTGCTAAATCGTCCAACTATTTATCAATATGGATCTAAAATTGGATATTTACATAGACTAGCTGCGGTTAATCACAGGGGAATCAGGGATCTTGATTTAAAGTATCCCCGACTAGAGTGTGTCTTCAAACCTAATTTAACCATAACAAAATAGAGGCCAGCAATAAAAAGGCCGCAAAAGTACAGGTGAGCTTATCGCAACGAGTAGCCAGTCTGCGATATGTTAAAGTTTGTTGAATAAACATTCCACAAGATGGCGTTCTTTGTAAAGCCACCAATCGCACTTTCGCTGGACTTTTCGAAGTTTCCGACTCGGAATGACGGCGATCGCTTGCTGCTTCTCAATGAGTTCCAGAATGTTGTTCATGTCATAACCTCGATCGGCAATCACCGTCTTGCCGGCTAGATCCATATCTTGAAGCATTTCATTGCCTTTCACACAGTCGTGGCTATTGCCAGCGGTCAGTTCATAGCGTAGCGGATTACTAAGTGCATCTATGATGGCATGAATTTTGGTCGTTATTCCGCCTCTGGAGCGTCCGACTGCTTGGAATTGTTGCCCACTTTTGAACCCGAACCATGCTGGTGAACGCGGACGATGGTGGCATCTATCATGATATGTTCAAAATCAGGAGAAACGGAAACATGCTTCAGGATTTCATCCCATATGCCCGCAATCTGCCGGCGACGGAAACGCGTATTTACCGTCTTCCATGAGCCGTAACGTCGGGTAGGTCTCGCAATGGTGCTCCGGACCTCGCAACCCAAAGCATAGCGTTCAACATGATACGGTTGTCTTTCGCAATTCGTCCGCCTTGACGTTTACGTTCTGGTGGTAGTAAATCTTTAATTTGATTCCACTGATCATCTCGTATTTCGTATCGTCTTCTCATAGGAGAAGTTTACCATGTTTCAGGATGGATTTATAGTTTGAAGACACGCTCTAGATGACGAAGAAACGGTTTTGAAGAAGTTTTTTAATTCCTTGAGGCCAAGTCTGAACAAAGACCAAACCCCAATAATATAATTTATTCAACTTTCGCAGCAACAAAATAGGTCGAATCCCTTGTGGTTCTAAGAGCCAAAGCCTCTTTTTCTATTGATTGACAAAAAAACACCCTCTTTGTTTGATATCATGGAAGTGTCGAGCAACCATGCAAACAAAGAAAGGTGTGTAATCTCAATGGTACACCATCGTTCCCTATCTGACCAGTCTCGTTTTTCTTCCGTGTTCCATTCTCTTCAAATCGGCAAGTTGCTTCGCGAGGCGGGGATTCGAAAATCTTTTGGTCTCCCTGCACTTGCTGTTTTTCAGTTGCTGTTTTCGCTTGTCTTTGAGGGTAGGAATTGGTTTCGTTTATTAGAAAGCAGCCGCGGATCTTCTTTGCCAGGCAAGGATGTCGTTTACCGTTTCTTGAACCATCCGCACTTTGCATGGCGGGATTTTCTTCATTCGCTATGCTTGTCGGTG
>NZ_RBAH01000014.1 GCF_003626695.1 Paenibacillus ginsengarvi
GCTAAGATGGGAGTAGCTCATGTTGGGTTCTCCTGTGAAAAATGGTGTTGTGGTGACTTCCATTTTACACGAATCCATTCATGGGCTTCTTTGTTTTTAGTTGTCGCACTTCATATTACAATCCGTCAAATAAATTCTTCGTAGGATATGCGAAAATATCGAATTATTATGGTTATCGTAAAATGACGTGGAATATAGGGATTACAACTTTTAATTTATGAAAGGAGATTAATATGAATACACAAAATAAAGCACAAAATGCACTGGAAGACATCAAAGTCAGTTCGAAACTGAAGATTGCTACGCTGTGGGCGAGTTTTATGTTTCTCTATATTTATGTTGATTATTTCCACTTATATATGCCGGGCAAAATAGAAGATATTCTGGCAGGAAAAGTATTTACATTTGACATTTCATATGTCTTTCTATTGATAGCACTGATTTTTGTAACAATTCCAGCTCTTATGATTTTCCTTTCTGTTGCCCTGCCGGCTAAAGTAAATCGCTGGGCAAATATCATTATTGCCGCGGTGTATATTCCCTATATGTTGTTTAATTTGGCAGGAGAGGCTTGGGCGCACATGGTGTTTGGCGCTGTTGTAGAAGTCGCTCTTCTTTGTCTAATTATCAGGTATGCATGGAAATGGCCTTCTTCATAATAAAAAGGAAAAATGCTACGCCCCTGAAATTACTTTGACCTATATTCTACTTCATTTTACGATAACCCGAAAATTGCTGAATATTTCGTTGCAGTAGAGCACACATCACGGAATTCGAGAGCACCTTTCTCGGAGATATACGGCTGTGTCAGATACACCCTAGTCAAGTAATCTCTTGGGATGCCTGGGATTGTGGCAGGGGAGGGGCTTGGATCTCCCTTTCTCTTGCTCTATTCTCGAACATGTGGAAGGTGTGCATCAAACGTTAGGTGTTGGTGTGTAAGCAAGTGCTCGTGAACAGATAATGAACGAGTTCCAGTCGCCACTGATGGCATCCGAGAACTTGAACGCATCAGCCATAGTTCTTAATCGTGCTCAGCAATCATTACGAGCCTTTTCCATAAGCTGTTGTGAAATCCGCCATCTGGTAAGTGCGAAGTACGCCATCAATGGTTAATTTTGCCTCGCCCCAGTCAAATTCGCATACATCACCTTGTTCATACGACGCTTTAATCTTGATTTGTATATCGTTATTTTCCAAACGGCTGTCACCGATGTATACACAAAAGGAAACCAGGTAATTGTCGTTGGTACTCCCGAACGAAAGAGGAGCTGTCCTTACGGCAGCTCCACGCTATCGTTCGCCGTTAGTTAATCGATTACGGTTGCCATAGTTCAAACCGATTCCCGTCTGGATCACAAAAACTAAAGTTTGGTCCGCAGGGTCTGTTTTCTGGGATGTCTGATACGATATTCACACCGTTTTTCTTGAAACGATCGTACATTTCTTGAATACGGGGAGTAATGAAACAAGCTACGGCTTGTCGATAACCATCGCCATATGTAAAACCGTAACTCCCGGCTGCTTCTGTTGCAGTACCCAGAAATAAAGCCGGTACCGTACTCCTAAGACCCGCTTCTATTTCGAAATTTCCATTATGATCGGGAAATCTCAAGATAGCTATTTCCATCTCAGGTTCATGTTTGTTGTGATGTGTGTTTTGAACCCCTAAATTTTTTTGATACCATTTAACAGACTCGTAAACATTACTCACCGGAATATAAATACACGTGATGCCTGTTATGTCCTCCAGTCTTTCCTCCACTTTGATTTCTTCATTCTTTTGCATTTTCTCATTTCTCCCTTCTCATTTCACATTAATCTCTAGAAGAATTTCACTTACAATTATTTTGATGCCACATGATGTCGCAAACCTGACTTACTGAAAAAAAATTTATTAATAATTTCGTTTCCACAACCACATTATCCTGCCCGTTACTTCAATGAAGAAGGGAGCAGTTGCCGCGGCGTCTGCTCCCTGTCTAATTCCACTATCGTACCCGATACTTAAGTAAAAAATAAACGGTTATTTGTTTTTATCCTGAACAAATCCATGCATTCTAATCATATTCCCATCAGGATCCCATAGAAAAAACTCATGATAAATCCAGGCAGGGTTTCGAACTTCAGCATCTAATCTTACTCCCTTTTCCATAAGTATTCTGTGGGTATAATATATGTCATCACATTGTAAGTCCAACATCTCATTATTTGAGGAACCTATTTTTTGATCATTCATTTGGGATACACTCAAAGCTAATGTGGTTTTTTCATTAATAGGGAAAAAGTATGCATGGCCAATATTGTCACTACTTTTTATTCCGAACGTATCGGAATACCAATGAACCGCTTTAGGTAAATCTTCCACAAACTGCCACAAAACTACTCGACCATTTAATAATTGATTGGATAAAATTTGTTCACTCATATTGATCCCTTTCCTCCTCAATTATCGTTCATTAAGATAGTTTTTTTTCGAGAATATATGCATAAGTCACAATAATAAGTATGCCGAAGCTATCGTCTCCGTTAGCGTAGCAATTTTTGTTCGTTGAAAGGAGTCTTCCGCAAAATTAACCTTTATTTACGTAACCACCCCATGCTTGGAATCGATTTCCGTCTAAATCATTAAATAAAAATGTTTTACCACAAGAAGAATTTTGCCCCAACATATCCCCAACTTTGACACCTGCTTCTATGAGGTCACTAAACAGTTTATCAATATCCTGAACTAACATTGTAATTGAATAATGTGGATTTTCTTGATAGTTATTACCAGCAAACCAACAACTATCTTGTTCATCGTCAGGTATAAAAAGTGTAATTATCTGCTGTGGGGTAAGTTGCAAGTCAGCCACTCCTGAGATTGGCGCTATTAATTTGCATCCAAGATTTTTTTCATACCATTCTACTGACTTTTGCAAATCTGTTACAGGTATCCCAATGCTCATTTCCTTCACCACAAAATTACTTGAAATAGTTACAGCATTAGTAAGTTCACTCATTTCATAAACCTCCATAACACGGAATAACTACCTATTATGCCAGTTCGCTTTAGTTTCTCAATAATCCTGCCCAATCGCTTAATGGAGTTGCCCACATCGTACCGCAGCAACTCCATGGTGAAAGTGTATTCAGCTCTTGTGCCCTTTAGCGTAATCTATAAACTTGCCTGCCAAATAGTAATACGATTTCCATCGGGGTCATATAACTCAAAGTGCCAACCACATTCGCCTTCCTCAATAATCTCCTCTGTACGAACTCCCTGTTCGTTTAAATACTTGTGATACCCGTTAATGTCATCTGTAAAATAAGCAGTTCTAGGAAGTGCTCTACCGTCTACCATGTTTTGAACCACGGGCGAGTCCGTCCTAAGCAATTGAAGGTCAGGTTGCAATATGGCATGTGTGTCAAACACGAGGTCGGGTTTAAAACCAAGCACCTCTTCATACCACGCGGCGGAACGTCTAACGTCTGTTACCGGAATGTACGTAAAACAAATGCGAGCTATTTTACTAACGACTTTTTCGCGGAATACCTCGCCTAATTTGTTCATGGAGATTACGTCAACAGTCACATCAAACAACTCCTTTTTTAATTTTTCACGGGTCCTTCTTAATCGACTTTCAATGGCCTTCAGTCCGCTTCCGGAATAAACCGGCTCTCGCTAACGTTACATTCAGGTATAAGGTACCGGCTTCATAACCAGCGAATGTATCATTTTTTCGTAATTGGAATATAGACCGAGATCGTTTTATTTCCGTCCTCGCGATCCGCAAAGCGATTATCATAAAGCTCAAAGTCAGCGGCTTCCGCCCATTTGTAACCCGATGAGGCAAACCACTTATCCGAATACTCCCATACTTCACCAATACGATGACCTGTGTAGACAAAGAGAGCATACTCCTGCATCGGAATCGTTCTTCCGACCATTCCATCCGGGATATGATCCAGATTTTGTACGGAATACCCTATAATATAGTTGAAGCTTTCTCTCAGATTTGGGCTATATTCACTCAAACCAAATGCAAAATACGGATCAACCCTATTCATGATTTCATTCTTTCTCCGTCCGAATTCGCGCCATAAACCTCCTCTATCTCCGTTACTTCAATCGCGCATGCCACTAATCGGAATATTCAGAAATATTTCAATAAACCGATAATACTTATAATCATGTCTCACCTACACGACACCACTATAATGGGCATTTTTAATCATTTTCTACGTTTTCCCGCCCATTACTTCAATAAAAAAAGAACAGTCTTATTCTATTAGTTCTATTGCATGCTCTGGATATTCTTGATTAAACTGTTCCATTGCTAATTTGAGCTCCCTAACTGCATCTGGATCAATTTTCCGTAAATACCAAAGTACAGATGCATCATCATTAATAATTTTTACTTGTCGAAACATTTCATGGCGTCCTTCTAATGCTTTTGTAAAAAACGTATCGATATCAAAAACAAAAAAAGGAATCATCAGTACAATTCGGTCTTTCCAATTCGGGCTATCCTTAAATCTGGGTCTCCCGTAAATTTTTATGACTCCCTCAGCGCGTTCGGTATGGGGAATAAATATTTCTCTATTATCAGCTACGTGCTCCATTGCTGTGGGCTCTATAGCGTCGATCGGACTCCAATCACGCTTTATGAATTCAAATGGATGCTGAGGATGTTCCAAACTAAATTGATGCAGAGTTTCTAAAAGAGATTCCAACCCTTCAGGATCAAGTTTTTGTAATACATTATATCCCGGAATCACGATGCGCCGATGGTACAAATCGCTTTTTGTCACTCTTGCCAAAAACGTATCAATATCTTCTCCTGCTATTTTATATTGTTGTTTCCAATTATAAGCACCACTATCAAGCTTGAAATCCTTACCTATCATCGTCTGCGTTTCCCATATATCCAGCATATTGCCGTCGGGATCATATAGCTGGAACTGTCGCCCACATCCGCCTCTGTCACTTATACCCTCAACCTTCTGTCCTTGCTCCAGCATTTGTTTGTGCATCTCACCAAGATCATCCACCGCAACATTGATGATTGAATATAAAGTAGATGGCCTGTCACCCATTACTACATTTTTATGAAAGTTTGTCGTCTGCCCTGGAATCAGAGATCGGTAGAAGCAAATTTCTTCTCCATTCCTCGTCATCGGCCATCCTGAAGCATTCAATACCAAACCGAGCAGCTCCGAATACCATTTGCGTGTTGCCTCCGGATCGCTAGCCGGGAAAAACAGTGCGGATGCTCTGATTAATGCCGGAACTCCATCACGTAAAGCTTGAGTCTTCGTTTCGGGTTGTTGCCGCACCTGAAACTTGTTCCCTTGTGGATCAGTAAAAACAAACGTGATACCCTCATGATCCGAATGCATCGGCTCCAATGGAACTCCTGCATTGGACAAACGTTCATACAACGCTTCAATACAATCCGTTTCAAATCGAACTGCAAACATTTCATAAGGTTTACCCGGAATGTATTCATCCGTCATGAAATTACAGGTAGCCCCTTCTTCATTTGCCTTTTCCCAAAAAACTCCATACTCTCGTGTCCCAGGTGAATTGAAATGCTCTTTATACCAGTTTGCCAATGCTGGCGGATCATAAGCCGGAAGATAAAGACAGATAAATTTATTAAATGCAGATGTAGTGGTTTGTAACATTTTACTCATACAAATCCTCCTCCTCGTCTAATAATTGTTTAATCGTTTTCCTGAAATCGCTTTCTAGATTGGATACTGATTATTTCATCAACTTCCTTTAAATTATCAACTACTCATATGTAGCTTCCGAAAGTCCTTTAGAGAACTTTTCAATGGTTATATAACTACCATTATGGTGAATATATCCATATTACCTCCACCAAACATCTGTTCGATTGTAATGTGTTCACTAAACAATCATTTCTCTTCTTCCTTTCAAAATATATTTCCAATAACTGGATGGGTACACCTATGAGTCGCTACTTCTTCTCATCCCTCCAATAACAATACTATATCCGTCTGGATCCTTAATTCCCGCATCTAAAAAAATCCCATCCATCTTCTGACCATACATATGGTTCCATTCCAATCGTACCGCCTTTTCCTCGCACCTCTTCAATGATTAGAGTTACATCTTCCCATGTGCCGTTATGTATTAATTGAGCTCTTGGATCCTTTAGTTTAATAAATAGAACAACAAAAAATGTTGCATAGACCAATATCTAAGGTTGCCAAATTTCCCACATGTTCCCGTCAGGGTCGATGAAAGTTACATTTGGACCGCAGGTTACCCGTTCGCCTATAATGTTCACTCCATTTTCCTTAAAACGTTCGAAAAGTTCTTTAATATGTGGGGTAACAAAACAAGCAACGGCTTGGCGTTTCCCCCCGTCCTCTGTCCGGTTAAAGCCTAATCGACCGCCTTCTTCCTCCGATTTGAGAAGGAATATCGCGGGAATTGGTCCTGTAGCTGGGTGTGAAGGGTTTCCGTTCTCATCAAGAAACCTCAAAATTGCCATCCTCATCCCAGGCTCAACAGAATGTATTTTTGTAGGTTGGCATCCTAGATTTTTCTGATACCATTTGACGGATTCATAGACATCATTGACTGGAACGTATATACAAGTAATTCCTGTAATGTCCCGCAACCTTTGCTCCACTTTGGTTTCTTCATTCGTTTGCATATCCCATCACCTCTTTAGAAATATTTTCCACAATTTACCTTCTATTTCCGAAATCATTTTCCTGCAACTAAAATAAATGTCTCCGTTAAACTGCTTGTCAGCGGAGTGAGGCCGCCAATCGATTCATCGACAGCCTCGTCATGTTGTATTATTGAGCTCTAGTACCCGTTTAATTTAGTAATTGTTGCTGCGTACTCTTGAATTCGTATTCCTAATCCTCAAACCGTTTGTACCAGTCTTGACAGACTGTAATTTCCGACCGTCCGGATCGTATACATCAAAGTACCGTCCACATCCCGGGTTATCGTATCTTTCACCCACAAGGACATTTTCTTCTTTTAATTTTTTATAAAATTGCTCGATGTCTTTCGTGCCGACTTCAAACCAATGCATCGATAATTCATTCGATTTATCTTTAATATCTTCGATTTGGTGCAGCCAAATTTTAGTACTCTTGTTTATGCGTACTTCTCTCGACCCCGTTTTCTCAAAACCCAAACGATCAACATAAAATTCAAAGGACTTTTCTAGATTGCTGACTGCAAAATTGATAACATGCATTCCTACTGCTCGCGCATTATTTGTTGACGTAGAGTCTAGCATAGATCCCCCGTCCTTCCTGGCACTTCATCGTAATAAACTAACTTAAAACTCCATAATCGATAATACATTTCCGTCCGGATCAGCTACTTTAAAATACTTTGCACAAGGTAAGTTATCAAACCTTTCGAATACATGAACTCCTTCCTTTAGGAGCTGTTCATAAAATTCATCTATATTTTCCGTCCGCAATTCAAAAATGGAACCCATTGATCCGTTACTGTGAGTGTAGTGAATCTTAACTCGGTCAGACGACTCATGAAGAAACACGGTTTGCACTCCGATTTTGATTTGTGAATTTGCACTTCCATCCATAAACCTTTGCGGTTCTCTAACAACTCTGCAACCAAGATGCTTAACATACCAGTCTGTAGAAACAAATACATCGCTCACTGTCAAGTTAAAGCACGCAAATTCGATTACGCGTTTGATTACGTTTTGTTCAAACTCTGTTCGCATAATTAACCTTTCTCCTCCCAGTCGCTTTTTGGATGCTGATTAATTCATCAACTTCCTTCAAATGTCTGCTACTCATATGTCTAACTTCCGAAAATCCTCTAGGGAACTTTCCAATGGTTATATAACACCGTTATGGTAAATGTATCCAAAAGAAATTTTACCAAACATATGTTCGAATGTAAAGTGTACTTTCATTAAACATAACTGCCAGTTAGTTGCGCAAAGACAGCCGGTCATTTCGACTCCCCCTACTTCAGACAATGTGTATTGCCGAATCCCATGCGAATGATGCGATAGTGCAAAAAGAAACCCGCAGGCTTACAGGCCGCGGGCAAATTTATATGAAAAAAGGGGGTCAACTACATCTTAACCGCGGAATGTTAGCGGAATATAAACCGACTGTTACATTTCGATTACACTCCAAATTAAGAGGCCATCGAAGTAATCGAGGTCTTTCTGGTGAAACTATCGTCTCCGTTAGCGCAATCAACGATGGACTATAGAGTATTCGTTTAGAGCCTGCTCAACAAGATTACCAAACCTTTGAATATCAGCAATGTAATCGAAACCATTCTTTCCACCGAATGTCCAGAGACTATTCGTCATTCGAACAACTACCGCTTTATGATTAGGGATAACTGTGCAGGAGCATCCTGATGCTCCAAAGATTTGATATGTTCCTTCAGGAAGATCAGGTCCTATTTCAGAATTTGAAACATTTTTGTCCTGAATCCACCAAAAATATCCTAGCCTTGGTAAATGGACAGGTAGTGTGTTGGGAGTCATTATGGAAGACACACTTTGAAATATTTCCTTAGGCAGAATCTGTTTACCTTTGATGGCTCCCTTATTCAAATGTAGATTTCCCCATAAAGCAAGTTCCCTAGCGGTTATGTATAGATTGCGGTCACTGCCTTCGTTTGATTCAAGCCTTAAGGTGGGATAGCTGTTTGGATCGTTTATATCACATACTAGGGTTTCTTTACCTTCCGTCCTCCACTCTGTTCGGGTTAATCCTAATGGTTTCAACACACGTTCATTAATGATTTCAGCAACTGTTTTTCCTGTTGCATTTTTAATAATTGTGGCGAGTATTTCAGGTTTTTTCCCTTCAAAAGAAGTACCTTCTTCAAACTTCCGTACTACGCCGCCATTACCTTGAAATTGTAACCCTGTTGTTCTTGTAACCAGATGCCTTAAAGTCGTGTTACCTAGAATGTCATTGTTATAAATAGATAGATATTTACTAATTGGATCATCTAGGTTTTGAATTGCACCATCGTTAATAGCGATTGCAGCGGCAAGCCCAACATAGGTAACCCGCGTTGAATAAACGTTAAACTGTGAAGATGCATCTACCTTTCTGGCTCCGCTATGGAAGTGGTGGTTTCCTGAGTACCATTCATGAATGATTTCATTGTCTTTTATAACGCATACTGCCGCTGCTGATGCAGCAATACGATTTTTTATTTGTTCAGTATATTGGTCTAGACTGTTAAAGATATCCACAGGCATCACCCCAATACAGAATATTTGTTCGTATTTTATGATACACCTTTGGTAATTTCTGAAAAGAGTTTTGACTAGTCTGCCCGTTAGTCGAGAATCGGCAGCTGATCGTTCAGACCGGCTGCCGTCATGTATTCATTGAGCTCTTGTGTCCGTTAGTTTAATCGTCAGTTGTCTAACCAAAGCAGCTTTCTAGAGAAATTCTTATGTCTTTGGTGGGATTTTTGAACAAATCCTGTCGGTGGATACCCCCAACTTGACAAGACATCTTGCATTTCAGAACTTTCAATTTCCTCGGTATAGGGTCCTATCATAAATCTACCGCCCTGTTCAACATAGTTCTCTATTAAATGTATAAAGAAAGCCTTTTGCTTGTCTCTTGGCACATAATTCAGTTCTTTGACACAAACGAAGTCAAACTTTCTCTCTGGAGTCCAATGAAAGGCGTTGCCTGTAAATAAACGTTGCTTCCAATGAGGTAATCTGTTTTTTGCAAGTTGTATAAGTTCCTCAGAAATATCAAGACCATAAAACTCTAGACGATAATACCCCAGACTTTGAATCCATTTATCCAATGATTCCAACAAATATCCATTGGCACAGCCAACATCAAGAAAGGTTCCGTTATTATTGATTGCTTCGAGAAGCATAATATGAGAATGGAAGTAGTGATATTCATCTCCAGAATGCCCCGACTGCGCTCTAGGGCTATCGCTGGTTAAATAACTTGTAGTAAAAAACTGTTTATGTATTTCATACCATTGGTCCTCAGTAATTTTCCCTTCGTCTAAAGCTCTCTGTTGCTCCTCTACAAATTGGTAAGCCCGATTCATAATTTTTTTTATTTCCTTGTTAGTCATGACCTTCCACCCCCTTTATTTATCCATATAATACCATACGGAGGAGACGAAAATTGGGGTTGATTAGGTATAATTATATTGTCTGATAATTAAATGATAACTGAGAGCCCCTCATTATTGAACATTACTGCCCTTTACTTCAATGAAGAAGAGAGCAGTTGCCGCGGCGATCTGCTCCCTGTCTAATTTACTAATTCGATAGAACACTTTAAACCAAATAATTGGATTCCCATTCCCTTAAAAATTGTATTGTACGATTGAAATAGTTATCATTTATCCAATCTAATCCCCAAACATCTCCATTACTCATGTGTAAACCCATCCACCACAGTTGTCGTATTAAAACAAACAAAGGGATAACATCCAAATCGATTGCTTTTAAATACTTGATTTCCTTATATCCTTTAAGAAATGCTTCCCATATTTTATCCTCTTCACTATTTGGCTTCCCACTTCTTTTTGTATCCCATCTATATACTGCGATATCATAGCCTCTCCATCCAACTCCACAGCAATCAAAATCAAAGAAAGTCATTTTCTTTTGGTATACATGAACATTTTCATTACCTAAGTCACCATGACAAATACCCCAATCTAAATGATCTAGAGGGAGTTTTAATACTTGTTCTTTAAGTTTCTCTCCAAGACACTCCAAATATGTCCAATCAGACGGACGTTGCTTTAAGAATGGCTTAATGGTTGTGAGAGGTCTATCTATCAAATGCTCTAAATCTAAATAAAATCGATCATAATTACTTTGAAAGTCTTCAGTCAACTTATGAAATTCTGCCACCTTTCTTCCAAATAAATAACTATTCTCCTCATTTACTAAAAAAGGCTTTCCAGGCACAAAGGTAAATAATACAGCAACTCTGTTTATCCCATTTACTTTGACTTCATTTATTAAGGTCCCATCTTTTTTAGGAATTGGTGTGGATAAAGCAAAACCTTTTCTTTTAAGGTGCATTAAAAGTTCCAATTCGAAATTAATTTCAGTAACATTCCTCCACTTTGGTCGATACACCCTTAAAATAAATTGACTACCATTACTAAAAGATACTAAAAAAGTATCATTTAATCCTTGATTAATTAATTGGAATTCATTATCATCCTGAAAGTCATATTCAGACATAATTATTGAAATATCATTTTTATCTAATACCATTATAGATTCCTCCAAAACTTATCTGACCTGATTGAATTGCCTTTTCAACCTCCCGCTCACATCATTACAATTTTACTTTACATACACAATTCAGTACATGAAAGGTAAAGGTTTTCCTAATAGAAGATCTACCGCCACAGTAGTAACTTTTACGTTTCCCCATTAGCGATATCTGCACGTTAGCGCAACGACGGCAGCCGAAAATTTTTGGCCGGCTGCCGTTGTGTAACAATGTTAGTCGTTTATCGCAGGCATAGATTCGACTGAGTAATGCATAACCACTTCTCCATTGTGAATCTTATCTGTTTTGTAGAAGCCTACAGATTCATAAAGCCTTTGAGCTGCTATGTTATCCGGTTTGATTGTAAGCGAAATCAACTTACAGTCTGGTTTCTGGGAAACGATTAATTTGATTATTTCTTTCATTCCAGACTTCCCATATCCGTTTCTTTGATACCTTCTATCAATCATGAACCGCTGAATAAAATAGATACCCGTATCCCCTAACGGGATTTGGTCCCAGAGCAAGAAGCCTACCATTTGATCATCGTTATAGATAGCGAGCGGAATAAAAGAATAGGTATCGGTTTTTAAATAAGCAGCCTGTGCAAGAGAAAAAACGTTAGAGGCCACATATTGTTCTTGTCCTTGATCCAGTTTAAGATTTACACACTCTTCCCAGTTCTCGTGATTAATTCCTACAAGAATAATTGACATTTATTCACACCCTTTGTTTTCTTAATCATATATAGTATTAGGGCAGCATACAGGGATTTATTGGCTATAGTTGATCTATACTGCCCGTTACTTCAGTGAAAATCAAAAAGGAGCTGTCTTTGGGACAGCCCCTGCACTATCGTCTCCATTAGCGAAATCGATTCAAACATAACTGTTCGGTTGAGCCGCTCAGCGGTTCACGATTTGATTGTACGAGTGTACGGTGAGCGCATAATAACCGCAGTAAATCACGATATAAACGAGCATCGCGCTGACGATCGGCACAGTGAGATTTACCTCGGAGACGCTTCCGTACAATGTCGTGACGGCCTTCAGGATGGCGCCGCAGTGCAATAGGCCGATGGCAAGCGGAAGGACGAACACGAAGCCCGTTTGCTTGGCGATTGAGAGACTAATCTCTTTCTTTTTAACCCCGATTTTGCGCAAAATGACGTACCGTTCTTTATCCGAATGCGCCTCCGTCAACTGCTTGAAATAGATGATACTCCCGGTAGCAGCCAAAAAGACGAGCCCGAGGAAGCCGAGAGTGAACAAATTGATGCCTGCCTTCTCCAACCCTTCTCTATATTGCGTGTAATAAGTAGGCACCCGGCGCAGCTCCTCGTCCAGCGCATACAATCGTTCGGTAGACTGCTTCATCGACGCTTCGCGGTCGACTTTATAGGCTTTGAACACGATCGGGGCTGTCTCGCGGGCTATTTCTCCGAACGCCTTGTCGCTGATCACGACCATAAAATCGGGAAAGCTCCAATTCAGCACCCGCTCCTCCGTCATACCGGTAAAGATCAAGCCTCTCGAGCCGCCCGGAAGCTCGAGGGCGAGCCGTTCCCTACATAATCCTCGTTCGTGAAATTCGTATACAACGGTTTGATTCCGAACACTTCCTCTCCGGCCAGCCGCACGTTTCCTTCGCGTCCCAGCTCCGTTACGACCCGGTTATAGGTACTGACCGAAACGAGCTTGATCGGATGATCGTCCCTGCTCGCATATCTCGGGGGAAGAATGTCCGGGCGGGTCATCTCGCCTTTCGCGCGGATGACGGGTATATCCGCCGATAACCGGATCGGATGCTCCGTATCCTGCTCCAGAATGGATCGGACCGCGGAATCGTACGCTTCTCCCTTGGAGATGGCTTGCCTACATTCTCGATCAGCTTGTAGCCAATTCGCTCAAATATACCGATGCCGGGGGGACGTGACGTTTGCCTTGGAAGAAGACGATAGAGGAAAAAGACTGGTCATACGCGATTCGGGAATCGGCATCGCCGCGGAAGATTTGTCCCGGGTGTTCGATAAAGGCTTTACTGGTCAAAACGGCCGAACGCACGCCAAGTCGACCGGCATGGGACTTTATTTGGCCAAACAGCTGGCGCTTAAGCTTGGACACGATCTATCCGTTCGCTCCCGAGAGTGTGAGTTCACCGAGGTTTCCATCCATTTTCCAAAGCTGCACGATTATTATGTACTATGAATGATACGCGGGTACAGATTTCTCCACATGCAGGTATATTGGGGCTCTTCCCGCGACCGATCAGAAGATGCGTGCTTCTGGTCACACAGTATAGCAAAGGCTGCCATTTGTGCCGGCAGCCTATTCTGGTTGTTTATTGAGCCCTCGTATCCGGTTAGTTCAATTATCTTATAGCTCGTTGGTGAAATTTACCTAGTGCAGAAACGACTACTTTATTTATTCTTGTACGTAGAGTGAGAAAACTAAATCAACCCGAGAGAGCTTAATAATCAAGATTCTTGACTCAAATAGTCCAGCAATTTAGCTTTTACGCGTTCCCACTCTTTATCAAGAATACTATATACATTTGAGTCTCGAATGTACCCTTCACGAACCATCATCTCTTGCCTCAACGTTCCTTCGAACTGTGCACCAATTCTCTCGATTGCGCGGTTGGATCTTTCATTTCTTGTATCTGTACGGAACTGCACTCGAACCAGATTCATTTCTTCAAACCCATATTCCAATAGTAAATACTTGCACTCCGTGTTCACCCTGGTTCTCCAAACTTTAGGATTCAACCAAGTCCCGCCTATTTCAAGTTTTCTGTTTTGCAGCGAGATATCCAAATAACTGGTGCTGCCCACAATCTCACTCGTGCTCTTGTCAAAAATCACGAACGGGTATCTAAGTCCCTGCTCTTTTAACCTCATCCACTGATTGATTGTGGCTTCCATGTCTTCTATCTTGCTGATGCTTGATGGACTGTACGTCCATATATCGTGATGATTACTTGCCTTGAGTAAACCCTCGATATGTCCATCTGACACCGGGATCAACCTCACTCGATTGCCTTCGAGTGTAATGTCTCCTTTTATCAACAGCCGTCCCACCTGTTCATTCTTGGAATTCTGGTCCAAACAATTAAACCATTAATTGGAACCCGCCTGTCCGTTAACAATGAAAAAAAGAGCAACTGCCGCTGCAATCTGCTCCTTTTTCCGTTCAGCTATGGCACCCGATAGCGCAACGAAGGCAATAATACTTCAGTATCACCCACCCAAAATGGTAAGGATATCTTTATTTACCTCTGCAATATCCCTAGAACCATTAATAATTTTTAAAATCCCTCGTTCGCTGTAATAGTGAACAAGATTGTTCGTGAGTTCCGAATTCACTCTAAGGCGTTCTTTAACCGTTACTTCTCGATCGTCTTCTCGCTGTACAAGAATACCGCTGCATAAATCACAACGATCCATTACTTTAGGTGGATGACTCGATAGATGAAACGTCTCCCCGCAACCAGAACAAACCCTTCTCCCGGTCAATCGTTCCAAAAGTATACGACTATCTACTTGGATATAGAGGACATGATCCACTTTTTTCCCTCCAGAGGCTAGGTACTTTTCCAGAGCTTCCGCTTGTTCTAAGTTCCGTGGGAATCCGTCGAGTAAAAATCCTTTACCGCAATCGGGTTCATTTAGTCTCTGCTGTGCAATTCCAATTGTCACATCATCAGGAACTAATTCTCCCTTACTCATGTACTCATTTGCAAGTTCTCCGAGTGCTGTTTTTGCCTTATAAGCTTTTCTTAATAAGTCCCCTGTGGAAATATGCGGAATGCTCTGATTTTCTACGATGACTTTAGCCTGAGTTCCTTTCCCAGCTCCCGGCAAACCAAGTATTATAATGTTCATGGTAGCCTCCATATATAAAAGTAAATAAGGAAATTATAGAATACCTATTCATTTTATTCCATTATTTTTGTTCAGATTTAACTCATAGCAATCTCTAGAGGCAAACCATCTATAACAATATACTTTTTCCAGCTGTATACCTTACAATAAGAGTAAGAATACCGAATTGTTTCAAAAAAAAGAACTGACATCGTTCGCGCAACGACGCCAGTTTCAATCCAAGTTACGATTTCTGAATGGAATTCCAAATTTCTATATAATGCGGGCTATGGATCAAGCCAATGATGTTTCCAAAAGGATCTACGACCGATGCCGTAATCCAGTCGACACCACGCTCCGTTAGAGGCTCATACAGTGTAGCGCCCAGTTCCTCTAACTTGTTCAGCATACCGGCAACGTCATCCACATGCCAGTACAACGTCGCTCCTCCCGTTCCAGTCATGGTAGCTGCCTTGGGTGCATACTTCTTATCGATGATGCCAAGCTCATCCTGTAGATCGCCGATCCGATATTCGATATAAGCAGGGTTCTCGGGGCTCGGACTTTGAAAGTACGGCTCCATGCCCAATAGCTTCGAGTACCATGTTTTCGCAGCGCCCAGATCTTCCGCCCAGAAACTCACATTGGCCATGCCTCGTAAAGTAGGTGTGTTTGTCATCGTATTCAAGCTCCTTTGATGTTTATTGGGATTTACTTTTTCTAATAATAGGGGTTGATTGCCATTCCTGTATTACAGAAATCCGCAGACATTTATCGAACAGGCGGGAAACTGGACCCTGCCGGCTTCGAGCAGCATATTACTTTTGAAACCTATGTGCCGCCAGTCAGCCTATCTCCATTCATTAACCATTTTTGGACCATTCGTTGGGCGATCACAACGGGGCAGCCCTACATCTCGGAGCAGGTTATGCACCGCCCCTATGTCGATGTATATGTATCTGCGCACGAATCAGGTATCCAGTGCACCTTCCGGGATAAACGGAATTACGAGGCTGCGGATAGCGGCAGAATCATCGGCGCTCGGTTTAAGCCGGGCGCGTTCCACACTTATTGGCGCAAATCACTGGCAGGCTTACACAACAAGACGATTGAATTACAGCAAGTGTTTGCCGAGGCGGATCAAGCTTTTATTGAACATACGCTGTCCTTACAGGACGACGCTGCCGTCGGCGCCCTTGCCGAGCTTCTGCAAGCGCAAAATCCGAAATATGATCCTAACATCGAGCTCATAAATCGAATCATTACTGCGATCGAGACAGAACGATTGCAGACCGTCGGTGAGATCGCCGAGTGGGCTGGCAAAAGCGAGCGTTGGCTCCAACAGCTTTTCCAGACGTATATCGGTATAGGGACAAAATGGCTGCTCCAAAGGATTAAATTGCTCGAGGCAGCGAAACTTATCCGTGATTGCGATACTCCCGATTGGGCGGATATCGCCTACGATCTTGGCTATAGCAGTCAACAGCATTTCATTACGGACTTCAAACGCGTGCTTGGCGAAACACCCGTACACTACAAGAAAAAACTAAGCTCCCAAGCATCCGAATAACTCATAATGTCCTGCCATCGGCAACAGCGAAATTATAAAATGGTTTGCAATTCCGTTATCGCTTTTTGCAATTGAGCCGCTCTGCTCTTTGCCGATGTTGCCTTCAGAAGCGGAAGGAGAATCGCATATTGTGCGGTCTTATTGAGCCGGCTGTAAGCTTGTTTAGCCTGATCATGGTGTGCAAGCGCTGCTGCAAAATCCTGCGGAATCGCAACGTTCTTCTGCGATTCATAGGCAGCGCCCCATCTTCCATCCGCCTGTGCTCGGTGGATCTCAGCATAGCCCGGTGCTTTCATTCGTCCGGTCGCCATTAATTCCTCTGCTTTTCCCACGTTAACCATGGACCAAGGGCTTTTGGAGCGCCTCGGCGAATACCGTTGCAAGTAATAGGCCTCATCGAATGCTCTACGGTGACTATCGATCCATCCGTAACAAAGAGCTACATCAAGCGCTTCCGGGATCGTCACCGACACGTTTGGCGAACCCTTCTTAGCTATTCTGAGCCACACTTCATCTCGTTGATCGTAGTGGCTCGAGAGCCACTATTCCCAGCCCGCAGCGTCAGTAAAGTCAAGGAATTCCACTGAATTGGTTGTTGCCACCTTGCACCCCCTCCTTAAACTTCCGTTATTATCCCTTCCCCTCCCTTACTATACAAAAGAAAATAAACGCAGTATTACAAAAAACCGCAGTAACCGGTATGGTTGGAAAAGAGTTCCCCTAATGAATTTCCGATTGGGACTCCCTGGTGCAGGAATATTTGAAGCGCGGCGGCTCGCAGTGCTTGGTTACATTTCCGATCCCGAGTACGATGCTTTCAGCAATGCCTGCTGCAAAGTACTTTCGACGACCAGCTTGTCTTTGACCGTTTCACTTAAATCCAGGATGATTTTCGCCAGCTTCGCGCTGATTCCGGTGACGACGGCCTGGCAGCCGAGAAGATTGATTCCCTCGATAATACGGACGATTTTGAGAAACACGTCAGCGCTCGTCAAAGCGGCTCCGGACATGTCAATAAATACTTTTTGAATATTTCGCTTTTCAATTTCTTCCAACATCTTCTCTTCGATCGTATGGATCCGCATCTCGTCCAGAGTACCAATCAAGGGCAGCACGGCGATCTGGTTATAGATAGGGATGATCGGAACGGTGAGCTCGTCGATGATGGCCTGCTTCGATTTGATGACACCGTCCCTGTATTTGGTGAAGACGACGTTAAACTGGATAATAAAATTGTCCAAGGCGTCGTTGATACGTTCGGATAAATCAAACACTTCCTCCGGCGTAATGCCGGCGGCTAAATGATATTGGCGGAGCAGCGACCATATTACCTTTCTCAAAGCATAAAACCACTCCATCTTCGTCATGATCGGCACGTCGGACTTCGCCCAAGCGATCCCTCTTTCTTGAGCCAGCTGTATGATTTCCTGCGTCATACCGTCATGGACGAGCGACAAAATCTGATTCGCATGGTCCAGCAAATCCTGCGTCGATACAAATTTAAGCGAAGCAACGATTTCGAAGCTATTTTGCGCTTCTATTTCCAATGAACGATTGAACAGTTGACGATTGGCCTCAAAAAACTGCCTTACATCCATAGTTTTATCGAAAACCGGCTTCATTTGCTCATGACTCTCCAAACGATCCGTCGTTGGAATCCGAATTGTAAACTTAGTGCCTTGGTTTTCCGTACTATCCACATAAATAGTCGCTTTATGCTCATGAAAGGTACTGTAAACTTGTGATAAGCCGAGCCCGGTACCCGAATCCGTTTTCGTGGTGAAAAATGGGGTCCCCAGCTGCGACAATTTGTCGCTCGGGATTCCTTTGCCCGTATCGCTAATCGAAATACATACGACATCGTTCGACCGGTAATGTTCGACCGTGATTGTTCCATTTCCTTCTATGGCCTCATACGCGTTTTTCAATAAATTAAAGATTGCCCGCTTAAGCTGATTCCGCTTTCCGAAAATTTTGGAACTCGTATTATAGAAACGCTTCTCCACTTGAACCCGGTACATCTCATGATCAAACAGCGACAGCGTATTTTCAAGAATTTCGCACAAATTGACAACTGTAAAATTCTCTTCGTTCGTCTCCGGCTTGGAAACGGATAGCAAGTTTTGTACCGTGGAAATGGCCTGCTCCAATTCGGAGTTGATGATTTCCCAGTAACTGCTTTCGTGCTCCTTCTGCATGAGCTGTAAAAAGCCTTTGACTGATGTGAGCGGATTGCGGATCTCGTGAGCGATACCGGCGGATATTTGACCAATTGCAGATAGTCGTTCCAGGTCGCTTACTCGGTTTATCTGTTCCTTCTTGTCAAACATAGTTGTACCACCTTCCTCTCCAATGTTCACATTTTGTTTTTTACAACAATTTGATTATATCTGTGAACCTATTGGTTTACGAGAGGATTGCTTTCGCCGCTAGGATCATTTCATTGGCGAAAATCATGGCTAGGCGCGAAAACAAAAAAGCTTCTCCTTAGCGGAGAAGCCTTATGTTCAGAACATTTTGTAGCCGCGCACCCGCAGCATCTGAATCGTCTTGCCGCTCAGAATCGCGCCGGCCAGCCCGCTGACAAACAGCAGGTATTCGCCGAATTTGAGCCCGACCAGATGCCCCCATAGCGATTCGGAGTTCCAGGCCCAGTACACCAGCATACCGATGACGGCAGCCACGTACAAATAAATGGGAAAATGGGTCGTTTTCAGCAGCATGTTGAAGATGAAGCCGATCCCGTACATGAGCACGAAGACGAGCACCAGCAAGATGACCAGCTGGATGATGTCGATCATAGTTTGAGCCTCCCGAGCATTGCAAAATCATCACGTCCATTGTAGTGGAAAGCAGCCGCGAAGTAAAGAGAGCTTCGGCAATCGTCAGGAAAACGTCAATTGTTCGAACCCAAAAGCGCAGACAGCGGGATCAGGTGAATGATTTCGCTTCCGGATATTTGCCCTTTGGCAAACGATTCGCTACAATAAATGCGAAATCCGAATTACGGAAGCGGACTTACGAGAGGAGTGGCAACTGTGAGTGAAGCGGTACAAACGTTAGACGGCTGGTATGCCCTGCACGATTTTCGCGCGATCGACTGGAATGCATGGAAGAAGCTCTCTGCCGAGGAGCGCGCCAAAGCGGAGGACGAGCTGTACACCCTACTCGGTCAATGGAGCGAGACGGAGCAGCAGAAGCAAGGCAGCACTGCCTTCTACTCCATCGTCGGCCAAAAAGCCGATTTCGTCTTTATGCATTTGCGTGAAACGCTGGAGGAGCTGAGCGAGCTCGAGAATGCGTTCAACAAGTCGACCTTCGCCCAGTATACGATTCCGGTTTATTCTTATGTGTCCGTCGTGGAACTGAGCAGCTATATGGCGAAACCCGGCACCAATCCGATGGAAGATCCGGAAATTATGGCCAGGCTCAAGCCGATCCTGCCAAAAGCGAAGCATATTTGCTTCTATCCGATGAACAAGCGCCGCTCCGGCAGCGACAACTGGTACATGCTCAGCATGGAGGAGCGCCGCGGCTTCATGCGCAGCCATGGCATGATCGGTCGCAGCTATGCGGGCCGCGTCAAGCAGATCATTACCGGATCGGTCGGCCTCGACGACTGGGAATGGGGCGTTACGCTGTTCTCCGACGATCCGCTAACCTTCAAAAAGCTGGTGTACGAAATGCGTTTTGACGAGGCGAGCGCCCGGTTCGGCGAATTCGGCGCCTTCTACGTCGGCAACCTGCTGGATGCGGACAAATGCAGCGTCATGCTTCGCGTTTGACACTCCACACGGCCTTGAAAGCTAGCACCGCTCATGCGAATATGCAAATAAAGCCCGATCCGCGAAGGATTGGGCTTTTATCTTTTCCTGTCCGGACGTTTCATCCGCCAAGGTTATCGCATCGGAATTTCCAGCTTGCGCTTTTCGATCTCTTTGCGCAAAATCTGGATAAAGTCTTCGTCCAGCTTCCACTGCACCGATTGAATGTAACATTCCACCAGATGCTCATCTTTGAGCAGTCTCATCGTGTACCCTCCCATTGCCAAGCATCCGGATTGCTCTCCATTTCCCGGATGGCCGTATCCGTAATTCGTTTGAACGTTTGTGCTTTTTCCAATATTTCACGGGACATGTTCTGCAGAAACAGATCGCGTTCCCCGTTTTCCGATGACAAGGCAAGTCGATGCTTGTTATTATGCAACACGGTTTGAATCGCGAGTTCAAAGAAACGTTCATTTTCATGATTTACGTCCATCGTTTGTCACTCCCTATCCGGTCATCGTGTAGCAACACATTTGCTTTCACCAATTCCATATTTATACACCTATGTTAACCAAGATTAAGCCGGACGTCAGCGCAAACCTGTTGCATTCGAACGCAAATCGGTTTGCACTCGAATGCAAACCGGCTCCCAGCGCGGGTTCCAAGGGTGGGAATGCCTCCGGGCGCAGAAAACGAATAACGAGCATCCCGCTCACCCGGCAATCGACACAACCGAAAAACGCATGGCAAAAAACAACCTATCGCCCTCGAAAACGCGATATAATGTAACTATGGCATCATTAACGAGCAAAGGATCGGGATAACGATATGGCAAAAGCGGATCAGTTGCTTACCGTGTTATGGCTGCTTCGATCGAGGAGCCGGATGACGGCAGAGCAAATAGCCGAACAATTGGAGACTAGCGTAAGGACGGTATACCGGTACATCGACGCCCTGTGTATGAGCGGCGTACCAGTAGAGGCGGAACCTGGACACGGGGGCGGGTATCGTCTTCCTCCGACATTTCGGGAAGCGCCGCTTTTTTTCAGCATAGACGAACTGAAAGCGATGGTTCATGCGGGGCGTTTTGCGGAGCAGGCCGGCTATCCGTACATCGAGCCGCTTCGGCAGGCTACAGGGAAAATGCAGAGCCGGCTCAGCGAGGAGCAGATGGAGCAGCTCCAGCGGCATACGGCCGGTTTCGAGGTTATGCAGCCCAGCGCCCGGCAGACGGATGAGCGCACCCTGCAGGAGTTGGAACAGTCGGTGGCGGCAGGCCGCACCGTCACGATCCGATACGGGAAGCCCGACGGCTCGGAGCCCGAGGAGCGCAAAGTGAATCCGTACGGGCTCGTGCACCGGATGTTCCGCTGGTACTTGATCGGACATTGTCATCTTCGCGACGATATGCGCATCTTCCGGGCCGACCGCATCGACGGTGTCCGACAGACAGACGATACATTCACGAGGCCCGCTTCGTTCTCGTTGCGCGACTTTGTCAAGGAGCGGTTCGAAAGCGGACCGGAAACGGCGGACGGCGAAACGCTGCTGACGATCCGGCTGCAAGGCGAGGAGCACGCAATCTCCATTTTGGCTGACAACTGGTATATGCGCAGCCGCATCACCGCACAATCGGCTACGGAACTGACGTTTACGCTGGACGAGGCGACCATGAACGGCTTTATCCCGCGTTACCTGCTTTCGTTCGGAACGCAGGTGCGGATTATGGAGCCCTTGGAGCTGCGTAGGCAAGTGGCGGAGCTCGCGCGCGAGCTGGCGGAGTTTCATGGGGATTAGGGAGTTTGAGGCTAATAAAGAAGCCGGGTCCAATGAAGGACCCGACTTGAGCTCAAAATTGCTTATATCCAGTAGCTCATTGTACCTACTTCTTGTTTTTGAACCTTTACTTCGTTGAACAGTTTGTGTTTAATGGCACGTGTTTCTTTCTTCGAAAGAGAGAAGCTTTTGGATACGCTATCAACGTTGATAAGACTGCGTTTGACAGACTTGACAGCACCCATCAA
Organism: Paenibacillus ginsengarvi; assembly: GCF_003626695.1. Lineage (GTDB taxonomy): Bacteria > Bacillota > Bacilli > Paenibacillales > NBRC-103111 > Paenibacillus_AB > Paenibacillus_AB ginsengarvi. The sequence continues at coordinate 22,495 of NZ_RBAH01000014.1, forward strand.
ATCTTGCGACCAGACAACCCCTTGCATAGATCCAACCTCCATATATTTATTTACTGTATTAAGTATATCTCAGTCCCTATTTTATTAAAAGATGGAGGATTAGAATGAAGAAGAAAATTTTTGCTGTTATAGTCCTATTTGTTTTAGTCACACAATCTTGGTTTGCTTATTTAATGATAAAATATCCCTATATAGGCGTAAACGTCCAACTGAAGGACGGTCAATGGGTCATTACTACCTTAGATACCGATAGTGGGTCCAAATATTTGGACGTGAGGCTTGGGGATATTGTACTTTCCATAGACGGGCTACTTCCAGAAGAACACTCTACCATCAGAAAATGGGATGCCGTAGAACAAGTTAATTCGTTTGTCGTACAACGAGGAGAGGAGATTCATACCCTCTCTACTTCACATATTGCAAATGCAGTACAGCTCGACATTGTCACTTTATTTTACGAGGTAATTTGCTTCACAATCGCAATTCTACTATACAACAGGGTTTCTTACTCCAAATCGGCTATTTATCTTGCACTTGTATTCTACAATATAGGCATAACGTTTATGGGAATAAGTGCTTCAGTTAGAGGTGATGTATTAGGGAAGTTGCTCGTCACCAACTCCCTCCTACTTATTCCTATTGTTTTTTTGAATTTTTTGATCGTTTTTTTCAAAGAAAGAAAACTTGTTTCAATATCTGAAAAACCGATACCTTACTTGTATTTTGTGACTTTGCTTGGATTTACAGCAGAGCTTATTATTTGTTACTTTAATGATTCGATAGCAAAAAACACGTACGCGATTATGAGAAATTCCAGTCTTATTCTATTCCTGGGAGGAATACTGGTCAATTTTGGCATTTTAACAAAATTATACTTCAAGCATAGAAATACCTTGTCCGATGAATCTACTGTCTTACGTTCAGTCTGGATTGCTTTGTTCGTGTCGTTTTTCCCAATCATTTTCTTGTCGTTTATCCCCAAGATTTTGTTCGATGAAGAGTTTATATTTTCAATTTATACAGGATTCTTTGTATTGTTTTTCCCTCTAACTTTTGCCTATTTAATAGTTTCGAAAAAGCTTTACGATATTGACTTTATTTTTCGTAGAATGCTATTTACCGTCATTGCCTCACTATTACCCAGTGTTTTAATAGTCGCCGTTGTCCTGGCTATTTTCAATAGCAGTGTTTTCCATAAACAGACGCTATTTATGTTTGCTGCCATTGTAATTATTTTAAGTTTTGTCCTCTATTCTATAGAACACATGTACACACGATTGGAAAGATTCATGTTTCCTCGAAAGCACACCCTACAAGCCGCGTTGAAACGAATATCCAAAGACCTTACCTCCACATCCAGCTTTCGTGAGTTGAAGGACTTGATTCTATTAGATATCGTCAACACCCTTCAGGTATATGGAGGAGCGATCGTATTCAAATACAGAGATAGCACAGAAGTTATTAGCGAGGGAGAAATCGACCGAGCCAAGATCGAGAAAACGATCGGTTTGGATCAGGCTGGCGAACACTCCGAGCTGATGTTCTTTGAAATTACGAACCACGAGGAGTATACAAGCTTTCTCGTCATGACCCGCAAAAAATCGAATACCCGGCTCGGGCTCGAGGAAGTGCAGTGGCTCAATCTGATCATTTCGTATCTCGCCGTCAGTCTCGAGAACGTCTACTTGATCCGGAAGCTAACGGACAAGCTTAACAGTCTCGCCTCGCATCTTCCCGGCGAACAGGGTGCGAGCGACTTCAACTGGTTCCGCAAGCTCTCGTTCGAGCTGCAGGAGCGCGAGCGGGTGCGCATCGCCACCGATCTGCATGATACGACCATGCAGGATTTGTTCTTCCTGAAGCGCAAGCTGAAGGCGCTCGGCGAGAAACACACCTTGTCTTCGGAAGTGAATGACGGCATACAAAGCTTGATCGAATATATCGAGATCATTAACGTCAATTTGCGGCAAAACTGCTTCGATCTACATCCTTATTTGCTTCAAGAAATCGGGCTCGTGCGCACGATCGAGAAGATCGTCGAGCGAGAATCGTACTCTTGCCCGTTTCAAATCCGTTTCGACGCGGTTGGCGTGCAGATGATCGAACGGAAGGATTTGGAATTTAAGAGGCATTTATTCCGAATCGTACAGGAATTGCTTAATAACGCGAAGAAACATTCTGAAGCGACACTTGTGAGCATCCGGTTAACGGCCAGCATGGGGTATTATGTGCTGCATTACAGGGACGACGGCGTCGGCTTCGACCCTTCCAAGCTCGCCGCGCCCGATATAGGGACCCCAGGTGTCGGGATGGAGCAACTGCGCAGCCGTATTCTACACATGGGAGGGCATCTCGAGCTGGCAGCCGCTCAGGGCTCCGGCGTCGATATCCGCATCTCGTTTCCGATGAAGGAAGGGTTGATTGCATGAAGAATACGGGGATTATGGGGGTGTACAGTGAAGAAAAAAAATGTCGGAATCCCGCGAGGGTTTCCGACACCGTAATACTAAATTCCAGCTTCTTTGCGATGGTCTTACATCCAATGACTGAGTACTTCTACCTTTTGTGCTTGTGCTTTGTTGGGTACGCCAGCTACGAGAGCTTTCGTTTCTACTATTGAAAGAGATGACCCATTGATGTTTCTCTTAGATGTATTTTCATTTTTGAATTGCTTTACAGCTTCCTTAAGATTACTCGACCAAACGATACCCTGCATCCTTCAGTCCCCCTCAGAAAAATGATCTTACTATAGTAAGTATAATCCATTTTTCCTATTAAATGAAGGTGGTAGAATGCAGCAATGAATAAAAAAATACGTTCATTATTTCTATTGGTATTCTTTATAGTAGCTCAAAGCTGGTTTCTAATCGTGTTGATTAAGTACCCGTATATAGGTATAAATGTCCAGTACGATAACGGCCAATGGGTTATAAAAAATTTGGACATAGACAGCGGTTCTACACGACTCGACTTAAATGTCGGAGATATTATTGTGGAAGTCGACGGCAAACCGCCGGAAAAAAACGTTTTAGTAAGAAAATGGGACACGGTCGAACAAGCATTTTCACTTGTCATAAAACGAGACGGAATTTCTAATGCCGTTGATATATCCAAGACTAGGAGCGCCATCCAGCTTGATCTGATTCCCATCGTTTACGAGATTATTTGCTTTACGATCGCCTTACTGCTCTACAATAAAGTTGCAAATTCTAGATCGGCTAATTACTTAGCCTATGTTTTTTATGTAATTGGCGTAACGTTTATGGCCTTGAATCCGTCAGTTCGAGGCGATACTCTAGGAAAAGTGTTGATCGCGAACGGGCTACTACTCGTCCCTATCGTGTTTTTGAATTTTTTGATCGTTTTTTTTAAAGAAAAAAGGATCGCCAACATTTCGTCAAAACCGTTAAAGTACATCTATTATTCTATTTTGATTGAGTTCTGCTTATGCAGTGCAATCATATTCCTATCTGACAATTATATCGCCAAACAAACTTATTTCTTTTTGCGGTTTACTTGCCTGCTTCTTTTTTTAATTGGTATTTTGTTCAATTTTGTTATTCTGACCATACTATATTTCAAACACCGAAAGAAAGTATCCGACGAGTCCACAGTCCTTCGTTTTGTGTGGATTTCTTTGTTTGCCTCTTTCTTTCCGATTCTGTTCCTTTCATTTATACCAAAACTATTAATCGGTGAAGAATTATTTCTGTCAACATATTCAGGATTTTTCGTGCTCCTATTCCCGTTAACCTTTGCTTATTTGATAGTATCCAAAAAACTTTACGATATAGATTTTATGCTTCGCAGACTTCTTTTTACCGTTATTATATCCATTTTGCCGAGCTTCGTCGTGGTTATGGCCGATATTGCTGTTTTTCAAAAAGAAATGTTTCATAGGCACACGTTATATATGTTTATCATCGTACTGATCATTCAAACGATCGTTCTATTCTCTGTCGAGCACATGTATACCCGGCTCGAACGCTTCATGTTCCCTCGTAAGCATTTGCTGCAAGCCGCTCTTAAAAAAATATCAAAAGATCTGATGTCGACGTTCAGCTTTCGCGAGCTGAAAGACCTCATCCTCCTCGATATCGTCAACACGCTGCAAGTATATGGAGGGGCGATCGTTTTTAAATACAGAGACAGCACGGAGATTATTAGCGAGGGAGAAATCCATCAAGCCGAAATCGAGCGATTGATCGGCCAGGCTTATCCTGAAGAACACCCCGATCTGATGTGCTTCGAAATTAACCGCCACGAGGAGTATACGAGCTTTCTCGTCATGACTCGCAAAAAATCGAATACCCGGCTCGGGCTCGAGGAGGTGCAGTGGCTCAATCTGATCATTTCGTATCTCGCCGTCAGTCTCGAGAACGTCTACTTGATCCGGAAGCTAACGGACAAGCTTAACAGTCTCGCCTCGCATCTTCCCGGCGAACAGGGCTCAAGCGACTTCAACTGGTTCCGCAAGCTCTCGTTCGAGCTGCAGGAGCGCGAGCGGGTGCGCATCGCCACCGATCTGCATGATACGACCATGCAGGATTTGTTCTTTCTGAAGCGCAAACTGAAGGCGATCGGCGAGAAGCACGCCCTGTCTCCGGAAGTGAGTGACGGCATACAAAGCTTAATCGAATATATCGAGATCATTAACGTCAATTTGCGGCAAAACTGCTTCGATCTACATCCGTATTTGCTTCAGGAAATCGGACTTGTGCGTACGATCGAGAAGATCGTCGAGCGGGAATCGTACTCTTGCCCGTTTCAGATCCGTTTCGACGCGGTCGGCGTGCAGATGATCGAACGGAAGGATCTGGAATTTAAGAGGCATTTATTCCGAATCGTGCAGGAATTGCTTAATAACGCGAAGAAACATTCTGAAGCGACACTTGTGAGCATCCGGCTGACGGCCAGCATGGGGTATTATGTGCTGCATTACAGGGACGACGGCGTCGGCTTCGACCCTTCCAAGCTCGCCGCGCCCGATATAGGCACCTCCGGGGTCGGGATGGAGCAACTGCGCAGCCGTATTCTGCATATGGGAGGGCATCTCGAGCTGGCGGCGGCTCAGGGCTCCGGCGTCGATATCCGCATCTCGTTTCCAATGAAGGAAGGGTTGACTGCATGAAAACATTCAAGACGATCATCGTGGACGATCACCCTGTCGTAGCCCGTGCGACCAGGCACATTTTGGAGCAAATCGAGGGGATCGTCATCGTAGGCATCGCCGGAAACGGAGAAGGCTGCCTGGCGCTTGTCGAAGAGCATCAGCCTGACCTGCTGTTTCTCGATTACCATCTGCCGGACCATTATGGCAGTATCGTGGCGGAGCGGGTCAAACGGATTTCGCCGCATACGCATATCGTCATCTTTACCGGCATCGACGTGGCCGACATGTACAACCATTTGATCGAAATCGGCGTCAGCGGCATTTTGTCCAAAGAATCCGGCGAGACGACCATTCAAAATATCGTTCGCTGCATCCTGGACAACCACACGATGATTCCGCTCCCGATCTACCGGCAGATGAGGCTGGCGGGCCGGCAGATCGGCCCGGACGATGCGGAGCATATCGAGCTGTCCGCCGACGAGGTCGTCATCATGACGCTGCTCGTCAAAGGTTATACGCACGAGCAAATCGGCGAGCATATTCATGTCAGCAAACGGTCCGTGGACAATTATTTGAAAAAAATATACGACAAGCTCGACGTTCCGACCCGCATCCAGGCTATCGAAAAATTCGTGCGGAGTCCGCTATACACCGAGCGGCAGGAGGACCATTAATGCAGGCAACGCTGTTGCATGAAATCGAACAAACGATCGATCGTCTCGTCCCGGTGCCTTCGTTTAACGAATTGCTCAAAACATTCGTCCGCGACAAAGCCGGGGAAACGTCGCGCTGGGGCGAAATGACGCGGCACGTCCATCACATGTTCGGCGGCTCCTCCGCCTATATCGACCGGGTTGCCGCCCTAACCGAGCTGCTCGTGCTGGCGCTGGACATCGCCGACGACTTGCAGGATCAGGATAACGCCGAGAAAAGCTGGATGAATTGCCCGCCGGGGCTGTCGCTTAACGCCGTCATGGGTCTGCTGATGGGAGCTGTTGGCGAACTGGGACGTCTTCAGCAGGAGTATCCTGAACAATCGTTTCCTTCGCCTGGCGAAGTCGGCCTTATCGTTATGAACGCGGTTAACGGACAGTACCGCGACCTGGTGGGCGACATCGTATCCGAGCAGGATTATATCTCCGTCGTTCAGCAAAAGTCCTGCATGCTGCTGAAGCTGGCGTATTATATGGGCTATGGCGGGCTGCCGGACGCCCCTGCCATCGAACCGCAGATGGACCTCCTGGCCGGTTATATCGGCGTCGTTTCCCAACTCTCGAACGATCTCCGCGACGTTCTCCGGTACGACGTCAAGAACGATCTGCTGCACAAGAAGCAAACGCTCCCGATCTTGTATTTGCTTGGCGACGAAGAAGACGAATTTACGCTTATCCGCGATTATTACCAAGGCCTGGTTGAACGAGATGTCTTCCTGAAAAACAAGATCGCGTGCCTGGATTACATTCGGGAATCGGGCTGTGTGGAGTATACCGAAGTGATCAAATCGCTATTCCTGCAAAAGGCCGAGGAAACGTTCGATTCGATCGACGCCCCCGATCCGGAATGGAAGGAACGGTTCCGCACGCTCATTCTGGGCAGCCGGGAAGCGGAGCTGGCGACGGAAACCGCAGAAGCCGAAGCAGCCGCCTCCCGTGAGGTGGCGGGTGGCGAGTGATCCGCTTCGCAAAGTAACGGCGTACATAACGGCGAGGCGGGCGGGTACACGCTCGCTGCTCGTCTTCGAAGAAGAAGGCTACGAGCATCTCGGGCTGCAAGTGCCCAGAGGAACGGTTAACGAGGGCGAATCGCTCGATAGCGTCGTGCTGCGGGAAATCCGGGAAGAATTTACCGCCCGATCAGTAAATCCGCATAACCGAAGGGGCGGGCTCATGCCTGCTATCCCTGTACTCCGTAGGTGTGCCCCCGACGAGCCGTTTGAACACTTTGGCGAAATAGCCGGGCGTCTCGAAACCGGTCAAACGGGCGATATCGGCAACGGGGAGCGAGGTCGTCGACAGCAGCGAGACGGCCTCCTCCATCCGCACTTTGTTCAGATACGCGATCGGCGACATGCCGATTTTGCGGTGAAATTGTTTACAGAAGTGATATTTGGACAGCTTCTCTTCGTTCGCGATGTCCTCCAGCGTAAGCGGCCGGTGATACTGTTCGTTCATGAATAAAACGGCTCGCGGAAAAACAGCCTCATGATGTGGCAGCTCGGGCTTGCCCGGCCGGGCGGCTTCGTCCCACACATGCAGCAGCCACTCGTAGATGCGCACCGACTGATCGACCGCCCCTCCCAGCCTCCCGCCTTTGACGTCCCCGTACAATTGAAACAGCAGCCGAATCGGCTTGCTGTCCCTCTCGAACGAAAGTACCCGTCCGCGGTTGCATAACTGCTCCCAATAGGTAGCCGCCAGCTCCCCGCCGAAACGAATCCAGAGCACCTCCCACGGCTTGCCGCTCGAAGGCTCGTAATAATACCGGTGATCGCCGGGAATCTCAACCAGAAAAGCTCGATCCTTCGGAACCGGAAACAGCCGTCCCTCCGCCTCCAAATAACCGCTGCCGGAAAGCGTGTATTGAAACAACATCCCTTCCGCGTTTCGGCGCAAGCCGTGAAAATCGTAGCCCGGTTCCTTCACGACCTGATAGCCGATCGAATAAATGCGCAGCAGCCCCGGAACGGGATCCGTGTAACGAAATCCGAACGATGATAGCACAATATTTTACCCCTTTATGACGAAATATCGTTCTCTTGTTTGCCGCATCGATGTTTCATACACTTTCCTTATCGGCTATATGAGCAATATTTTAGCATAAAGGCGGGGATTATACATGAAGTTTACAGCTTCTTTACCAAGCTACGCTGACTATGAAGACGGGATTCTGGCGGTCGGCAATTCGCGGATCGAACGAAAATGGGCGCTCCGGCCAAACGGCGTTTATCCGTTATCGCTTGTGGATCGTAAGCGCAATACGGAATGGCTGGACGTCAAAACTGCCGGTGCGGCGACGTCGTTTCGCCACCCGGCGCTCCAGGAACGAGCAGACGCGTATTCCAATTACGCCGTCCGGCAGCAGAACGTCTCGGCATCGGGACGAACGCCCGAGCATCTGCTCGTCGAGGTCTCGGCCGACAACGGTCCTGTTCTCGTCAAATGGCAGATTCGCATTTATCCGGATATTCCGGTTATTCGCCAAACGATGTATTACAAAGCTTCGACGCGCGGGAGCGAGCCTTCCTCCGGCGATGCTGCTGCTTCCGGCGAATCCGCTCCAAAAGCGAAGCACCCGGCGGACTACGCCGACTATATTCCGCTTGCCGCGCTGCACTGCCGCTGGCAGTCCGCAGAGCTGCTCGACGTGACGGATACGCATAACAATCTCGTCCGCCTCGAGGACGGGCTGCTCTATACGGACGGCGAGAAGCATTCGCCTTCCGGCAACTTTATGACGGTCCGCAACAATCTAAGCCGGGACGGACTGCTGCTCGTCAAAGATAGTCCGACCCCGTTCGGTCAGCTGAACCGGACGGACGGCGACTATTTCATAGCGGGCAAACGGTTCTGGGTGACCGGCTCCGGTATTGCCGCAGAGGATCTCGCCCACGGCGAATGGGTGCAAAGCTACGGCAGCGCAGTCGGCGTCTATCACGGCGGGGAGCTGGAGCAGTGGCGGCTTATCCGGCAGTACCACGAATGCCTGGAGGTACGCCAGGGAGCCGGCGATACGTTTGTTATGAGCAATACGTGGGGCGACCGTTCCCGCGACAGCCGGGTGACGGAAGCTTTCATGATGCTGGAGCTGGAGCAGGCTGCCCGGCTCGGCATTACCCACGTCCAGATCGACGACGGCTGGCAAAAAGGCACGACCGCCAACTCGTTCATAACCGGCGGAACGTGGGCCGATTATTACTCCAAAGTGGCCGACTTCTGGGAGGTTCATCCGGAACGTTTCCCGAACGGGCTGAAGCCGGTCGTGGAGCGGGCTAAGCAGCTTGGCATCGAGCTTGGTCTATGGTTTTCCCCCGACTCGACGAACGATTTCACATACTGGCAGACCGATCTCGAGCTGCTGAAGAGCATGTGGGACAAGTTCGGCATCCGCTCGTTCAAGCTCGACGGCATCTCGATTCGCAGCAAGCTAGGGGAGGCACGGTTTCTGCGCATGTTGGATGAGATGACCGCGCACGCATCCGGCGACGTTTATTTCAATCTCGACACGACGAATGGACAGCGGCTCGGATACTTATACCACACGTCGGGCGGCAACCTGTTCCTCGAGAACCGCTATTCGGACTTCCGCAGTTATTACCCACATTGGACGCTGCGCAACATCTGGATGCTTGCGCCGTACGTACCGGCCGGCAAGCTGCAAATGGAGTTTCTCAACCCGGGAAGAAACGAAGCTCTGTACGGCGACGATCCGCTGTCTCCTTCGGCTTGCGGCATCGCTTACGGCTTTGCGGCGACGCTGTTTACGAGCCCTCTCGCCTGGATGGAGCTATCCGGCTTGTCGGAAAGCGATGTCCGGACGCTGACGCCAATGATCGGCCTGTTCAACCGGCTGAAGGTGGAGTTGAGCGGCGGACACGTCCTTCCAATCGGCGAGCAGCCGAACGGCGCGGGATGGACCGGGCTTCAGTGCATCACCGGCGAGCGGGAGGGCTACCTGCTCGTATTCCGCGAATATACCGAGGAAGCAGCCGGCCTGTTCCGGCTATGGGGGGACAGCTTCGGGGCGATCACACTGGAGAGCCTCGTCCGTTCCGAAGGAAAGGAACGGTTTGATTTTGCCGCAGAAACGATCCGTCTTACACCGGATTCCGCCGGACGCGTGAGCGTATCGCTGCCTAAGCCGCTTAGCTTCGGCTTGTTCCGGTACATGCTGGAACGGTAACCAGCTCTAACACAAGACAACCCCGAGCTCCGACGCTAATGCAGCCGGGCTTGGGGTTTCTCTTACATTCCCCATTTCCTAAGCGCCATATTGCCCGCAAACGCGATCAGCCCGAGACATATGTTCAACCAACCGATAAAGCGGCATACGCCCCGCTCTTTGACCATCCCTGTCAACTCGTAAATTTTGACGTCAATCCACAACATGGCGACCCCAGTAACGAGCCATAGACTCACCGCGTAACCCAGAAAACCGACATAACCTACTCCGCCCATAACAGGCAAGCCTCCTCCGACGTACACCGCCTAAATCGCCTTCATCCCGACCCTGCGAATGCGGACATCGACCTTCACATCGATGGAAACGTCCTTGTACATTTCCTGCCATTTCTCTTTCGTCTTGACGTGCTCGTTCCAAAATTTCGATTGTTTCGCCCGCACATACTCGCCGAAGCCGAAAATGTCGGCTCCTTTTTGCTGCGTTTGTTTAATCAAGCCTTCATGAAATTTTGTAGACCATTTCTCGTCCTCTTGTTCGATTTTGCGAATCATATCGGAAGTGTTGATCGGAAAACGCTCGTTCATTTTCTCCTCGATATTCAAATCGATTAAGATAGAAACCGTAAAATGCGGGAGACCGTCCTTAATATCCACCTCGATTTTCGACTGGCGGCTGGACGCATACAAGGTAATCGTATCGGACGAACCGTCCAGGCTGATAATTCCCCGATACCCCGCTTGCTTGATTCCTTTGACGCCCATATAGGCGCCGATCTCTATCGGTTCCGTCGTACCGATCATTTTGTCTCCTTTAAAATAAGCAATCCCCATAATTTCGACGTTTTGTTCCTTCATAATCCCGACATAAGGAAGAAAACCTTCCTTCCCTTTTTTCGACAGATCGCTCCAAAAATTGCCGACGAAATCGTTTGGGAATTTCCCCATTTGGACAGCGCTGTCCATCGTCGAGATGAGGTACAGGGTCGGGACTCGTTCCAATTTCGGCGCGGCCTTCATGATGTCTTCCGCGTTTCCTTTCGCGACGAGCATCCAGGCCATCCGGCGCACTTCCGAATTGCGCCTGAAGTAGTCGTTCACATTTTGCAAGCCTTTCTTCGCCACATCTTCCGAAATGACGATGACGCGCAAATGACCGAAAAACAGCTTGGCCGAAATTTGCTGCTGCAAGTTCATGATCGCGTCGTCGATCGTATGGCCGACTACATTGATCACCCATACCGTTTGCCCCGCGCTGCCTTTACCCCCTCCGGCCTCCCCCGGTCCGAGCGGAATTCTTCCGGGAAGCGCGATTTGCACCGCAACTCGAATCAAATCCTTTTCCGGCGCCGGAAACTTGTTCCGCAGATGGGAAACCTGGTCCTCTTCCTTGACATCCTCGTCAGCCGCCGTATCCACGGAAATGCCCAGCACGACGGCCCGCTCCTCGATTTCCAGACGGTCCCAGCAACCGGTCAAAATCGGCAGTACAAGAAGAAGGACGAGCAGCAGTTTACACGCCGGGGTCCATCGGTTTATCGCCAACAGGATCCCCTCTTTTCTTGCGAATGAGCGAAATCGCCAGCAGCACCGCCGGATATGCGATCGTGATGAACAGTCCGATTCGCCCTACGTTTTGAATGATTTCATACATATGGATCATGTTCTGAGGCAGCATGGCGAGTACAAAGACGATCGGCAGCAGGAAAAAAGAAAACATCCGGTGATCGCGCAAGCGAAACAGCTTGCTCATCGAGTGAATGGTCAAAAAGTAGCTGGAAAACAACGTCGTAAACACGGCGGTTACCCAAACGGCCAAAAAAGCGGCGTCGAGCCGTTCCAAAATGTTTGCGGGGAGCGACGTCGCTTTGGCAAGCTCAAGCGTTGGCCACAACAGCAGCTTGCTCTCTTCGGCACCGAAAACGCTGACCGTCGCCACGACGATCGTAATGTACAGCCCTCCGGCAATGAGCATCCCCCATACGCTTGCCTTCATCGCCTTCTCGGGGCGGCGCATGGCCGGAATGATCATCGTCAGCACGAACGAGCCTTGAAACAAAGCCGCTATCGTAAACATTCCTCCGACCATGCCGCTCGGCTCATTCCCCCAGATCGGCTCAAGATTGATCACCTCGGCATTTTTCAAGGAAAGCGCGACGATCAGCAGACCGGGGCCGAGAAGCGCCGGGAAATAGAAGTTATGGATGTAGGCGAACGTCGTAATATCGTTTCGCGTCGATATGGCTGCGAGCAGCAGCATGACGATAACGGTCACTTCCAGCGGCGTCTTCTTCAAGACGGAGGTAACGACGACTTCCCCGAACTCGCGGGCCGCCAGCGCCGTCAATTCGGCGAAAAAAACGATGATGAACACGCTGCCGATCCAGGCGAGCCATTTGCCGATAATGTCCTCGCTGTATTGGATAATCGACTTGTTCGGAAATCTCATGCCAAGCCAGGCGATCAGAGCCAGGCCGACAAAGGCAACCGCCGTACCGAGCAAAGTAACGAGCGGAGCGCCCGAATCCGCTGCGCGGACGGCAAATAGCGGGAGCGGCAAAACGCCTACTCCGATGATCGTGCTGACGAGTATGGCGGCCGCCTGAATGACGGTGATTTGACGTGATGTCTCCATGCGTCACCGCTCCTTTCTGTATCAGTAATTACTCCTGCCGTCGCTCGGAGTCGTCCGTATACGATTTGAATTTTAACGGGTCCATTACGTTGTCCGGCGGCTGCTTCAATTGATCTACGGTACTGTCGCTCAGCTTCGTCAAGTTGGGTGTATGTAGAAACGATGGGCGATTGGTCATCCACCATAACGGGCCGCGAATGAGCAAATCTTTCATCCCTTGGAAATTGCCGGGTACGAGCGGACTGAGATAAGGAACCCCGAAAGATTTTAAAGAAAGCAGATGGTTGGCGATCAGGATCAGACCGATCATTACGCCGTACAAACCGAAAATGCCGGCCATAATGATGAGCGGAAACCGCAGCAGCCGCAGCGCGAGTGCGGCGTTATAAGCCGGCGTGGCGAACGATCCGATCGTCGTGAGCGCGATGATGACGACCGTGATCGGACTGGCAAACCCCGCGGCGACGGCCGCTTGGCCGATAACGAGCACTCCGACGATGGAAAGCGCGCCGCCGACCTGCTGCGGCAATCGAATCGTCGCCTCGCGCAGCACTTCCATCGCAACTTCGATGACGAGCACCTCGATAATGGCCGGGAAAGGCACCCCGGCTCTGCCGCCGGCGACCGCCACGGCAAACTCCGTCGGAATGAGCTCCGGATTGAACGATATAATCGCCACGTACAGCGACGGAAAGACGAGCGAGAAAACGAGAGCGACGAGCCGCGCAAGCCGAATCGCGCTCATTAGCACAAACCTCTCGGTGTAGTCTTCCACCGTTTGATAGAACTGGCTGAAGACGGTAGGCACGACCAGCGCCAGAGGGGAGCCGTCGACAAGAATGGCCACCCTTCCTTCCAGCAGGTTCGCCGACACCTTGTCCGGCCGTTCCGTGTATTGCACCTGAGGGAACGGGGATAGGTGGTTATCCTCTATAAACTGCTCCAGGTAGCCCGAATCCATGATTCCGTCAATATCGATGGCGGATAGCCGCCGCTTGACTTCTTTAAGCAGATCGGGGTTCGCGATGCCTTCCATGTAGCAGATTGCGACCTTCGATTTCGTTCTGCGTCCGATTTCCATCGTGTTGATGCGCAAATCCGTCGTTTGCAGCCGGTAACGAAGCAGAGCAATGTTTGTCGCAATCGGTTCGATGAACCCTTCGCGCGGCCCGCGAATCACTTGCTCGGTCTGCGGCTGATCGATCGCCCGCTGTTCGATGTTGCGCGTGCCGATGACGAAAGCTTCTTCCATGCCGTCAATGATGACGACCGTTTTCCCGCTTAACACGCTGTGGACCAGTTTGGAAAATTGGATTTCTATCGCCACATCGCTGTGAAAGATCGAATCTTGAAGCAATACCTCTTTCAATCGGCGAAACTCTATGTCTTGTTTTTCCAGATGAAGCGGCACATACATAAACGGCTTTAAAATATGTCCGTTGACCATGGTCTGATCGATCATCGTAGAATAATAGAACATGGCGGCCGGATATCGGCCGAAAACATGAAAACGGCGAATGCTGAAATCATCGTTGCCGCCGCAAAGGCGCATCATCGCATCAATCGTTTCATCCAAACGGCCGTCCAAACTTATATCCTGAAAAGGTTCCGAGGTCCGGTTCGGAATAGGCCGGGTCGAACGTTTTTTGTTTTTTTTGAACCAATTGAAGATCGACATCTTTGGCACCTGCCAATCAAACTTAATATTTAGTAGGTGAAAATAAACAAATCTAGTAACAAGAATTGACAAAAAACAAGCATCTTAAACTACTTGCTTGGAATATTCCGATAGACTTCCTATGGCGATCCAATAGATAGCGGGGAATCGGAGGATCAATGAGGACGAAAAAAAGACCGCTCGGGCACGGTCTGAGGCAGGGGCAACGCCGCCAATACGGGCGACCCTGTACGTTTTCAAATCGAAATAACTCGCAGTGGCGCAGGTTTTGTTCTCCGGAATTAGGCCCGCGCCCTTTTACCCCACGGCTTGTAAACGGACAACACGAATATCGCTGCGAGCGACACGATCTGGCAGACGATTCCGCCGACCAGCATATTCCGGTTCGAGCGGAACACTGCGTCGTGCAGTACGTCCATCCCTTGCGCCGCGGATAAGTCGGCCGTCTTCACCGACCAGATGCCGATGCCGACGATCCCGATGCCGATGGCGACCAGCGTGAGCAGCTCTTTGGCGATAATCCAGTAATAACGCAGCAGTCCCCAGTGGGTCCAGACGGACAGCAGGACTCCGGTAACAACCGTACCGATTGTCGATGCCCGCACCGACGTTTGGGCGAGCACGCGCATAATCGCGAAGCACGATTCGAACAGGCGCGGATCGTTCGTAGTCGCGGCGGTAATGCTCAGGACAAGAAAGATGACCATGCCACCCAACATGATCGCGGAAAAGATCAGATGAGCTGTCACGAGCAGCTTTTTCTGTTTCATTGTGATTGGTTTCACAAGTATCTCCAGCCCCCTTCCTTCCGGAGGGACGGGTACCGACTCTCCCGCTTATAGGTTGAACCGGTACCCGACTCCCCAGATCGTCTCGATATATTGCGGCCTCGACGGGTCCGCCTCGATCTTCTCTCTCAGCTTGCTGATGTGCACCGTAACGGTCGCGATATCGCCGAGCGAGTCGTAGCCCCATAGTTTCAGAAACAGTTCGTCCTTACTGAACACCCGGTTCGGATGCATGAGCAGAAACAGCAGCAGGTCGTATTCCTTCGACGTAAACGCCACTTCCGCCTCGTTCACGAACACCCGGCGGGACAGCTTGTCGATCCGGATGCCGCGCAGCCGAATCTCGTCGGGCTTCGGCTCGCCGCTGCCGACAAGCCGCTCGTAGCGGGCCAAATGCGCCTTCACCCGCGCCACCAGCTCGCCGAGGCTGAACGGCTTGATCATATAATCGTCCGCGCCGAGACCGAAGCCGCGGATTTTATCGATCTCTTCTTTTTTGGCGGAGACGATCAGAATCGGGACATTTAAAACTTCGCGAACTTGCCGGCATATTTCGAAGCCGTCCATGTTCGGCAGCATCAGATCGAGAAGAATCAGATCGTAGCTCCCGTTTAAAGCCATCTTCAGTCCGGCGTCGCCGGTCGCCGCGATATCCGTCCGGAAGCCCCCGGCTTCCAAATAATCGCGCTGCACTTCCGCAATCACCGGATCGTCCTCGATAATGAGCACGCTTTTCATGTCCGTCCTCCTTCCGTATTCGCGGGTGCCGTTCTCGGCAGCGTCAGCGCGATAACCGTCCCTTCGCCCGCCATGCTTTCCGCCCACACCCGCCCGCCATGCTCCCGGATGATCTGGGTGACGATGGCTAGGCCGAGGCCGCTTCCGCCCCCGCTGTCGGTACGCGAAGGATCGGCGCGGTAAAACCGCTCGAAAATAAAAGGCAGCGCCTCCGGCGCGATTCCCGCGCCGTTGTCGCGGACGCGCACGATGACCTCGTGCGGGGCGACCGTCAGCTCGAAGCCGATTCGTCCTACCGGTTTATCCAAATATTTGATGCTGTTGTCGACGATATTTTGCAAGACGCGATGCAGCTTCTCACGGTCGCCGCGCACGTAAGTCCGCTCCCCGCCCGGAGGCGCAAATGAAAATTCGATGCCGGCGTTATTCGGCTGCAGCCGAAGCTCCTCCACATGCTCTAGCAGAAACGAAACCAGCTCCATCGCTTCGAAATGAAACGGAACCCGTCCTAAGTCCAATTTGGAGAACAGGAACAGCTCGTCGATCTGGCGGTCCATATCGGTCGCTTTTTTGTAGATCATCCGCATATACTTCTCCCGCTTCTCAGGCGTATCGGCGATGCCGTCCATAATGCCTTCCACACAGCCTTTGATCGCCGTTATCGGCGTTTTCAGATCGTGGGAAATGCTCGATAGCAGCTCCTTGCGGTTCTCCTCGTACTGAAGCTGCAGTCCGATCGAATGTTTGAGCCGGACCCGCATCTCCTCGAACGCGCCGCCCAGCTCGCCGAATTCGTCATTGCGCGACGCCAGCCTCAGTTCCTGACCCAGATCGCCGTCCTTGATTCGTTCGGCCGCGCGCTTCAGCGCATACAGCGGCCTGATGAAGCTGCGCGACACGATTAGCGTCAGCACGCCGTTCGTAATGACAAGGATGAGCAGCAGCGTTGCGGCCGCAACCGGAACGATTTTCGGCACCAAGCGAGCCATCGGGCTCATATCCGCCAGCAAATAAACGGTGACGCGGCTGCCGTCCGCGAGCGCGCCCTGTTGTCTCGCTACCGAATACTGTATGTCTCCCGAGCGCATATACTCCTCTCCCCCCGGCTTGCCCTGACGCTGGAGCGACATGTCTTCCAGCTTGCCGAAGTCGAGATCGCGCACATAGGCGGACACGAATAAGGGAGTTCCGCTCTTCGCCACGATTAAGCCCGCCTTCAGCTCATCGAGCCGGCTGCCCATCTCCTTCTGAAAGGTGCTGTCCGTCAGCTTCTCCGGTTCGTATTCGGTCAAAAACCGGATGCCCGAAAACAGATCGTCCCTTCTCTGAAACTGCCGGTGGATCGAAGCCAGCCCCCTCGGGCTTTCTCCGTCCTCGCCGTAATATTGCTTGATACCCTGGATGTCCTGCATGAATACGCCGTACAGCAGCATGGTGCATACGAAAAACAAAACGATCGGGATCAGCACCATGCCGAAATTGGATAAAAGCAGCTTTTTGCGAATCGACATCGGCTTTTCTCCCCTCGTTTTGTTTAGTGCGATTTACGTTCGAACATATACCAGCCCGCCGTATAGCTTATTATACAACTGGACAGCAAAAAACCGAATATTTGCAGCAGTTTGCCGGCAGCGGCCGTCTCGCCGACCCACAGCGTATGCCAGTCCGTGTACGTGACGAACGACCAGATAGCCGTGCCGGGAAAGAAAAAGGGCAGCAGCTTCGCGGCCACATACAAGAACACGCACAAGGCCAGCGTGCCTACGCCGCTGCGCAGCCACTGCGCCACGAAGGAAGCGGCCGTGCCGACGGCGCTCATCGCCACGAAAGCGGCGGCATAAGCCGCGATCGAGCCGGGCAGCCCGGCCAGCGTCGCCCCGCCGTCGAGCACAAGTCCGGCTGCGACCGAGACGAGCCAAACGACGGCAAGCAGCGCCGCCAAATAGAGAAGCAGCGCGAGCACCTTGGATGCGAACGCGCCCGCCCGCGAGATCGGCCGCAGCAGCACCAGCTTGATCGTCCGGT
Organism: Paenibacillus ginsengarvi; assembly: GCF_003626695.1. GTDB lineage: Bacteria > Bacillota > Bacilli > Paenibacillales > NBRC-103111 > Paenibacillus_AB > Paenibacillus_AB ginsengarvi. Next base: position 40,367 of record NZ_RBAH01000014.1, read on the forward strand.
CGGCATATTCGCCCGCGAACGATTCGGCAGCCGCCATGAACAGAAACAGCGGCAGCCAGACGGCGGTGAACAGGCCGAGCATCAATTCCGGGAAATCTCGCCCGAGCGAAAGCCCGATCCCCGTCTGGACACGGCCGAGCAGGAATGCCGCCGCCACCGGAACGAGCACGGTCAGCACAACCGTCAATTTCGTTTTCGTTTGGTAAAACAGCTTGGATGTCTCGTTATGCGTGCTCGCATACAGGCTATACAACTGCGCCATGTGCGTTTTCCTCCCTCGCTCTGCGAATTTCGGCCAAATACGCTTGCTCGAGGCCCCCAGCTCCCCTCAGCTCTTCGATCGCCGCTTCGCGAATCAAAGCTCCGCCGTGCATGAAGCCGATCCGGCTGCATAGGCGCTCCATCTCGTCCAGCATATGGCTGGACAGGAGAAACGTCGTGCCGCGGCTTTCAGCCATATGCTGGATGAGCTGCCGCAGCTCGACCGTCCCTTCTACATCCAGTCCGTTCGCCGGCTCGTCGAGAATAACAAGCTCGGGATCGCTCAACAGCACGGCGGCGAGAGCCAGCCTCATCTTCATGCCCAGCGAATAAGTGCCCGCCTTTTCCTTCCGATACGGAGTCAAGCCTACGAGCTCCAGCATTTCGTCGATTCGCGCAGGCCGCAAGTCCGGATAAAAACGCGCGGCCAGCAGCAAGTTCGCATATCCGCTCATATACGGATACACGTCGGCCGATTCGACCATGCTGCCCACCCGTTCCATAGCCGGGACGAATGATTCGTTCAGGCTGTTGCCGAACAAACGGATGTCGCCGCTGTCCGCTCTGCACAGTCCGGTAAGCAGTTTCAACACGGTCGTCTTTCCCGAACCGTTCGGCCCCACCAGACCGAAAATGTCCCCTCGCCGTACCTCGAAACCGACTTCACGGACGCCTCGCCCGTTCCAATACCGTTTATTCAGATCGCGCACCTGCACAATCGCCTCCACATCCGGTCCCCCCTTTCGTTTCCATGACTGTCCGCCGCGTCCGTCCGAATACGCGATTTGGCGGCGCAAGTCCGCCAAATCGCCTTTCCCGCACCCGGGAAGCGGCCGCTTTCTTGCTGTTTTTATAAACAAAAAAGCGAACATTAGTTCCCACTTCTGTGGTATCCTGTATACAGGAGGTGAATATCTTGTTAAGAACGTACAAGTTCCGATTGTATCCTACAAGCGAGCAACAAGAAAAAATTCGCTGCACACTCGAACGCTGCCGCTTGCTGTACAATCGTTTGCTCGCTGAACGCATTCACACTTACAAAACGGAAGGTAAGGCGTTGACCTATGGCCAGCAAGCGAATACATTCCGAGAGCGCAAGCAGCATATTCCGGCGTTGAAAGACGTACACTCCCAGGTGCTGCAAGATGTAGCCAGGCGGCTCGACAAGGCCTACCAAGCCTTCTATCGCCGCGTCAAGAGCGGCGAAAAAGCGGGGTTCCCACGCTTCAAGCCGCAAAGCCGCTACGATTCGTTCACCTATCCGCAAAGCGGATTTGCTTTGGAGGGAACGCGTCTCGAACTCTCCAAGATCGGCCCTGTACGGATCAAATTGCATCGGCAACTTCGAGGGGCGATCAAAACCTGTACGATTACATTAAAAAACGATCGATATTACGCTTGTCTGTCTTGCGAAATCGAAGCGGAGCCACTCCCCCAAACCAACCGTCAAGCAGGCGTAGACCTTGGCGTCAGGCAGCTCGCGGCAACCTCGGACGGATCTATTTTTGAAGCTCCGAAGCCGCTGCGCAAAAGCGAGGCGAAGCTGAAGCGGCAACAAAAGGCGGTGTCCAGAAAACAGCGCGGTTCGAGCCGCAGACGCAAAGCGGTCCTAAGGCTTGCGCGGCAGCATGAACGTGTGGCGAACCAGCGCAAAGATTACGCGCACCAAGTCAGCAGGACGCTGGTGAACCGCTACGACCTGATCGCTTTCGAAGAACTGAACGTGCAAGGGATGGTGAGAAACCATCATCTTGCCAAAACCATTGCGGATGCAGGGTGGAGCGGACTCGTACAATTCGTGACGTACAAGGCTGAAAGCGCCGGTCGTCAAGTGGTGCGTGTCGATCCGCGCTATACATCGCAGTGTTGCTCCACATGCCATCACATCGTGAAGAAAACGCTCGCCGAACGTATCCATCGCTGCAAGCAATGCGGTACAACGCTAGATCGGGATGTGAATGCGGCGATCAACATCCTGGAGCGCGCGAAGCGGCAAGTCTCGTAACCGCACAAAGGTAGACTAGGCTCGGACGGAGCCTTCGGGGAGGGACGAGGTTACGAGTCTCGATGATTCGAGAAGCCCACGGCTTAAGCCGTGAGGAGTCGTCACCGGTTGAAGCGTTCCCGCTCCTTCGGCTTGATCGTCTCTACCGTCTGACCGGTCAAGTCGACGCGATCCGCCTTCGTTCCATTGAAGCCGCCAAGATCGAGCATCACCTGAACGACCAGGCTGTGCGCGGTACCTGCGGCGTCTTTGCCGGACAGGCGAATTTCGGCCGTTTGGCCGTCCATATAGCGGTTCGCGTCTATCACAGCGTCTAGCTTAATGGCGTCGATGCGGATATCTTGCGTCAGCTTCGGAAGTTCCGGTTTCATATCGGGCGTAAACCAGGATTCGAAACCCGCTCCGCCGGCAGGAGAGCCTTTGTCTCCGGCCGCATCGCCGGACACCGGTCCGGCACCAACACCCGCATGTCCGCGTTTGTCTTGGAAGCCGCCGGCATGTCCGATCAGCATCGAGCCGATCGCCTGTACCGCCGTCGGCACTTGGCTGCCGCTCAGGCTGAGCGTTACTCGCTGGCTGCCGTCGGCGTTGTCGGTCAGAGTCACCCGGTCCTTCAAGTTGCCGACCAGCGCGTCGAATACGCGCTCCACGTTCTGAACCATGGCCGGGTCCGGCGTATGATCGGCCCCCCGCTTCGGACCGTGTTTTCCTTCTTCACCCGTACCCTGCTCGACAACCCGGTACACATTGCTGTCATCCGGCTTCAGCACCGTTTGGCCGTCCTGGATGTAGACGTTCATCCCGTGCGCCGCATTTCCTGAGCTCAGCGACAGGTCCGCGCTTGCGGAAGCACCATCTTTCTTGAACGCGGCCTCCGCATCGATGAGCTTCGTCCCGTTGTCGGTGACGACGATACCCGCCTTGCCGGCGAAGCTGGTTGCGGTGTGCGTCTGCTTGACCGCCGTTTTCCACGCCTCGTAACCCGAATTTCCCGCCATGGCGGACAGTCCGCTAACTGTCAGCATGACCGCGCCGATGCCGAGACCGGCTCCCATCGCGATCCATTTCTTGTTCCTTTTCATCTTCATCCCTCCTGCTTAGTACCTGCATATTTAGAATAGCCGGGAGGTCTAAAGCGCCCCTAAATGAAGTGTAAAAAAAGTATAAAATCCGGACGAATGGGAGCAGACATGCCAAAAAACCGGCAGTACCTCAAGGACGGTCGCCGGTCCATATCCCTTATTTATTGCTACCCCCGCTTTTCGTCTTGCCGCACACGGACTTCGCTCAACCGTACTGCAGGCTGTTACTTCAAGTTGCCAAAATCTTTTATGTGTACAACCGCCTCGACTCGGATATCCGCCTTTGCAAATAGATCGCTCCACGGTTTTCGGGTCCATTCCGCGTAGCTCATCTTCTTTCTTGCGTACTGGCCGATTCCGATCGCGTCGGTGCCGTTCTTTTGCATAAACTCGATCAGCGACTGGCATCGCTGGCGGATAACCTCGCCCATCTTCGCTTCTAGCTGCCGCTGCTCGGCGGCGCCTTGTACCGAGCGGTCTCCGGAATACTCCAAAATGGAGCCCTTGATCGTCAGCCGGACCGTCGCTTGTAACGGAGCCCCCTGCCGATTCGCTCCGCCAGACGCGACCGTCACATTCCTCCGGCTCACTAAATGGCTCAAGGCTACTTTATCGTCGGGCTCTCCGTTTGTCGGCAATTCCAGAAACAGCTTGCCCGTATCGACGTCATCGCGGAGCATGCTTAACAGCATCTGGTCTTCCGGCTTCACCCGTGCGATCATTCGATCTTTCCGGAACAAAGCGATGCCGTCGATGGCCAGATTGGTGGCCGAGCCTTTAATAATCATCGCGATCGGCTCGATGCCGTCGTCATAATAGTTCGTGTCCGGCAAATTTTCGGCATGCACGACCGTCCGGATCAGATCGTCAATATATTCGCCGGAGGTGCCGCGGTTCGCAAAGGTTCGACCGAGCAGCGCCTTCGGATCTCCTTCCGTGACGAGCAGGTGGACTCGGCTTCCGAGGGAAGGGTCCCGCATCAGCAAATCGAGATGGTCCCAAACTCCTTTTCTCGCGATCGATTCGCCGAATAACACCTGACGCACCTGTCCCTTTACGATCTCCCGGTCATTTCGCCGGTTAAACACGAGCATTGCTTCTTGCGGCGTTCTCGCGATCGTAGAATGTAACATCGTCTTCTTGCCCGTTGACAGCGGTATGCTTATTGTTACTTCCAGCTTGTCCGGCTCGTCGGCCCCCGCCGTATCGAAGGCGATTGTACGCATGAAGCCGACCTTCTCGAGTATTTTTTCGTCCGCGCAACCCGTCGTCAGCAGGACCGCCGCCAGCGCCGCCAGTATCCGTTTCACGGTTTCGCCTCCCCGCCTTTCTTCCGGTACCGCATGGCAAGCGGGATCAATATAACGGGAAGGGCAAAAGCCAGCGCCATCTCGATTTTGAACATATACCGCAAAAGTTGAATCGATTGTCGTAAAAGTTGGGGGCCCCATCCGACCCCGTACACCATAAGCGTGATCGACGCTTCGAGCACCTTCTCCCTGGCCCCGGGAAATATACGCCGAAGCGTCAAAAGCGCGGCGAAGCAGAACATGACGGCCGATATGAGATTCGAGAAGAGAAAAAAAGTGAACACCAGATTTTCGACGCGATTGACGAACGGAAGCTCGATATATTCAAGCGAGCTAATAAGCGGATATTGGAGCCCCTTCAATTGCTCGAAGCTGAAAAAGCCGAAGCAGACCCATGTCGTCAGCAGCATTACGCCTGCAAAGCTGAGATGTCCGATCATAACCGCTCGGAACAGTTTGCTTTTGCCGTCAACGAACGGGAATAAAAACGCGCACAACTCATAGCCGATAAATACCGAATAAACTTCCGTCCAGTTTTGCAGCGCTCCCCCATCCAAGGCCCCCTTGAACCAAAATCCGGTAAACCGGATCAGCTTCCAATCTTCCCAAAAGTATGCGGTAAGAGCGACCATCCAGACCGACAATACGAAAAAGATCGTGTTCGCCTTGCATATGCCGTAAATCGTTTTCGTTAACAGCGCGTACACCATAAAACAAAACAAAATAAAAATGAGCATCGGGCTTGTTGTTTGAAACGCAATGAGGCGGAAAACGAGCAAAAAATGTTTGCCGATCGACGCCCCGAGACAGATCCAAAATAGGGCAAGCAGCACATAAAACGGGACGAGCATGAATTTCGGCACGGAAGCCTCGAGCAATTCGAAGATGGATGCCCCTCCGCCAATACGGTAGACGATGCGGTAAAGCAGCACATTGATAACGACGACGCCGGAAATCGGAATAAGCATGACCCAGCCGTTCGTACCGAAGTTTTCCGCAACGAGGCGCGGAATGCTGAACGCGGCTACGTCCAGCTCAATCATGTAAATGAGCAGGGCGATATGGAAATGATTTAATTTTTCCTTCACGTGCATCGGCATCATTTCCTCATTTTGTTTTTGATCGTGTTGCTTGAACGGCTTATGGACGGCCGTTTACGGATCGCCCAAAGCGGACCGCGTACGAACGTATCGAGAAAGTCGGTGGAATTTTTCGGCGCAATCGGGGTCAAGTACGATGCTCCCAGATTCGTAATCCCCGCCAAATGGATGATGACGAGACCGATCCCGATGGTGAGCCCCAAATTTCCGAGCATCCCCGCAAGAATGATGAGACCGAACCGGATGAGCCGGATCGAGCCGCTCATCACGTAGCTCGGAATGACGAACGAAGCGATCGCGGACGTGGCGACTGCAATAATGAGTATATTGCTCGTAAAGCCGGCCTGTACGGAGGCTTGTCCGATGACGATACCGCCGACGATGCCGATCGTTTGTCCGATCTTGGTCGGCAATCTCGCCCCCGCTTCCCGCAGCAGCTCGATCGTCGTTTCCATCAGCAATGCCTCCATGAGCGGGGGAAACGGCACTTTGCTCCGCGATTCGGTTAGATTTAACAGCATCGTATGCGGGATCATGTCATAATGAAACGTCGTAACCGACACGTAAAAGGCCGTAAATCCGATCGTAATCATAAAACCGACAAAACGAAGGATACGGACCGCCGTCCCGAGCAGCCAGCGATGGTAATAATCGTCGGGCGAACCGAAAAAGTCAAAAAAGGCGGTCGGACAACAAAAGACGGACGGGCTTCCCTCGACAATGCCGGCGATGCGTCCGCCGATAATTTTGGAAGCGACCGCATCCGGACGCTCCGTCGTCATGAATTGCGGAAAAACGGAGTTCGGATTATCGTCGATCAGCTGGACGAACATATTTCCTTCGAATACCCCGTCGATCTCGATGTCTCGAATCCGCTCCGTCAATGTCCGGACATTTTCTTCATTTGCGATGCCTTCCAAATAGACGAGTACGACTTCCGTCTTCGTCACCTCGCCTACGGTGAGCCGTATCGTTTTCAGATGGGAGCTTCGGATTCGCTGCCGCAGGACGCTCAAGTTTTGCGCGATGTTCTCGACAAAGCCGTCATGCGGACCGGCGATAACGCCCTCTGTTTCGGACTGCTCAATAGACCGGCCGACCGGATGTGCCACATCGACCAAATACGTTTCCTTGGCATAAAAGACAGCTGCTTTGCCGTACAAAACGCCTTCGACGCACATCTTCGCATCATCGACCCGTGTATAGAAAGAGCCGGACAGCAGCCCGGACACCTCCCTTTCGGACATCCGGGAAAAAGGCTCGACGATTTCGCGCAAAAGCTCGTCGTTCCCGACCAGAAAGGTAAAATAAAGCACATTCACACCGTTATTCGGAAAGCTTCGATGCGTAAGATCGGAGCAATCCCGGAACTGGCCGAGGATATGCTCGAACGTCGGCTCCTGCGGTTTATTTTCCGGCTTGACATCCGTTCGTTCCGGCTGTTTCCCGTTCCAGCTCTTCAGCCATGTTTGCCATAATCCCATTATGTGCCTCCTCCCCGAACGATATGGTCTCCTATACTGTTCCCCACCCTTTGGTAAAATAGCCAATAAACTGCATCGGAATTGGCCATACACACCTATGTTTATTCGCAAAAAAAAGATTGAACCGGAGCGGTTAGCTCAGCTCAATCTTTTTCCGTCTTGCCGGCCGGAGCAGCACGAGACTGCTGGCGAGCAGCACGAGGGCTCCGAATACATAAGGAAGCTCGATGCGAATATCGAATAACAGGCCCGCCAGCGCCGGACCGAATATGGTGCCGATGCTCGTATAAGCGTTGCTCATCCCGGCGACGAAGCCCTGCTCCTCCCCGGCATCCTTGGACAGCAGCGTATTGATCGTCGGGCGTAAGATGTTGTTGAACGTAAAGAAAAGCGAGGTGACGGCCATCACATAGAGGAATTGCCCCGAGAACAGCAGACAGACGAGCGATACGGCCGACAGCAGCAGCATGGCGGCTATGATCCGCCTCTCGCCGAATCGCCTTGAAAGCCTCTCGGTCAGCACGATCTGGTTAAACGTGCCGATCAAGGAGCATAGGGTGATCAGCACAGCGATTTCACGTGTTGTGAACCCGTAGCCCTGAACGACGTATAACGGAAAAACCGCTTCGAAGTGCGTAAGGCCAAACGTCATCGCAAATACGATCAGCAGCATAAGAAAATAACGCGACCGAACCGAAAGCGCGATTTGGCGGAACACATGGTCCCGCTTCTCTTTCGCCTCCATTCGCTTCCGCCGCAGCTCCTCCGGCAGCGATTCCGGAAGTATTCGCAGGCTGCCCGCCATGGCCAGCAATCCGATGCAGGCGGAGGCGTAAAACGGCGCCTTGATGCCCCATTCGGCAAGCAAGCCTCCTATGCCCGGCCCGATAATAAAGCCGGACGACATCGAAGCGCCGATCCATGACATCGCTTTGTTTCGCTTCTCGTCCGTCGTAATGTCGGCGGCGTAAGCGATGATCGACGGGACGAGGGCGGCCGAGCCCATCCCGCCGATCAAGCGCGAAACGAACAGCAGCGGCAAGCCCTCCGCGGCGGCTGCCGCCAGATTGGAGATGGCGAACAGGATCAGCCCGATTACGATCATCGGCTTGCGGCCGAAACGGTCGGACAGATTGCCTGCGATCGGCGAGAACAGGAACTGCGTCAAGCCGAAGCAGGAAACCAGATACCCTGCCGCTTGTCCGCCCGCCCCGTACTCCCGGAGAAGATCCGGCATAATCGGAATGACGATCCCCATGCCAAGATTGGCGAGAAACATATTCAGCAGCAGCAGTGGAAAAGCAGATTTGGAAAACATTCGTTACCTCTTCATGTAAGTATCGTGTAGCAGTTACCGTAATTTCGGACGGGCTTTACCGGACCAGCCGGCGCGCCGCTCCGGTTCATTCGGCAGAAGCTTCCGAGACGATTCTCCCCCTGTATAAAACCGCTTCGCGGCTCGCCCGGCGCGCCACCGCCTCCGCCGAGCACGAGGCCCGGACGAATACGGCATCGGCCGCGCCGCCAACGGCGGGCCATACTCTCGCGCCCTCGGCGCTTAGCGGCGTGACGCCGCCCGTGATGAAGCCGAGCGCTTCGGCCAGCGAGCGCTCGTCCACGAACCGGTACAGCTCGGCGAGCCGTCCCGCCTTTTCGAGGCAATCGCCGGTGCCAAACGGAGACCAGTGGTCGGTGATGCTGTCATTGCCGAGCTCGACGCGGACGCCTTTGCCGCGCATCATCGGAATCGGCATAATCGTGCCTCCGAACGGGACGGTCGAGGTGACGGATATGCCGAGTCCGGCGAACCGCTCCGCCAGCTCGGCGGCAGCGGTTTCGTCGCCCGCAAAGCCGAAGGCGTGGCTGGCCGTGACGCGGCCCTGCCAGCCGGCCTCCTCCGTCAGATCGGCGAGCCGGTGCATCGTGGCGATACCGGCTTCGCCGCGGTCATGAATATGGATGTCGACCCCCGCATTCGCCTCGGTGGCGATGTCCATGATCGTTTGCAGCGACTTCCCGATGTCCCCGTCGACGGACGACGGGTCTACGCCGCCGACATGGGTGGCTCCGTACTTCATCGCCTCCCGGACAAGCCCTACCGCATCCGAGCGAAGCAGGCCGTGCTGCGGGAAAGCGACGACCTCGGCCGACAGCTTACCCTCGAAGGCGGCCAGCGCCCGCATCGTTGCTTCGAGATTTTGCAGGCCGACAACCGGATCGATATTGCAATGAGTCCGCACATGGGTGGAGCCGTAGCCGAGCAGCATACGCAGCATTTTCTCCGCCCGCTCCTGCGCCGTCGGCAGCAATTTCGGCAGCAGCTCGCGCTCCTCCGCGATTCTTCCGAAAATGCCGGAGACGGGTCGCACCGCCTGCCACGGACCGCTGTAGTACGTTTTGTCGATATGGATATGCATTTCCTTAAAGGCAGGCAGCATCAGCAGTCCGGCTGCATCCAGCCGCGGAAGGCCATCTGCGGGCTCGCCGCCGCTCGCGGGTACGATAGCGGCCATACGGCCGTTATCCACGAGAACGTGGCACAGCTCCGTTTCGGTTCCGACAATGTCGCCCCCCTCGCGGCAATAGCCGCTTTCCAGGCGGGCGTTCGCCAGCCAATACACCGAATGCGTCATCTCGTCACCCTCTCCAGCGATCCCGACACGACCGCCCCTTTGTACATAACTGCCGGACGTTTCGCTCTCCTGGCGACCGCCTCAGCCGAGCAGCTCGCCTCGGCAAACACCATGCTCGCTTCGTCGCCTGGCTGCGGCCAAACCCGCTGCCCATCCGCCGCAAGCGGCGTTCGGCCTCCCGTAATGAAGCCAAGCGTTTCGGAGAGCGCCGGCTCCGTGCTTCTTCCGAACCGCTCCGCGAGCCGTCCGGCCCGCTCGAGAATATCCCCGTTTCCGAACGGCGACCACGAATCGAATATGTTGTCGCAGCCGACCGCAACCTGTACGCCTCTAGCTTGGAGAAACGGGACCGGCGGTATGGAACGGCCGAGCGGTACGCTTGTAATGATCGTGATACCAAGCCCGGCGAGCACCTTCGCCATGTCCTCCGCTTCCTGCCCGGCCATATCGGCGAGCGCAAACGCATGGCTGACCGAAACGCGCCCCTGCCAGCCCGCCTCCTCCGTCAATACCGCCAGCCGCCTGATCGTATCCAGCCCGGCGCGCCCCCCGTCATGCAGATGCAAGTCGACATCGGCATTCGCTTCTACCGCCAGCTCCATCATCGTTTGCAGCGATCGCTCCATATCGCCGTCAACGGAATGCGGATCTACGCCTCCGACCAGACCGCAGCCCTGCCGCAGCGCTTCCTTCACGAGTCCGGCACTGTTCGTGCGCAGCAGCCCGTGCTGCGGAAACGCAACGATTTCATGCGATAATTTGCCGGCAAAGGAAGCCAGCGCCTCCTGCACCGCCTCCAGGTGACGAAGCCCGGCCTCCGGGTACAAATCCACATGCGTGCGGACGTGTGTCGAGCCGGAGCGGAGCAGGATACCGAGCAGCGTCTCGGCGCGCTCCTTTATTGTGGTCGCCAGCTGCGGCAGCGTGTTTTTTTCGATATCGAACCGCTCGAATATCGAAGCGGCGGGCCGAACAGGGCGCCACCGGTCGCCGAGCAGCGTTTTGTCCAGATGGCAGTGCTTCTCCACAAATGACGGCAGCGCGAGCCAGCCGTTCGCCTCCAGAACGGGCACAGCCGCACCGGCCCCCGCTTCGGTAAGCGGTTCGTTTGCGTCCGTTATATCCGCTATCGTCCCGTTTTCGATCCGCAGATTGAAGAAGCCGGTATTCGTTCCAACAACAGCGCCATCCTCGACCATGTGTCCGGTCTCGAGGCGCACCTGTTTCAGCCAGTATGCTTGTTGCATAGGGTTCCCTCCCGATCTATCGTTCGCATCTATTCGTATGTTACCACTGCGGGACCTATATGAATAATACGAATAAAATTGTACTTTCATATGTTTTTCGTATGATGTATGTACAACAAACAAAAATAGAGGGAAGCACTTGTTGAAACTTTTTTCGCAAACTAAACGAATATACCGATAGAGGACTGGTACAAAGGAGGTAGTGCGGTTGGACGAGCTGCGCCTTATCCACAAAATCCGGCGAAGCGGCGACCGCGCCGCCGCCGATGAACTGGTGCGGCATTACTATGACGAGATGTACGGCTTTGTGCGGAAACAGATCTCGAACGCGGATGTCGCCTTGGATCTGACACAAGAAATCTTTATTTCCATGCTCCGAACAATCGGACATTACGATGTCGGGAAAGGCGCCGGCTTCCGAACATGGCTGTACCGGATTGCCGCCAATAAGGTTGTGGACTGGTTCCGCTCGCGCACCTACCGCACAATGGCCCAATCGATGCCGCTTGACGAGACCGAGCCAATCGATGAAACCGACTTTACACGGCTGCTGGAGAACAGCGATTTCACGGAACGGGTATGCGATTTCGTAGGCGGCTTGCCGCCGGACACGCAGCACATTTTCCGGCTTCACCTCTTCGGCGGATATACGTTCTCCGAAATTGCAGGGATCGTAGGGCTGCCGGAGGGAAGCGTCAAATCCAGGTACTACCGTCTTATTCATCTGCTTGGAAAGGAGTTTGCGGATTATGAATCCTACCGATAAAAACGAAAGCATCGAATTTATCCTGTCGCAAGGTCTAGCGGGGCCGCGGACGGCGAGAGAACGAATGGCGGATATGGTGCGCTCGCTTGGTTTGCGCTTCCTTTTTTGGGATACGGGGTACAGCCTGTTTTTCGCTGCATTAACGCTCGCGGGCGTTTTTGTGCTGTTCAGTCTAACCCCCGACGCCTACCGCTGCACCGCTGCCGTCGCTGCCGCCCCGCTGCTTTTCCTGGCTGCTATTCTGTTTGCCGAAACGTCGGAGCGGCTCGGCGGGTTATACGAGCTCAAGCAAACTTGCCGCTACACAATCCGGCAAATCACCGCTATGCGGGTAACCTGCTATTCGGTCGTCGGCTCCGCCTTTACGGCGGTTATCGCGGCCGTCAGCGCGGACAACGGATACGAGTTCCTCTCGTTGTTCCCGCTTTGCCTGTCCGCCTTGTTTGTTTGCGCTGTCCTGGCTCTCTACGTTCAGCAAGTTCTGCACAGCAATTGGGTACATGCGGCGTTCTCGGCCGCTTGGGTAATCGCGAACGTCGCGCTCCCTTTTGCTCTCGGTGAAAAATGGGAGGCCATACTTCGCGAAATGCCGATTGCTCTATCGTTTGTGTTCTCCGTATTCGGCGCGGCTGCGCTTGCTTGGCAACTCTCAAACATGCTGCGGGAGGTTCAAAAACATGCTATCGCTTAATCACGTAACCAAGAAATACGGCAGCTTCACCGCTTTGGAGGATGTCAGCCTCGACTTTTCAGGCGGCGTGTATGCTTTGCTTGCCCCGAACGGAGCTGGCAAAACTACGCTGATCAAAATGCTCGCTACGCTTATTTTTCCAACGAAAGGCGAAATTTTGTGGAACGGCGATGAGATCGTTGCGCTCGACGCTACGTACCGCGACATCATCGGCTATCTGCCGCAGGACTTCGGCTATTACAAAAATCACACGCCGCGAGAGTTTCTGCTGTATATGTCGGCGCTGAAATGCATGAACCGCGACAAAGCAAAGCGCAAAACCGACGAACTGATTGAAACGGTCGGCTTGGCGGATGTGCGGGATCAGAAAATGCGCAAATTTTCAGGCGGCATGATTCAACGCGTCGGCATCGCGCAGGCCATGCTGAACGATCCGAAAATTCTCATTCTCGACGAGCCTACGGCGGGACTCGACCCGAAGGAACGCGTCCGCTTCCGCAACCTGATCTCGTCGCTGTCCAAAGACCGGATCGTCATTCTTTCGACGCATATCGTGTCGGACATTGAAACGATCGCCAGCCGAGTAGTCCTGTTCAAAAATCGCAGATTGTTTGCAAGCGATTCGCCGGCGTCGATCTGCCGGACGCTGCAGGGCAAAATCTATGAAACCGACGACATAAGCAGCATAACGTCGCCTTATCTGCCGCTTACCGAACGTCAGGAAGGCGGCAAAACCGTGATGCGCTTTGCAAGCGAGCACGACTGCACCCATATGGCCCGGAGCGTCAGCCCGAACCTGGAGGACGTATTTCTTTATATTTATCGGGATGACGCGGTATAGGCAGAGGATGGGAGGTGGGTGCTATGTTATTCGGGTACGAACTGAAAAAACTGGCGTTATCCCCCGTCATTATCGGGTTCGTGGTTTTATGCCTGATCGTTAACGCTATGATTGCAATAACCAGTTATAACGAACCGGGTTCGGATGCCAAAGCGGAAGCTGTCGATATCTTCAAGGATTTTCAGACAAGCGAAATCGCCGAGGGTTATATTCGCAAGTACGGCATCGCAGGCGCAAACGCCGAAAATATCCGAAGCAAATATGAAAAACTGCAACCGGTCGTAGACGAAAAATCCGCAAATGGCGATGCCCTGTCCGTTTATTTCGGCAAGCAAACCCATTATCGCCACAGCTTATTGTTCGAGATGATGTTTATGGCGATCATCGCGGAAAGCTGTCTGCTTGCCCTTTTCACTGCGCTCCTGTCGGTCACTTATGAACATATGCGAGGCACCGAACCGGTCATCTACGCTTCAGCGGTCGGACGGCGAGTGCTCAGGACCAAGCTGTGGGCCTCGATAACGGCAGCCGCCGCCTTAAGCGTCGTAATCATCGGCGTAAGTTTACTGGTGTTTTTTCTCCGATTTGACTTTTCCGGCGTTTGGACGGCTAACGTGTCCAGTATGTTTAACTACGCTATGAATGAGTACGGCAAGCCTTTCATCACCTGGCGTTGCTTCACGGTTGCGGGATATCTGTGGGCTACGATTGGTATCAGTTTTGGGCTAACGCTTTGCTTTTGCCTGCTCGGGTACGCGGTCGGCGTATCGGTTCGCAGCGGATACGGAGCCTTTGTCTCGGCCGCGTCAGTCGTCGGCGTTTTGTTTCTCGCCAAGCCGATCCTGCCCATCGGTTCGGTTTATAGGGGCATTTGGAATCTAACTCCCGTATGGTTATGGAAAAATAGCGGAATGTGGTTCACCGACGGAGGGGCGGATCTGATATGGGCGAACTTTGAGAGCATGGGGCTTTTCGTTTCCCTCGCCGTGCTTTCCGTCGCCGCATTCATGGCCGCTAAATGTTTCGAAAGGAGGGAACTCTATTGAGAATGTTCGCTTATGAGCTCAAGAAGCTATGGAACCTGCGCGTCCTCGCGCTGTTCGCCGCGCTCGCCGTGCTGACGTGGTTCGCGTTTCTGAGCGAAGCCCTGAGCTCGTACGATAGCTTGACCACACATGGCATTTACGGCTCCTATCAGAAAGAGATGTTTGAACGTTATGGCGGTACACTAGAGCCGGAGGAGCTTGCGGACTACGATATCCCCGGCAAAAAGGCGGCCATTTTTTCGGAGCTGGATGCCATTATCGCGGGTGAGACGATTTTCGCCGAACACCATATTCGCAATTACGCCGAATTTCAGGCCTTCGCGGATACCGATTTCAGCAGCCTGAACGAGACGGAACGGAAAAGCTTCTACGATACGACTTCTCAAATGCGGAACAAGCTGGATCGCAGCAGCAGTACGCAAACTCTGGATGAATGGTATGCTTCTCCTCTGATGAGGCTGCAAACGCTCGCTGTGCTTGAACGCACCTACGTCGATTATGAAAGCTCTCTCCGCAGCTATATCGACCGCGACTCCCGTCCGGTAGTCGTCCGCACCGCCGAAAACATACTGCATATGCGCAATGCCAATCTGGTTCGTTACGATTTGTGCAGGGAGTTCTCGCTTTATGCCGCCGTTGTCGGCGTGTTCAGCGCGGTTGCCGTCATCGTCCTCGTTGCTCCTTTACTTACAACCGACCGCATGCAGAAGGTAAACCTGATCCAGTATTCGTCGGCGGTCGGCCGCAGGATTTTGGGGGTTCAATTGGCCGCAACGGCCGTGAGCGCGCTCGTACTATCCTTTCTACTCATCGTCGCGGCGTATACGCCATTCCTTCTTGCGGGCGCAAGCGATTACTGGAACGCGCCGATTTTGTCGTTCACGAGTGGCCATATGCAGCTTTACAATATAACGTTCGGGCAGTACGCGTTCCTGCTGGCGGGAATGATCGTTGTTCTAAGCGTCGGCGCCGGTTGTTTCGCGTTTATCCTTGCGCGATTCAGTACGAATGTGGTCACCATGCTGATTAAAACGGTTCCTGTAGGCATTGCGGTTGCGGGGATAGGCGCGCTTTCGGTAAACATGGCCTTATCGTATAACAACGTCGTTTTCAGTGCGATCTTCCGCGGCAAGTGGGACGCGCCTGAAGTCCTTCTATGCGCTTTTGTTGCGGCTGCCGGTATGATTGGAGCCTCAGTTGTCGTTAGGCGGGAAAAGGGTGCGGATGTTTCTTAGGAATCTCCTCTCGCAGCCGCCTGATCGTCCGCGTCTCCTTCGGATGGCCCGAATGCAGCGGATGCGTCGCTTTCGCTTTGCAGCAGCGCGATGAAGTTTTGCGCCGCCTTGGACAGCTCGTGGTCCTTCAGCCAAATAAGCACGGAGGACGCCGCCAAGGTGGAGCCTTCGATCTCGTACGCTTGTACGTCGTAGCCGCGATGTACGCGCAGCGTCGTTTCGGGGACGATCGTCGCGGCAAAATCGGCCGAGACGAGCTCAAGCAGCATGGCGATATCCGAGCATTCGCAGATGACGTTCGGCTGCAGGCGCCTTCGCGAAAATTCCTCCACGATGTTCTGGTATACGCCTAGCCCGGCTGTGCTCGGCAGGATGAGCGGATGACCTGCAAGCTGCTCGAACGTTACTTTTCCATGTGCCGCTTCGCCGTTTCCGGCCGTAACGAAATAAAACGGCTCGGTTCGCAGATGCAAAATCGAGAACTCCCCGAGCTCAAGCGGGAAGCGGACAAGGGCCAGCTCGATCGCCCGCTCCTTCACCATTTTGCACAGCTGGGCCGATTCGTTCTGCTGAATTTTATACGTTATTCTCGGATACCGCTCGCGAAAAACACGCAGCAGATTCGGCAGCCGTTCGTCGGACAGTGTATTGACTCCGATCGTCAATTGTCCTGTCAGTCCGTTTCCGGTATCCTTCACCTCGATCTGCGACTCTTCCATCAGCTTCACGATGCTGATCGCCCGCTTATACAAAATCGTCCCCGCCCGCGTCAGTTCGAGCTGCTTGCCGCTGCGCTCAACAAGCCTCACGCCCAGCTCCCGCTCCATCGAGCGAAGCTGCTGGCTGAGCGGCGGCTGGGCGATATGAAGCCTTCTGGCCGCGGCGGTAATTTGCCGTTCCTCCGCAATTGCGATAAAGTAGCGGAGCTGTCGTATATCCATTCGCGCACTACTCCTTAGACGTCATACGTTAAAAGTATGGCAAATCTTTTTCGTCGATGTTTAACATATACGCTATCGTAGCATATGCGCTGTGCAAGCGGAAGGCCGGAGCTGCGCTTGGGACATACATAGCCCGCCGGGACCCGGTACGTTAAGCCTTACCGGCCTACTAACACCCATGATCCTTTCCAAAGCCGGAGCATATAAACGAGGCTGACGGAAGCTGCGGTGGTACCTATAAATATTAGTACAATTCCGAACGGATACGCAGCAGGGCCGAAAAAAGCAATCAGCTTCTCCAGCAAGATCAGCACCGCCGGATGAATCAGATAAACGCCGAAAGAGCATACTCCCGCTAGTTTTATTAGTTTCGTTACGCCGTGCGGGCCGCTCCATGAACGGGAGATAAGCAGCAGACTCACCGCAACGCTAAGACAATAGCTGTGAACGATCAGCTCTGTGAGGAGCGGATGCAACGAAATACGGCCGTATACGTCGCCGAGTCGAACCCAGCTGTACAGAACGGTTAATCCTATACATAGACCGTACAAGGCACCTTTACGAGACTCCATCCGCCGCATGATATTCTCGTAATATTGACCGAACCAGCAGCCGAGCACAAAGGATGCGAAATAAGTTGTGAACAAAAACGAGTTGTCTTCGAGCCCGAAGTATGTATCGCTCAAAAAGCTCATGGATGCTTGGACAAGCACAGCAAAGCCCAATACAAACATACTATTTCTCCGGCCGGCACCCGCAACGCTCAGGAGGATCGGTGTAAGCAAGTAATACTGAATGATCAGTACCGCAAAATACAAATGATAGAACGTTTTGCCGAGTGCCAGCTGCTCCATAAGGCCGATAAAGGTAATCGAATTGTAATCCCCGTATACAGCATAATAGAAGAAATAATATATAACGGCCCAAATGATATAAGGGATCAGTACATACTTGGCTCTCCGCAAGTAAAAAGGGAGCCACTGATTTCGTTTCCACCCGTCCGCATACTTATAAAAAAGAACGACTCCGCTGAGAAATAGAAAAGCCGGCACGGAGAAACAAGCCAGTTTGTTTACGAGCAAGAAAATAGGATATAGAGCGGAATGGGATGAAATGTCGACAAGGGAGCTGGAAGTGCTATGAATTAATATGACACAACCCATACATATGCCCCGGCTGAGCTCAATCTCAGTTAATCGGTCTTTGTTCATTCGTTCAGCTCGATTCCTTTTTTTATCCTCTTTTATTTATCCTATTTCGGCTATCGTTCCTTTTATTCTTGATAAAAAAATAGCCAACCGCAGATACCGGTTGGCTTGATGCTTGCGTATGATAAAACTATACAGCCGGCCGGCGGCTCAGCGCTTTTCGGTCCAATAAGGCAGTATGTCCTTGCTATTGATATGCCTCACTTCACTCAGATGCTCTGCTTTCCCATCGCCGATCAACATTTCGTACAAACCGTCCGGGACAAGCCGGCAAGATGCGTTATTTTTAAAATCCCCAAGACGCTTCCAGACCGCCGTAAACGTACGATCTCCTTCTACACCGTATACAATCTCTTGTTCATAGACACTTGCATCCAGCAGGCTTGCTTCATATATAAAATCGAACTCATGACCGATCTGCCCGTCATGCGGAAATATGTTCTCAACGATTCCAAGCAGCCTGACGCCGGTAATCTCCTGATCGATTTCTTCCTTAACTTCGCGAATAACGGCCGATCTGCTGTCCTCGCCGTACTCAATCGTTCCCCCGACCGGCCGAAACGTAGTGACCCCGTTTTCTTCCGCAAATTGTTCCAGCAGGATGGAATCGTCTTTGCGAATGATGCAAAGCGAAGAAGCTCTGTACCTTCGAACCTGAACCTGGCTAATCGGAATCAGTCCTTCCCTACGTAATGATTCGCTTTTCCTTATTACCGCTTACGGCTCTCCTGAGCGCCTCCTCATAGAGCGCCCGATTTTGCCGAATCCAGGAAAGGTCAGCAGCCTCTTCCGGTTTGAACAAGGCTCTGCCTCTCGTTTCTTCCGTACTTTCAAACTCATCCAGCCTAGCTATTCGGGCCGAGTAAAACACCATGTAGCTGTCGGGATACGGATACTTGTAGCGTTCGGGTTTATGGTGCAGCCGGATTAGCTCGTATCCCAGCATCTCTGGCGTTTCGACCGAAGCTCCGGTTTCTTCGCACAGCTCCCTCAGCGCCGCTTCAACCGGCGTTTCCCCGGGCTCCACATGCCCTCCGGGAATATCCCAGCCTCTTTCCTTCAAATCCGTCAGCAGCAGTTCATTACCCCGAAAGGCAAGCACAAAGCAGCCCGTAATCAATTCCTGAGGAGGAAGTTCGCCCGACAAAACCAAGCGCGTTTCGTTAGGCAGCGGCAGACCTCTCACGTTTTTCTCTTCCCTGATGATTTGCATCGCTTCGTTTCTCACCTCCCTTTGATGGTCAGAGGCCATCCGGCCTTACGGAACGATCTTCTCCATCGGATCGAGAACGTTCGGATTGAGGCCCGTTACGAGTATGGCCTCTTCTTTGAGAGCGGTTTTGCATGTTTTGCATATATACAGCTTGGATGGCCCGCTTTTCATTTTGCCGTAGTCGGGGTCTCCGGGCTGTAATACGCTCGTTTTGGTGCATGTCAAACATCGCGCGCTAATGCCGCCGCTTGGGGCGGGAACGGCTGGAGCCGCAGATGGAGCGGCAGCCGGAACAAGGTTCAACTTAGTGGACTGTTTCATACCGGACTGAAGCCGATTGCTGCCGTCCTGTAATTTCATCTGGATATGGGCGTCGACTGCGCCAAGCAGCATATCGAAAACATCCGTCCACCGGTGTCTCGGACACATCTCCAGCATCGCTACGAATTCTTCCTCATATCGCTCGCGCCAGGAACGGGGATAGAGGTGCAGCAGCCATTTGAGCCTATTCATATCGCCCCCAGCCTGTGCAGACCGAGAGTAGCGACTTTATGGATACTGGTGAGGTAATCCCTCAGCGCCATCTCCCCAGCCGAAGTAATGCGGTAGGGGCGGCGCCGGTCGTCCGTCTCCAAGGCCTGGATCAGCCCGCTCTTTTCCAGCCGAGATATGGCGCCGTACAGCGTGCCCGGGCCCAATTTCACACTCGCTATCTCGGCTATATCCTCCATCATCGCGTAGCCGTGCTTCTCTCCGCCCGCGAGGCTCGCGAGTATGAGGATGCTCGGGTCGGAGTAACGCCCGAAAACATCGTTTCCCATCTATTGCTCCTCCTTTACTATTACACTTCACGATATATCGTCACACGTAATAATAATCCAATTCGTGGAAAACGTCAATCGGCACGCAAAAAAAAGCTTGCCCGTCGGAGGGCAAGCGTCAAAAGTTTCGGTATGGAGAGGCCGCGCTGCGAAACCGCCCGTTACGATGCGGAGCCGCTGCGCCCCTTCAGATCCTCATAAAACGCCGCCTGGGTCGTCATGATGTACGGCTGCAGCCAGATGAAGCCCAACCCGAACGGAATGGCCGCAAGAATCGCCCAGCCGATAAAGGTCAAATACAGCACAAACAGCCTGCCTTTGTGCCCGACCATCATTTCCTTGCTCTGCCGGATCGCCTCCATCGGCTCTATATTCGGATTTTCCTGCAAAATGTAAAACGATTGCGAATACCGCAGCGCCGCAATAATGCCCGGCACGATCAGCAGAAGCGACCAAAGGAAGACAAATATTTGCACGAGCAAATAAACGAGAAATGCCGGAGCGAAACGGTCGAACGAGCCGAAGAGCAGCTCTACCCCCGGCTTCCCGCCGCGAACGAGCTTCAAATAGTAGGTGACGAGCCCCAGCGTCAGCGGCCCGCCTACGATAAGCACGGCGATCCCGCCGATGTACGGGATGTACGACAGCACTCCGATGATGATCGCAAACAACAGCGTAATGCCAATCGCGGGCAGCCAATTCCCGCTTAGGCTCTTCCTTGCGGTCGCCCGCAGTTCGCTACTTGTCGGCATCGGTACGATTCCTCCGTTCGGTTATTGTTGCGGCTAGCTTATCCGGCTGCCGGGAGGCGGCCTGGACGTCCCGCAACTTTCAATTGGAGTATATTCGTAACGGCTTGTCCGCTAGACTAAAATAACCCTACAAAGTGGAGCCCCTAAACTTAGAGAAAGGGAAACGCCTTCTCATGGCGTAAAGGCGGCCGCTCCGCTGAATCGTCGCTTTACTCTTATAAGTAAATATCTATCAGCCGCAAAAAGCAAAAAAGGGCCGCCACCTGCGCGCTTGCGCAGATAACGACCCTTGTCTAACAGCCGGAGCCGGCTTACTCGAACCACTGAAGCCGCTTGTTCAGCGCGCCTCTCGGCACCATAAAGCCTTGCGCCCGTTTGAAGTATACCGGAGCGCCGCGGACGACCGTTAACGATTTGTAATAATCGATATACGGGAATCCGTACGTTTCCCCGCGCGCGAACGCATAAACGCTCAGCGCCCGAATCCAGGCGTCGAACGCCTCCTCCGGAATGTCGACGAATACCTCCGGCACGAACTCGTGCATATCCTCCCAGTTTTCGGAGAAATATATTTTTTTCGCGTAATGGGAGGGAAGGTCCCGCTCGATCGTTTTTAATGCCGCGTAGAAATGAGCATCCTCTACAATTGCGTGCGTGTTCGCATGGTCCTTATGAATGCTATGTTTCCAGTGTGTAATAATAATATCCGGCTTCACTTCGCGAATTACATCCGCTACTTCGTACTTGATCTGGTCGTTCACCGGAATTTCCGCATCCTTGTACTGCAAATAACGGACATCGGCGCCGAGAATTTCAGCCGCTTTGTACGATTCTTCGATTTTCTGCTTGGCATAGTCGTCCGGGCTCAGGCGCGGATGGCCTTTCTCGCCCGGGGACAGATGCAGAAAAGTCGCTTTATGCCCGGCCTGCGTATATTTCGCTATCGTAGCTCCGGCCGTAAGCTCCTGATCCCCCGCATGCGCGCTTATCGCCAGGATGTGATGTTTTTGCTGTTCGGACATGGCTGCTGGTTCCCTCCATCACTTGATGTTACAAGCTTTTTTTACATACATGAAATCGTCTGGATACGGCAAAGCCGAGTTTTTTGTACAAATGGCCTGCCGTCGTCGCTTCGCCGGTCCACAGGAACCAGGCGCCGTGCAAGCTTTGCGCCCGCATATTCGCCAAGCAGTCGTGCAGCAAAATTTTGCCGAGCCCTTTGCCCTGCTGAGACGGATCTACGCCGAACGGGCCGAATCGCTCCGCAACGCCCTCGTAGCCGCCATGCATGCAAAAGCCGACTAGCTTGCCGCGTTCGCGCGCCACGTGAATGGCCGTAAGCGGCAAGCCGCGCAAGATGCCTTCGCGGATCGCCCGTCCCCAGTCGGGATTGAATACGTCGCTTGCGAAGCGGATCAGCTCCACCAGATCTTCGTCCGACGCGAGCCGGAACGTGTACCCTTCCTCTTCCCGCACGCGCTTCAGCGCCTTGACGTCATCCGGCATCGAATACCGGACGAGCGAATAATCCATCGCAACGGGCGAATACAGCCGGTCAAAGCCAAGCTTGAGCAAAAACGCATATCCCTCCGGATAGCTGTCCTCGTCTACGCCCGGCATGAAATAATTCGGCGCGTAGGAGGAGAAGAATACATACTTCCGCCCGTGTCCGCTTAAAAAGTCGAACGCGTCTTGCATCAGCCGCGAGCCGACTCCTTGCCGGCGCCATGCCGGATCTACCGCAAAAGCCGTAACCCAGCCGTTCTCCGGCTCCAGCTCCGTTCCGGTCATCGGGAGCAGTCTTCGCAGGCTGTAGACAAATCCGATCAGCTTGCCGCCCGCGAATGCGAGCCTAAGCCCTTGCGGATCGAAGTTTGCGTCGAGCAGTACCAAATTGCGAAACCGCAGCGGCGTAATCGGATCGTGGTGCAGGCAATCGTTCCACAGCTCCACGATCGCGCGCTCGTCGCCCGTTTCATAATGCCGATAAACGATTGCTGTCATCTGTATCTTCCTTCTTTCCGTTTATTCGTACAGCAGGTAAGGCTCGCGCGTCTTCGCCCATTCCGCCGCTTCGAGGTCCCAATCGTCCGCGATCTTTTCGGCCGCTCCCGGCTCGTGCAGCGTTAGCTTGACGCGGTCGCCGCCCGTGAGCAGCTCGATAAACGACTTGGAGCCTTCCTTAAACGGCGGCAGCCAAGCAAAATGCTCCGAATGCGACTGCTGGATATGCTGAAGCAAATACAGACCGGAACGGACGGCGCTGTAAGCCTTCGGATCGGTCACGTACACTTGAACGCCGCCGCACAGCTCGCCCTTATGCTTGGAGTACATCGGGGTAAAATAAGCGGGATGGAACACGACGCCCGGAAGTCCGCGGCGGTTCATCTCCTCGGCAACGCGTTTGCCGTCCAGCCAAGGGGCGCCGATCAGCTCGAAAGGTTTCGTCGTTCCCCGGCCTTCCGACAAGTTCGTCCCTTCGAAGAAACAAGTGCCCGCATACACCCGCACCGTATCCATCGTCGGTATATTGGGGGATGGCATCATCCAAGGCAATCCCGTTTCCGGGTATTCCATACCCCGGCTCCAGCCTTCCAGCGGCACGACTTGCAGCTGGCATTTCGTCTCCGACTGGTCGTTCACGAGTCTCGCGAATTCGCCGATTGTAAGTCCGGTACGGATCGGAATTTTCCAGCCTCCGACCATCGATTGGAAGCCGTCGCGCAAAATGCCGCCTTCGACCGTTAGGCCGCCAAGCGGATTCGGCCGATCCAGCACGATCAGCTCCTTGCCCGCCTTCGCGCAAGCCTGCATCGTATAAATCAAAGTCGTCAAATACGTATAAAACCGGACGCCTAGGTCTTGAAAATCGAATACAATCGCATCTACCGTCTCCAGCATGTCGGGCGTCGGCGCGCGATGTTTGCCATACAGGCTGTAAACCGGTATGCCGAGATCGGGATCGGTCTCATCCTCGAACAAAATGCCCGCCTGTCGCTCCCCGCGAATGCCGTGCTCGCACGCAAATAAGGCGGTGAGTTGTCCCGCCTTCTGATTCGCGCAGACGTCCACCGTGGAACGGAAGTCTCTCGTTACACCTGTCGGATTCGTAAGCACTCCGAAACGTTTGCCTTCCAGAACCTTCGCTGCCGACCGGGCCAACCCGTCGGCTCCGGATAACACAAGCTGCCGATTAGAACTCTCCATGGAGTCTCCTCCCATTCGGTTACAATATTCGCTTTATTGCTCCCCGTTATGAATGGCGCGTCTTGCTTATGTTTTTCCAGTTCCGTTATTCCGTTAAAGCTCCATACAGCCCCATTATAGCATTAAGAAATAATATTTCAATAATAATATATGTATACAAAATTTTATTTTACGAAGCCGTCTCGCAGCAAATAAGCCGTTCTCCGCTTTATGCGGACAACGGCTTTCTCGAAGCTTCTCAGATCGTCTCGGTTCGAGGCACTTGTTTACGGAAATCGCTCGGCGTTACACCGTTGCTTTTCTTAAACATACGATAAAAGTACGAGCTGTTCGTAAATCCGGTCTGTTTAGCAATGTCCGCCACGGAATAATCGGATTCCAGCAACAGTTGCTTGGATTTATTCATGCGCACCTCTTGAATGACGTCCGTCAGCGTGAAAAATGTCAACTGCTTGTACAGGCGGCTTATATATATAGGCGACATGCTCAGCTCGTCCGCAATCGAGTTCAGGCAAAGGTTCGGGTTCGCATATTCCCGCTCGATTATCTCGTTGATGCGTTTCACCAAATCGTTTTGCTTCGAGGTTTTCTTCCCTTCCAGCTGTTTTCTCAATCCATCGAATATCCTGAAAAATGGAGCCGTTATTTCTTCGACAACTTCCACTTGGTCCAACGAGACAAGAGGGGAGTCGAAGTCGGCTTCGTCAACGATAGCGTTATTTTTCCGAATCGTATTCAGGACGTTTATGACGGTGAACGTCAGATGGGCAATCGTCAGTTGGACGACGGTATACGAATATTCCGCCGTAGCGCGGACCATGTCCGAGAAAATGGTCTTGGCTTCTTCGATTTTCCCGGTCATAAGGCAATCGACCAGCTGCTTTTCCCGTTGAACCGGAAACGCATACTCTTTCAGCTTCAGGTTCATGACGTCCTCCGACCATATCAGACAGCCGTGGCCGTAAAACAGCCGATGCAGCGAAGCTTCTTTAACCTGATTATACATCAGGATCCCTTCGTTGAGGGTTGATCTGACCGGGCTTACGGTGATGGAAACCGTTATTTTAAGATGATTCAAAACCGCTTCCTGCATCGATTTCAGTAGACTTAGCAAAGCTTTTCGATCCGAGCTTACGTGAGGATCGTCGCTTGCGAGCAATAGAAGTACCCGATCTTCGCCAATATCGACCCCTTCGGCATAAAACAAGGAGGAGCTTATTTCTCCGCAAATATTCATGATAGCGTACTTTACCAGTTTGAGATGGTCCCGGTACCGATCGGCGCACTCCGCGAAACGATCCATCTTGAGCAAGATGAGTCTGGTTTCGTAATCCGCCCGGATGGTGAAGCCGAATTCAGTTAATTTATCCTGCAGCGTTTCCGAACTATAGGTCTCCCTTCGAAGCACAATATTCCGCAAAAAGTGCTGCTTCACGATATACTGGTTGTTTCTCCGCTCCGTTTCAAGCGATTTCAATCGCTTGAGTACTCTATCGATCGGTCTGTACAGTTTTCGGGTGGCAGCAACGGACAGCAGCAAGCCGAGCAGAAGCACTAAAAGGCTAAAGGTAATCGTTTTCGTTCTCATGCTCGTAATCTCCCGCGTTATTTCCGAGTAAGGCGTCGTCCGTACGTATCTCCAGCCAAGCGAGTCCGGGGCCGTGTAAGAAACGAGCGACTTGACGCCGTCGACTATATCCACGAAATAATCGGAGACGATGCGATTATCCAGAATGTTGCGAATATAACCTTTTCCCGAGTAATCGGATAACATCGGATCGCCGCCGTTACGCGAAAGCAAAATGCCTTGTTCGTTCATAATGAACGTGCTTGCGCTGAAGCCGGCGGTTACGCTGCCGAAATCTTTATTGACCCACGACTCGGCAATATTGAGCACGACGGCGGCGCTCGTATTCTTCTCCAGCATATCGAACGATAAATAAGAGTAGCTGCTTACCTGTTTTTCATCGCCAATTGCATAAATTCTCGGTATCGGATAATACGGCCGATATGCCCGGATGTTATGGAAAATGTCCACAATCCCCCGGTCGTCCAACTCCTTCTCCGTCTGACTTCCGTTTCGGAACGTGTCCGAACTGATGTAGTACATCCCGGAGCTTGCATTGTACACATAAATCGATTCGATAAACGGCATCGATAGCCGGTAGTTGTTTAATTGTTGCATCGCCAGTGTGACATCGTAAATGTCCGGCTTCGGGAAGAAGATCAGCTTGGAGATCGTCAAATCTCCGTATATTTGAAACGAAAGCGTCTTGGCCGTATCCGTCATCTTGGCCACTTCCCGGCTCGTTTGTTTCAGAGAGTTCAGATCGGAACGAGAGACTTGCCGGATGGCGATGCTTTCAAAGTTCATGATGAGCAGCGTGGAAGAGATGAGCAAAGTAAACACGATACTGACCACAAGGCTGATCAAAATGTTTTTGTACAAGTTCCTGTTCTCACTTGGGCTCACCCGACTTCTCATCCCTTCGCAAAATTCATTCCAAAAAAGTATAGCTTACATGACGACTATGTTGCCATAGGGAGAGTGAAAAAGTAGAAAGAACACATGAAAGTACGAATTGTTCACTCCCGGAATAAGCGCCAATACGGCGAAAACTTCATTTCTATGACGCAATGTGGAGTTTATTTGCGCCTGCTTTCTCTGTACGATGGGGTTCGGATGAGCAGGCGCTATCAGACGTTCGATTCGTCTTCCGCCGATCCTATTACAGCCGGGGAGGAACAGGGCTCGTGTCGAGACGGGGATTTTGGAATGAACTGAACAAAAACAAGCTTATGTTTCTGATGTTGCTGCCGACGATTTTGTTTTTTTTCATCAATTCGTATATTCCGATGGTCGGCATCTATTTTGCGTTTACGAGCTTCGATTTTCGCGGCGGGCTGTTCGGAAGCCCTTTTGTCGGACTGGACAATTTTAAATTTTTGTGGAAGTCCGGCAAACTTGCCGAACTCACGCTGAACACGATCGGCTATAACGCGGCTTTTATCGTTTTTAAGAATGTGCTGGCGATCGTGTTAGCGATTTTGCTTAGCGAAATCCACGGGAAGCTGTTCAAAAAAATAACGCAATCGATTTTGTTTTTGCCCTATTTCGTATCGTTTGTGCTATTGAGCGCCATCTCATACAACATGTTCAATTATGAAACCGGCTTTGCCAATACGTTTCTGAAGTCGCTCGGGATGCAGCCGTTCAACTTTTACGGCGCGCCGTGGGTATGGGTCATCCTCCTCGTCGTGTTCTACTTGTGGAAGCATATCGGCTACAGTATGATCATTTATTTGGCGTCCATAACGGGCATCAGCGACGAATACTACGAAGCGGCCCGAATCGACGGAGCCACTTTACGGCAAAGGATTTGGTATATAACCGTCCCGATGCTGAAGCCGACTTTCGTTCTTCTGCTTCTATTTTCCCTTGGCAGCATCATGAAGGGGCAGTTCGATCTGTTTTACCAACTGATCGGAAACAACGGCCTTTTATTCGGCAGCACCGACATAATCGACACGTACGTGTTTCGATCGCTGAAAGAAACGTTCGACATCGGCATGGCGACCGCGGCAGGACTTTACCAATCCGTATTTGGCTTCATTCTGATCGTAAGCGTCAATTATATCATCAAAAAAATCAACGAGGATTACGCCTTGTTCTAATTGGCGAGAGGAGGTTCGATTATGAACGTGAGAGCTTCGGAGAGATCCGTCGTTTTTAGCGTGCTCTCCTACACGGTCGTTGCGGCCGCGGCGATCGTTTGTATATTTCCGTTTTTACTCATTTTGTCGGGGTCTTTGACGCTGAACGAATCGATCATCAGGGACGGATACCGGCTTATTCCGAAACAATTTTCGCTGGAGGCTTACAAAACTATTTTCGCTTCGCCCGGTCCGATCCTGAAAGCGTACGGCGTAACGACTTTCGTGACAGCGGTCGGTACGACGATCGGGCTGTTCATGACGACGATGGCCGGGTACGTTTTGCAGCGGAAAGACTTCAAATACCGCAATAAGATCATGTTCTATATTTATTTCACTACGCTGTTCAGCGGAGGACTCGTACCCTGGTATATCATGATGACCTCGTACCTGCATCTGACGAATACATACACGGCGCTCATTTTTCCCAGCTTGGCTTCGCCGTTTCTGATCATTTTGATGAGAAGCTTCATCAGGTCGACCATTCCCGACGAGGTGATCGAATCCGCGAAAATCGACGGCGCGAACGATTTCGGCATTTATTTCCGCATCGTTCTCCCCCTCGCCATGCCGGGCATAGCGACTGTCGGGCTGTTTATGGCTCTCGGCTATTGGAACAGTTGGTTTTCGTCGTCGCTGTTCATCAACGACCCCAGCAAATACGAGCTTCAGTTTTACTTGTACAACATCATTAATACGATGTCGTTTCTGGCCGATCTAGGGGTAAGCTCCGGGGTCACGCTGTCGGGCGACATTCCGATGGAGTCGACGAAACTGGCCATGTCGCTCATCGTAACAGGGCCCATTCTGCTGCTCTATCCGTTCGTGCAGCGCTATTTCGTTAAAGGCTTGACCATCGGCGCAGTAAAAGGTTAGTCCCGGCGCTTCAACCGTTTTTCCAGCGGCCTGCCGGCTGACATAGTATGATAAACTTTTAGAAAGCAGAGGGAGGCTTCACATGAAAGGAAAGACATTGCTGATGTTTGCGAGACTCGTCGTTTTGGCGCTCGCGGTCGCGCTGTTTGCCGGGTGTACCGGCAAAACGCAGAACGCCGGGGAAACCGCGAATACGGCCGGCTCGGGCAAGGGGCCGGACTTTTCGAAAAGGGTGGAACTGCAGCTTTACATGCTGGGGGATCCGCCGAAAGATTTGCCGGTCGTCGAAGCGAAAATTAACGAGCTGGCTTTGAAAGACCTGAACGCCACGGTAAAATTCAATTACATTTCGTGGACGGACAATACGACCAAATACAAGCTGCTGCTCACGTCCGGTCAGCCCATCGACCTGATCTATACGGCGAACTGGTTCGGCTACCAGCAGTATGCGAAGAAGGGCGCATTCCTGCCTCTGGACGAGCTGCTGCCCAAGTACGCGCCCAACTTGCACGGGTTCGTGCCGCAGGACATGTGGAACACGGCCAAGATCGACGGCAAAATTTACACGGTGCCTTCGACGTACAAAGAGTATACGACCGGAGGCTTCATCTACAGGGAAGACTTGAGGCAGAAGTTCAATCTGCCGAAGCCGGAATCGATCGCCTCGTTCGAAGCTTATTTGGACGGAATCAAGAAAAACGTTCCGGATTTGTTCCCGCTCGCCTCGGGCTTTAATATGCGCAATTACATGGAGCTTACCGTCGATCCCGCCGGATCGTTTCCGTACGGAATGACGGCTTCCTACGGCAAACCCCGCGAGATGACTGCCTATTGGGGTTCGCAGGCCCATCTGGAAGGATTGAAAGTAGCGAAAAAATGGGCCGATAAAGGCTTCTGGTCCAAAAACGTGCTGAACGAAAAAGAGCTGGGCAACAATCTGGTTATCGGCGGCAAATCCGCGGCGCTATTCTCGCACAATCCGTCGATGTTCAACGATATGAACTCGAAGACGCAAGCGGCACATCCGGACTGGAAGCTGGCCTATTCGCCGTTTCCGTTCATCAAAGGATACGCGACGCCGGTTACGCCGATCGGCAACGGTTTCGCCATTCCGAAAAGCAGCCCGAATCCGGAGCGAGCCATCGCCTTCTACGAAAAACTCATGACCGATAAAGAGTATAACCGGCTCACCGAATACGGAATCGAAGGGGTCAATTATACGGTCGATAACGGGTATTACCAAATGATCGGAGACAGCAAATCGAACGGCTTTCCGCGCGAGGCGATGAACGGCTGGTCGTGGCGGAATCCTGAATACATGCTGTTCGACAAAGGGTATGACGGGGTCAAAGAAATTTTTGCGCAGCTGGACAAAATCGCCAAACCGGACATTTATTCCGGCTTCGCCGAAGACTATACGGCTTACCAGGCGGAGAGAGCGGCGCTGGAACAAGTTTCGAAGCAATATCTCGCGCCGCTCGAGATGGGTCTCGTCGAAGATGTGGAGGCCGGCCTGAAGCTATTCATGGAAAAAGCGAAGGCGGCGGGGCTGGAAAAAATCCAATCCGAATATAAAAAGCAGTGGCTTCAATATTTGGACGAAGCCGCAATCAAATGATTGATAAGGACAAATCAGTATTGGCTATATACCCGTTAACGTACAGAGAGGATGAAAAGCTTGGTTAAAACACAGATGTCGATGTTCATAGTGTTGTTGACGGCTGCAGTCAGTCTAGCCGGATGCGGCGGAGGACAAGCTAGCAAATCGGGTCAAGCCGGGGAGTCACTCGCAAAGACTTGGGAGAAACCGAAAGAGCCTGTTACTATTAGCTTCTATTTGCCGTACGCAGGTGATACGGCTACGTTCATGGAGCAGTATGGGAATTCGATCGCCAAGAAATTTCCGCATGTTACTTTAAAAGTCATCAATTCCCCGGATACGAACGTGGCGGGCAATCTGTCCAACTTGCTTGCTTCGCAAGAGCCGATCGACATTTTCCTGAACGGCGATACGAACCATTACCGGTACATTACGCCGTTTAAGTTTGAGTACGACATGACGGACATGATCAAGAGAAGCGGCTATGATCTGAACCGTCTCGAGCCTAGTACACTAGAAGCCGTGAAGGCTCTTTCTCCGAAGGGCGAAATGTATGCTTTGCCTTTGCGAATGAATGTAATGTCCCTACTTTATAATAAAGACATTTTCGATAAATTCGCTGTTCCTTATCCAACGGACGGAATGACTTGGGACGAAGCTTACGAGCTTGCGAAGCGAGTCACTCGAAAAGACGGAGATACGCAATACAGAGGTTTTATTACGCAATCTTACAGCATCGCTTGGCAGAACCAAATGTCCCTCGGGTTCGCCGATCCGAAAACGGATAAGCCGTTATTTTCATCCGACGAGCGCTGGTCGCAGTATGTCAAAAATATAAACCGTTTCTACGAAATTCCAGGCAATGCCTTGTTGGAAGGCAGCTTCGGCGGAATCAACAACCTGTTCTATACTTCAAAAGTGGCGGCTATGTATGCCGCCTCGATTCCCGGTACGCCGCAGCAAGTGAATTGGGATTTGGTCACGTTGCCGGAATTCGCCAATCTTCGCGGTATCGGTTCGCAGGCTTCGCTCAACTTGGCTTACATACCAAGCATCAGTAAACATAAGGAGCAAGCTTTTGAAATCATCGCTTACATGACCAGCGACGAATATCAAACCGAGATGGCCAAAAAAGCGCTTGGACTGCCGGTCATCAAAACGCAATCGGCAAAAGATGCTTTCGGTCAAGACAATCCGAATCTGGCAGGGAAAAACCTGAAGGCGCTGACGAAAAACAAACCGGCGGCTCCATTCCAGCAATCGCCTTATCAAGCGATTACGAACAACCAGCTTGAAAAACTTTGGTACCAGCTTGGCAAAGGCCAGCTTGACATCAATACAACTTTGCGGATGGCTGATGAAAATGCCGTGAAGGAGATTGAAAAGCTGAAATCCGGTCAGTAATTTACGGTACTATGAAAGAGTCGGTGAAGACCCCTCCCAGACTGTCGAGAAAATCTCGACAGTCTTTTGCGTTTTGAGTCCATATGGCTGCTTTACGATATCTTTACACCCCATTCATTCAGCGCTAACATTCGTCGCTACGATTAGGAAAGTAGGATATGCACGGACAGACAGGTCCGGCATCCGGAGCGACACTACATAGCGCGTTCGTTCCACGACACCAAGACTTACCAAAAATCGAATGGGGTGCAAACATGAGTAAACGCTCGAAATGGGTTCCGCTTGTCCTGCTTGTCGCTGCCGTAACAGCCGCAGGCTGTTCCACGGCCAAAAAGGAGGAGCCGGTTCAGGCCGCCGCCGCCAATACCGGGTTTCAAGTATCGAAAGATCCGGTAACGTTGAAATTATACGTCAACGTAGTCCGGCTGTCCGATCTGGAGTATCAGGCTTTTTTCGTAGAACCGCTGAAAAAGAAGTATCCGCATATCACGCTGGAAAAAGTGGACGGCAAGCTGGAGGATTTGATCGCCGCCGGCAATATACCCGACATTATCGTGTCCGACAACGACTGGCATATGCCGCTCAAGCAGCTTGATCTTCCTATGGATTTGACCGAGCTCGTCAAGCTGTCCAAGCTGGACCTGAGCCAGTTGAACCAGGAGGCAGTTAACGCCGTTCGGAATCTCGAGCCCGGACAGCTGCAAGGCATTCCGTTCAGCTTGAACCAAGGCGCGATGTTTTATAACAAAGACCTTTTTGACAAGTTCGGAGTTCCGTATCCGAAGGATGACATGCTGTGGAGCGATGTAATGGATCTGCACCGAAAATTGACCCGTATGGAAGACGGCGTCCAATACATCGGTATCGACCTCCGTTTCCCGGATCATATGGTCAGCCCGTATACGCAAGCGTTCGTCGATCCGAAAACAAACAAAGCGCTCGTCGACATCCCGCTTTACCATCAGGTGCTGGAGATGTTCGATCAGATGTACAAAACCCCCGGCTACATCGGGCCGAAGGACAAGTACGCGTACGGGCCGGCCGGCTTCGTCACGGAAAAAATACAGGCGATGCAGCCCGACTGGGTAACGAAAATCGTCAGCGATCTGCTTCAGGCCGAAGCAGACGGACTGGCGCCGAACTGGGATATGGTCACGAATCCGACGTTCCCGGACAAAAAAGGACAAGGGCGTCACGCTCTCGCGGATATGCTCGTCATCACAAAAGCGAGCAAACATAAGGAGCAGGCGATGCAGGTGATTCAGATGCTCGTCTCCCGCGAGCAGCAAGTCGACATCAGCCGCCATTCGCGGGTTACGGTACTGAACGACGATGAAGTGAAGAAGCAGTTCGGGGCGAACAATCCGTCGCTGAAAGGCAAAAATACGGCCGCCGTCTTCAAAAATCCGTCTACGCCGACGCCGCCTCCGCATATCGCCGATAAAGAGGTGCAGACGATTATCCGCAACATTCGGAAGGAAATGGCGATCAACAAAAAGGATATCAATACCGCTCTCCGCGAGGCGCAGGAGCAGGCCGACAAGAAGGTTGCGGAATTGATGAAAAAATAGGTCGTTTACGGGAACCGGGAGCCTGCAGCTTTAGCCGCAGCTCCCGGTTTTTAAACTTGCCCGCTTAACGGTACAACAAACGAAACCGAAGTACCCGCCCCCGACCTACTCTCGATTCGAAAGCGAAGATAGGTGTTCGGCAGCCCGACACCCGCACGCCGGTTACTGGCCGTACCGCTCCGCCAAAAAGCTTTTCCCTTCCTGGCGGAAGGTAAGCGATACGGGCTCCCCATCGCTTTTTGGCCCAAATGTTATCTCGGCATTTGCCGCTTCCATCCGGAAGCTCGTATCCGATTCGGCTAGTAACCGGACGGGGGCTTGTCCCTGTACTTGCGCCAAAAGCTCGCCTTCCTTCTCCACAATCGACAATTGCAGGCCAGATCTCGTGCGGTACGATCCGGCATAACGGGCCAGCAGCTCATGTGGCAAGCTCACAGCATCGCGGAGCGCAGGGAAGTAATCTGGCCATTCGTATTCGCGGGCTATAGCCCGCTCGATCTCCGAGATCATCGGACTTCCTTCATTGGAATTAATCATAATGGCCGCTCCTAGGCCGAGATGGCGGTATAAAGTCAAACGGGCCGTGAAGCCTTCGTTTGATCCGCCATGTCCGAAGCGCGCGCTCTGCCCTTCGCCATCCACGAAAAAACCAAGCCCCATACGTTCCCAAGCCGGAGGGACGAGCATTTGGGTAAGCGTGCTTGCCGTGAGCGGGAAGTTGGAGCATCGTTTGATAACCATCTGCAGCTCGGTGCCGAGCCGGGCCAGATCGGAAGGCGTCGTCCACAATCCCGCAGCCGCCATTTCCGGATAAACATGCCAGTTGCCGCTAACCGGGCGACCTTTCCAAGGATGCGCGGCAGCCGCTGCGGAATGCAAATGAGGAGGCAAGGGCTGGGCATACGTGCTGTTCGCAAGACCGGCCGGCGCAAGTATAAACTGCTCCATAAGGTCCGGGAACGATTTGCCTTCGCAAAGCTCCTGAACAAGCAGTTGGG
Organism: Paenibacillus ginsengarvi; assembly: GCF_003626695.1. Taxonomy (GTDB): domain Bacteria; phylum Bacillota; class Bacilli; order Paenibacillales; family NBRC-103111; genus Paenibacillus_AB; species Paenibacillus_AB ginsengarvi. Next base: position 74,373 of record NZ_RBAH01000014.1, read on the forward strand.
CTACGGTCGTGCCTCCTCCGGAATAGCGAAACTGTACCCCGGGAACAAGATTGACACGCACAGGCGGCGTATGCGCCGGTGGCTGTCCATTCAAGATTTGGACGAGGGAAGGAAGCTGCTCCGTTCGCTCGTACCCGGGAAATCCGTGTACGGTAAGTCCGGCCGAATGGCTAAGCAACTGCCGAAGCGTAACTCGGGGCTGCCAGTTTCCGTTCGCCGGTACGTGCCACGTTCGGAGGCGATCGTTAACGTCTTCGTCCAGGCTCACAACACCTTCTTGCACGAGACGCATCGCCGCCAAAGCAAATACGGGCTTGCTGATCGATCCGGCTTGAAAGAGCGTCGTTTCCGTTACCGGATCGGGCTTGCCCGCCTCTCGGACCCCGTATCCTCTCGCCCATTCCACCTTGAAATCGCGTATAACGGCGATGGAAACACCCGGGGTATTGTAATCCTTCATCCGCTTCGCTAGCGATACTTCGCCAGCGTACTGATTTCGCAAGCCACCGTCCGGCAGCAGACCGTTCACGATTCTTTCGATTCTTGCTTCCGTTTGCACAGACAATCGCTCCCCTCTCCTTTACCAACAGATGCGAGATAAACCTGCTCTCTCTTGATTCATCCCAGCTCGTATACCTTGTATTCCCCGTTTCCCAAGGATAGCCGGAGTATGTTACCGTCATCCGGGATTCCTTCGAAATACGCGCCGATACAGCCCGTCGTGCAGCGGTGCCCGGAAATCAAGATGTTGCCGTCACGCCCGCCATAGCTCTTTTCCAGCTCGCGCATGAAGCCGAACACTCTTTTCGTAAAGCTGCCGACCTCTTCCACACCTGCATAAACGTCCGAGTCGGGCACGACCCCGTTCATCTTCACTTCGGCTTTGGGTAGCCCATCCGCCTCTCCCAGATCGAAAACATCCAGCCTTGCGTCGATAGCCGCTTGGCGGCCCGTGGCGATCTCTGCCGTTTGAACGGCTCTTTGCTGCGGAGAGGAAAAGACCTGATCGAACGTGTTGCTCCCGAGCATCTCGCGTAAACGCTCCGCTTGCTTCAAGCCCTGCTCGTTCAAGGGCAAGCCCGCTCTTCCTTGCATTCTTCCTTCCTTGTTCCAATCGGTTTGCCCATGTCTGATGACATAAATCGTCGTCATGTTTGATCCATCCTCCCGGTGTGACATGATTCATGATTCCCAGCATGCCGATGCCTTCAGGTACCGCTTGACTGCATCCGCTGCCATATGGCCTTATCGATTCGAGCCGCCAACGAGCCCGCACCTGTACTCGTATTCGTGATCACATGAGCCTGTATGCCGGATTCGGCGTACACGGACGATTGCATATTTACTCCGGGATCGCCGCCCATGACATAATATTTGAAAATCCCGTCCCCGGGCGTAGAGATCCACACTCCATACCCATAGGAAAGCTCTTCCGAAACGCGCCTATGAGGTAGCAGCATCGTATGTGTGATGCTTGCCGACAAAAGCCGATTGCCGAGCAGCGCTTCCCAAAACGTCGCCAAATCCTGGACGGTTGTATAGGCGCCGCCATCCGGACCGCCGACGACAGGGAGCGAAAAGATGTTCGTTTTCCAGTTATATCCGTCGTTAATATACCCGGTCGCTGTACGTTCAGGCAACCGATCGAGCCAGAAGTAGCCGGAATCGTTCATTCCGCATGCTTGAAAGATGTGAGTTTGTACATATTCCGTAAAACCAATCCCGGCTAGCTGCTCCACGATTAATCCGAGCACGATGAATCCCGCATTGCTGTATGAAAAGCGGCTGCCTGGCGCGAATTTCATCCGTTCATTTTGAAATAAGGGGAGGAAACAGGAAGGCGAGGTCATCGCGTACATAGGCACCGATCGCCAAAGCTCCGCATAGTCGCTCATCGTCTCTTCGTCGAAGTAGTCCGGGATTCCCGAACTGTGCGTAAGCAGTTGATGCACGGTTATATCCGGATCGAAAAACGGGAAACGGATGGGTAAGCACTCGTTCAGCCGCGTGTCGAAAAGCAGCAGCCCCTTCTCTACGAGCTGACCGATAGCAACTGCCGTAAAAATTTTGCAGCCGGATGCGACGCCGAAACGGGTATTCGTTTGGTTTTTCGTCTGTTCGCTGCGATTCGCGTAGCCGTAAGCTTGTTCGAAAATGCCCCCGTCTTCCTCTCTGACATAAACCGCTCCGCTGAACGGAAGCTCTTTTTCACTGTTGTAAGCTTCGATCATGCCCGCCATATCCATATGGATGCTCTCCTTTATTGGGAGGATTAGCTCCATCTTAGCGGATAGCTGCAAAATTTGGAAAATATAATTTCGATCTTAAATAAACTTCCCACTTTCGTAGGTGTAGTGTAGCTGGTCTAAATAGCAGTCTTTGGGGGCCTTTATTTTTGTTGAAAGTTGTTTTTTGGAAAAATATGGCGTTTTTGAGCCTCTTATTTCCGCCGTTATAGCCACGAAGGGAACTTCTAGCTCCCCATAAGAGGCCCAAAAGACCGCTATCCCTATGACGCTCCTAAGTTCGGATGATATAACATGCTCAAAAGACTGCTATTCTATTAATCTAGCGGCCGACATCGCTCGAGGCCAAAAAAGAAAGGCAGCCCAAACCTGTACAGGTTTAGACTGCCGTGTGGCCCCGGCCGTGACAAGACCAAGGTGGTGTATCGTAAGCTCCGATTCGTTTAACGGTTGACGTGGGCATCCGGAGCCTTGTCCGCCACCAGATTCAAGCTGATCCCATGCTCGAGCAGCGCCTTCAGCCCGCAAAGCACCATCGTATATCCTCCCATGGAGTCGATCGCTTGACTAACGACGGCGTCGTCGTTCCCGGTAAAGCCGGAATTTGTAATCGTAACGAACGTTTCAGACTCAGCCCGGGACTCAAACGTCCATTCGACCTCGGTACCGTCCGAAGACTCAATCCGAATCCGCTTGTTCGCCTCGATCGCGTGCACGAAAATATCGTCGAACACGCCGTACATTTCCCACTCCCATCGGATTCGGCGGCCTTCCTGCAAGATCCCGCTGCTTTTGGTAAACCAAAATTTCGTCGTTACAGCCGGATCGACAAAAGCGTCGAACACTTCCCGGACCGGTCTGCGAATGAGCATTTCCGCTTGCACGACCGGCGACCGGCTCAAGCTCGTCATTTCGAACCTCTCCTTTCCTTTGCTGCATCTACATACATTATAACCCGGATTGCCCGCGGTACGAAAATGTTCCTCCAGATACGGTACAGTATATCATGTACGGTTGCTTTACTTTACTGCACCACAGCAATCCCATAAACAATCGACAAAAACGCGCACAGAGGCACATACAGCCACGTATCCATTTTGGAAAATACCGTTTCGCTCTTTTGCTTGAACAGCCCGAAGCGGCGGAAATCGCCGACGACCCGAAGCGCGAATACGGCGGCGCATCCCAAAGCCCCTAGACGGACCAGGGAAGCAGATATAGCCATGCGGACAACGCCTGCTTGAAGAAGGAGGAGGACTCCGGCCAGCAAAACCAGCACGGCCACGGCAAAAGTCGCTCCTGCGCCCGGCGAGAACGCCCGCTTGCCGTTATCCCGGGGAATGGCGGCATCAAGGCCCTTCTTTCCCCCGAGCCCCCAATAAATGTGGAGTACGCCGATCGTAAACAGAATGCATGCAGCTAGTATGGAAAGTGCGTTAACCACCAGGTATTTCTCCCCCCCGCTAAAACTTACTAAGTTCATTATATACGATGCGGATGCGCCTTACCGAATCGTTTTCGGTTATAGTCGCTTACGGCTTTGGAATACAAAAAACGTCCGCCGAAACCGGCAGACGTGACTCGCTCGCCTATGTTCTTAACGTGCCGCTTCCCGCATCGTACATCGATATCGTGCGGATCGCAGGCGTGCCGTCGCTCTCCACAATGTCCAGGAAAACGCCGCGCACTTGGACGGGCGGAATGCGGACAATCGCTTTGTGCCCGATATTCCGCCCTTCGTAGATGCGGAAGGGCCGGCGCGATTTCGCTGTCACAATCGTAAGCGCAAATCGCTGCACGCTTTCCCCGTCGGTCAAATCCTCGCCAAGCACAACATACTCGAGCAAATGCGACTCCTTCGCTTCATAGACCCATCTTCCGTCCTGCTGCCGACAATCGCGAAGCGTCGCGAACGGTTTGCCGAAGCGACGCCGTATTTCCGCGCCAAACGACGCTAGCCGCTCCGCATCGTTATCCGCAAACAAGCCCCGCCGATCCGGCCCGACGTTCAGCAGCAGATTCGCTCCGCGGCCGACGGAATGCTCGTACAGCCCCATCAGCTCCTCGACGCTTTTCAGCGAATCGTCGTTGCTGTCGCTGTAGAACCACGTATTCCGCAGCTGCACGTCGCATTCCGCCGGCAGCCACATCCGCTCCTGCAGCTTGTCCTTATCGTCGGTCATGATCGAGAAGCTGGTCGAATCGACAACGTTCCAGCACGGAACGGGCGCGATGCCGTCCTCGTTGCCGACCCAGCGGAAGTCGGGATCGCCCATATTGAAAATGAGGATGTCCGGGGCAAGACGCCGAATTTCGCCGATAATGCGCGGCCAATCGTATTGATGCTGCTCCGAGCCGCAGCCGTCGAACCATAAAATGTCGATCGTTCCGTATAACGTCAGCAGCTCCGTGATTTGATTGACGAAATAGTCGTCGTACGCCTTCGCGTCCTGGTTGTAAAATTCGGCCGAACCGTCATATGGCGAATAGTACAGCCCCGGCTTCACATCGTATTTGCGGCAAGCCTTGACGAATTCCCGAACCACGTCGCCCTTCCCGTCCTTCCACGGCGTGCCCGCCACCGAAAACGTGGAATAACGCGTCGGCCAATTGGAAAAACCGTCGTGATGCTTTGCGGTCAACACCGCATACTGCATCCCCGCTTCCTTCGCCGTCCGAATCCACGACTCGCAGTCCAGCTCAGCCGGTTGAAACGCAGACAGCTCCATCGGCCGTTTGTCGAAATCCACGTACCCTTCGTAAAACGTACGCAAACCGAAGTGCAGGAACAGCCCGAATTCCCAGCTCTGGTAAGCCGACTGACTCGGAGTCGGCTTGGGACGATTTTGGTTAACCAAATGCATCTGCCTCCTGTTCGGACTACCCGCCGGCCGAAATATGGTGGAGAACTCACGAGCCGAGCGTTTCACGGCTCTCGCGTTTTTCGATTGCCGCGGCGGTGCGGCCACCTACAGTTTACCGCTAACCCCAACGCCGGTAAAGAACATTCCATAAAGCTTCTTGCATACTGGAGCTTGGAGCGAACCGTGTTCCCGGCGCCTTCCGGATTAGTCGAAACCATCATATTGCTTCTTCAAGTATAACGCACCGGCCGATGCGGTTTCAATTTCAATTGGCGCCGCCAAAACGCGGAAAGGGCTGCCCGCCGGGTCTCCGCGCGAGTGGCGAAGACCCGGGATGAGGCAGCCCCGTTTTGGTAAACAATCGGCTAATGACTAATCGGTTATTCTCACCGCATCGATACTAATCCAGGCGGCAGTCGCCCCTGCGGTTTTCTGTCCCTTGGGGACAATGCGAAGAAGATGCAACCCGGGCTGCAGCGTGCCGGAATCGTAGGTCGTATATTGGTAGCGGACCGCCGACGGGCTGTACTGGTCGATCGTCGTTTGCAGGACGCCGTCGAGATACACGTCGGCCAGTCCGCGTGCGGTACCGACCAGACTCCACAACTGCGCGCCGGTTCCGTAGAAGGCGATCTCGGCATAGGAGCCAGCATCGGCCGCTTGCCTCGATGTGCCGCCATACTGGGATGCATGGGTGATGGTCATCCAATTGCCGTTATAACGGATTAGCGGACTCGTATCGTCCAGCACGCCCAGCGGCGCCGCCGTGTTAACGACGGCAAGCGGGGCGGAGCCTCGGGATAATTGTCCGGCGCCATTGATCGCATACAGTCTGTACCAGCCTGAGGACAAGCCAGTCGTATCGATTGCGCCGTACACGCCGGCCTGAACCGTCACCGTTCTGCCCGACGACTGGCCGGCCGCCTGCACCGCGACAGCCGTCTCCTCGGTCCGGTCCGGCACCAGATACAGCTGAGCTTGCTGCGGGCTGGTTCCCTTAACAGACGATCCGGCCGCCACCGGCCCCGCCGTCACCTCTGACAATCCATAGTCGGACGTGACCTCCACCGCGTCGATATTAATAAACGTCCCGGTCGACGACGGTTGTCTTTGACCGGTCACCGCAATCCGAATCTCATGGACGCCGGATTCGAGGACCCCAGTGTCGAAGATGACGTGCTGGTACTTGACGCTTGTGCTGTACGTATCGATCGTTTGACGGAATACGCCGTCCACGTACACCTCCGCCTGCCCGCGCGAACCGCCAACGAGACTTAGCACTTTGGCCCGGCTGCCGTAAAACGGAATCGTAACCGCCGCGCCCGCGGTTCCCGTTTGCCGGGATTTGCCGCCGTACAACTGGGCGTTCTCGATCACCGACCAAGTCCCGGTGTAGGAAAGACGCGCATGATCGTCGTCCATCCGTCCGGCGATCGCCTCCAATACGTAAACAGGTTTGCCGGGCGACACCTGTCCCCAGCGGTCCACCGCATACAGCGTATACCGCCCTTCCTTCATGCCGGAGGTAGCGAGTGCTGCCGGGACGTCCTGCTGCGCTGTCGTTTTCACCCCGTATACGACCCCGTTCACGGTGCTTACCGCCGCTTCCAGCCCGGCCGGGTTAGCCGGCGTTGCGGCAGGCACGAGATAGGCCGCGGCATACACCGAGCTGACGACGGTGACCGGCTCCCCGAGCTGCACCCCGAATGCAGGCGTGCCGCTCAGCACGGGCGGAAGCTTCCGATGGAACGAAATCGGCACGGTTTGCGTCTGGCCTGCGGTTACATAAACGGCGTCGGTCACGACCGGCTGATGCCGCGCGTCGGTCGCCGTGAAGCGCTGCCAGCCTTCCGGTATGCCGGTCAGACTGTAGCCGCCGGAGGCATCGGTTTCCGCCGCCAGCGCCTGATTGCCCGTCACGTTGACGGAAGCTCCCTGCACCGGCAATCCTTCCGAGTCCAGCACCGTACCGTGCACCGAGCCGCTTCGCTCCGGCTCCGGCGCGCCGGCAGGCGGCCAAACGGCGCGTTCGACGTTGGCAATGGCAAACGTCGGGGCTGCCGTCCACGTTCGTTGCGGGAAATAAGTCTGCTCCGCGCTGCCGTCGGGCAAAATCGCGAAGCCCGGATCCTCGTCGTTGAAGACGATCAGCGTTTGGCCGCCATGCTGCCGCACCTCGGCGATCGGGAACCCCTGCCGGCTGCCGTCCGCATGCGTCACCAGCGCATAACGGCCCGCGGCCGACTGCGGCACAGGCGTGCCGGTCAAGATACCATCGTACGCGTCGCCCTTGGCCATGCTGAGCGTGCCCGTAACCGTGCCGCTCACGCTGCCGGCTCCGGTCAGCTGGCGGCTTCCCTTTTGCAGCAGCGTGCCTCCGCTCAGCTTCATTTCGCTCACCTCGCCGTTCACGAGCCGGACAAGTCCCAGTTCGCCGTACAGCGCGATGTCGTCTACAAGCAGCGGCTGCCCGTGTACGGCATAATCCGGGTTGCTGAGCAGCATGTCGGTCGTATCGCCGTAAGCGACCTTAACCGCCACCGCGCCGGCCGGCGCCTGCTGCGGCTGCAAACGGTCAATCGCCTCCACCTTTGGCGCACCGGAAGCGGCGTACGGCTCCAGCAGCGTCACAAACGTGCTTTTCACATTCGTGCCGTCGCGTCTGAGCACCAGCTTGGGCATGGAATAGCGGACCGCTTCGTCGTTATTGTCCTTGGACCGCCCCTCCACCCGAGCAGCGCGAAGCGACGGCGAACGCCCCAAATACAGCTCATTGGACGCGCCTGCTTCGAGCAAGCCGGTGATCCGCATTCGCGAAGCGGCCGCACCGTTATTCTGCGTCACCAGCGTCAACTGGTATTGGTCTCCCGCGAGCTGAGCCTGCTGCACATCGCGCACGTAAATATAGCCGGGGTAGTGGCCTTCCGCGCTGCCGCTGTCGATATTGTCCACCGGCTGTACGACATTCGTTCCGGGCGGCAGCAAGTACGGACCGTAATCGGCAAGCGCCATCTCCGTCTCGAAATACGCATCCCGGTTCGCATCGCCCTGAAGCGTGTACTCATGCCGGCTTCCGCCGGATACGCGGAACAAATCCAGCACATAGCCCTGCTGGCCGTCGCCGCCTGCAAAAGGCACAAACCACGGCTCGCGCCGATACTCGTCCGTCGCCGGATATACGCTCTCGTACGACGCGCGCATCGCCTTGAAGCCGCCTTCCTGCGGCACGAACGCCTCCACATTGCCGCCGTGCAGCGCCGCCCCGCTCGTCACCGCATTTTGGCTGTTAACGACTACCGTATTATGCGACATGGTCGAAAGCGAGAAATACCTGTAAAACGTACTGAATGTATAGCCCAGATCGGGCAGCAGCTCCTGCCGCTCCGCGAACAAACCGAGATGCAGCGGATCGCGATGCACATGGGTCGGATACTTCGCCTGATAGTTCAAGTACACCTGGGTCTGATCCGCACCCGTGCCGCCTGTCAGCCTGCCGATCCCCGCCGCCGGCCACAGCTTGGATACGAGCGGATCGGGGCTGCTCGCTTTTTCGTAGGCCCACGTATCCTGAAGCGGATAAAAACTGCCGTTCGGGTACAGCAGCTGCCTCTCATGGCGCATCGCCCGCCCGATCACCGGGTAATCCTGCTCCAGATTGAGATTGACGAGCCGTTTGCCCGAACGGGGCGACACATAACCGACCGGATCGGTCCAGCCGTTCAGCTTGCCAATTACCTGCTGAATCCCGTTAATCAGCTCCTTGTGGTAGGATAACGTTACTTCCTGCCAGAAGCCGTCGGACAAAAACAGCCGGCCCATCATTTCTTCCATCTGGGCGACGACCATGTGCACATAATCCGGCTCGTTCAGCGCCTTGGCCGCCCCCACCAGTCCGTTCCAATAGCCGTAAGCCAGATTGGACAGCCAGACCGGATGGCTCAGCACGTTGTCGATCGAAGCGCCGAACAGCTTGTCGCGCAGCATCGCCTCCACATCTTCGCCCGCTTCCGCGCTCAACACCGCGAACGCATTCGTCTTCCGGACATTCGCGTACGCATCGAACAACGGCGCGAGATTATCCAGATCGAAGCCGAACCAGCGGTACCACATGCCGCCCCAGTACGAATACGGAGGACCGGACAGCTTGTTTTGCGACTCGTAGTTCCACGGCTGGTCGATGGTCGGGTTATAGCCCTCGTAAGCTTGAGCTATGCCGTACAACAGCCGCGCGGCGCCCAGCGGATCGCTCTGGGAGACGACACGGGTTTGCGCCAGCAGCCGCTGCTTCTGCAAATACCACAAATGGGCGGTGATGAAATACCGCTTGCCCGAGCTGTCCTCGTAGTAAGGAATCCGCACCGTTTCTCCCTTGGCATTATCGGTGACGTACTCTTTGTCTTCCGGATAAGCCGGATTCGGGTATACCGTTCCCGTTCGGGCGGCGGTCATGCTTTTCCCGTCCGCTGAAAGCGTATACAAACTTTGCGGAAACAGCTCCGGCATTTCCGGAAGTCCGACATAAATAAAACCCGGCTGCGGCGGAATCAGCTCCAGCAGCTCCTGCACCTTGGCAGAGGGCGGAGCAGACGGGACCGTCACCGGCTGTACGCCGCTCGTCATGCTCGGCGCAAGCTCCAAACCCGCCGCCACCATATGCTCGCGATCGATCATCAGCGTGGCGGACAACGCCTCCGCGGCTCCTGCGGGCAGCACAGTCAGCCGCAGCTGGTACATGCCGTCCTTGAGCGGCCCCGGATGCGTGAAGCTTATGATCTGCCTTCCGCCCGAGGCGGACAGTGCCGCAGGCGTCAGCCCCTGCCAGGCGCCATCAGGCTCTTTCCACTGCAAGCGGATATCTCCGCTGCCCGTCAATGCCGCATGATGCCATGTAAAGGACAATTCCTTCTCGCCAAATCCCGTATAAATAAGCTCCGTCTGCTGGGGCGTCCAGCTCTTCACCGCCGCAGCGGACCCGCCCGAGGGCGTCAGCGCTGAAGGAAGCGCGCCGAAGAACAGTCCGCCCAGCCTTCCCTGATCGACGACCATGCCGTTCAGCCGGCCGCCGTCGCCATACCGGTCCCAATGATCCGAATGGCGAATCGGCACCCACGAGGTAAGCGGACGCGTCAGCGAACGGTGAACATGAATAACGTTCAGCCGCCATTCGTCCCCCACCGTTACGCCCGCCGGAGCAATCGCCGCAAGCGGGATCGCCGCCTCGACCGTTATACTGCCGCCGGAAGCGCCGAGCTGGTACTGGACACCGCCAAGCATCCTCAAACCGGGATTGGCGCTGTAGCTGTCACGCTGCAAATTCCAGGCGGTCGTCGTAATCGACGTGTCGTTCGGGTCTACCGTGAGCCGGGCCACGTAATGATCGCTCCCGCCAAGCTGCGGACTGAAAACTACCTCGATGTCCGCCAGCGTCTGCGCTTCTTCCTCGTCCATCACCCCGCCGATATACACATACTGGCTGTCATAGGCGATCTTGTATTCGATCGGGGATTCGGGCTCGTATTCGAAATAGGCTGTGCGGAAATGGTCCAGTACAGCGGCCTCTCCCCACAACGCTTCGTCCAGTGCGCCGTCGATCGCCGGCGCCGCGCTCCATAACGGGGCAACCGCCCGCTTGTCGACGTAATGGGCAACCGTTCCCGCAGTCCCGGCCGCGTGCACGTCGACTTTGTCCGCCGGAACCAGTTCAGAGTGGATCATCGTCACCGCCATGCAGCCGGCCAGTCCTGCCCGGACCAGCTTTTGGATTCGTTTTCCCACGAAATATCCCCTTCCGGTTTCGCCTGCACGGCCCTACCGCCGCCCGCTTCCTTCCGGAAAATCCGGCTAATGAACGACTTCTGTTTCCGTTTCCTCGTTCAGTAGCTCAGCACGATGCCAAGCGTCCGCTCCGGCTCCTCCCGGCACAGCCGGTACGCATCGGCAATCTGGTTGAATGCGAATCGGTGCCGAACAAGCGGCTTGATTGAAATTCGTTTATCGGCCAGCAAGCGGACATACTCGCCCACATTGCGGCCTTCGGTCCATCGCACGTACCCGCCGGGATAGTCGTACCCGCCCCGCTCGTACCGTTCGTCGTATCGTCCCGGCCCGCCCGCCCGGCTGATGCGAATTTCCGCTTCCTTGTGAAACAGCGCGTTGCGCGTAAACACCGTGTCCGGCACGCCGACAATGACCACGCTGCCCCGGTCGCGCAGCCAGCCGATCGCCCGGTCCAGCAAGCCGTCACCTTTGCCGCCGCCGCACAGCAGCACGCTGTCCGCCCCCTTCAGGTCAGCAGCGCCCAGCCTTTTCAGCGCAGCGCCAACCTGCTCCGGGACCGAGCATACCGTGATGCCGGGACAGGCCGCCCGCAGCTGCTCGCAGCGCTCCGGCAGCAGATCGCAGCCGATCACCCTGTAAGCGGCGGCATAGGCAATTTGCGCGGTAATTTGACCGAGTATGCCAAGCCCTACGATGACGACGGTTTCGCCGAACTGCAATCTCGCTTGACGCAGCGCGTGAATCGCAATCGCGCCCAGTCCGGCAAACGCCGCCTCCTCGGAATCGACATGGTCCGGGACCGGAACGGCCAGCACCTTCGGCACGAGCCGGTAGTCCGCATGCGCGCCTTCGCCGTAGCAGGCGACGCGCTGGCCGACCTCCAGATGCTCCACGCCCGCACCTTTGGCGACAATGCGCGCCACCGAATTGTATCCGAGCCGCGTGCCGCTCGATCGATTGTTCAGCACCATCGTCTCCGTTCCGTTGCTAATCGCGGAATATTCGGTTTTCACCAGCACCTCGTGTTCGCCGGGAACCGGTTTCTCCTGCTGTTCGATCCGAATTTCACCCTCGCGGGCAATCGTTACGCGTATCCTATCCACAGTTGTTCTCTCCCTCTACCTATCCCGTCTGCCTGCTCTCTTTCCTTGGCTTTACTTGCCTCTTTCCTTTTCGACTGCCTGCTTGAGCAGCTCATCCGCTTCGCGCAGCACCGAATTGACGTCCAGTTGTCCTTGCGCGGCCTTAACGAACGATTGCCAAATAATCGTTTCCTGCGTGCTGCCGGAGACATTCACTTTGCCTGGCGCGCGTTTCGGCGTCGGATCGGTCGGTTCGTACAGCGTTAGCGCTTTCATGTTTTTCGTGCTGTACACCGGATGCCCTTTGCCCAGCGCATCGCGGACGTTCTTGTTCGTGAGCGTTGTCAATATCCCGTTGCGCGAATCCTGCATCTGCACCTCGTCGGACAACATTTCCGCGATGACCTGGAACGCCTCATCCTTATGCTTGCTTTGCTGCGTTATCGACCAGTAGGCCGGCGACCGCTGTCCCATCCGCTTCGGCGCGCCGTCGATCGTCGGCACCGACACGATGTCCCAGTTCACTTCGGGAGGAATGACCAAATAAATGCTGTGCTGGCCCAAATACATCGCCGCTTCGCCTTTGGTGAACAGCGCATTTTCGAGCGCAAACGTATTTTGCACGCCGTTGTTCGGAATATCGTGGAACCGCTTGAAATTGTCGAATATCGTTTTCCACTTCGTCTGGTCGGCCAGACCGTCCTTTTGCGGGTCCAAAATCGGCAGCGAAAACGGATTGTCGCGCAGCTGCGCGATCAGATTCGTGCTGAAGCCGCGGATCACCTTGCCGCCCTCGACCCGGGTCAGCTTCACCACGAGATCGTACACTTCGTTCCAGCTCATGCCGTCCTTCGGATAGGCGACGCCGAACTTGTCGAACAGATCTTTGTTGTAATACAGCACGGATGGAAAATACGGCGGCACCGGCAAGCCGTACAGCGCGCCCGTCTGCCCGGCGTCCACGTTGTCCTGGATAAAAGACGGGACGAACCGGTTCAGGTCGTACTTGTATTTGCCGACCATCTCGCGAAGGTCGTAGCCGAGCTGAAGGTCCAGATAACCGGTCTTCATCGTCGGCGTATCCGTGCGGATAATGTCGGGAATTTCGCCCCGCGCCACCTTCTCCGTAATCGAATTACCCTGATCGCTCGTCTGGTAGTCGAACGTAATATGCGGAAATTTTTTCTCCAGCGCGCCGCGAAAACGGCTGTCGAACTCCTCCTTCTTCACGCCCGCCGCATAAATCGTCATCGTGAACGGGTCCGGCTTCTTCGCCGCCTCGCCGCTTGCTTCCGCACCCTTATCTCGGCTTCCCGGCTTTTCCGCGCCTCCGCAGGCAGGCAATACCGCCAGCAGCGCCGCCAGCGGTACTGCGACCGCCGCTTGCTTATTCCAATTGAACATTGGGACTCCCCCTGTCATGTGTTCCGTGCAGCTCCGCCTCGCGGACAAGAACACCGATCCGGTCGCCCAGTTCCTCCTCCGAAATCATATTGGCCCAAAACGCCTTCATCAAACCCGCCAGCTTGCCCATTGACGTTGGCTGTACCGGTAAATGGCGGTGCGTCCGGCAAGAAAACATCATCTCCCTGTACAACCCGTACCGATCCGGCGGATTCGCCGTCTGGCGGCCCCATCCGGGCTGGCCTGTGCGCTGCATCGCCGGTATGCTGAGCGTATGCTCCCGAATAAGCGCCTGCGCCCGTTCCCCCGCCAAATAATCGATCAACAGCCGGGCTTCCTCCGGATGCGCGGTCGTCCGCGCCACACCTGCCCCGGTCGAGATGTACAGCGTTCTCGGCTCCGTCAGGAACGGAACCGGCGAGATGTCGTATTCCAGCCCGGCATCCTTCCATTCGTTCATCGCCATGTAGCTGGCCAGCACCATCGACAGTCGGCCTTCGAGAAACATCTGTTCGATGTCTCCGTTCGATTCCGACATATACGTCGGAAATACCCTCCGGTTGCCTACGATGCGCTTGCACAGCTTCGCTCCTTCCGTCAGACGCGCCGTCTTGGCTTCGGCGTCCGCTCCGCTGTCTCCCAGGCTTTGCAGCAGGAAGATCGGCCAGCGGTTCACGTCCGGCAGATGGAAGCAGAAGCCGTAACGCTCCCCTTCGGTCAACTGCTCCGCGCAAGCGGTAAGATCGTCCCAGGTCCAGGAGCCGTTCGGCTCGGTCAGCCCCTTTTCGCGAAAATGCCGCTTGTTGTAGCAGAGCACCACAGGCGCGAAAATAAGCGGCCGCAGCCGGCAGACGCCACGGAACGTATAATCCTCGTTCAGAAGCGGAAAAACGCCGGGGTGCGCATCCAGCGGTTCGACAAGCGATTCCTTGCCGAGCTCGCACAGTTGCCGGAACTGCAAGCTGTTCATCGTATAAACGTCGGGCGGATTATCCGTCTTCGCCTCCGCACGGCCGGGCTCCCCGCCGGACGCGTACGTTTTGACTTTGACCTCGATCCAGGGGTACAACCGGCCGAAATCCTCCAGCAGCCGGACCAGCCCCAGATTGCGCATCGTCGTCTCGTTCAGCCCGAGCGTCAGGACGACCCGCTGCCGCCTGCGCAGCACCCGGTTGCCGACATTGGGGATCTTCTCGATCCAGCCTTCCTCGGCAAGCGTAGCGAGTCCTTTGCGAGCGGACAGATTACTCAATCCGAAGCGAAGCGCAAGCGCCTTCTCTGACGGCAGGTCCGCGCCGGGCTCGTATTGTCCTTCCTCGATTTCGGTTTTCAGCGTTTGAACCATATGCTCTAGCAGTTGGCGAAACTGTTCGTTCGTCGGTCTTCCTCTCATCGGGCGGCTCTCTCCTTGCGACTGTGCAATCTTATGTCCTACTTATTCGGGTTCCGCCGGGCAATCCCTCCTTCTTTCATAAGACTTACATTCCGGTTTATATAATTTAGATAATTAATATAAACCGGTTTAAAAATAAATGCATCCCCTTGCTCAAAGCCGATTATATCACAGTATTTTTCGTTTTAAAACCATATATTAGTAAACCGGAATGTTTAATTTTCGAATATTTACAAACCGGATATCTTTAACCAACAAAAAAAGAGCATGGTCCAGGCGAACGTATCCGCCGTGACCATGCCCCGTTGCTCCGTATATAAATGTGATCTTCCTGTCTGCGCATTACGCCAGAACAACCCGATAGCTATGCCCCGGCAAGCAGGTGAAGCCAAGCTGCCCCGCGCCCTTGGCGATGGCGGCTTCAGCCCCGCCTTCTTCGTTCAGGCTTACGACAAGAGGCGCATCGGTGCGAATGACGCATTCGCCGCCGCGGCGGGAGCGGATGATCGCGGCCGCAAGCTGGCCGCCGCTCCACTCGATGTCGACCTCGAAGCCGCCCCGTGCCCGCAGGCCGCGCACACGGCCGCTCGGCCAAGCCTTCGGCAGCGCCGGCAGCAGACGCAGCTCGCCGCCGTGCGATTGCAGAAGCATTTCGGCCATCGCGGCCGCCCCGCCGAAGTTGGCGTCGATCTGAAACGGCGGATGATCGCCGAACAGGTTCGGGTGAACGGCGTGATGCAGCAGCGCGAACAAGTTGTCGTAAGCCAGTTCGGCCTCCTCCAGCCTCGCCCAGAAATTGATGATCCACGCCCGGCTCCAGCCCGTATGTCCGCCGCCGTGCGTTAGCCGCCGCTCCAGCGTAACCCTTGCCGCTTCGGCCAGCTCGGGCGTTCCGTGCGGCGTAATCTGCTCGCCTGGATGGAGCGCGAACAAGTGGGAGATATGCCGGTGGCCCGGCTCCGGCTCGTCGTAATCGACCGCCCACTCCATCAGTTGTCCGTGCTTGCCGATCGTCGGCTTCGGCAGTTTCCCAAGCGCCTCCTCAAGCTCCTTGCGGAACGCTTCGTCCCGTCCGAGTACAGCGGACGCCTCGATGCAGCCGCTGAACAGCTCGTGCAAAATTTGGCTGTCCATCGACGGCCCGACGCACAAGCAGCCCGTATTGCCGTTTGGCAGCCTGTATTTGTTCTCCGGCGACAACGAAGGCGCCGTTACAAGCCTGCCTTCTCCGTCCTCGACCAGAAATTCGAGGAAAAACTCGGCCGCTTCCTTCATGATCGGATAAGCCCGCTGCTCCAGGAACGACTCCGACAAGCCATACCGGTAGTGCTCCCAGGCGTGCAGCGCAAGCCAGGCTCCGCCGGTCGGCCAAAATACGGCCGGCACATAAATCCCCTGGATGGCGGTGTCCGCCCACAGGTCGGAAGCGTGATGCGCAACGAAGCCTCTTTTCGCGCCGTACACGATCCGCGCCGTCTCCCGCCCGTTCTCCCGCAGCCTGTCCAGGAAGTCGAATACGGGCTCGTGGCATTCGGCCAGATTGGCGACCTCCGCCGGCCAGTAATTCATTTGCAAGTTAATATTGATATGGTAGTCCGCCTGCCACGGAGGCGTGAAGCTGTCGCTCCATATCCCCTGCAGGTTGGCGGGAAGCGTCCCCGGTCTCGAGCTGGACAGAAGCAAATAACGGCCGTAGTGGAAAAATAACGCTTCCAGCCCGACATCCCGCTCGCCTCCGCGAACCAGCTTCAAGCGCTCGTCGGTCGGCAGCATCGCTCTGGCCTCTCCGACTGGATCGTCCAGCTCCAAACTGACCCGGCCGAATAAACGGCCGTGCTCCTCCATGTGACGATCCCTAAGCTGCGAATAACCGAGAAGCGCCGCCTCCCTCGCCTGCCGCTCGCAAACCGCGCCGGGATCGGCGTGCCGGAACGTTGTTTGCGCGGTGACGATAAGCGTCACCGAATCGGCGCCTTCCACCGATATATAACCGCCCATGACCCGGACGCTGCCGCCTTCGTGCTCTGCCCTGACGACGGCGCTATACGTCACTCCGCCCTCGCCGCATGTGCCGCCTGTACGAAGCCCGTTCGTCCCGAGCGGTTCAAAAGCGCCTTCGAAGGGACGCCGGTTCAACTGAACGCTAAATGTTAATCCCCCGGGCTTATCCGTTTCTAGCCGCACGACGATCGCTTGATCCGCGGCGCTGGCGAACAAGAAGCGGCGATAAGATGAGCCGCCGCACGTATACCTCACGGATGTGATTCCGGCTGCGAGGTCAAGCTCCCGGACGTAGTCGGAGATCTCCTCCCTCATTCCTTCGAACATCAGCTTCAGATCGCCGAGCGGCTGATACGGGGCGAAATGCTGCGGATTCGAAGTCATGCCGAGCCGCGCCAGCCGTTCCGCCTCCTGCGGCTTCCCTTCGAACAGCAGCCGACGCACCTCATCCAAATGTGTAAACGCTTCCGGATTGTCGCGCCTGCGCGGTCCGCCGTACCAGACGGAATCCTCGTTCATCTGGATCGTTTCCTCGGCGATGCCGCCGAATACCATCCCGCCGAGCCGGCCGTTGCCGATCGGAAGCGCCTGCACCCATTGTTTCGCCGGCTGTTTATACATCAGTCTCGTTGACGTATCTTGCATACACAGAACCTCCTTATGGTAGGGGTTATCGGTAACCTTAATCCCTAATGTAAACGCTCTTGCCACATCTGTCAAACCCGAGAATGGGACTCCTATTCGCCTCTGCTGAGCAAAAAACTCCCGGCAGCCGGGAGTTTCTCGTTTTCTTTCAAGTATTCGTTAATCGTCCTCGTCCTCTTCGCCGGCAAGCCCGCGCAAATACTCCTCGTCGGCCCGGTCGCGGGCGCGGCTTTTTTCCTTCAGCCGTTCGATCGCCGGCATGATGAGCCAATCGACTTCCTTCTGTACCGTGTACGCAAGATCGTGCCTGCTCTGGGATTCCAGAAACGAGCCCACTTCCATCAGCGCATTGTAGCGGTCCAGCTCTTCGCGGGTAAGAAGCCCGCGCACCTGCACGCTGCAGTGTCTCAAAGGGTTGCCGCCTCCTTCTAAAGGTAACCTGATTCTACAATCTCATCTTGCGAAGTACGAGCGGAATGCCCCCTATCGCGTACAAGTAGCGCAGATCGATCAGCTTCTTCATGACGGCGGCCTTACCGCCCTTGTACGTTTTGCCGAGAACGATACCGATCGCCTCGCCTTTGCCGAGCGAAGCGACGACACCCTTGCCCGAAAACTTGAATTCGCGAGGGGCTTCGCCGCGAATCGCCGCTACCAGATTAAATGCGCAAGCCGCTCCCTGCTGGATGGCAAGCTGCGCCGTCGGCGGGTATGGCTTATCCTGCGGCCCCGTTACGAGCGAGCAGTCTCCGACCACATACACATGCTCTTTCTCCTGCGCGCGCAGGAAAGCATCCACCTTGACCCGGCCCCGTACCGTCTCGAACCCTGCCTGCTCGACCAAACGGTTGCCGCGAATGCCGCCTGTCCATATGACCGTAGCCGACTTGACCGTTTCCCCGTCCGCCAAAACGACGCCGTCCGCCCGGCATTCCCGGATCGCCGTACCGATCTTGAAGGTGACGCCCTTGTGTGCGAGCACCTTCATCGCATAATCGGCGAGCTCCGGAGCAAAGCCGGGTAGTGCGGTGGGCCCGGCCTCGATCAGGACAAGCTTGACAAGCTTCGGATCGACGTCGAACTGCTTGCATAACTTCGGAATGCGATCGGCCAGTTCTCCCGCGAATTCGATGCCGGTAAATCCGGCCCCGCCTACGACAAACGTCAAATAATCGCTGCGCTCCGGCTCCAGCTTGTACCTGGCGAACTGATACCGGATATGCTCGCGGATAAAACGCACGCTGTTGATGCTGCGAATGCGGAGCGAATGCTGCTGCAAGCCAGGGATGCCGAACGTCTCCGCTTCTCCGCCGAGCGCCACGACCAAATAATCGAACGACAGGGAGCCGTCTTCCAGTATAATTTTGCGCTCATTCGCTTTGATTTGAACAACCGTCGATTTGACAAAATCGATTTTGAACTCGTCGATCAGCCGGGTTATCGAGACGCGCGCCTGATCGGCGTTGCCCGTCCCTGCAGCCGGCATATGCAGATGGGTGGTCATATAATGATAATCGTGCTTGTTGACGAGCGTCACATTCGCTTCATTATAGCCTAACTCCTTCTGCAGCTTGATGGCGGTCATAATGCCGCCGTAGCCGGCGCCCAGAATGACGATTTTTGGTACAGTAATCATTTTTGAATCCCTTCCGTATCCGCAGTCGGTTTTCGACCCATTCTCTCTCTATGTGAAAAAAAACACAAACTCATTTGCAGCTTTAACATCCAAATAGCGCCATTTATCGACATTTTTTCGTCATGATACGCCGCTTTTTAGTGAAATCATATCGTTTCCATTGTCAAAAAACAAGCCGCAAATTGTCTAAAAATTGTCGTTATTTGTGACAAATTTGCTTTCCATCCCCTAGGCATATGATTATAATAATAGGGTGTGACATTCCAGTTGGAGGTGTATTTCTTTCGTGTCAGCGTCAGTGCATGAAGAGCAAAACTTGACGGATCTTATTATCATCGGCGGCGGCCCCGCCGGGATGTTTGCGGCGTTTTATGCGGGAATGCGCCAGGCTTCCGTAAAAATCATCGAGAGTATGCCGCAACTTGGCGGACAGCTTGCTGCGCTATATCCTGAAAAATATATTTATGATGTAGCCGGTTTTCCGAAAGTAACCGCCCAGGAGCTCGTCAATCGCTTGAACGAGCAAATGAGCCACTTCCCTGTTGACGTGCGCCTGGAAGAAAAAGTGCTGAAAGTAACGAAAAAAGACGAGCGCTTGTTCGAGGTGGAAACCGATCTGGGCGTCCATCAATCGAAGGCGATCATTATTACCGCCGGGGTCGGCGCATTCGAGCCGCGCAGGCTGGAATTGCCGGAAGCGGCGAAATACGAGAAAAAGAACCTGCACTATTTCGTCAGCGATTTGAACAAATTCGCCGGACAAAAAGTGCTGATCAGCGGCGGCGGCGATTCGGCCGTCGACTGGGCGCTCATGCTTGAGCCGATCGCCGAGCAGGTCACGCTGATTCATCGCCGCGACAAGTTCCGCGCGCATGAGCATAGCGTAGAGCTGCTGATGAAATCGAAAGTGAACGTCGTGACGCCGAAGGAAATCGAGAAGCTGAACGGCGCCGACCGGATCGAATCCGTGACGATCAAGGATATCAAATCCGGCGCTATCGAGGACATTCCGGTTGATGCCGTTATCGTCAACTTCGGCTTCGTTTCCTCGATCGGCCCGATTGCCGAATGGGGATTCGAAATCGACAGCGGCTCGATCATCGTCGACACCCGTCAGGAAACGTCGATTCCGGGCATTTTCGCGGCTGGCGACATTACGACCTATCCGGGCAAGCTGAAGCTGATCGCCGTCGGCTTCGGAGAAGCGCCTACCGCCGTCAACAATGCGAAGGTGTACATCGATCCGGCTGCCAAGCTTTCGCCGGGACATAGCAGCAACATGAAGTTTTGATCCAAAAACAAACCAAGGTACTCCGTCTCGTGGGCGGAGTACCTTTTTTTTCGTATGCCGCCCTGCGGCCTCCGCTCCGGCGAATTGCCGCTCGAACCGCAGGGAACGCTAACCGTAAAATTATCTTGAGGAGAGGAGCCCGTACGTGCAATGTCCTACATATGCACCTATTGCAACGGCATGAGTGCGCTTGACCGAAGCTGTCCGAAGTGTGGCGGACGGATGAGCGACGGCGGACGGCTGGAGGACTACACCGGGCCTTATGCCCCGTACGGGCCGATCGAAGCCGGTACGCTGACGAACGGTTATTCGGACTGGGCCGGTCACTCGTGCATCCACCAAGCCTACTGCTCCCGCTGCGGCTATACGGACATGCTGCCGCTTGACGAAATTCGCGCATAACGCCGATCCGCCCGTTCAGCTCGCCGCCGATCGCATGAAGCCGGGCAAACGGAAGAACGCTACGGCAAGGCCGGCAAGGCCGAATGCGAGCAGAACGAGAACGGCTCCGAGCACATCGGCGGTATGGGCGTGATGGGCGATGACGTCGACGAGCGAATGCTGCGCCCAATACTGCGGCGTGAAATGACCGATCGTTTGCACGATCTGGGGCATCAGGTACGACGGCACCCACAAGCCGCCGAGCATCGCTCCGCCCATCGAGATAAGCTGCGTGATTACCATGGCAGCCCCTTCGCCCGGGACGATGAACGACAGCCCGAGGCCGATCCCGGTTCCGGCTATGCTGAGAGCGAGTACGATGAGCGAGAGCGCCGACAGATCGCCAAGGCTCAGATTGTAGACGAAATGGCCGAACGTAAACAGGATGGCGCACTGCGCGATAACCGTCAGCGCGAACGGGACCCACATGCCGACCAGATAGGCCAGCGGTTTAATGTTCGTGCTGCGGATACGCGACAGCAGTCCGGTCTTCTTCTCGTCGAAAAACCGGCGCGACATCGTGATCATGATGAAGAAAACGAACATGACGGTCATACCCGGCACAACCTGGGAAATATAGTCGAAGTGGTCCGAAGACGTCGATACGTTCTCGACGCGAATCGGCGAGGCAAGCGTTTGTTCCGCCTGAGTTTTCGTTTGGCCGATGCCGATCAGCGTGCTTTCCAGCTTTTTCTCGCGGTATTGATTCGAGATGCTGCCTAGAATCGCGCTGATCGGAGCGAGCTGCGCCCCGGCCGCCGGATCTTGATACAGCTTCACATCGGCGGGCTTGCCTTGTTTCATTGCCGTTTCGAACCCGGACGGAATGACGAGCACAGCGGCGAGCTGGCCCCGCTTAATTTTATCGATCTGGCTGTCCAGCTCGACTGCCGGGGACTCTTTGACAGTTAGTATCGTTCCCGCCTGCTTCAGGAAAACTCCCGAAGCTTCCGTTCCGTCCTGATCGACCACTTGCAGCGTTATGCTATCGGAATTGCCCGTATTGCCGAATACGGAGCCGAACATGACGATGAACAAAATCGGCATGAGCAGCAGGAAAAAAAAGCTGCGCTTGTCTTTTCGGATCAGCTTGAGTTCCTTTACGATAATCGCCATCATAGGGTGTACTCCTCCTTGTAATCGTACTGATTCGTCTAATCCCGCAAGGCGGTACCCGTAACGGTCAAAAAGACGTTTTCCAGCGACGGCCGTACCACTTCAAGCTGCTTGACGTCCCAGCGGTGAAGCGAGGCCGCTTGCAGCAATTGCTGCATCACTTCGCCGACCTTTGCTGTTTCGAGCACCCAGCCCGAGCCCTCCTTCGACACTTTGCCGACACCCGGCAAACGAGGCAGCTCGGTCAAGCCTGCAACTTCCACATAAATCGCCTTGCGCCCATACGTCTCCAGCAGCTCGCCCAGAGGCCCCATCGCCTTGACTGACCCCTGGTCCATGATGGCAACCTGATCGCAGAGCACTTCGACCTCCTCCATGTAGTGGGTCGAATAAATGATCGTGACGCCGTCGTCGTTCAGCTCGCGGATCATCTCGAATATATGATTTCTCGACTGCGGATCGATGCCAACGGTCGGTTCGTCCAGAATAAGCAGCTTCGGACGATGCAGCAGCGCCGCGGCGATATTGATTCTGCGCTTCATGCCGCCGGAGAACGTTTCGACCGCATCATTCGCCCGGTCGGTCAGACCGGTTTTCTCCAGTACTTCGCGGATGCGATGCTTCAGGTCGATGCCCCGGACGCCATACGCTTCGCCGAAAAAGACGAGATTATCGTAGGCGCTCAGCTTTTCATACAGCGTAATATCCTGAGGTACGTACCCCACAAAACGGGCTACCGCATCAGTATCGTTCGTAATATCTTGTCCGAACAGCTTCACATGACCGCTGTCGGCCTTGACGATGCCGGTCAATATTTTCATCGTCGTCGACTTGCCCGCCCCGTTTGGCCCGAGAAAGCCGAATGAGGTGCCCGCCTTCAGCGAAAACGTAACGTCCTTCAGCGCTTGCTTTTTGCCGTACAGCTTGCGCAGTCCCGCTACTTCGAGTACCGTTTCTTCCTTGCCGGACATGTCAAGCGGCCGTTTCAATTCCAACGTTTCCATCACACTACCCCTTCCCGTTAAGAAAATGATTGGTTATATGCGCAGCTTCCGTTCCATTAAATAAGCGCACAAGCGGACGATCGCAGCGGCGATCAGCCAGCAGACTATCATGACGGCCGCCATGTTCCATGGGTGGGTGTACAGAAGGCCCATGCTGCCGCTCCAATCGTCATACCACTCCTTCACCCCGACCAGCGTAGGCAGATACGAGAACATACTTCCTCCGCCTACCATGAAAACCACCCAGATAATCGGAGACAGCGGGCTTATGGCCGTATATTTCGCAGTAGCGGTAAACGCCCCGCAGGCGATCAGAAGAGGCGTGATACCGAAAACGATGCCGAACCAGCTGAAACCGGCCACCATGAACGTGCGCACATCTGCAAACGTATAGTGTTCGAGCACAATCGCTATGATGGATGCGTACAAGCCGGCAAACACAAGCACGCACGCCCAGATGACCAGCGCCCGCAGCAAGCCGGCCAGCCATTTGGCTCCAAGCAGCCACGTCCGCGGATAAGGCAGCGTCAGCCACCAGCCGTACGTATCGTTATCCCATTCCTGCCGCACCGAGCCGAAGCCAAGGAAAAAGGCCACATACGGCAAGCCGAACGAAGCGAACCAGATCGACTCCAGACGCAGTGTGTTATTGATGGCGTAATAAGTCGCGAAGGCAATACCGGCAGCCAGCACGAGGGCGCAGTAAACGATACGCCACCATTTGGAAACCGGGGAACGGCCCATTTTCCGCCAATTTCCTTTTCCCTTGAATTCATGTCGCACGAGCGACCAAAACGTCGCGGATGATGTCACCGTGTCCACTCCTTCTTGTACATCGTTCGGAATACGTTGTGCAGCGAACCGTACTCCGCCCTAAGCTGCTCCGTATCCCCAGACCACAGGGCCCGCCCCTGCTTCATCATAACCGTATAGTCGAACAAACCTTCGACCTCTTGAATATCGTGGGTGCTGATCAGCAGCGTCTGAGCGCTATTCTCCATATAGTCGATAATGCCGGAGACGATCGCCTCGCGGGAGATGACATCGATGCCCGCGAACGGTTCGTCCAAAATGACGAGCGGCACATCGCGCGCCATGCACAAAATGAGCATAACCCGCGCTTCCTGGCCCCGGCTCATGCCGGCAACCTTCATCTCCGGATCGATATCCATCCATTCCGCGAACCGGATCGCTTCTTCCTTACAGAAGCCGGGCAGGAACGATTGCCCCCATTCGAAAGCCGTCTGCACCGTCTGGTTCGGATACCAGCGGGCGCGGTCGGGCATGTAGGCGATGCCGCCGTTCGTTTTCCAGCCCGGCTCGCCGCCGAGCACCTCGATCCGGCCTTCCTCCGGCGTAACGAGCCCGGTAATGGCGCGGAACAGGCTCGACTTGCCGCAGCCGTTCGGACCGAGGATGCCGACGATCCGGCCGGACGGGATCACGACGTCGAATTGGTCGAGAGCGTTTTTCTTGCCGTAACGCTTCGTGAGTTTCTCGCATACGACTGCCGGTTGCGTCATGACTGGCTCCCTCCTTCTTTGTCGGTCTTGCCCTGCACATATTGTTCGATATCGTTCCATGACAAGCCGAGGCTTTCCATCTGCGTCAGAAACGCTTCGATATACCGGGAAGCCAGCTCCGTACGAAACGTTTGCACCCGCTCCGGCGACGAAGTGACGTAAGTGCCTTGACCTCGCCTCTTCTCCGTCAGTCCGTCGCGTTCCAGCTCCTGATATGCCCGCATAACCGTATTCGGATTCATCCGCAGCTCCTGCGCAAGTTCCCGCACCGATGGCATTTTGTCCCCCAAACCGATCTCCCCTTTCGCAATAGAACTTCGCACCTGATCTAGTATTTGCTCGTATAGCGGTTGGCTGAAATCGATCTGGAACCGGAGCGAGCCAACCTGCTGCCCTGTCATAGGCGTCCCTCCCGTTTGGCGCTCAGGAGCGCCTGTTACTGTTTCGAATGATCTAAGTGTATTATATCACTTAATACACTTAATGCAAGTGATTTTAGTTTAGTCGCAAATACGTGCGCCGTTTCCGAGAATCTGGTATGATGTCTCAGTCGGGTTTCTCGGATCCGGCCGCGGTTCGAAACCATCCCGCGCTACCAAAACTATGGAGGCTTACAGCATGTTTAACTTCATTTGGGGTATTGGATTTGTAGTTGTAAATTTCGCCTTGTTCCTGCTCTGCTACCGGCTGTTCGGCAAAAAGGGGCTGTTCGCGTGGATCGCCTTCGCTACCGTGCTCGCCAACATTCAGGTGACGAAAACGATCGAGCTGCTCGGTATCGTCATGACGCTCGGCAACACGATTTATACGTCCATCTACATGGCTACCGATCTGCTTAACGAAAAGTACGGGGCCAAGGCGGCGAAGCAGGCGGTCTGGGTCGGCTTTTTCAGCTTATTGGCGGCGACGGTCATGATGCAGATGGCGCTTGTATTCGAGCCGCAAGGCGACGAGCTTGCCCAAGGCACTCAGCAGGCGATGGAAACGATATTCGGGCTTATGCCCCGTCTCGCGGCAGGCAGCTTGTGCGCCTACTTCATCAGCCAATTTTTGGACGTGCGCGTTTACAGCTATTTGCGGACGAAATTTTCGTCGTACGGCCAGTTTTGGATTCGGACGAACGGCAGCACGGCGCTGAGCCAGCTGGTCGATTCGCTCGTTTTCTGCACGATCGCTTTTGCCGGCCTGTTCCCGCTTACGGTGTGGCTGCAAATCTTGTTTACTACGTACGTGTTCAAATTCGTCATTACGGCCGCCTCGACGCCGGTTATGTACATCGCCCGCAGCTTTAAGCCCGACGAGGACGATGCGGCGCGGCCGGGCGCGTAAGACGACACAAAAAAGCAGGGAGATCCGTTCTCCCTGCTTTCTGCTTTCACCATCAATTCCCGATTCCCTTCGCGCCCGTCAGCCTAACCAGGAAGCTACCCGCTCTTTAATCGGCTCTGGCGGCTCCAGTCCAAGCTCCCGCCGATACGAAGCCGCGAACTTTTTATAATGCCTGATGCCC
Source organism: Paenibacillus ginsengarvi (assembly GCF_003626695.1). GTDB lineage: Bacteria > Bacillota > Bacilli > Paenibacillales > NBRC-103111 > Paenibacillus_AB > Paenibacillus_AB ginsengarvi. Next base: position 100,307 of record NZ_RBAH01000014.1, read on the forward strand.
TTCTCCTTCTCCCCGGTGCTCGCGTACAGGTCGATCAGCATCCCGTTCATCTCCTCGTCGAGCGGGTACAGGGACAAATACGCCCCTAACCGCTGCTCGGCCTTGTTCCATTCGCCTTTTGCCATTTCCCGGGACAGAAGCAGGCGCATAAGAAACGTATACTGCTTCCCGTAGGCTTCCTCCAGCGGCACTTTCCACAAATACGGCTTTCCGTTCAGCAGCGGCCCCTTGTACAAAGCGATCAGCCGCTCGCCCAGCTCCGTATCCGGCTGCCCTTCGGCAAAAGCGACCGGATGCTTCTCATAACTCAGCACGTCGTAATCCGTATGGCCCGTATCCAGCATGTAGCCCTCGCTCGACTTGTGGATATCCATGCCGATTCCGTGCTCTTTCAGCATCTTTTTCAGCCGGTAGATCGTATTGTGCAGATTATGCGATATTCGCTCTTCCGTCATATCCGGCCACAGCAGATCGGCCAGCTGCCATTTGCTAATATCCCGCCTCGGATGGCATAGCAAATAGGCGAACAGCTCCTCCGTTTTGCGCGTCGGAAAACGGATCAGCGTCCCTTCCGGGCTTCGAACCTCGAAACCGCCGAAGCATTGGATTTTCGCCCGCTCCGCATTCGGCCCGCCGGAGCCGGACGAGCGATAAGGTTTGGCGAGACGCTCCGCCACCCGCTCGATCGCGGCCGGGGTGACCGGCTTCAAAATGTAATCGAGCGCATACACATCAAACGCCTCGACCGCATAATGCTTGTAGGCGGTCGTAAAGACGATTTTCGTATGCTCCGAGATCGCTATTATTTTTTGCGCCAGCTCGAGTCCGTTCAGCTTCGGCATCTCCACATCCAGAAAGGCGACATCCGGTCTCAGCTCGGACAGCCGCTCCAGCGCCTCCAGCGGATTCGTGTACGCCCCGGCTATGGCGAAATTCGCATTCCGGCCGATAATCACCTTCATCAATTCCAGAATCGGCTTTTCATCCTCGACAATAATGGCCTGGAACATAGCCAGCCTCTCCTTCCCGCTCCCCTTTAACCCGCCGGCAAATACATCGTGACGATCGTGCCGCGTCCCAGCTCGGAGCTGACGCTCAGAGCCGCCCCCGGTATCGTTTCCAGACGTTTGCGGATATTGGAAATGCCGATGCCGCCGCCGTTTTGCCGCTCGCCCGTCGTTAACCGGTACAGCAGATCGTCCGGAATACCAACGCCGTCGTCTTCGATCGTCACCTGAATGTAACGTTCCCCTTCGCGAACGGCCAGCTCGACCCGGCCCCGGCCTTCTTTCTCGAACAGCCCGTGCCGGATCGCGTTCTCGACGAACGGCTGGATGCACAAGGAAGGAATCTCGATATGGTGTACGCTTTCGTCCACCTGACATACGAAATCGAATCGTTCGCCGAAGCGGGCCTTCTCGATCTCGACATACGCCTCGACCAGCTCCAGCTCCCGGTATAAGGGCACGAATAGCGTGGAGCGGTCCATCTCGAGAATGTAACGCAAATATTGACTGAGCATGGCGAGCAAATAAGCCGCCTTCTCGCCGTCCGTATAACAGAAGGAGATGACGCTGCTCAGCGCGTTGTACAAAAAATGCGGCTTGATCTGCGCCTGATGAAACGCGTGCTCGCTGCGGATCGCTTCCCGAATCGACGTTTTCATCGCCAGCAGCGTCTGGATTCGGGCGATCAGCGTCTCTCCGTCGAACGGCTTGGTCACATAATCGTTCGCCCCGGCTCTGAAACCAAGCGCAACGTCCTGGGAAGCCTCCTTCGCCGTCGCCAGCAGGATCGGCAGGTCGAGAATGGAGTAGTGGCTGCGCAGCGATCGGCACAGCTCGATGCCGGATGTTCTCGGCATCATCACGTCAAGAATGACGAGATCGACATTCGGATGCTGCTTCAGCTTCCCCATCGCCTCGTGAGCCGAGAAGGCGACAAGCACATTGTACGGATGCCGCTTCAGCATGTTTAACAAGCTGTGGATATTCGACGCTTCGTCATCGACGATCAGAATCGTATCCCCCTGCTTGTCGACGATATCCTCCAACGCATCCTCGAAAACAGCTCCCTGCCGCTCCTCGGCCGCGGAAGCCGTCTCGCGGTAAACCGGTATCCGGTCGACGGCCGGCAGCGAGAACATCATGCTCGTCCCCTTCCCAGGCTCGGACCAGGCTACCCGGATGTTTCCTCCCATCCGTTCAACCAGCTTGCGGCTGATGTACAGGCCGACTCCCATGCCGGTGTACCCGTCCTGCGGAAGCGGGCCGTCTGTTGGCTCGAAATATTCGAAGATCGACTCGCGCCTGTCTCCCGGGATTCCGGTACCCGTATCTTCGACAACGATGTAGACGATTTGCCCTTCGGCGCCCGCCATCACTTTGATCGTTCCCTGATCCGTATGCTTGATCGCATTGTGAAGGAGATTGTACAGCACCTGGCGCAGCCGGTTTTCATCGGCGAGCACCCATACATCGGATTGTACCTGGTTAACGAGCCGGACCGGCTTGCCCGCAAGCTCGAATTGCAGCACGTCGCATACGATTTGCGCCGCCACCCTCACATCGACGACCGCTTGCGTCAGACGCAGATCGCCGCGCTTCAGGCGGGTGACATCGATGAGATCGCGGATCAGCATCGACAGCTTCGTCGCCGTGTCCTTGACCAGCCACAGATTTTGCTTTTGCTTCGCGGTCAGATTGCCGTCCTCGTCCTCAAGCAAATGCGAGGTCATATTCATAATGCCGTGCAGCGGCGTTTTGATTTCGTGGGACGTGTTCGTCAAAAACTCATCCTTGAGCTGGTTCGAAACCGTCAGCTGGTGCGTCAGCTTCTCCGCGTGCTCGTAAGCGTTCGAGAACCGGACCGCAAGCAAAATATTCATGAAAATGATGAAGCTGATCACCCCGATCTTCCCTACCAGATCGGTCGGCACGATGTTTTCCGCATACAGGCTTCCGTCCACAAGAAACACGAGGAGCGACACGATGCCGCCGATAAACAGCAGTTGCTCCCTGCGCTTAGACGTTTGCCCCCGGCTTTTGGCATACAAATACAGCATCTTGCCGATCATGTAGACGATCGCAACGCCAAGGTACAGAAAAAACAAATATTTGACGCTGATGTGTATCCGGTACGGCATCGTCAGAACGGCGGCGATGTACAGGATCAGCGGGGCCAGCACCCGCTTCATCGTCCGGACCGACATCAGCCTTGCGTCGACGGAGCAGAAAAATATAATAATCAGCACCGCGCTGGAAAATTCGCTAATATCAAGCAGCTTGTAGGCGAGCTCGAACGGGAGATCCGGCAGCATCCGCTGCAAAATTTTCTCGCCGTAAAGCGATTTTTGCACAATAAGGATCAGCAGATAAAGTCCGCTGAGGACGTACGTTTTCTCCCGCCTGCCGATCCAATACAGGCAAAGATGGTAGGAGCCGAACATGCCGAGAACGAGAATCATCGCAATATCGGTACCGAGCTGAATCGCGTTCATCCTCGTCATATCCGAATGTTGTCCGAACGGGATCGAATTGACGATGCCTCCCGTCACGAATACGTGGTTGGCTACCTGGATCACGATATCGATCTCGCGGGTATTCGTATGAAAAAAAGTGATGTACGGCGTATTCCCCGCACGAAACGTCTCCGCGATCGAAGTCGGCCGCCCGCTTTCGCCTTCCGGCTTGCCGTTTATATATAGCCGGTTCGCCATGCGCACGCTTCTCATTTTCAGACCGAACACTTCGTCCGCAGCCGGAACGATGATCTTCAGCCGGTACGTGCCGAAGCCCTTACGGTCCATGCCGCCTCCGGCGATCTTGCCTTTCCAGGTGCCCGGCACCTGAAAGTATGCCGCTTCGCGGCGCATATCTTGGTTAAAATCGGCGGGCTCCAGCAGCTTGCCTTCGTAAAATTCCCACTCCCCGTCCAGCTTCACGAGTCCCTCACGATCAAAATCCCATCCCGACAAATCGAGCACGCCCTTATGGGCAACCGGGCCGTTATTCGGTATCGACTCCGAATAAATCCCATAAAACAGCGCAATGGATATTGCAAAAATCAAGCCGATCCCGATCAGCCTGCGGTAGTGCTCCTTGTTCACACATGCTCCCCTTCCTATGAATCCCGGCGTCTCATCCTTCTACTATAGCATCTTCCCCTCTCAAAAAACTCACAAAAGATTAGCCAAGACCAAGCAAAAAAACCTCCAATCATTGGAGGTGAAAGGCCCGGTCCGGGCAACCGCGTTACCGCATGTCACCGGACCAGCGTTATACGTGCAGCCACCAGATTCCGGCGCATTCGGGCAGCCGCGACCAGCCGTTCGTTCGGACGCGCTCCGCCAGCTCCTCTCCGAAGAAAAAGCCGGCCAGCTCTGCCGCCTGCTCCACGCTGTCAAACTCGTAATCGGTCCGAATCCACGTATGCGAGAACCGGTATTCGTCCGTAAGCCGCGCATAATACGGCAGCAAAAAGCCGGGCGGGTTCGGCACTTCCGTGCCCGTACCCATCGTTTCGAAAATGACGATCGTTCCGCCCGGCCGCAGCACCCGCTTCATCTCGGCGATCATGAGGCCGAGGTTGCGCTTCGCGTCCCGAACGCCGCTGTTCGCCAAATAGCAGAGCGTCCAGCCGGCGACGATCATGTCCGCGCTCCGACCCGCGAGCGGCAAGTTGCGATGATCGGCTACCGCGGTACGCCAGTTAGCCAGGCCGTCGCCGGCGGCAGTCCTCAGCCGCTCGGCCAGCACGTCCAGCATCGCCGGCGACGAGTCGAGGGCGACGACCGATCTCGCCCTTTGCACCATAAGCGCCGCCAGCCTCCCTGTCCCCGCTCCGAGATCGACGACATCGAGGCCGTCATACGGACGGATCGCATCGAGATGAAGCTCCAGAGACTGCTGTCTCGAGATGAGTTGTTCGTAAGTCTCGGCATGTTCCTTGTAAATTCGTTCATGGTTTGGCATAGGTTAGCCTCCTTCGCTTAGGCGGTTTTCCGACATCAAATACCGCTGAACTACAGACGGTAATGTTCGGAAGCGCCTTATTCGTCCCCATCGTAAACGGTGACGCTGCGTGAAGGTCAACCTCTATCTCTGTGATCGTTTCCGCCCTAGCGGATCGGGACTGCGTACACGACGTGCAGCAGCCCGTGAATACGCCTGATTTTGACCACATAGCCTCGCCGCTCGAAATAGCCGGACAGCTCCGCTAAAGCGGCAAGCGGCTTATGCCCGGGGAAAGCTTCCGCCAACTGCTCCCGCACGCGATCGCCGCTTGTCATCAGATCGGCGATGCAGATACGCCCTCGCGGCTTCAGCACGCGTAACATTTCCTCCAGCGCTAGCCGCAGCTGCCCTGCGGACAAATGCTGGAGGGCGAAGCTGGATACGACGAAATCGAATTTTCCGGCGGTATATGGAATCGCGAGCAGATTGCCGACCTTCGTTTCGATCTCGGGAAATTTCGCCCTGCACCGCTGAAGCATCGCAAGAGATTGATCCACTCCCGCCATCTTAGCCCCTTGACGCAGGAGCATGCCCGCCAAATTGCCGGTTCCCGTCCCCAGATCGAGCCCTTCCTCGCCCGGCGCGGCCGCTATCCACGAGACGATCAAGCCGAGCGCCTCGGCGTATGCCGTATATTCTCCCGAGCTTTCGGCCACCCGGTCGTCATGGGTTTCGGCCAGCCCGTCGTAATCCCATACGTCCTGCCACGAGCTCCGCAGCTCGCGAACGTCTCTTGCTTCCTGCGCCAGCCGAAACATCGCGTCCGTCGGCAGCGCCTGCTCGCTCGCGAGCATAGCGAGCATCCCGTCCACCGTTTCGATCATCCGCTTCAGCTCGACCCATGCCGATACCATCTCGGAACGCCTCAGCTCCAGATGGCGGGCCACCTCTCCGGCGGCTCCGCCGTCGTCCTTGCCGCCGGCCGGCAGCGCCTTTTGAATATCGTCGATGCCGAGCCCGGCCTCCCGGAGCGCGACGATCGTTTGCAGCCGCCGCACATCGTCCTCGTCGAACGTGCGGTACTGGCTGCTTCTCTCCTTCGCCGGCGCGATAAGTCCCTTTTCTTCATAGAACCGGATCGCTCTCGGCGATAGGCCCAGCCTGGCTGCCGCTTCTTTGATTCGCATACTCCCAGTGCCTCCCCGTAAACATTGACGCAGCGTCAAATGCCCTCCTTAAGAGCAAACAAAAAAGCTCAGTTGGCCTGAGCTTCATAGTATTTTATGTTTAATTTGCGTCTTTTGATTTCCGCCAGAAGCAGTGTGACAAAATCCCGGTCCAGCTTCAGATCGATCGCCTTGTAGTACGTATCGATGAGCGCCTCGTTACTGAGTGATTTCATCTGCATCACCTTACTTTGTAACTATTTTTCTATATGGTATCATGGCAATCTATGGTGGACAACCGGGCCCTTGTCCACACAATTATGTGGATATCTTGTGGGTACTATGTTGACAACTGTCAAAAGCTGTCTAAGTGTCAGGTCGAATTATGTGAATAAAGTTATACACAGCGCGGACAATCGATAACTCTATAAAAACATTTTATAGAATAAATTTACGTGTAAATTTTTGGTTATTGTTACAAGACGTGTAGGATGCTGTGGCGCAGCTTCATAAAGAGCACCCGCTGCGCTGCGTTTGCACCGACAACCTGCACAAAAAAAGGCGGGGCAGCCGTTATTCCGGCTGCTCCACCTCCCAGGCGATGCTCAGCTTACGGTCGGCCCAGCTGCGCACGACCGCTTCGGCGGCGGCGGCCACCTCTTCCTCGGTCAGCTCCGCCAGCTTGTCGTCTTCGATTTCGACGACATCCTCTTTCATTTCTTGCCCGTCAACGGACAAACAGATTTTGATTCTCAAGAATAGGATCCTCCTGTCCGGTTTCCGCATCGTTTTTCTATCACGTCCCATTATACCTGATTTTTCGCAGAAAAAGACATATGTTACAATAGAGCGTGGAGGGGGGGGAGAACGATGAATACCGATGCACTGGAGCCATTTCTGGAAGATCAGCGGGCATCCCGCAATAAGCTCTATTCGCTGCTGGGCCGACTTCCGGCGCGCAACCGGCCGATTTCGGCGGAAACGGTAAAAACGGAAGACCGGGGAACGTTTATACTCGAGAAGCTGTCGCTCGACCTGAACGGGATCGAACCGGTCCCCGCCTATTTGCTGCTCCCGAAACAGCCGAGAGGCGGACGCAAGCCGCCGCTTATCGTGTACCACCATTCGCACGGCGGGTTTTACGGAGTCGGCAAGGAAGAGCTGCTTAAGCCTGCCCCGTATATGCAGCAGCACGCATATGGGGAAGCGCTGACCGAACGAGGATATGCGGTGCTGGCGATCGACGCTTACGTATTCGGCGAACGAAGCGGTCGAAGCGAATTGTCCGTCTTCAAGGAAATGCTGTGGCAAGGCCGCTCGATGCTCGGCATGATGCTGTACGACGCGATCCGGGCCGTCGATTACGCCTGTACGCGGCCGGAGCTCGATACCGGACGGATCGGCACGGTCGGCATGTCGATGGGCAGCACGATGGCCTGGTGGCTCGGCGCTCTCGATACGCGCATCCGGGCGGTCGCGGACATTTGCTGCTTGACCGATTTTCACACGCTGATGAAGGAAGGCGGTCTCGACCGCCACGGCATTTTTTACTACATACCGGATCTGCTTACCCATTACAGCACGGCGCAAATTAACGCTCTCATCGCACCTCGGCCTCACTTAAGCGTGGCAGGCGTACACGATCCGCTCACACCCGTCTTGGGGCTGGATAAAGTCGAGCAGGAGCTGAATCAGGTGTACCGCTCCATCGGCGCCTCCGACTATTGGAAGCTGCTGCGCTACGATGTGGCGCACGAAGAAACGCCGGAGATGCGCAAGGAAGTGCTGGACTTTTTTGACCGCATGCTGTAACGGGCGGCCATGTGCAAAGGAACGGAAGTGCGGGAGCTTTCCCGCACAAACCGTTTCTTTTTGCTTGCCAGGCAGATGACCGGCGGTTTAGCGAAGCGGGATTTTGACTTCAATCGCAGGATCGGCTGCCGGCGTTGCAACCTCTCTCGCGACATAGGAAACATGCTCGCCCATCGGCGGAAAATCCATCGCGAACAAAAGCTTCCTGCGGTCGATCAATACGGGAGAACCTCTCTGCACAGCGCCGGCATCGTTCTCCAGCCAAAACTCCCATGCCTGCGCAAACGGATGCTCGCCGTGAACATAATAGTACACGGTCGTTTTGTCCTTGGCGAACTCGGTCCACGCGACGGTCACGCTGCCCGCCTTCCCCTGCGATAAAGTAACGGGGAGCTTGGCCGCATCGTGCCTCTGTACAGTAGTCCCGGCTTGACCAGAAGGAGACCCGGCATCGCCGGCATACGAGCGCAAAATCAAAAACGGCGGAATTTCCCCGAGCGGCATCAGGGTAAGCCGCTGCTTCAATTTCGCGCGATCGGGTCCGTCCGTGCCGCGGCCCGATCCCCATATTTGCAACGGCACGCCGCTGTCGTCGAGCACTTCGAATGGCCGGATCAGACCGTAATCGACCGGCCAGATCCCCCAAGTATCAAAATCGATCAGCGTTTCTTCCGAGGTCAGACTTACCTGGTTGACGATCAGCCGCCGTTCCCCGTCGACGGCTTCCGCTCCGTTGATTTCAAAGTGCCGCGCCGCGGTGGCCGTCTTTGTCACGTGAAGGCGGAACGTCCAATTGCCCTTGACCAGCTTGAGCGGCGAGCCTTCACCGCCTCCGGCTCTATCGATCATCGTATCGTACTTGATCGTCAGCCGGAACGAATCGGGAAACGGCTTTTCCGGGAGCAGGTCCATAACGCCGATGACGCTTCCGTCCAGCGTCTCGCTGCGCACGTCCAGCAGGCGGTAGTGCATCTCACTGCCGTTCACGAGCAATGTCGGACGAACGGGCAGCAGATCGCCCCCCGCCTCCAGCGAGTACCCGAACGAAAGTCTGCCTCCGTCGTACAACACTTCCCGAATCGTCAAACGAATCCCCTTATGCTCGGCGGACACGTTCACCATCGACGTCTGTCCCCGCTCGCTCGCCTGGCGGGTCGTTAAGTCCCCCGCATGCTGAAAGATCGAATTCACGAAAGGAAGGCTGCGGAAAGCCTCGGCCAAGCCGGGATGGGCCCAGCCCGCACCGCCGACTCCCGCCACGGCCAATAACGCTGCCGCTACGTAACCGATCGCGCGCCGCCTGCTTCGCTTGCGACGAAGTTCCGACAAGGTTTGTTCCGTTCGCAGGCGAATCCAGCCCGGAACTTCCGCTTTCGAGGCTTTTAATCGATCTTTGACATACGCATCGATCTGGTCGTCGTTCATAGCAGACTCTCCTTTCCATAGGCCGGATCGAGCTCGCGGGCCAGCTTCTCCCGCGCTCTCGCGAGACGGGACTTGACGGTGCCTTCCGGTTGGCCAAGCAGGGCGGCCACATCCTTCAGAGGCAGGTCCTCCACGTAATACAGCTGCACGAGGACGCGAAGCTCCTCATCCAGATGCCGTACCGCTTCGGCCAGCGCGAACGACTCCGCCAGCTCGGGATCGTAGGAGGGCTGCCCGATTTCCGCAACGGGTATGACGCGTTTGCGTAATTGTTTCATTTTCCGGCATTCGTTGATTAAAATCCGGATCAGCCACGTTTTGAAATATTTCGGCTCGTTCAGCGCCCGGATCGATTTGTACGCTTTTGCGATCGCCTCCTGCATGGCGTCCGCGCATTCGTTTTCCGTGCGCATGATCGATTTGGCGACGCGGTACATCGTCCCTTCGCACATGCATATCAGCTGCACGAAATCGTCATGGCTTCCTTTTTGCGCTCGGCGAACGTGCTTTGTCCACTGTTCCTCCACGGCCCGCCCTCGCTTTCTGTTCTTGTTACCCTACACAGATTAGATCGCATAACCTCATATTCGGTTCTCGGTTTTTCTGCGGAACGCCGAAGCGGAGGGGCGTCAAACGCACGAAAAGCCGCGCTTCTCTTGGCGGCCGCGCGGCTCTCGTTTCTCTTTTTACGTCATGCATCCGTATGTACTGCGGCTTCTCCCAGCTTCCGACGCACGAAATCGATCGTTAACCTTACGCGCGAGCCGGCGTGCTCATGCCCCATAAACGGAAACGGATATATTTCTTTGTCGCAAGTCATCCGGTTGTAAGCGGCGTATATCGTTTCCGGCATACACACCGTATCCTTGAGACCTACGGTAACCAAAACCGGGATGCGGATGCGCGGCGCCAGGTTCAGCAGATCGAAATAGCCGAGCGTATGCAGCACGGCATCGAGCTTGTCCGGAAACTCGTTCACAAAATCGGCCAGCTCGGTCAGCGAGCCGGTCGAGTTCAGTATGCCGAAATCCATATGGCATAGGTTCGGTACGCCCGCGACCGCCAGCTTCGGCTTACCGCTAAGCGCAGCCGTCAGCAGGGCAATGCCTCCGCCCTGGCTCGCTCCTTCCACGACGATCCGCCCCGGATCGACTTCCGGCTGCATGGCCGCCCATTCGACCGCTTTGACGCTGTCGATCGCGACGGCCCGGTAATAGCTGCCCGTTTTATCGAGAATGCCTTGGCTGACCCAGCCTTTGGCCATGCCGTGCGGACTTGCCAGCCGGTTGCCTGTATGGCCCTTCTGCCCGCGGACATCAACCGCGAACACGGCATATCCCATCAGCAGCCAATGCGCATACCGCTCAGGGTATCCCCGGCCGCCCGTATAACCGTGATACGTGACGATGCACGGCACCTGACGCCCCCGCTCCATGCGCGGCAGCAAAAACCAGCCCGCGATTGGCGTATCGTCGAAGCCTTCGTACCGGACATCGTATACGTCCATCCACGGAAACAACGGCTCCGCCAGCGTTCTCGTGCCGTTAAGCGGCTTGTCCGCAAATTCGTCAAGCGTATACCGCCAAAACGAATCGAGATCGTCCGGCGCGTACGGCTCGGGCTTGTAAGCATCCAGCGCAGCCAGTCTGCTTTGTATCGCGTTCACTTTATCATCCTCTCCCTTTGTGCAGCTATCTCCCCCATCATACGACAAAACGTTCGTTACGGAAACGAAGATCCGTCCGTTTCTCGGGGGAAATCGCATGAACACCCTCTTCGCGGTTTAGCAGACACGCGGAAGCTTCAACTTTCCGAACGCGGTCGATAATTTGCGCGTATGGCTTTCCCGACTTCCATCCATACTAAAGCGGTAAATACAGGAAAGGCGGATCAAACGACCAATGAAGCCAATCCTTCGCTTATACGCCTCCGACATGCGCGGCCTCTTCCGCAATTGGGCCGCCGCGGTCATCGTGCTCGGACTGGCCGTGCTTCCGTCGCTGTATGCGTGGTTTAATATTGTCGCCTCCTGGGACCCGTACAGCCAGACCGGAGGACTGCCCGTTGCCGTCACGAACCTCGATCAGGGCGCGAGCTTGCGCGGACGAGCGCTTAATCTCGGAGATGAAATCGTTAGCTCGCTAAAGGATAACCGCAACATCGGCTGGACGTTTACGGACAAGGAGGAAGCGATCCGCGGCGTAGAACACGGCGATTACTACGCCTGCATCATCATCCCGGACACATTCTCGGAGCGCATTGCCACCGTCCTGTCGGATGTACCGCAGAAAGCCGAACTCGTCTACTACGTGAACGAAAAAATCAATGCCGTTTCCCCGAAAATAACCGGCAAAGGCGCAAGCGGCATTATCGAGCAGGTGAACCGGAACTTTATTCAGACCGCAAACGGGACGATATTCCGCATCTTTAACGAAATCGGAATCGAGCTGCAAGCCGAGTTGCCGACGCTGCTAACGCTGCGAGATACGGTGTTCAAGCTCGAGACGATGACGCCGGAGATCGAGCAGGCCGCCGCCGTCGCCGCCGGAGACATCCGCAAAGCCGAGCAGATCGTAGCGGGCGTGCAGGCGAGACTTCCCGACGTCATCCGGCTGGCGCAGATGAGCGAGCAGCTTGCGGAGAAGCTGTCGGCGGCGCTGGACAGCGGCTCGAAGGCGATCGAGTCGGCCGGACCGTTCGTCGAGCAAAATTTGCAGCTGCTCAAAACCGCCTCGGACGCAGTCGCCCAGACGACCGGCCTGCTGCGTGACAACAAGATCGATCCCGCTGTCAAAACGGCGGCGCTTGCGCTGCTGTCCCGGCGGCTCAGCGTCGCTTCGGACGTCACCGGCTCGCTTCTCTCCCTGTTCGAGCGGCTCGGCAGCTTCGCCGGCGGAGACAAGCTGAAGCAGGCGGCGGCGAGGCTCGCCCAGCTCCAGACCGGCCTGCAGCGGCAAAAAGCGCTCGTCGATACCGCGCAGCAGGCCGTCGCGGGTGGCGGAGCGCTGTCCGAGCAGATCCTCGCGGAGCTGGAGAAGCTGTCGCTGGAAGCTTCCGGCGTTATAGGCGATCTGCTCGCCCGTTACGCCACGGATATTCAGCCGGCCATCGTTCGCGGGTTCGCCGCTGCCAAGCAAGCCGCCGACACGGCCGCTTCCGTTCTGCGCGACGCGAATCGGAGCATGCCGGACGTGCAGCGCATCGTGAACGATGCGGCGCAAGGGCTCGCCCTCGGCGGCAAGGCGGTCGATGAAGCTACCGCCCGGCTGCCGGACGCGGCGGCGAAGCTGCGGGAGCTGGCCGGCCGGATTCGGGCGCTCGAGCAGGAGGGGAGCCTCGAGGAGCTCATCTCGCTGCTGCGCAAGGACGCCTCCAAGGAGAGCGAATTTTTCGCCGAGCCGGTCGTGCTGACGGAGCACAGGCTGTTCCCGATCCCGAATTACGGGTCGGCGATGTCGCCTTTTTTCAGCACGCTGTCGCTCTGGGTCGGCGCGCTGCTGCTCGTCTCGCTGCTGACGGTCGACGTTCACGGCGGTGACGGAGAGGCGCTCCGCAGCCATCACGTCTATTTCGGCCGGTTCCTGACGTTCTGGTCGATCGCTATGGTGCAGTCGCTGTTCGTGACGATCGGGGATATGGCGCTGCTGCATACGTATGTGGCGAATCCGGGAATGTTCGTTCTGTTCGGCGTGCTGATCAGCTCCTTGTTCATGCTCATCGTGTACACGCTCGTTTCCATATTCGGCAACGTCGGCAAAGCGATGGCGATCGTGCTGCTCGTCCTGCAGTTGTCCGGCTCCGGCGGAACGTTTCCGATTCAGGTCACCCCCGCCTTCTTCCAGGCGATCCATCCGTTTCTGCCCTTCACATATGCGATCAGCATCATGCGCGAAGCCGTCGGGGGCATCGTCCGGGACATCGTCGTTCGCGACGCCTGCATCCTCGGGGTATACGCCGCCCTCGCCCTCGTTCTGGGCGTTACGCTTAAGGAATGGATCAACCGCGTCAGCACGAAGCTCGTGAATAAAGCGAAGGAGAGCAAACTCATCCATTGACGGGTGAGTTTGTTTTTTGCAAAAAAACCGCCCGGGGAAGATGCCCGGACGTTCCTTTGACGTGCCAACCCATGCCTTAGCGCTTAAGAGGGAATGGGTACTCAGCCGCGGCCGCTGTTGAAGTCGTGTTGTCTGGATTAGACTTTCGCGGTAACAATACGACTTCATAGGCAGCCCGTACACTTTCCGCTCCAACCCCCATTCCCTTGCATTCCTTTGCATTTCTTTCATGCTCCCTCTCACTTCCATCTCATCGCCATGCCCCCTTTGTCCTATTCCAGGGATTTCAACATACAAAAAACTGCAGGTCGCATCATTCGTCCACCGCTATTGGCAGGCCGCTTCCAAGTAACGGTCTTTTGGGTCTCTTATTTTTCTTCAAAATAGGCGGTTTGAAAAATAGAGTGTTTTTAAGCCTCTTATTTCCGACACACTCCCCTCCAATCCCGACTTCGGCACCAAATAAGAGTCCCAAAAGACTGCTACGATACCAAATAACCCCAAATCATCTGGATTTAAAGTGCTCCAAAGACTCCTATTTGCAGCAAATTCGCGGCGTCCGGAATATCGACTGCACCCGTGACCCGCTGCTTGTGCCGTTGTTAAGAAAACCTCCGATCGAAGCCATTCGAGTGTTGCGTTTTCGTGTTGTAGCGGTAGCATTGCTTGCAACATCAGAATGCCCCTGCTTCGCTCGAAACTTATACATTCTGATGCAACAAAAAAAGGAAATAAATTTCCATTATAGCGATACTAACGATTTACATGCGAACAAACGTACGGTATAGTAAGAGCATATGTGTCTTTTGGTAATGTTTGTATGAACAAAGGAGCCGTGACCGCTATGGAAAGCGCCATCAGCACCGCTTATCGGGAGGCGTTGCACGCCTTCGTGGAAAGGCTGAAGCAAGACGATCAGATCGTCGCCGCCATTCTGCTAGGCAGTTTGTCGTACGACCAGGTGTGGGAGAAATCGGATATCGATATGAAGCTGATCGTGCACGACCAGAAGCTGATCAAACACAGCATGTGCTTCACCGAAAGCGGCATTCCGATCAACGCCACGATCCAGACGCGAGACGAGTTCAAGCGATGGGTGGAGAAGTCGGTGGCGACGTCGTTTAATCACTCCTACCTGCTGCGCGGGACGCTGCTGTTTACGAGGGATAAGACGCTGGAGGACTATTTCGAGCAGATCCGGTACGTCGGCGAGCGGGACCGGCAGCTCCAACTGCTGCAGCTCGGCTGTCATCTGCTCGGGATGTTGGCGAAGGCGGAGAAGTGGTATTACGTCAAGCACGATGCGGCTTACAGCGCGTTCTGGATCATCAAGATGATCGATGCGCTGGCACAGGTCGAAGTCATTCGCGCCGGCGAGGTGCCGATGCGGGAATGCGTCCAGCAGGCGAAGGTATTGAATCCCGGCTTTTTCAGCGATATTTACGACGGGCTCGTAGGCGGATCGGTAGACCCGGATAAGGTCAAGGCGGCACTTGACCGGATCGTCGGCTTTGTTCAGGAGCGCGAGCTGGACCTGTTCAAGCCGATTCTGGATTACTTGAAGCAAGAGGGGGATGTCCGCGCCCTCTCGGAGATGTCCGACAAGCTCGGGGCAATCGTCAGACTCGATCCGGGACTGCTGGAGATGGGGTGCGCCTGGCTCGCGGAGCGCGAATACATCGTTCAGGTTCCGGTCAGCGTCAAACCCACGCCCAAGAGCAGATGGTTTCTCGACGAGCCCGGCTATATGCTGGAGGACGAGTACGGGCTGTATTAAAATATCGCCAGAGGAGCGACCGCCATTCATGAAAACGAGTATCGAGGTACGAGGCGCCAGACAAAACAATCTTAAAAATATCGACGTCAACATTCCCCGCGACCGGATGACGGTCATTACCGGCGTCAGCGGCTCGGGCAAGTCGTCGCTCGCCTTCGAGGTTATATACGGCGAAGGGCAGCGGCGCTTTCTCGAATCGCTCTCCACCTTCGCCAAAAGCCGGATGAATCAACTGAAAAAGCCCGACGTCGACTTCGTGTTCGGCCTCTCGCCGGTGATCGCCATCGAGCAGAAGAAGGGCAACCAGAACCCCCGCTCCACGGTAGGCACGATGACCGACCTGTACGACTTTCTCCGGCTGTTGTTCGCCTCGAGCGGCGAAGCGTGCTGTCCGTTCTGCGAGCATCCGATCGAGACGAAGACGGTCGGCCAGATGATCGACCACGTGCAGGCGCTGCCCGCCGGGACGGAGCTGGAGGTGCTCGCCCCGATCTTCAAGCTGTACGATGAAGACTACCAGACGCTGTTCGACGAGATTCGCTCCAAAGGCTTCCGCACGGTCAAAATTAACGGAACGCCGCATCATCTCGGCGACCCGGTCGAACTGGACGAGGAAGCGGACTACCGGATGGAAGTCGTCGTCGATAAGGTGATCGTGACGCCGGGACTGTTCAAGTCGCTCACGAAGACGATCGAGAACAGCCTCAGCCTGGTCGGCGACGGCTTCATCCGGTTCGAGATCGTAAACGCAACGGACGGCAAGACGATCGATATGAAAGCGTTTTATGACGATTTCGGCTGCCCGGAGCACCATCTCGTTCTCGGCGAGCTGCATCCTTCCTACTTCTCATTCAACGATCCGAACAGCGCCTGCCGGACATGCGGCGGCATCGGGACGTATCTGCGCACCGAGAAACGGTTCCTGATCCGTAACCCGGACAAAAGTGTCAGCAAGGGAGCGCTCGATCATTCGCTGTACGGACCCAGCACCAAGAAGTCTTACCGCGGCATGATTTTGCAAAGCTTGTTCGCCCATTACGGCTTCAGCATGGACACCCCTTTCTGCGAGCTGCCCGAGCACTTCGTCGACATTCTGTTCAACGGAACGAGAGGCGAGCAGTTTCCGCTCATTATGACCGATACCGATTCCCGTCACGCGAAGCGCCAGGTCGGCCAATTGCGCCGTTATCCCGGCCTTGTCGCCGAAGTGAACCGCTGGTACAAATGGTTCGTCAAGAAGCGGGCCGGCACCGGGGGCGGCGACAACGAGTTTTTCAAGCGGGTCATGGTCGAGAATACGTGTCCGGACTGCGAAGGGAAAAAGCTGAAGCCGCAGCGGTTCTGCGTGCGCATCGGAGATAAGGACATCCACGAGTTGTGCAGCGCGCCGCTCAAGGAGCTGAAGTCGTTTCTGGACGGGGTCGCATTTCCGGAGCATAAACGTCAGGTCGGCGCCCAGATTACCGCTCAGATTGATTCCAGGCTGACGCTGCTGATCGACATCGGCCTCGAATATTTGAATCTCGGACGGAGGTCGGACACGATATCCGGCGGCGAGGCGCAGCGCATTCGCCTGTCCACGCAGATCAGCTCGGGGCTCATGGGCATGCTGTACGTGCTGGACGAGCCCAGCATCGGCCTGCATGCCAGAGACAGCCTGAAAATCATACAGACGCTCCAGAAGCTGCGCGACATCGGCAACACGATCATCGTCGTCGAGCACGACATCGACACCATCCGCAGCGCCGACCACATTATCGAGATCGGACCGGGGCCCGGCGAACACGGCGGGCAGGTAATCGCTCAAGGGACGGCCGCCCAGCTGCGCAGATCGAAGACGTCGCTGACCGGCTCGTTCCTCTCCGGAGCGCGGCGGATCGAAGTTCCGTCCAAGCGGCGTGTGCCTGCGGGCCTGTACCTCCACATCCGCGGAGCGCGGGCGAACAACCTGCGGAATGTCGACGTCGACATTCCTCTCGGTATTATGACCTGCGTCACCGGCGTTTCCGGTTCGGGCAAGAGCACGCTCATCAACGAGGTGATGTACAAGCAGCTGTACGCTGTTTTTCAGGATCAGCGCATCGTGCCGGGCGAGCACGACTCGATCGAAGGTGCCGAGCATTTGACCGGCATCATCAATATCGACCAGTCGCCGATCGGGCGGAGCACTCGGTCGAACCCAGCCACCTATGTCGGCTTCTTCGACCGGATTCGCGAGTTGTTCGCCGAAACGGAGGACGCCAAGGAGCGGGGGCTCGGCAAAAACGAGTTCAGCTTCAACCAGAAAACCGGCCGCTGCGAAAGCTGTCAGGGCGAGGGCATCGTCTCGACGCAGCTCCAGTTTATGCCCGACATCGAGTCGGTTTGTCCGTCCTGCAAGGGAGCGCGCTTCAACAACGACGTGCTGGAGGTGAAGCTGAAGGGCAAATCGATCTCCGACGTGCTTGACTTAAGCATCGAGGATGCGGTAACGTTTTTCAGCGATCAGCCTTACATTCTGCATAAGCTGAACGTGCTCAACCAGCTCGGGCTCGGCTATCTGAAGCTCGGCCAATCGTCGACCACGCTGTCCGGCGGCGAGGCGCAGCGCATCAAGCTGGCGACGGAGATCGGCAAGCTGAAGCGCGGCTCGCATAACCTGTACATTCTCGACGAGCCGACGACCGGCCTTCATCTGCACGATATCCAGAAGCTGATCGATTGCATGAATCAGCTCGTGGAGAGCGGGCATTCCGTGCTCGTCATCGAGCATCATCTCGATGTGATCAAGGTGTCCGACTACTTGATCGACATGGGGCCGGAAGGCGGCAAGGACGGCGGCACCGTCGTAGCTCAGGGCACGCCGGAGCAAGTCGCGGCCGTGGAATGCTCGCATACCGGCAAGTTTCTGAGGGATATCCTGTCGTCCGACAACCGTTATTGGAAGGAGCCCGAACGGGTGCTGCAATCGAACTCCTGAGCCGTAATACAATTAAGCAGGCCGGTATGCGCGTACCGGCCCGCTTGTGTTACTTCTTTTTATAGCGTCTCCCTAAAAAGAGACAGATCCAGATGAAGATGGTAAGGTATAATCCTGATGCCCAAATGTTCGCGGCAGACGGATAACCGATCATGATGGCATGGATGTCGGTCGGAAACCAAAGCCCTGCCATACGTAAAATTTGATTCATGTAGTGATGAACGCCCAGACCTGCCGCAATATACGCTGCTCCGCTTGTCAACGAGAGCAATGCAGCGTCCGTCCTCTGCCTGGAACGAGAGAGCTTCACAGTCAGAAGTACAGCTGGAATAGAGGCAATTCCCATAGTCCACCATTTCAAATCCAAAATAGAAAGTCGAATACCGTGATAAAGGGACCCGGGATACCGTATACAGTTGTACAGCGTCCCGAAAACATAGGTGCCGAGCAGCGCTATCATCCCAGCTAGCGCACCCAAAACGATCGCCAAGACAGCTTGCTTCATGCCTTTTCACCCTCTTTCCGCACCATATTTCAATCCCGCGGCTATCCACCCATTGCCCACTCCATCCCGCGCAACCGCTAATTGCTTTCCGTCCAGCCGCCGCGGGTGGTAAGTTAGAAGTACGTCAGACGCGAGGTGAGCCGATGGATACAAGAAAGTTCGGGGCGTACTTGTGCAAGCTCCGCAAAGAACGCGATTTCACCCAATCCCAGCTTGCCGACATGCTGAATGTGACGAGGCAGGCCGTGTCCAAATGGGAGATGGGCGATTCGCTGCCGGATATATCGCTTTTGCCGCAATTGTCGGATATTTTCCGGGTCACGATCGATCAGATTTTGAATTACGGCGAAAGCTGCAAAGCCGAAAACAAAATGATGCTGCAAATCTTGAACGGCTCGCCCGAGAAGGTGGCGAATATGCTGGAGGCCGGCGAGCTCGGCGCGGATTCGATCGTTCATGCCGCCCCGCTGCTGAAGGCGAGCACGCTCGGCATCATTGCCGAAGGATTCGCAAGGCACGGCATCGATATCCGCCATGTCTCCAAGCTGGCCGCGTATATGAACGAGGCGGAGCTGACTCATCTGCTGAAGAAGGCTACCCTGGACACACTGGACGAGCAAATGCTGGAGCAGTTCGTCCCTTTCCTCGACGGAGCGTCCAAAGAAATTTTGTTTATGAAAATTATAAACCGCGAGCTGAACGCCTCGTTCATGACGGTGCTCGTCCCTTACCTGGACGGCAAATACTGCTCGCTGATCGAAGCGGCCGTCCTTGAGGGCGAGCTCGATGAACAAATACTGAAAGTCATGCGGGGCATGGCATGAACAAGGACCCGAACGAACCAGTCTCCCGCTTACATACCACCGTCCCTCTTCGCCGCGTCCTAGCTTTATTTCGCCCCTACAGACAGCTTTCCTGCTTGATTGTGCTGCTCGCTCTAACCGGCTCGATGCTGTCTCTCGCGACTCCGCTAATGCTGAAGACCGTCATCGATACGGCTATTCCGAACGGCAGCGAAGCGCTGCTGTGGTCGCTCGGAGCGGGGGTGCTTGCGGTCTCCCTGCTGTCCGGCTTGCTGGACGTCTGGCAGAACCATCTGGAGCACAAGGTCGGACAAAGCATCATGCGCGATTTGCGGTTACGGCTGTACGGGAACGTGTTGCGGCAATCGATTTCGTTTTTCACCCGGTCTAGAGCAGGAGACATCCTTCAGCGGTTGACAGGCGATATTCAAAAGATTCAGTCGGTCGTGACAAGAAGCGTCGTAACCGCCATCACGCAGTCGACCGTCTGGATCGCCTCCATCATCCTATTGCTCGTGCTGGATGTGAAGCTTGCGCTTTTTGCCCTGCTCCTGCTGCCTCTGCACCTCTATCCCGCTCGCAAAACGGCCAAAGCCCGCAAGCGGCTAGTCAAAGAAGCCCAGCGTTTCAAATCCGACCTCTCCTCGCATCTCGCGGAAACAACCGGAATTTCCGGCGCTTTGCTGACTGCTCTGTACGACGGAGAAGCTTATCAGACAGCCAAATTCGCCAAGCTGAACGAAATCGTGATGCGTCTGGAGCTAAGGATGAACCTGATGGGCCGATGGATCACTATGTTTAATGGCGTACTGCCGTCCATAGGCACTATTATGGTTTATATGTACGGAGGGTTTAAGGTGATGGAGGGCTCCATGACCGTCGGGGGAATCGTCGCTTTCGCTGCTTACTTGAGCAGACTTTACGGGCCGACTCAGCAACTGCTCAATCTTCACAGTGATGTCGTTTCTTCGCTCGCCGTTTTTGAGAACGTCTTTGAATATGAGGATATGCAACCGGAGGTGAAGACTGCGGAGTACGCTCCTCAGTTGCCTACCGTCACCGGGCACGTCCGCTTTCGCGACGTGTCGTTTCATTACGGTCCCGACAAGCTGACGTTATGCGACATTTCGTTTGAGGCTCGGCCCGGAGAGGTTGTCGCCATCGTCGGACCGAGCGGCGCCGGCAAGTCGACACTGCTCAGTATGCTCGCCCGGCTTCACGATCCGGTATCCGGTTCAATCGAGATCGACGGCCGCGACATACGCGGTGTATCGCTAAACAGCTTGCGGAAGTCGCTCGCCTTCGTAACACAGCAAACGCACTTATTCCACGCATCGATCCGGGACAATCTGCTGTTTGCTTGTCCTGGGGCTACCGATGAAGAGCTTGCCGACGCCTGCCGAAAAGCTTGCATTCTCGAATACGTTCAATCGCTGCCCGAGGGCTTCGAGACGATCGTTGGCGAGCGGGGCTTCCGGCTGTCGGGCGGCCAGCAGCAGCGGCTTTCGATCGCCAGAGCGATACTGAAGAAGCCTCGAATATTAGTTCTCGATGAAGCCACTTCACATCTAGACACCCAGTCCGAAGCTCTGGTGCAAGCCGCACTCGAACAGCTTATGATAGGAAACACGACGCTCGTCATCGCCCATCGGCTGTCCACCATCGTAAATGCGGACCGAATCATCGTCTTGGAGAACGGGCGCGTAGCGGAAACCGGCACCCATCGGGAGCTGCTGGGCCGAAACGGCTTGTACGCGAAGCTGATCTCGTCGCTGGACAATCGGATGTAAGTTACTTGTCCGCCCATTCACCGGTTTGCATACACGCCGCAGCTCGATCGAAAGCTCCTTGAGTAGGCGCCGGTTGAGCTTTTTTAACGTTACACAAAGTTTTGATTCGCTAAATCGTTAAAGCGAAGTCCGAGTTTCTGTACCAAGAAAAACTTCCGCTGATTTTGGGGTCCCCGCAAAGTAATCGGAATACCACCCGAAGCTTATCTTCACTTTGTGGGGTCCAGTAGCGGGCGCTCATCCTTGAAATACGTCGATAAACGTTTTTCTTATGCTGGTGGTGGCGATGATGCAAAAATTGGTTGTGATTGTTCCTCACGGCGAAGACAGGATTAGCGGTCGGGTAAGGCGAATGATATAGGGGAGAACTTACTATTGAAACAATTGAAACAATTGAAACAATTGAAACAACTGAAACAATTGAAACAACTGAAACAACTGAAACAACTGAAACAACTGAAACAACTGAAACAACTGAAACAACTGAAACAACTGAAACAACTGAAACAACTGAAACAACCATACCAAGAACGGAGGGTCGCCTTATGGTCGAAAAATACCCGCTTCTGGAGGAACCGGGCAAAACGATGTTCGTTTTTGCCGCAAACGGCAAATTTTACGGGCATATCGTAAAAGACCGGACCGATAAAGGCCCGGCCAAATTTTTGTTCGAGACGCAAAGATACGGCTCGGTAGAAGAGCTCAAAAGCGATTACCCGCCCGCGGCGGCAACGAACGGGTGAGCGGCGTTTGCCGGATTGCTGCGCGGCTTGGCGGCAGCGCAGCGGATCTGGTTCGACTGCCCGGCATCGCCCGGGTGCCGTTCGGACGTAAGCTTCGAAGCAACGCCGGACGCGAGCGATGCCTTGTTTGTCACTGTTTCGGCATCTGCTGGAACATCCGCTTCACTTTCTTTGTCACATAGCCGCTTCCGCCTCGGCCCTTCACGTCCTCCACCATGACGGACAGCACGACTTGCGGATCGGCGCTATTAAATCCGACAAACCAGCCGTTCTCGAGCCCGTCCTCGTTCTTGCTTCGCTTGTATTCGGCTGTGCCGGTTTTGCCGGCGATCGCGGCGCCGGGTATGTACGTTCCGTGTCCGGGCCCGCCGGGCTCCGCTACCGCCTTCACGAGGTCGCTTGTCAGCAGCTCCGCCGTATCCGGCGTCATCGCGCGCGCTTTCCACACTTTCGAACGGTTGCCCTGCTCTTCGTCGGTCAGCACCGGGTATGCGATATCCCCTTTATTGACCAGCGCGGCAAAAACGAGCGCCGCATGCAGCGAAGTCATCGTCACCTCGCCTTGTCCGTAGCCGCTGTCGGCGAGCTGAATATCGCTGCGTATGCCGTTGTTCGCAAGCTGCGACTTCTGGAACGGATACGCAAGCGGCAGTTCCTCGCCGATGCCGAACCGGGCCGCTGCGGAAGCGAACGCCTCCTTGCCCGCGGCGAGTGCAGCTTGCGCGAAATAGATGTTGTCCGAGTAGACGAGGGCGTTTTGCAGATTGACCGGATTCGATTCATGTACGCGCCTTACGTAATAGTTGCCCCACGAGGAATCCTTGCTCCAGTTCAGCCCCGGTATGTTCTTCCGCTCGTTCGGATCGAGCGTATGCCCGTCGAGACCGATCGCCGCCGTCACGAGCTTGAACGCGGAGCCGGGCGCGTAAGCTTTCGTAAACCGGTTCAAAAACGGCTGCTTCGGGTCGGTATTCCAAGCGTTATACTGCCCGCTCGTCAGCCCCCGCTGAAAGGCGTTCGGATCGTACGACGGGCTGCTCACGAGCGCCAAAATATCGCCCTTCACCGGCTGAATGGCCGCGGCCGACCCCGCATCCGGCTGCAGCTCCTTGTACAGCGCCTGCTGCACGCCCGCATCGATCGTCACGCGGACCGTCTCGCCGGCTTCGGCCTCCTTCCGCGCAAGCAGCGCTTTTTCGTTGCCATCGGCGTCGGTGATCGCTATGCGCGCCCCGCTATGGCCCCGCAGCCGAGTTTCGAGCAATTGCTCGAGTCCGGATTTGCCGATCAGATCGCCTGCCGCGTAATGCTGCTCCTTGAGCCGTTCCAATTGTTCGGCGCTGATCTCCCCGATGTAGCCGGTAATATGCGCAGCCGCTTCGGCAAGCGGGTACACGCGCATCTTCTTGCTCTGGATCGTCACTCCCGGCATATCCCGGAACTGCTCCTCCGCCGCTTCCGCCACGAACCCAATCGGCACGAACGAATCCGGCTTCACCCACTTCGCGCCAAGCAGGCCGCCAATCGCATCGACTCCGATGCCAAGCTTCTCCGCGAGTCTCGCTTTCGTCTGTTCCGCCTTGTCACCCAGCTTCCCCGGCACGATGCCGACTTGCTGCGCGGTTCCGTTTATGGCGAGCCCCACCCCGCTGCGGTCCAAAATTTCGCCCCGCTCGCCCTTATCGGTCGTAACCCGCACCTTGTCGCCTTCTTTCATGGACGGGAACAGGAGCGACGCATTCCAATCGACATCCCACTTCGTTTCGCCGTCGAGTATGCGTTTGACGAGCTTTGCCACATGTTCGAATTGCAGCGGTCCGGCGACCGTATCCATCGCCACGCGGTAACGAAGCGACACCTCGTCCGTTTCCGGCTGCGGCTTGCCCGGTTTCGGGTCAACGGACTCCACCGCTTCCACCATCAGCTTCGACACGCCGATTCCGTCGTAAATGTTGCGGTACCGCTGAACGAACTCCTCCTGGCTATGGCCTGCCTGAAACTCCGGCGTCAGCCTGCCATACATTTCGGCAAATTGCTGCTGCCTCCAGTCGGTCAAATACGCTTGAAACGCCTCCTCGGGCCTCATCTGCTCTTTCCCGCACCCGATTAGCGCAAGCGCGAGCCCGATCCATACGGCGTATAAACAGGCGAATTTTCGGTTCATCTCAAGTCCCCCTTCTCCCCAAAAACGGACAAATCAAACCCAGCATAGTACGAGGCTGGAGTCCGTTCAATGAACGAACGCTCACATTCGGGTGATAGGTACATGAGATTGGCCGGGGCTTGTCGAGGTAACGGGAGCGCAGACAGAGGAGAGGCCCGGCAAACTAGACGAATAGACAACCTGCGACGCCGAAGCGCGGACATACGGCTACGCCCATTTCGACGCCCACAGCTTCATGCTTTTAATAATCGGATGCAGATCTTGTCCCTTCGGCGTTAGCGTATATTCGACCGTTACCGGAACGGTTGGGTACACCTTACGCTCCAGCACGCCCTTCTCCTCCATATGGCGAAGCGTGTTCGTCAGCGCCGTCGGGCTGATGTTATGAATGCGCCGCTGCAGCTCGCCGAACCGCTTCGTCCCTCCAAACAGCTCGCGCAGGACGAGGAACGCCCATTTGCCGCCGATGACGTCAAGCGTCTTCTCGATCGAGCACTCGATGCATACGGGCTCCTTCGGCACGTAGCCGGCACGGGGCGTCCCGGTCTCTTCCTTCAGCTTCTCCATCTTCATCTCTCCGTCTATAGTTAGTCAACTTTAGTTTAGTAACTCGTAACTATTTCACTTCTTTTAAAAGTGTACCAGCTTTTTTTATAATAGAAAAGGATGCAAGACGGGCGAAAGCCCGTTTCCAACTTTTTCACGAGGAGTGATCCAGATGAAATACCGCAAGCTGGCCCAAACCGGACTGAAGGTGAGCGAGATCAGTCTCGGCAGTTGGCTGACCTATGGAGGCTATGTCGAACGCGAAAACGCAGTTCAATCGATCCGCCGCGCGTACGAACTCGGCATCAACTTTTTCGATACCGCAAACGTCTACGAGCGCGGAGCCGCCGAGCTGGTCGTAGGCGAAACGCTTAAGGAATATCCCCGCGAGTCTTATGTGCTCGCGACGAAAGTATTTTGGCCGATGGGCGACGGCCCGAACGACCGCGGCTTGTCGCGCAAGCACGTGTTCGAGCAGCTCCACGCCAGCCTGAAGCGGCTCGGCACCGACTATGTCGATATTTACTACTGCCACCGCTTCGATCCGGAAACGCCGGTCGCGGAAACGCTGCGCACGATCGACGATTTCGTCAGACAAGGGAAGGTCTTGTACGTTGGCGTCAGCGAATGGACCGCCGCCCAAATGGCGCAAGCGCTCGGCACGGCGGACCGCTATTTGCTCGACCGCATCGTCGTCAACCAGCCCGTTTACAACATGTTCAACCGTTATATCGAGAAGGAAGTCATTCCGTTCGGCACGCAAAACGGGATCGGACAAGTCGTCTTCTCGCCGCTCGCCCAAGGTCTGCTGACGGGCAAGTACCAGTCCGCAAGCGATATTCCGGCGGACAGCCGCGCCGGGAAGCTGGAAGGCATGCGCAAGGCCATCACCGAAGAGAAAATAGCGAAAGTCGCAAAGCTGACCGAGATTGCCAACGAGTTGGATATTACGGTAGGCCAGCTCGCCATCGCCTGGATTTTGCGTCAGCCGAACGTGGCAAGCGCGCTTGTCGGCGCCAGCCGCCCTGGCCAGGTGGACGAGAACGCGGGAGCGTCCGGCGTTGCTCTCTCCGCTGACTTGATCGAGCGGATCGAGTCGATTTTGCAGTAAGCCGGGACAAGGTCTGCGAAAGCGGGGCGCCTGTCGTTAACGGAACGGATTTCCGCTAACTGTGCCAAACCGAACGATTCCGCCAATGTAACGGAAATTAATTCCGTAATTGGGCTGAATCTTGCGGTTTTCGAACCATAAATGAGGCATTTGCGGTATTTAGAGGAATTTTTTTCCTTTAGATCGGGAAAAAGTCGCATAACCTACTCCTTAGTGGAAAAAAACTCCGCTATCAAAAATCGCCGTCGGCTCGTCCGATGGCGATTTCATTTTATTCCGGCCCCTTTGCTATAATGGGGGTACGTTACCCAGACGAGAAGGAGGCTGCACAGATGGCTTTCGGCATTACCCGCGAAGAGCTGAACCGCTGGAAGGAAGCCGTTTCCCGCGGCGAGATCGCGTATTTGACCCACTACTGGCTGGACCCTCGCTTTCCGGGCTCCACGACCGTCACGAAAGTCGGCTGTGCCGATCTACACCGCCTGTCCGCCTGGTGCGAAGCTTACGGCCTTCCTGCGCGTTATATCCACAACCGCCCGCCTTTCCCCCATTTCGACCTGATGGGTCCCAAGCAGGTGGAAGTGCTGCGCCAGGAGCAGCTATGGGAGCAGCTCGAACGTTTCCGGCTGATCGCCCCGTAGCCGGGGCGCACCGTTTTATTTCTTTTTGGTCTTTGCCGCGGCTTTTTCCTTGCTCTCGGCTACCCGGTATTTCACGATGCGGGCGATAAGCTCGTTAGGCAGCGGCTGATCAAGCGGGAATTGCAGCGTCCCTTTCGATTTGTGATAAGGCTTTACTTCGTCCGCGAACGCCTCGATTCCACTGGGCGCCGGGTAAAAACCGATATGGTTTTTGAATGCCGCAAAATGCACGAGGTTGCCATGCAGCTCGTAAGTCGGCATCTGATAGCTGATTTTCTCCTTCGCCTCGGGCGCCGCCTCCCGAATCACGTTTCTCAGCGCAGTTAAAATGTGTTGAATGTCGGGAGGGAACCCGGCGATGTAGGCATCGATCGACTCATAGACGGTTTTGGGAGGGTTCATAGGAGCGTTTCCCCTTTCAGGAGCTTGATTGTACTTCTATTATACCAAACAAGCCTCCTATCTAGTCGCTCGCACTATGTTTTCCTTTCCTTCTTTGCTTGCACAAAAAAATCGCCTCCGAGTCCCTCCTCAAAGGCGATTTTCCACAACCTTTATTCGCTATCGCGCTTCGGCAATACTTTCATATACTCGTCGGACGCTTTTTCCAGCGCCATCGTGTAATAGTAGTCTTTCTTGTACGGGGCGAGATCGGTTACCGGTTCGTGCGTGTCGAGCCGGACCGCTTGACCGTCCTCGAAGCCTTCGCCGGGAATGAACAAAATGTCGTCATTGATAAACGAACCCGTCGGCAAATAGTAGCGGATGCCGAATACGTTGCGCTGAATATTCATTAGATCGTGGCCGAAATGGACGTAACCGCGGTCCGCAAACGAAATGCCGAGCAGGTTCGCCACGGTTGGCATCATATCAAGCTGGCCGCCGACCTGATCG
Source organism: Paenibacillus ginsengarvi (assembly GCF_003626695.1). GTDB lineage: Bacteria > Bacillota > Bacilli > Paenibacillales > NBRC-103111 > Paenibacillus_AB > Paenibacillus_AB ginsengarvi. Next base: position 127,653 of record NZ_RBAH01000014.1, read on the forward strand.
ATCGTCTCGCCCTCCGTCTGCCCGGGAACATGCACGATAAACGGAACATTAAAGCGGGTCACATACTCGTGATACGGAATGCCGAGCAGCTCGCTCAGCTCCTCCGGCTCGTTATACTGCGGCTTCAACCCGGAATGGTCGCCGTATACGACCAATATCGAACGATCCCACAAGCCTGTCGCCTTTAACTGGTTGATGAACGTGCCTAAGGCATAATCGGCGTAACTGACGGCTTCCAAATATTCGCCGGCCTGCGTGCCGGCATACCGGTTATCCGACAGCCGAATCCGCTTCTTATCGTCCGGTATCACAAACGGATGATGGCTCGATGATGAAACAAACTGCGCGTAAAACGGACTTCCCCCGGCGCTAAGCGCCGTAAGCTGCGCGATCCCGGTCCGGTACAGCTGCTCGTCGGAAGCGCCGAAGGCATTGAACTGGTCGTTCGTATAGGATGGCTTGTCGAAAAAGCGGTCGAAGCCGAGCGCCGGATACAGCTTGTCGCGGTCCCAGAAGGTCACGTCGTTGACGTGGAACGTCGCCGTCGCGTACCCGTCCTGCTTCAGCAGCTTCGGCAAGCTCGGCAAACTGCGGTTGCCGTAGCCGGTCGACATCGGGATGCTCCCAACGGGATATAACGACGTGTTGAACATAAATTCGGCGTCGGACGTATTGCCCTGCCCGATCTGCTGGTACACGTTTTTGAAATAGTAGCTTTCCTTCGCCAGCTCGTTCAGCACCGGGGTCAGCGGCTGACCGTCCACCGAGTAGCCGATCGTAAAATTTTGCAGCGATTCCATTTGCACTACGATGACATTTTTCCCTTGCTGCGAACCGAACAGCTTGGGCGGAGCGGCGGTCTCCGCTTCCTCATCCCCTTCCGCTAACGTGGAATTGTACGGAAATTTGGACTGAATTTTCGCGATAATGTCGGCTGCCTGCGCAGTATCGGCGAACCTGGTTTCGCGGCTGTTCTCCCATGCTTCCAGAACGAACGAGCTCTGGTAGTTGAAAAAGCCGAGCTTCTCCGCGCGAATCAACTCGTTGCGCACTTTGCCTTCAGCCCGGATGGACAAGGCTGAAACCGTCACGGCGATCAGGACGACCGCGGACATCGACGCTTTGCCGAGCGAAATTCCGCTCCATGCCGGCAGCTTGCGCCGCCTCCGCACAAGCCATAACAGCGCGAATACAGCCAGATCGGCGAAAAAGATATACGTCTCCGGATGCATCGCGCGCTTCACGCTGCTCGATACTTGCAGCACTTGTTTGAGTCCGTACAGCGATGTGTAGGTGACGATCGAGCCGAAATGCGTGTAATACAGCGTTGCCGCGAATAAAATGAGGGAACCAAGTATGTTGAGCCCCCAGAAGGCCGCTCGTTTCGCCCTTCGGGGCAGGAGCAGCTCGATCGCTCCCGCGGCTGCGATAACGGAGGCGAGATCGAGAACCGCGCCGCTCCAGACGATTTTATGATAGATGAATACCCGCAGTATGATCAGCTTGAGCCATAGCAGCAGCGATATACGAACAAACATGCTTTTCCATAAGAACGGCACGACCCGTTCGCTCTTCATTGTAGGCGCCTCCCACTTCGGGACAAGGTTACGCAGGACTCTGCCTTCGTCTTCCCGAAACGTGTTCGTGTTCATCGGGATATTGTAGCAAAGGAACCTTAAATTAAAATGAAAAGCACGCCGCACGATGGGGTGCCCATTATTGCGCGTCAGCTGCCTTATTGCCGGAAGCACGAAACAAAAAAACGCCCGAGGCGGCAAATGCCGTATCGAGCGTTTTCTAATGACCGGCTAAGCCGGGTATACATCCCGCAAGAAGCGTTCGATCGCAGCCAGCGACTCAAGCTGCGCGGGCGTTTTCACGCCGTAGCCGAAGCCGTGCGGAACGCCGGGGAGTATGAGCAGCTCCGCACGGATGCCGTGCTTTGCGAGCTTCTCGTAGTACACGCGCGAATGCTCTACCGGAATCACCTTATCGTCGTCGCCGTGAATGAGCAGCGTTACCGGCTCTTCGCCGACGATGCGGTCAACCGGCGAAGCTTCGCTGTAAGCGCCGGGCAGCTCCGCCTCGCCGCTTCCGAACAGCTTGACGATCGAACCGTTCAGCGAGTCGAAGTTATCGTCCAAATGCAGGTTCGTAGCCGGACAATACAGCACGGCAGCTCCGGGCCGGGTATTCCGGATTCGCAGTTCGGGCGAAATGCCTAGCTCGTCCTCCGCGGCAATCGTCGAGAGCATCGCCGCCAAATGCCCCCCTGCGGACGAGCCAAGAGCGGCGGTTCGAGTCGGATCGAAGCGGTAAGCGGCCGCATTTTCCATAAAAAACGACATCCCCAGACGCACGTCTTCAATCTGTGCCGGATGATGCCATTCGGGAGCAAGCCGGTAGCCTACCGAGGCACAGCTATACCCCAGCTCGCAAAAGTGGGCGGCCACCGAGTGCCAAGCCATTCGATTGCCGGCGTTCCAGCCGCCGCCGTGAATAAATAGAAGTCCTACTCCGTTTGCATTGTCTCCGGGCACGAAAATGTCCATTTTACGCTGTTCCGTATAATGCTCGCTGTATGTAACGTTCAGCAGCTGCTCCATGCGATCGTCTCCATTTCGCTTAGGACGTAGTTTTTATAGGTTAAGTTCCTCCCCGATCGTATAGGAATTTTCCCAGGAACACAATATTGACAACGCTGTAAAAGTAAGGTATTGTATATAGATGTGTTATAGATATTCACCCTTCGAACATACCACGACAGTCCCCCGAAGCTATCTGCACGATGTCGATGAACCATTCCATTGATTACAAGTTAGACCTGATTCACACTGGCGCGATCAAGGAGTCGTAAGGATGAAAGAGAGGTAGGGCTTTCATTGTTTTAGGTTTCATCATGGTAACAGCAGTTCGGCACTGCCAGTAGTTCTTTTGATTTGGAGAAGATGACGTAAGGCTCGCGAACGATCAACGATTCCGGACTGTGTAACGGTCTGTTTGATACAGCAAAATAACACAAAAGCAAAACGCCGCTTCGCGAATTTCATTCGCAAGGCGGCGTTGTCCATTAACGGCGTAAAAACCGCGGCAAAAAACCCCCGGAATCCATGATTCCGAGGGCACCTAATATGCTATCAGCACTGCTCCGGATTCGGCTTGCCCGCATCTTCCTTCGTACGGAACGACTGTCCGCAACCGCACGATGCGATCGCGTTCGGGTTATGGATGGTGAATCCGCCGCCCATAGCCGCATCCTTGAAATCAATCTCGAGACCGCGCAAATATTTCGTGCTATCCGAGTCGACGACTACCTTCAACCCGTTAATCGTAAGCACCTGATCGCTGCTGTGCTCCTCATCGTCAAAGCCCATGCCATATGAAAATCCGCTGCAGCCGCCTTCTTTGACGCCAACGCGCAAAAACAGGTTCGGCGTTTCCTCGGCCGACAGCATCTCTTTAATCTTATCCACTGCTTCATCCGTAATGGTAATCATATCGTTCCCTCCTTCGATCATCCTATAATTTATAAGATTCGGGGTCCCGTAAAGGTTTTGAAATACGCACCCAAAGCCCCGGCTCCACTTTGTGGGGTTGTTTTCAGTATACTCCTAATTATGCCGCCTCTCAAGAGGAGGTTCTCCCCTACACAAATTCGTCATGATCGAAAACCTGCCACGCCTGTTGCCCGTATACAGAAGGAGGTTTATAATAGATAAGTCATCGACAAGACACGGTTTAGCTCGACAAGCAAAATAATGTTTCAGAAGTATTCCATGAACGAGGAGGAACAACATGCACCCGACAATCACATCACCGGATAAACGGATGGCCGAAATCGCGGAAAAAGTAGAGCACGGCGAACGGCTCACGCTGGAGGACGGCGTCTTTCTGTACGAATCCGACGACCTCCTGTCGATCGGTCAAATGGCCAACAAAGCGAATATGCGCAAAAACGGACGGAACGTGTATTTTATTGAAAACATGAGCCTTTATTTCACGAACGTCTGCGAAGACCGCTGCGCGTTCTGTCATTTCCGCCGCGACGAGGGCGAGGAAGGCGCTTATACGTTATCTCCGGACGAGATGCTGGCCTATGTCGCGAAGCACTTTCATCCCGGCATGCGGGAATTTCACATCACGGGCGGACATAACGCACATGTCCCGTTCGACTATTATGTGGAATCGATCCGCGCCCTGAAGACGAATTACCCGGATGTTACGGTCAAGGCTTACACTGGAGCGGAGATCGACTTTTTCTCGCGCATCAGCGGCCTGTCCTACAAGGAAGTGCTGCAGACGCTCATCGATGCCGGACTCGGCACGCTGCCGGGCGGCGGAGCAGAAATATTGACCGAGCGGTACCGTAACAAGATGAATGTGGAGAAAGCAACCTCGGACCAATGGCTCGAAGTGCACCGCACGGCGCATCAGCTCGGTTTGCGGACGCACGCCACGATGCTGTACGGCTCGATCGAAACGAAAGAGGAACGCATCCGCCACATGATGCAGCTTCGCGCCTTGCAGGACGAAACGAACGGATTCATGGTATTCATCCCGAATGCGGTGCAGCCGGCGAATACCGACATGGGCATCAAACGGAGAACGTCGGCGTTCGACGACCTGAAGACGATCGCGATCAGCCGCCTCATGCTGGACAATATTCAACACGTGAAGGCGTACTTCATTAATCTGGGCACGCAGCTTGCGCAGCTCGCTTTTACCTTCGGCGCGTCCGACGCGCATGGAACGATCGTGCAGGAGCGGATCAGCCATTCCGCAGGGGCGCTGTCGCCGCACGGTCTCACCCGCGACGAATTGATCCATATGATCAAAGGCGCGAACCGGATACCGATTGAGAGGGATACGTTCTACAACGAAATTAAGGTGTATGCCTGAGGGCTCAGCTTATAAACTTCCCTCCTGCGTGACATTCTAATACCATCGATACTCCAATATAGGAACGGGAAAGGAACGCTGTTTGGAATGAGCAGATTTGTCATATTGGGCGGAGGGTACGGCGGCTTGACGCTGGCTCTCCATTTGCTTGAGCAGGATCCGCCGGCCGGCACGGAAGTCGTTCTGGTGGACCGCATGCCTTATCAAGGGCTAAAAACGGAATATTACGCACTCGCGGCGGGCACCGTATCCGAAGCGGAGATCCGGGTCGCTTTTCCGAGCCATCCCAGATTGATTCTGAAGTACGGAGAAGTCAAAGAGGTCGATCTGGAGCGAAAGCTCGTGCTAATGAATAACAACGATACGCTTTCGTACGACTGGCTCGTCATTGGGCTCGGCTGCGTAGACAAGTATCACGGCATCGAGGGCGCCGAGATGCACTCGCACAGCATCCAGACGCTGTCCGGCTCGCGCAAGGCGTATCAGGCGCTCAACGACCTGAATCCATATTCTCAGGTGTCCGTTGTCGGCGGGGGCCTCAGCGGCGTCGAGATCGCTTCTGAGCTGCGCGAGAGCCGTCCGGACCTCAATATTCGCGTCATCGACCGCGGCCCGAGCATCTTGTCTTCGTTTCCGGACAAGCTACAATCTTATGTGCGCGAGTGGTTCACCGAGCACGACGTGGAGATGTTATCCCACATTTCGCTGAGTAAAGTAGAGCCGGGCATTCTGCATAACGGCGACGAGCAGATTTTAACCGATCTGACCGTATGGACCGCAGGCATTCAGCCGAGCCCGGTGGTTCAGCAGTTGAATGTGCCCAAGGACGCTCAGGGCCGCGTGCTGCTCAATGAATATCATCAAATTCCGGAGCACCCGGAAGTGTATGTCATTGGCGACTGCGCCAGCCTGCCGTTCAGTCCGAGCGCCCAAGCGGCCGAGGAGCAAGGCAAGCAGGTCGCGGAGGTCATGCATGCGCTGTGGAAGGGCGAAACGCCTCAGCTCAAAACGATCAAGCTGAAGGGCGTTCTCGGCTCGCTCGGCAAGAAGGCCGGCTTCGGCATGATGGGCAAAAAAACGGTCATTATGGGAAAAGTGCCGCGCGTGCTGAAAAGCGGCGTGCTCTGGATGTCCAAGCATCATTTCGGATAATCGGACGTATCCCGCCATGCTACTCGAGCCAGGAAAACTGCTCTTCCCATTCCTTAATTTTCGCCAGGATGGCTTCGTATAGCTCGTCCGGGGTTTCGGCTGCAACAATTTCCCCATTGACGAGCGCGTACGGCTCCATGTAACACTGGCCGCAGTTGCCAAGGCAGCCGTACTCGATCACGTCCAACTCGGGGTTCTCCTCCAGCTTGCGCATGATCCGGTCCGTGCCGTGGTGCATGTTATTCGTGCAAAATTCTACGATCGGTCTCATTTATATTCACCATTCGGCCTGCAACTCGATTGTGGCAGCCGTTTTATTTTCGTTTATAATGTACTATAATAATACGTGAAGGGAGATGAGGCAAATGAGCAACGCACAACAGGAAGCTGTTTTTGACGAAGTACTGGAAGTTCTGGATAAATTGCGTCCGTTTCTGCAACGGGACGGCGGAGACGTCGAGCTCGTGGACGTTGAAGACGGAATCGTGAAGCTGAAGCTGATGGGAGCTTGCGGAAGCTGCCCAAGCTCGACCATAACGCTGAAGGCCGGTATCGAACGCGCCCTCCTCGAAGAAGTGGAAGGCATTACCGAGGTCGTTCAAGTATTTTAATAACGAATTCACGATGAAAAGAGCGGCTATGGTCCCTAAGGACATAGACCGCTCCTTTTTTTCGCATTCAAACGTTCAGCCCTGCCCGGGCCTCGCGGAGGACATACTGCGAATCGGATCGAAGCCGCCTGAAACCTCCATAATATTGCCGGTCAAAAAATCCGACTGCGGCGAACAGAGGAAAGCGATGACGCGGGAGACGTCTTCCCCGCTTCCCTGGCGAATGCCGGGAAATTCATGATCGCTTAAGTGCGCAACCTCTTCGATCGACTTCTCTTTATTGCCGCCGCGAATATCGCCCGGACAAATCATGTTAACGGTTACACCGTGCGGCGCCATCTCTTCCGCCAGCGTCTTCGTCAGGGATACGAGCCCGACCTTGGCCGCCGCGTAAGCGGCCCGGTGAGGCCAGCCTCTCGCCTCCGCAGCACGCCCGAAGCCGAAATGAATGATCCGGCCCCATTTGCGCCGCATCATACCGGGCAGCACGAGCCGGTCGAGCTGCATGACGCCGAGCAGATTGCCTCGCATCATATAATCGATCTCGTCCAATTCGTACTCGTCGAACGTCCGCCGCTCCCGCACGAACGGCCCTGCGTTGTTAATCAGGATGTCTACCGTTCCCCATTCGCGCTCGATCGTCCCGATCATGTTCTCGTTGTCGGCGCGGCTCGCCATATCGGCCCGGACGGCCATAGCCCGGCTCCCGTTAGCTTCCAGCAGTTTCACAAGCGAGAACGCCTCGCTTTCGCTGTTCACATAATTGACCGCCACCTGGCAGCCCAGCTCGGCAAGCGCGATGGCGGTCCGTTTGCCGAGTCCTTTCGCGCTGCCCGTCACGAGCGCGATTTTGCCTTGAAGCATAGGAGCTTCCTCCTTCTCTCGGCCGTTTCCGCCGCGATTACGTCTTCTTCCTCCTGTACGCGTAAGCGAATACGGCTTCTATCGTCAAGCAAGCCATCTCCAACCCTTGCGTCAAATCGTCCATATTCGCGCTCAAATCTTCGATATACGACCGGTCGGTCCGGCAGGCGTCGATATGCAGCAGATCGTCGAGCATCTCCGCGTTGACCAGGTGAATTTCCATATTGCGCTTATGGCGCAGTCTGGACAGCTGCTCCTGATAGCGTTCCTTGATTTCCTGCAAAGGTTTTGCCAGGGCAGGTTCGGCATGAAGATGCTGCATCTGCCTGAGCACCGTGAAGTACGAAAACTTCCGCTTCACCCGTTCCGACCTCAGCTTCAGCAGATCGTTCATAAAATAGCCGAGCTTGTCGAGAATCGAGAACAGCCGGATAAAGCCGTTTTTGTAAAAGTATAGATGCCGTCTGTAGTTCGCCAGCTCCTCGGCATCCATCTTCTCTTCCTGCCTGTGCGTCACGGACTCGCGGAACCGCCCGGCGCAGTAGACGCTCTGCTCCAGCTCGTCCAGCGCATTCGCGAGTCCCCGCGCCCACAGCTCGTAGCGGGTGTACGTCTCGCACTGCGGCGTTTGCTCGTCGATGAGCTTTGTGAGCAGCTTGCGGTAATCGGCTATGGCCGCGAACGCTTTTTGCAGCGATCCGGAATCAACCCGTTTCGGCTCGTCAAACCATGTTCTGAATATACGGATCACCGCCTACGAAAAATATTCGCCCCAACGGTCCGATACGAGCTTCACGATATCGTCACGCGGAATGAGCTCGTCCGGATAGCCCGGCTTCATGCGCGCATCGATAACGATCGGCAGCTCGTAACCGAGATGATGGTTCTGTACCTGGTGCCTTGCGAACAGATCCGTCGCCGGATTAAACCGGGTGAACACCGTCCACAGAAACGGCGTTTGCCCGCTCACGATGGAAGCATCGTCGGCCAAAATCACGAGCGGCCAGCGGCTCAGCTTCTCCCCGTGCTGATCGGAGATCCGCTTCGCCTGCTCCGGGTCCTCCTCATAGGATGCACCGGATACGACCAGACAACCCGGACAATATGGACGCGCGTCGCGAATGCCGTCCAATTGGCCTTCCGTATAAGCGGCGGGCAGCTCCCGCACCGGATCGCCTACCCCGAGCAGAACGGCCTTGCTGCCGTGATTCAATCGAAGGCCGGTGTAATCGAGCGTATCGTGGGACGTATGGTTGAAAATAAACAGATCCGTGCGCGGATCGAACCGCTCCAGTACCGTCACAAGCAGCGCGCGGAAGTCGGACAGATCGACCGGCCGGTCGGTCAAGATCAAAAACTTCGTCAGCGAAAGCTGGCCTTCTCCGAAAATGCGGAACGCCGAGCCGAGCGCCTCGCGCGAATAGCTTTCGCGCACGACAGCGGCCGCCAGCGGATGGAAGCCCGTTTCCGCGTACGTCCACAACTCCTTGACCGCCGGCATGACAAGCGGAAAAGCGGGCGACAGCAGGCGCTGCAAAAACTCGCCCAAGTAGTAATCTTCCTGCCGTGGCTTGCCGACGACTGTCGCCGGGTAGATCGCGTCTTTGCGATGGAACATATGGGTCACCCGGAACTCGGGAAAATCGTGCTGGAGCGAGTAATAGCCGTAATGGTCGCCGAACGGCCCTTCCGGCCTGCGCACATGCGGCGGCACTTCGCCGCAGATGGCGAACTCGGCCTCGGCCACGAGACGGTGGCCGCCAAGCGGGTTATCGGCCATCGGCAGCTTTTGTCCGAGAATGAGCGACGTGAGCAGCAGCTCCGGCAAATGCTCCGGCGCGGGAGCGATTGCCGAGGCGATCAGCGCCGGCGGGCCGCCAAGGAAGACGGTAACCGGCAGCGGACGGCCCAGCCGCTCCGCCTCATGATGATGGAAGCCGCCGCCCTTCTGAATTTGCCAGTGCATTCCGGTCGTATGACCGTCGTAGATGTGCATCCGGTACATCCCGAGATTATGATCGCGGCCGTCGACATGCTCCGTGTACACGAGCGGGAGCGTGACGAACGGTCCCCCGTCATCCTGCCAGCTCGTCAGAGCGGGCAGCTTGGACAGCGGCTCGCTGCGATCGCATACGTCCAGCACCGGAGCCTGCGTGTGGGGAACCGTCTTCAAACCGACCTTGAGCAGGTCGAATATCAGATCCTTCTCGTTCCAAAGCGCTTTCGGCGTCGGCGGAATAAGCGTATCCTTCGCCGCCATCAGCCGGTTCATAATCGCCTCGGGCTTCGGCCCGAAAGCGAGATCGACCCGACGCGTCGTTCCGAACAGATTGGTCGCCACGGGAAACGGGCTTCCTTTTACGTTCGTGAACAGGAGCGCAGGGCCGCCTTCTTCGATAACGCGCCGATGGATTTCCGCTATTTCCAAATACGGATCAACAGGAGCGGATATGATCGCAACATCCCGCTCCTTGCGTAGAACATCGATAAACGTGCGTAAATTCGGAAAATTCATTACCGATCTCCCCTCTTGAATTCGGGCCAATCTATGTAGTCGAACTGTCGATGCAGCTATATGTCCCTCTCCGGAAAGGAGAAGTCAGGGTGAGCATACCGTTCATTTTCGGTAAAGTCACCCTGACCGCCGCGGGACGAGTTGCCTAAGCTTCCACCGACCGCATCAAATCTCAGCAGCCGCTACAAGGACGAGCTGTCCATGCTTTCCGGCTTTCGGGCCGCTCGCCAGGCCAGCACGCACATGTAGCAAAGCACGCCGAACATGCCGGATACAAGCACGACATGGATGAGCGCGGTGAGAAGGTACCAGTCCGTGCTGAGCGTCCATACGACCGACGCTCCGCTGAACACCTGCATAACGGTCAGCACCAGCGCCCACAGCGATGCGGATCGGAGCAGCGGAGACGAAGCGTCCGGTCGGGACGCCTTGTAGGCGATTATGATGATGACGATGAGCAGCAGCGCGGCGGCGACACGGTGGGCAAAGGCGATCCCTACCGCTCCGTTTAGCTCGGGGATGACCGCCCCGTTGCACAGAGGCCAGCCGAGACAGCCCCCCGACGATTCGGTATGGCGGACGAAAGCCCCGACGTAAACGACGATATAGCTATAAATCGCCGCTCCCCATATCCATTTGCGCATATGCGGCGCGATAACGGGAGCTCGTACGCTTTTGCTCCGGGCCGGGCTGCCCTTCGGCACGTACGCCCCTGTCTTGATGCCTACCGCCAGCAGCAGCGCCGATGAGAACGCCAGCAGGGAGAAGCCGAAATGAAGCGCCATGACCGCATCCGATTGCGGATAAATGACGGCCAGCGCGCCGAGAATCGCCTGCAATATGGTAAAAAATAAAGTGCCGAAAGCAAACATCATCGCTTCCTTGCTGTGGCGCAGCACCATGTAGGTACCGACTGCCGCGCCAAGCACGAACAGACTGACGACTGCGGTGACGAAGCGATGGCTGTACTCGATCATCGATTCGATCGTATACGCCGGTACGAACTTGCCGTTGCACAGCGGCCAGTCCGTGCCGCAGCCGTCGCCGGAGCCCGTCTTCGTAACGAGCGCCCCCATGAGGAGGATCAAACCCATTCCGATGGCGGAGGCCAGCGCCAATCCATACATTCGTTTTCCCATCGTGTTGCACCTTCTTTATGTTAGGTCGCGTCTTCGAAAAAAGTCGATAAATGCGTCAAACCAATTATAACGATTATCAATAGGTAAATCCATTTCGGAAATGTGAACGGAGCGGACAAGCCGGCTGCCGGTGGCGAAAATGTGGCGAAACCGGTCGAAGCAGAGAGAAATGCTGCCGCAAAAAAAGAACAGCCCCTTGGGCTGCTCCCGCATTGCTGGCCTAATCGTTTATGCCTTGGTTTGGCTGGCCTCCACCACTTGATCGAGAAACTGCTCGATCTCCTCGCGCGTTTTGCGCAGCTTGCTGACGAAACGTCCGATCTCTTTCCCTTGGCTGAAGCCGAGAAAGCTCGGAATGCCAAGGATGTTGTACGTCTCGCACAAGTCGGGCAGCTCGTCGCGGTCGATCTGGATAAAAACGAGACGGTCCGCGTACGCCTTCTCCACATCCGGCATGAATGGCTCGATATAGTGGCAGTCTTTGCACCAGGTCGTCTTGAAAACGGCGACAGTCGGTTTATTTTGTTCAAGCGCTGCATGAAAATCTTGTTCCGTGCGGATCATTTCCATTAGAGGCACCTCCTGCCGACCAGTGTCGGTTTTTAGCCTGTTATAGCATGCCTATAGCCGCTTGTCAATGTAGGCGCCGCCTATGACCGAGACTGGTTGCAGGAAACATCCAAAAAATGGATTTTACATTTATTTGTAAAAGTGATATCATATAAATATCAAAACAACATCAAAACAAAATCATTTACCCAAAGGAGAGAACTGCACATGAACGAAAAAAAGACTTGGCGCCTGAACGGCTTTATCGGAATCATCCTGCTGCTGGCCATGATCGGCCTGGCCGTTTACGAATTTAGTGTGAATCGTCCCGCCATCGGAGTTCCGCTCATCGTCGTCTCCATCGTGCTGCTCAGCTCGATTACGGTTATCCAGCCGAACCAGTCGAAGGTTATCATCTTCTTCGGCAAATATATGGGGACTGTTCGCGAGGGCGGATTCTGGCTCGTTACTCCGTTTAGCAACCACCGCAAAGTATCGCTGCGCGTCCGCAACTTCAACAGCGCTAAGCTGAAGGTGAACGATATCGAGGGTAACCCGATCGAAATCGCCGCAGTGGTCGTCTTCCGCGTCGTCGATACGGCCAAAGCGATGTTCGATGTGGAAAATTACGAGCAATTCGTGGAAATCCAAAGCGAAACGGCGCTCCGTCACGTCGCAAGCAGATATCCATACGACAGCTTGAACGCAGAAGGGTATTCGCTGCGAGGCAACTCCGAGGAAATCGCCGCCGAGCTCGCCGTCGAGCTGCAAAGCCGGCTCTCCGTAGCGGGAGTCGAAGTGACCGAAGCCCGGCTCACCCATCTCGCCTACTCGACGGAAATCGCCAGCGCCATGCTTCAGCGCCAGCAAGCCGCTGCCATCATCTCGGCCCGGGAGAAGATCGTTGAGGGCGCGATCGGCATGGTCCAATCCGCGATTAAGCAATTGGAAAAAGACGGCCTGCTGCTCGATCCGGAGCGCAAAGCCGCTATGGCCAACAATCTGATGGTAGCCATCGTGTCCGACCGGTCCGCGCAGCCGATCGTCAACGCGGGCTCGCTTTACTAACGGAAGCAGCGCCATGTCCGGCAAAAAAAACTTTCCTCTGCGCATCGATCCGAAGCTGTACGAAATATTGGAGCGATGGGCAGCAGACGAATTCCGCAGCGTTAACGCGCATCTCGAATATTTGCTGCGGGACAGTGCGCACCGGGCCGGCCGGCTCCCTGGCGGGCGGCAGCCTCCGGCCGCGCCTTCCGAACCCGAAGAACAGGACAAATAAGCGCAGTCCCCACGGGCTGCGCTTTTTTTCCAAAATGGCTATTACCGCCCGATGAATCACCTGAAAGAGAGGCTGCTGCCGATATGATATCCATGCTGTACAACCGGTACAAAAGCTGGATCTGGCTCCTGCTTGCGCTCCTGTTCGCCACCGGAGCTTACTCGAAAGGGTCCCGCGGCTTGGAAGGGGAGATGCTGCTGAACGCCGGACTGGGAGCAGCTTGCCTGCTCGTCTGGGGTTTCCTCCTCATCCGTAAGCCGAAAATACGTGAAGGAACCGACGCGCTCATCCAATCGTCGTCCCCGCTGCCGGCATGGCGTCTCGTCGCCTTGTTTACGCTGGCTGGCGCGTTTGCAGCCACCGCAATGATCCCATACCAGCTTCAAACGGGTTTACTCGAAACGGCGGTGAAGACAAGTCCGCTCCCGCCCGCGGCGCTCGCGGGGATTACCGTGTTGCAAACGGCGATATTTTGCTTCGTCGCCAGCTTCATCGGAGTAAAACTGGCTCCGAAAGCCGGACTAGGCGCCCCCTTGCTCGCCGCCTGGCTGAACCGGGAGCAGCCGCCGAAGCTGTCCGGCAGATGGATTGCAGCAGCCGCGATTGGCAGCGCCATCGGCACGCTTCTCATTTTCGCGCTGGAAAGCTTCATTTTTCAGCCGCGCATGGAGCCGGCCGGAGTTTCCCCCTCCGCCAGTATCTGGAGTGCCGCGCTGATCGTATTTTACGGCGGTATCGTGGAGGAAGTGCTGCTTCGCCTGTTTCTGATGACGCTGATCGTCTGGCTGCTTTCCATCCCGCTGCGGCGGCGGCGGCGGCCGATTCCGCCATTTTTGTATTGGGGGGCCATCGTGCTGGCCGCCGTTTTGTTCGGTCTCGGGCATTTGCCGGCTACGAACGTTATGTTCGGCTCCCTGAACGCGCTGCTAGTTATCCGTGCGCTTGTGCTGAACGGCCTCCTAGGTATCTGGTTCGGCTACCTGTACTGGAAAAAGGGACTGGAATACGCCATCATCGCGCATCTGCTGGCCGATGTCTTCCTTCACGTCGTCCCCCAGCTTTTTATTTAATAATTTTATCGATCAGCCCGTAAGCCAGCGCCTCTTCCGCCGTAAAAAATTTGTCCCGGTCCGTATCGCGCTCGATCGTCTCCAGCGGCTGGCCGGTCCTCTCGGCGAGAATCGAGTTCAGCAGCGCCCGGGTGCGGAGCATCCAGTCGGAGCGGATTTTGATGTCCGCCGCCTGGCCTTGCGAGCCTCCCCACGGCTGATGGATCATCACCTCGGCGTTCGGCAGCGCCGCCCGTTTGCCTTTGGCTCCGCCCGCCAGTATGATCGAGCCTGCCGATGCGGCCATGCCCACGCAAATCGTCGCTACGTCGGGCTTGATGAACTGCATCGTGTCGTAGATCGCCATGCAGGCCGTCGTCGAGCCTCCCGGCGAGTTGACATACAAACTGATATCTTTCTCCGGATCGTCTCCGGCCAGAAACAGCAGCTGCGCGACAATCGCATTCGCCATCTGATCGTTGAACTCGGTGCCGACGAAGATGATGCGATCCTTGAGCAGCCGGGAATAGATGTCGTAAGACCGTTCCCCTCGGCTGCTTTGTTCCACTACTACCGGTACGTATACGCTCATGCCGTGCACCTTCCTTTCGTCCGCTTTATGGGCTTCTTGCAAGTGATCGGCGGCTATTCGTCAGGCCGCCATGCGAATAGACGTAGACGCATGTGTAGTGCTCTTGGCCGTCGCCCAAAAACCCGAGCCGACGTAAATTACGGTAGCCGCAGGCTTCGCCCCGCCATCCGCTCCCGGCATCGCCCGCGTCACTACCGAAGGCTCGGCGATCAAGCGCTGAGCGGCTGCCGGCTTAATCGAAACGACGTTACCGCTGCCGCCGGATGAGGCTTCGTCTTGCCGCTGCTTTTCCTTCTGGGCTGTCTCCCAACTGACAACCGCCTTCTCTTCTTGCCTGTTTGCCTCCATACGCTCAATCCTCTCCACTGCGAATTTGCGGATATACGGCGATTAATACATCATACAGCTCGGCGTCGCTTTCATTCGCCTCGGGCGGCTTATTCGCGGAACGTCCTTCGTCTTCAGCCGCTCCGTATTTCGCCGTGAGCTGGCGCACCGCCTCTAGGTAGTCCTGCACAAACAACTGCCGCGCCTCTTCCCCGGCAAGCCGGACCGTTGCGGATAACGAGGCGCTGTGCACCGCCATCCCCGCCTCCGACCGCTCCAGCAGACGAAGCGCGTCGCGCTTCAGCTTGTCGGACGTATGGACGAGATGGGAAAGCGATCCGTCCTCCTTCATCCGCCGCACCGTTTCCGGCTCGAAGCCGAGGGCATCCGACAGGATGAACGACTTGGCGATAGCCTGATACAGCACCCCTACCAGATTGCGCACTTGACGGGACCCCATCCGGCGCACAAGCCCGACCTTTTCCAGCGCTTTCAGATGATAGTTTATTTTTTGCGGCGTTTGCCCCATCATCCGGCCGATCTCGGCCGCAGAAACGGGCTCGTGCATATTCGCGAGTATTAGCGCGCGAAGCGGGTTCAGCAGGGCGACTGCCTGCTGCGGATCTTGAACGACGACGGTTTCCGCCGGTAACTCGTTAGCCACGTTTATCACCATATACAAAGTTTTTATTACGTAAAAATATTTTATTACGTGGAGTTTGTTTTGTCAAATGAGATCCGCCCCGTTACCGGCAGCCCATCTCCCGTCGCTGCATGTATCTTTTCTGCGATCCATATACTGAATAGGGAAACGATGGAGCCGCTTGGAGGGGATCGGATGAATCGGACGGAAGAACGTTTTCGGGAGCGCGGCGTATGGAAGCGGCTGCTCTCGGTTCCTCGGAACGTCTTCTCTTACTGGAGCGGTAAAGCGGCCGGGTGGTGGCAATCGGAGCAATTGTCGCAGGGCGCCCAAACGCTCATCATCGACAGAGCCGAGGTCAAGCGGCTGCGGCAGGCCTTATCACGCTTGGAAACGGCCGGAACGCCTCCCCGCATGACGGCGGAGGAACGGCTCCTGACCGAGGCCATCCGTGAAGAAACAAGGCGGATGAATCGCAATAATGTCACCCGCACTACGGCGTACTTGCGGCTGTTCGAGCGTACGCCCGAGCTTCATTGGGCGTTTCTCGCGCATATGGTATCGCGCAACGGCGGATGGAACATGACCGATCTGAAGGGCGAGCTCGTATCGCGGCTCGTCGGGGAGAGCGCAGCGGAGGCTTTATTCGACTTTTTGGAGACGTCCAATTCGTATATTTTTCACGACGCCTATCCGCAGCTTCGGCTGTTCGAGAAGTCGAAGGAACACGGCCGGTCCCTGTTCCATCTGCTGCCGGCTTTTGGCGTGTCTTCGTTCATGCGTCCGGTTTGGGAGCAGTTTTGGCGCGAGCGCCGTCCGGCCCTGCTTACGGTCGGACTGATCGTCAACGAGCAGCACTATATCGAAAAGCGTATCGTCCAAAACGAAACGTTCAAGATCGCCGTTCTCGATACACCGGCCTTCTGGACGCATTCGCTGCTTCAGCTGAATGCGGTTGTGTTTCCGTATGCGAAAAAGGAGTCGCCGCCGAAGCCGAGCGGCGGGCCGGAGCAAGCCGGAGCAGACGATTACCGGCTCGCGGGCCTCGTGATCGAAAGCTTCAGCAATTTGCGGGAACGCATCGAATTCGGGCAAAAGCTGTATGCGGTGCTGTTTGGCGTTCCCGCCGTGCTGACGCAAGCCCGCTTATTCGCCGCCCGCCATCCGCATACCGGCTCCCGCGCCGATTATTGGCCTAGCGTGTTCGCTCCCGTTCGCCATACGCCTCCCCAGACGGCGTACAAGGAGAAGCTGGACGGCGGCAAACTGCTGCCGGATGCGTCTCCCCTCTACAGCCCGAAGCTGGAGCAGGCGTGGAAGGACGTGCCCCTCGCGGACCCGGAGCGCGGCGATTGGCACCGGTTAGGCGCAAGTCCGCTTCGCTACTTCGAAACGATGCGGCCCCCGCTTTCGTTCGAGATGACGAACGAATACGAGTTCATTCTGAACAAGCTGGAGCTGGCCGTTATGGCCGGCAGTTTGCTGACGGATTGAGCGGGTCCGGGGCTTCGTACAAAAAAAGAGACCCGCAAGGCAACGGGCCGCGGGTCTTCGGAAATATATATATTCAAAAAGGGGGTCGACTTTTATTATAGGTTCGCTTCATTAAGGGAAGATGAAAGTAATGTTTCAATTGTATTACAAATTTTCTCCGTTATCCCCGATTGCCGCTTGACGCTGCAGGCCTACGCACGAAACGGCTCATAACTTTCCGCAGCGGACCCGGCAGTCGAGCCACATCCTCGGCCGTAACGACCTTCGTCAAGGCAAGAAGCCCGATATAAAGCCCAAACGCGACCCCGCCTACGAGTATCGCATCCACCATATGGCTCATCCGGTAGCCGAACGGCTGCACATATCGGTGGGCGAGCAGCTCGAGCCCGAAACCGGCCGCATAGGCGAGGAGCGTCGTGAACGCGAGTCCGGTCCACTTTTTGCCCAGAATCGTGTAATCGACATGCTTCCGCAGCACGACCAGATTAAGCTGCGCCATAACGATAAAGCAAAGCGCCGTAGCGGCGATAATGCCATAGATGCCGATGACCGGAGCGAGCAAAAAGCTGACTACAAGCTTGACGACGATCCCGATCCCGACATGCACGATCAGCGGACGCATCTGCCCGATGCCCATCAGCACGGCGCCCGACGTCTGCATGACAATCTGGAAAACGGCGATTGCCGTCAGCATCGCAATAATGCCGGTGCCGCTATCGTCGCCGAACATGAAAATATTGATCGGCCGCGCAGCGGCGCAGATCGCCAGCACAAGCGGCAGCCCCGTAATGACGGAGATGTAGAGCGCCTTGGATGCTTGCGCATTAACGGTCGCCATATCCTTTTTCGCGAACGCGGACGAGATGACCGGTACGGTCGACTGACTCAGCGCTATCGCCAAAATGATCGGGATGCCGGCGAGCGACTGCGCCCGGCCGCCCAAAATGCCAAGCGCGTCCACCGCCGCCGCATGGCCGATGTCCGTCTCCAGCAGGCCCACCGTAATCGTAGTGTCGATCGCATTGATAAGCGGCACGGCCAGAGAGAACAGCACGATCGGAACGGATACCTTGAACAGCTTGCGGAAAATGTCCCCGTAGCTCATCCGGGCAACCGGCGTACGATTGCCGGTCTCGCCGCTGCGGCGGTCCTCCCGCTTCAGCTTCATCCCGTAATACAGCATGACGAGCACCGCTCCCACACTGCCGGCTACGCCGCCGAACGAAGCACCGGCTACCGCCCAGTCGTGTCCCCAGCCGATTTGCAGCAGCAAATAGGCCAGCCCGACCGCGACGACGATCCGCAGCAGCTGCTCGACGATTTGCGAGAGGCCGTTCGGCGCCATGCGCTGGCGTCCCTGGAAATAACCTCGCATGATCGCGATAACCGGAAACAGCAGCAGCGCCGGAGCCAGCGCGCGGATCGACAGCGCCGTTGCCGGGACCTTCGATATCGTTTCGTAAGCGGGAGCGAGCACGATGAGTAGTACCGTCATGACAGCCCCGGCGGTAAGCGCGAACAGCACGGCGGCCTTGTAGATCCGGTTCGCCTCGTCGTACTGCCCGAGCGCCGTCCGCTCGGATACGAGCTTGCTGAGCGCGCTTGGAATACCGGCCGTCGCCACGACGAGCAGCATCATGTAAATGTTGAAGGCGTTCGAATACGTCGCCATCCCGTTATTGTCCAGCAGGTAGATGAGCGGGATCCGCTGCACCGCGCCCAGTACGCGGGCGATCAGCGCCGCAAGCGCGAGTATGATCGTGCCTTTGACCAAAGAATCTTTCGACAAGAGCTTGTACCTTCCTCCGAAATTAATAAATGACGGATTCATTATACAACGATTCGTCCGCGAACTCACCCTCTTCCCGGCAATGAAACACGAATAACGTCCGCATGTCTGTATCCTTTCGCCGGGTCCTGTGATACAATCGGGGCAAATTACTTTTCTTGGCGGCCATGCCGGCAGGGAGGCGCTCTTTTTGACCCGGTTCAGCAACGACGCTTTTTTGGAAAGCCCCGACTTCCCGTTTCATCTCGCCTTGTACGAATTCAAGCGCGGCGAGTCGGTCGCTCCGCATTCGCATGAATTTATCGAATTTGTATATGTATACGGCGGTACGGGCACGCACGAATACCGCGGCATCGGCTACCCGATCCGCGAAGGCGACGTGTTCGTCATCGAGCCCGGCGCGGAGCACGCCTACCGCGCCGGAAGCGACAAGCAGCCGCTCGAGGTGTACAACATCCTGGTCGCGCCCGCGCTGCTTCGCCACGAGATGGAGGCGCTGTTCCGCGTCTCCTCCTTCGTTGACTTTTTTTACGTGGAGCCGTTCCTGCGCGAATCGGCGCAGTTTCAGTCGCGGCTGACGCTGACGCCGCAGCACCGGATCGAAATGAAGCTGCTCATCGAGCGAATCGGCGAGGAGTACCGCGAGAAGAAGCCCGGCTACCGCATCCTGGTGAAAACCCGCCTGATCGAGATGCTCGTCTTCCTAAGCCGCTGCTACAGCGGGCTGCTGCATAAGCCGATGACGTCGAATGCGGGCGAGGAAAGCCTGATGCGTCGGATCGCCGAATTTATCGAGCTGCATCACGCAAGTCCGCTCACGCTTGCGCAGATGAGCCAGATGTGCGATATGAGCCAGTCGGCCTTTACGCTTAAGTTCAAGCAGCATATCGGCAAGTCGTTCCTCGAGTACCGCAACGACATTCGCCTCGAGACGGCAAAGAAGCTGCTAGCCTCGACCGATTATACGATTCTCCGCGTGTCCCAGGAGGTCGGCTTCGACGATCTCAGCTTTTTCAATAAGCTGTTCAAGCAGGCGGAGGGCGTGACGCCAGGGCAATTCAGGCGGACGAATCCGGAAACGGGATAGAACGGGCAAAAAAGGACTTCTCCCGCTTGAGGAAAAGTCCTTTTTGCTGCGGCCTTTGCGGCCTACTCGCGCGACAAAACGGGGAACAGCCGGCCGCTAATCGGCTTATCCTGCGTAAGCTTCTCTTTCGTCGTCAAGAGATGATTTTTGCCGTTAAACGTCGTTCCGTCCGGCATATAGATGATCGCGAGCACCCGGCGCGGCTTATCCGTCTTGTTCGAGTGCGCATAATGGAACGTCAGCCCGTCGTGGAACGTGCAGCTTCCGGCCTTCATGCGGACGATGACCGGCTGGGTCGCGGCGATTTCGGGATCTTCGACGTAATCGTTAATATTTTGCGGATCGAGGAAATTGATGCCTTTGAGCTTGCCGGCCTTAAACGAGCCGGGCACGAACATCATGCAGCCGTTATTTTCGTCTACATCGTCGAGCGTAATCCAGATGGATAGCGCTCCTTTTTCGTTCATCGGCCAATAGGGCATATCCTGATGCCACGGGGTCGGCTTGGAATCTCCGGGCATCTTGAACAACGCGTGGTCGTGGAACAAACGGATCGCCGAAGCGCCCGTGAGCCGCCGGGCCAGCTCCGCAAACCGCGGATGCAGCACGTATTTGGCCATTCCTCCGTGATCGCGCCATGTGTTCACTTTCTGGTTGAGCACGCGGTAGTACGACCCGCCCTGTTTATCCGTCGCGAACGAGTTGCCGTCCTCATCGGTCATCGCCTCATCCAAATATTCGCGCAGCTCCGCCAGTTCCTCCGGTGTCAACACGTTGTCGATCTGAACGAAACCGTTTTCCCGGTAAAATTGGATTTGCTGCTCCGACAGCAGCTCATGCGTCGTTTCCGTAGTCATGTAAAGGTCCCCCTTGGCAAAGTGAACTGTTCCTTTGCTTGTTATTGTACGGGAGCTTCCCTCCTGCGCACTTGGGTAATCTCACACGATTTTAAGGGTGATCCGCCAATCCGGGCACCGGCACAAAAAAAGGGACCCGCTAGGCAACGGGCCGCGGGTCTTCAACATTTATATATTCAAAAAGGGGGTCGACTTTTATTATAGGCGCGTTTCATTAAGCGAAGATGAAAACTATATTTCATTTGTGTTACAAATTTTGTCCGTATAGCAGAAACAGCCCCAGCCCTGCAATCCGGCTCGCTACCAACTACCAGATGCTCCAGCCCCCGTCCAAGACGAGATTGTGTCCGGTGACGTACTTCGACGCAGCCGAGGCTAGAAAGACGATCGCGCCTTTAATATCCGTATCGTCGGCCATCCGGCTAAGCGGCGTGCGCTCCGTATAGCCGCGCACGAACGGCTCGGCGCGAATTTCGCGGTCGGTGCCGACCGGATTGTAGCCGCCCGGGCTTATACTATTGACGCGTATGCCAAGCTTGCCGTAGTACCCCGCCATCCATTTGGTCATGCCGATCATGCCCCATTTGGCGTACGTATATTCGATGCCGCTCGTCATGCCGGTGTCGCCGTATACGGGAAAATGGGGACCCTGGACGCCCTGGATCGAGGCGATGTTGATGATGTTGCCTCCGCCCCGCTCCCGCATAGGCTTTACCGTCTCCCGGCATAGGAGCATCAGCCCGAGACCGTTCACCTGCTGGGCGGCCGCCCAGCCTTCGGCGGTCGTCTGCTCGAGATCGGCGAGCCCTGTGCGCGACACCGAATTGTTGACGAGTATTTCGATGCCGCCGTATTCGCTGCAGGTCTCTTCAACGAATGCCACGACGCTCCGCTCGTCGGCCAGATCGAGCTGCATGCCGTACGCCGCGTACCCGCTGCGCCGGAGCGCCTCCGCTTTCTCCTCGCAGCTTTCCCGGTTCCGCGATGCGAGCAGCACCGTCGCCCCCGCTTCGCACAGCGCTTCGGATATCGAGGCGCCGTACAAGCCGGAGCCCCCGGTTACGACAGCCACTTTGCCGTCTAATCTGAACATGTCCAGCACACTTGGATTCATAGGCGCTTCCTCCTGTTCTGCGTTTCTGATCTCGTCATCGGTCAGCCTCTTCAGCATCTACGGGTGCTGCTGGCCGAGTCGGGGCGATGAGAAACAGCGGCTCCCCTTGCCGCACCGTAGGCGCGCCCGGCAGCATGACGACGATTCCGTCGCGGGAAGCGACTACGCACTCCAGCTCTGTCCCGTCGAAGCCGCAGATCGAGCCGATCCGCTCGCCGGCGCGAATCTCCGCCCCCAGCACCGTCTCGGGCAAGAAAAAGCCGCTCGCCCCGGCCGTCTCCGATCCGTCAAAGTTGCCGTCCCCGTAAATACGCCGTGCGGGCGCAGGGGAAAGGTCCGCTCGCGAAGCCGCCATCTGTTCCGGGACCTCGGAAAGCATTCCGAGATGCCGCATCAGCCGGAGCGCCCCGTGGTAGATCAGCTCCGCATCTTCGCGGCGGATTCGCTTGCCGCCGTACGCCTCGGTATACAGCCACGGCACGCCAAGCGCCAGCGCCGATGAAACGGTGCGCCCGAGGGCGACCGTCTCGTGCGCCCACAGCAGCTCCGCGCCGAACGCCTCCGCCGCCGCCCGGCTCTTTCTGCCGATCTCCGTCTCCTCGTTATGGTAATAACCGACCAGCGTCGAAACGGCATAATGCGTTCCGCCGCTGTGCAGATCGAGCAAAAAGTCGGCCTGCGCCAGCAGACGGTGATGCAGCTGCCAGGCGATCCGCTCCGTCGGACGGCCCCTCCGGTCTCCCGGGAAGACGCGGGCCATATTGAGGCCGTCCTCCGGCGAAGTCCTCGTCCCTCCGCGGTAAGAGAGCGGGTTGGCTACGGGTGCGAGGACTAGCGTTCCGGCCACCTGCTCCGGCTGGATGCCTCGGTACAGCCGCAATATCGTCTCCATACCCTCGTATTCGTCGCCGTGGACGCCGGCCAGCACAAGCAGGGTAGGACCCTCGGCCGCTCCGGCGATTTGCAGCACCGGCAGCGGAATATCCCGCGATTCGCCTTCCCTTTCGCCTCCATCTTCGACTGAGTCGATTCCAGTGCCGATCAGCAGCTCGAAGCTTGTCTTCGTTCCCCTCGCTGCTGCCGATATGTCATAGTCGTCTATCCTCATCCGAACTGTCACCCGCTTCTCTCCTTCCTTTTCTCACACGATACTGAGCGGCGGCTCTCCCAGCCTAAAACGCCGGTCGGCTGCCTCGATCACCCGCCAGCCACCGGAGGTCAGCGCCGTCCCGTGACCCGGGAACAACTGGCGGACGTCCAGCCGGGCAAGCGATGCGATCGTCCCGCGATACTGGTCGATCGAGAAGTCCGGCGTCGCTATAACCGCGAGCCTGCCTTCGGCGAAGACGGCGTCCGCCGAGAACAGCGCCTTCAGCTCGGGACAATAGTAGGTCACCATGTCGAAGCTGTGTCCGGGAGCGGCGACGGCCGTAAGCGTCAAATCGCCGAAGCGGAGCGTCTCGCCCGCACTGACAATCCGGTCCGCCGGGCATGGAGCGAGACGGTACCAGGGCGGATACGTACCGCTTGCCCGCGCCGCCGCAAGCGACGTGCCGATCTCGTCGCCCGCTCCTACCATCTTCGCCGTTGCCTGCGCCGCAACGACCTCCACGCCGAACCGCTCCTTCCAGATCGCCGCTCCTCCCGAATGATCGGCGTGGGCATGGGTGAGCAGCAGCGTTCGGATGTTATCGTGCGGCAAGCCGTCCTCGTCCAGCCGGGCGAACAGCCGCTCCGGCTCGATGCCGGACCCGGCATCGACGATGACGGTGTGCTCTCCGGCGCAAAGCGCATACACATTGCAATCGTAATCGCTGCTGATGCCGTAGCCGAGTCCGCCTCCCCCAATCACATGAACGCGTTCCGTCAGCTTCATCCCGGCGTTATCTCCTTCGGCTCCAGCTTGACCGCGCGCCCGAGCAAGGCCGATTCGCGCACGGCAGCGGCAACGCGCACCGCTCTCCAGGCATCAGCCGGGCGAAGAATGGCGGAAGGCCGTCCATCGCGAACGCAATCGGCAAAATGCGCCAGCTCGTCGGCCAGGGGCCCTCCGGTTTTGCCATGGACCTGATAGCCCCCCAGCAGCGCCAACCGCTCGGTCGCCGCGCCGCCGATGAACTCCATGCCTCGCTCGGGATCGCGGACGATCAGACTGCCGGCATCGCCCGTTATTTCCGTGCGCACATCCGCGAAGGCGGCGGCTCCGTCCGGCAGTAGCCAGTTATTTTCCAATATGCCGACGGCGCCGCGCGAAAATTTCAGCATCGCCCATATCAAATCTTCCGTTTCGTGCCCGGACGCGGAACGAATCGCCGTTACTTCGGTCACATCGTCCTCCAGCAGCCAATGCATCATGTCGATATCATGAATGCCAAGTATAAAGACCGGAGAAATACGGTTGTAAATAGGGAAAAAGCGTTTGCCGTTGTTGCGTTTCGCATAAATCGAGCGAACCGCGCCGGCATCGCCCCGGGCAATCCTTTCCTTCGTCTCCGCATAACGCGGGTCGAAACGAAGCACATGGCCAGTCATTAACATACGGCCGCGCTCGGCAGCCGTCCGGACTAACCGCTCCGCCTCGCTAGGGTCGGCGGCGAGCGGCTTCTCCACGAACACGTGCAGCCCGGCTTCAAGGGAATAACGGACAGGCTCTTCGTGGGCATGCTCGGGCGTCAGCACATCGATCGCGTCCAGCCGTTCCTCGTCAATCATACGTTTCCAGTCGGTATACGGCTTCGCATCCGGAAACAGCGGCATAAACGCCGCAAGCGCCTCCGGGCTGCGGTCGCATATCGCGACGACCTCGACATCCCGCACCTGCGGCCATATCCGGGCATGCGCGGCCGCGAACCGGCCAAGTCCGACAATCGCCAGGCGAATCTTCATCTCCTAATCGCCCCGCTTTCCCGGGTTCAATCCTAGATCCAGCTGTTCCGCATCGAGCAGCGGCACGTCGACATGCGATACCATCTCAAGAAGCCGCTTGCCATCCTTGAAGCCGACTCCGCTGACGATGCAGACGACCCGCTGCGAGCCGAAACCGCCCCGCTCCTTGACGTCCCGGATCAGCCCGGCCAGCGCGGCCGCGGCGGCAGGCTCGCAAAAGATGCCTTCCTCCTCGGCGAGCAGCCGCTGCGCCTCCCAAATATCCCCATCCGTTACGGCCACAGCCGCCCCATCTCCGCTTGCCATAATATCGAGAGCGAGTGCGCCGTCGGGCGGATTGGGCACTTGCAGGCCGGATATTTGCGAGACGGAGGCGCCGGGAGCGGGAACGCGCGCTCCGGCTTCGTACGCCCGCACGATATTGGAGCAGCCTTCCGGCTGGACGGCGACCATAAACGGCCTTTGCGCAATCGCTCCGAGCTCGCCGAGCTCCCGGAAGCCTTTCCATATGCCGACATACAAGCCCGCGCCTCCCGCCGGCACATAAACCGCCGTTGGCGGCGCCTCAAGCTGCTCGGCGAGCTCGAACGATATCGTTTTGACCCCTTCCATCGCGTAAGGGTTGTAGCGGAAGGCGGTAATCGTCGATTCCCAGCCGTTGCTCCGCACCAAATCCAGAACGGCGGCGAATACGCGGTCGCCGACATCCGCATACGTGCCGAACCCCTTCACCTTCCGCACGAGCGCTCCATAGGCGAGCACCTGAGCCAGCTTCGCTTCCGCCATATGTTCCAGTACGAACAGATGGTACGTCATTCCCGCCCGGGCGGCATAAGCGGCATAGGCGGCCCCTGCGTTGCCGGAGGTCGTACCTACGCAGGCTTCGCGCCCATTGGCAAGCGCCCACGAAATCCCTACGGCTGCGATCCGGTCCTTGTACGAGCCGGTCGGATTGCCTCCCTCCAGCTTGAAGTATAACTCGCCGACGTTCAGCCTTTTCGCCAGCTTCCGGCTCGGCACCAGGGGCGTACTACCTTCCCCTAAATAAAGCCGGCATCCTTCGGGAACTTCCGGCAGCAGCCGACGATATTTCCACAAACCCGGCAGCGCGTCATTTTTTAAGACTGCCCCGCGTTCAAGATCGTAGTGGAGCAATACTGTTCCGCGGCAATCGGGACACTCGTAAGATTTCGTATCCGCTGCCGGTTTGCCGCATGTCCAGCAATAAGCGATCATGGCAATTCACACCCCTAATATATTTGTATGATGGTATGACCATTCGAAGATAACAGCACGGGCGACAGTCATCCCCCTGGAACTGCTTTCTGAAGGAATGCAGCGTGGAATTGCAGGCAAAGCCCCTCATCTGCGGGACTTTGCTTGCCGCCTTTCGCCCGGCGCTCCTATTTTTCCATAATCCACTTGAGTGGCGGCAGCAAATGGTTTTCCATTTCCCGCTTCGCTTCGGCCGTTTTTTTGTCGCGAATGTACCGGATGATGTTATTGTGCTCGAGCCAGGACTGCTGCGTGCCTTCGCCGTCGCCAAAATGCTTTTCGCGGACGCCGGTAAAAAAATCGGTCAGCACCTCGCTGAGCTCGAAATACGTCTTGTTGCCGGTTGCGCGAAACAACGCCCGATGAAACTGCAAATCTTCATCGATCGGCAGCCGCTTCTGCCCGATGGCCGCCTCCATCTGGCGGTTCCAATACACCATCTGTTCGATCGCTTCCGCGTCCGCTCGCTCGATCGCCATCTCCACGGCACCCAGCTCCAGCACCCGGCGCGTCTCCCACAGCTCCTTCATGCTGCGTTCGTCCTGCATCCAGCGGAACGATACCTGATCAAGTACCGGCTTCAGCGATAATCCGTCGACATAGATGCCGTCGCCGGTTTTGATCTTGAGCAGGCCGACCGTTTCCAACGATTTCAGCGCCTCGCGCACGACAGTCCGGCTGACGCCGAGCGAATCGATGAGCTGCTTCTCGGAAGGAAGCTTGTCGCCCGCCTTCAGCTTGTTCTCGATAATATAGGTTCTGATCCGGTCGCTGACGACCTGGGACAAATTCACCTTTTCCGGGATATCCATCCGGCTTCCCCTCCTTCTCCGTCTGCCGTCTGTCTGTTAGCGCGTCGGACCGTCATCCCAAATCTTAGGCTGTGTCCACCCGTAAATCATGTCGCAGCCCGGCGGCTTTCATTCCTGCCCCGCCAAATGGTAGGACCATTATACATTCATATGCTACTACTATAGTCCCTTTTCTGTCCGTCAGTCAATGTATTTTTGCGGCCCCGTCATCTTTCTGCAAAGGGGCTGTCTCACGGTTAGATGCAAGAAGCCGAGTCTGCTTTTTTGGAAAAACGCTGGACTAACGTTGACATAACATTCCAAACCCTATACGATTACGTTGACCGCAATGTGGTCTGACCATTCAAAAGAGGTGTGCAACCGATGAAGCCGATCGAAAAAGCGGAGCGATATACGTTAAGCAAGCTGGTCGTTCAAAATTTGAAGCAATATATGATCGAAAATCGCATGTCCGCCGGCAGCAAGCTTCCCGCCGAGCGGGAGCTGGCGCAAGTGATGAAGGTGAGCAGAGCCATTCTGCGCGAGGCGCTGCGCTCGCTGGAAAGCGCCGGCATTCTGGAAATTCGTCATGGCGAAGGCGCGTTTGTAGCCGCCAACAGCCTGAATCCGCTGCTTGAGCAGCTGTCGTTTGCGGCGAGTTTGTCCGGCGAGACGAGCCGGGATATGCTGGAGCTCCGCTACCTGCTCGAGGCGGCGGCTATTGATGAAGCGCTCCGGCGGGGAGCGAGGCTGCCGCTTGCCGAGCTGGACGAGTTGTCCGCAGCGGCGAAGGACGAGACAAACCCGGAGCGGGCCGTCGAAGCGGACGTGCAGCTTCATCTCGCGGTAGTCAGTTCGCTGCACAACGAGTCGCTTCTGAACATCGCGGAGCTGTTTATCCGTCAGGCGGCGGATCGCGGCACGCTTGCCGAATACGGCCGAATCGCAGCCGAGCATGAGCGGTATATGGACGCGCTGCGCGGCTCCGATGCCGAAGCGGCGAAGTCGGCGCTGCGCGAGCATTTGGGCACTGCTGGCGGCTAACGGTACGGTTTCCATAGCCGTACCCGCTTGTTTTGTTCCCTTGCGCGAAGATGTCCGCGCATTACGAAGCTAGCCCGAATCCGGCCAATCCTTTCGCCTGCGATAAACATCTTCTTCGTCTTCATCCGCATTTTTCACCTGAATATGTGTCAATGGGCTTTCGCATACATACATTGAACATAGGCATTCACGATGAAGCGAAAGGATGTTTGATGTATGTGGGTTTTTATACCGGCGCAGTATTTGGAAATTCCAGATGAAGATAATCGTTCCATGGGTCTTCCTCCTTCCGGGGGAACCGGCAGTCCGGGCGGTATGGGTGTTCCTGGCGGTATGGGCTATCCCGGCCTACCCGGCGGAATGGGTATCCCGGGTGGCATGGGCGCTCCCGGCGGCATGGGCATTCCCGGCGGCATGGGCATTCCCGGCGGCATGGGCGTTCCCGGCGGCATGGGCGTTCCCGGTGGCATGGGCGTTCCCGGTGGCATGGGCGTTCCCGGTGGTATGGGCGTTCCTGGCGGCATGGGTACTCCTGGCGGCATGGGCATTCCCGGCGGTATGGGCGTTCCTGGCGGCATGGGCGTTCCTGGTGGTATGGGCGTTCCCGGTGGCATGGGCGGTCCAGGCGGCATGGGCATTCCCGGCGGTATGGGCGTTCCTGGCGGCATGGGCGTTCCTGGTGGTATGGGCGTTCCCGGTGGTATGGGCGCTCCTGGTGGCATGGGCGTTCCTGGTGGTATGGGCGTTCCTGGCGGCATGGGTACTCCTGGCGGCATGGGCATTCCCGGCGGTATGGGCGTTCCTGGCGGCATGGGCGTTCCTGGTGGTATGGGCGTTCCTGGTGGTATGGGCGTTCCCGGTGGTATGGGCGCTCCTGGCGGCACGGGCGCTCCTGGCGGCACGGGCGCTCCTGGCGGCACGGGCGCTCCTGGTGGCACGGGCACTCCCGGCGGCACGGGCACTCCCGGCGGTCACCAAGTGCCGACAGAAATGCCGGTCAGCTTGAGCCTTCCGGTCGGCTCGGGCGATCCGTTCGGCGGCCCGGGCGGCGCGGATCAGGCTCCAATGTCCGCACCTCCGTCGAAGATTCCGCCCAAGCCGCCCGTTTCGACATACGCGCTTGATCCCGCCGCGATCGCGCGCTGCCGTTACAAATTCACATACATTTGGCAGCGAAACGGCAGCTCGTACTGGATGTATTTGACCTACGTAGGGCCGCGTTCGATTAGCGGCTGGCGCTGGAACGGCTTTTCCTGGATGAGATTTTCGGTTGATCTCAATGCCATCGAAGCTTCCTCTTGCTGACAAACACCTTGGCTTCTCCTTTGGAGCGGGCTGCGACTGTAACGGTCGCAGTCTTTTTTTGTCCGCCCTACAAAATGATTGTAATTAAAATCGCCATAGACGGAACATACGTTCTGTAATATAATGGAATAACATCTGGTTATTTCAGGAAACCATTCTACATTTGGGAAGCGGGGGATTGGTATGATCCGAGAAACGGAAATGCCGGTTTATCACGACGGACGAACGGATGCAGCGCCGGAGGAGGTCGGCTACGATCCGGAGAGGCTGCAAGCGCTCGACACGCATCTGACGGGCCTGATCCGCGATAACAAGCTGCAGTGCGCCGGCTACCTGCTGTCGCGCGACGGGCGCATATTCGCCCACCGGACAACGGGAAAGCTGACGCATCTGGAAAATAGTCCGGACCTGAAACCGGACAGCATCCGCAAAACGTATTCCGTCACCAAATTTTTCACCGCCGTCGCTATCATGCAGCTTATCGAAGAAGGCAAGCTGTATTTGGAGCAGGCGGTGTCGACGCTGCTTCCGCAATTCGATACGCCGCTACATAAGGGCATCACCGTCTTCCAGCTGCTGACCCATACGTCGGGCGTATATCCCGATCCCGGCGCCTTCCTCGAGCCTTACCCGACCGCCTGGTTTGAAGGGCTGAGAGGTTATGACGACTGGATCACGGCCGTTCTATCGGGCCCGCTTCCGTTCAAGCCCGGCGAGCAATACGCCTATTCGAGCGCCAGCTTTGCCATACTCGGCGAAGTTGTCAGCCGTGCGTCGGGCATTCCGTACGAGCGGTACGTCATCGAGCGGATCGCCGAACCTCTCGGCATGACGCGCACTTTCTTCGAGGTGCCGGATCATCTGCACGGCGAAGTGTGCGTGACCGGCGACTGGCAGGTTCACGAATGCACATCCCGCGAAGACCGGACGGGCAAGCCGCCGCGCGCCGGCAACGGCCTGTTCTCGACGCTTGAGGATATGTGGCGGCTCGGGCAAATGATGCTGAACGGCGGAACGTTCGGCGGAGCCCGCCTGTTGAGCCGCAAAACGGTTGAGGCGATGACCCGCAATCAGCTGTCCGGCGTCAAAACGAGCGTCTGGGGCAGCAATACCCCCGACTATTCGTTCGGTCTAGGTCTAAGTCTCGCCGCTCCGACGATAGAAACGCCGGGTACATACGGACACGAAGGCTTCGGACGCTCTGGCGTCAAGGTCGATCCGGCCGAACGGTTCGTCGCTGTGTTCATCGTTCCGACCGGCATCCAATGGGCTCCGCTGTCGGTCATCGGCACGAGAGCGGTCATGTGGTCCGGCTTGCTGTAACAATAGATCCGGGAAAAGAGGAGAAGCCTATGAACCAGCAGCTTCGCGACAGAACGATACATCTCGGTCACACGAACGCCAGCCCGTCCGAGGTCGAATACGACGCACGGAAGCTCGACACGCTGGACCGGCATTTCGGACAGCTCATCGACGACGGCAAAATACAAGCCGCTTCTTACCTGCTGGCCCGTTACGGCAAAATATTCGCCCACAAATCGATGGGCGCAAGAGTCGGCTTCGAGGAAAGCGGCGACCTGCAGCCCGATTCGATTCGCCGCATCGCCTCCACGACGAAAGCGTTTACGGCGGTGGCGGTTTTGAAGCTAGTCGAGGACGGCAAGCTGTATCTCGAGCAGCCCGTATCGAACCTAATCGAGGAATTCGATACGCCGCTGCACCGGTCAATCACCGTTTTTCATTTATTGACTCATACGTCGGGCATATGCCCCGATCCAGGCTATTATTTGGAGCCGTATCCGCGCGGATGGTGGAACGGCCATGACGGCGACAGCTGGATCAAGGGCGTTTTGTCCGGCCCCGTCCGCTGCAAGCCCGGAGAATTCTACAATTACTCCAGCGCCGGCTTCGGCATGCTCGGCGAGTTGATCGGAAGAATAACCGGCATGCACTACAACGACTATATCCGTCAATCGATATTGGAGCCGCTTGGGATGAGCCGGACGTTTTTCGACGTGCCGGAGCATCTGCACGATGAGGTGTGCCTCGCCGAAAAGTTCGACGCGGAACGTCTGACGACTAGCACGAAACAGCCTGGCAAAATGCCGCGCGCCGGCGGCGGTCTGCACTCCACGCTGCAAGATTTGTGGAAATTCGGGCAAATGCTGCTGGACAAAGGGACATTCGAAGGCAAACGGATCATCAGCCGGAAGTCGGTCGAAGCGATGACCCGCAACCAATTGAACAAAGTGCCCGCCTACGCCTGGGGTGTACAAATCCCGTCCAAAAATTTCGGACTCGGGCTTAATTTGTTTCTCGAGGGGGGCGAATTGAAATCGCAAGCCACGTTTTCCCACGAAGGCGCGGGCCGCTGCGCGCTCCATATCGATCCGGCCGAACAGCTCGTCGCCGTCTTTTTCGTCCCGACCGCAACACCCGGATTTTTGCCGGAGTCGATCGTCCATCCGGGCAATATCATCTGGTCGGGCCTGAACTGACATGCTGCGGGTGCTGAGATCCGTCGCATTCGTCACCTACAAGGAATGGGCGGCCTATCGTTCGCATATGGCCGTCTCCCTCTTCGTAGGGCCCGTTCTGTTTCTTGCGCAGCTTCTCATCTGGCAGGCGGTATTCTCGGCCCGGGATACGGTGGGCGGGCTTACGCTGGAGCAAATGATCGCTTATTACGGGATTATCGCGGTCATCCAATACGCCATATTCGACTTCGCCGACTGGAATCTGCAAATGCTCATTCGTACCGGCAAATTTCTTACCTTCCTGCTCAGACCCGTCTCGCATCGCTGGTTCGCCCTGTCGCAGAAGGCGGGGCATCGCCTGCTCGGCTTTTGGCTCGAGCTTGTTCCCGTCGCCCTTATTCTTTATTTTGGCTTTCATGTCAATCTGGTGCCGAAGCATCCGGTATGGGCCGTTATTTCTGTCGCGCTCAGCTTTCTGATGATGTTTCTGGTCAACTATTGCATCGGGCTGACGGCATTTTGGCTGACGAACGCGCATGGCATTCGCGGCATGTTCCACCTGCTGCGGGACATTTCGGCGGGCGTGTTTTTGCCGCTTACGTTTTTGCCGGAAACGATGCAGAAGGTACTGTTCGTGCTGCCGTTCCAGTTCATCGTTTACGTGCCAACGCGCGTCTTTATAGGCTCGTACGAGCTTGGAGGCATCACCCTATCGATTCCGCAGATCGTCGGCATGCAAGCGGCGGCGGTAGGCATCATGTGGCTCGTATCCGAACTGTTATGGCGGCTCGGCATCCGCCGCTTTACGGGGGTGGGCGCATGATCTCGGGATTTCGTGCTTACATCGAGATCGTCAAAACATCGTTCACGAGCCGAATGGCATACCGGGGAGATTTCTGGATCAGCGCGGTCATGACGATCGCGGGCGAGCTGGTCGTTCCGCTCGTGACGTTCCTCATCTATCGGTCGGGCGCCTCTTTTCCCGGCTGGAGCCTGAGCGAAGCGCTGCTCATCCAAGCGATCTTTTTGCTGTCCAAAGGAATCGCCTTCCCGTTTTTCTTCGGCATCGTCTGGAATACGCTCGACCGGGTGCGCGAAGGCACGTTCGATCTGCTGCTCATCAAGCCGCGCCCTGCGTTATGGATGGCGCTCGTGACGGGCTTCCAGCCGGATGGACTCGGACGACTGCTCGGCGGCATCGCACTGACGGGAGCGGCCGTCCGTCTCGTACCGCAAGCCGGAGCCGCCGATTGGCTGCTGTTCGCCGTGCTGATGCTGTTTTCCATTATGGTGCTGTTTGCGTTCGCGCTGTTCATGTCCGGCATTTTGTTCCGCTGGGTAGGCAGCAGCCGCGTCTACGAAATGTTCGACTCCGTCGCGTCGTTCGGCCAGTACCCGCGCACCATTTTCGCCAAGTCGTTCGTCGGTCTCGTCCTTCAGGCCGTGCCGGTGCTTATGATCGGCTACTTTCCCGCGGCCGCGCTGCTGGGCAAGCTGTCCGCCGACGTTTGGATCGCGGCAGCGGTGAGCTTCGTCTTTTTCCTGCTCAGCCTCGTCTTCTGGCATCGGATGCTGGGCAACTATACAAGCGCAGGTGGGTAAACGAACATGACTATGCTTATCGAAGTAAACCGGCTGTCGAAATCGTACACAACGTTCCAGCGCGGCCATACGTTCAAGGAAACGCTCAAAAGCTTATTTCATCGCAAAACGATCGAGGTGCCGGCGGTAAAAGGAATCTCGTTTCAGGTCGCGCCGGGCGAAATTGTCGGCTTCCTCGGCCCAAACGGCGCCGGCAAATCGACAACGTTAAAAATATTGACAGGCGTGCTCCACCCTACCTCCGGCGACGTACGGATTATGGGATACGTTCCGTGGAAACAGCGCAAAAGCTACGTCGGCCGCATCGGAGCCGTATTCGGGCAAAAGTCGCAGCTGCTCTGGGATATTCCGCCGCTTGACGCATTTTATATGAACAAAGCGATCTACTCGATTCCGCAGGATGAATTCGAGGAAACGCTGGACGAGCTTACCAGCCTGCTGGACGTGCACGAAGTCATACGCAAGCCGACCCGTCAGCTATCGCTCGGGGAACGGATGAAATGCGAATTTATGATGGCGATGCTCCATCGCCCGCAGATCGTCTTTCTGGACGAACCGACGATCGGGCTCGATGTAATCGCCAAGGAGAACATTCGCGAGTTTATAGGGAAGATGAACCGAAGAGGGGTCACCTTCATTTTGACGACGCACGATCTGGATGACGTCGAGCAGCTCGCCGGACGAGTCATCGTGATTAATCACGGCGAGATCGTCTTCGACGACAGCATCGTCGCCATGCGTTCGTTTGTCGGGGGCGGCAAAATGGTGCGAATGCTGACGGAGGAACGGTTCCCCGACCTTAACATGCCCGGCGCTACCGTTGTGCGTATGATTTCCCCGCACGAGGCGGAGATCGAGCTGGATACCGGCGTGATCAAAATCAACGATTTTTTCGCCCGTATGAACGGCATGTGCACGCTGCTCGACATGTCGGTCCAGGAGCTGCCGATCGACCGGGTGATCAAACAATTGTATTTGACGAAATCGCCCTGAAACCCTATACTATTTTTGAACATTAGCAAATAATATGGAGTGTTTTTTGGAAAGGGCGACGGCATGTCCCGCATATTGAAAGTTACCGTAGACGAGTTTTTGGAAATCGCCAAAGCTCTTTCGAACGAATCCAGGCTGCATATTTTTAAACAAATCCAGAAAGCCAACATGAATGTGAATGAGATCGCGGAAATGTTCGGGCTCCCGTCGTCGACGGCAACCGTCAGCATTAAAAAGCTGGAGGACGCGGGGCTGATTCATACCGAGCTGCTGCCCGGCACGAGAGGCTTTCAGAAGGTGCTCTCCTCGCGGTTCGACCAGCTTGTCATTGATTTGAAGGACGAAGAGGTTCCTTCGGACGATGCGGTCCGCTACGTGCAGATGCCGATCGGTCTGTATTCGGACTGCGAGGTACGGCCGACGTGCGGGATTGTCAGCGAAGAAAGCATCATCGGCTACCTCGACGAGCCGCGCAGCTTCTACGAGCCGGACAAGGCGCTCGCTCAGCTGATCTGGTTCAGGCAAGGCTATGTGGAGTACCAGATTCCGAACAAGGTTCCGTACGACGCTCGGCTGACAGGGCTCGAAATCTCGATGGAAGTATGCTCGGAAGCGCCGATGTACAATATGAACTGGCCGTCCGATATTACGGTCTGGATCAACGGCATCGAGATCGGCACGTACCTCAGCCCCGGCGATTTCGGCGGCGAGCGCGGGCTGCTGACGCCGCCCTGGTGGGACGCGCACCGAAGCCAGTACGGGCTGCTGAAGAAGTGGAGAATCGACGCCAAAGGCGCCTATATCGACGGCCGGCAAGTTTCCGACGTAACGGTCGACGCGCTCGGCGTTCACGATGCTCCGGCATTCCAGCTGCGCATCGGCGTCAAGCCGGATAGCGCCAATGTCGGCGGGCTCAATCTGTTCGGCGCCAAATTCGGCAATTACGAGCAGGATTTGCTCGTCCGCTTCGACTTCACGAGCCATCCCAAGAAGTAAGCTCCTACGGACCCATCGCGAAGCAATGGACGGGGGCCGGCCGCGCACAGCAAACCGTTGCGGCTGCCCCGGCGCCGCTTCGCCTTGTTATGCCCATTACCTCCGTTTTTATTGTTTTATTTCAATAAATACATATCTATTCGAGGAGAGATGAATATGAGCAGCCCCTCCATTCCAAGGGCAGAATATCCGAGACCGCAGTTTGAGCGCGATGACTGGCTCACCTTGAACGGTTCGTGGGAGTTCGAATACGACGACGGCGACGAAGGCGAAACACAGCGATGGTACGCGAGCGGCAAACCCGCATTTACAAAAACGATCGTCGTCCCCTACTGCTTCCAGAGCAAGCTCAGCGGCATCGGGGACCCCTCGATCCATGACGTCGTATGGTACCGCCGCAATGTGAACATCCCGGCTTCGTTCCTGGGCAAACGCATCCTGCTGCATTTCGGCGCGGTCGATTATGAAGCCAAAGTATGGGTGAACGGCCAACTGGTCGCCTCGCACGAAGGCGGACATACTCCGTTCCAGGCGGACATTACGGACGCGCTGGACAGCGGCGGCAGCGCCCGCATCGTCGTGCGGGCGCAGGATTACAGCCGGGATATGGCACTGCCGCGCGGCAAGCAATATTGGAAGGACCGCTCCGAAGGCATCTTCTATACCCGCACGACCGGCATCTGGCAGCCGGTATGGCTGGAAGCCGTAAGCGGCATCCACCTGCGCCAGGTTCGGCTTACCCCGGATATCGACCGGGAGCGCATCGATATGCGGTTCCATATCGCCCTGCCGTTTGCAAACGGCGGCGGCGCTCCCGATTCGCTCGTCGTCAAAACAACTGTCACGTTCGCCGGCGATATCGTTGCCGAAGATTCGTTCAGCATTCGCGGAGAGACGGAGTTTCGCAGCATCGGCCTGTCCTCCTCGGGCCCGGGATCCGGAGGCGCCCGGTCGCGCTGGTGGAGTCCGGAATCACCGAAGCTGTTCGAGGTCGCCTATACGCTCGAGCAGAACGGCCAGCCGCTCGATCATGTACGCAGCTATTTCGGCATGCGCAAAGTATCGATGGAAAACGGTAAGCTCTACTTGAACAACTCGCCCTACTACATGAAACTCGTGCTCGATCAAGGCTACTTTCCGGACAGCCTGCTGACGCCGCCGACGGACGAAGCGATCCGCTACGACGTAGAAGCGACGAAGGCGATGGGCTTTAACGGAGCGAGAAAGCATCAGAAAATCGAAGACCCGCGTTACTTGTACTGGTGCGACAAGCTCGGCCTGCTGCTGTGGGGAGAGATGGCGAACGCCTACATCTTCACGGAAACGTACGCGTCGCGTATGACGAAGGAATGGATCGAGGCGGTCGAGCGCGACTACAATCACCCCTGCGTAGTAGCGTGGGTTCCCTTGAATGAAAGCTGGGGCGTCCCGAACATTTCCGTCGACAAGCAGCAGCAAAATCATGCGCAAGCGCTCTACTATTTGACCAAATCGCTCGACGCTACCCGTCCGGTCGTCTCCAATGACGGCTGGGAGCACGCCGTCACCGATCTGTGCACGATTCACGATTACGCCTGGAAACGAGAGGTGCTCGCACAGCGGTATGCGTCCGCGGAAACGGCCGTCACCGCCGAGCCTGCACGCCGCCGCATCTTCGCCTCCGGCTTCCGGTACGAAGGCCAGCCGATTCTCGTCACCGAATTTGGCGGCATCGCCTTCAAGCAGGCCGGACAAGAGGGCTGGGGCTACTCTGGCGCTCAGGACGAGGCCGACTTCGTCAAGCGGCTTGCGGACGTCGTCCATCCGCTGCTGCAAAGCCCGGTCGTGCGCGGCTTCTGCTACACGCAGCTTACCGACGTGGAGCAGGAAGTA
This sequence comes from Paenibacillus ginsengarvi, assembly GCF_003626695.1. Lineage (GTDB taxonomy): Bacteria > Bacillota > Bacilli > Paenibacillales > NBRC-103111 > Paenibacillus_AB > Paenibacillus_AB ginsengarvi. The sequence goes on from NZ_RBAH01000014.1 coordinate 164,857, forward strand.
AACGGCCTGATGACGTACGACCGCAAGCCGAAGCTGCCGTTTGAAGTGATCAAGAAAATCAATCAGGGGCTGCTACCGGACTATCCGGCGAAGGACTGAATACAGTGCTTTCCAGCTAAAAATGACGCAATGCAAAAGGGTACAGCCTCCTTGGTCAAGGTGGCTGTACCCTTTTGTTTGGGAATAACCGCCCGGAACATGACGGAAAACAAAAAAACGGCGCTTCCGATAGGAAGTTACCGTTTCTAATTTCGTTACATATCATCCCGTGATAGGGAGTTAATCAATGGCGGAGATGACGGGATACTCTTCACTTCGTTGCGAGACTGCGAAGCGGTTGCTAACGGAGTATCGCTACGACGAACCTAAAGGTTCTCATCCTGTGAAGGGAGTTAATCAATGGCGGAGCTGACGGGATTCGAACCCGCGGTCTCCTGCGTGACAGGCAGGCATGTTAGGCCTCTACACCACAGCTCCGCGATATGAAGTTGCCTTATGTAAAGCAATTGCGGGGGCAGGATTTGAACCTGCGGCCTTCGGGTTATGAGCCCGACGAGCTACCGGGCTGCTCCACCCCGCGTCGTTTGAATAGGCCCGGTGGGGGTCGAACCCACAACCTACCGGTTAAGAGCCGGTTGCTCTGCCATTGAGCTACGGACCTGCATATGTGATTTTTTTGAATCACCTTAGCAGCGAATAATAATATACCATACCCGTCCCAGACTTTCAACTCTTTTATTAATTTTTTTTAAAAAGAGCTGAATAGATAGCAGCAAATAGCTCCTGAACGCATCGTGTTTCACCGGCAGCTTGCTGTGGGTATTCCCATTCGGGCTCGGCGGATAAGTATCGCATAGGGTAACGGAACCATTTGTTCCGCTAAACGCTGCATCCCTTGCACGTCCCCCTTATAACGGAACAAGAAGTTCCGCTATATCCTCAAGAATTGCCGGATTCGGCTGCTTTTTCCGGCTTAACGGAACTTTCGCTTCCGTTATCGGGCCGTTTCTGGCCTTCCCCGCGCAATAACGGAAGTTCCGGTTCCGTTATCCCACAGCCAGGCCGATCTTCACACCCTCTCCCGCAGCGTAAAACGGCCAAAAGCAAAATAAAGCCCAACCGGAATCGGTGGGCCTCATTTCCTGCATCTTTCACCTTACACTCTCCCAAGCCGAGACGAACGCTTATCGCGAGCCTTGCTGCTGTTTCAGCAAATCCCGGATTTCGGCCAATAGCTGCTCTTCCTTCGAAGGAGCAGGCGGAGCGGGCGGTTTCTCCTGTTCCTTGCGCTGAAGCTTGTTCAGCAGCTTGATGAACATGAATATCGAGAAGGAGACGATGAAGAAGTCGATCACCGACTGCAAAAACACCCCGTATTTGATAACGGCGTCGCCGAACGTTATCGTCAGTCCGGAGAAGTTGAGACCGCCGAGCAGCAGTCCCAATATCGGCGTCAAAATATCGGCCACGAGCGAGCTGATGATTTTACCGAACGCCGCCCCGATAATGACCCCGATGGCGAGATCGAGCACGTTTCCTTTCATCGCGAATTTTTTAAATTCTTTCCACATCTGCAATTCCTCCTACATACAAAAATCGACTATACAAACAAAAGTATGCGAACCGGGTGGGCTTGTCAATAGAGCAATTCGGCCAAAACGCAAAATCCGCATCCGCGCCAGCAAAAAGTCCGCCTTTTCGGCGGACACGGAAGCCAAGCGGCTTATTTTAATTTTTCTTTTTCGATATAGGCGTCAATCTCTTCATTCGCTTCCCGCAGCGCCGTGTTGACATCCTTGTTGCCGGCAGCGTAATCCTTGTACTTGGTTTCCAGTATCCCTCTCGCCTGCGTAAATCTGGTTTGGACGACGTATGCCGCCGGCTTCGTTTTCAAGACGCCCTCGATATGCTTGTTTTTGAGCAGCGGGTTATCCGCTCCGAATGTTTTGTTAATCGCCTCATTTTGCATCGCGCTCATCATAATGCCCGACCGCGCAAGGAGCGTCTGCATCTCGTCGGATGTAGCCACCTGAATGACCTGCATCGCTTGCTCCGGATGTTTGCTGTTCGAGGCGATCTGAAGCACGAACGTCTGCACCATGCCTGACGTATGCGGCTTTTCCGGGAAGCTGGGGTATTCCGCGATATCCCAATCGAAGTCTACGTTCGCCATACTGTTCAGCACCTCGGGAGCGGCAAGCATGGCTACATTGCGGTCTTTGACGAAACGGTTGACCGTGCCGCCGTGACTTGTAATCTGGAACGCGTTGCCGGGGATATCGTTGATTCGTTTGGTCAGCTCGAACACCTTGCGCCAGCCGTCTGTGTTGACCGCGGCCTTGAGCGTTACCGGGTCGACGTACGGGATCGACAGCGAATTGCCGACCTTCTCGATTCCTTCCGGGTCTAGCCCTTTATACTGCACGCCTCCCTCCGTACGCGTCAGCTTTTTGCCGATCTCAATGGCCGCTTCCCAGGTCATGCCGTCCGGGGGATAAGCGACGCCGAATTTATCGAATATATTTTTGTTGTAAAAGGTGGCGTAATAGTTGTAGCCGAACGGAAGCGCGAACAGCCCTCCCTTGGCGATCGTATCGGATTGCAGCCGTACGCCGTCCAGGTTCGATTTCTCGAATCGGCCCAAATCTACTTTATTTTTCTGAATGTACGGGTTCATATCGGCCAGCAGCTTGAAATTGGCGAATTGATCGAGCAGGCTTCCCCAGCCGGTTATGATGTCGACTTCGTTGCCGCCAATCGCCAGGTTTTCAATCGGCATCGCCGTTCGTTCGACGACCTGAAGCGTAATATGCGGGTATTTTTGCTTCACCGGCTGGATGAACAATCGGTCGATTATGTCCGGCGTGAGCGCGCCGTAGTTGTAAATCTTCAGCGTAACCGGCTCCGTGCTGATCTTCGGCTCGGCGGAATCTGCGGTTTTGCCGTCTTTCGCGGGCGATGAGCCGCAGCCGCTGGCGATGATAGCCGCCGCTGCAAGCACCCAGACGATTTTACTTAACCCCATGTTCTTTTTCACGCGATAGCCCCCCAAATTGAAATCGCTTGCATTTCCTTTCTGCCATCAGTATAGAAAATAACGAGCCTCCATGTATTGAACCGATTCCGCCGTAAAATTGTGCATCAATCCCGAAAGCCGCAAACGTGCAAAATAACCCCGCAAAGTGGAGCTAGCAAAAAACCTCCGCCCACACACGTGGAACGGAGGTGTCGTCTTATTTCTGTTCGGCTATCTCGCCGGGGTCTTCGCCAATATGCTCCCGGATATACCGGGAGGGCGACATGCCGAATGCTTTGCGGAAGGCGCGGCTGAACGTATGGATCGAATCGTATTTCATGATCGCGGCGATTTCCGTGATGCTGTAGCTGCCTTCCTTCAGCAGTTCAACCGTTTTCTCCCATTTGCGCTTTGCATAAACGCTGCGAAGGTTGTCCCCGGTTTCCTGGGTGACGAGGTGGGACAAATAAGAAAGGCTGTAGCCCAAAGCATCGGATACTTCCTTCAAGTCGACGATCTTCAGCAGATGGTCATCAATATATTGAATCGCAGCGTAGACGGCCCGCTTCGTCCCGTGCTCCGCTCCTTCGCCGGGATATTTGGCTTGCCAGTCGGAGAAAAAGTTGCGGTACGTCAGAACGAGAATTTGTTCCAGATAAAGCTGAATCATTTTATGCGAAAAAGGAGTAACGCTGCTAAGCTCTTTGAGCACGTTTACGAAAGGAGCACGTAGATCGAGCCTGTCTTTGCAGATCGGCGACTGCTTGTCGTCGATCATTTGCTTGATCGGCAGCAGCCAGTTGCCCTCGCCATCGTTCGTATTGAAATGGTAGCCTACGTAAAAATAACGGAACGGATCGCCCGCATCCGTCCCTCCCCGATGCAGCTCGCCGGGCAAGCCGATATACAAATCGCCGGCCTGCACCTCGTACCGGACGCCGTTCGTTGCGAACCAGCCTTTGCCGGAGACGATATACGTAATTTCGTAGCATACCTGCTCGTGCTCGCCTAGCTCAAAGCCCGCGTCACAGGTCAAATCACCGAACTGGTGCAAGGAAATGGCCCCGTACTCCCTAAGCTCCGGAGATTTGGGCAAACAGTCGAATTGAAAACGCCTTTTTCCCGGAATGCTCGTAATCCTCGTCTCGCCCGATCGCGACATGGGGACCGCTCCTCTCCTTCCCGCTGTGCCCTGCTCCCTCCATCATATCACACCCGGAGCGGAATCGAGCGACAAAAAGGCCGCGGCCCGTGCCGTTCCTATAACTACGAGAAAACGACGCCAACGGACCTCAGAGCAGCTTTAAATGCTGCAAGAAAAGGAGCCCGCCTAAGCAGTTATGAAGGGCGAAAAAAAAGACTTGCCCTCCGCAGCGACAACTAAACCCTGCGGAATCGGCAAGCCTTTTCTATCTCCCTTGATTACTTTACCGTAATCGGCAATTGCCCCGTGCGCCGAATACCGTCTTTTTCCACCGTAGTCGAGATGATTGTCGTCCCGGTATTATGGGCTTTCAATCGGTCCTGATCGTTCACGTTGGCGATATTGCTATGCTCGCTGTGCCATATGAAGTTGTAGCCGGATAAGTCGGCTTCGCTTCCGTCGGCATACTTTCCTTTGACGACAAGGTTAACCGTCTCGTTTTTGGTCAGCTCCGTCTTCGGCGATACGATCGCAATATCGGATAAATACAAATTTTGGCGGGAAAGCGGAATGACGAACGCATTTCCCGGGGCGACGTCGTACACGAATCCCTGATTCAGATCGGTAGCGCTGGCATAGGAGCGAATGAGCGTAATGTCGCCGAGATCCAGTTCGAACACGCTGCCGCCTAGAGGCTGAATGCCGCGGATCGTGTATACGGCGTTGCGCTTGCCGTCGTTGCTCACATAAATGGAAGAGCCGACTAGCGTCTGCGGATTCACGCCCTGCATGTCGAGCTGCACCTTCAGCTTGTTCGACTGCGATAGCTCGCGCGTGAAATCGACGACCGTGCCTTGAAGCTTGCTTACTCCCGTGCTCGCGTGCGGGGTACCGATTTTGCCGATATAGGCGCCGTCGTTCACGTAAGTGAATACCGGCTGGCCGTCTTTTTCGGAATAAACGCCGAATGCGCCCTGAAAGCGGATCGTGCCATCGATGACGAATGCGGCATCCGGGTTCAGCGAGCTGACGATATAATCGACGCGGCCGTCGGCAAGCTGTACTTTGACAGCCCGGACCGTGCCGTACACGTCCGCCGCAACCGATCCGGGTTCAGCTGTGACGCTTGCTTCTTCAATGCCGCTTATGAAGCGCTGACCGACATACGGCTCGATAACCGACGTAAACGTGCTGTCGAGATTCGTTCCGCTGCGGTGAGCCACGACGTATTTGACGCTGGCCGGATTGCCCGGCTTGTTTTGCGGCGGCACGCCGTCGGCAAGCGCAACGTCGTTCGTATCGCCAAGCATCGTCAGGCGTAAGTGCACATCGTCCTGCTGCAGCGTGGCGTTCCACGTGTCGACGATATCGTAATCGACGCTGAACAACTCGGACGGATCGTTATCGCGCTCTACATTTTTGAGCCAGTGGTAGCCCGGCCCCTTGTAGCCGCTTCCCGACACGCTGTCGCCGGCCGGACGCTGGCCGAAAGGTACGCCGGCACCGGCATACGAGCCGCCCTGCTGCGTCGTCAGCTCGAGGCCTTCCACGGCAACCGGCCCTTCCGCCGCATGGAAGCTGAACCGGTGATCGCTTCCCCCACGGACGCGGAAAAAGTCGACCAGATACGAGTTGTCCCCATCCGCCTTGATCATCGCCGACGTACGCCTGTACAGTTCGGTTTGCGGATACGCCTTCGGCGCCTCCACGTCGATCAGTTTCACCATCGCACTATCGTCGTAATGCTTCGGCGTACCGTCCCACATCGGTGTTTGCTTCATGTTATCGACCACGACCGTATTGTGACTGATCGTATTTTGCACCCATTCAAACCGGTTCACATCGGTTGCATTCGCCTGCTCGGGATAGCCGAGATCCGGCATCAGGTCGAGCCCGAAGCCGTAATAACCGAGGTTTAGCGCATCGAGATGGCCGTGGCCGCTGCTGCGCCCGTAATACATCCACATTGCGCGCCTCGTGTCGACGCCCGCCTCTGCCTCACCGTCGCGCAAGCCTGCCAGGCCATAGCCGGTCAAGTTCATACTGTCCAGATCAAGCGGCCCGTACTGCTGGATGACCGCCTCGATATCCCGGGCGACCTTGTTCGGATCGGACGTGTAGACGTCGGAATGAATGCCGTCCGTCTTGTTGCCGTTCAGCATGTAGGCAAGCTGCGCGTACACGGGATCGCCAAACTGCTCGAAAGCTTCGATCGATTGGGCTTTGTCTACCAGAATGCCCGGCTGTCCCGTCGTCCCGCTGTCCCCGATCGACGGTGTATATTTGCCGATCATGATAAGCGGATACATCGCCTGGAACATTTTGCGGAACTTCACGTTTTCGTACAGATCCGCGTTCGGATATTTATCGTATCCGTCCAGCGCATCGGCCACCGTCAAATAATTGCCGATCCACAGCCGGTTGTAGCCGGGGCCGGCTTCGTTGCCGTGACCGTCCCGGTCGACGTCGTTCACCATGCTGAACAGCACGTTGCCGCCGGTGACGCGCCGGGGAATGGAGTTGATGAACGTACCGGGCTGAAACACGAAATCGAGCCATTGCTTCGTCTCGGGCAGCGTGTCATGGACGACCGCAGCCAGCGCGACGGCGCTCTGATGGAAGCCGTTATTGCCGCGGATCTGATCCCAATACATGCCGGGCGCCACCTGGCGCAGAATGCCGTCCTCGATATTGCGGCGCAGCTCGGTTCCGCTATGCTTCAGCGGCAAATCGTACTGCTGCCCTTTCCCCTGCAAAAACGCCACGACATCCGGAGCGTCAAACGCCGTGAAGAAGGCGTCGTAGGCGCCGATGAACGCCTTCACCAGCGATGTCTCCCAGATGGAGCCGACGACTTTGCCGTCGCCCGTGCCGCCGTGCGAGTTGACATAGATGCTGTTGCTGAACTCGGCCACGTCCATTGCCGGATACACGTCGGCGATCCGGTCCAGCAGGACGGCTCCCGCTTTGGCGTACTTTTCGTCGCCGGTGTATATGTAAGCGCTTTGCAAATTGCTGAGTGCCGAATTGATGATCGCGGTGCCTCCGTACCATGCAAACCAATGGGCGTAATAAGCGACGAAGGTGTAGCGTGTGTTCGTTGCCGGATCAACCCAGCCGTAACCGTCGTCTACGCCCCAGGTCGGCCCTTTCTCCGGGTACAGCGTATTGACGAGCAAGCTGCGGTCGGCGAGCTGCGGCACGAAGTTGCCGTGGGCGTCAAGTCCGCTCCGGTAATAAGCGCCGAAGTCGTTGGTCGGGAATTTGTAGCCGCTGGCCGGATCGACGATTTTCCACGGATCGTTTTGCGGGTCCGCCTTCCACGGATAGTTGCCGTACGCCTTCAAATCGCCGGAGACCGGGCTGAAATTACCCGTCAGCTGGTTCGTATTGTAGCTGCGCGGAATCGCCTGTGTCGGCACGAGGTTCCACAACCCTTCGTAGCCGAGCGCGGCGTAGTTGTCCGCCTTCGCTATCACGCCGTTTTTCAGCGCTGCGGCCCAATCGTACAGCTGCACGTTTTGCCGGGCGGCGGCCAGCTTCGCGTCGGTGAAATAAGTCCGGCGCGTCTTGCTGCTCGCGACAGCGCCCAGATCGGTAAGCACGAGCCGTGCCGGGTACATCGCCGTGCCCGTTCCGTTGCCGATGCCGTTCCCTTTGCCGGTCACGGTCAGCGTCAGCGTATGCTTGCCTGCGGCCAGCGGCAACTGGGCGACGTACAAATCCGGCCGCGGATATTGTCCGGTCACACTGTAAAAGCCGTAGCCGGCGTAACGGACACCGTCTATACTCACGTCGGCGATACCGCCGTCCGTAGCCGTCATGCCGCCCAGCTTGACCATGTACGTTCCAGCTTGTCCGACGTCGAATTCGAACGTTCTCGAAGCGGCTGCAAGCGTGGACGCCACCTTCACTCCGTACGTGGCAGTCGTCACCTTCGGCACCGCGTTCGGGTCGCCGACAAGCATAACGGCGGGCAAACCCGGGGAAGCGTTTCCAAATCGGTACACGGTCGTGCCCGGCATCACAAAAGGATCGGAAGGCTCGGCAGCCAAGGCGGGCTGCGGCGAAACAAGAGGCAGACAAGCAAGCAGCATGAGCAGGCAAAGCGCAAGGCTTAAGGGTCGAAAGCTCGATAAACTCATTACGGTCCCTCCCGATTTCACGATATTGAACGATCATGAGGCCGATTCTGAGGTGATTTGGTCCGGTTCACCCGCCTTCGTTTCGAATTTTTTATAAATACATGTATCATATCTGTATTTATACATGTCCATTATAGATTTGCAAGACCTAGTTTGAATAGGGAAAAAAGTCCTTTTTTGTATGTGCTTCGCGATCGCGGCAAAAAAGCGGACCCGATAGGCCCGCTTCCGCTTGTGCTTGTTTATGCCCACGCCGCTCCCTACTAGCGCGCGCTTGTTGCTCCCAGCTCCCGCATGTACCGGACAAACCGGGGGAACGCTTCCTCCGGCTCCTCGATGGCAGGGTGCCAATGTTTCTCCCACTCGAACGTATACCAGCCGTCGTAGCGGTTTGCCTGGAGCACCGCATACATGTCGCGAAGCGGCACGTCGCCTTCGCCCATAAAGCGGTAAGTGAACGTCCCTTGCGCGCCATCGTTCGGAAGCGAATCTTTCCAGTGCGTATACTCGATCCGCGGCCCCAGCACGTCCCACGTCCGTTCCGGCCGCTCGCCGAACATCCGGTACGGGTGATGCACGTCCCACAACACGCCCACCGTCTCCGGCGAAGTGCCTTCGAGCAGCAGCAGCGTGTCCTCGCATCGGGTCCAGTCGTCGTGCGTTTCGATAATCAGCTTCACGCCCGTTCCCCGCAGCACCGCGTCCGCGCGGGATAGCAGCGAGGCTGCGACAGCGATCCCCTCTGCCCGTTCCTTCCCGCCAAGCTTGCCTCCGAACGCGCGAATGTACCGTGTTCCGAACCGTTCGCACAACTCGGCGTACCGCTTCAGCTCCTCGAGATTTTGCTCCTCACGCTCTTTGGATACGAGCGTGATCGAGCTGGAGAAGCAGGTCACTTCAAGACCGGCGTCCGCGATCCGGTCGCGCGTCTGTGCGTAGCTGGTCGCGAATGGCTCCAGCTCGTACACATTCATATGACCGAGCAGTCCCCGGAAATCGATGCCGTCAAACCCATATTCGGCCGCTCTGGAGACGATCGTCTCCAGCTCCCACTTCGGACATCCCAGCGTCGTAAACGAAAGCTTCATCTGCTTCATCCTCTCGTTTGTATCTTGCTTGCTAAAAATAAGAGCCCCTGGAGCCCCTTAAACTCCTAACATTCGGCATCTCATACCGATAGCAGCCTTTTGCGGCTCTTGTTTCGAGCGTAAATGGTGTTAGGAGCCCACCACGCCAGGTATAAGAGCCTCGAAAGCCCTCTATTTTGTCCAAAAATACAATTTCCTTGAAAATAAGAGGTCCAAAGGACCGCTATCTCTTTAGCCATGGACTACATTGGGCCGTATACGCAGCCCTCTCCCTAAGCTAACGAAAAGCCTGCCCGAATCGATCGATCGGAGCAGGCGTGTCCAGCTTTAAGCGTTACCTTTGATCGGTTCCAGCGGCTTTGCATTGCCATACGTCTGACGAATGCCGTGTCTCGGCGCAGCCCAACGGACCGCGTTCCCGATAACGCGCAGCACGTTTTCGTTGTAATAAGTCGGGTACGTCTCGTGACCCGGGCGGAAATAGAACACTTTTCCGTTGCCGCGATGGTAGGTGCAGCCGCTGCGGAACACTTCTCCGCCTTCGAACCAGCTGATGAACACGAGTTCGTCCGGAGCCGGGATATCGAAATGTTCCCCGTACATTTCTTCATGCTCGATCTCAAAATATTGCCCGAGCCCTTCCGCGATCGGATGCGCCGGATCGACGACCCAGAGGCGCTCCTTGTCGCCTTGCTCGCGCCATTTCAGGTCGCAGGACGTGCCCATCAGCTTCTTGAAAATTTTCGAGAAATGGCCGGAGTGCAGGACGATCAGCCCCATTCCTTTCAGAACGCGGTCGTGCACGCGGTTTACGATTTCGTCGGATACGTCCTTATGGGCGCGGTGTCCCCACCACAGCAAGACGTCGGTATTGTTCAGCACTTCTTCGGTCAGCCCGTGCTCCGGCTCCTCCAGCGTTGCCGTGCGGATTTCAAAATCCTCCGCCGCGATGCCGTCGGCGATTGCGCCGTGAATGCCTTTCGGATAAATCCCGGCAATTTTCTCGTTCAGCTTCTCGTGTACGCCCTCGTTCCATACCGTTACTCGAATCACAGTATCTTCAGCTCCTAATCGATAAGGTGGCCTTCCCGTCGAGTCTGCTCCTGATGTCGGTTTATATGCTGAATCATTGCGGATTGGAGGCAATCTTCCTGCACGCAGGTCGATCGTCTCCGAATTTATGTACACCGCGTTAATTCGCGGCGATCCATACGATAAATAGCACAATCATGATCGTCTGCAGCAGCAGCTTGACTACAGTGCTGGACAAGAAGCCTACGAGCGCCCCGAGACCGGAGCGGGTCGCCTGACGCATATCCGCCCCAACGAGCAATTCGCCGATCCACGCTCCAAGGAACGGGCCGGCCAGCAGCCCGACGCCCGGAATGACGAACGGGCCGATCAGGATGCCGATCGTGCTACCGATAACCGAGGCGCGGGAGCCGCCGAACTTTTTGACGCCCCAGGCGTTCACGATATAGTCGGCGATCAGAATAGCGGCGACGATGGACGTTTGCAGCAGCCAAAACCAGACGCCGAATTCGCCGAAGCCGAAAAACAGCCCGTATACGAACAAAGCGCCGTATACCGCCAGAACGCCCGGCAATATAGGGAAAATAGCGCCTGCCATGCCTACCGCAAACAGCAGGACAATGAGCACCCATCCGAGGATTTCCACCCTATCTCCTCCTTAGGCCGGCCCCGTCAATCGACCAGCACATGTTCGCGGATAATGCGTGCGACGGCATGCTCGTTGTTCGTGACGGTGACCAGATTGGCGGCTTCTTTAAGCGCCTCCTGGGCGTTGCCCATCGCCACGCCGAGACCGGCCTCGCGAATCATCGACATGTCGTTCAGACTGTCGCCCATCGCCACCACTTCGTTCATCGTAATGCCAAGCCGCCGGCATACTTCGCCGATGCCGCTCGCCTTGCTGATCCCTTTCGGGTTAACTTCCAGATTGTGCGGGTGGGAGTTCGTAATCTCGTAGACGTCCTGCTCCCTGAGCCAGTCCGTAATGTGGGCGCGGCTAGCGTCGTTGTCGGTGAAAAAGCCGAATTTCAACCACTCCAAGCTGCCTAGATCGTCGGTCCACTGCTCCCGGTTGAACAACCCTTCGACGGCATACGCCCAAAACCAGGCATCGTGGCGAACCGCCATCTCGTGCATCGAACGGATCGCTTCGACATCCAGCGTATGACGCGAGATCAGCTCCCTTGGCGCCTTGTACACTTCCCCGCCGTTGACCGCTACGATCGGCGTCGTCAAATTCAGCTTGTCCGTATACGGATAAACGTTCTGAACTCCCCGTCCGGTCGACAGCATGACGGTAATGCCCGCGTCCAGCGCCTTGAACATCCAGGAGCGGTTCTCTTCCGAAACTTCATGCTCGCTGTTCAGCAGCGTCCCGTCCATATCGAGGGCTATTAGTTTGTAGCGTCCCATTCGTTCTCCCTCTCCTTGTTGTCTGTGTAGAAGATCCGAGCGCGGTGCATTAGCCGCCTACGGCACGGCTGTGACTCAAGCCCTTCTGCTCCCGCAAGTACGTATCGTGCCATAATGCGAAAATATATACCGCCCACAGAAGCCGCGAATAATCGCCTTGACCGCTGCGGTGCAGCTTCAGCATCCGTTCCACCTCGGAAATTTGCAGCACATGGTCGATACCGGAGCCGCGAATCTGCTCGAGCAGCTCAGCTCCGCGGGCTCCCTTCAGCCAATCGCGCAGCGGCACCGGGAAGCCGAGCTTCGGCCGGTTCAGAATAAAGTCCGGAATGATGCCCTCCATCGCCTTCCGGAATATATATTTCGTCGTCCCGCCGCCAAGCCGGTATTCCATCGGAACGGTGCGGGCGAATTCGAACAGCTCCTTGTCGAGAAACGGCACGCGCAGCTCGAGCGAATGCGCCATCGTCATTTTGTCCGCTTTCATCAAAATATCGCCCGGCATCCATAGGTTCATATCGATATACTGCATCCGCGACACCGGATCGAGATGCTTCGTCTTGTCGTAATATTGGCCGGCGACCTTCCACGGATTCGGATAAGCGCCGAGCAGCCCCGGATCGCAGCGGACAAGCGCCTTCTTGGCCGCCTCGTCGAACAGCTTGGCGTTGCCGAGAAACCGCTCTTCGAGCGGCGTCGTCGCACGCAGCAAATATCCCCGGCCGGTCATGCCCCCGGGCAGCAGACGAGCAACCTGATGCAGCAACCGCTTCAGCGGCAGCGGCAGCCAGGCCAGCGGCTTCAAAGCCAGAGGCTCTCGGTAAATGCGATAGCCGCCGAACAGCTCGTCTGCTCCTTCGCCGGACAACACGACCGTAACATGCTCGCGGGCAAGCTGCGCCACATGATACAAGGCGATGGCCGAAGGGTCGGCAACCGGCTCGTCCTGATGCCATACCGCCTTCGGCACGGAATCGAAATAGTCGCGCTCCCCGATTACCTTCGCGTGATGGCTCGTCCCGAGCGCGGCCGCCGTTTCTTTGGCGATAATCGTCTCGTTGTTCGCCCCTTCGAAGCCGACGGAGAACGTGCGGATCGGCTCGATAGCGCGCATATGGGCGGCGATCGCCGTCGAATCGATGCCGCTGGACAGGAAGCAGCCGCGCTCCACGTCGCTGTGCATATGGTGAATGACCGAATCCTTCAACCGCTCCCGCAGCTCCTCGACCATATCGCCGAACGGCCGCTGCACCGGTGCGAACATCGGGTCCCAGTACCGGCTAATCTTGATCTTCCCATCCATCGTAACCGTAATCGTATGGGCCGGAGGCAGCTTGCTGATGCCCTCGAACATCGTATTCGGCTCCGGCACGTACTGGAACGTCAAATATTGCAGCAGGCTTTCCTCGGCGAGACGGCGGTCCGCCCCGGCTTCCAGCAAGCTTTTGATTTCCGAGCCGAACAAAAACCGTTTGCCGTCACAGGCGTAGTAAAACGGCTTGATGCCGAAATGGTCGCGCGCCCCGAACAGCTTTCTGCGGCCGCGGTCAAAAATGACGAAGCCGAACATGCCGCGCAAATGCCGCACGCAATCTTCGCCATATTCCTCATACAGATGGACGATGACTTCGGTATCCGTCTGCGTCCGGAAAGTGTGCCCCTTCGCAAGCAACTGCTCGCGAAGCGACTGGTAATTGTATATTTCGCCGTTGAAAACGATCCAGACGGTATCGTCCTCGTTGCTGAGCGGCTGGTGTCCTTCCTTCAGGTCGATAATCGACAAGCGCCGGAATCCAAGCCCGATACCGGGATCCGTCCATACGCCCGCATCGTCCGGACCGCGGTGTCGGATTACGTCCATCATCGCGTACAGCGAAGCTTCGGGCACGTCGCGATTGTCGAAGTACATCATGCCGGTTATGCCGCACATAGGGATAGTCCTTTCTTTTCTAGCAATTGCCCGGTCGGCGCCAACGCTCGGTTCGCACCTTCCATAGCAGCCTTGTTTTTAAGAAAAACGTCTATCGACGTATTTCAGGGACGGGCGACCGCGACTGAACCCCACAAAGTGAAGAAAAGCTACGAAGCACATTCCGTTTACTTTGCGGGGACCCCAAATCCAGCGGTAGTTTTTCTTGTTTCAGAAAACGCCTCTAGTAACCCAGTATACCACACATTGCGGCCTGGATTAACATGAGGGTGGAAAAGAAACGCCCGCGCCTGTGGTTTTGTCGACCGCAGCGAATGACGGAGTCGGATGTCTACCAACTGCCGCTTCCCCTGCCCACCTGCGAGCAGCGCCCTCATTAACGGAACTTTCGCTTCCGCTTCCTCTATCACCCCGGACAACGGCACCCTGCCAGCTATAGCGGAACTTTCGCTTCCGCCCACCGCCGCCAAGCTGAGGCGTTAACAAAAAGCCGCCTGCCCTCCAGGGAGCAAGCGGCGTATCGCCAACGCAGCGCAGCTATTCGCTCTGCTGCCGTCAGTCCAGACGGACTTCCCGGCCGCTCACGGCAGATTCGTAAATTGCGCTCAAAATTTTGATCATATCGACGCCCTGCTCCGGTGTAAACGTAGGCTCCGTCCGGCCCTGCACAACGTCGACAAAGTGGTTGATGTTCACCTTGTGGCCGCCCGGATCTTTCGGCAGCTGCGGCGTAATGTTGCACAGCGTTCCTTCGATCTCGGTGAACAGCTTCAGATCGTCGTTGAACAGACTAAAGCCGGCTTTCGTGCCGCGCAGCTCGACGAACCGCCCTTCCGTCTCGACATTCGAAGCCCAGCTGAACTCAAGCTGCAGCGACGCCCCGTTTTCGAAGCGGATAAAACCCGTCGCCAAATCCTCGACGTCAAACGTCCCGTTCTCCTGCTTGCTGCCAAACGAGCTGTGAACCGAATCGGACAGCTCGGTGCCGGCGAACTTCGTATATACGGAGCCGCTTACGGCTACGGGCTTCGGATTGCCCATAATCCAGACGGCCAGATCGATCATATGCACGCCGAGGTCGATCAGCGGGCCGCCTCCAGACAGCTCCTTCGTCGTGAACCAGCCGCCCTTGCCAGGAATGCCGCGCCGGCGCAGCCAGCCGCAGCGGCCGGTGTACACTTCGCCCATGTGGCCCTTCTCGACGTAGGTGCGCAAAAATTGCGATACCGGACGGTACCGGTTGTTGCGCATGACCATAAGCACTTTGCCGGAGGCTTTGGCGGCTTCGGCCATTTTGACCGCTTCCGCAGGATTGATCGCATCCGGCTTTTCGCAAAAGACGTGCTTGCCGGCTTGCAGCGCGGCGATGGCAACCTCGGAATGGTACAGGTTCGGCGTACAAACGTTGATGATGTCGATATCGTCCCGGGCGATGACGTCCCGGTAATCCTCGTACACGTCCTTGATGCCGTGTTCATCGGCGATTTTTTGCGCTCCCGCTTTGTAAGCGTCGCACACCGCCACCAGTTCGGCTTCGGGATTGGCCAGCCATGCCGGCAAATGAATGCTTCGGAAAATGTTGCCCGTCCCTACGGCGGCTACTCTCAGCTTTGTCACTTGCGTGTCCCTCCTGCTCCTGAATGACAACCGTCTTCATTATGAGCGCAATAGCCACCGCTTACAAGCGGATCGCCGCAAGCTTCATCATACCTTCACACGGCAAGTTACCGGCAGGCGATAGCCGCGACTCGCCATAGTCAGCGGTCAGGATGGAGTGCCGGTATGCATGCGGCGGTACTGGTTCGGAGACAGATGAACCGTCTCCTTGAACACGCGGCCGAAATAAGCGATACTGTCGAAGCCGACCCGCTCGGCGATGCGCAGCACCTTCCAATCGGTTTCCCGAAGCAGCAGCTTCGCTTCCTTGATGCGCACATAATTGACGTAATCGACAAAGGAGAAGCCGGATATGTCTTTGAAAACGCGGCTCAAATAGTAGGGGCTGATATAAAACGTTTCCGAGAGGTGCGCCAGCGTCAACGGCTTGGCGTAATGGGATTCGATATAATGGGTGATTTCCGCCACCTTCAGGTGCAGCGGCGAATCGATGGGCTGCGCCTCCTGAGCGTATTTGCCAGTGCATCTCGCAATATGCACGAGCAGCTCGACGGCCAGCGCCTTCAGGCACATTTCGTACCCGTCCGAGCCCGCTCTCAGCTCCGAAATCGCGCGGAATAAAAGCGCTTCCGCATAGTCACGGTCCTCTCCCTTGAGGCGCAGCGTCGGATTGGCGCTGTGAAACGGCTTCAGCAGATCCAGCTTCGAATTGCCCGCCCTCGAGCGCTCCAGAAACGTGTCGGTAAAATTCATCACGATACGCTGATGCTGGAGTGCGCCGGCAAACTGCGTACGATGCAGCACAAATTTGGGGATAAACACAAAATCGCCCTGTTCAACCGGGTACACGCGGTCTTTAATAAAATATGAACGCTGCCCCCTTAACAAAAAGTACACCTCGTATTGATCGTGTACGTGGCCCCTTATGTTATAAGGGCCGTTCTTGTGCGAATAAGACCATACAAATTCATCGTCGCTGTACGTATAGTGGTCGACTATATTCGTGCTCGATAAAGACACCGCTTCCCACCTCGCTTGTGCCTGTTCCTAATCAAATTATAGCAAACGCGGCGGCCGAAAACTAAGCAAAATACGTTAAGAAAACATAAAGATTCGCAATATTTTGTACAGATTCACCCTTTTCAAATGCGCTACGATAGCAGCAATCAGGCGCTCCAAGGAGTGTGCACATTCAAGCGATAAAGGGGACGATAGCCTGTGATTCGTATGTATATCATTCGTCATGCCCAGCCTGCCAGCCAGGAGCCCGGCTACGACGGGGGCCCGAACCCTCCGCTCGGGCAGCGGGGACTCGTCCAGGCGGAGCGCGTCGGCGCCCAAATGAAGAAGTGGGGCGTCGACAGACTGTATTCGAGCTCGATGCAGCGGACGCTGGAAACGGCGCGGCCCATTTACGAGCAGACGGGCGTTCCGTGGCATGTATGGCCTGCCATAAGCGAAACCGACCGGCGCGGCTGGCCGCGTATCCGGGAACGCTTGGCCGCAGGCGAAACGATTGGGTGGTCCGCCGAGGACCGGCTCCGCCATGAGCACCCGAACCATGTCCCGCTCGGCGCTTTGCGCGAACGTTTCGGCGTTTTTACTGCCGATCAGCCTTTCGATTGGCCGGACCAGTGGTGGCAGCCGCTAACGAACGAAACCCGTGAGCAAGCATACCAGCGGGCTGAAGATTCCATTCGCCATCTGCTGCAGCGGCACGAGCATGAGGACGTCCGAATAGCGATTGTCTGCCACGGCGCGTTAGGCTCCATCCTGCTGACACTGCTCGCAGGCAGTCCGCCATGCGACCACAATCTGTTCAGCCAGGCCCATGCCGCGATATCCGCCGTAGACATCCGGGACGGCCATACGCAGATCAAGTTCGTCAATTATGTCGGCCATCTGCCGGAGGATGAAATAACCGAGGGCGTCGAATTCGGCCTTGGCGGCTTCTAGTCCGAACCATGACCAACAATCCGGGGGGACAATCGCTATGAATATGAAAAAAATGCGCTCCGCAGCAATCTGTATGCTCGCTCTCGCCGCCGCTCTGGCCGGCTGTCAGCAAGCCGAGCCAGCCGGGCAGGCCGTCAAGACGCCGGGTCCGGCGCCGAAGGAAGCCGAGCCGATCAGTACCGATCCGGTCAAGCTGACCGTATTCAAAGGCCAGGCGATCAGCGACGACGAATGGGACCAACTGCTGGTCCAGCCGCTCAAGAAAAAATATCCGTACATTACGCTGGAGCCGCTGAGCGGCAACTTGGCGGACATTATCGCCTCGGGCGTCGTGCCTGATCTGCTGACCCAATTTAACGGCTACGTGACCGACTTTATCCCGTTTAATCTGCTCATGGACTTAACCCCTCTCCTTACCAAGCATAAAATCGATCTGAAACAGTTCGATCCCGTTTATCTGGATGCGCTCCGCGTCATTTCGGATAAAGGCGAATTGTACGGCTTGCCGTATTCGACGCAGTTCAATGCGCTCTACTATAACAAAGATTTGTTCGACCGGTTCGGCGTCGGTTATCCGAAGGACGGCATGACCTGGGACGATGCGGCCCAGCTCGCCGAGAAGCTGACGCGCAAGGACGGGGCGGTGCAATATGTCGGACTCAGCTACGAGCACATTTCCCGCTTGTCATCCGCCCTGTCTCCGGATATTGTAGATATGAGGAAAGAAAAAGCTACCGTCAATAACGACTTGTGGAAAAAAGTGTTCGAGCTCGGCCACCGCATCAACTCCATTCCCGGCAACGTATCGACCGGCAACGACGAATTTATCAAAAACAAGCGGGTCGCCATGTACGGTACGGTCAATCTGCTGACCAAGCTGACCGATGCCGCCAAGAACGGTTTGAACGTCGGCGTCGCCCAATACCCGAGCTTCAAGGAACAGCCGAACGTGTACGGCTACGTGGACGCGCACTACATGCTCATTTCCCGGCAGAGCAAGTACAAGGATCAGGCGATGCAGGTTATCGAGGTGTTCACGTCCGAAGAGGTGCAGAAGCTGTCCGCGCGCAAATTCGCCCGGCTGTCGCCGCTGCAAAATCCGGAGCTGAAAAAGCAGCTCGCAGCCGACATCCCGATGCTCGGATCGCTTGACCTGAGCCCAATTTTCAAAAGCAAGCCGTCCCCGGCTCCGGCCTTCTCGAAATATTACCGGGACGCGCGCAAAATTTTAATGGCCCAATATGACTTGTACAACGAAGGACAAAAGGACGTCAATACGGCGCTGCGCGAGGCGGATGAGGAGATCAACAAGTTGATCCAAGGCTCGAAGTGACGGAAGCGGGAAAGCCCTTTCCCTTCGAACCGCCGCCGGGGCACCGCCGCCAACTTTGGAGGTAAGCCGCTTGAAAGCACTGATCATCTCCGATATTCACGCCAACATTTACGCGCTGGAAGCCATCTGGAAGGCGGAAAGCGACAGCGAGATCGTATACTGCGCAGGCGATCTCGTCGACTACGGCCCCTTTCCCCGGGAAGTTCTCGCCTGGGTTCGCGAGCGCCGCGTCGTAATCGTGCAGGGCAATCACGACAGGGCCGTCGCCAAAGCTTATCGCAGCGGCGAGGAACTGTGGAGCATCCCGAACGAGGAGCTAAAGTGGAGGCATCACAACGCCCGGTTGCTAAGCGAAGAGGACGCTTCCTTTCTGGAGTCGCTGCCTCTCTCCGTCTCCTTCATGATGGACGGCGCCGCTTACAGCATGCAGCATATGTACATCGATTACGATACGATCGTAAGTTTGCCTCAGTTCGAAACGTTCTGGGAGCAGCAAACGTCCGGCGACGTGCGGGATTCGGCGAACAGAAGGCTTATTTTCGGCCATACGCACCGCAGATGCATTCACTATCTCGGCGATCGCGACCTGTGGCTCAACCCGGGAAGCATCTCGTACCGCCGCAAGGATGATCCAACGAAGACGGCCCACTATATGACGATTACAGATGGGCGAATCGAAATGAAGAGCCTAAGCTACGACCGTTCGCCGCTATACAAGGCGGTTTTGGGCACTCGCCTTAGCGAGCCCGAGACGGAGACGGCCATCCGATTTTTCAGTTAAGACAGGCAGGCTGCCGGTTACCGGTAGCCTGCATTCTTTTTTGGGCGGCATCCCCGCGGCCCTTTTGTTCCCTGCGGCTTTTTTCCCCGTTCATAATCGTGAAAATGACTACTTGCAGGAAATATTTGGCCGACGCCGAGCAAAAAAGTATGCCAAAATAAGGTTGCTTTCGCTTCTGCTATAGAAGAAAGATGAAAACGCTGTCATTTTCTACAAATCGGGGGAGGGTTTTTATTGAAAAAGCCGCACATCGCAACATCGCTCGCGCTTGCCCTTGTTATGACGAGCATTCTTGCTGCTTGCAGCTCAGGGACGAAAAAGGATCAACCGGCGACGCCGGCGACAGCGAATCCGCCGTCCGCGAGCGAATACAAAGGGGGACCTGCCGAGCTGCTCGTGCTCGATGTAAACACAGGCACAACGGACGAGCAATTCAAATCGTTTTTTGTCGATCCGATCAAAGCGAAGTATCCCCAAATCAATCTCGTCAAATCGGCCGATACGCTGGACAAATTGCTCGCGGCTGGGACACCACCAGATCTCGTGCTCGTCAGCAACGCCTCCCTCGCCACCGTGCTCGAGGCAAACATTCCCGAAGATTTGACGCAGATGATCAAGACGTACGGCGTGAACCTCAGTCAGATGGAGCAGGCCGTCGTACAGCAAATGCAAAAGCTCGGCGATCAAAAAGCGTTTTACGGCCTGCCCTTCTATATGAACTACGGCGCAATGGTATACAACAAGGATATCTTCGATAAATTCGGCGTTCCTTATCCGAAGGAAACGCTCAATTACGACGAGCTGCTGGAGGTGGGCAAAAAACTGACCCGCACCGACGGCGGAACCGACTATATCGGCGTCATGCCTCCGGATCTCAGGCAAATGTACTGGCAATACGGCGTACCTATCGTCGATAAAGCTACCGGCAAAGCAAAGCTGACGACCGACAAACATGCGCAAGTCTTTTCACTGTTGAAGCAGTTTTACATGATTCCCGGTTATTTGCAGAACGGCAATCACAGCCACTCCGTCGATTTGTTTTTCAAAGAGCAGCGAATGGCGATGTATCCGAACTGGGTCGCCGCCATGATTACGTTTTTTACCCGGGCGGGAACCAAAGACTCGTTTAAATGGGACGTCATGGCGCATCCGAGCTACCCCGACCGTCCCGGACTCGGCAAAGAAGTCGACTTTGCCATTGCCGTCGTCAATAAATCCAGTAAATACAGAGAAGCCGCGTACCAGGTTCTGCTCAGTCTCTTGAGCGAGAATGTGCAGACGAAGCAGAGCAAGGCCGGACGCCTGTCGGTGCTCAAAAACGAAGACATTCGCGAAGTATACGGCTCGGACAGCGACATTTACAAAGGGAAAAACTTGCAATCCATCTTTAAAGTGACGCCGTCCCCACTGCCGGATGCGTCCAAATACGATCCGAAAATCAACGCCCTGCTCATCGGCGAGATCGTCAAAAGCGTGACGGTTGGCGGCACGGATATCAATACCGCTTTGCGGAATGCCGAAGATAAGGCGAACAAAGAAATCGTAATTCCTTAAAACGTTTCGACCCGCCCTCCCAGCGAGAGGCGGGTTTCGTTTTTTCCCGACAAAAAAGCTGAACCTGCGAGGGACGAATATAGGAAAAAATTCTCGTGTGGAGAGACCGAATTTATGCAATAATATTTCGTAAGCGTTTCCAATATAGTGCCATTATATGGACCTGGGAGGGGTTTCGTTGAACACGCTTCGCGCCGTTTCATCGCTAACGCTCGCATCCGTCATCATGGGCTCTTTACTCGCATGCAGCCAGAACCAGCAAAAACCGGCGGCAGAGCCGGCCGCTTCGCCCGAAGCCGCGAAAGCGGCAACCGAGTACAAGGGAGGCCCTGCCGAGTTGCTCGTACTCGACGTCAGCAGCGGCATGACGGACGATCAGTTTAAAGCGTTTTTCGTGGACCCGATGAAAGCCAAATACCCTCAGATCAACCTCGTCAAAGCAGTGGACGGACTCGACAAGCTGCTCGCCGCAGGAACCCCTCCCGATCTCGTGCTAGTTAGCAACCCCGGACTGGCTACCATTCTGGAAGCGAACATCCCCGAAGACTTGAACCCGATGATCAAAACGTACGGCATCAATATCGGCCAGATGGAGCAGTCCGTCGTCCAGCAGGTGCAGAAGCTTAGCGATCAAAAGGCGTTTTACGGCATGCCGTTTGCCATGAACTATGGCGCGATGGTGTACAACCAGGATATTTTCGATAAATTCGGCGTCGCTTATCCGAAGGAAGGCATTACGTACGATGAGCTGCTCGAGCTGGGCAAGAAGCTGACCCGTACCGACGCCGGAACGAATTACATCGGCGTCATGCCGCCGGATCTTAGGCAAATGTACTGGCAGTACGGCGTTCCCGTCTTCGATAAAGCTTCCGGCAAATCAAAATTGACGACTGACCAGCACGCCCAGGTGTTTGCGCTGCTGAAGCAGTTTTACGCGATTCCCGGCTATTTGCAGAACGGCAACCACAGCCTGTCCACCGATTTGTTCTTCAAGGAGCAGCGGATGGCCATCTACCCGAACTGGATTGCCGCCATCAATACGTATTTCACGAAAGCGGGCACGAAAGATGCGTTCAAGTGGGATTTGACCACCCATCCCCGGTACAGCGACAAACCCGGACTTGGTAAAGAGGTCGACTTCCATATGGTCGTCGTCAACAAGTCGAGCAAGTACAGGGAGGCCGCCTACCAGGTGCTGGTAAGCCTGCTCAGTGTCGACATGCAGACGAAGCTGAGCAAAGCCGGTCGCCTGTCCGTGCTCAAAAACGACGAAATCCGCAAAGTATACGGCTCCGATAACGACGTGTACAAAGGGAAAAACTTGCAGTCCATTTTCAAGGTGACGCCATCCCCCTTGCCGGAAGCTTCCAAGTACGATCCGAAAATTAACGCCCTGCTGACCGGCGAAGTGGTCAAAAACGTCATGGTGAACGGCACCGACATTAATACCGCGCTGCGGAACGCCGAGGATAAGGCGAATAAAGAAATTGTTATTCCGTAGATGTCAAAGGCCCCGCTCTAACGACTCGTTAAGGCGGGGTATTCATTTATAATCTTCGAATTTCGCCGAGCAGCACCTCGGACGTTAGCCACTTCCGGAACACGATCAGCAGGATTAGCGGTAACAACGCCACTATCGCCCCATATTGCAAAAGGAGCGGATCGCCAAGCGGTATGCGCTGTTTCGGATCAGCACTGGACAATAAAGACCAAATCTGCGTGATCGGCGAAAATCGATCTTTGTTCGCTATATACAAGAATGAACTGTAGTAGGAATTCCAGAGCGAGACGAACTGCAGCATGCCCAAGGTAAGCAGAGGCTTCCACACTTTAGATATAAACAGAGAGAAAAAGGTTCGCATCTCCCCTCTCTTTTCCGCAGAAGCTTGCTGCTTCAAATCGGCATATTTGCTGTTGAATATCGCACTAAGCACGAATGCATGAATAACGGTTAAGATGCCGAATAACATCGTCGGAAAAATCGTATTGAGCATACCCAAGCTGCCGGCAAGTAAATATTCGTGCATAGCAGTACCGGATCCCATCAGCATAACCGCGATAAGAAATCCTTTGTACAGCCCCCGTCCCGGCAAATCCGGAACGGTCATCGGGTAGGCCAAGGCCACCGTCATCAGGAGACCTGCAATTGCGGCCGCCATGCTGAACACGAGGTACAACGTAAAATTGCTTCTTTCCAACAATGCTGCCAAACTATATCCTGAATTGGACTGGACCGTGAATGGATGGATGAACAGGAAATACATCGGCACGAGCGCGATAAGCGCAAACAACACCGAAACTGCAATACCGACTATCCGTCCGCCTTTCTGCACATCTTGCAGCTCATTAGTGTCTGCATAACCGCTAAATAAGTCTTTCAAAAACGCGCCCCGGATCAAAAAGTAAGCCAATCCTGTCAACAACAGTTGAACGATGAATTGGATGAGCCATACTGTTCCCGCTCCGCTGACGTTTAAGCCCATCATTCCTTCCCGGAACATATAGATGTCCAGTGTGTCTCCAACACTCCTGACCAGGGGATTGTTAAGCAAGTGGATCAGCTCAAAATTCGTAGTCAACAGCGTAGAGAGTTGCAAAACCATAAAAGCCGTAATAGCCCGGGTAGCAGGAATGACGTTCATCCGGACGAAGCTTGGAATCGCCTCTCCCTCCCGCTGCCGTACTGCCGCATGTCTCGAGCCGATAGCCGCTAAAGCGATCACTACCGGAATTCCGCATGTTTTCAGCACTTCCAGCAAGATCAGCATCGGCTGGAATAAACGCACATCTCCCCACACAAGCCCTTGAATGGATAGCGGCGGGGACTGCGTAGAAGAGACCAACACCAGCGCCATATACGCAAAAATGATCGAAGGAATAAAATACGGGACGAGTAACAGCGTCGTCAAGGCGGTCCGCAGCTTTCTGGAACGAAGCGCGCTGACCGCAAGCGCCAAGACCAGAGCCGCGACAGCGCATATGAGAATATAGCCGCCTTTGATCAGAACTGTATTCATAAACGCGCTCCGAAAGGCCGGATTGGCGAACATCTTCGTCAAATTGCTCATTCCTGCCCATTCGCTGCCGATGATTCCCTTATGTAATTGAAAGTGGATAAAAGGCACTCTAGTGGCAAAAAGGAAAGGCAGGAGCTTGAACACGAGTATCCATATAAGAGCGGGTACTATCAACACATAATGAAATCTGTATGTCCAGACGCGGCGAAAAAAAGAATGCATACCAGTGCTCCCTTAACATGAATATATGATGAAAACGGGAGCTCTACGTGAAAATAGAGCCCCCGCAACGTTAATTCATAAATCCGGCGTACTGCAGCATCCGTTTCAGCAAAACCGCGACTTGCGCGCGTGACGCCTGCTCGGCCGGAGCGAACCGGTCGGCATCGACGCCATTCATGAGGCCCGCCTGCACCGCTTCGGCAACGGCAGCTTGCGCCCAGGCGGAGATCGTTCCGCGATCGGCGAAAACCATCAGCTTGTCGGAAGATGCCGACGCTTTCTTGCCGGTCATCGCAAGAGCGCGCGAGATCATCAGCGCCATCTGCTCGCGGGTGATCGACTCGTTCGGGCTGAAACGCTTCTCCTCGACGCCGGTGACCAGCCCTTTGCTGGCCGCAGCCGCTACGGAGCCCGCAAACCACGCGTCGTTCGGCACGTCCGTGAAGGCCGTACGGCCCGTTTTCTCTTCGGCGATCCCGAGTGCGCGCACGAGCAGCGAAGCGAACTCCGCCCGCGTGATCGACTGATCGGGCTTGAACGCGTCAGCCGAGGCCCCCTTAACGATCAGCTTCGACGCCAGCAGCTCAATATCTGCTTTCGCCCAGTGTCCCTGCAGGTCGGCGAACGTCTTCGGCTTCGTTTCCACTACAGCGTAAACGCTGTTGCCCTGACGCATCATCCGTACCTCCGTCTGACCGTTCGCCGTGGCGAACACGGCCGGGACGAAGTGCAGCTCGCCCGTGACCGGATCGATCCGTACAGCGGTTGCCCGCAATGCATCCACCGCTTGCGTCAGCGTAAACGTACGGGATACGAACGTATTCCCGAAGTCGTTCATGCTTTGCGACTTCTCGCCCGCGCCGACCGTAATCGTAAACTCCACGGGAGCGGCGAGCAGCGTCATCCCTTCTTTTTGCGCTTGAGCTGAAATTTGTTCAGCTGCGGCACCAGTCACTTGCTCCATTGTCACCGTAATTTGGACATCCTTCGCTTCAATCCCAAGCTGCTTGGCGATCGCCGCCGTATCGAACAGCCCGATCGGCAGCTCGTATGCGACGTTGTTGCTGCGAATGGACAGAACTACTCCCGACTCGGCGGAAGCTCCGGTGAACGCGTTTGCCGGGATAACGACTTTGGCGTTTTCCGCATCCTTCAGATCGATCACCGCTTTGCCGCCCTGCTGGCCGGCTTGCTTCATCGCTTCCGCCAGCTTGGCCGCATCAAGCTCGGCTACGGCATACGTTTTGCCGTTAGACGTTTCACTTTTGGTAACAGGCGTATACGTTCCCGGCTGCGGCGTTTCGTTAGTGGATGGGGATGGTGCTCCTCCTCCGCCAATCGGGCCTGGGGCGCTTGTTCCGGGATTGTTTGTTCCTGGGTTGCCCGCCCCCGGATTTTCCGTTCCCGGATTACCTGTCCCGGGGTTCTCTGTTCCTGGGGTCCCTGTTCCCGGGTTACCCGTTCCGGGGTTCTCTGTTCCCGGGTTCTCTGTTCCCGGGTTTTCCGTTCCCGGGTTTTCCGTTCCCGGGTTTTCCGTTCCCGGATTGCCGGTTCCAGGGTTCTCTGTTCCTGGATTCCCTGTTCCGGGGTCAATCGGCCCTCCGTCACCTCCGCCGCCTCCCACAGTTGCGTACGGCTTGGCGACTCGCGTGCTTTCCAGCATCATAACTTGCTCCCGTTTCACCGTCACATATACCGATCCTGCCGGCGCCTCGAACGAAGGGACCTGGATGACGACGGAATCTCCTTCGGAAATCTTGGATGCCATCGGATACGGTATCGTACTATTGCCATACACTTTTATTTCGTCGCCTTTTATCAAACCGTTCACGGTAATCGTCGCGCTCTTTTCAAGAAGCTTGTTAACTGCAACGATTTGCTCCGGTTTCAATGCCGGGCTATACGTTCTATCGAACAGCTTCGCTATGGTCGGGGTTGCACTTTCTTCTCTCCCGTTCCATGCGTAAACGCCTAGCTGCATGTCCGCGATCATCCGGGTATTCATCGGAATTTGCACAAAGATGTAGCCCGAACGACCCGTACGGGCCACATTGCTCAGTTTGTTCCCGTTTTTGTCCAGGAAGTAGATGTTGTAGCCTTTGATGTTCGTATCGCTATTATAATCATACCAGGACAGGACTCCACCGATCTCATCCACATCGCCGTCTTCGTCGTTAAAAGCTACAAACGACGGAGAGCGCAAGTTCATATTAACCGGCAACGTTTTGAGCGATTCTGACGCGGTATTGTCGTACACGGATGTCATAGAGTGAAAAAGATCAGTCGGCGGCCACTCACCGAATCGATTGACCGGCATCACGCTCAAATTTACAGCTCCGGCAGGGATATCCGCCACGTCGATTTTCAACTCATACGCATGTATATCGTTCCGGTCGACCTCATAAACTTTTGCTGATTCGATTACATTCATCGATTCTCCGATAAACAGAACCTGGTACTTCTCGATCCCCTTCTCATCGCCGCTCGGAACCCACGTCAACCTCGGCTCGGTCTTTCCTCGCAATGGATTATCGTCGACCAGCCGTACTTGGGCTGCTTGGGCAAACGGGGAGTCCCAGATCGAGCGAATCAGGCCCGTCTCGCTTTCGCCGTGCTCGTTTTTGGCAAACACCCCGATTTTCGCCGCTCCTTTGGGAATAGCCGTATGTGGATTCAGGAACGGAAGGAAATCGCCGAACATGGTGTTATCTTTAAAAGCAGACGTCGTCGTTTCCAAAATCGGCTGCATCCGCTCGTCGTTATCATTGAGAAAATAAGCGATGAACGACGTTATTCCATTGCTGGAACCGTAAGGGCTGAGCCATTGCAAGCGTCCTCCGAGATATCCCGCTTCTTTATCGGTATCCTGATGGAGCAGCCATCCCGGCCACAATAGATCCGCCGGTGCCCCGGACGCTCCGACGGCTGTCGAAACCGGTTCGTCCGCAACGTTATCGGCAATCGGCATATACGTGATTTTTTCGAAATACGTGCCGTCCTTCCGTTTAAATTTGACGGCAATATGTTTGGCCGTATTGTCCGCAACATGGCCGAGCGACAACGATTGCTTGTCCTGCGTTTTGTTCAAAGGCACAGTCGCTACCTTCTGGAGCAATTGACCGGACAAGTCAGCGTAGTACACTTCGAAGTTGGCATACTTCGGATTCGGCCTGTTCTCTCTCCAGCTAAGCTCGAGATCGATTGTACCTCTGGCCGCATTACTGTCGGCAATTTGCAAATTTTCAATTCCGATCGAGTAATCGTTCACATTATCCGTAATATAGGAAACTGCATATTGTTTGCTTTCTCCGATGTCGTTTTTGGAGAAAATACCGAATTGGACAGCTTTATCCGGTACTATGGTACCATTGGGAATCCAGTATCCGGGGATTTCCTTTTTAGGTATGGTCACCACGGGCTGTCCGATTTTATTTCCTTCGCTGTCCATAAAATAGATCACATAATGAGTAATGAACCTTTCATCAACTGCTGGGTTGAGTCCGAAATATCCCCCGATCGTTCCCCAGTACTGGTCCATATCGTAAAAGTAGGAACCTCTTGAAAGCGATATCGGGACTTGCCCCTGCGGGTCAGCGAGCTTCAGCGACTCTATGGAGTCGTACTTTTTCAACACATTCAAATCAAAGTAATATACATAAATATGGCCATTGCTATCTACAAACAAGTTGGTCGCCATATCGTAATCCGTTATTTTAATACCGGTAGCTCGGTTATATAGGGATTTCACGGTAAATTGGTAGTTCCCATCCGCATAAAGCGTCCAAAAATCTTCGGATTTCCCCTTCAATTGAAGGTCCGAAGCCGATAACGCATAAGGTCCCCAGTATATCGTATCGCCGGATCTCACCGGTCCGGGCGCTCCCGTATAGATCAGTTCGGCGTTTTGGGCCATAACCGTGCCTGTCGCTGCGTTTAGCTTGAGCAGTCCCAGATTCGTACTTACGAATAGCACGTTGTCAGTCTGGTCGTACCAGAAAGTAAACAATTGCGCTTGCTCGTAACCGGCGATCGTCACTTTCTCGTCAAAGCCTGTACGAATGTTGATTTTACGCAGCTCGGAGGTCGCTCCGCTAGTATAATAAATATGATCGGCGTCGGCATCGACGGCACTAGTGCCGCTGTTCAGTTTATAATCGTATACCGAACCTGTCACCGATGTACCGTAGGCCGTATCTACGACCGAAATTTTTTTATCGCCAGGAATCGCGATATAAAGGTTGCCGTTCGCATAGCGAATGTCCAACGGTTTGGATGATAATTGTACGTCTTTTTTGACCGAGAAATCGGCCGTATCTATGAACAGCAGCCTTGAGCCATCGTAGCTGATCGCATAAATGTAGCGGCCATCGGGGCTAGTTACCCATTTGCTAATACCTTGCGAAAATGTAATCGTTTCCCCCGAAACGTTATAAACAAACTGGGAAACAGACAAACTGGAAGTGAAACTGTTTTGGCTTCCTGCCGACTCGGCTCTACTAACGGCAGCAGGAAAACATAGTGAAACTAATAAACAAAGCATAATTGCGTAAAGTACCCATTTTCGGGCTACTGACGACTGCGACAACACAAATACCTCCCAACTAAGATGATTGCATGACTTCCCTACCTGTAATATCCAGATCTGCCCTCCCTAATAGAAAAACTAGAATATTATACCTATTCGCATAGTACCAAATACATTTACTCATGTTTGTAGAATCGTGTCGAAATAGTAAATATTTATAAGAAAATAGTCTAATCCAGGATTAATTGCGGTATTGAATCGTAATTTTACAACGCCAAAAAGCTGTCCCAATGGGTCCTTCCGGCCCATAAGACAGCTTTCGCTTCTATCTAGTACATTCCGATTCTAACCTTCTCTTCGACCTGCTTCCGCTCCTTCTCCTAATCCGTCGCCGATTTACTGCTGCGGTTCAGCCGTTTCCGCCGGAACCGTCTGAATATTATACAAAGCTAGCCCGCCGCTTGCTTGGCTTGGATCGGCCTTCAGCGATGCGATCTCCTGCTTGTACAGATCAAGCTGATGCGCCAGCGCTTGCTTGATCGCCGCGCCGTCCTCGGACCGTGCCGCTTCGTCAAGCGCCTTCCAGCCATCCAGGAAAGCATTCGTCAGCGGCTTCGCCTCGCCACTTATGGATACGGCAGTGGCGGTCGCAATGCCCGGTATGCTCATCACCGTTACCCCAGCGGTTACGCCGTCTTTGATTTCAAACGGCGTCAAGGAAACGGTCCCGATCGGGGCCTCAGCCGTGTCGAGCGTAATCGTTTGGGCTGGCGTTAAGGTTACCGCCTCCCCGGATACCGATTCCAGCTTGAACGATACCATCCCGGCTTCGTCCGCATCGGCGGCCTGTGCGGCTCTGCTCAGCGTCACCGATTTGATGGATGCCATGCCCTCGCCATCGGCAGGCAGCCCGAACTTGTCCGACATCGCTTCGCGGTACTGCTCGAGCGTTTGTTTCCAATCGCTCACGGTTTCCGGCGCATACTTCTCGGCCAGCTTCACCGGGTCAGTTATGGCAACGGAGGATACCGCTACGTGGAGAGCGGCCGGCGCCGTGCTGACGGAGGCTTGCGATCCGGCATTCTCCGCAAACACCGAAGGACTGGCGATTGCCGAAAGCAAAGCGGTAGAAAGTGCGATTTTGCTGAAAAGTTTGTTTTTCATCATGGATTAACACTCCTTTGGGTTGTTTGTCGCTTGCAGTTCCAAGTGTACAAACAAACTGTGGCAATCCATGTAATGGAATGTGGAAAAACGATGGCAGAACGCCCGTGCGCCGCTTGCTTTGGTACAATAAGTACGAACACGGAAATAACCTTGGAGGGTGACAAGGATGAACGAGTACTGCATAGCCGTCGTAGACGACGATCGACATATTCGCGAGCTGGTACAAGCTTATTTGCATAAGGAGCATTTCCGCACGGTTGGTCTATCCTGCGCCGAGGAAGCATGGGAGCTATGGAAAACGACGCCACCGGATATGTGGGTGCTCGATATTATGCTGCCCGGCATGGACGGGTACGAATTTTGCAGACGCATCCGCTACGAAGCGGAGGTGCCCATCATTATGATTTCGGCCAGAGACACCGAGGTCGATAAAATACTCGGACTTGAGCTCGGGAGCGACGATTATATGGTGAAGCCGTTCAGCCCGCGCGAGCTAGTCGCCCGGGTGAAGCGTCACATTCACCGGACGTACAAGCTGAAGGCGGCGGAAGGCGGTAAGCGCGAAGAATCCCCGACTGCGGCGGCGCTGACGATAACAAACGGGCAACTGCAAGTAATGCCTGAGGCAAGACGCGTATTCTGGTGCGGAGACGAGGTGGACTTGACCTCGAAGGAGTTCGCTCTGCTGAAGGCGTTCGCCGAACGGCCGAACCGGGCGTTTACGCGGGACGAGCTGCTGACGATCGTCTGGGGCGACGATTATTTCGGCAGCGACCGCGCCGTCGACCATCTGCTGAAGCGGCTGCGCAAAAAAATCGGGCAGCTGCCGATCGAAGCGGTATGGGGGCACGGCTACCGGCTGCGCACGGAGGAAGGAGGGGTGGCGGATGAAGCTGTTCGTGCAGATTAATGTGGCGTTCGGCGTTTTGCTCGTTTTTATTTTGTCGGCCATCGCCGTTTTGTTTCATTTTGTACTGCTGGATCACTTTATTACCGTCCAGAAAAACGATATGCAGCAGGCCAGCGCGACGATTTCCACGCATATGCAGGCCGACAGCGTGGCCATGTCCGGCGTAACCGGTGCAGCCAGCGTAGCCAACGTAACCAGCGTGACCACCCAGCCGAGTGCCGCCGCGGTCGCCATATCGCCGATCACGGCGACGCTTACTCCGGTGCTTGGCTTCGATGCGGTCATCACCGATAATGACTCCAACATCGTGTACAGTACGCTTCCCGCTTCTACCTTACACATAACCGCGCAAAAGCTGGACAACGTCTCCGGCGTGCAAATCGTACAGGAAGGCAAGGACGAACGATTTCTCGTCGCCTCGAAAACGATCGACGCCGGCATGCTGACGCTGTTTACGCCAATGAGCAAAATCCAGGCGATCGAGAAATCCCTGCTCGGACGGCTGCTCGTCGTTCTTTGTATCGGAGGCGCGCTCGTGTTCCTGCTCAGCCTCGTCATTACGAGAAAGCTGATCAAGCCGCTCATGCAGCTGCAAGGCGAGCTGCGCAAGGTGGAAAACCGCCGGTTTTCCGAAGTGAAGCGGATCCGGGCCGGCGGGGAAATCGGCGTCGTTGCGGAAACGGTGTACGACATGGCGGAGGAACTGGAGAAATATAACCGGATTCAGAAGCAGTTTATCCAAAATGCGTCGCACGAGCTGAAAACCCCGCTCATGTCGATAGCCGGGTACGCCGAAGGCATACGCGACGGCATCTTCGAAGGCGAAGACGTCCGCAAAGGGCTGGACGTTATTATTAGCGAAAGCGGCCGGCTGAAAAATATCGTTACCGAAATGACGCTGCTCGCCAAGCTGGACGGCGAGGAGCATATTTTCCGGATGGACGCGGTCCCGATAGCCGAGATGATTACGGAAACGATCGAACGGATTAATCCGCTGCTCGTCCGAAACGGGCTGGCGGTAGAGGTGGACTACAGCGACGAAGCGGCTCGCCGGACAGTAATCCGGGCCGACCGGGACAAGCTGCTTCAGGCGCTGCTGAATGTCGTATCGAATGCGACGCGTTATGCGCGCAAGGAGATTCGAATCCGGATCAGCCGCGGCAAAAAACAGATCGACATTTCCATTACGGACGACGGCGACGGCATCCCGAGCAGCCTGCTGCCGCATCTGTTCCACCGTTTCGTCAAAGGCAAGGACGGCGAAACCGGACTCGGACTCGCCATATCCCGTGCCATTGTAGAGCGGTGCGGCGGCTGTATCGCGGCACGCAATCACGAGACGGGCGGAGCCGACGTATCGATGCGTTTTCCGGCTGCATAGGTGAGTGGTTCACGCGATGCAAACAGCCGATTCAGCTTCAGCATTAGCCGCGATCCAGAAGCACTATTTAATAGCAATACTGGAAGTTTAGAAACACCAAGTACAGTTAAATCTTAGGGAGCATTAGCTGAACGAAGTAACTGCCTGCCCTCGGTCTGAATTTGCTCCAAAGCTTCATCGGGCAATAGCTTGCCTTTTAGAACCGCATCCGCCTTCAGATTAATCAGCTTACTTAGGTCGGCTGCATAATTCGCAGGGAGTTCATTTCTACGTATATTTTCATACGTTCCGAACGTATCCATGTTCAGCCTGTAGAACGGCTCCAGCGATACGCCGGACTTTTCCTTACTATATTTGGATACTCGCGAAGATAACGATTGAAATTGCAATTGGGCAACGGCGTCTCCATTCACAAATCTCAGGATTTGCCAGGCGAGATCCGGAGAGGGAGATTGGGCATAGATGGAATAAATATTATCCAATCTGATCGAATGGCTAATCCCGCGATCCTGAGAGAAAGAAGGCCTTGTAACGATGCTCCAATTGATGCCGCTCCCTTTCTCTTTTAGTGTAGTTATGTAATTGGTGTCCTCCAAAGTCATCGCCACGTTGCCTGTAAGAAATTGATCCGTGACGTTCGTATCGACAATTCCTTTCTTGTTCCAGTCCATGATGGATTGAAACAATCGCCGCATAGGCTCTGTATTCATTTGCAAGTTTTTCATCGACGTATCGTAGTAGCTGAGATGCTCAGCCTGGGCAAACAAAAATAGTTGGCCGGAGATCGTCCCATAATATCGAAAGCCGAAGATTTTCGTATCCCCTTCTCTGGTCGGAAATCGTGCGGCCAGCCGGTACAACTCCTCCCAGCTCATCTGATCGGTCGGATAAGGAATGCCGAATTTGTTAAACAAATCGATATTGTAATAAATAGCGGTGCTATTAAACACGGGAGCCAAACCGAATACGCCGCCACCGCTAATTTCCTTCAGGTAATGGACTATGGGAGTATGCATCTGCTCAAGCTCGAATGAATCCTGTTTGATTCGGGTGCTTAAGTCCAACAAGGAACCCTGTTCCAGCATCTTAACGTAGATCTCGGGCTTATCAAACATGACAATATCCGGTTTCGACCGGTCGATCTGTTCCATAACCTGATCTGGGGTGCCGGGCGCCACGTTAACAACATCGAAGATGACGTTTGGGAAATGGAGCGGCAATATCCTACCGGCTGTTCCATAGTAGCCAAACGAATTCATCATCGCAATTTTCAATACTCCAGAAAGTTTGTCTGGTTCCGGCTTGCTGCCAGAGCAAGAAGCGAGGAGAAGAGCCGTAAGGATTAACATACCGAACAGGCGGATGCGTTTTATTCTACTCATCTTTTGCCTCCCGATCTTGCAGCAACAGAGCGTTCCCCTGTTCCTGAATGATGCGCAAAGCGTCTGAAACCGACAATTTGTTGTCCAGCAGGTCGGGAAACAGTTGTTCGACAAGCTTGTTAACCCCGGCAGGCGTTTGCGCTTCTGCCACGCCCTTCTCCTCTGTCTCCAATGTGTAAAAGGCCTCGAAATTTTTGGACTGCGGGTATACGATATTTTTCATTCTGACAGGCAGCCTATTGAATAATAGGCCGTATATGCTCGCATTCGTTTTCTCCACCTGATCGCTGTGTAGTAGTTCGATTGCGTTCCAGCTTTCTTCGGCGAGAGAAGTTCCTGAAGATATGGCATGAATGGTTTGAAAGTTTACATATTCGGAAGGTATCGGACCACCATGGCTTGGCAAGGAAACGAGATCCCAGTTCATATCGGGTTGAAGCCGCTTAATATCATTAATAAGCAACGGCGAATCGATGGTCATAGCCGCTTTACCGTTTGCAAACAGACTGCTTTTTCGGGCTTCCTCGATAACCGCCTCGTAATTTTTTCTCCATTCGTTGTTTTGCAATTGTGTTTCCAGTAATGACGCGTCAAACATCGCTCCCGAGCGATATGCGTCAATAACGGTGGTGAATGCCTTTTCCCAGGCAGAAGTTTGAATCGTCATGCTACGACCGGCGGCATCCGTCCATTGCAAGCCTTCCATATTCCCCACATAACGCAAAAAACTTCTTGGGGTCGTATTTTTCATATAAAATCCGACGATCGGCTCCCCGTTTCCTTGCTGCGCAAACCGATATGCCAAATCAAACACATCCTTAAAGCTCATGCCATTGCGCGGATATTCGATTTTCAATTTGTCGAACAGATCTTTATTGTAATATAACGCGTTCGTTGAAAATGAAGGAGGCAAGCCGTATACGTTCCCTTGTCCTTTGTCGCGGAAAAGTTTGGTTACAAGGGGGGCATACTGGTCGAGATCGAACCGATGCTTCGCGATGTACGGATCCAGAGCAAGCAAATAACCTCCCTGAATCAACGCGTCGAACAAGCCCGGAATAGGCAAAATCGTAATAATATCCGGTTTATGCATATTCATAAACTCGATATAGGATTTTATCGTCTGTTTACCCGGCTGCATCAGTTCCGAGTAGGGAACGATCTCTATTTTTAATTCGGGAAATTTATATTCCACTATATTCGCATACTCGCGACGGTAATTTTCCTCATTCAGAAACATCAGCTTGACAACTTTTTGTTGCTCGGGAGCTTTCGTTTGATCACAGCCCGTTAAGACGGTCGGGGCTAGAAGCCCTATACATAGCATCGTTGCACAAACGTGCGCCTTTTTCATTAAAATCCTCCGCTAGTTTGTTGCATAATGTCATCGATAAAACCCAGATAACATTTCAGATACAAAAGTGAAGTAGAAACCTTACTTTTCAATTTTATATGGATATTGAATATTTTTCCAGTAGATTGTTTTTATCCAACTCGGACTCGCCATATCTCGCGCCATTGTGGAGCGGTGCGACGGCTGTTCGGCCGCATAGATAAGCGAGGTTCTTGACGCAACAAAGACGCCTTCATCACCGCTCGCCGGAGTCGGTGTGAAGGCGTCTTGTTGCGTAACGATGAGATTAAGCCGCCACTTGCGCGCGGCGCTGACGGAGCAATTTCCGCACGACGCCGTGGGTCGGGCTGAACAGGAAGGCGAGCACGAACAGCACCCCGACCGTCGCCACCATGCAGCCGGCAATCGAAGCGTCGAGCGAATCGGCGACGAAATAACCGATCACCGAGGCAGCGACTCCGATCAGGACGCTCAGCGTTATCATGACGCCGAGCCGCTCGGTCAGCAAATACGCCGTAGCCGCAGGCACGATCAGCATGCCGACGACAAGGATGGCGCCGACGCTCTCGAACGAAGCGACAGTCGTAACCGAGACGAGGCCCATGAGCAGGTAGTGAAACAACGCCACGGGGATGCCTACAGCGGCGGCCATCGCCGGATCGAACGCACACAGCTTGAATTGCTTGTAGAACAAGCCGAGAACGACGGCGCTC
This sequence comes from Paenibacillus ginsengarvi, assembly GCF_003626695.1. Lineage (GTDB taxonomy): Bacteria > Bacillota > Bacilli > Paenibacillales > NBRC-103111 > Paenibacillus_AB > Paenibacillus_AB ginsengarvi. Next base: position 200,537 of record NZ_RBAH01000014.1, read on the forward strand.
AGCAGCAGCACCGTACCGACCATCCAGACCGCCTTCGGCAGCTCCAGCCAAGCCGGGCCGAGCGTGTCGAGACCGACGAAGGCGATCTCGCCGTACAGGACGCAGTCCAGATCGAGATCGACCTTGCTTGCAAACATGCTGACGAGCAGCACGCCGGCGGAAAATAAAGCCGTAAACACAACGCCGATCGAAGCGTCGGATTGCACCCCGCCTTGCTGGAACAGCTGGATCAGAAAGACGGTGACAAGTCCGATCGCGGCCGCGCCGAACAGCATCGCGACCGAGTCGCGGGTGCCGCTGATCAGGAAAGCGATAACGATGCCCGGCAGCACCGAATGGCTGATCGCATCGCCGATCATCGACATGCGCCGCAGTACGAGGAAGCTGCCCAGCAAGCCGCAGGCGGCCGCTACCAAGGCGCCTGTCGTCAGTATCCATACGTCGTTCATATTCATGCCGTTCCCCCCCGCTGCGCCTGCCGCGCTTCATATTCGGCGTTCGCCGCACGTTTCACCGATGCTCGCAGCAGCAGCTTCGACACGACGCCGCGCTTCGGCGCGAACAGCACCGACAGCACGAACACGCCGGTTGCAGCCAGTACACTAAGCGGTCCGGTCGGCAAATTGTCGTCCAATGTGCTGAGCAGCGTGCCGATCATGCCGCTAAAAGCCCCGAATAAACCGGAAAGCACGACCATAACGCCGAGCCGCTCCGTCCAATATCTGGCCGAAACGGCCGGTGTGATGAGCATCGCCGCCATCAGCACGACGCCTACCGCCTGAATGCCGACGACTACGGCGACCACGATCAGAAACATCATCAGTTGGTCGAGGACGGCTACAGGCAGCCCGAGTCCTCTGGCGAAGCCAGGATCGAAGCTGAGCAGCTTGAACTCTTTGTACAACAGGGCGCATAAGCCGGTAAGCACGACCGAAACGATCGCCATCGTCATCACGTCCGTCATGACCATGCCCGCCGCCTGCCCGAACAAAAATTTATCGAGCCCGCTCTGATTGCCGCTGTCGCTATGCTGGATTTGCGTCAGCAGCACGATGCCGAAGCCGAAAAAGACGGATAGTACGATGCCGAGCGCCGCGTCCTGCTTGATGCGGGAATGGCGCGTCACGTAACCGATGCCGAAGGTCGCGATCAATCCGGCGATCGCCGCGCCGATCAGGAAGAAGAAAATCGATTTGGAGCCGGTCAGCATGAAGGCAATGCATATTCCGGGGAGCGCGGCGTGCGCCAGCGTGTCTCCCATCAGGCTCATTTTACGCAAATAAGCGAAGCTGCCGAGAATGCCGCTGCTCAGCCCAAGCAGCACCGACGCCGTTAAAATCCAGCGGACGTTCGGGTCTTGCAGCAGTACGATCAATTTGCTTATCATAGGCGATCACCCGATGTCACCAGATCTCCCGGAGATTTCTCCAGAACCGCGAGACGGCCGCCGTATGCGATCTGGAGATTGGCCGCCGTAAAGACGCTCTCCGTCGGGCCGATATCGATCAAGCGCTCGTTCAGCAGCATGACCCAATCGAAATATTCTTTGACCGTGGACAAATCGTGGTGAACGACGAGCACCGTCTTCCCCTGCTTTTTCAGCTCGTTCAGCAGCGTAATGATCGCCTTTTCCGTAGCGGCATCGACGCCGACGAACGGTTCATCCATCAAATACAGCTTCGCATCCTGGGCGAGCGCCCGGGCGAGAAAAATACGCTGCTGCTGGCCGCCCGACAGCTGGCTGATTTGCCGCCCTGCGTAGTCGGCCATGCCGACCTTCTCCAGGCATTCCATGGCGATGCGCTTCTCATGGGCGCCCGGCCGTTTAAACCAGCCCAAGTGTCCGTATCGGCCCATCGTTACGACATCTAGCGCGCTTGTCGGAAAATCCCAGTCTACCGATTCGCGCTGCGGCACATAACCGATCAGCCGGCGCTGCTGCGTGTAGGGCTTGCCATAAATGAGCACCTCGCCGCGCGCCTTCGGAATCAAGCCCAGCGACGCCTTGATCAGCGTAGACTTGCCCGCCCCGTTCGGCCCCACGATCCCGATCAGCTTCCCTTCCGGCACCTCGAACGTCACGTCGCTCAGCACCGGCTTTCGTTGATAAGCGACCGTCAAACCATTCACCGCAAACGGACTTCCCTTGTTCTCTCTCATCTGACTTTCTCTCCCTTCCGTTATTTGCCCGTTTATTTCAAAGCGCCCACGATCGTATCCACATTATGCCGCACCATGCCGATATAGGTCCCTTCGGCAGTTCCTTCTTCGCCCATCGCATCGGAAAACAGCTCGCCGCCGATCTGTACGATATGGCCTTTTTCTTTCGCCCCGCTCACAACGGCCTGAATCGTTTTTTTCGGTACGCTCGATTCGACGAATACGGCCTTGATCCGGTTTTCTACCAAAAAATCGCGCAGCTGAGACACGTCCTTCAGTCCTGCCTCCGACGCGGTGCTGATCCCCTGCAAGCCCATGACGCGTATGCCGTAAGCTTCGCCGAAGTAACCGAAGGCGTCGTGCGCCGTCACCAGAACGCGTCCTTTTTCCGGGATTTGCGCGATTTTCGCTTTCGTCTCCTCGTGCAGCTCCCGCAGCTTGGCAAGATAAGCATCCGCATTCGCGCGGTACTTCTCTGCGTTCGCGCCGTCCAGCCGAATCAATTCGTCGCGCACCGCTTCGGTCGCGCTCATCCAGTTGCGAACGTCGAACCAGATGTGCGGGTCATGCGCGTCGCTGCCGTCGCCCATATCGCGCAGCGCGGACTCGGGGATATTGCGGGACACGGCGACCGTCGGCTTTTTGCGCCCCAGCTTCTCGAGAATGCTGGCCATCTTCCCTTCGAGATGGAGCCCGTTGTAGAACACAACGTCGGCATCGGTCAACTTGTCGATATCCCCCTTCGTCGCTTTGTACAAATGCGGGTCGACGCCGGATTTCATCAGTCCGATCGCTTCGACCCGGTCGCCTCCGACATTGCGGACGATGTCCGTGATCATGCCGATCGTCGCCGTCACCTTGAGCTTCCCTTCGGTTCCGCTGAAAGCGGACCGGGATGCCGAGCACCCGCTCGCCGCAGCGACGATAGCGACAAGCAGCATCGCGTATAAAAAACGGCGCACCGCGCGGCTTTGCATCAATTTTTTCAGCATCGTATTCAGCCTCCGTTAGTTGTCGTTCCGTTATTGATCGCTTGAAGACATACGTTCCATAATATTACATAGTTTCCCCTATGCCTAATAGTTGTCCTTATGCCTCTTTATTGCATTTGGTTTTCTTTTTTAATTATATGCAAATATGTTTCCCTAATGCAACAATTATTTCAAAAAAATTTAGCCTGCATTCTGCCCGAAAAATCAAAGGAGCTAGTGTTCATTTGAACACTAGCTCCCCACTAGACCCTATGACCGCTCTACGGCTGCTGACCTGCATTCGGATTCGGCACGCCGGTGAGACCGATCGACCGATCGTACGCGTCGAAAATTTTCCGCGCGATCGGCGCGGCACCGTAGGAGCCGAAGCCGCCTTCAGGCACAACGACCGCAATCGCCAGCTTCGGCTTATCGGCCGGCGCATAGGCGATAAACACCGCGTTGTCGACGTCCTTGCCGGCAACGCTCTGGGTCGATGTTCCCGTCTTCGTCGCAACCGTATACGGGAAGCCGTCGAAGCCCTGCTTGTTAACCAGTTCCATGCCATTCTGCACCGCATTCCAATATTCAGCCGGAATATTCACTTCGTTCAGCACTTCCGGATCCGGCTCTTTGACGATCTGGCCGTCGTTCGTTTCGATTTTTTTGACGAACTGCGGCTTCATCCGTTTCCCGCGGTTGCCGAGCATCGCCGCATATTGAACAAGCTGGAGCGGCGTATATCGCCCAAGCTGCCCCCAGGAGGCGCGGGCCAGCGCGGACTGCGTACTCGCCTTCTCGGCTTCATGAAAGTAGTCCAGCACGCCTTCCTTCTCCCCTAGGAGACCGCTGCCGGTCAAGACGCCGAGGCCGAACTGCTTCATGTAGCTGTCCCACGTTTCGAGCCCGTTGGGCCGAGCGTATAGACGCAGTCCAACCATATCCGTCATATACGTATTCGAGGAATGCGCGAGTGCGGAAATCACGTTAAGCTTGCCCCAGGGGCGGCCGTCGGAGTTGCGAATCGTTGTCTTGTCTTTCCCGAACGTCGTAAAGCCGTTATCATAATACGTTTCGTTAATCGTCATCAGCTTCTCCTGAAGCCCGATGAGCACGGTAAGCGGTTTGATCGTGGAGCCCAGGTAGACAAGCGACGACGGATGCTTCGCTCTCTCCTTCGGATCCTTCCAGTTCGCCGGCACGTCGGAGATCGTCCCGTTGCGGTAATACAGCATAATGTCGTTCCATTCCTGGTCGGTTAGCCCGCCGTACCAATAGTTTGGATCGTAATCCGGCATACTCGCCATCGCAACGACATTCCCGGTATCGACCTCCATCGCCACGGCGTAGCCGGTCGTAGCATTCGGGGCGTACGTGTACCGGTCTCTCGCCGGATTTTTAATATATTGCAGATGATTCACGATCGCTTCCTGCGCGGTGAGCTGCACGTCCTTGTCGATCGTCAGGTACAGGTTTTGGCCTTTTTCCGGCTTCGTGATCGAGACGCCCCCGACGATCTTCCCTTCCGCGTTGACCGGATAGCTCTTCACGCCGTTTTTGCCGCGCAACTCTTCTTGGTACATATATTCGATGCCGTCAAAGCCGACGTACTCGTTGTCGAGATATTTTTCAGTCGGATCGGTCGACTTGGCTTTCTCCTGATAAAACTTCAGCCCGTTCGTGTTGCGCGCACCGGAAAACTGCTTCAGATAGCCGACGAGCTGAACGGCGATATGCTTGTCGTTGTATTCGCGGATGCTCTCCTCCTGAATATCCACACCTTTGAATTCGTCGCGGTACCACGAAAAATAGGCGATTTCCTGCTGCGTCAAATCTCCTTTGATTTTCCGCGGAATCGAGTAATAGCTTGGCTCCTTCGTCCTATTCTTGTTCAAGTCATAGCCGACGTCCATCAGCTTGATGATCTCTTCGGCACTTATCGCCTTCGCGGGGTCGCCGTTTTTTCGGAAAGCGTCCTCGAGCTTCCGCGCCAGCGCGACGATTGCATCCTTATCCTTGTTGCTCGCATCGACCGTGTAATACAGCGACTGCGTTGAAACCGATGTTGCCAGCGGGTAGTTGTTCCTGTCGAAAATGCTGCCCCGGATCGGCGGGATCGAATGGGGAATGATCGTGCTGTTCGCCTCTTCCTCGGAATAACGCTTGCCGTCCACAAATTGCAGCAGCGCCAGACGAACGATCAAAATCGAAAATAGCAAAAACGTGCAAAAGAAAAAGAAGTTCAGCCGGAACGAAAAATGCCGGCGCCGGACCAGTTCTTTTTTGTCCGGGTCTTCCATGCTTACAGCCATAGCTCTCTCTCCTTACCCGAGCTCTTCGAGCGAAACGATACCGTCTCCTGTCATATAGGCGTATCTCTTTATTTTGACGGCGCGGATGCCGATTTGGTTCGGTGCCCATATGTCATTTTTATCGTGATCGCCTATATACAGCGTTTCCTCTGCCGCTGCCCCGGCCTCCTGAAGGGCCAGCCGGAAAATAGCCGGATTCGGCTTCTCCAGCCCCACCTCGGTCGAAACGATAACCGGGTCGAAATAATCCAGAATGCCTTTATGGCGCAGGATCGCCTTGAGCGTAGGGGCAAAATTCGAGACGATGCCCAGCCGGTAGCCGGCCCCCTTCAGCCTCTTCAGCGACTCGATTACATCGCCGAACAGCTCGTACGGCTCCGGAGAGGTGAACACGTCGTACAGCTCGTGGCTCCACCGGTGGATAATCTCTTCGTCGTGATGCTCATCCACGCCGAGCCCGTTCAATACATAGGAATAAATCCCCGCCCAGAACAGCCGGTCCGATTCCGGCGAACAAAGCTCGGTGCCGTCCGACTGTTTCTCGTAATAAAATTTGCGGAATGCCTCGTCGAACAGAAAGCCTATCTTCTCGCTGTCCCGGTGCAGTTCTTTTTCGGCCAAATATCGCTGCAAAATGTCGCGTGCGCCGGGAATCGTGAGCAGCGTATCGCCCGCGTCAAATAAAATGATTTTTACGCCTTGAAGGGAAACGTTCATGCTGTAATCTCCTTGCCGATTGTATGATGCTAAGCGTCGCGAATATGCGTCTTGTCGAAGCCGGGCGGATCAAACCAGTTGCCCCCGCTGGACATCCACGTCGAATCGAGCGGAACCCACTCTTTGCTGTCGGCCAAATAAACCTCGTTCCAGGCGTGCGGCCCATAGCCGCCCTGGCCGTCGTAGCCAAGACCGGTCACCACCTTTACATCCAGCCCGACCGAACGGGCCATTACTGCGTACAGGCGGGAATAGTCGATGCAGACTCCTTTGCGCGTGGCGAACGTCTCTTCCGGGCTTTGTTCCTTCCAGATCCGCTTTTCCTCATACAGCTGTACTTTGTCATAGTCATACTGCACGCGCGAGCCGACCCACTGGTAGAGCGCCTTCGCTTTCGCTTCGTCGCCGGCATGGGGCGCCGCAATCTGCTTCGCCGCCTCGGCGATATCGCTCGGGATGCGTGCGTCTATAACCTCGTACTTGCGCTGTAAAATATGGTTGAACTCGTCGCCGACCGCTTTGGCGAATACCGGCAAACGGCTGGCCAGCAGCTCGCCGCCGACCGGCTCGATGACCTGCGTCGCTCCTTGCATATAGAGCCCCGACGACTTCACATAGTTCGTAAACGGCGTCTCGGGATATAACGCCGTATAAACGAACAGGCAAGCAATCAGCAGCAAAGCGCGCCCGCAGCCGATCAGCGACCCGATCGCGCCGCCGACGCCGCTGCTCATCCACGACCGGCTGGCGCTCCCGATACTGCCGAGCAGGCCTGTCCGCAAAGCGATGAACAGCCATAGGCGGACAAGAATCGTTTTGCAGGCGAGGTAGGCGATCGCGAACACGGTCCCGACCCGAAGCAGCGGAAAATCGCGCACTCCGGTCACAAACGTATACAGCATCTGCTGGAAAAATCCGATCTCCTCGTTCGGAATCACGATCCGCTTGGCGACGAGCCACGATTGCAGCTGCGGCGACAACGTATCCGCCAGCTTCCAGGCGACAACTACGCTGACAACCGTAGCGACGCCTTCCGCCGCAAACTGCATAAAACGCTGGGCCGAGCCCGATGCGCCGCGTACGGCGCCCTGAATAACGGAAGCGATAACGATGCAAACGAGAACGAGCGAAACAAGGTTGACGGAAACCTGTTCAAGCAGCCATGCGGAATTGGCCATCATCCATTCCTCCCTACGTTCCAGCTTGAACCGGATCGGGCTTGCTTAACCGTTCTTTTGCGCCGTTTCCACCGCTTTTTTGAGCACATCGTCCAGCGTGAACTCGGCGGATACGCCGGCTATCGTAATTTTCACCTTATCGGACCCGGTTTTGCCGTCCAGACGAATGCCGCTCGCCGTCACCGTGTACGTGCCGTCTCCGTTATCTTTGTACTTCGCGTCCTTGCCGGCCAGACCCTGCACGGCCTTCTCCTTCAGGTCGTTTACCGCTTCCTTCGCCGTCGCGGCGACGTTCTCGCCGATATCCTTGAGCTGCTCGGTATACGTCGAGCCATAGTAGATCAGTCCCGCTACGATCGCGAGGACGAGCACCCATTTGACCACCGTTTTGACGATTTTGATCACAACGAACAGGACAACGAGCGCGATGAGAACGACAAGCCAGCGGTCCTGCAAAAATGTGAGAAGCTGATCCATGAACTTCATCCCTTTCCATTCTCTTTAACAGGGGAAAAAATCCCGCTATTCGTGCACTTCGCCTATAGCGAATTCTTGTTGCAGGAGCGGAGGCGCGTTTTCTATTATCATACCATCCATTCGAGAGAAAACAAACGCAATACCGAGGCATATCCGGCCGGACAGCCACGTACAAGTAGGGTGAGGCTAATGAAAAGGGGGCATTCGATGAAAACGGCCATCTGGCTTTATTTGTTCATGTTCGTTGCATTTTTCGATTTGCACGCCCAATACCCGATCCTGACACCGTTCGCGATCTCGCTCGGAGCCGCCCCGACGTTTATCGGGTGGATGATGGGCATGTATTCGCTGACGCATCTGCCCGGCAATTTGCTGGCCGGCCATTGGGTCGACCGTTACGGCAGCAAGCCGTTCATCTGCTTAAGCATGCTGCTGGCCGGCGTCCTGCTGTTGTACCAATCGAAGGTGACCGATCCTTGGCAGCTGCTGACGATACGCTCGATTAGCGGTTTCGTGCTCGCTTTCTTGTCTCCCGCCTGTCTGGCTATGCTGGCCAAGCTCGGCACAAACAGCGTTCAGCAGGGCAAGCTCATGGCCGGCAACGGCTTCGTGCATACGCTCGCTTCCGTCATATCTCCGGCCGCAGGCGCCCTGCTCGTAGCCAAAATCGGCTTCACGACGACGTTTAGCCTGCTCGGCTGGGCACTCATCGTCATCGGAGCGAGCGCCTTTTTCTTTATACACGACACGAAAGCGGTCAGTGGCAGCACCGCTCTGGTCGTAGCGGGTCACGGTCACGGGACCAGGCCTGCGCCCAATCGGCATGGCGTCTCCGATACCGGGGGGATTCCCTGGCTGTTTTACGGTGTGCCTCTGGGGCTCGCCTGCTCGCAGGGCATTTTATTTTTCGAGCTGCCGCTGATGAAATCGTCGCAGCAATCGCTGCTCACATCCGGCCTGCTGTTTTCGATGGTCAGCCTCGGTGCCCTTTGCACGCTCAGCCTATTGTTTCTGCACAAATATTCGCCCCTCGGACGGACCGTCGTCGGCGGTTTCACTTTGGCGCTGGCGTTTTTCGGACTGTCGGTTCATTGGCCGCTGCCGCTTCTCTTCACCCTGCTGCTGATCGGCATGGCGAAAGGCGTCATCTTCCCGGCGATGGCGACGCTGCTCGCAAGCGTATCGAGCGCAAGCCGATACGGCCGCGTTTTTTCTTTTCTGGCCATCTCCTCGTCGCTCGGTGCGTTTATCGGACCGGTACTGGCCGGACAGCTGCGGCACAGCCTGTCCCCTTATTTTATCGCATTTTTCATCATGATGCTCGCTTTGACGCTGCTTGTTCCGGGGAAATTCCGGACGAATCCGGATGCTCCTCCGGTCGCCGAGTAACCGCTGCCGGCCCCTCCGAAGCCAATGGATAGACCCATACCCATTTTCCCCCGCTCCGGGCAGGTGCACAGACATTTTGCCCTGTTCGGCAATAGGATGGTATTGTCTCTTAGACAAAAACCTGTACCGAGGGAGTGAATAATAAATGTCTGGTGGAATCGGTGGAATCGGTGGAATTGGTGGACTTTGGACGTCGACGGCCATTATTCTCGTATTGTATATTCTGCTCGTAATCGTTCTGCAGTCCTGCTGGTTATAAGCTTCCCCCCGCGACCTCAGTACTCACGAGTAGAAACGGCGCCCCGCCCGCGCGGCGGGGTTTCGCAGCACCAAAAACTCATTGCGAAGGCTCCGCTCGCTTATGCGACGGGCCTTTTTTCCGCTTTCCGACATTTCCCGGGAAATCCGCACAAAACGGTACTTGTTTGTCGGATCGGCAGACCGCTATACTGATGGAAACGACCATCCGAACCGGAGAAGTCAACCGGAGGTGCTGACATGCCAATCGCCATTATCGTCGAAGGTAAAAATGACAAAAGCAGGCTTCGCCGACTGCTAACCGACGAAATCTTGATTTTGTGCACATACGGGACGCTGAACACGGACAAGCTCGAGCAACTGAAGAAAAAGATCGGAGACCGGGACGTTTATTTATTCACCGACAACGATCCGTCCGGCAAGCGGATTCGCGGCATACTGCGCGACGCCTTCCCGGACGCCGAGCAAATTTATACGAGAAGAGGTTATGCCGGAGTCGAAGGAACGCCTGATGAATATATCGTGCAGCAGCTCGAGAAGGCCGGTCTCGACAGCTACATTCATTATCCCGAGCCAAATCCGTTCGAGTAAATAACGTCTATCTAAAAAGCCCGTCGTCCGTAAGTGCGGACAGCGGGCTTTCCCTTGTTCAAGGAACAAACTGTATCAAATAGATGACGAAGGTGACTGTGAAAATGCTGAATACGGTGGACGAAAACACCGCCTGCGAGGAAAATTCCGGCTCGTTGTCGAATTCGACGGCCAGCAGGACGCTGCTGAGCGAGGTCGGCACCGCGCACGACAATATAAGCGCTTTCGCCATATCGCCGTGGAATCCGAACGCCAACACGATCAGAAAACCGAGCAAAGGACCGACGCACAGGCGCAGCACGTTCGAGATGGCAACGTCATGCAGCTTGAGCTGCCACTTCATGCTTCCGAGCTGAACACCCAGCGTCGTAAGCGCGGTAGCGATGAAGCCTTTGGCAATATAGTCGATCGAAATGTAGACCGGGTGCGGAACCGGGATATGGAAACCGCGCATTAGCAGCGCAATCGGGATTACGTAGATGACCGGCATCGACAAAATCGTCTTAAGCGTGTCCTTCAGCTTCTGCCTATGCGCGTTGACGGAGTACACGCCGTATGTATTCGGAATCAGGCTCTGCATCATCATGATAATAATCTGAATCGACAGCGTAAACGGATCGCCGACGAACACGAGCTGATTGAGCGGAATCGCGTAGTTGGCGCTGTTGTAAAAGATGACGCTGTTGCGCATCGCGCTGCGCATGCCGGCTTTATACCCGCGCAGCCGAATGACGATTTCGACGGCTCCGAACAAAGCGAAAAAGAAGACGAAGAAAAACAGCAGTACCTGCGACATGATCTTCAGCGACAGCTGCGACTCGTAAAGCATCTGGAACATGATCGCCGGTGAGAACATATAAAAGTTCAGCTTGGACAGCGTTTTAATATCCAGCTTGAAAGCACGCTGGAGCACAACGCCGAGCGCGATGAGCAGGCTCAGTGGCACGACGTTGTTCAGAAGGATATATACGAAGTATGACACAGGCGCTACCCTCTTCCAGCTTATTGCGTCTTGGCCAAAGTTTTCACGGCGTCCGCCACGGTCCGATAGCTGAGGTTGCCGTCGGAGGCGATGAAATATTTGCGAATGTTGCCGGAACGGTCCACCAGGGCGACAGAATTCGTATGCCCGAAGTTGCCGTTATTGTCCTGGAGCACGGAAACCGCATATTTCCTCGCCAGATCGATGACCGCCTTCTGCTCCCCGCGCATAAACTTCCAGCCGTTCGGATCGGCGTTAAACCGGGCCGAATACTTCTTGAGCTGCTCCACCGTATCCCGGGTGGGATCGAAGCTGATCGAATACATGACCGCGTCGGTTCCGAGCAAGCCTGCTTTCTGTAGCTCCTCCTGCACTTTGGACAGCTCGTACGTCGTCGGCTGGCACACATCCGGACACGACGACCAGAAGAAATATACGAGCCGGACCTTGCCGGCATCGTCCGTTAGCCCGCCCGTTTTGCCATCGAGCTGTTCCAGCTTAAAGTCCGCCGCCTGTCCCAAAACCGGATAGTTTTCCGTCCCTCCACGCGTCTTGTAAATCCAGCCCGCGACAGCGGCCGCAATCAGAACTACAATCAGTACTTTGAACCAATGCTTCTGCAAAAACACGCTCATTGTCCGCTTCCCCCATACCTGATGATGACCGGAAGGGCTCCCTTGCTCCAAAAGCCCCGGTTTTCAGAAAAAAGAACAAGCCGCGAAGCTTGTTCCGCAATAAGACGGGTTTACCCCGCCCTCTAACCACGAATTGTATCGATAATCATGACGATAAACAACAGCGGCAAATAGTTGATCGAAAATACAAACATCCGTTTTGCCCAGTTATCGTCATCTTTCGTCTTGAATCCGGCGAGGCCGATAAACGTCCAGGCAAGACCAAGCGCGATGGCCGCGAACAAATAAATTTCGCCTACATAGCCATAGGCGTAGAGCAGCAGCGAAACAGGCACGAGCATAACAAGAAAACGGAGCATATGCATCTTCGTCAGCTCGTTGCCGTGCACGACCGGAAGCAGCGGGAAGCCGGCAGCGCGGTATTCTTCCTTGCGGCGAATGCCGAGCGCCCAGAAATGCGGCGGCTGCCAAAAAAACAAAATGCCGAACAAGATCCAGGCACCCATATCCAGATGGCCGGTAACGGCACAGTAGCCGATCACCGGAGGCATTGCCCCGGAAATAGCGCCGATCGTCGTGCTGAGCGTCGAAGTCCGTTTCAGCCAAGCGGTATAAACGAGCACGTAAACCAGCAGGCCTACAACGCCAAGCAGACCGCTGAGCGGATTAACGAGCAGGCTGAGCACGCTTAGTCCTGCAGCGCCGAGGATGATTCCGTACCAGAACACGATTTTCGGCGAAACGACGCCGGTAGGCAGCGCGCGTTTGCGCGTGCGGGTCATTTTCGTATCGAGATCGCGGTCCAAATAGTTGTTCAGCACGCATCCCGATGCCATAACGAGCAAGGTGCCGAGCATGGCGTACAACATGAGCGGAAGATTAAACGACTCGCCCGAATTTCCCCATGCAACCCAATAACCGCCGAAGGCGGTAATGATGTTGGAGAACAAAATGCCCGGCTTAGCGAGCTGAATAAAATCTCTTGCATTCGGTTTTCTTATGACGGCGGGCGCTTCCTGCGCTTCGGCAGCCGCGACCGCATCGATGCTTAACTGTTTGTCCATTGCGGTAAACCTCCTGAACCTTCCTTGACCCTGACTTTATCATAGTGGTTTTGTCCACCACTAATCATAGCAACCCGAATCGTTTTTTACAATAAACGGTTTCCAAATTCATAATTTTGTCGATAATGCTGTCACGTTTCCGTCATAAGCCCAATACACTGTAATGTAGGTTTTTGCCTATTGCCCCTGGCAGAAGCGGGCAACCCCCTTGAAGGAGGTTTACTATGAGTACGATGAATCCGAATAATTTTAAACCGACAGCCGCCGCGCCCCAGTACTATTATTATCCAATGGCGACGCAACCATCCGGAGCGGTTCCGGGTACGCAAACGGCGGCCGCAGCCGGTGCGCCTATGCCGATATCGGCAGGGATGCCGAGCGGGATGCCAAGCGGGATGCCCGGCGCCATGCCAGGAATGCCCAGTATGCCCAGTATGCCAAGTATGCAAAGTATGCCAAGTATGCAAAGTATGCAAAGTATGCCTGGCATGTCCGCTATGCCGGGAGCATTTCCCCCCGCCGGGGCTCCAACGCCACCCGGCATGCTGCCGATCGAGCAGTCGTTTATCGAAAACATACTTCGCCTGAACCTGGGCAAAATGGCTACCCTATACATGACGTATGAAAACAACAGCGAGTGGAATGCAAAAATATTCCGCGGCGTTCTGGAGGCGGCCGGACGCGACCATATCATTATAAGCGATCCGAAAACCGGCATGCGCTATTTGCTGCTGATGGTCAATCTCGACTACGTAACCTTCGACGAGCCTCTCAACTACTCATACCCGTTCCGCTGACGATCGGCTTCCCTCACCGCGCCCTTACTAATGCGGGCGGAAATGCCCCTTCGGCAACATGCGCGAAAAACCCCCGACCCCACAGGGGGCTGTTGACAAACAGAACGTTCAAAGGTTTTTGGAGAGCTGCGTAGAATTTAAATTCTATGCAGTTTTTCTTTTGGAGGGATTCCACTATGATGGGGGTTAACGGAGATAAGCAACACCAGTTC